>JBQCHK010000040.1:0-260619 GCA_051954725.1 Afipia sp. | reverse complement strand
CTCGTCGATCGACTTGGCCAGCCGGACACCGCCCTGGGTGCCCGCGGAGGCCTCCTTGAACTTGCCCTTGCCGCGGCCGCCGGCGTGGATCTGGCTCTTCACCACCCACACCGGACCGCCGAGCTGCTTCGCCGCAGCTTCGGCTTCCGACGCCGCGAAAATCGGCACCCCTTTCGAAACCGGAACGCCGAACTCCTTCAGCACCGCCTTCGCCTGATACTCGTGTATGTTCATGACGCGTCGGTCCTCACTTGATCAGGCCGGCGCCACGCGCCCACTTGTACTTGGCGCCGAGCACTTCCACCGGAATTTCGGTGGAGTAGGCGTAGGCCGGAATGCCGTTCTGGTAGAGATATTCGGCGGCTTCCTCGACCTCGACGTCGCCGGCGAGCGAAGCGACGATCGGCTTCACGAAGCCCTTCGCTTCCATCTCCTTCTTCACCTCGACCATGTTCTTCGCGAACACCATCGGCGGCGTGACGATCGTGTGCCAGTAACCGAGGATGAGCGCGTGGATGCGTTCGTCCGACAGGCCGAGCTTGACGGTGTTGACGTAGGTGATCGGCGGCTCGCCGCCGGTGATGTCCACGGGATTGCCGGCCGCGCCGAACGGCGGGATGAACTTGCGGAACGCGGCATCGAGATCGGGCGGCATCGCCATCAGAGACATGCCGTTATCGACAACCGCGTCCGACAGCAGCACGCCCGAACCACCGGCGCCGGTGATGATCAGCACGTTCTCGCCCTTCGGGGTCGGCAGCACGGGAATGCCGCGCGCGAACTCGAGTAATTGCCGCAGCGAGCGGGCGCGGATCACGCCGGACTGCTTGAGCACATCCTCGTAGATCTTGTCGTTACCGGCGAGCGCGCCGGTATGCGACGACGCCGCCTTCGCGCCGGCCGAGGTGCGGCCGGCCTTGAGCACGACCACCGGCTTCTTCTTCGAGACGCGCTTGGCGGCTTCGGCGAAGGCGCGGCCGTCCTTGAGATCCTCGCAGTGCTGCGCGATCAGGTTGGTGTTCGGATCCTGCTCGAAGAATGCGAGCAGATCGTCCTCGTCGATGTCCGACTTGTTGCCGAGGCCGACGATCGCCGACACGCCCATCTTTGCCGAGCGCGAGAAGCCGATGATCGCCATGCCGATGCCGCCGGACTGCGACGACAGCGCGGCATGTCCCTTGACGTCATAAGCGGTGCAGAACGTCGCGCAGAGGTTGGCGGGGGTGTAGTAGAAGCCGTAAATGTTCGGCCCCATCAGGCGGATGTTGTACTTCTTGCCGACCTCGACAATCTCTTCCTGCAGCTTCGGCTCGCCGGCTTCGGCAAAGCCCGACGGAATGAGAACCGCGCCGGGAATCTTCTTCTCGCCGCACTCGGCGAGCGCAGCCGCGACAAACTTGGCCGGGATTGCGAACACCGCGGTGTCGATTTCGCCGGGAACGTCCTTGACGCTCTTGTAGGCCTTGTAGCCGAGAATCTCATCGGCCTTCGGGTGGATCGGGTAAATCTGTCCCTTGTAGCCGCCGTTGACGAGGTTCTTCATCACCGAGTTGCCGATCTTGCCGTTCTCGGCCGATGCGCCGATCACCGCCACAGCCTTCGGCATCATGATGCGATTCATCGCAGTCACGATTTCCTCGTTGGAGCGCGGGGCAGGGCGCGGCTTGTAGTCGAAATCGACGACGATGCGCACGTCGGCCGCGATCGCATCCTTCTTGGTCGCGAACACTGGATTGAGGTCGAGTTCGACGATTTCCGGGAAGTCGCTGACGAGCTGCGAAACATTCACGATGATCTTGGCGAGGGCGTCGCGGTTGACCGGGTCGCCGCCGCGCACGCCCTTGAGCATTTCATGGGCCTGGATGCCGTCGAGCATCGACAGCGCTTCGTCATTGGTGGTGGGGGCAAGGCGGAAGGTGACATCCTTCAGCACTTCGACCAGCACGCCGCCCAGACCGAACGCGACCAGTTTGCCGAACGAACCGTCGGTGATCGAGCCGACGATAACCTCGGTGCCGCCCTGGAGCATCTGCTGCACCTGGATGCCTTCGATCTTGGCGTCGGCCTTGTACTTCTTGGCGTTGGCCAGAATGGTATCGAAAGCCGCCTTCGCCGCCGCGTCATCCTTGACGCCGACGATCACGCCGCCGGCTTCGGTCTTGTGCAGAATGTCCGGCGACACGATCTTCATGACCACCGGATAACCCATGCCGGATGCGAGTTTCGCGGCCTCGGCGGCCGAGGTCGCGAGACCTTCGCCAGGGACGGCGATGCCGTAAGCGTCGCACACCAGCTTGCCTTCCGGCGCCGTAAGACTTGTGCGGCCGTCGGCCTTGACCTTGTCGAGGATCTTGCGGACCGATGCTTTGTCGACTGACATGGGTTTAGCTCCGTTGTTTCGGCGATAAGCTCGCCATTGACAGATATTATCCAGTGTTACTGCGTTATTGAACGCGACATTGTTGCCGGTTCAGGTGTTACGTCCGAGGAGGCGTCTGGCTTCATGGCGTTTGAATTGTTGCGACCAGACATTTTTCTGCGTTGGGAAAAAGCTTTCACGTTGGGAAAGAGACCTGCCGGAATCCGGCAGGTCTGTTGTTGTGATGCTCAGGTCGCGTACTGACTCGCCGGAGTCGCGATCTGACTTTGCTGGACAACCGACCTCCGCCACGGCTTCAGGACGAAGACCGCAAGCAACGATGCGAGGATGTTGGCGCCTGCCGCGAGCAGGAACACGCCGTCCCAGCTGCCGGTCGCCTGCTGCATGTAATTGCCGAAAGGCACCAGAAGCGCGGCGGTGCCTTTCGCCGTGTAAAGCAGGCCCGCATTGGTGGTTGCGAACTTGGAGCCGAATGTGTCGGTGCAGGTCGCAGGGAAGAGGCTGTAAATCTCGCCCCAGGCGAAGAACACCAGACCTGTCAGGATCACGAACCCGACCGGGTTGTGGCCCCACATGTAGAGCATGAGGATGCCGATGCCCTCGAAGCCGAAGGCGATGAACATCGTATTCTCACGTCCGATCTTGTCGGAGATCCAGCCGAAGAACGGCCGCGTCAGTCCGTTGAGAACGCGATCGATGGTCGCCGCGAACGTCACGGTCGTCATGGTGATGCCCATCAGCGTGACCGGAATGTCGGTCAGCTTCCAGTCCGCCGCGATCGGCTTGAGGTTGGCGGTGACCAGAAGGCCACCGGCGCCGACGATGACGAACATGAAGTACATCAGCCAAAAGATCGGATGCTTCAAAGTTTGGCTGGGCTTGAAGTCGCGGCGCGTTTGCTGGATCGCCGTGTTGACGACCGGCGGCGGGGTTTGGCCGGGTTTCGGCGCAAGAATGAAGATCGCCAGGATCATGCAGATGATGCCTTGGCCGATTCCGAAGTTGAAGAACGCAGCCTGGAAGCCGTCGCTCTTGATCATGTGCTGAATGGGCGCCACCGTCAGCGCAGATCCCGCGCCAAAGCCGGCCGCCGTGATTCCCGCCGCAAGGCCGCGCTTGTCCGGAAACCATTTCAGTGCATTGCCGACACAGGTGCCGTAAACCGCGCCGGCGCCGATGCCCGCGATGACCTGGCCGAGGTAGAAGCCACCCAGACTGGCCGTATGGGAGTTGATCACCCAACCAATGGCGCACAGAGCGCCGCCGACCATGATGACGATCCGGGGACCGTATTTGTCGACGATCCATCCTTCGATCGGGACCAGCCAGGTCTCGAACAGCACGAACAGGGTGAAGGCCCACTGGATCGCTGCGCGATCAAAGCCGAATTTTTTTTGAATATCGGGGACGAAGAACGTCCAGCCGTACTGCAGATTCGCGATCATAATCATGCAGCCAACGCCGATGGCCAGTTGGGTCCATCGGTAACCGTCGCTTACACGTGTAGCGTCGTTTCCTGATACCGCCATATTGATCCTCCCAATCGCACTCTCTGTCGGAGCGCGTAAGGGAGGAGTTTGGTATATGATATGCCAATGTGCAAGAGGCAAAAATACCAAATTACAAAAAACCGGATGCCGTTTCCGGCACCCGGTTTTTCAGTAGAAACCCTTGGGAGATCGAGGGTATTCGAAACTTAGAGACCGAACGGCTCAATGTTGCCGTTGCGGGCGGTAACGGCAGCCACGTCGTCGAAGAAGGCGGAGAACATGGCAAACAAGGTGGCGAACAGGCCGCCGTTCTGGCGCAGGGGATAGGACGTGCTGGTCATTGGAAGTGCCTTTCAATCTCGATGATGGTTCTTGTATACTGTATACCAGAGACATGAGCGAGAGGTTTTGTTGCAATGCGGGAATGCTTTTCTTGCATAGCAACAACAATAGCTTCCACCGTCCGAGAGGAGACAGAGTTGACAGTTGGTATTTGGTATGCCAATTCTGTTAAAAGTGGTTAAGGTCACTGGCGAGCGCATGCGCGCAAGCGGGACCAATGCATTGTCCGAGATCGGCGATGAACATCCGGCGGCGTCAGTTTTCACATTTTCCAACGGTCGGCGATCGCCGGCGGATTGGCGATGCGGCTGCGCGCTCGTTCAGGTCGGAAGCCACTGGAATGATAGATGACGTGAAGGATAGGAAATAGCCGTCGGCAAATTGCCGGACGGGTTGCGCAACCGCTCGTTCAATAGCAAGCCGCAGCAAAGCGGCGGAAAGGCCTGGGAGGGTCAGAAATGTCAGTCACAGCAGTGGCACAGAATATTGATGCGAAATCGGCTGAAGCAGAGGATCTGACGGACGGTTTCCACCTCGTCATTGATGCGCTCAAGCTCAACGGCATCGACACCATCTATAACGTTCCCGGGATTCCGATCACCGACCTTGGCCGCATGGCGCAAGCCGCCGGCATTCGTATGATCTCGTTCCGGCATGAGCAGAATGCGGGCAATGCCGCGGCAATCGCCGGCTTCCTCACCAAAAAGCCAGGCATCTGCCTCACAGTGTCGGCCCCGGGCTTCCTCAACGGCCTGACGGCGCTGGCCAACGCTACCACCAACTGTTTCCCGATGATCCTGATCTCCGGCTCGTCCGAACGCGAGATCGTCGACCTCCAGCAGGGCGACTACGAGGAAATGGATCAGCTCGCAATCGCCAAGCCGCTGTGCAAGGCCGCATTCCGCGTGCTGCACGCCGCCGATATCGGCATCGGTGTCGCGCGCGCCATCCGCGCCGCGGTGTCGGGCCGCCCCGGTGGTGTCTATCTCGATCTTCCGGCGAAGCTATTCGGCCAGGTGATGAATGCCGACGCCGGCCAGAAGTCGCTGGTGAAGGTGATCGACGCTGCTCCCGAGCAGATTCCCGGTCCCAACGCGGTCAAGCGCGCCCTGGATGTGCTCAAGAGCGCCAAGCGTCCGCTGATCATTCTCGGCAAGGGCGCAGCTTACGCGCAGGCCGATGATGAGATTCGCGCGCTCGTCGAAAAGAGCGGCATTCCTTTCCTGCCGATGAGCATGGCCAAGGGCCTTCTTCCCGATACGCACCCGCAGTGCGCCGGCGCAGCGCGGTCGACTGCATTGAAGGATGCTGACGTTGTGATGCTGGTCGGCGCGCGCCTCAACTGGCTGTTGTCTCACGGCAGGGGCAAGACGTGGGGCACTGCGCCCAAGAAGTTCATCCAGATCGACATCGAGCCGAAGGAAATGGATTCGAACGTCGAGATCGCGGCGCCGCTCGTCGGCGACATTGGCTCCTGCGTGTCCGCGCTCGTCGCCGGCATGGGCGACAAGTGGCTGGCTGCGCCGGCGGACTGGATCAATGCGATCAAGACCAAGCGCGAAGAGAACGTCGCCAAGATGGCGCCGAAGCTCATGAAAAACACAGCGCCGATGGATTTCCATGGCGCACTCGGTGCGCTGCGCACGGTGATCAAGGAGCGGCCGGACGCCATTCTGGTCAACGAGGGCGCCAACACCCTCGACCTCGCGCGCGGCGTCATCGACATGTACAAGCCGCGCAAGCGTCTCGACGTCGGGACCTGGGGCGTCATGGGCATCGGCATGGGCTTTGCCATTGCCGCTGCGGTCGAAACCGGCAAGCCGGTGCTCGCGGTCGAAGGCGACAGCGCCTTCGGCTTCTCGGGCATGGAGGTCGAGACGATCTGCCGCTACAACCTGCCGGTCTGCGTTGTGATCTTCAACAACAACGGCATCTATCGCGGAACCGACGTCAATGCCAACGGTGCGGATCCCGCGACGACCGTGTTCGTCAAGGACTCGCGCTACGACAAGATGATGGAGGCTTTCGGCGGCGTTGGCGTCAACGCGACCACGCCCGACGAATTGAAGCGCGCGGTCGACGCGGCGATGGATTCCGGCAAGCCGACGCTGATCAACGCGGTGATCGATCCGGCGGCGGGCACCGAGAGCGGCCGCATCGGAAATCTCAACCCGCAAAGCGTGGTTGGCAAAAAGAAGTAAGCGACATCTCCAGGCCCCGTCTGCTTGCAGGCGGGGCGAGGGGGCCGAGGGAAACAAGAACCGACATTGGAGGCTGTTATGACTAAAGCGCTTGAGGGCGTTCGTATCCTGGATTTCACGCACGTTCAGTCCGGCCCGACCTGCACCCAGTTGCTGGCGTGGTTCGGCGCGGACGTGATCAAGGTCGAGCGGCCCGGTGGCGGCGACATCACGCGCGGTCAGCTCGTGGACGTGAAAGGCGCGGACTCGCTCTATTTCACCATGCTCAACCACACCAAGCGCTCGATCACCGTCGACAGCAAGAACCCGCAGGGCAAGCGCATCATCGAAGAACTGATCAAGACCTGCGATGTGATGGTCGAGAACTTCGCGCCTGGCGCGCTCGATCGCATGGGCTTCACCTGGGAGCATATCTCCAGCCTCAATCCGCGCATTATCGTTGCGTCGATCAAGGGCTTCGGCCCCGGCCCGTATGAAGACTGCAAGGTCTATGAGAACGTCGCGCAGTGCACCGGCGGCTCGGCCTCGACCACGGGCTTCCGCGATGGCCCGCCGCTCGTGACCGGCGCGCAGATCGGCGACTCGGGCACCGGCCTCCACCTCGCGCTCGGCATCGTCACCGCGCTCTATCAGCGCACCCACACCGGCAAGGGCCAGCGGGTCAGCGTCGCGATGCAGGACAGCGTGCTCAATCTTTGCCGCGTCAAGCTGCGCGACCAGCAGCGCCTCAAGGCGGGTCCGCTCACCGAATACAGCCAGTATGGCGAAGGCATTCCGTTCGGCGACGCCACCCCGCGTGCGGGCAACGATTCCGGTGGCGGGCAGCCTGGCCGCATTCTCAAGTGCAAGGGCGCGCCGGAAGATCCGAACGCCTACATCTACTTCATCACCCAGGCTCCGGTCTGGGAGAAGATCTGCGACGTCATCGGCGAGCCGACCTGGAAGACCGATCCGGAGTACGCCACGCCGAAGGCTCGCCTGCCGAAGCTCAACCAGATTTTCGAGCGCATCGAGCAGTGGACCATGACCAAGACCAAGTTCGAGGCCATGGACATCCTCAACAAGTTCGACATTCCGTGCGGCCCGATCCTGTCGATGAAGGAGCTCGCGGAGGATGCCTCGCTGCGCAAGACCGGCACTGTGGTCGAGGTCGATCATCCGACCCGCGGCAAGTACCTGTCTGTCGGCAACCCGATCAAGCTGTCCGACTCCGAATCCGAAGTGAGCCGTTCACCGCTGCTCGGCGAGCACACCGACGAGATTTTGCGCGAGGTGCTCAAGTTCAATCCGGGCCAGATCGACGAGGTTCGTCAGTCCGGCGCGATCGGCGGTGCGCCCCGCGAGGCCGCCGAGTGATATAGCGTTTCCCCCGAGGACGACTGGGCCGGGGCAGTAGCCCCGGCGCTTTTTTTGTTCGCGACGAGATGCGTGACAAAAGAAAAGGGCGGCCCGCTGATGCGAAGCCGCCCTTTTTCAATCTGTAAGGATCAGGCTGCGCGGATGGTCGCCATGAAGCGATCGAGCTCTTCGCGCAGTCGTGTGCTCTCTGTGGAGAGATCCCGTGCCGAGTTCAGTACCTCGCCCGAGGCTTCGCCGGTCTCGGTGGCGCCGCGGTTCACTTGCGTGATGTTGCCGGCGACCTGCTGCGTACCTGCTGCGACATTCTGAATGCTCTGCGCGATTTCCTGGGTGGCGGCGCTTTGCTGTTCGATCGCAGTGGTGATCGTCGACGCGATGGTCGAGATCTGGCCGATCGTGTTGCCGATTTCCTTGATCGCGGCAACCGACTCCTGGGTTGCTTCCTGCATCCCGACGATATGCGAGGAGATTTCGTCGGTGGCCTTCGCGGTCTGCGTCGCCAGCGATTTCACCTCGGAGGCAACAACGGCGAAGCCACGTCCGGCTTCGCCGGCGCGCGCGGCTTCGATGGTCGCATTGAGTGCGAGCAGGTTGGTCTGTTCGGCAATCGCTGTAATCAGCTTGACCACGTCGCCGATCTGACCCGCTGCGCGCGACAGACGACCGATCCGCTCGTCGGTACGCTCCGCCTGTTCGACGGCACCCTCGGCGATGCGGTTCGATTCGCGGACCTGACGGCGAATTTCATCGACCGACGCCGACAATTCCTCGGTGGCTGCGACCACCGATTGCATGTTGGCGGACGCTTCTTCCGAAGCGCCGGCGACTTCACCCGACAGCGACTCGGTGGTTTCGGCGGTTCGTGTCAGCGTTCCCGCCGCAGCCTCGAGCTGAACGGCTGAAGACGAGACGTTGCCGACAATGGCACCGACTGCCGCTTCGAAATTGTCGGCGAAGCCGATCAACTCCTGGCGGCGGGCCGTGCTCGCCGCACGGTTCTGCTCTTCCTGTTCCCGCGCATCGCGCTCGGCCTTGGCGACGGCCTGAATCTTGAACTCCTCGACAGCGGCGGCCATTTCGCCAAGTTCGTCCTTGCGGCCAAGGCCCGGGAGAACGACGTCGAAATTGCCGCTGGCCAGTTCGCGCATGGCCGCGCACATCTGCTGGATCGGCCGCGAAATGCTCTTGCCGAGCATGAAGGCCCAGAGACCGCCGAGGACGAAACCGCCGATGGCGAGCGCGGCGACGAGCCGTTCGATGTCCTGAACGGTCGCCTTGCTCTCGCTCTCAAGCCTCTGCTGTTCAGTGAGCATGTCGGCCTTCATCACCTGCGATCCTCTGGTGATCTGCTCGGCTGACTCATTCATCTCCGTCATCAGCTGAGTGATTTTCCCAGACTTCTCCTCGAGCTTGTCGAAACCCGCACGATAAGCGGCGAACAGAGTATTGATCTCGTCGAGCAGGCTCTTGATCTTTACGGTATCGGGTGAAAGCGCCTTGATCGAATATTCGACGAACTTCAGGCGCGCGACCACGCTCTTGGCGGTGGTCTGATCGAAGTTGATGATGAAGGTATTGGCCATGGCGGTGGTTGCCATGAATTGAGCCTTCGCCTGCTTGGCGCCGAGTTCGACGGTGGATATGTCGTCTTCAGTCGCCGTGTTGATCAGGTCGTCAAACTTGTACTGTAGCTTGGTTCCGCCGAGGACGATGTCGTTCTCGGAGAGGCGGGCGATCTCTTTCTTCACTTCCAGAACGTCGGCGAAGATGTTGGCGAATGTCCGGAACTCGCGGGACAGGCGCGTGACCTTGTCGAGCCGGCCCGGGTCGACGGTCATCCTCATGGACTCTGTAATGGCGTGATTCAGGCTGCCTTCGGCAATCTGCGCCGCCGTGGCGTCGTCTTCCTTGCCGGTGACGACGTAGTAGCGCACCAGCGATTTGTAGGAGATCAGTTCCTGATCGATGCTGCGTGCCAGATCAGCTTCAGCAACGCTGCGGCGATAGGCTTCCATCCCGTGAGACACGCGCTCAAAGCCGACATAAGCGATTCCCATGCTGATGACGGAAATGCCCAGCACGACGGCAAAACCGAACATCACCTTGCCGCGGAATTTCAGAGTCGGGATCTTCACGGAAACCGGCTTCTGCCGGATTTTGCTCAACATGCCCACTTCTGGCCCTCCATCCCCCAAGAATTATCGCTCCGGCGGCCTCGAGTGGCCCCCAAAGACGGTGATTCACGGTATGGGACAATCCATAAAACGCCGTAAACTTTACCCTGCGCGACGGTAAAACCCCTTATGCAGAGGCACTTTCCGTGCATTCTCGACCATCAAAGGTATCCGGCGACGGTCTCTTTTGATCGGAATGGGAAGTCGCCCAAGCAGGTAAGGGCGATCCACGCAGAGTCATCCTGCCCATTTGCGTCCACAAACTGCGGTTGCTGCGGTGCGTTGACTCCTCATTTCGATCGCTCATAGTCCGCGCGTCGTGGTTCTTCGGATCGTTGATCCGAAGCTAAGAGGGAATCCGGTGCGCGAGAAACTCACTCTCGCTATGCCGGAGCTGCCCCCGCAACTGTAAGCGGCGAGCCTTATCCACCAAGCCACTGAGGCGTTCACCTCGGGAAGGCGGAGCAGGCGGCGACCCGCGAGCCAGGAGACCTGCCGCGACATCAAAACGTCCACGGGCGGGGTGCCCCGGTGTGTCGCTTGCAAGCGATGGCTGGCCATCGCGAATGTCTGCGCGCGTCCGATCGGCCCTTGCCCCAACATCACGGGGTTTCCGATGTCCGGTCTTTCTTCCTCTTCCAACTCCATTCCTGTCAGTACGCTCGGGGCACCACGCATCGGTCCGCGACGCGAACTGAAAACCGCGCTTGAAAAATTCTGGTCCGGGAAAATCACCGAGGCCGCGTTGCTTGAAACGGCTGCCGCGCTGCGTGTCGCGAACTGGGCAAGGCAGCGCGCGCTCGGTGTGACCGGAATCCCGTCGAACGATTTCTCGCTCTACGACCACGTGCTCGACACCAGCGTCATGGTCGGCGCGATTCCTTCGATCTACGGCTGGTCAGGCGGGCCGGTCTCGTTGCAAACCTATTTCGCGATGGCGCGCGGCAGCCAAAGCGGCGTTGCGGATCGTGATAGCTGCGGCCACGCTGGTCATGGGCATGGCGTGCCCGCGCAGGAAATGACCAAGTGGTTCGACACCAACTATCACTATATGGTGCCCGAGTTCGCGCGCGACCAAATGTTCTCGCTGGCCGGGACCAAGGTGATCGATGAGTACCGCGAGGCAAAGGCGCTCGGCTATCAGACGCGGCCGGTGCTGGTCGGTCCGGTGACATTCCTGAAACTCGGAAAGAGCAGCGATCCTGCGTTCGATACGCTGTCGCTATTGCCGAGGCTGCTGCCGGTGTATGTCGATGTGCTGTCGCGACTGGCCGCCGAAGGGGCAGAGTGGGTACAGGTCGATGAACCGTGCCTGTCGCTCGATCTCGATGACGCATCCCGCGCGGCGCTTGCGACAACCTATGCGGAGTTTGCGCGCAAGGCGCCTCGCATCAAAATCATGCTGGCAAGCTATTTCGGGCCGCTCGGCGATCATGTCGATCTGGCGCTTAGCCTGCCTGTGGCAGGCCTCCATCTTGATCTCGTGCGCGGCGCAGGCCAACTGGACGTGGTTGCCTCGCGTGCACCTGACGATCTAGTGCTGTCGCTCGGAGTTATTGATGGCAGAAACATCTGGCGCGCCGACTTGTCGCAAACTCTGGATTCTCTTGAGAGTGTTGTTGCCAGACGTCCGGCCGGCACGATCGAACTCGCGCCGTCGTGTTCGATGCTGCATGTCCCGATCGACCTCGAGCAGGAGACCGACCTCGATCCCGATCTGAAGGACTGGCTGTCGTTCTCGATCCAGAAAATCGGCGAACTGGCTGTTCTGGCGCAAGCGCTATCCCATGGCCGCGATGCGGTCACGGGCATGCTGGCGCAGTCCGACAAGGCTGCGGCGCGGCGCAAATCATCAACGAAGATCCATGATCCGGCGGTGCAGGCGCGGATGCGCGGCATTCCGGCGGACGCTGCGCAAAGAAAGAGTCCGTTCGCGGCCCGCCGTACCCTGCAGGGCAAGGTGCTCGGCCTGCCGGCTTTTCCGACCACCACGATCGGATCGTTTCCGCAGACCGAAAGCGTGCGCAAAGCACGCTCGGCCCATGCCAGGGGCGAATTGAGCGATGCCAGCTATGAGAAATTTCTGCGCAAGGAAACCGAGCAGGCCGTGCGCTGGCAGGAGAACATCGGGATCGATGTGCTGGTGCATGGCGAGTTCGAGCGCAATGACATGGTGCAGTATTTCGGCGAGCAACTGGCGGGTTATGCATTCACCAAGCATGGCTGGGTGCAGAGCTACGGCTCGCGTTACGTCCGCCCGCCGATCATCTTCGGCGATGTGTCACGGCCGAAGCCGATGACGGTTGCATGGTCGTCCTATGCCCAGTCACTCACCACGCGGCCGATGAAGGGTATGCTGACCGGGCCGGTGACCATGCTGCAATGGTCATTCGTGCGGGATGATCTCTCCCGTGATCAGGTCTGCCGCCAGATCGCGCTGGCGCTGCGTGACGAGGTGACCGATCTCGAGAAGGCTGGCATCGGCGTGATCCAGATCGACGAACCGGCGTTGCGCGAAGGCCTGCCGCTGCGCAAGGGTGAGTGGGCTGCCTATCTCGACTGGGCTGTGGAATGTTTCCGGATCTCGGCGGCCGGGGTGAAGGATCAGACCCAGATTCATACCCACATGTGCTACGCGGAGTTCAACGACATTATCGATGCCATCGGCGCGATGGATGCCGACGTCATCTCGATCGAAACGTCGCGCTCCAAGATGGAGCTGCTCGATGCGTTCGTGACCTACGAATATCCGAACGAGATCGGGCCGGGCGTCTACGACATTCATTCGCCTCGCGTGCCGGATGTCACCGAGATGATGGACCTGATCGGTAAGGCCCGCCGCAATCTCGCGGCGGAGCAGTTGTGGATCAATCCGGATTGCGGCCTCAAGACGCGCGGCTGGGCCGAGGTCAAGCTCGCGCTTACAAACATGGTCGAGGCGGCGAAACAGGCTCGCGCCGCATCGTAGGTAGTCATAAGAAGGCCGGGCTGCCCGCCCGGCCTTCGGCTACGCCGGATGGCTTTTGTGGGGATGATCGGGCGGCGGCCCATCGCGATCCTCGAACAGGATGCGTTCGGCCGCGCCGTCGAGATCGTCGTACTGGCCGCTGGCCATCGACCACATGAAAGCGCCGAGCGCGCATGCGCCGAGGAACAATGCGATGGGAATGAGATAGAAGAAATCGATCATTCAGCGGCTCCCGCGGCAAGCGTTCCCTTCAGCCTTTCGGGGCCGGGCTTGTGGTCGGATGCCTCGTCGTGCTGACGCCAGCCGCCCAGGCGCATGGCGTTGGCGACGACGAGGATCGAGGACAGCGACATCGCAATCGCTGCGACGAGCGGCGTGACGTGACCGAGCACGGCGACCGGCACCGCGATCAGGTTGTAAACCACGGCGAGGCCGAGGTTCTGGCGCACCAGCGCACCGGCCCGGCGCGAAACCTCGATGGCTTGCGGGACGGCGCTCAAGTTTTCGCGCAGAAACACCAGATCGGCGGCGTTGCGGCTGACGTCCGCGGCCGAACCCGGCGCCATCGAAATGTCGGCGGCGGCGAGAGCCGGGGCGTCGTTCAGTCCGTCGCCGACCATCAGAACTTTCCGGCCGGCCTTTTTCATATCGGCCACGTGGCGCACCTTGTCGCCAGGCTGAAGCCCGGCGACGTACACGACGCCGAGGGAAGCCGCGAGATCGCGAACGCGCTGTTCCGCATCGCCCGACAGGATTTCGACTGACAGGCCATCCGCAGCAAGTGTCGCGAGGGCATCCCGCGCGCCGGCCCGCAGCCGGTCGTCGAAACGGAAGTCCGCCGCGCGTTCGCCGTTGATCGACAGCACGACACTCGCCTCATCCTGAGCGGGCGTCGCCGCGCCATTCAGCGCCCATTGGGCCTTGCCGAGCCGATAGGTGGTCGCGCCGGAGGTTGCTTCCAGTCCGAGCCCGGGATGCTCGGACACGGCGTCGAAAACCATCGGGCGCGTGGTGTCGGCGGCGGCCGCGAGCGCCAGCGAGTAGGGATGCCGCGAATGGGCGGCGAGAGCACCGGCCAGCGACAGCACGGCGGGATCGATGCGGTTATCATCGATCAGGCGGGGGCGGTCGAGCGTCAGCGTGCCGGTCTTGTCGAACACCACAGCGTCGATATTGGCGAGCCGCTCCAGTGCGCTGCCGTCCTTCATCATGATCCCGCTGGCGAACAGACGGCGAGCAGCGACTACGTGCACCATCGGAACCGCGAGGCCAAGCGCGCATGGGCAGGTGATGATCAGCACGGCAATAGCGATGGTGATGGCCCGGTGCCAGTCGCCGGTTGCGATCACCCATCCGATCATGGTCAGCAGCGCAGCGGTATGCACCACCGGCGCATAGAGCTGCGAGGCGCGGTCGGCGATGCGGCGATAGGCCGCGCGGCCGGCTTCGGCGGCCGCCATCATCCGCATCATGTCGGCGAGGAAAGAGTCTTTCGGGGCGGCCGTCGCGACGACGGTCAGCGGGCCCGTCAAGTTGAGCGTGCCCGCCTGTACGTCCATTCCAGGAGATGTGGGCTGCGGGAGGCTTTCGCCCGAGACCAGCGAACGGTCGAGCTCGGATTGTCCGCTGACGATCCGGGCGTTCACCGGCACGCGTTCGCCTGCGGCGAGCAGGACGGTCATGCCCGGTTCGATTTCGTTGACCGGCAGATAAATCCGGCTGCCGTCCGGCTGCCGGACCAGCGCGCCACGTGCCGCCAGCCGCTCCAGTCCCTGCACGGCGCGGCGCGCACGTGCCCGCATCATGTGGTCGAGCGTACGGCCTATCAGCAGGAAGAACAGTAGCGACACCGAGGCGTCGAAATAGGCATGCTGACCGCGATGGATCGTCTCGTAGAGACTCATGCCGAAGGCCAGCAGCACGCCGATCGAGATCGGCACGTCCATGTTGGTGCCCCCGTGGCGCAGGGCGCGCCATGCCGAGCGGAAAAACACCTGTCCCGAATAGAGCAGTGCGGGCAGGGCGATCAGCGCCGAAATCCAGTGAAACAGGTCGCGGGTTTCCGCGCCAGCGCCGGACCAGATCGACACAGACAACAGCATGATGTTGCTGGCGGCGAACCCGGCCACCGCTAGGGCGCGCAACAGGCGCGACAGTACGGGGTCTTCGTCGTCGGAGCTGATGTCGTGGATGTGGGCATCGTAACCGACATCGCGCAGCGTGGTGATGAGAGGCGGCGCGGTGTCGCCGCGCCAGTGCACGGTGACGCGCCGCGCCGAGAGATTGGCGCGCGCGAACGTCACGCCGTCGAGCTTGCCGAGCGCGGTCTCGATGGTGCGCAGGCAGCCGCCGCAGTGAATGTCCGGCACCGAAAGATCGGTCTGGCGGATGCCGTCCCCGACGGTGCGGCTGGCAAGCCGAAGCTCCTCATCCGAGGTGCCGACCTGGAAACGGTCGAGTTCAGCTCCGGGAGCGCAGCAACTCATCGATCCACTCCGTTCTCCCCGTGGGGGGCGCCGACGGCTATGCCGGCGATGTCGCTGTCCTTGGCCTGATGGCGCGGTAGGCGTGCCACGTGCCGTGGCCGAGCAGCGGGAAGACGATGATCAGGCCGAGCAGGCCGGTAGCAAGGCTCGCAAGGAACAGCACGAGCACGATCGTGGCCCAGGTCAGCATCACCGGCAGATTGTTCCAGACCAGCGCCATACTGCTGCCCATGGCGGTCAGTGCGTCGAGACGCTCGTTTAGCAGCATCGGAATCGAGAAGGCGCTGATGGCGAACGAGAACGCCGCGAACAGTCCGCCGACCGCGCTGCCGACGATCAGCATCGCCCAGCCCACCGGCGTGGCGAACAGCATCGGCGCGATATGATCGAGGCCGGGGAAGGGCCGCAGGCCGAAGAAAAGCGCGTAGATGATGACGGCGGCACGCATCCACAGCAGCATCAGGCCGCAGAGAAGGACACCGGTGAACAGAATCTGCCCCGCGGATTTCGCTTTGACGAAGACCATGTTGGCGAGCGTCACGGGTTTTCCCGCCTCGATACGACGGCTTTTCTCATAGAGTCCGACCGCGCCGATCGGACCCACGACCATGAAGCCGGCAAACGCCGGAAACAGGATGTAGTCCAAGCCATACCAGAACAGGCCTCCGACGATACCGATCGAGATCACGCAGACGAGCAGACCATAGATCAGGCTTGGAACGGGATTGATCGTGAGATCACGCCAGCCGGCGGAGAGCCAGTCGAACGCGGCACTACGCGGCAGGTTGCGACTCCAGACGTTCTCGCGCGGCAGCGGCGGAACGTGAGGGGGGATGATGATGCTCTCTTTCGCCATTGGTATTGCCTATCCTCCGGAGCGTGCCGGTGAGCATGACGATGACGCGGCGCTGTACTGGCCGCTGGCGGCCGTGTCGCCGCGCCTGACATGCGTGACGCAATCGGGTTGTGATGTTGTCGCCACGTAAACGAGGTGAGAGTTCGCGGCGACCAGAAGCAGCAGGCCGGCGCCGACCATCGTCCAGATCATGGTTCTGGATTTTCTCGATCGTGCGGATGCTGCGCCGTTCATTGGTTCGGATTCCTCAGATCGGTCAGATAAAGAGTGAGGATCTTGCGGTCGAGCGGCGACAGCCTTCCTTCCCAGGAGGGCATGTGTCCCTGCCGGCCGCCCCAGACCGTGTCGGTGACCGATTGAAGGTCGCCGCCGTAGATCCAGAACTTGTCGGTGAGGTTGGGCGCGCCGAGTTCGGTGTTGCCGGTAGCGTTGTCGCCGTGGCACGACGCGCAGTTGGCGGCGAACAGCGTCTTGCCGGCGGCGAGCTTCTTGGCGTCAGTACCCTTTGCCGACGCCGGATCGGACAGCGACCGGACATAAGCCACGACCTCGTCGACCTCGTTCGGCTTCAGCACGCCGTCGCGACCGAAGGCGAGCATCTGCGAAGTGCGCGTATTCGGATGCGCCGAGTTGATGCCGACACGAATGGTTTCGGCAATCGCATCGGGATCGCCGCCCCACAGCCACGATGCCGTGGTGAGGTTGGGGAAGCCCTTGTTGCCGAGCGCTTTCGCCCCATGGCAGGCGGCGCAATTGTCGCCGAACAGGGTGTGGCCGGTCTCGCGGACCGATCGCATCAGGGTCTTGTCAGCGAGAATATCCTTGTAGCTTTCGGTCTCGACGCGCCGCGTCCAGGTCTCGCGATCAAGCGATGCTTCCTTCAGACTCTGCGCGACGATCTCGCGCTGATCGATGCCGAGCAGTCCCTTGGTGTAGGTGACGCCCACAGGCCATGCCGGCATCAGAATCCAGTATCCGACCGAAAACAGGAAGGTGACGATCAGGAAAAAATAGACCGGCCGTGGCACCGGCGTGTTCAGTTCCTTGATCCCATTCCATTCATGGCCCGTGGTGGTCTTGCCGGTGTAGGGATCGCGTTCGATCACACCCATGGCTTGTCCTCCTTGGTGAGGATCGATTGAGCCGCATGGTCGAAGCGTTTCCGGTTCGAGGGCCAGTAGGCATAGATCAGCACGCCGATCGACAGCGCGATCAGATAGAACAGCCCGAAGGACTTCGAGAAGCCAACGAGGAAGTCATGCTCGACGGTCATTTCGTCCCTCCGGCATCTGCGACGGGTTGCGTGGCGGCATCGGTCAGCCGTCCGAGAATTTGCAAATAGGCCACGAGTGCGTCCATTTCGGTCACGTTGCCCGGGTTGCCGTCGAAGGCGCGGACATTGGTCGCTGCGCCATAGCGCTTGCTGACGCCATCGGCTTCGGGCGAGTCCGGCGCCGCCTGCCCGTAGGCATCGGCCCGTGCGTTGGCGATCATGTCGTCGGTGTAGGGGACGCCGACGGCGCGCTGAGCCCTGAGATGATCGCTGAGATCATCGGTCCGCAGCTCGGTGCGCTTGAGCCATGAATAGGCCGGCATGACCGACTCGGGCACCACATCGCGCGGATTGTTGAGATGAACCGTCTGCCATTCGTCGGTGTACTTGCCGCCGATGCGGGCGAGATCGGGACCGGTGCGCTTGGAGCCCCACAGCATTGGGTGATCGTATTTTGACTCGACCGCGAGCGAGTAGTGACCGTAGCGATCGACGTCGTCGCGCAGGGTGCGGATCATCTGGGAGTGGCAGGCATAGCAGCCTTCCCGGATGTAGATGTTACGGCCCGCGAGTTCGAGCGGGGTGTAGAGCCGCATGTTGGGCACGTTCTCGACGGTCTGGTGGATGGTGAACAACGGCGCGATCTCGACGATGCCGCCGATACTGGCGACGAGGATGATGCCGAGCGTCAACCCGATCGCCTTGCGTTCAAGCCGATAGTGAAATCCGAACATCTCCGTCACTCTCCCGCCTGCAGTGTTGCGCCCGCGATGACAGGATCGGGCCGATCCTCGATCTTGGTCTCAGCCGTGTGCGGGGTCTTGATCGTCATCCAGATGTTGTAACAGCCGATCACCGCGCCGATCAGGAACAGCAGGCCGCCGACAGCGCGCGCGATGTAGTAGGGATGCATCGCGACCAGAGAGTCGGTGAACGAGTAGGCAAGGGTGCCGCTCTCGTTGTAGGTCCGCCACATCAGGCCCTGGATGATGCCGGAGTTCCACATCGCGAACACGTAGACAACGGTGCCGGCGAGCGCGAGCCAGAAGTGAGCTTCGACGAGCCCGGCCGAGTACATCGCCTTCCGCTTCCACAGCCACGGCACCGATGCGTAGATCGAGCCGAAGGTGATCATCGCCACCCAGCCGAGTGCGCCGGCATGCACGTGGCCGATGGTCCAGTCGGTATAGTGCGAGAGTGAGTTGACCGAGCGGATCGCCATGAACGACCCCTCGAAGGTGGTCAGGCCGTAGAACACGGCCGCGACCATCATGAAGCGCAGCGTCGCGTCGTCGCGCACCTTGTCCCATGCGCCGTTGAGGGTGAGCAGCGCGTTGCTCGCCGAGGCCCATGACGGCACCAGCAGCATCACCGAGAATGTCATGCCCAGCGTCTGCACCCACTGCGGCAGCGCCGTGTAGTGAAGGTGGTGCGAACCTGCCCACATATAGAAGAAGGTGATGCCCCAGAAGCTGATGATCGACAGACGGTAGGAGAAGATCGGGCGTCCGGCGCGGATCGGCAAATAGTAGTACATCATGCCGAGAAAGCCGGAGGTCAGGAAGAACGCCACCGCGTTGTGGCCGTACCACCACTCCGTCATCGCGTCCTGGACGCCGGCGAACAGCGAGTAGCTCTTGGCGCTGCCGATCGACACGGGGACGGCGAGGTTGTTGACGATGTGCAGCATCGCCACAACCAGGATAAAGGCGAGATAGTACCAGTTGGCCACGTAGATGTGCGGCTCCTTGCGGCGCGCCAGCGTGCGCAGATAGAGCAGCAGATAGGTAACCCACACGATCACCAGCCAGATGTCGGCATACCACTCCGGCTCGGCGTATTCCTTCGACTGGGTGACGCCCATCATGTAACCGGTGACGGCAAGCACGCAGAACAGGTTGTAGCCGAGCAGCACGAACCACGGGCTGAGCTGGCCGGGCAGGCGCGCGCGCGAGGTGCGTTGCATAACGTAGAACGACGTTGCGATCAGGCCGTTGCCGCCGAAGCCGAAGATCACGGCGGTGGTATGCACCGGACGGATGCGGCCGAAGCTCGACCAGCCGGCATCGAAGGTGAGGTTGGGATTAACCAGTAGCCACGCCACCCAGTCGCCGACCGCAAGGCCGAACACCGCCCAGATCATCGCCAGGATGATGCCGACGCGAGAAGGATCGTCGTAATAGAGCGCGAGACGATTCTCCGATGGCTCGGGGTCGTAATAGCCGGTGCCGACCCAGAAGATCGCGAGAATACCGGCGATCATAACCAGCGCGCCGTGAATGCCGAGCGGATCGTTTCTGCCAAGAATGGCGAAAGCCAATCCGCAAATCGTCACGGCGAGCGAAATCAGGATCGCGAGCTGCCGCTCGTTCCGGGTGAGTTGGGCGATCATGGGATGATCCTTATCGTGCGGCCACCAGTCGCGGCCGATGGTCATCGGCCGGAAGTCAAGGCGAGCAGTAGCAAAACGCCGGATTCGGACATTGATCTGGATCAAAGAGAAGCAAAGCTGCCCCCGGGACAGCCGTGGTCTCTGTGCACGGAAGAAGTCTTCCGGCTATGCCGCAGCCAGTTGCTCCAGGCGATCGGCGCGCAATAGCCGGACGCCTCCGGGAACGACAAGAATCACCTTGTCCTTGGCGAGCCGGGTGATCGACCGGCTGACGGTTTCGATGGTCAGGCCGAGATAGTCGGCGATATCCTGCCGATTCATCGGCAGCGGCAGGGTAACGGACGAAAATCCGGCGCCGCGCATCCGGTCGCGCAACATGACAATGAAAGCGCTGACACGTTCGTCCGCCGATTTGCGGCCGAGCACCACGAGCTGATGCTGGGCCAGCCTCAGTTCATTAGTGGCGAACTCATGAATCCGCTTGAGGAAATAGGGCGTCCGGTCGACGAAATCGGCAAAGGTTTTGCGCGGAAACTGACAGACCGAAACGTCCGTCACGGCATCGGCGGTGAATTCGAACATGCTCAGAAGCGACAGACCAAGGAAATCGCCGGGCAGGCCAAACCCGAGAACGTGGCGCCGGCCGTCCGGCAGCATCCGGTAAATCCGGACCATGCCTTCCGTGATGCTGAACACATTTTCCGCGGTTTCGCTTTCGGAAACAATGACGTCGCGGGCGTTGAAGCGTCGCGGCCGATTCATGGTTTCGAGCTCGGCCAGGTCGGAAGGGTTGAGAACAGAGCACACGCTGATCAGGCGGACCTTGCAGCGGGCGCAGCCTTCGGGCCGATGATGCGCGCAAATCTCGGTTGGCCTGATCATGACTTCGGACATCGCGACGACCTTGCGTATGACGATCCCCATGGGACACGCCTAAATGATATAGGGGTCTTTGATCTGGATCAATGTGACAGGAATACGCTGCGCCCATGATGTAAAGACCGGTCGGCAAGCCTTCAGACGACGGACCGGCAGGGAAGGTTGCATGCAGCGGCTGGTGCATGATCCGCGTGGCTCCGTCTGGAGCACCTATCGCGGCCACAGGGAATATGCGCCGGCGCAATTCGATTGCGCCCCGATTCTTGGGTCCGCCCGATTCTTTCAGGGAATCGATGAAGCTCTGTTGCGGCAGTTGGCGGGGGATGCTGCCCGCCGCGTTGTCGCGCGCGATGCCGAACTCTTCCGGCAGGATGATCCGTCGGCCACGCTGTTCATGGTTGTCGAGGGAAACGTCAAGCTGGTCTATCTCACGCCGGAAGGCGGCCAGGTCGTGCTTGGCTTGCAATTGCCCGGCGATCTCGTCGGCTGTGCTGCGGTCTTTCGCAAACGCCCGTATCCGGCGACCGCGGTTGCCGCAAGTGACGCCGTGATCCTGTCGTGGCCGGCCAGCTATATCTTCGACGCGATCGCGGGAATCCCGCAGCTTTCAGTGAATGCGCTGGCTATCGTCAGTGATCGCGCCGACGAATTCATGTCGCGGATGCGCGAGATGGCGCAGGAATCGGTTGACCGCCGGCTGGCGCGCAACATCCTCAGGATTATCGAGAGGCAGGCGGCGATCGGACGGGGCGGGGAAGCCAGAAACGTCAATATGCCGCGGCGCGATCTCGCCGATTTGTGCGGGACGACGCTGTTCACGGTGAGCCGCATTCTCCAGACGTGGGAGCGGGCCGGGATCGTCAAATGCGGGCGGCGGCGCGTGACGCTGCTGAATCCCGATCAGCTCAGCAACGTGGCGACAGGCGCGCGCTGACGCGCGGCGATTTTGAAGCTTTCCAATATTGCGCCGGGTCAACGAACCGCATGCGCCTTTTCGGCTAGCCAACAAACAGCGGGGCGTGATGGATTGTCGTCCCGCTCCGATGTTTGCTGGAGAGGGACGGTTCATGGCTATACCGCGCGCACGCACCTACGACGGGCCGGCGTTGTTCAGCTATGGCTTCCGGCCGTTCTTTCTCTTTGGCGCATTCTATGCCGCGGTCGCCGTACCGCTATGGATTCTGGTCTATCTCGGTCATGTCGATCTGCCCGTGCTGTACCCGGCGATGGAATGGCACGCTCACGAGATGATCTACGGCTATCTCGCCGCGATCATCACGGGCTTCCTGTTGACCGCCGTTCCGAACTGGACCGGGCGGCTGCCGCTCAACGGGTGGCCTCTGGTCATGCTGGCGATGGTGTGGCTTGCCGGACGGATCGCGGTGGCGATGTCGGCGAAGCTGGGCTGGGTGGCGACGGCGCTCGTCGACTGTGCGTTTCTGATGATGGTCGCAATCTCGGTTTTGCGCGAGATCGTCGCCGGAAAGAACTGGTCGAACCTCAAGGTGCTGGTGCTTGTCGGCATCTTCATCGCCGGCAACATTGCGTTTCACCTTGAACTTCACTTGCAGGGCGCAGCCCTTTATGGCCGCAGGATCGGCATTGCCGCGGCGATCATGCTGATTACGCTGGTCGGCGGGCGGATTGTCCCGAGCTTCACGCGCAACTGGCTGGCACGCTATCAATCGAAACACCTCCCGGCGCCGTTCGGAAAGTTCGATATGATCGCGCTTGCGGCGGGGGCTGTGTCGCTTGTCGGCTGGGTGATCGCCGAAGACAGCCCGATCACCGGCGGTCTTCTGGCGATCGCCGGGGCTTTGCATCTAGTCCGGCTGATCCGTTGGCAGGGCTATCGCACCACGCGCGATCCGCTCGTGCTGATCCTGCACATCGCCTACGTCTTCATTCCGGCCGGCTTTCTCGTGCTGGCCGCGGCCGCCTTCGGGCTGGCGCCGCCGACAGTAGGACTGCATGTCTGGACGGTCGGTGCGATCGGCGGCATGACGCTCGCAGTGATGACTCGTGCGACGCTCGGCCATACCGGCCGCGCCCTGAAGGCCGACCGCCTGACATGCGTGATCTATGCCGCCATCGTCCTAGCGGCTGTGGCGCGGGGTGTTGCGGCCTTCGCGCCGGAGTGGGGCGCGCACTGTCTCGAGGTCGCCGCCGTGCTGTGGTCGGTCGCCTTCCTGCTGTTTGGCCTCGGCTATGGCCGCGCGCTGACCTCTCCACGGATGGCTTGAGGCAGGTGTTCCTCTTTCGCCAAAACAGCTAAAACCAGCGCAATATCGTCTGATTTTGGGTGCAGAGATCCCGATGCGCCCTTCGAAGATCGCTGGATAAACGATTGAAATATCAGAACTACCGCTTTTCAGTTGCTCCGATGATGGATTGGACCGACCGGCATTGCCGGGCGTTCCACCGCCAGCTCACGCGCCAAGCGCTGCTTTATACCGAGATGCTGACCACGGGCGCCGTGATCCATGGCGACCGTCAGCGCTTGCTTGGTTTCGACGCTCTTGAGCATCCGGTGGCGCTTCAACTGGGTGGATCGAATCCGCAGGATCTCGCCGCAAGTGCGCGGATCGGCGAGGATTTCGGCTATGACGAAATCAATCTCAATGTCGGCTGTCCGTCCGACCGCGTGCAGGACGGCCGGTTCGGCGCATGTCTCATGGCAGAGCCGCAACTGGTGGCCGACTGCGTGGCCGCGATGAAGAACGCGGTGCGCGTTCCTGTCACGGTGAAGTGCCGCATCGGCATCGACGATCAGGACCCGGAAGTCGCGCTCGATACGCTGGCACGCGGGGTGGTGAGCGCGGGCGCCGACGTGGTTATCGTGCATGCGCGCAAGGCGTGGCTCAAGGGACTGTCTCCGAAGGAGAACCGGGACATTCCGCCGCTCGATTACGATCGCGTCTACCGGCTCAAGGCCGCGTTGCCTGATACGCCGGTGGTGATCAACGGCGGCATTCCGGGCATCGCCGAAGCCCGGCATCATCTGGCGCATGTCGATGGCGCGATGCTTGGCCGCGCCGCCTATCAGGAGCCATGGCGGCTGCTCGATGTCGACGCCGATATTTTTGGCGCACCCGCGCCGCACGCCACCATGCAGGACGCGATCGAAGCATTCATTCCCTATATCGAGGATCAACTGGCGCGCGGCACGCGGTTGCACGCCATTACGCGGCACATGGTCGGCGCGTTCCATGGCGTGCCGGGTGCGCGCGCCTTCCGCCGTGCGCTGGCGGAAAAATGCGTCAAGCCGGATGCCGGCGTGACGCAATTGCGCGAAGCGGTCGCGCTGGTCGGGCGGCGTGAGGTATCGCCGGTCGCGGCTTAACGCTAGGGGTACCCCTGCAGCACCAGTTTGTCGGGACGCACCTCCCAGCTTTCCAGCCGGTTGAGGAAACTCATGCCGAGCAGGTTGGTTTTCATCTGGCCGCGCGGCACCACCAGAGCCGGCACCGAAAGTTCGACCAGTCTGCCGATCGACAGGCGTTCGAGCGTCAGCCGCGCCGCGCGCACGCGTCCGCCGGCCGTCTCCACGTCCACGTTGTAGTCGGCGAGTTCGACCGGCAGGCCGGCGGCCTTGGCAGTCTCGTATGTCAGCACCACCGAGGTCGCGCCGGTATCGATCACCATCGGGGCGACGACACCGTTGATGCGGGCGCGCAGGGCGAAGTCGCCGTTGTGGGACCGTGAAATTTCCACCGCGCGCATGGCGCGATGCTTATGCTGGTACACCGCGGTCAGCAGCGAGTGCTTGGCGTTCTGAAAACCCTTCGGGTCCTGGATCGCGAACAGCGAACTTCCGGTCGCCACCAAAACGATCAGGACGAGCAGGAAACGGGTCACAGCGCACCTGCTACAAACGACGTCACGATTGCCGGGACTGTTTCTCCAGCCGCGCTCTCAATGCAGGGAGAATATCCATTCCGGCGTCGGCCATCCGCTGCGGCAGTGTCGCCATCACCGCGAGGCGCTCCGCGGACTCCAGCGAATGCCATTTGGCGATTTCGGGCAGGGTGCGGCCACAGCCCATGCACAGATTGGTGCGTGGATCGATCATGCAGACGGCGATGCAGGGCGTTTCGGTGGCCATTCGCGACATAAAGAAGGATTGGTGCGTTTGCGCAAGCCATCATGACAATCCGGTACCGGCGCTCATGATCGGTTTGTGGCGCGGCCGGCTCTTCTCGTTGGTGAGATCGAGCGGGTCCGGCTGCAGCGGCGGCGAAACCTCGGCCATCGGCGCCAGCGCAGTCATCACGCGTTCGGGCGGGAAGGTGATGATGACTTCGGTGCCGATGCGGATTTTCGATTTCAGCGTGAAGGTGCCGCCGTGCATGTCGATCAGGCTCTTGGCGATCGGCAGGCCGAGGCCTGCGCCCTGTTCGGCGGATTTGATCGAGTTGGAGCCCTGGCCGAACGAGGCCAGCACGATCGGAATTTCGTCTTCGGCGATGCCGGAGCCGGTGTCCTTGACGCTGAGATACTGGCCACCAGATGCCGTCCAGCCGACCTTGAGCCAGATTTCCCCGCCGGGCGGGGTGAACTTGATCGAGTTCGACAGCAGGTTGAGCACGACCTGGCGCATGGCGCGCTCGTCGCCCCACAGTTTCGGCATGTCCTGCTCGAACACCTCGTGGATGGTGATGCCCCGGCTCGATGCGCGTAGCTTGAGAAGGTGATGGCAGTCCGCCACCACATGCACCAGCGATACGGGTTCTTCGTTCAGTTCGTAGCGCCCGGCCTCGATACGCGACAGGTCGAGGATTTCGTTGATCAGGTTGAGCAGATGCACGCCGGAATTATGGATGTCGGCGGAATAGTCCTTGTATGCCTCGACCGCGTGGGCACCGAAGATCTCGCTCTTCATCACTTCGGAGAAGCCGAGAATGGCGTTCAGCGGCGTGCGCAGTTCGTGGCTCATCTGCGCGAGGAAGCGCGACTTGGAGACGTTGGCGGCTTCGGCGCGGTGGCGCGCTTCGTCGGAAATCGCCTTGGCCTGTTCGAGTTCGCCGATCAGCGCATCCTTTTCGGCACGCGCTTCGAGCGTCGCGAGCGTGGTCGAATGGAGGCGGTGGGTGAGGAGCGCGAAGTAGCATTCGGCTGTCACGGCCAGGGCCGCGAGGATGTAGTCGTCAAAGGTCCCGCGCAGCACGAAGTTCGCCGCGATGGCGGAGGTCACCGGGACGGTGGCCGCGAATGCCGCGATCGGCAGGCTCGACGCCATCATGGTGGATACCGCGATCACCAGCAGCATCACGAACAGCATCAGCGTGTTCGACACCACGTCGATACCCGACGGGTGGATCAACACCAGCGTCCATGACAGGCCGTAGAGCAGATCGAGGAGGACGAAGCGCCGCCGCCATTTCTTGGTGTTGGCGGGCGAGGCCGGAACGGTCAGGAACTTCGTGCAGTAGCGGATGATCAGGGCGTGTATGATCAGGATGCCGCAGGTCCACACTGCGGCGCTGATGGCCGGCACCCAGAAACTGGATAACAGGCCGGTCGCCACCACCAGCAGCATCACCACCAGAGAGGCGGAGATGCGCGTCTGCGCGTACTGGCGCAACAGTTCGTGGTCGAACGCGGGGCGGGTACCGCTGGTCGATGTCAGCCGGTCGCGCGCCTCGCGGACGCGCTGCGAAGCCGCTCGCCGGTGACGGGCCGGCCCGGCAACTGCTGTTCCGCCCGGCATCAGCACGACATCGGGATTTTCGACGGACTCACTCATCGACCACTACAACTGCAACGCTACGCAAGGCGTTTCCACACCATCTGTTTCTTACGACAAATGATTAAGAGGCCGCTTAAAGAGCAATGCAGTTGGGTTAACGGCTGGTAAATTTCCGGCCGCAATCCGCTCGTCGTCGGGGCTTGACGGCGATCCTGACGAACGGCCGTCAGGGGTCTCAGCGGAAAAACGGCAGCAGTTCGTAGGCGGCGATCGCGACCACGGCCGATGCGGGGATCGTGATGATCCAGGCGACCACGATCGAACTTGCGATGTTCCAGCGCACGGCGGAGAGACGGCGCGCAGACCCGACGCCGACGATCGCGCCGGTGATCGTATGGGTCGTCGAGACCGGAATGCCGAAACCGGTGGCCGCGAACAGGGTCAGCGCGCCGCCAGTTTCCGCGCAGAAGCCCTGCATCGGGGTCAGGTGGGTGATGCGGCTGCCCATGGTGCGGACGATGCGCCAGCCGCCCATCAGGGTGCCAAGCGCCATCGCCGACTGGCAGGCAATCACCACCCAGAACGGGACGTGAAAACTGGCGCCGCCATAGCCCTGCGAGAACAGCAGCACGGCGATGATGCCCATGGTCTTCTGGGCGTCGTTGCCGCCATGGCCGAGCGAATAGAGCGAGGCCGAGCCGAACTGCAGGATGCGGAAGGCGCGGTCCACCATGAACGGCGTCGAGCGTGCCGCCGCCCACGACACGATCGCGATCAGCAGCAGCGCCAGCACGAAGCCGACCAGCGGCGACAGGAAGATGGCGAGAATGGCCTTGGACAGGCCGCTCCATTCCAGCGCGGCAAGCCCGGCCTTGGCGAAGCCGCCGCCGACGAGACCGCCGATCAGCGCGTGCGAGCTCGAGGAGGGAATGCCGAAGTACCAGGTCACCAGATTCCAGATAATCGCGCCCATCAGCGCTGCGAAGATCACCTGCGGATCGACGATGCCCGGATCGATGATGCCTGTGCCGAGCGTCTCGGCCACGTGAAGGCCAAAGAACAGGAACGCGATGAAATTGAAGAAGGCCGCCCAGAACACCGCGTATTGCGGCTTCAGCACGCGGGTCGACACGATGGTGGCGATCGAGTTCGCCGCGTCGTGCAGGCCATTGAGGAAATCGAAGACGAGCGCGATCCCGACCAGCGCGACCAGCAGGGGAAGGGCGAGAGTGGTGTCCACCGCGCGGGCCTTAGACCTGTTCGATCACGATGCTGTTGATCTCGTTGGCGACGTCGTCGAAACGGTCGGCCACCTTCTCGAGATGATCGTAGATCTCCGCGCCGACGATGAAGTCCATCGTGTTGGCGTTGCGATAGCGCAGATAGAGTTCTTTCAGTCCGAGATCGTGGAGATCATCGACCTTGCCTTCGAGACGGGTCAGTTCCTCGGTGATCGCCGACAGCGTCGCGACATTGGCGCCGATCGATTGAAGCAGCGGGATCGCGCGCACCACCAGCGCTGCGCAATGGGCGATGATCGAGCCCATCTCGCGCATCGGCAATTCGAATTCGCGAACCTCGAAGAGGGTCACGGCCTTCGCGGTCTGCTGCATCTGGTCGATGGCGTCATCCATCGAGGTGATGAGGTTTTTGATGTCGCCGCGGTCGAAAGGCGTGATGAACGAACGGCGGACCGCCAGAATCACCTCGCGGGTGATGGCGTCCGCCTCGTTCTCGTGCTTGTTGATCTTCTCGCAATAGGCGTCGATTTCGTCGCCGCCGCGAAGCATTCCTTCGAGGGCGGCGGCACCGTTGACGAGGGTCTGGGAGTGACGGGCAAAGAGTTCGAAAAACTGGTCCTCTTTCGGCAACAAGGCCTTGAACCATCGCATCTTTGCTGCTCCCACCGAACCCCGGAATCGCCCCGTTGTTAGAGCATTTTGACGGCCAGATGACGGATTTTTTGTTCCCCGGGGAGGGTCATCCACCATTTTAGCCATGGGGCTCGGTCAGGGAGCAGCAATATCCACCCGGATCAGCGCTGCAGCCGGGCGAGCAGGCTGGAGGTATCCCAGCGCTTTCCGCCCATTTTCTCCACTTCGGCGTAGAAATTGTCGACCAGCGCGGTCACCGGCAGGCTGGCGCCGTTACGGCGGGCCTCGGCGAGGCAGATCGCGAGATCCTTGCGCATCCACTCCACCGCGAAACCATGGTCGTACTTGCCTTCGTCCATGGTCTTATAGCGGTTTTCCATCTGCCAGGACTGCGCGGCGCCCTTGGAGATGGTGTCGATCACCGCCTGGACGTCGAGTCCGGCCTTCTTGGCGAAATGAATACCCTCGGAAAGACCTTCGACGAGACCGGCAATGCAGATCTGGTTGACCATCTTGGTGAGCTGGCCTGACCCCGCCGGGCCGAGCAGCTTGCACATCCGGGCGTAGGCGGCGATCACCGGCTCGGCGCGCTTGTAGTCGGCTGCGCTGCCGCCGCACATCACCGTCAGCACGCCATTCTCGGCGCCGGCCTGGCCGCCGGACACCGGCCCATCGATGAAATGAAAGCCGCGTTTGGTGGCCTCGGCGTCGAGCTGGCGCGCGACTTCGGCGGAGGCGGTGGTGTGATCGACGAAAATGGCGCCGGACTTCATATTGCCAAAGGCGCCGTCCGGGCCAATCGTCACCGCGCGCAGATCGTCGTCATTGCCGACGCAGGCCATGACGAAATCCTGACCCTCGGCCGCCGCCGCCGGTGTTGGCGCGAAATGTCCGCCGAATTTGTCGGTCCAGCTTTTCGCCTTCGCCGCCGTACGGTTATAGACGGTGACGTCGTGGCCACCCTTGGCGGCGAGGTGTCCTGCCATCGGGAAACCCATGACGCCGAGACCGAGAAATGCAACTTTGGCCATATGCTGAACCTTGTTTTTTGAACCGAGGATGTCCTGCGGTGCGTGATGCCCGCGGGTGCGCGCACCTTAACCGCCTGAATCTGAAGGGCAACGTCTTCGGCAGCAGCGCTGGCTCGCCTTTTCGAGGATGACCCCATGGGGGCGCGGATGATATGATGTCAGAACGGGCGAGACCTCACTCGAGGCCGTGCGCTTCGGTCACGGATGGCGAACCAATCCATCGCATTCAGGTTCTGTTTCCAGGGGCAGGCGGGCGGATCGGCAGATCGCGCACGAGCCTTGATGAAAGGCATGCCTGCGGTGGCAGGCGGAAGGAGAAGGTAAATTGAGCGTCACGCGGCAGCAGGTTCTCGACAGTCTCGCCAAGATCATGACACCGCGTGGCGTGCCTCTGCCTGCGGCGAATGTGCTGTCGGAGATCGTCGCCAACGACGGCAAGGTGTTTTTCTCTATCAATGTCGATGCCGCGGAGGCGCGCGCGTGGGAAGACGTGCGGGGTCAGGCCGAGGCTGCGGTGCGCGCCATGCCCGGTGTCACCTCGGCGATGATCGCGCTGACCGCCGAACGCCGGCCGGGGAGCGCGCCCGCGCCAAGGCCGCCTGCGTCAGGCGTCAAGCCTGTCGCGAGCCATCGGCCTCACGGCGCGCCGGCGGATTCGCCGATGGGCAAGCAGGCTGCGATCCCCGGAATCACCTCGATCATCGCGGTGGCATCCGGCAAAGGCGGTGTCGGCAAATCGACCACGGCGCTCAACATCGCTCTCGCGCTGCGCGATCTCGGACTGAAGGTCGGGCTGCTCGATGCCGATATTTACGGCCCGTCGGTGCCGCGCCTGACCGGCGCGCGCGAAAAGCCGCAGCTCACCGACGACAAGAAGATGATTCCGCTGCAGCGCTTCGGCCTGCCGTTAATGTCGATCGGCTTCCTCGTCGAGGAGGAGACGCCGATGGTCTGGCGCGGGCCGATGGTGATGTCGGCGATCCGGCAGATGTTGTGGGACGTGGCGTGGGGCACGCTCGACGTTCTGGTGGTCGACATGCCGCCGGGCACCGGCGATGCGCAGCTTACGCTGGCCCAGCAGGTGCCGCTCAAGGGCGCGGTGATCGTCTCGACCCCGCAGGATCTTGCCTTGATCGATGCCCGCCGCGGCATTGCGATGTTCTCCAAGGTCAACGTCCCGACGCTGGGGATTGTCGAGAACATGAGCTATTTCCAGTGCCCGGAATGCGGGACGCGGTCGGACATTTTCGGCCATGGCGGGGCGCGCCACGAGGCCGAGCGCCTCAAGGTCCCGTTCCTCGGAGAGGTCCCGCTGCACATGGCGATCCGGACCGCCTCGGACGCCGGCCAGCCGGTGGTGGAGAGCGAGCCCGACGGTCCCCATGCGGCAGTCTACCGGGCCATCGGAGAGAAGATCAGGGATCAGCTCCAGCGCGTATCCAGAGCCGCCGGCTGATCCTTCCAGCGGACCGGCATTCAAGGGTCGGACGGCCCGAATATTCGACTTTGGTTGAATCTTCGGCGGTGCGCGCGTTGCCGCGTTTTCCGCGCCGATGTTCCGTGTTAGAGAGCGCGCTCTTGGGACAGAACAAGAAAAGTCCCCAATCAGGAGATGCCTTATGAAGCGTCGTGAGTTTTTGAAAGTTTCGGCTGCAGGCGCGGCGGCAGCCGCAGTTGCCTCGCCGGCCATCGCCCAGTCGTCGCCCGAAGTTAAATGGCGTTTGACTTCGAGCTTCCCCAAGTCGCTCGACACTATCTACGGCGGCGCGGAGTTTCTGGCGAAGCAGGTCGCCGAAATGACCGACAACAAATTCCAGATTCAGGTGTTCGCCGCTGGCGAAGTCGTTCCTGGTCTGCAGGCGCTCGACGCGACCTCCAACGGCACCGTCGAAATGAGCCACACCGTCTCGTATTACTACGTCGGCAAGGATCCGACCTTCGCGATCTTCGCGTCGGTGCCGTTCGGCCTCAATGCCCGCCAGCAGAATTCCTGGTGGTATCAGGGTGGCGGCGAACAGCTCGCCAACGCCTTCTACAAGAAGTACGGCGTCATCGCTCATCCGGCCGGCAACACCGGCACCCAGATGGGCGGCTGGTTCCGCAAGGAGATCAAGACCGTCGCCGACCTGCAGGGTCTCAAGATGCGCATCGGCGGCATTGCCGGTCAGGTTCTTGCGAAGGTCGGCGTTGTGCCGCAGCAGCTCGCCGGCGGCGACATCTATCCGTCGCTCGAGAAGGGCACCATCGATGCCGCCGAGTGGGTCGGTCCGTACGACGACGAGAAGCTCGGCTTCAACAAGGTGGCGCCGTTCTACTACTATCCGGGCTTCTGGGAAGGTGGACCGACGGTGCACACCTTCACCAACCTCGAGAAGTTCAACGCGCTTCCGAAGAACTATCAGTCCATCCTGGCCAACGCCGCGGCCAACACCAATAGCTGGATGGCCGCGCGCTACGACATGCAGAACCCCGGCGCGCTGAAGCGTCTGGTCGCCAGCGGCACGCAGCTTCGTCCGTTCAACAACGAAGTGCTGGACGCCTGCCTCAAGGCGACCAACGAACTGTGGGGTGAAATCTCCGCCAAGAACGCCGACTTCAAGAAGGCGATCGAGGCGATGCAGGCCTACCGCTCGGATGAGTATCTGTGGTGGCAGGTGGCGGAGTATACCTTCGACAGCTTCCAGATCCGCTCGCGCACCCGCGGCTGATCCGCTACTTACCGGTTAACGATATCCGGCCCGGCCTTCGCAAGAAGGCCGGGCTTTTTCTGTTCTGCACCACAAATCTCGATGGATTCCGCGGGGCGTTTGTTCCATGCTCCGCCCAAGCCTCTGCGGACTGCAGCAAAAAGAAGGACGAACACAATGACCCCATAGGGAGAGACATATGAAACGACGTGACTTCATCAAGGCCGCCGGCCTTGGAGCGGCCGGCGCTGCAGTTGCTGCCCCGGCGATCGCGCAATCCGCGCCCGCGATCAAATGGCGCATGACATCGAGCTTCCCCAAATCGCTCGATACCATCTACGGCGCAGCGGAAGTTTTCGCCAAGGCCGTCGCCGAAGGCACCGATAACAAATTCCAGATCCAGGTTTTTGCTGCGGGCGAAATCGTTCCTGGCCTGCAGGCTCTCGACGCGGCCTCGAACGGCACGGTCGAGATGGCGCATACTGCCTGCTACTATTACGTCGGCAAGGATCCGACCTTCGCGCTCGGCACGTCCGTTCCGTTCGGTCTCAACAGCCGCATGCAGACCGCGTGGCTTCAGGTCGGCGGCGGCGCCGAAATGTTCAACGAGTTTCTGAAGAAGCATCATGTCGTCGGCCTCGCGGCTGGCAACACCGGTTGTCAGATGGGCGGCTGGTTCCGAAAGGAAATTAAGACACCCGACGATCTCAACGGCCTCAAGATGCGCATCGGCGGCTTTGCCGGAAAGATCATGTCCAAGCTCGGCGTGGTGCCGCAGCAGGTTGCCGGCGGCGACATTTATCCGTCGCTCGAGAAGGGCACCATCGATGCTGCCGAGTGGGTCGGTCCGTATGACGACGAGAAGCTCGGCTTCCAGAAGGTCGCGCCGTACTACTACTATCCCGGTTTCTGGGAGGGCGGTCCGACCCTGCACAACATCGTCAATATCGACAAGTGGGAGTCGCTGCCCGCGGGTTACAAGTCGATCATCAAGACTGCGTCGTCGCTCGCCAACGAGACCATGCAGGCTCGCTACGACGCCTACAATCCGGCGGCGTTGAAGCGACTGGTGGCCGGCGGCACCAAGCTGCAGCCGTTCTCGACGGGCATTCTGGATGCCGCGTCGAAGGCGGCGAACGAGGTCTACGTCGAGACCTCGAAAACCAACCCCGAGTTCAAGAAGCTCTACGATCACATGGCGGCATTCCGCAACGACCAGTACCTGTGGTGGCAGGTCGCCGAATACGCCTTCGACTCGTATCAGATCCGCAACCGCACGCGCGGCTGATCGTTACAAACGACAACAAGAAACCCGGCCTTCATGCGAAGGACGGGTTTTTCTGTTCCGTTGTGCCGGCGGCTATTTGAAGCCGCCGGGCGCCGGCCCGAGATCGAGTTGCGGGATTTCGATTTGCGGGATTTCGATCTTCACCTTGTTGGGATCGATCTTCGACAGACCGCCCTTGTAGTGCATCACCATCGCCGGGAACATGATCACGAGGATCACCATGATGGCCTGGATGATGACGAAGGGGACCGACCCCCAATAGATCTGGGCCGTCGTCACCGGGTCCATCCGCTTGCCGCTGACGCGATCGATATACGCTTCCTTCGGCGCGACCGATCGCAGGTAGAACAGGGCGAATCCGAACGGCGGATGCATGAATGATGTCTGCATGTTGACGCCGAGGATGACGCCGAACCAGATCAGGTCGATGCCGAGCTTTTCGGCCGCGGGTCCCAGTAGCGGGATCACGATGAAGGCGAGTTCGAAGAAGTCCAGGAAGAAGGCGAGGACGAACACGAACGCGTTGACGAAGATCAGGAAGCCGGTCTGGCCGCCGGGCAGCGACACCAGAAGTTCTTCCACCCAGCGATGGCCATCGACGCCGTAGAAGGTGAGCGAGAAGACGCGGGCGCCGAGCAGGATGAAGATCACGAACGCGGACAGCTTGGCGGTGGACTCCGCCGCTTGCCGCGTGAGGCCCCACGTCAATCGTCGCTTGCCGATGGCCAGCAGCAGCGCGCCGGTGGCGCCCATCGCGCCGCCTTCGGTCGGCGTCGCGACGCCGATGAAGATCGTGCCGAGCACGAGGAAGATCAGGCCGAGCGGCGGCACCATGACGAACACGACCTGTTCGGCGAGTTTCGACAGGAAGTTGAACGGCAGGATTCTGTTGAGCACCGCGACCAGGAACGCCAGCGCGACCACGATGGTCATGGTCAGCACGACGTAGTCCGCGCCGGCTTTGACGTGAGTGAAGCTCATGACCTCGAGCGCGATCGCTGTGGTGATGACCAGCGTCAGGAACAGCGACATCGTCATGGTGCGGATGATGCCGATGAAGGGTTTGGTCAGGATGCCGAGCAGGATCAGGAACCAGAACCCGTGACGCACGGTGGCATTCGCCGAGATCTTGTCGAACACCGGCGCGGTCCAGTCGAACAGGCCGAGCTTCACGGCGAACAGATAGGCCGTGCCGGCGGCCGCCAGTGCGGCGAGCGGCAGGATCAGCGGATGTTCGGCGGTTTTGGGTTCGCGCAGCGTTTGCGCTTCCAGCGGCAGGCCGGGAACGGCCTTGGGCGCGAACACCGTGAGCAGGAAGATGTAGGACGCATAGAGCGTCGACAGCACGATGCCCGGAATGAACGCGCCTTCGTACATGTCGCCGACCGAGCGGCCGAGCTGGTCGGCCATCACGATCAGCACCAGCGACGGCGGGATGATCTGGGCGAGGGTGCCGGACGCGGCGATGATGCCGGTGGCGACGCGGCGATCGTAGCCGTAGCGCAGCATGATCGGCAGCGAGATCAGGCCCATCGAGATCACCGAAGCGGCGACCACGCCGGTGGTCGCGGCCAGCAGCGCGCCGACGAACACCACGGCGTAGGCGATGCCGCCGCGAATGCTGCCGAAGAGCTGCCCGATGGTTTCGAGCAGATCCTCGGCCATGCCCGATCGTTCGAGTATCAGCCCCATGAACGTGAAGAACGGAATCGCGAGCAGCGTCTCATTGTTCATGACGCCGTAGACGCGTTCGGGGAGGGCCTGCAGAAAGTCCGGACGGAACAGTCCGAGTTCGATGCCGATAAAGGCGAACAGGAGGCCGTTGGCGGCAAGCGAGAACGCGACCGGGTATCCCAGCAACAGGAAGAACACCAGCGACGCGAACATAATCGGCGCCATGTAATGGATGAAGAGAGCGGTCATTGGATGTCTTTCCCGGTGTGAATGACCGTCGTCGTCATTGTTTTTCGGTCGAGATGGCCTCGGCGAGGCGTTCGCCTTCCATCGCAGCGATCTCGTGCGAGGTCATCGCGCTCCTGTTCGGGTCCGGCAGGATTCCGCGCATGATGGCCGCGCGCTTGATGATCTCGGAGATCGCCTGAATCAGCAGCAGCGTCATGCCGATCATGATCAGCGATTTGGCCGGCCATTGCGGCAGGCCGTTGGCGTTAAACGACTGCTCGTTCTGCTGGTACGAGACGAGGAAGAACGGGATCGAGGTCCAGATCAGGATGACGCAGAACGGCACCAGGAAGAAGATGTGCCCGATCATGTCGATCCAGCTCCGCACCCTGAGCGGGAGCATGTGATTGACGATGTCGATCTTGATGTGTTCGTTGCTCAGCAACGTCCATGGCGAGCACAGCAGGAACACCACGGAGAACAGCACCCATTGCAGTTCAAGGTAAGCGTTCGACGAAACGTCGAAGACCTTGCGAACCGATGCGTTGACCGATGAGATGATCACCGCGACCAGGATGAGCCATGACATCCAGCGGCCGACCCACGTCATGAACGCGTCGATGCCGCGGCTCAGTTTCAAGAGCGCCTGCAAGCCACTTCCTCCCCAACGATAACTTCGCCATTTTTTCCATGCGTCCCGGGCATGGTGGCTTTTGCAGCCGGATTACGTGCGAAGCCGCGTCACCAAATCAGCGTGCCAAGCCGCCGTCAATTGGAAGTTTGTTCATTCCAAGGCGGAAAAATCCCGTTGTTCCCGCCCGGCAATTTCTGTGAACGGGGCGGGCTGGATCGCGCAATAATCGGCATCCCTCAACCGCCGGTCACGCTCATGTGGCGGCTGACGCTCGGCCGGTTGTGGCGGCGGTCGATAATGAAATCGTGCCCCTTGGGCTTGAGGCCGATGGCGCGGTCGATCGTGGCGCTCAGCAGGTCGTTGTCGGGGGAGGCGCGCAGAGGTTTGCGCAGGTCCGAGGCATCCTCGTGGCCGAGGCACGTATGGAGTGTGCCGGTGCAGGTGATGCGGACGCGGTTGCAGGATTCGCAGAAATTGTGGGTCATCGGCGTAATGAAGCCGAGCCGGCCGCCGGTTTCGCTGACCCGGACATAGCGGGCCGGGCCCCCGGTGGAATCATCGAGGTCGGTCAGGGTGTAGTGTGCCGCGAGCCGGGCGCGGACCAGCGACAGCGGCACATACTGATCGATGCGGCCGCCGGCGATGTCGCCCATGGGCATGACCTCGATCAGGGTCAGGTCCATCCCCTTGCCGTGCGCCCAGTCCATCAGCGAGGGGATTTCCTCCTCGTTCATGTTCTTGAGCGCGACGGCGTTGATCTTGACCTTCAGCCCGGCCGCGCGCGCGGCTTCGATGCCGGCAAGAACCTTGTCGAGATCGCCCCAGCGGGTGATGGCGCGAAATTTTTCCGGGTCGAGGGTGTCGAGCGACACGTTGATCCGCCGCACGCCGCAATCATGCAGTTCAGCGGCGAAACGCGCGAGCTGCGAACCGTTGGTGGTGAGCGTGAGTTCATCCAGCGCGCCGCTGTCCAGATGGCGCGACAACGAGCGCACCAGAGACATCATGTTGCGGCGAACCAGCGGTTCGCCGCCGGTCAGCCGGAGCTTGCGGACACCCTTGGCGATGAACACGCTGCACAGGCGGTCCAGCTCTTCGAGGGTGAGCAGGTCGGCCTTGGGCAGGAACGTCATGTCTTCCGACATGCAATAGAAACAGCGCAGGTCGCAACGGTCGGTCACCGACACGCGCAAATAGCTGATCCGGCGCCCGAAGGGGTCGGTCATGCTCGACAGGCCGGGGCCTGTTGCTGCGGTCGGGGTGATCACATCGTCCATGGAAATCCGCTCTCGCGCCGGTTCCGCGCTGTCCGGAACCGCGTGCCCGTTACATTAATGTAGGCACGCAGCGAGGCTGGCACAACGCGAATTTCGTCGCGCGATCAGCGGCTTTGTGGCGGCGGCGGGAACGGCGACGAGCTTGCGGCAGGGGCGGCTGCAGGCGCTGCCGCAGCAGGCGCGGCCTTGGGGGCAGCGCGCCTGGCCGGCGCGCGCTTGCGGGTCTTCTTCGGCGGCACCACCGGCTTCAGTTCCGCGATCACCGGGTTGGGGTCGAGGACCGGCGGTTCGCCGCTTTGCTTGACGACCTGAACCGGCACGGTCTCCGGCTCATGCTTTGCCAGCGTATAGGTCACGGTCAGGTTGTCGGCTGCGATGACCTTGACCGAGCAGGGCGTTTTGCAGCTTGGCCCGGCCGACGTCACGGCGTCCGCGCCCTGGGGCACGGAATCGATTTGCAGTTCGACTTCAGGAGGCGTGGACTTGAACAGGTCCATCGAGGGCATGGAGGAACAGCTTGCAAGGCTGAGCCCTGCGGCAACGATTGCGATGATGCGCATGATAGATCCGTCTTCTAATGGCGAGCTGCCACAGTCCCCGGCGGGACCATAGGAGCCTCCCGCGAACCGCGCAACGGCCGCGAGGCCATGCACCGCAGCACGGTTAATTTGAACAGCGAATTCGCAATGTCAGCTAAATCAACGATTTAACCGGATTATGGACGATTCCCAACTCGGCCACGGCGGCCGGGAGATCGCTCATATGCGTGATCAGCCGGTCCGGTTTCAGGTCCTCGATCGGCACCAGCGTGTAACCGAAGGTGACGCCGATCACCGGGACGCCGGCCCGCCGTGCGGCGCCGATGTCGGTGCCCGAATCCCCGACCATGATCGCGCTCGCAAGGTCGCCGCCGGCCCGCGCCACGGTTTCCCGCAACGGCGTGGGATCGGGCTTGGAGACGCCGAAGGTGTCGGCGCCGCAGATCGCCGCAAAGCGCGACGACATCTCGAGCTTGTCGAGCAGCAGCCTGGACAGCCCTTCGAGCTTGTTGGTGCACACCGCGAAGCGATAGCCATCGGTGGCCAGAGCGTCGAGCGCGGCGTCGAGGCCCTCGAACGGGCGCGATTCATCGGCGATATGCTCGCGGTAAAAGTCGATGAAGTCCTCGGTCATGCGCGACACGTCGGCGGGGCTCATGATTGCGCCTTCCTGCTCGAGACCGCGCTCGATCAGCGCGCGGGCGCCGGAGCCGATCATCTTGCGGGCCGATTCGATCGGGAGCGGCGACAGTCCTTCGCGGCCGAGCACGAAATTCACGGCGGCGACGAGGTCGGGTGCGGTGTCGACCAGGGTGCCGTCGAGATCGAAGACAATTACAGGGGATTTTGCCATGCGAACTGGCTAGCGCGGGGGCCTGCGGGGCGCAAGTGCAGGGCCCTGAAATCGGCGGAAAGGCGGCCCGCAACCCTGTTCCTCGCCGCCAATCGACGCTAGATATGCTGCCGCCCGGTCGCGGCCTCTCGCGGCGGAATTGAAAGCGCCACGATGTCGATGGATCAGTTGAAACGGCAGGCCGCCGCACGCGCCCTTGAAGAGGTGCGTGACGGCATGAAGCTCGGTCTGGGGACCGGATCGACCGCCAAACATTTTGTCGAGCTGCTTGGCGAGAAAGTCCGCGCCGGCATGAAGGTGATCGGAGTGCCGACGTCCGAGGCAACGCGCTCCGACGCCGAGCGTTGCGGCGTACCGCTGACGACTCTCGATGAGGTCGACCGGCTCGATCTGACCATCGATGGCGCCGATGAAATCGATGGCGCGCTCAACCTGATCAAGGGTGGCGGCGGCGCATTGCTTCGCGAGAAGATCGTCGCGGCAGCATCGGATCGCATGATCGTGATTGCCGATGACAGCAAATGGGTCGAGCCGCTGGGCCGTTTTCCGCTGCCGATCGAGGTGGTGCCATTCGGGCTTGGCGCGACCCTCAGGGCGATTGAGGCGGCCTTCGCAGCGACCGGTGTCGCCGGGGAACTTACCATCCGCAAGGGCCAGAACGGCCATGCTTTCGTCACTGATGGCGGCCACTGGATTGTCGACGCCCATCTGGGACGCATTCCCGATGCGCCGCGTCTGGCGACGTCGCTGGCGTCGATCCCGGGAGTGGTCGAGCATGGTCTGTTCATCGGACTGGCTGACATGGCCATCCTTGCCGGGACCCAGGGAATTCGCATCGTTCAACGGCCGTAAGCGCCGCAATTTGGAGAATTGGAATGAAGAGATTTGTCGATGGGGCGCTCGTCGCCATGGCGTTTGCAGCGATGTTGGCCGTCGCTCCGGTTCAGGCCCAGACCGGCAAGCCGCCGTCCGCCACGGCCGTCGCGCTCGCCAAGGAAATCCTCGCCGCGAAGCAGGTCTCGAAAATCTATGAAGAGGCCATTCCCGGTCTTGTCCAGCGTGTGAAGAACTCGCTGCTCCAGAGCAACCTCAACTATCAGAAGGATCTGAACGAGGTTGCGGTCAAGATTGCGCGTGATCTCAACGGTCGCGAGAAGGAAATCGGCGACGAAATGGCGAAGATTTACGCCAGCGAGTTCACCGAGGCCGAACTGAAGGAACTGGCGACGTTCTACAAATCGCCGGTCGGCAAGAAGGTCATCGAGCAGGAGCCCAAGGCGTTCGATGCCAGCCGTCAGTTCATGGACCAGTGGGCGCAGAAGCTCGCCGCCGAAATCAACGGCAAATTCCGTGCGGAAATGCGCGCGCGCGGCAAGGAAATCTGACGAAACGGCTTGGGGGCACACGCGGCATGGCTGACTTCGATGTCGATCTGTTCGTGATCGGTGGCGGTTCGGGCGGCGTTCGCGCCGCGCGGATCGCTGCGGGCTACGGCGCCAGTGTCATGCTGGCGGAGGAGTACCGCATGGGCGGCACCTGCGTGATCCGCGGGTGCGTCCCCAAGAAGCTGTTCGTCTACGCTTCGCATGTGCACGAGGACATCAGGGACGCCGCGGGCTTTGGCTGGACCATCCCGCCCGCGACGTTCGACTGGCCGACGCTGATCACCAACAAGGACAAGGAGATCGCGCGGCTGGAGGCGGCCTATACCTCGAACGCCGAAAAGGCCGGGGTCAGGATCGTCAAGGCGCGCGCGGTGTTCGAGGACGAGCACACGCTGCGGCTGTCCACCGGCGAAAAGGTGCGCGCGAAAACCATCCTGATCGCCACCGGCGGCACGCCGAACCACGGCAAGGCCATTCCCGGCATCGAACACGTCATCTCGTCCAACGAGACCTTTCATCTGAAGGCATTGCCCAGGCGCATCGTGATTCAGGGCGGAGGCTATATCGCGCTGGAATTCGCCTGCATCTTCGCCGGCCTCGGCTCGGAGGTGACGGTCGTCTATCGCGGCGACAATATTCTGCGCGGTTTCGACGAAGATGTCCGCGACCACGTTCGTCGCGAAATGGAGAAGGCCGGAATCAAGATCCTCACCGGCTGCACCGTGAACAAGGTCGACAAGCTGGGCGAGGGCTTCGCCGCGCATCTGTCGAGCGGTTCGAGCATTGACGCCGATCAGGTGATGTTCGCGATCGGCCGTCATCCCAACGTCAGGGGCCTCGGGCTCGAAAACGCCGGCGTCGCGCTGTCACCCGCCAACGGCGGCATCGCGGTCGATGAGTTTTCACGGACCAGCGTGCCGAACATCTACGCGGTGGGCGACGTCACCCAGCGCGTCAACCTGACGCCGGTGGCGATCCGCGAGGGCCATGCCTTCGCCGACACCGTGTTCGGCAAGCGCACGGTGGTGGTGGATCATCAGACCATTCCGACCGCCGTATTCACCCAGCCGCAGGTCGGCACTGTGGGACTGACCGAAGCCGAGGCGCGGGCGCAGTACACCCACGTCGATATCTACAAAGCCGACTTCCGGCCACTGAAGGCGACGCTGTCGGGAAGCGAAAGCCGGGTGTTGATGAAGCTGATCGTCGACGGCGGGAGCGACCGCGTGCTGGGTTGCCATATCGTCGGTGCCGAGGCTGCCGAGATTGTTCAGGCCGTCGCCATCGCAGTCCGGATGAAGGCGACCAAGGCCGATTTCGACGCCACCATGGCGCTGCACCCGACCTCCGCCGAAGAACTCGTCACCATGCGCACTCCGACCGTTCGCCACGTTCGGCAGGCCGCCGAATAGGGTTCGGCGGCACGGGGCGGGCCGATGGTGCCGATGCCGCCTTGCAACACCTTGAATTGCCGGGGCGAATTGCAACTGGCAAGGAGCCGCCCGGCTGTGTATAACCCCGGCGCGTCGCCACGGCGGCGCGATCTGGAGCATGACGCCGAAAAGTGCGAGGCGGTTTTCGGACGACATCATGCTCTAAGCTTCTAAACCGGAGTTATGAGTCATGTCCGAGCGGTGGACACCCGATAGCTGGCGCAAGAAACCGGTGCTGCAGGTGCCGGAATATCCGAATCCGAAGGCTCTCGCTGACGTCGAAGCCCAGCTTGCGACATTTCCGCCGCTGGTTTTTGCAGGTGAAGCCCGCAACCTGAAGAAGGCCCTTGCGCGCGTCGCCAATGGCGAGGCCTTCCTCCTTCAGGGCGGCGATTGCGCCGAGAGCTTCGCCGAACACGGCGCCAACAACATCCGCGACTTCTTCCGTGTCCTGCTGCAGATGGCGGTGGTGCTGACCTACGCCGGTGCGTTGCCGGTGGTGAAGGTCGGTCGTATCGCCGGCCAGTTCGCCAAGCCGCGTTCGTCGCCGGTCGAGAAGATCAACGGCGTCGAACTGCCGAGCTATCGCGGCGACATCGTCAACGACATCGCGTTCACGCCGGAAGCGCGCACGCCCGATCCGCAGCGCCAGCTCATGGCCTATCGGCAGTCGGCGGCGACGCTCAACCTGCTGCGCGCGTTCGCGACCGGCGGTTTCGCCAATCTCGCCAGCGTGCATCAATGGATGCTGGGCTTCATCAAGGACTCGCCGCAGTCGCGCCGTTACAAGGAACTGGCCGACCGCATTTCCGAGGCGCTCGACTTCATGCGCGCCTGCGGCCTCGATCTCGAGAGCCATCCGGAATTGCGTGCGACCGACCTCTACACCAGCCATGAGGCGCTGCTGCTCGGCTACGAGCAGGCGTTGACCCGCGTCGATTCCACGACCGGCGACTGGTATGCGACCTCGGGCCACATGATCTGGATCGGCGACCGCACCCGGCAGCTCGATCACGGCCATGTCGAATATTTCCGCGGCATCAAGAACCCGATCGGACTCAAGTGCGGCCCGTCGCTCAAGCCGGATGAACTGCTGCAACTGATCGATCTGCTCAATCCGCAAAACGAGCCGGGCCGCCTGACACTGATCAACCGTTTCGGCGCCGACAAGGTCGGCGATCACCTGCCGCAGCTTGTCCGCGCGGTGAAGCGGGAAGGGCGCACGGTGGTGTGGTCGTGCGATCCGATGCACGGCAACACGATCACGTCGACGTCGGGCTACAAGACCCGCCCGTTCGATCGCATCGTGTCGGAAGTGAAGTCGTTCTTCGAGGTCCATGCGTCCGAAGGCACCCATGCCGGCGGCGTGCATCTGGAGATGACCGGGCAGAACGTCACCGAGTGCATCGGCGGCGCGCGCGCGATCACAGATGAAGATCTCAACGATCGCTATCACACCGTCTGCGATCCGCGCCTCAACGCGGAACAGTCGATCGACATGGCTTTCCTGGTCGCTGAACTGCTCAAGCAGGAGCGCTCGGGCAAGGTCAAACCGGTGCCGGCGGTCGCAGGCTTCTGACGTGCTGCGCTTCTGGCGCGCCACCATCAACAGCAGGAACGGGCTGTTATTCGCCGCCCGTTCCGAGCAGGCCATCCGCGAAGAACTGGTTGCGCTGGCCCTGTCCGTGCCGTTCGCCTGGCTGATCGGTGCGACCGTCATGCGCAGCTTCCAGCTCGTTGCCGCGGTCGCTTTTGTGCTGACGGTCGAACTCCTCAACACCGCCATCGAAAAACTCGCCGACCGCCTGACCACGGACCACGATCCCCGGATCGGTCAGGTGAAGGATATGGGCTCGGCGGCGGTCGGCGTCGCGCTCGCGATGGCCGGCCTGGTCTGGCTGTTCGCCATCGCCGAGCGCATAGGCGTCATCTGAGCGCCTGATTGCGGATATCTCCGCAGCCGGGCTAAAAGCAGGGTATGGCAAACACCACCCAGTTCACCGTTACCCTCGCGCAACTCAATCCGACTGTCGGCGACGTCGCCGGCAACGCCGCCAAGGCGCGCGCCGCCCGCGCGCAGGCGAAAGCCGACGGCGCCGATCTCGTCGTCCTTCCCGAACTATTCATCGCCGGCTATCCGCCGGAAGATCTGGTGCTCAAGCCGGCGTTTCAGGCGGCGTGCCGCGCCGTGATCGAGGAACTGGCGCGCGAGACCGCGGACGGCGGTCCGGCCATGCTGATCGGCTCGCCTTGGGTCGATGACGGCAAGCTCTACAATGCCTGCGCGCTGCTCGACGGCGGGCGCATCGCGGCGCTGCGTTACAAGGTCAACCTGCCGAACTACGGCGTGTTCGACGAGAAGCGCGTGTTCGCGCGCGGGCCGGTCGGCGGGCCTGTGACGATACGCGGCGTGCGTGTCGGTATTCCGATTTGCGAAGACACCTGGATGGAGGAATCATCCGACTACGAGAACGTGGTGGAGTGCCTTCACGAAACCGGCGCCGAGATTCTGGTCGTTCCGAACGGTTCGCCCTACACCCGCGAAAAGAACGACATGCGGCTGTCGGTGTCGGTCGCGCGTGTCGCCGAAAGCGGATTGCCGCTGATCTATCTCAATCAGGTCGGCGGCCAGGACGAACTGGTGTTCGATGGCTCGTCCTTCGCGCTCAACGGCGACAGGTCGCTGGCGCTGCAACTTCCGGGCTTTGTCGAAAGCGTGGTCACGGTGACGTGGACCAAAGGTGCGCATGGCTGGACCTGCAAGGGGCCGGTCGCGCCGGTGCTCGCCGGAGACAGGGGCGACTACGCCGCCTGCGTGCTCGGCGTGCGTGACTATGTCGGCAAGAGCGGATTTCCCGGCGTGCTGCTCGGCATTTCCGGCGGCATCGATTCCGCGTTGTGCGCGGCGATTGCCGTCGATGCCCTCGGCGCGGACAAGGTGCGCGGCGTGATGCTGCCGTTCCGTTTCACCGCGCAGGAGTCGCTCGACGACGCGGCGAAGCTGACCAAGGCCCTAGGCATCCAGTACGAGGTGCTGCCGATCGCCGCTGCGGTCAACGGCTTCGAGGACATTCTGTCCGTGCCGTTCAAGGGCCTCGAGCGCGACGTGACCGAAGAGAATTTGCAGGCGCGCACCCGTGGCGTGCTGCTGATGGCGATTTCCAACAAGTCCGGCGCGATGCTGATCACGACCGGCAACAAGTCGGAAATGTCGGTGGGCTACGCCACGCTCTATGGCGACATGAACGGCGGCTACAACCCTATCAAGGACATTTACAAAACCGAGGTGTTCCGGCTCTCGGCGCTGCGCAATTCATGGAAGCCGGAGGGCGCGTTGGGGCCATCGGGCAAGGTCATTCCGACCAACATCATCACGCGTCCGCCGACCGCGGAGTTGCGCGAGAACCAGACCGATCAGGACTCGCTGCCGCCTTATGACATTCTCGACGCTATTCTCGAGCGTCTAGTCGAGCGCGAGGAGCCGCTGGCGTCGATCATCGCCGAAGGGTTCGACCGCGACACCGTGATCCGCGTCGATCGGCTTCTGAACATTGCCGAATACAAACGGCGGCAGGCCGCGCCCGGCGTGAAGGTCACGCGCAAGAATTTCGGTCGCGATCGCCGCTATCCGATCATCAATCGCTTCCGCGACACCGCACAGGCCCAGCCTGTGCCCGACCACTCGCTGGTCACCCGCGCGGGACGCGGATCGGCTGAGGCGATCGATGTGTAGGGCGGTTTTACTTGACACTTGAGCCTTGCCCCTCATCCTGAGGGGCTGCGCAGCAGCCGTCTCGAAGGATGAGGCCATGCAAGAGGGTGCTTATCTTTACATCGTTCGATGTTCTGACGGCAGTTTCTACACCGGCACAACGCGCACGGCTCTCGAGGCCAGAATTTCCCAGCACAACGACGGAACATTCAAGGGATACACGGAAACGCGCCGCCCGGTCGCATTGGTATTTTCCGAGTGGTTCGATCGGATCACCGACGCCATCGACAATGAGCGAAAGCTCAAGGGCTGGTCGCGTGCCAAGAAGGAAGCCTTCATCCGTGGCGACCTGAGATCGTTGCGGCAACTCTCGAAACGAAGATCTCCTCATCCTTCGAGACGGCTGCTGCGCAGCCTCCTCAGGATGAGGGACAGTGCTTCGCCTGTGACTACTGCCCGTTCTGCAGAAACTTCGGGCCAACCGTGCGGATCGGCTTGTCGCCGGCCGCGGGGGCCGACGGATTGGCCGGTGACTGGGCCTGCGCAGGCCCGTTCTTGGCCGGTGCTTTGCCCGACTTCGGCGGCTGCGCCATTTTCTTCGAGCGCTCGTCGGTGACGATGATGTCGCCCTGCTGCGCGGCGGCGGCGCGGTCGTCGATGTTCTTCAGCGCATCCGACCATGTCTGGCCGGGCGCCTTGCAACTGCACGACTTGTCGTAGGTCTGGCGATACTTGAACGCGTTCGGCGATTGCGGGTAGGGCTGGCCGCTCAGCGACACCGCCGAATTGATGTCCTCGCCGGGGTTGCGGTAGGTGTAGAGCGTCGCTTCCGCGTTCGGGCACAGCGCCTTGCAGGTACGCTCGTCATCGGCGAAGCGGCCCGGCACGGTGGCGAACGAGATCGGGAAGTAATAGCCGTCGCAGCTCCGCGCGCAGACGGTACGATACGTGCCGCTGGCGCCGCCGTTGTCCTCCGGCGCCATGATGGTGCCGCCACCATTGCCACCGCCGCCGAACAGGTTCTCGAAGAAGCCGCCGCCGCGCGCCGCGTTGGCATATTGCGGGCCGCAATTGTTCTGCGCCAGCGCCAGCAGGACCGAGCGCCGCTGGCCGTCCTCTTCAGGGCTTCCCGCACCGCCGGAGCGCAGATGCTCCAGGTTGGACGTGATCTGATCCAGATTGGCGCGCATCTGCTGGATCTGGTTGTTGATCGGGCCGCACTGGGCGGATTGCCCGCTGAACAGCGAGAAGAAGCCGGAACTGTCGCAACCCTGACGCCGCGCCTGCGCGCGCAGACGGTCCAGTTCGCCCTGCTGGCGCGAGGCGGCGTCTTCATAGCGGCGAATCTGTTCGGCCCGCGCGCCGCCACCGCTGCTGCGGTCGATATTGGCGAGCTGGGCCTCGAGCCGCTGGCAAACCGGGTTGGGGGGCGGCTGCTGGCCGGGCGGCAAGCCCTGCGCCAAAGCAGCGGACATCAGCGCCGCGCTGAAAACAGCGGTCAGCGTCAACATCCTGCGGGGGCGGGGGAATTTCAGCAAATCAGAACCCGGACTCGGCCGCCGCACGGTGCGGCGAATGCGACCCTCACATACTCGTTTCCGAGGGCGAGGTCACGTCGATTCCGGGGCGCAGATGAGGCGGTGGAACAACCGCGCGTGATTCAGCGCTTGCAGATGATCGCCACGTACTCGCCGCAGCCGGGGCCATGGCAGGCGGCGGTTTGCGGCACCGAGCCGGTCACTTCATCGGGTTCGACCCGGCGATAGGACACCGCATCGGCATATTCATGGGCATGGCAATAGGCGCGGGCGGCCGGCGCGCCGCAGTTTTCGCCTCTCGCAAGGCACTGATCGACGCCATAGCCGTCGGGCTGATTGGCGACGAGGAACACTCTGCTGTCGGCATTCGCGGGAGAAACAAGACCGAGGAACAGGCAGGCGGAGAGGGCGGCAGGAATCGATCGCATGGAGCACCGGTGGAGACGCGGGAGCCTCTACACGGTTAGGCGCGAAAGATTAAGAATGATTAATGATATGGGGCGCTTAATGGAGAATTCGTGGCCGGGTGTTGCCGCCGCGCACGTGTTCCGCTTGACGAATATCCCTTCGCTGGACCATTGTGCCGCTCCATGAACGGTTCTCTCTCCATTTTCGGCATTTGCCGCGAGATTATTCGCTAGCGATTCGCTGGCTGGAGCCGTCTTTTCTCACATCGAGAGCAGTGGACGCCCCCGGCCCAACCGGACGGTTTGTCTATGGAATTGAAGCTTTACGATACCCTGACCAAGGAGAAGCGGGCGTTTGTGCCGCTCGATCCGGCCAACGTGCGCATGTATGTGTGCGGGCCGACGGTCTACGATTTCGCCCATATCGGCAATGCGCGGCCCGTCATCGTATTCGACGTGCTGTTTCGCCTGCTGCGGCACATCTACGGCGAGGCGCGCGTCACCTACGTGCGCAACATCACCGACGTCGATGACAAGATCAACGACCGCGCCGCGCGCGACTATCCCGACCTGCCGCTGAACGAGGCGATCCGCAAGGTTACCGAACAGACCGGCGCGCAGTTTCATGCCGACGTCGCCGCGCTCGGCTGTCTGCCGCCGACTATCGAGCCGCGCGCCACCGAGCACATCGGCGAGATGCGCGCGATCATCGAGAAGCTGATCGCGAACGGCAACGCCTATGTCGAACAGGATCACGTGCTGTTCAGCGTCGCCACCGACAAGCGTTACGGCACGCTGGCGCGGCGCTCGCTCGACGAGATGCTGGCCGGCGCGCGCGTCGATGTCGCGCCCTACAAGCGCGAGGCGATGGACTTCGTGCTGTGGAAGCCCTCCAAGCCCGGCGAGCCGTCATGGCCGTCGCCCGGCGGCATCAAGGCAGAGGGGCGGCCGGGCTGGCACATCGAGTGCTCGGCGATGTCGTGGAAGCATCTCGGCGAGACTTTCGACATTCATGGCGGCGGCATCGACCTCGTGTTTCCGCATCACGAGAACGAGCTGGCGCAATCGTGCTGCGCGTTTCATTCCGATCGCATGGCCAATGTCTGGATGCACAACGGCTTCCTGCAGGTCGAAGGCGAGAAGATGTCGAAGTCGCTGGGCAACTTCATCACCATCAATGAACTGCTGACGACGGACAAATTTGGTGGACGAAAATGGTCTGGTGAAGTGTTGCGCTTAGCAATGCTCAAAACACACTATCGATCACCAATTGATTGGACTTTCCGCTCTCTTGACGAGGCCGACAAGACCCTTCGTTCGTGGGCACGTGTTTGGGTCCCAAATTTAGCTGAAGAAAGGCTGCCGCCAGAGGCGTTAGAAGTGCTGGCGGACGATCTCAATTCCTCGGCGCTCATTAGCTGGCTGCATAAGACATACAATCGAGCAGAGAAGGGCAACGGTGAGGCTGCGCGAGATTTAACCAGCGCGCTTCAAGCGTTAGGCTTCCACGACCTTTTTAATAAGATGAGTGGACAGCCTGGTTTAACTGACGCGGAAAAGGCTTGCATCGACGGCCTGATCGCCGATCGCGCGGCCGCCCGTGCGCGCAAGGACTTCAAGGAGTCCGATCGTATCCGCGACGAACTCGTGGCGATGGGCATTGCCATCAAGGACGGCAAGGGTGCCGACGGCAAGCCGGTGACCACGTGGGAGATCGCGCGATGAATTCTCGATCTGTCATTGCCGGACTTGTTCCGGCAATCCCGGCCAGGCGGGCACAGTGCGTCCTCAAGCGGGATGCGCGGGTCAAGCCCGCGCATGACAAAGCGAATAGAGCGGAGTCCGCCCGATGAAACGGCCCGATACGCCTTTCCCGAAACACTGGCGCTATTACATCGTCCTCAAATGGGCCGTGATCGCGCTTGCGGTGGCGCTCGCGCTCAAGCTGTTCGGAGTGTGGTGATGGGCCAGGCGCTTCCCCAGGTCGGCTTGCGGCCGATGTTGCCGGTCGACGTGCCGGTGCTGGCCGCGATCTTCGTCGCCAGTATCGAGGAACTGGCCGAGGACGACTATAACGAGTCGCAGCGCGAGGCCTGGGCATCCGCCGCCGAGGACGAGGCGGCGTTCGGCAAGCGGCTGGCATCACAACTCACGCTGGTCGCGACGTTGAACAGTTCGCCGGTCGGCTTCATTTCGCTGAAGGGCGCCGATCATCTCGATCTGCTTTATGTGCATCCCGGCGCGGCGCGGCAGGGCGTTGCCACCGCGCTGTGCGATGCGATCGAGAAACTCGCCGCCGCGCGTGGCGCGAAAAATCTCGCCGTCGATGCCAGCGACACCGCGCAGGAGTTCTTTTCCAGGCGCGGCTATGTTGGCGAGCGCCGCAACACCGTCACGGTCGGCGACGAATGGCTCGCCAACACCACCATGAAAAAATCGCTGGCGAACCCGGCGAATGACGATAGGCCGGAAAAACTGTCATGAGCCGCGAACGACTGTACCTGTTCGATACGACGCTGCGCGATGGCGCGCAGACCAACGGCGTTGATTTCTCGCTCCATGACAAACGCATCATCGCCCAGATGATCGACGATCTCGGCATCGATTATGTCGAAGGCGGTTATCCCGGCGCCAACCCGACCGATACCGAATTCTTTTCCGCGAAGCCGAAACTCGGCAGCGCCAAGTTCACCGCGTTCGGCATGACGCGTCGCGCCGGTCGCTCGGCATCGAACGATCCAGGTCTTGCCGCGCTGATCGAAGCCAAGGCGGATGCGATCTGCTTCGTCGCCAAGTCCTCCGCCTATCAGGTGCGGGTGGCGCTCGAGACCACCAACGAAGAAAACCTCGCCTCGATCCGCGACAGCGTCAGCGCCGCGAAGAAAGCGGGCCGCGAGGTCATGCTGGACTGCGAGCATTTCTTCGACGGCTACAAGGAGAACCCTGACTTCGCGCTGGCCTGCGCCAAAGCGGCTTACGAGTCCGGCGCGCGCTGGGTGGTGCTGTGCGATACCAACGGCGGCACCATGCCCAACGAGATCGAGGCGATCGTCGGCGAGGTTGTCAAGCACATCCCCGGCGATCATGTCGGCATCCATGCCCACAACGACACCGAACAGGCGGTGGCGAATTCGCTCGCCGCGGTGCGGGCGGGCGCCCGGCAGATTCAGGGCACGCTCAATGGCCTTGGCGAGCGCTGCGGCAACGCCAATCTGTGTTCGCTGATCCCGACGCTGAAACTCAAGAAGGAGTTCGCGGACAGGTTCGATATCGGCGTGTCGCAGGACAAGCTGGCGACGCTGGTGCATGCCTCGCGCGCGCTCGACAATATTCTCAACCGTCCATCGGACCGGCACGCGCCCTATGTCGGCGAGAGCGCCTTCGTCACCAAGACCGGCATTCATGCCTCGGCGGTGCTGAAGGATCCGCAGACCTACGAGCACATCGTGCCGGAATCGGTCGGCAATCACCGCAAGGTGCTGGTGTCCGATCAGGCCGGCCGCTCCAACGTGCTGGCCGAACTCGATCGCGCCGGGATTCCCTATCAGAAGGACGATCCGAAACTGTCGCGCCTGATCGAGGAGATGAAGGAGCGCGAGGCCGGAGGCTATGCCTACGAATCCGCCAACGCCTCGTTCGATCTGCTGGCGCGGCGCACGTTGGGTAAGGTGCCGGACTATTTCCACGTCGTGCAGTTCGATGTGAATGTCGAGCAGCGCTACAATTCCAGCGGCCAGCGCGTCACGGTGGCGATGGCGGTGGTCAAGGTCGATGTCGCGGGCGAAACGCTGATTTCGGCGGCGGAGGGCAACGGCCCGGTGAACGCGCTGGACGTCGCGCTGCGTAAGGATCTCGGCAAGTATCAGAAGTACATCGATGGCCTCAAGCTGGTCGATTATCGCGTGCGTATCCTCAATGGCGGCACCGAGGCGGTGACGCGCGTTCTCATCGAGAGCGAGGATGAGGAAGGCAATCGCTGGACCACCATCGGCGTGTCGCCGAATATCATCGATGCCTCGTTCCAGGCGCTGATGGACTCAGTCATCTACAAGCTGGTGAAGTCCGGCGCGCCCGCATAATCTTCCCGCCTGAGATCGGTGTGACGACGCCGATGCGCAGAAAGGGGAGATGGAATGCTCGATCATGTTTCGGTGGGCGTCAGCGATCTGGCGCGGGCAGCGCGGTTCTATGAAGCCGCTCTTGCGCCGCTCGGCCTGATAAAGCTGGTGGAGCGGCCCGGCACTGTCGGGTTCGGAAAAACCTATCCCGAATTCTGGATCAATCTGCGTCCGGGCATGGCGTCCGTGCCCGCGGACAGCGGCACACACATCTGCCTGCGCGCGCGGGCGATTGCCGATGTTGATGCATTTCATGCCGCGGCGCTGGGGGCGGGCGGCACGTCGGACGGCGCGCCGGGCCGGCGGCCGCATGATCGCGTCGCGTATTACGCGGCGTTCGTTCGCGATCCCGACGGCAACCGCATCGAGGCGGTGACGTTTTTGAAGGAAGGGGCCTAGCCATTCCCCAGCGCCGGGACGGCATCGCATGTAGATGCTGCTCCGGAATCCAATGTTGCCCCTCATGGTGAGGAGCGAGGCGCGGCCTCGCGTCGCGAACCATGAGGCTGTGATGTGTGCCCCGGACCTGGTGCGGCACGGAATTCCGCTCCGCTGACCCCGGGGCCGTTCCACATTCGGAGTTCGGGACGGTCCCGGATCAGCCACGCATCGTTGCACGCTGCGCAGCATCCGGACACAAGGGCCTCATCCTTCGAGAAGCGACGTAAGCGTCGCTCCTCAGGACGAGGACGGACAACGACATGCGGAGTCTATTACAACCGGCTGGCGACGTCGGCTTCCATGTGCTTGGTCGCCTCCGGCTTCGGCGCGGCGGCGGCTTCGAGCGTCGGCAGGATGTCCTCGACACGATCCGCGGTCAGCACTTCGACGGCAAGGTTTTGCCGGATGAAGGCCTTGTCGCGCATGTGATCGAGCAGCACCAGCAACGGATCCCAGAAGCCCGCGATGTTGGCGAGCAGGATCGGTTTGGTGTGGCGGCCGAGCTGCGCCCACGTCAGTTGCTCGACCAGCTCTTCCAGCGTGCCGATGCCGCCGGGCAGGGCGACGAAGGCGTCGGAGCGATCGAACATGAGCTGCTTGCGCTCGTGCATGTCCTTGGTGACGATCAGCTCCTGGGCGCGCTTCAGTGCATTCTCGCGTACGGTCAGAAACTCCGGAATGATTCCGGTGACGGTGCCGCCGTTGTCGAGGGTGGCTTTCGCGACCGCGCCCATCAGGCCGATGGAGCCGCCGCCATAAACGAGGCCGACGCCGTTTTCGGCCAGCGTCTTTCCGAAAGCCGTCGCGCCTTCGATGAATTGGGGATCAGTACCTGGGCCGGAACCGCAGTAAACACATACAGAATTGATTTTGCTCATATCTGCGATGTGGCATCGCATAGTGACATCGTCAAGACGACGCCTCCTTTCGGATAATGGGTTGTGCTGCCGGTCGTCCGCTGCGGAAAAGAATTCCATCCGGAGGATGCGAAAAGGGCACAAAAGTTCTATATGACAGCGGAAAAGGACCCCGACCGGGATTGCGATTTGCGGCCGCCTTGAGCCGTGCCGGTCACTCAGGATCATAATGGCCGAAACCAATTCCTCCCCGCCTGCTGCATCCTCGCTGCCTGCCAGCGCCGGCCGTCCCAGGGCCGAGCGCGACTCGCTGATGGGAACGCTGATCCACCTGTGGCCGTATCTGTGGCCGCACGATCGCTTCGACCTCAAGATGCGCGTCGTGTGGTCGATGGTGCTGCTGCTGTTCGCCAAGCTCGCGACGCTGGCGGTGCCCTTCACCTTCAAATGGGCGATTGATGCGCTCAACGGCGTCGGCAGCGCGCCGGTTCAGTCTTCGAACTGGATGCTGTGGGTGTTTGCCTCGCCGGTGCTGCTGACGCTGGGTTACGGTGGCATGCGCATCCTGATGGCGGTGCTGACGCAATGGCGCGACGGCATCTTCGCCAAGGTCGCGATGCATGCGGTGCGCAAGCTCGCCTACATGACGTTCGTCCACATGCACGAACTGTCGTTGCGCTTCCATCTCGAACGCAAGACCGGCGGCCTGACGCGCGTGCTCGAACGCGGTCGCACCGGCATCGAGACCATGGTGCGTCTCGCGGTCCAGCAACTCGCACCGACCGTGGTTGAACTGGCGCTGATGGTCGCCGTGCTGCTCTATCAATTCGACTGGCGCTATGTGGCGATCACCGCGATCACCGTCATCGCCTATATGTATTTCACCTACACCGCGACCGAGTGGCGGATCGACATTCGCCGCAAGATGAACGACTCCGACACCGAGGCGAACACCAAGGCGATCGACTCACTGCTCAACTACGAGACCGTGAAGTATTTCGGCGCTGAAGCGCGCGAGGCCCAGCGCTACGACCGGTCGATGGAGCGCTACGAGCGCGCCAGCACCCACAGCTATACGTCGCTGGCCTGGCTCAATACCGGGCAGGCCGTGATTTTCTCCATCGGCATCACCGCAACCATGGCGCTGTGCGCGGTCGGTATCCGCAACGGCACCAACACCGTGGGCGATTTCGTCATGATCAACGCCATGATGATCCAGCTTTACCAGCCGCTGAACTTCATGGGCTTCGTCTATCGCGAGATCAAGCAGGCGATCATCGACATCGAGAAGATGTTCGGCGTGCTTGAGCGCAATCCGGAGGTCAAGGACAGGCCGGGCGCGCAACCGTTGCAGGTGTCGTCCGGCGTCGTGCGGTTCGAGGACGTGCGCTTCTCCTACGATCCGGATCGCCCGATCCTCAAGGGATTGAGTTTCGAGGTGCCGGCCGGCAACACGGTGGCGATCGTCGGCCCGTCGGGCGCGGGCAAGTCGACGATCTCGCGCCTGCTGTTCCGGCTCTACGACATCAGCGGCGGCCGCATCACCATCGATGGGCAGGACATCCGCGACGTGACGCAGACCTCGTTGCGCGCGGCCATCGGCATGGTGCCGCAGGACACCGTGCTGTTCAACGATACCATCCGCTACAACATCCGTTATGGCCGCTGGGATGCGTCCGATGTCGAGGTCGAGCAGGCGGCGCAGATGGCGCAGATCGATGGCTTCATCCGCATGTCGCCGAAAGGCTACGAGACCGAGGTCGGCGAGCGCGGCCTGAAGCTTTCGGGCGGCGAGAAGCAGCGCGTCGCCATCGCCCGCACCATCCTGAAAGCGCCGCCGATCCTCGTGCTCGATGAAGCGACGTCCGCGCTCGATAGTCACACCGAGCGCGAGATTCAGGATCAGCTTGAGAAGGTCTCGCGCAACCGCACCTCGCTGGTGATCGCGCACCGGCTTTCGACCATCGTCGGCGCCGACGAGATCATCGTGCTGGAGCAGGGCAGGATTGCCGAGCGCGGCACCCACGCGCAGTTGCTGGTCGCCGGCGGCCTTTATGCCAGCATGTGGAACCGCCAGCGCGAGGCCGAGGAGGCGCGCGAGAAGCTCGCCCTGATCGACGACGACGACAGCGCGCCCAACCGCGAGCCGCCGCCTGTGGACGATCCGCTGGTGACACCGGCCGCCGCGGCGGAGTAAAAGAACACGCATTCCGCGGCTCGTCACCCTTTCCCCTATGGAAGGGGAAGCCTTGAAGCCTTCGACACTTTGCCGACTTCAAAAGGTCTCCAGATTAATGTCCATCGCCAATTCGATCCGCGCCCAGATCCCGCCGATCCATCAGGAGGGGTATCCCTTCATCGGGGCCTTTGCGCTCGCAAGCCTGATCCTGTTCTGGATCTGGACGCCCCTCGGCTGGATCGGCTGCCTGCTCACGGTGTGGTGCGCGCTGTTCTTCCGCGACCCGGTGCGCGTGACGCCGGTGCGCGAGGGCATCGTGGTGTCGCCGGCGGATGGCCGCGTCTCGATGATCGCGCCGGCGGTGCCGCCCGCCGAAATGGGCCTTGGCGACCAGCCCCTGATGCGCATCTCCATCTTCATGAGCGTGTTCAACTGCCATGTGAACCGCAGTCCCGTCGCCGGCAAGATCGAGCGCATCGCCTATCGTCCGGGCAAGTTCATCAATGCCGAGCTCGACAAGGCGAGCGAGGACAACGAGCGCAACGCGCTGGTGATCGCGATGCCGGCGGGCCGTATCGGTGTGGTGCAGATCGCGGGCCTCGTGGCGCGGCGCATCGTGTCGTTCGTACGCGAGGGCCAGACCGTCGGCGCCGGCGAGCGCTTCGGCCTGATCCGGTTCGGCTCGCGCCTCGACGTTTACCTGCCGGAAGGCGGCAAGCCGCTGGTCTCCGAGGGCCAGACCGCGATCGCCGGCGAGACCGTGCTGGCGGATTTCCGCATCGGCGACGGCGGCCGGGCCTACAACCGCGATTAACTATGCCGGCGGGGACCGCCGAAGCGGTTCCGCCACAATGGCAGAGCAGGGCATCGGTTGTTATATAAGGTCGACGGCAAACGCCGTGAGAGTGAGGTCCTGGACATGATCCCCGATGACCGTTCGTCCGATCTGCGCCGCCGCCGGTTTCGTCCGATCCCGGTGCGGATGCTCGTGCCCAACGTCATCACGCTGCTGGCGATCTGCGCGGGCCTGACGGCGATCCGGCTGTCGTTCGAAGGCCGCAACGAACTGGCGCTCGCGGCGATCGTTTTCGCGGCCATTCTCGATGGTATCGACGGCCGCATCGCCCGCATGATCAAGGGTCAGTCGCGCTTCGGAGCCGAACTCGACAGCCTCGCGGACTTCGTCAATTTCGGCGTCGCGCCGGGCCTCATCCTTTATTTCTGGCAACTCCACGATCTGAAGAACGTCGGCTGGATCGCCGCGATGATCTTTGCGATCTCGGGTGGACTGCGGCTCGCGCGCTTCAACGCCACCATGGACGATCCCAACAAGCCGGCGTTCGCCGCCAACTATTTCACCGGCGTGCCGGCACCCGCCGGCGCGATCTGTGTCCTGTTGCCGATCTATCTGGTGTTCATCGGCTTCGATCCGCTGCCGGCGCCGCTGGTTGCTGTATATACGCTGGCGATCGCGTTTCTGATGGTGTCGCGCCTGCCGGTCTATTCAGGCAAGAAACTCGGCGGCCGCGTCGCGCCCGAGATGGTGCTGCCGGTGGTCGTGCTGGTGGTGCTGTTTATCGCGGTGCTGATCGCGTATCCGTGGCATTTGCTGAGTGTCGGTTCGCTGATCTATCTGTGCTGCCTGCCGCTCGGCTGGCTGTCCTATCGCCGCCATGAGCAGAAGATGAACGCGCAGCAAGCCGGTGGCGCTCCTGCGCCGGGCGCGACCCACGATCCGGCTGCCGCGTATCCTCCGGTGTCCGGCGATCAGTCAGGCGAGCGCCCGACGCGCCTGAACTGAAGGCGCGTCTTCGGTCTCCCGCTTTACCGGTTTGTATCGTCCTTACCGTTCGGGCTGCCGTCGCCGCCGCCGTTTCCCCATCCGTTGTTTCCCTTGGTGTTGCCCTTGCCGGCGGACTGGGCGACCGCGTTCGACGTCAGGCTGGTCGACAGCAGGAGCGTAATCGCAGGCGGTGTCACCGCTGCGAATTTTCCGCACGCTGCAAGGAATTTGCGGCGGTCCTCGTCGGCGTCGGGCCCGGGAGATCTGCTGTTCATCGTCGCGCTCCTCTTATGGGGATTGTTTCCAGCCCGGCCGGTGTGTCGGTAACGGGCTAATGATAACTGCTGGCGCGCGCAAACGCCCTTCACTCAAAAGGGTATGATGATCTGCACCTTTGGTCGTCGTGGGGGTCCGGTGCGCGGTTCCGCGCCGGTATGGATGACCCCAGCAGCGCTGCGCGGCCACCCGCGATAAGGGGCGGAGGCCGTTAACGTCTCGGTAAGCCTTCCGGTTAGGCTTTACGTCGTTTTAATCGCGCCGACGCTAGGCTCCCGCCACGCGGCTCAGAATGGGCCGTGCGTGCGCGTTGGAGTGTTCGATGGATATTACCACAGGCATTGGCCTGACCCTCGGTACGATCGTCATTGTCGCGATGATCTTCATGGGGGGCGATCTCCACATGTTCATCAGCGAACATGCGATGATCATCATTTTCGGCGGTTCGTTTTCCGCCACGCTCATCCGCTTTCCCCTGGTATCCATTCTTCACGGCATGCCGCTCGGCGCGAAGTTCGCCTTCACCATGGCGCGCTCGACCCCGCGCAGCCTGGTCGATGAAATCGCCGGCATCGCCGAGATCGCCCGCAAGCAGGGTCCGGTCGGCCTCGAAAAGGTCGAGACCAACGATCCCTTCCTTGCCAAGGGCGTGCGTTACGTCGCGGACGGTTACGACATGGATTTCATCCGCGACAATCTCGAGCGCGACCGCGACAACTTCCTGATGCACCTCGACGAGGGCAGCAAGATCTATCGCGCCATCGGCGACTGCGCCCCCGCGTTCGGCATGATCGGCACGCTGATCGGCATGGTGCAGATGTTCGCCAACATGACCGACCCCTCGAAGCTCGGCCCGTTCATGGCGACCGCGCTGCTTGCGACGCTCTACGGCGCGCTGGTCGCGAACCTGTTCTGTCTGCCGATCGCCGACAAGCTGCACGGCAAGCTGCTCGACGAGGAAACCAACCGCACCATCATCATCGACGGCATCCTGATGATCCGCGACGCCAAGAGCCCGACGCTGGTGCGCGAAATGTTGCTGGCCTATCTGCCGGAGAAACATCGTCACGAGCAGGGCGAACCGGTGCCCGCCTGAACGGCGGCCTGACAGCGGTTCGGGGGACAGGCGATGGCCAAGAAGAAACGAGGCGACGCGCACGGGGGAGGACACGGCTGGTTCGTGACCTTCGCCGACCTGATGGGCCTGATGATGAGCTTCTTCGTGATGCTCGTCGCGTTCTCCAGCCAGGACAATAACAAGCTGAAGATCGTCGCCGGTTCGATGCGCGAGGCCTTCGGAGTGCAGGCCGCGCGTTATTCCGGCGTGATCGAAACCGATGGCCTGCCGACCCGGCCCAAGCTGAAAAACGCCGAACACATTCCACCCGAGGAAGCATCGAACACGCCGTCGCCGGACCAGAACGATCACAAGCGCCTCGATGGCGCGCGACTCAAGACAGATCGCGAATTCGCGCTGGCCTCTGCCTCGCTGCGTCAGGCGCTGCAGGACATGCCGGAAATGACCGAACTGTCCAAGCACATCATGTTCGAGGAAACCAAGGACGGCCTCAATCTCGAGATCGTCGATCAGGACGGGCGCTCGATGTTCGCCGATGGCTCCAAGCAGCCCTATGAGCGGACCCGCCGCCTGATCCAGCGCCTTGCCGGGCCGTTGCGGCAGACGCCGCTGCGGGTCTCCATCACCGGGCATACGTCCTCGACCTTCATCCAGAACCGCCCGGACTATGATTCTTTCGATCTGTCCGCCGATCGCGCCAACGTCGTGCGTCAGATTCTGGAGCGGGAAGGGCTGCCGCCGTCCCATATCTTCGCGGTATCGGGCAAGGCCGACACCCAGCCGCTGTTTCCGGACGACCCGACCCTTGCGGCGAACCGCCGCGTGACCATCACCCTGATGCGCGAAGACCCGCCGTTGCCGCCAAATCTCAAGCCTTGAAGGCTCAAGGCAATACCATGATACCATGTCGCTTGCGGTGGACAGAGACGGGTAGTTTTATGGGCTTGCCATGAGGGCGGTGTTATAAGGCCCGTCCGTTCGAACGGCCGCCGTCTGGCGTCTGGATCAAAAGTCACCCGTCAAGCGTTCGATCACCATGACCGCCAGTGAGATGCCGACCGAAGCCCGGGATGAAGCAGAGCCGCATTCCGGCTTTTGGAAATTGACCCTCGGCAGCATCGGCGTGGTGTTCGGCGATATCGGCACATCGCCATTGTACGCCTTCCGCGAGGCCGTGCATGGCGCCACCGAAGGCGGAGACGTCGCCCGCGCTGTCGTGCTGGGCGTGCTGTCGCTGATCCTGTGGGCGCTGTTCATCGTCGTCACCACGAAATACGTGCTGTTGCTGCTGCGTGCCGACAACAACGGCGAGGGCGGGACCCTGTCGCTGATGGCGCTCGGTCAGCGCGCGCTCGGCCGCCGCTCCGGAATCCTGCTGGGGCTCGGGATCGTCGGCGCCGCCATGTTCCTCGGCGATTCGATGATCACGCCCGCGATCTCGGTGCTGTCGGCGGTCGAGGGCCTCAAGATCGCCGCGCCCGCGCTCGAGCACTACGTGGTGCCGCTCACGGTCTTCATTCTGGTGCTGCTGTTCAGTGTCCAGAGCCATGGCACGCACCGCATCGCGTCCGCCTTCGGCCCTGTGATGATCGTCTGGTTCAGCGTATTGGCCGTGTTGGGCGCGATCCACATCGTCGATGACCCGACGGTGCTCTATGCTATCAACCCGTGGTATGCCGTCCACTTCATGTTGAACCATGGCGAGATCGGTCTCGTCGCCCTGGGTGCGGTGTTCCTTGCGGTGACCGGCGGTGAGGCGCTTTACGCCGATCTTGGCCATTTCGGCCGCAAACCGATTCAGTCGGCATGGCTGCTGTTCGTCTTGCCCGCGCTGCTGATCAACTATTTCGGGCAGGGCGCGCTGATCCTGTCCAATCCGACCGCCATCGAGAACACGTTCTATCGCATGGTGCCGCAAGGCTGGCTGGTTCCGATGATCGTGCTGGCGACCATTGCCACCATCATCGCCAGCCAGGCGGTGATCACCGGCGCTTTCTCGCTGGTGCGTCAGGCGATCCAGCTCGGCCTGCTGCCGCGTTTCGAGGTCCGGTTCACATCGGAGACTCACGCCGGGCAGATTTATCTGCCGCGCGTCAACATGCTGCTGCTGATCGGCGTCCTGCTGCTGGTGCTGATGTTCCGCAGTTCCAGCGGTCTGGCCTCGGCCTACGGCATCGCGGTTTCGACGACGATGGTGGCCGACGGCATCATGGGATTCGTCGTGGTGTGGAAACTGTGGGGCTGGCGCGCCGCCACCGCCGCCGCGCTGATCGCTCCGCTGGTCTTTGTCGACGTCAGTTTCTTTGCCGCCAACTTCCTCAAGCTGCTCGACGGCGCATGGGTGCCGCTGCTGTTCGGACTTGCGGTGGTGGTGCTGATCTGGACATGGCGGCGCGGCGCGGCGATCCTCATCAACAAGACCCGGCGCACCGAAGTGCCGCTGCGCGAACTGATCAAGAGCCTCGAAAAACGCCCGCCGCACATCGTCAAGGGCACCGCGGTCTTCCTGACCAGCGACCCCGAATACGTGCCGACCGCGCTCTTGCACAACCTCAAGCACAACAAGGTGCTGCACGAGCACAACGTCATCCTCACCATCACGACCGCGGAGACGCCGCGCGTGGACATTCTCGACCGCGTGACCATCGAGGGCATCAGCGACAAGTTCTCCGCCGTGAAACTCAATTTCGGCTTCATGGAAATGCCCAACGTGCCGAAGGCGCTGGCGATCGCCCGCAAGCTCGGCTGGCAGTTCGACATCATGTCGACGTCGTTCTTTGTGTCGCGGCGCTCGCTCAAGCCGGCCGCCCAGTCGGGCATGCCGAAATGGCAGGATCACCTGTTCATCAACATGAGCCGCTCGGCCAACGACGCCACCGACTATTTCCAGATTCCGACCGGCCGCGTGGTCGAAGTTGGAACTCAGGTATCCATCTGAAATAATTTATATTTTTGGAATTTTCAGCTTGACCTTATGCGGCGGCCGCATATCTGGGACGGCAATTCCATGCGAGCGCGCAGCCGGGCGAGGGGGTATATGCCTCGGCCTCTGCCATTGTGCAGTGCAAAATCAAGGCGTCTCATTCCATGAGTGATACTAGCGCGATCGCCGATGCCGATCAGCAGCCGGCGGCCCATGCTCCATGCGGAGCCCACTCGACGGCGGCGTTTCCCACGCTGCTGCTGGGCAGCATCGGCGTGGTCTATGGCGACATCGGCACCTCGCCGCTCTATGCCTTCCGCGAGGCGGTGATGGCGGCGAGCAGCAGCGCGGCGGGTACGTCCGGCGCGGTGCTTGGCGTGCTGTCGCTGGTGCTGTGGGCGCTGATCGTGGTGGTGACGCTGAAATACGTCGTCATCCTGCTGCGCGCCGATAACAATGGCGAGGGCGGCACGCTGGCGCTGATGGCGCTGGCGCAGCGAGCGCTCGGCACCAAGAGCGCCGCCATCATTTTTCTCGGCATCGTCAGCGGCGCGCTGTTCTATGGCGACGCGGTGATCACGCCGGCTCTGTCCGTGCTGTCGGCCATCGAAGGCATGAAACTCGCCACCGTGGCATTCGAGCCTTACGTGGTGCCGCTGACCGTCGCGATCCTGGTCGCGCTGTTCGCGGTGCAGTCGCACGGCACCGCGCGGGTCGCGGCGTTCTTCGGGCCGTTGATGGGCGTCTGGTTCGTGGTGATCGCGCTCGCGGCGATCCCCCACATCGCGCACCACCCTGAAGTGCTGCGCGCATTCAACCCGGTGCATGCGGTGTCGTTCATGCTCAATCATGGCGTGATCGGGCTGATCACGCTCGGCGCGGTGTTCCTCGCCGTGACCGGCGCCGAAGCGCTGTACGCCGACCTTGGCCATTTCGGCAAGAAGCCGATCCAGACCGCGTGGCTCGCCATCGTGCTGCCGTCGCTGGCGCTGAACTATCTCGGGCAGGGCGCGCTGGTGCTCGGCAATCCGCGCGCCATCGAGAACCCGTTCTTCCTGATGTTTCCCAAATGGGCGCTGGTGCCGATGGTGGTGCTCGCGACCATCGCCACGGTAATCGCCAGCCAGGCCGTCATCACCGGCGCATATTCGCTGACCCGGCAGGCGATCCAGCTCGGCCTGATGCCGCGCTTCGAGATCCGTCACACCTCGGAGGCTCACGCGGGCCAGATCTACATTCCGCGCGTCAACCTGCTGCTGCTGGTCTTCGTGCTGCTGCTGGTGATGCTGTTCCAGTCGTCGAGCGCGCTGGCGTCGGCCTACGGCATCGCGGTGACCGGCACCATGGTGGTCACGGCGATCATGGGCTTCATCGTCATCTGGAAGGCGTGGAAGTGGCATCCGCTCGCGGCCGCTGCCCTGATCGCGCCGTTCCTGGTGCTCGATCTGACCTTCCTGTCCGCCAACCTGCTCAAGGTGCTTGAAGGCGGCTGGGTGCCGCTGGTGCTCGGCGGTGTGGTGATGCTGCTGATGATCACGTGGCGGCGCGGCAGCCGCCTGTTGCAGCAGAAATCCTACAAGCAGGAAATTCCGCTCGCCGACCTGATCGCGATGCTGGAGAAGAAGCCGCCGCAGCGCGTCGCCGGCACGGCTGTTTTCCTCACCAGCAATCCGGATTTCGCGCCCACCGCGCTGATGCACAGCCTCAAGCACTACAAGGTGCTGCATCAGAAGAACGTCATTCTCACCATCGAGACCGCGCCGACGCCGCGCGTCGAGCTTGGCGAGCGCGTCCGGCTCGAGGAGATCAGCGAGAATTTCTCGCGCGTGGCGCTGCGCTTCGGCTTCATGGAATCGCCCAACGTGCCGAAGGCGCTGGCGATCGCCCGCAAGCTCGGCTGGCAGTTCGACATCATGTCGACGTCCTTCTTCCTGTCGCGTCGCGCGCTCAAACCGGCGGCGAATTCGGAAATGCCGACCTGGCAGGACCGTCTGTTCATCGCGCTCAGCCGCGCCGCCAACGACGCCACCGACTACTACCAGATCCCGACCGGGCGAGTGGTCGAGGTCGGCACGCAGGTATCGATCTAAAGCGTTGTCGAGCGCAGCGGCTGCGCGGATCAATCCGCGCGCCTCCGCCGGTCTGCGGCGATCGGCGCGGCGATAAGCGCGATCCAGAACACCGTGCCGCCGAGCGCCCAGAGATAGCCCGCCGCCGTGGCGCCATCGATGAAGGCAAGAATCGACTTCACCGACCAGGTCGCGGGCGAGGCCAGCAGGACCTGCGCATACCAGGCATCGCGGGGGAGCAGCACATAGAGCACCGCCACCTGCACATACAGGTTCAGCCCCTTGAACAGTCCGAGCGCCTGAACCTTGTCGCGCGACAGCGCCGGAACGGTGATCGCGGTCCAGACGCTGGCCAGCGACAGGGCGAAGAGCGGCGGAAGCCACTGGATCACCGGCAATTCGATCAGCCGCGTTACCAGCACCATCGCCAGCCCGTAGGGCAGCACGAAGAGAATGCACATGCCGATGCGCAGGGCGAGGACATGGCTTTGCGGCAGAGGCGTCACGCGCAATACCTTGTCGACGCCGCTATCGAGTTCGTCGACGATCAGCATCGCCGACAGGTAGCCCATGCCCGGCATGTAGCCGAGCAGCAGCACGATCTGGATGGTCTGCCACCAGGCGGGAAAATAGCCGAAACCGCGCAGCAAGGCTGCGACCGCCACGATGACCAGCATCAGGCCGATGATATTGAGCAGGACCCGATCGCGCCGGATGGTGGCGACATCGTGCGCGGCAAGTGTCATCAGCGGCGACATCGCGGTCCTCCTAATTGTCGGCGCGGCCGATGGTGTGCACATGCAGCCTGATCGCCCAGCGGAACAGGAGCACACTGGCCACTCCCATGTAGCCGAACGCATAGCAAAGCTCGGGCAGCGACACCGCCGATGGATCGGCCGCCCAGAGCAGGGCTTTCAGCATGGCGTGGCCCGGGCTCAATCCGAACAGGAGCCACGCGAGCCATCCCTCGACCACGCCAAAATGCGCCAGCAGCGGCAACTGGATCACGATCGAGACCGGGAACGCGCGCGAAATCAGGTGATTGATGGAATTCGCGGTCATCACCATCACGAGACCGCCGAGAACGGCGAGTGCGCCGGTGAAAGAGAGGGCGACAGCCATACGCAGCAGGAGCGTGAGAGAAGGGGGCCACCACGCGACAACGGCGATCGCGAGGCCGCCGGCCATGGTCAAGGCCGTGAAGCTGAGCAGTTTGGCAATGATGTAGTCTGCCGTTGCTGCGGGAGTGACGGCGAGGGCGGGCGGCATATGCTGCGACCGCTCGAGGAGCACAAGTCCGCCGACGAATCCCGTGCCGATCACCGCGGGATCGAGCAGCAGAATGGCCGTGGCCACGGTGGGCGGCGCATCGGCGGGCAGAAGCGCCGTGACGAGAGCGAAGGTCGCGGTGGTGACGGCGGTGAACAGATAGATGCGTTCGCGCGACTGCACGCGGACGTCCCACATCACCAGTCGCAGGAGCAGCGAGGGATTCATGCCGCTTGCTCCGCTGCGTCCAGGGAGGTGCCGGTGACATCGCTGAACACCTGATCGAGACTGGCTTCCTGGCTGTGCAGGGTGCGCACGGCCCCGGCCCTGAGAATGGCCTGGAAACGCGCGTCGTCGGCCAGTCCGTCAAGCGGGAATTCATCCGTCTCGACCTCATCGCGCCCATGCGTCACGCGGATGGTGCGGCGTCCGTATTTCGCCTTCAGAATCTCGGGCGCATCAAGCGCGGCGAAGCGGCCGGCCACCATGAACGATATCCGGTCGCAGAGCTCATCGACGTCGTTCATGTTGTGCGTGGTCAGCACCACCGTCTTGCCCTGCTGTCGCTGCTCCGCGATCAGGCGCTTGATGTTATGCGCATTGACGGGATCGAGACCGGCGGTCGGCTCGTCGAGAAACAGGATCTCGGGATCGTGCTGGATGGCGCGCACGAAGTTGAGGCGCATCCGCATTCCCTTGGAATACGTCTCGACCTTCTTGTGCGCCGCCTTTTCAAGTCCGACCAGCGCCAGCAGCTCCATCGGGTCACGGCTCTTGCGCCTGTAGAGCGAGGCGAAGAAGGCGAGGTTCTCGACGGCCGTGAACTTCACGTAGTGGTTGGGCATCTCAAAGCCGACCCCGATCGCCTCGAAGTAGTCCCGGCCCCATGCCGCAAGCGGCTTTCCGAGCACGCTGGCCGCGCCGTCGAACCGCCGTTGCTGTCGTGTCAGCACTTTCTGCAAGGTGCTTTTGCCCGCGCCCGAGGGGCCGAGCAGCCCGAAGATCTCGCCACGGGGGACGGCGAAGCTCACGCCATCGACAGCCGGGACGCTTTGGCCGGGATAGCGGAAGCTGAGGTTATCGACCGCAATCGCGGTCGATGGCTGCGCGTCCGGGCTTTGCGGCGTGGGCTTTTCCGTCTGACGATCCATCGCGGAATCACCTCATATTCGGTGGCGGTCGGCGCCCCCGAGGTTGCGTTAGTCAGGGACGGTCGGATATAATACAAACCGACGGTCGGTTTCAATGGTGAAGAACGACGCATGGCGGGATGGGTCAAGAAGAGTGCGGATGTCCGCCGCGGCGAACTGCTCGCCGCGGCCCGGGCCCTGTTTTTCACCAAGGGTTACGAGGCGACCACGGTCGCGGACATCATGGAGCGCGCCGGCGTCTCGAAAGGCGGTTTCTACCATCACTTCACCGCCAAGGATGACCTGCTCGAGGCTCTGGGTGAGAGCATGGCGGCCGAGTCAGTCGCGCGCCTGCGGCCCGCGCTCGAACAGGATGGACTCGACGCCGTCGCGCGCATGAATGCTGTGCTCGCCGACGCCCGGCAGCTCAAGGTCAAGGACGCTGCCGCGATCCGTGCCGCTTTCGATGCGGTGTTCAAGCCGGAGAATATTGTTCTCTACCATCGCCTCAACCGCGCCGTCGGAAAGGTCATGGTGCCGCTTTTTGCGCGCATCCTGCGGCAGGGAAAAGACGAAGGCCTGTTCCGCATCGGCGACCCGGTCACCACCGCCGAAATCATCATCGCTTTAGGCACTTCGACCCACGATGCGGTCGCGTCCGCCATCGAAGCCGCGGGGACACCGCGTGCGGACGAAGCGATCGCCGCACTGGACGAACGCCTGCATCAGCAGGGCGTCGCCATCGACCGCATTCTGGGGGTGCCGGACGGGACAATCGCGTTCTGTGAGCCGGGTTTTGCGAGGGCCATCATGAGTGTCCCGCCGGGCGGCGGTGCTTGATTTTGTCCGCGCAAAAAGGGAGTTTGGCGCCCGAAAAAGCGGATCACGCCCGGAGGCTCCATTGTCCGACAAAGCCGATCAAGTTCACGATCTGACGCCCGAGGAAGTTGCGCGCGGCCTCACCGAAGGGCGCTATCTGCTGGTCGATGTGCGCGAGCCCAACGAGGTCGCAGCGGAAGCCTATCCCGACGCGGTGGTTGTGCCGCTTTCGACTTTCGACCCCGAGCAGATTCCCGACCCCGCAGGCAAGACCGTGGTGTTCGCCTGCCGCTCCGGCAAGCGCTCGGTGACCGCGTCGCTTGCCGCGCAGGCCGGGGGCAAGCCCTACACCTCCCATCTCGCCGGCGGCATGCTGGCGTGGAAGGCTGCGGGTCTTCCGTCGAAGACGGGCGGCTGACGCGTATCATGAATCCTGTTTTCGCGGACCTTCCGGTCACGATCTTCGAGGCGATGTCGCAACTCGCCCGCGACCATAACGCCATCAACCTCGGGCAGGGTTTCCCGGACGATCCGGGGCCGGAGGATGTCCGGCGCAAGGCCGCCGACGCGGTGCTCAACGGCTACAACCAGTATCCGTCGATGATGGGCATTCCCGAGCTGCGGCAGGCCATCGCGACGCACTACAAGCACTGGCACGGTCTCGATCTCGATCCGATGAGTGAAGTACTCGTCACTTCGGGCGGCACCGAGGCGATCGCGAGCGCGGTGCTCGGCCTGGTGCAGCCGGGCGACGAAGTGATCGTGTTTCCGCCTGCCTATGATGCCTACAATCCTCTGATCCGCGCCGCCGGCGGCGTGCCGAAATTCGTGCGGCTGGAGCCGCCGCACTGGCGGATTCCGGAAGAGGCGCTGCGCGCGGCGATCACGCCGAAGACCAAGTACCTGATGTTCAACAACCCGCTCAATCCGGCGGCGGTGGTCTATCCGCGCGAGGACCTCGAACTGCTGGCGCGGATCTGTCAGGAGCACGACATCATCGCGATCTGCGACGAGGTGTGGGAGCACGTCACCTTCGACGGGCTCGAGCATATTCCGCTGATCGCCATTCCCGGCATGCGCGACCGCACCGTGAAGATCGGTTCGGCCGGCAAGATTTTCGGTCTCACCGGATGGAAGGTCGGCTTCGTCTGCGCCGCGCCGCAGCTTTTGCGCGTGCTGGCGAAAACCCATCAGTTCCTGACCTTCACCACGCCGCCGAATCTTCAGGTCGCGGTGGCTTATGGTCTCGGCAAGCCGGACGAGGATTTTTACCAGGCGCGCGTGGCGCTGGCGCGCAGCCGCGACCGGCTGAGCGACGGGCTCATCAGCCTCGGATTTCCGGTGATCAAGTCGCAGGGCACGTATTTCCTCACCGTGGATCTCAAGCCGCTTGGCCTGAATGAAACCGACGAGCAGTTCGCGCGGCGTCTCGTCGCCGACTACAAGGTGGCGTCGGTGCCGGTGTCGGCGTTCTACGAGACCGACGCGGTGACATCCGTGATCCGTTTCTGCTTCTGCAAGCGGGACGACGTGATCGACGAAGCATTGGAGAGACTGACCCGCGCGGTGCGCGGCGGGGCTTAAGGAGAATTTGCGATGCGTCTTGTCGCGTGGTTCCTCGCCATCGCGGGAATGACGATGTCGGTGTCCGCTCAAGGGGCGGACCGCGTCGTGAACTTCTACAACTGGTCGAACTACATGGCGCCGGGCGTGCTGGAGGAGTTCACCAAAGAGACCGGCATCAAGGTGGTCTACGACACCTTCGACGCCAACGAGACGCTGGAAACGCGCCTGCTCGCCGGAAAATCCGGTTATGACCTCGTGGTGCCGACGGCGTATTTCCTGCAACGCCAGATCGCGGCCGGCGTATTCCAGAAACTCGACAAGTCGAAGTTGCCGAACCTCGCCAATGCGTGGCCGCTGATCACCGAAAAGCTCGCGATCTACGATCCCGGCAACGTCTATGCCGCCAACTATATGTGGGGCACCACCGGCATCGGCTACAACGTCAGGAAAGTGCGCGAGATTCTCGGGCCGGACGCGAAAATCGACTCGTGGGATTTTGTGTTCGATCCCGACAAGCTGGCGAAGTTCAAGGATTGCGGCGTCCACATGCTGGACTCGCCGGACGACATTCTTCCCGCCGCGCTGACCTGGCTGAAGATCGATCCGAATTCGATCCGGCGCGAGGATCTGGAGAAGGCGGCGGAAGCGGTCGGCAAGGTGCGGCCGTTCGTGCGTAAATTCCATTCGTCGGAATATCTCAACGGTCTCGCCACCGGCGAAATCTGTTTCGTGGTCGGCTGGTCCGGCGACATCATGCAGGCGCAAAAGCGCGCGGCGGAGGCGAACAACGGCGTTGAAATCGCGTATGCGATCCCGAAGGAGGGCGCGCAGATGTTCTTCGACAACTTCGCCATTCCGGCGGATGCCAAGAACGTCGATGAAGCCTATGCGCTGATCAACTATCTCTACCGGCCCGAGGTGGCGGCGAAGAATTCCAACTATCTGTCCTACGCCAACGGCAACCTCGCCAGCCAGAAGCTGCTCGATCCCAAAGTCATCGATAACAGGACGATCTATCCGGGCGAGGCGACGATGCAGAAGCTGTTCGTCATCACCGCGCGTACGCCTGCGATCCAGCGCGTCATCAACCGCCTGTGGACGCGGGTGAAGACCGGGCGGTGAGGGGAGCGCGTGTCCCGGGCGCGATGCAGCGTGTCACGCTGCTTCGCAGAACCGGGACCTTTCCACATTCGGAGTTTGGAATGGCCCCGGATCAGTGGAGCGTCACCATAGCGTGTCGAAGACGCGCGTAAACGCGCTGATGGTGCCGCACCGCATCCGGGGCACGCTCAGGACTCTCGGCCGTCATGCGCGGGCTTGACCCGCGCAACCACTAAAATTGATTTCTAAACGATGGATTGCCGGGTCGGGCCCGGCAATGACAGTCTGGTGGCTGAGCTTGAATCCTCATCCTGAGGAGCCTGTTGCAGAGCAGTCACCGCCACCTGCGGTGCAGCCACAGCCACTGTTCGGGATGCTCGCGCACCCAGCCTTCGATCACGGTGGTAATCGCCTGCATGGTGCCCTGAACGTCGATCTGCCCCGACGCATCGCGCACCGGCACGATTTCATCCGACAATTCCGTGCGGAAGCGATGGCCGGGCAGGCGGACGACGCGCACGCCGTGGATCGGACATTCGATCTGCCGCGCAAGGCGTGCGAGCAGGGGGTTGGCTTTTGTCTTGCGGCCGAAGAAGGTGACATCGACGCCGCGGCCGAAATACTGATCGACCAGCATCCCGACATGCACGCCCTTCTGCAGCGCCTGCGCGAGACGCAGCGGCGCGTCGTGCGTGGTGGCGATCATCGTGCCCATGTTGACCGCGCGCATGTCCTGGATGGCGCGGTCGGCGGCGGCGATGTTGGGGCGGCGGAACAGGATCGCGGACTCAAGGCCATAAGCCGGAGCCGCGAGCGCGGGCAGTTCCCAGTTGGCCAGATGACTTGCGAAAATCAGCGCGCCCTTGCCGTCGTTGCGCAGCCGCTCGAATTTCTCTGACGTATCTGCGCCCAATTCGATGCGGCCGCGCTCGGGATGATCGACATCGAGCTTCCAGATGTGGTCGAGATGGGCGAACTCGGCGCCGACGCGGCCGAGATTGTCCCACACGCCGTTGAGGATGGTCTCGATCTCGGCCGGCGATTTTTCCGGAAAAGCGGCGGTGAGATTGGCGCGCCCGATCTTGTTCTCCGGCAGCCACGGCCCGATGCGGCGCGTGATCGCCGCGAAGAAGTTCGCGGTCTTGTCGGGGTCGAAATAGCGCGTGATGCGCAGCAGGCCGACGGCGACGCCGCCAAGGATCGCTCCGCCCACGGGCTTGATCGCGTCGCGCGCAAGCGCCCGGGCACGGAGGAGGAGGCGGCGCATCAGAGCGTGACGATGATCTTGCCGAACACCTGCCGGCTTTCCATCCGTTTCAGCGCCTCGGCAACATTTTCGACCGGGACTTCGGTATCGATCACCGGCTTCATGCCGGCCGCCATCTTGTCGAGGCTTTCGGCGATGTTGCGCATCGATGCACCGAACGAGCCGATGATGCGGTACTGCTGCTGGAACAGCTGCATCAGGTTCAGCGTGGTGGTCGGGCCGGACGTCGAGCCGCAGGTGACGAGACGGCCGCCGCGCTTGAGGCACAGCAGCGAGCCGTTGAAGGTGTCGGCGCCGACGTGTTCGAACACGACATCGACGCCTTTCTTCTTGGTGAGCTTGCGCGTCACGCCTTCGAAGCGGTCCTTGCGATAGTTGATGACGTGATCGGCGCCGAGTTTCTTGACGCCCTCGATCTTGGAATCGTCGCCGACCGTGGTGATGACGGTGCAGCCGATCGCCTTCGCCATCATGATTGCGGCGGTGCCGATGCCCGAACCGCCGGCATGGACCAGCACGGTCTCGCCCGGCTGCAGTTTGGCGTTGTCGAACAGCATGTGCTGCACGGTCGAGAACGCGATCGGCGCGCAGGCGGCGTCGCGGTCGGACACGCCGTCCGGCACCGGGATCACCAGCCGCTCGTTGAGGTTCATCAGTTCGCGCGCGAAGCCATCGACATGGAATCCGAGCACACCGGCGACGTTCTCGCACAGGTTGTCGCGGCCTTCGCGACAGGCCTTGCATTCGCCGCAGGTGAGTGCGCCGTACATCACGACCTTCTGGCCAGGCTTGAAGCGGGTGACGCCTTCGCCCACCGAGGCGATCTCGCCGGAGGCTTCCGCGCCCACCACGAGGGGCAGCTTCCGCTTGGCGAACGCCATGCCGCGATAGCCCCAGACGTCGATATGGTTGAGCGCCACCGCCTTGACGCGGATCTGCACTTCGCCCGCGGCCGGGGGCGGCGGCGGGGGAACGTCCGCGATCACCAGTTCGCGGTCGGCAACGAGGGTCAGCGCGCGCATAGGGAGGGGTCCTGCGTAGTCATGATGGGGTGCGTATCGCCGCTCAGCGCGGCTGCGTCAACCGGGGTTATTTACATGAAAGAGAAGGAAGGGCGTTGTTTCCCTCCCCCTCGTGGGGAGGGTCGGCCGAGCGAAGCGGAGGCCGGGGTGGGGGCGGCAACCCCCACCCGACACGTTCCTCGCGAGGCTCGACGCGTGCCACCCTCCCCACAAGGGGGAGGGATGAAAAGGATTCGTGGATAGCGCGTAAAATGATCAAGTTGCGGATCGGCGTCCGACAGGGCTCACACCGGCTCGCCGGTGAGGATCAGCGTGGCGTTCTGGCCGCCGAAGCCGAACGAGTTCGACATCACCGCGGTGACGCGGGCGTCGCGGGCCTTGTTGGGCACCACGTCGAACGGGATCGCCGGATCGGGCAGGTCGTAATTGATGGTCGGCGGGATGCGCTGATGCTCCAGCGTCAGCACCGAGAACACCGCCTCGACCGCGCCCGCGGCGGAGAGCGTATGGCCCACCATCGACTTGTTCGACGACACCGGAACCTGCTGGGTCCGCTCGCCGAACACGGTCGAGATGCCGAGATACTCCATCTTGTCGTTTTCCGGCGTGCCGGTGCCGTGGGCGTTGATGTAGTCGATCTGCTCGACGGTCATTCCGGCATCGTCCAGCGCGTTGCGCACGCAGCCGATGATCGGCTTGCCGTCGGGGCTCGAGCGGGTGCGGTGGAACGAGTCCGCCAGTTCGCCGCAGCCGGCGAGCACGCCGAGAATCTTCGCGCCGCGCGCGGTGGCGGATTCGAGGCTTTCGAGCACCAGCGCGCCGGCGCCCTCGGCCATGACGAAGCCGTCGCGATTCTTCGAGAACGGACGCACCGCCGTATGCGGCGGATCGTTCTGGGTGGAGAGCGCGGACAGTAGCGAGAAACGGATCAGCGCTTCCTGATTGACCGAACCGTCGGTGCCGACGCACAGCGCCGCGTCGGTTTCGCCGCGGCGGATCGCCTCGACACCGAGCTGGATCGCGGTCGCGCCCGATGCGCATGCGGTGGACAGCGAGATCGGCGACCCCTTGGTGCCGTATTTGTCGGCGAGGTTGTCGGCCACCGAACCGAAGATGAAGCGATGATGATAGTCGGCAAAGCGGCCGCCGCCGCTGACGTTCAGCATGGTGTCGTAGTCGATGCCGGATTTGGCGCCGGTCTCGCGCGCCATGCCTTCACGGACGTACCATTCGACCTCGACCGGCGCGACCGCAAGGAACAGCGGCCCCGGGAAATCGCCCTTGCTGCCGATATTGGATTCCGCCACCGCTTCCTCGACGGCCAGATCCGCCAGTTTCTCGGAGAGCAGGGTGGAGGAGAACGGCTCGACCGGAATGAAATCGACCGTGCCGGCCATCGTGGTCTTGAGGCCGTCGAGCGGGAAGCGGGTGATGGTGCGAATGCCGGATTCGCCCGCGGTGAGTTTGCCCCAGTTGTCGGTCTTGCCGGCGCCGAGTGAGGTCACCACGCCCATGCCGGTGACGACCACGATGGGCCTGCCGAATTTGTCGCGCGTTGCAGTCATGCCGTCCCCGCTTTCACGCCGATATGGCTTCTACCAGCCCCATGCCTTCGCCGCGCCAATGGCCCGCGCCGACCACCACGATCTGGGTCGGGGGCTTGGTCATTTCAAGTTCCACGCCGGCGGTATCGTTGGCGGCGAACAGCGCACCCTTCGAGATCGACAGGGCGGCGAGAGCGAGCCCGAGCGGAAACTGCGCTTCCATGACGTGGCCGAATGCGGTGCCGGTGGCGCGCACGGCATGCTCCGGATGATGGGCAAGGAAAGCGCGTTCTTCGCTGGTGACGCCGGCCGCTCCGGTCGCGCCGGTGATGATCGGCGCATGCGGGTCGGTGACGCCGAGTTTGGTCCACAGCCCTTCGAGCGTCGCGGTGACGGCGCCCTCGCCATTGCGGCGGGCGCGGTCGGACGCGACGTTCTTCAGCCGCGCGAACGGCTTGGCGCCGCGCGCCTGAGCATGTTCCTTCGACTCGATCACGAGGAAGACGCCTCCCGAGCCGAGCGCGAACCCGCCGGCATCGTCATTCCGCGCCCATACCGGCACATGCTTGTTCTTCAGCGGAAAGCCGCCGAACTCATAGAGCATCAGCAGGTCCTTGCGCTCGCCGTTCTGCGCGGCACCGACGAGGGCGATGTCGCTCTTGCCGTCGGCGATGCGCGCCAGCGCGATGCGCACGGCGTCGAAGCCCGCGGCTTCTTCGCCCATGAAGGTGCGCGACGAGCCGGTGACGCCATGGACGATGGCGATGTTGCCGGCGAGGAGATTGGAGAGCTGGGCCAGGAACAGGGTCGGCCGCAGGTCGCTCATCAGGCGTTCATTGAGACAGCCTGGCGCAGAGTTGCCCTGAACCTGCATATTCAGGATCGCGGCATCGACCGCTGTGTCGCGTTCGCCGCCACCGGCGGCCACGATCATGTCGGTGCGCGACAGGATGTCGGTGTTGCCCTTGATGCCGGCGGAATCGAGCGCGAGTCCGGCCGCATAGGTGCCGATGCGCTGCCAGGCTTCCATCTGGCGCTGGTCGCCCTTCTTCGGAATCTGCGCATCGAACGACACCTTCGCCATCGGATGCACGACGTAGGGGGCGAAAGTGGTCTCATCCGCGCTGACCTTGCGGCCCTGCAGCGCATCCCAGTGCTGGTCGATTCCCTCGCCCAGCGAGGAGGCGATACCGATACCGGTGATCCACGCTTCGCGGGAGCCGGCGCCTTTGGATGCATCACTCATGCGCAAGAGCCTGTTGCGGGAAGCCGATCCGTTTCGCCACGTTTTCCATGTGCCCGCGCAGTTCGGCGTTGGGGAACGGGGTGTGGCGAAGGGTCAGCGTCGCGTTGCACTTCAGTTTGCCGCCGGAGCTGATCCGGGCGCTGGTGACGGCGAAGCCCGAACCATCGTGCGCGATCTGCGCTTCCACCGTGAGCAGTTCGCCAGGCAGCACGAAGTCGCGCATCTTGGCTTCTTTCACCGCGGCGAGAAACGGCATGCGCTCGAATTTGAGCAGGCCGATGAGCAGCCAGCCCGAGGTCTGCGCCATCGCTTCGATCAGCAGCACGCCCGGCATCAGGGGATGGCCGGGGAAATGCCCCTCGAAAATCGTGTTCCGCTCCGGAACCTGCGCTTCAACCGTGATGGTGCGCTCGCCGAGATCGAGCTTGGCGATGCGGTCGATGAGCTGAAAATATTCGAGGTGCATGGCGGGGGCTCATGCCCCCTTGGCGGCGACCAGTTCGTCGATGCGCGCGCTGAGGTTCTTCAGGACGAAATACTGTTCGGTGGTTGCCTTGCCGTCGTTGACCTCCTGGGTCCACTTTTCGAGCGGCAGCTTGATGCCGAACGCCTTGTCGATGGCGAACGCGATGTCGAGGAAGTCGAGGCTGTCGATGCCCAGATCGTCGATCGCGTGGCTTTCCGGCGTAATGGTGTCGCGCGGGATGTCACAGGTTTCCGCAATGATCTGCGCGACTTGGTCGAATGTGGACGTCATGGTCAAACCTTTGATTTGTCAGATATTTTGCCAGTATTTGGCATGCGACGACCGGTCGGCGCGAAAGCCGCGCCGTTCCCGTTGCGGATTAAAGGCTCGTATAACGGACGGCCGGGCCGAGTTCAATGCCGGCAAGCCGGCCTGGGGATGGGAGAAAGGGGCTTCCGACCCTCGATATGGCTTATTCCCGGAAGAGCGACGACGACATCTTGATGGTGGCGGTGGACGTGTTGATGTGGGCGCAGTCGCGACGGCCCATCAGCACGCAATCCTGGGTTTCGCGCAGGTCGGCCAGCCGCATCGCCAGCCAGATGCCGATCAGGGTCAGCACCACCGCGAACGCGGCAGCCGCGGCGTTCGTCAGCATGCGATGGCGATAGTCCTCGGCGGTCTCCTTGCCCTGGGCATAGCGGGCGAGGCCCTCGGGGCCGTGGGCGATGCTGCCCGGCAGGCCGGCGGCTGCCGATCCTCGCCGGGGGGCACGGGCGAGGGTACGCGGCCGGAATCGGAGAACGCGATGCTCGTCATTGGACGCAACCGGATGATGAACCGTCATCGGAATGACCGCCGGAAAAGGGACCGCAACGCCATGGCGCAAGTCTAGCACAGCGAATTCGGGTGAGAAGAGACAGGTTCGGTCGCCGCGCCGGCATTGTCGCCCAAATGTGATGCGCCGGCCGGCGGCTTTTTCGCAATCATGCATCGGTCGAACGCGTCGCAATCCGGAGCTTCTCATGATCAAGCGTGAGCCTGTCCTGTTCCCCGTTCCTATCATGTCATTGCGGCCGACGCAGATGACGGTCGGCATGCGCGAGGTCGACGAGAAGCGCCGCCGCTGGCGCGCGCAACGGGAGCAAAAGAAAGCCGAAGCCCTCGGCCGTCACATGATCCCGGTCGTCGTGGGGCCCGACAAGCGCAACTACGTGATCGACCATCACCACCTTGCACGCGCCCTGCACGACGAGGGCGAGAAGCAGGTGCTGGTCTCGGTGGTCGCGGATCTCACCATGGTCGACAAGAAGGCGTTCTGGATCGTGCTCGATGGCCGCCGCTGGGTCCATCCCTATGACGCGAAGGGAAAGCGGCGCGACTATGAGAATCTTCCGCGCGACATTTCCGGTCTGAAGAATGATCCGTTCCGCAGTCTGGCCGGAGAACTGCGCAGAGCCGGCGGCTTTTCCAAGGACACGACGCCATTCAGCGAATTTCTCTGGGCCGATTTCCTACGCCGGCGACTGTCGCGCGGGACTGTCGAGAAGGATTTCGCCAAGGCGCTGGAGCAGGCGCTGTCGCTGAGTAAAGGCAGGGATGCGATCTATCTGCCGGGATGGTGCGGTCCGGCCGACGACGACTAGGCGACTTCGGAGTGTCGAGACGGTTCAATCCCGTGACCGCGGCTTGTCAGGCGCGCCCGGTTCTTTTGGCTTGATCGCGGCATCCGGTTCCTTCGGCTCCGGCCGTTTCTTGCCGGAGAACGTCGTGTGGACGAAGCGCTCGACCGGGCCGCCGAACAGCAGCAGCACGAACGCGATTGCCAGCGCGACGGCGACAAGGCGCCATTCGCCGGCGCCGCTGACGATGCCGATGCAGGCCGCCAGCCAGACGCAGGCGGCGCTGGTCAGTCCCTTGATGTCGTAGAAGCGCTCGGACCGCATGATCACGCCGGCGCCGAGAAAACCGATGCCGGTCAGGATGCCCTGGATCACGCGGCTGGTGGCGTCGGACACTTTCGACGGGTCCGCCGACTGCTGATCGACAAACAGCACCGCGAGCGCCGTGGCGAGTCCGACCATGCCGAGCGTCCGCAGGCCGATCGGTTTGCCGTGAAGGTCGCGGTTGAGACCGATCGCGCCACAGGCCAGTGTCGCGACGCCGAGACGCAGCGCAATGTCCCATCCGTCGAGCATGCCGTCGCCTTTCGCTCGCCTCAGGCCTTCGGTACGCGGCCCATCATGTAGAATTCGTCGTTGGGGCGCATTTCGGTGACGCTCGCCATCCGGTTCGACAGGCCGAAGAATGCAGTGATCGCAGCGATGTCCCAGATGTCGTCGTCGGAGAAGCCCTGCTTGCGCAGTTCGGCGAAATCCGCCTCGGAGGTTGTCTGTGCCTCGTTGCAGACCTTCATCGCGAAATCGAGCATCGCCTTCTGGCGCGGCGTGATGTCGGCCTTGCGATAGTTGGTGGCGACCTGATCGGCGACCAGAGCGTTCTTGGCGCGGATGCGCAGGATCGCGCCATGCGAGACCACGCAGTAATGGCACTGGTTGGCGGCGCTGGTGGCCACCACGATCATCTCGCGCTCGGCCTTGGTCAGCCCGCTGTCGCGCTCCATCACCGCGTCGTTATAGGCGAAAAAGGCGCGAAATTCGTCGGGCCGATGCGCCAGCACCAGAAACACGTTGGGCACGAAGCCTGATTTCTCCTGCACGCCGAGGATGCGGGTGCGGATGTCGTCCGGTAGCGAATCGAGCGCGGGGACGGGAAATCGGCTGATCGGCGGTTGGGTCATGAGAAAGCTGTTCCTGCAACGTTACGTGACGCTGGCGGGAAGATTAGCGCGGATTCCAGTCGGCGCGATACCACATCTTCTCTCGGCGCCGTCGCCCGACGTGTTCCGAGGACCTCGCTTGGGGACGCACCGTGCCCGCCTCATCGGGATGGCCGGAATAAATCCGGCCATGACATCGAAGCCATGACATCGAAGCCGTGACATTGAAGTCATGACATCGAATATGCCGGACCATTCCCGGATCAGGAGCGCGCTGCGCAGAATCCGGGACACGCGAAGACCTCATCCATCGATACGCAGGTTGCGCCTGCTCCTCAGGATGTGGGGCCGGAACAAGGACGTTAGGTTAAATCAGCGCAGCGGCTTCTTGAGCAGCGAGAAGCGATCGGGATCGAGGCCGAGCGAGGGTTGCAGCAGCGGTGCGTCGCCGCTGCGGGGGAGCGGGCGATCGCTGAACGACGGATCGACCGGCGCCTCGCGATGCGACGTGGCGCCGCGCCAGCGATCCACCACCGAACTCACGAAATGAATGTCGTGGCCGGTGTAGGAGGTCGGCGTGGTTGCGATGGTCGCTTCGCTGCGCGGCAACTGATGCGCCGGCACTTCCTTGAAGCGCAGGCGGGTGGGCAGCGCGACGCCTTCGCCGAAGGCCAGCACTTCGCGGGTGCCGAGCGAAGGCACGAATGATAGCAGGTTGGCGGCGGCGTCCGACACCGCGGAGCGCAGCAGCGACTGGTCGCGGTCGTTGGCGAGCCGCATGGCGAACAGCGTGTTGCACTGGGAAATGATCGTGGCGTCGAGCTCGGCCGGGCGCTGGGTGACGAGGCCGAGATAGACACCGTATTTGCGGCCTTCCTTGGCGATGCGCGACACCGCCTTGCGGGTCGGGCCGAAACCGATGCTGCGGTCGGCGGAGGCGTAGCGATGCGCTTCCTCGCACACGAAGAGCAGCGGCGACACGCCATCGCTCCACAGGCCGAAATCGAACGCCATGCGGCACAGCACCGACACCACGGAATCCACCACCTCGGCAGGGAAGCCCGCGAGCTGCATGATCGCCATCGGCCGGCCGTTGGCGGGCAGGCGGAACAGCGAGGAGATCACTTCCGCCATGGTGTCGCCGCCGACATTGGCGTTCTCGAACATGAAGGCGTAGCGCGGATCGTTGCGCACCGCTTCGATGCGCGAGATAAGCTTGTGATAGACGATGCGGGACGAACGGTTCTCGAGCTTGCCCATGCGTTCGTCGATCAGCGAGATCAGATCGACGAGGCGATAGGGCACCGGCGTATCCGGGGTGAAGCCGGTGGTCTTGGGATCGACGCGCTTGAGGCCGACGCGGTCGGAATTCTGGTACTGAGTATAAAGAGCCTTGGCCATCGGAATGACCTCGACCAGCACCTCGAGTTCTTCCGGCACGCCGGGACGGCCGCCGAACAGGACGTCGACGATTTCCTCGAAGTTGAACAGCCAGAACGGCAGCTTGAGATTGCGCGGGTTCATCACCACCGCGCGGTCGCCGAAGCAGCGGCCGTATTCGTTGTGCACGTCGAGCAGGAAGATGCGCAGGTTGGGGCGCACTTTCAGGATTTCGTTGAGCAGCAGCGACACACCGCTCGATTTGCCGACGCCGGTGGAGCCGAGGACGGCGAAGTGCTTGCTCAGCATGTCCTCGACATCGACATAGGCGATGACGGAGGGGTCCTGCTGCAGGTTGCCGATGTTGATCTGGTCCGGCTTCAGCGGCGCGTAGACCGTGCGCAGTTCCTGATTGGTCAGGATATCGACGCTGTCGCCGATGGTCGGATAGCCGGTGACGCCGCGCTGAAAGCGCCCGGACGGGCCGTGCGAAATTTCGCCGAGCAGATCGACCGAGGCGACCGCGATGTACTTCTCGCCGGCTGCAATGCCTTCGCACGACACCTCGGTGATCATGGCGATCAGCGTCGTGGTCGTGGTGCGGATGCCGAAGAACTGCCCGACGGTGGCACGCGCGGTGAACGGGGTGACATGCGACGACGGCAGCAGCCCGACTCGCGCCTGCGACCCGCGCACCGAAACCACGCGCCCGAAAGGAGCCGTCTGGGAAGTCGTCAGCATGAAAGTCGTCGTCCGTCTGCAGCGTAGAATAACGGGACGACTATGCGGTGCTCATGTTGCAGAAAGCGTTAAACGACAATCGGTTGTGCCGGTTCGTTGTTGTCACCCATGCGAGTGACGCGCCAACTTGTGCGCCGGCGGCCATGCGTATTTTACCGCTATTCCGAAGGGCTTGCGCGGTGTTGCTCACGATAGATGCAAATGGGCGGATATGCGGGTGTTTACGTCCTGTTTACCAAGACGGCTTGCGAAGGTTTGTCTTTCACGCCTGCATGTCGTTCGGACGCGATGCAGCTTATCTCTCGGTGCCGTCACCGGGCATAGCCGTTCGAAGAACGGCGTCGCTTCCGCTCGCCTATGTCCCGGTGACCCCGACAAGGGACGGCCGTGCCTGTCTAAGCGGGATAGCCTGAATAAATCCGGCCATGACAAGAGCTGGCCCCTCACCATGAGGGCTGAGTACGGGGGCGGTCTGCCACTAAAGCCCGCGCAGCCAGTCCAGCAGCCGTGCGTTGACCTCGGCCGGACGTTCCTGCTGGGTCCAGTGACCGCAGCCCGGAAGGATGTGGGCGCCGCGCAGGCCGGGCAGTTCGGCTTTCACCACCGGCAGCGGATCGCCGAACATGGTCAGCACCAGATCGCGACTGCCTGCGATGTAAAGCGAGGGTTGTTCGATGCGGCGGCCGTGAAACTTCGACAGGAACGCGAAGTCGCGATCGTTGTTGCGATAGCGGTTGAGCCCGCCGCGAAAGCCGGATTGTTCGAACTCGCGAACATAATAGTCGATGTCGGCGGCGGTGAGCCACGCCGGAAACGGATCGGGATCGGGCAGGCGGGACAGCACGGTGTCGCCGAGCTTCTTGTCGGTCGGCCAGGTGCCGTCGGGTGCGTCGCCGCTCCATGCATAATAGAACCGCCGCAGCGCGCCGCGCACGTCGCGTTCCATCTCGGATTCCGCCGCACCTTCCTGCGCGAAGTAGTGCTGGTAGAAGAACTTTCCGTGGCGCGTGTAGACGTAGTCGATGAGGTCGTTGAGCGAGCGTTTTGGAATGCCGGTGTAGGGCACCGACAATCCGGCGACGGCCCGGACGCGCTCGGGATGAACGAGGGCCGTGGTCCACGAAATCGGCGCGCCCCAGTCGTGGCCGATGACCACCGCAGGCGCTCCGGGGCTCAGCACATCAATGAGTTGCGCGATATCGTTCGAGATGTTCTCGAGCGTGTAGGCCTCGATCGCAGGCGGCTTGTCGGAGCCGCCATAGCCGCGCACGTCGATGGCGCAGGCGGTGAAGCCCGCGGTGGCGATCGGCGCCATCTGGTGGCGCCACGAGTACCAGGATTCCGGAAAGCCGTGGACCATCACCACCAGCGGGCCGGTGCCTTCGATGGCGACGCGCAGCGCGACGTCCTTCAGGGCGATGGTTTGGAGTTCGGCCATGAGATCCTTTCTTCTCCCTCTCCCCGTAAACGGCGATAGGTGAAAAGCGGCGTGGCCTCATGGTTCGAGACGCGTCGCTTCGCAGCGCTCCTCACCATGAGGAGCAGGTTTCGGAACTTACGACGGTTTCGATGTCATGGCCGGATTTATTCCGGCCATCCACGTCTTGGCGGTGTTGCGGCAACAAAGGCCTGCATGGCCGGGGTAGGCTGGGCCATGACAGGACGCTGATCCCTCATCCAGAGGAGCGCGCATTTTCGCGCGCGTCTCGAAGGATGAGGCCGGGGTCCTGAGCGTCATGCAGCGTGCCGCGTTTACGCGTCCTCGACCCGCAATGGCGTCGCAGAACGGGACCGTTCCATGCTCAGCGGTTGGAATGGCCCCGGATCAGCGGCGCACCGCTCACGCGCTGCGCAGCATCCGGGGCACCGAGAGTCGTGGCCTCATGGGTCGAGACGCGCCGTTTCACAGTGCTCCTCACCATGAGGAGGGGCGCTTTCTTATCCCTCCCCACAAGAGGGAGGGATAAATCGCAATCACGCCGCGTCGGTTCGGGCCGCGCGCGCCTTTGCGGCGCGCTCGCGCGCTTCGGACGATGCGCTGGGCCGCGCGCCGGGGCCGGGATGAACGTGGACTTCCTTGGCCTTCAGCGGCTCGCCGCATTCGGAGCACACCATCACCGGGTCGAACATCTTGCCGCAGCCGTGATGCTCATGGAGCAGGGGCCGACCGCGCTCGTCCACCATGTGGGTGTCGCCCCAGTGCACGATGGCCATGATGACCGGATAGAGGTCGAGGCCTTTCTGGGTCAGGATGTATTCGTAGCGCTTGGGGGAGTCCTGATAGGGCACGCGGCGCAGCACGCCGAGCCGCACCAGCTTCTTCAGCCGCTCCGCCAGCAGATGCCGGGTGATGCCGAGCGAGGACTGGAACGCCTCGAACCGGCGCACGCGCAGAAAGCATTCGCGCAGGATCAACAGGCTCCAGCGGTCACCGATCACGGCGACGGTGCGGGCCAGCGAGCAAGGCTCTTCCTCGAGCGCGTCCCATTTCATGGCAGTCTCCGCATCAGGTTCCGCAGTGGCGCGGCGGTCTTGCCGACCGTGCCGGAGTGATTCAATATCCCACATTCTAAATAGGCACTTAAACCAGCACAATAACCCCATCCCCCGGATTTTGGGCTTAAAATGGCTGTACAGCGCCTTAGGGTTTGACAGTTCATTTTTAGAACTTTATGAATCCCGTCAACAAATGCGAGGAGATTCCAAGGTGGCTCATCCCTTGAAGGTCGAATTCCTGTTCGATTTCGGCAGCCCGAACGCCTATCTCGCCGAGCGCGTGCTGCCCGGCATCGAGCAGCGTACCGGCGTCAAGTTCGACTACGTGCCGATCCTGCTCGGCGGCGTGTTCAAGGCGACCGGCAACGCCTCGCCGGCGGAGACGCTGCGCGGCATCAAGAACAAGCGGGAATATCAGACGCTTGAGACGGAGCGTTTCATCCGCCGTCACAACATCACGACATTCCGGATGAACCCGTTCTTCCCGGTCAACACCCTGATGCTGATGCGCGGCGCCGTCGCGGCCCAGTTCGAGGGTGTGTTCGAGCCGTATTTCCGCGCGGCTTACCATCACATGTGGGAAGATCCGAAGAAAATGGATGACATCGAGGTGTTCCGTGCCGCCTTCAAGGCGTCGGGTCTCGATGTCGACAGGCTGATGGCGCGCGCCCAGCAGGACGACGTCAAGAAGAAGCTGATCGACAACACCAGCGATGCGGTGGAGCGCGGCGCGTTCGGCTCGCCGACCTTCTTCGTCGGCAAGGAAATGTTCTTCGGCAAGGATCAGTTGCGCGACGTCGAGGACTCCATCGTCGAACAGCTTAAGTCCGCCAAGGCCGGCGCGGCGTGAGCACGCGCGCAACAACAATGTGACATCACCGAAGCGGTCGTCGGGGTCGCGCGGGCGGCCCTCATTTCAAGCGAGGGAAAAGCCATGCCGGGTCCGTTGACGGGCGTTCGTGTTCTCGATCTCACCGGCGTAGTGTCCGGGCCTTACGCCACCATGTTCCTCGCCGATCAGGGCGCGGACGTCATCAAGATCGAGCCGATCGGCGGTGACATCACCCGGCGCAGCCGTGCCGCCATCGACAAGGCCGGCGAGTTCTCGGCGCTGTTCATCTCCTCCAATCGCGGCAAACGTTCGCTGTCGCTCGACATCAAGAGCGAGGCCGGGCGCGAGGTGCTGGGCAGGCTTGTCGCGCAGGCCGACGTGCTGGTGCAGAATTTCCGCCCCGGCACCATGGAGCGGCTTGGGCTTGGGCCGGACGAGTTGCGCGCAAAACATCCGCGCCTGATTTACGTGTCGATCAGCGGCGTCGGCGACACCGGGCCGTATGTGAAGAAGCGGGTTTACGATCCGATCATCCAGGGCCTGTCGGGTTTCTGCGACATTCAGGCCCAGCCCGTCACCAACCGGCCGCAGATGATCCGCACCATCGTCTGCGACAAGACCACGGCGGTCTTCACCGCACAGGCGGTCTCGTCCGCGCTCTACGCCCGCGAGAAGACCGGGCAGGGCGACCACATTCAGGTCGCGATGCTCGACACCATGATCTCGTATCTGTGGCCCGAAGGCATGATGCAGTACACGGTGGTCGGCGCCGAGCAAACCGCGCAGGATCCGAAGGACCGGCCCGACCTCGTATTCCAGACCAGCGACGGCTACATCACCGCGGGCACCATTTCGGATTCGGAATGGCAGGGGTTCTGCCGCGCAACCGGCGATCCGGAGCTTGCCAAGGACGAGCGCTTCACCACACCGGGCGGGCGGTTCGTCAACGCCACCGCGCGCATCAACAAGATGCAGGACTACATTTCAAAGCACACCACCGCCGAGTGGCTGAAGCGGCTCGATGCCAATGATGTGCCGTGCGCGCCGATCCTGCGCCGCGGCGAGGTCATATATAACGAGCAGGTGGTGGCGCGTGGCCTGATCGCGGAATTCGACCAGCCGCAGGTCGGTCGGGTGCGCCAGCCGAAACCTGCGGCGCGCTTCGAAGTGCATGAGGCCGCGATCGGCGGCCCCGCGCCGCGCGTCGGCCAGCACTCGCGCGACGTGCTGCACGAACTCGGCTATGACGACAGCGCCGTTGAGGCGATGATCGCGGGCAAGGCGGTGCGGGTGGCGGGTTAGATGTTGCGGCCCGAACATACAGAGATCGCGACAATGCGGTCATTGAACTAAGTCGCCGATCCATCGACGCGTCATGGCCGGATTTATTCCGGCCATCCACGTCTTGGAAACGCTGCAGCAGGAAAAACGTGGATGGCCGGGACAAGCCCGGCCATGACGAAAATACTCAACCGACCGTGCAACGTACTCGGCTCACACCCCGCGCACCACCTTGTCCAGCGTGATCGGCAGGTCGCGCACCCGCACGCCGGTGGCGTGGTAGACCGCGTTGGCGACCGCCGCCGGCACGCCGACGATTCCGATTTCGCCGAGACCCTTGATGCCCATCGGATTGACGATGGTGTCCTGCTCCTCGACGAAGATCACCTCGACATCGTGGACGTCGGCGTTCACCGGCACATGATACTCGGCGATGTTGGCGTTCATGACGCGGCCGAAGCGGGGATCGACCAGCGTTTCCTCGTGCAGCGCCATGCCCATGCCCCAGATCATGCCGCCCATCACCTGGCTGCGCGCGGTCTTCAGGTTGAGGATGCGCCCGGCCGCCACCGCGCTGACAAGACGGGTGACGCGGATCACGCCGATCTGCTCGTCCACTTTGACTTCGGCGAAGATCGCCGAATGGGTATTGTGGGCGTGCTTGCCGTCTTTCTCGAACTGGGTCGCCTTCTCCTGCGTGATGCGCTCGGCGCTGGCGTGACGCATGGCCTCCGCGATGGGGATGGTGCTGCGGGGATTCTTTTTGGAGGTGATCGCGCCGTTGGCGAGCGTAACGTCGTCGGCCCGCGCGCCTTTCAGCGGCGAGTCCGGCATGGACTGCGCCATCTTCAGGAGTTCGTCGCGGATGGCGTTGCCGGTGGTGACGATGCCGTTCGACACCGAAGCGGCGATCCACGATCCGCCTTCGACCGGCGATTGCGGCAGCGTCGAGTCGCCGAGCTTGATGGTCACGTTCTCGATCGGCACGCCCAGCGTGTCGGCGGCAACCTGGCTCATGATGGTGTAGGTGCCGGTGCCGATGTCGGATGTGGCGCAGGCAACTTCCGCATGGCCGTTTGCCGTCAGGGTGATGCGTACGGTGATCGGCACCTGCAGCGCTTCCCAGATGCCGGTGGCCATGCCCCAGCCGATCAGGTCATTGCCGTCGCGCATCGAACGCGGCGCGGGATTGCGCTTGCTCCAGCCGAACGCGGTCGCGCCCTGACTGTAGCACTCGCGCAAATTCTTGCTGCTGTAGGGCATCCCGGTGATCTGGTCGATGTCCGAATAGCACTTCAGCCGCAGTTCGAGCGGGTCCATTTTCAGCGCAACCGCGAGTTCGTCCATCGCTGCTTCGAGCGCATAGACGCCGGTGGCCGCGCTGGGCGCGCGCATGTCGCACGAGGTCGGCAGGTCGAGCCGCGCCAGCTTGTGGGCGTAGCTCGCGGTCTCGCTCTTGTAGAGCAGGCCGGACCATGTGGTTTCGTGGCGGTGGAAGTCCTCGTACTGCGAGGTGACCGTGGTGGCATCGTGGGTAACCGCGTTCAGCGCGCCGTCGGATGTCGCGCCGAGTTGGATGCGCTGGACCATCGCCGGGCGATAGCCGACCATGTACATCTGCTGCCGCGTCAGCACGAGGCGAACCGAGCGCTTGAGCGCGCGGGCGCCGAGCACCGCCAGCACCACCTGATATTGCGGGCGCAGGCCGGAGCCGAAGCCGCCGCCCATGTAGGGCGACATCACGCGAATGTCGTCGGGTTCGGCCTCGAACACGCCGCACAGATAGCGCTGGACGTTCTGCACGCCCTGCGTCTTGTCATAGACCGTGAGTTTGCCGTCCTGCCACACCGCGGTCGAGGCAAACAGCTCCATCGGGTTGTGGTGTTCGATCGGCACGGAATAGTCGGCCTGATGCTTGATCTGTGAGGCTGCGAACGCCTTGGCGGCGTCGCCGCGCGGCTTGGCGGGCGCGGGAAGCGCCACGGCATGGCCGAGTTGCTGTTGGAAGTCGGTGACCTGAGGCTGTTCGTCGTATTCGACCTTGACCAGCGATGCGGCGTAGGTCGCGGTCTCGAAATCTTCCGCCACCACCAGCGCAACCGGCTGACCGTTGAACTTGATGTCGCCGTCATAGAGGGGGCGATAGGGCGAGCCTTCCTCGGGCGCGACATCGTCCTTGTAGGCCTTGTCGTTGTCGGCCATTTTTGGCCGGTTCTCATGGGTGAGAACGGTGAGAACGCCGTCGATTTTTTCGGCCTCGCTGGTGTCGATCCGCTTGACCTTGCCCCTGGCGATGGTGGCCATCACGATGCTGGCATAGGCGAGATCCGGTGCGCTGAACTCGCCGGCGTAGCGCGCCGCCCCGGTGACCTTGTCGCGTCCATCGACGCGGGACGTCGCAGTGCCGATGTAGGATGTCATGGGTTTGCTCGCCTGACCGGTTGCTGGCGCCAACGGCGCGGCCGCGCTGTCCTGCACTCCGTATCCGAGTGCGCCGATGGCGACGGCGCCTTGCAGAACGCCGCGGCGGCTGATGCCGCTGTTGTCGTGAGAGCGGGTGTCGCGTGTCATGGCTGCCTCACGCGATTTTCTTGTTGGACTGCGATTGCGGCGTGCCGTTCGCGGCCTGGGTCAGTCCGCGAATGATGGTGCGCCGGGCGAGATCGATCTTGAAGGTGTTGTGGCCGAAGCCCTTGGCATCGTGCAGCACAATCCCGGCGGCGCGCGCGAAGGTGTCGGCGTTGGCGGGCTGGCCCTTCAGCGCGGCCTCGGCCTCCAGGTTGCGCCATGGCTTGTGCGCGACGCCGCCCAGCGCCAGTCGTGCCTCGCGGATGGTATCGCCGTCCTTCTCCAGAGCTGCCGCGACCGAGACCAGCGCGAAGGCATAGGACAGGCGGTCGCGGATCTTCAGATAGGTGTAGTTGGTGTTGAATCCCTTCGCGGGCAGTTCGACAGCGGTGATGATTTCCTTCGGGTCGAGATTGGTGTCGCGCTGCGGCGTGTCGCCGGGCAGGCGATGGAAATCGGCCATCGCGATGGTGCGCTCGCCATTGGGGCCGGCGACATGCACCTTGGCGTCGAGCGCGGTCAGCGCAACGCACATGTCGGACGGATGGGTGGCGATGCAGGCATCGCTGGTCCCGAGAATGGCGTTGATGCGGTTGATGCCGTCCTTCGCCGAACAGCCGGAGCCGGGTTCGCGCTTGTTGCACGGCGTCGCGACATCATAAAAATAGAAGCACCGCGTCCGCTGCACCAGATTGCCCCCGGTGGAAGCCATGTTGCGCAACTGCGCCGAGGCTCCGGCGAGGATGGCGCTCGACAGCATCGGATAGCGCTCCGCCACCAGCGGATTCCAGGCGAGATCGGAGTTCGGTACCAGCGCGCCGATCCGCAAGCCGCCTTCGGGCGTGTCCTCGACCTTGGTCAGCGGCAGGCGCGAAATGTCGATCAGCCGCGTGGGGTGCTCGACCTCGTACTTCATGAGATCGACGAGGTTGGTGCCGCCGGCGATGAATTTCGCCGAGGTGTCGGCTGTAATTTGCTTGAGCGCATCGGCGACGTCGGTCGCGCGCGAATACTGGAAATTGTTCATGATGCCCCCATGGCCTGCTGAATGGCGGCGAGGATGTTCGGGTAGGCGGCGCAGCGGCAGATGTTGCCGCTCATCAATTCGCGGATTTCGTCGGGAGTTTTGGCCTTGCCTTCGGCAATCAGGCCGACCGCGGAGCAGATCTGGCCCGGCGTGCAATAGCCGCACTGGAAGGCGTCGTGATCGATGAACGCCTGCTGCACCGGATGGAGCGCACCATCGGTGGCGAGGCCTTCGACCGTCGTCACCTCTGCTCCGTCCTTCATCACCGCGAGGGTGAGGCAGGAATTGACCCGGCGGCCGTCCACCAGCACCGTGCAGGCGCCGCACTGGCCGTGATCGCATCCCTTCTTTGTGCCGGTGAGATCGAGACGATCGCGCAGGGCGTCAAGCAATGTTGTCCAGGGCGCGATGTCGAGTTTGGTCTTTTTACCGTTGATGGTGAGTTCGATGGCCATCAGGCCGGAAGGCTGGGGTGCCGCGCTTGCAGCGCTTGACCTTGCCATGGGCGTTCTCCGCATATCGAAGATGAACCGGCGACAACGCGAGACGCCGTGACATGTTCCGTGCCGTCGCCACAAGAATGATAGCGGCTGTTCGTGGTGGTACGGTGACGGGTTCGGGCTGGATGTCCGATCGCCTCCCTTGCGCAGGGCATATTCCCGTGTCCCGGGCGCGATGCAGCGTGTAACGCTGCCTCGCAGAACCGGGACCGTTCCACATTCGGAGTCCGGTACGGCACCGGATCAGCAGTGCGGCACAAGAGCACCGCACTGCATCCGGGGCATGACGTGTGATGTCTCCGCGAGTCGTCCCGGCGAACGTCGGGATGACATTGAATGTGTTGCACGTCGCACCCGTCATACTCGCAGACATGGCCGGAATAAATCCGGCCATGACACCATACTTGCTTCATTTGTTTGATGATTTCAGGGTCTTCAAACCACCCGCCGCACCACGGGCTCACCCGGCGCGGGCGGCTGGTTGGCGATCTTGCCTTGTTGATAGGCAGGCCGGGCCTGCATCCGCGCAAGATAAGGCTGCGCGTTGTCGCAGATGCCGACGCCGTAGGCGATGGCCCAGTCGAGACACGTGGTGAGCAGGATGTCGGCGCTGGTAAACCGTTCGCCCATCAGGAATTCCCGGCCGTCCGCCAGCGCCACCTCGACATGGCGCAACTGCTCGCGAAAATATTCGCCGGCCTTGGCGACGACCTCCGGCGCGATGCCGTAGATCGGACCGAGCGCATTGGCGCCGTGGCGGCGCATCACATAAAGGCTCGTCGAATCCAGTTCGGTGACGATGAAAAAGCACCATTCGAGCCATGCGGCGTAGTCGCGCTGGGTCTCCGGGATCAGCGCGCGGTCGGGCGTCGAATAGGTGCGCGATAAATAGGCAACGATCGCGGCGCTTTCGCCGATCGAAAAATCGCCGTCCTGCAGCAGCGGGACTTTCTGGCGCGGATTGAGCCGGGTGTATTCGGCGGTCTTGGTCTCGCCGGTGCGCGGGCCGATGGCGCGGGTCTCGTAGGGCAGGCCGAGTTCGGCGAGCGCCCAGTGCGCGCGCACGGTGCGGCTGGTGCCGACGCCCCACAAGACGAGGTTCGGCGTGGCCGCCATCACCACTTCTCCACCGAGGGCCGCAGGTCGAGTTCGTGGGTCCAGCCGTCGCGATGCTGGTTGTGGGCGAACCAGTAGGCCTCGGCGATCGACGATGTCTTGGTCATGCTGTCGGCGGGCGCGGCTTTGGCGTCGATGCCGCGCGCCGCCATGCGTTGATGGATCGCGTCGCTGTCGACCGCCGCGTCAATGAGAAGGTGGACGACATGGATGTTCTTCGGCCCCAGTTCGCGCGCCATCGCCTGGGCCACCGCGCGCAGGCCGAATTTCGCCGACGAGAACGCGGCGAAGCCGACGCCGCCGCGCACGCTCGCGGTCGCGCCGGTGAACAGGATGGTTCCGCGTCCGCGCGGCAGCATGTGGCGCGCCGCCTCGCGTCCGACGAGGAAGCCGCCGTAGCAGGCCAGTTCCCACGCCTTGAAGAACAGCTTTTCGGTGGTCTCGAGCAGCGGCTTGTTGACGTTGGACCCGGCGTTGTAGAGGCAGACCTCGATCGGGCCGATGTCTTTTTCGATCTGCCCGAAAAACTCCTGCACCGCCGCTTCCTGCCGCGCATCGACGCTGAAGGCGCGCACGTCGAAGCCGTCCTTTTTCATCTCATCGACGAGGGCCTGCGATTTGGCGGCATCGCGCCGCGCGATGCATACGGTGTAGCCGCCCTTTGCGAAACGCCGCGCCACCGCCGCGCCGATTGCATCGCCGGCCCCGACCAGCACCGCCACGCCCTTGCTCTCCGCCATCGCGCTCGCTCCCTGTAAGTTCTTATTTGGTACTTAAAGATAGCGGGCCGGCAGAGGGTTGTAAATCGGGGATTGTCGCCTTTCCCGTCTGCGGGAGAGGGAGTGCCCTCATGGTGAGGCGCGAAGCGCCGTCTCGAACCATAAAGCCGTGACCTTTCTGTGGTTGCCATGGCCGGGCTTGTCCTGGCCATCCCGACAGGGTGAGCACAATGCCTCCCTAAGCGAGGTCACCGGGACAAGCCCGGTGACGACAATGGTACACGAGATGATCCCTCCACGGGCGTGCCCGCGCAGGCGGGGACTCTGGCGTTTGTGCCCGGATGCTGCGCAACGCGTAGCGGTGCGCTGCTGATCCGGGGCCGTTCCACATTCCGCGTTCGATACGATCCCGGGTCTGCGTCGCAACGTGAAGAACGCTGCGCCGCGCCCGGGACACGCTCGCATATCGAGTTGTCGCAAGAGCGCACTCCCAGAAGGACGCGCTGAGTGTCTCTCAATCACGTCCTCCTTTTCCGATTGACTAGTTCCAAAAAGGAACGTTTATTTCAAGGCGGGAAACAACAAGGAGATAATCGTGGCGAGCGCGATGGACGTCGTCGAGGTGGCCGAAATTCTGGCCAATCTTCCGAAACGGATCGATCAGGCGATGGATCGCGCCGTTGCGATGACACCTGATCATCCCGCGCTGGTCGAGGGTGATACGGTGTGGACCTATCGCCAGTTGAAGCTGGCTGTGGATGACACCGCCGCCGCGCTGCAATCCCTCGGCATTCGCCCCGGCGACCGCATGATGATCGTCAGCGAGAACTGCATCGCGCTGGCGGCGCTGCTGTTTGGCGCAAGCCGCATCGGCGCGTGGGCCATCGTGGTCAATCCGCGGCTGTCGTCACGCGAACTCGACCAGATCCGCGAACACAGCGGCGCGCGGCGCATGTTCCTCACCGCGAATGTGTCGAAGGAAGCGGCTAGCCACGCGGCGAACACCGGCGCGGCGATGCAGGCGGTCGGGCCGCTGACCGGGATCGGCGTCAGCGCGCTCAACGAGGCTGCGACGCCGGAGCCGGCGGAAGACAGCGCCGCAAAACAGGTCGCGGTGCTGATCTACACGTCCGGCACCACCGGCACGCCCAAGGGCGTCATGCTGACCCACGAGAACCTGCTGTTCAGCGCCGCGACCACGGGGCGTTTCCGCAGGCTCGATCAGGACGATGTTCTTTATATTGTATTGCCGATTTCGCACATCGTCGGCATTTCGTTGCTGATCATGACGCTGCTCACCGGCAGCACCGCGCGCCTCGTCAGCAAATACGATCCGGCCGCGCTGGCGAAGGCGATCGCGGAGGAGGGTGTCACCGTGATCAACGGCGTGCCCGCGACCTATCAAAGGTTGCTCGAATACAAGGCTATCGCCGGTCTGCCGGAACTCGCGCGCGGAAAGCTGCGCCTGATGAGCGTCGCGGGTGCGCCGCTCGATCCCGATCTGAAATCCCGCGTCGAGGCGGAGCTGGGTCTGCCGCTGCTCAACGGCTACGGCATCACCGAATGCGCGCCGGGGATTTCCGGTGTGCGCTTCGATGCGCCGCGCGACGACACCAGCGTCGGCACGCTGCTGCCCGGCGTCGAGGCACGGATTGTCGATATAGACCGGCGTCCGGTGAAGGACGGCGATGTTGGCGAACTGCATGTGCGCGGGCGCAACGTGATGCGCGGCTATTATCGCGCACCGGACCTCACCGCCAACGCCATCGATGCGGACGGCTGGTTCAACACCGGCGATCTCGCGCGCATGGAGAATGGCGGGCTGTTCATCGCCGGGCGCACCAAGGAAATGATCATCCGCTCCGGCTTCAACGTCTATCCGGCGGAGGTCGAGGCGGTGCTCAATGCACATGACGCCGTGGTGCAATCGGCGGTGGTCGGGCGCAATGTCGGCGGCAACGAGGAGGTGGTGGCGTTCGTGCAGCTCCTGCAAGGCGCGGCAATCACGTCGGCCGACTTGATGGCGTTCATCCATCCCCAACTCACGTCCTACAAGCGGCCATCGGAAATCATCGTGCTCGATGCGCTGCCGGCGACATCCACAGGCAAGATCCTCAAGCACAAGCTGGCAGAATCGCTGCGTGGTGTTTGAGGGTTTTCGGAAATGCATTCGCATGACGCGTTGGAAACAGAATTCTCCGTCATGGCCGGATTTATTCCGGCCATCCATGCCTTTCTGTTGTGAAGGTGGAGCGCTAGGGCACGTTGGTTGCCACGAGAACAAGAATGTCATCACCGGGACAAGCCCGGTGATGACGTTGTGCGAGAGGCGAGGTCGCAGGGAAGAGGTGGATGGCCGTAATAAATCCGGCCATGACCAGTGGAGAGGTCGTGGCCTTGCTGCATTGATTGCTTTTGAGGCAGGCCCCAATACATTCCGCCGTGCGGAATTGCCGTAAGCCTGCGAGCCTGACATTCTTGGCCCAAACTTCGACAAACGGGAGGACTTCACGTGAAGACAGCCATCACCGAACTGTTCGGCATCCAGCACCCGATCATCCAGGGCGGCATGCATTATGTCGGGTTCGCCGAACTGGCCTCGGCGGTTTCCAATGCCGGCGGCCTCGGCATTATCACCGGTCTCACGCAGAAGACGCCCGAACTGCTGGCGAAGGAAATCGCGCGCTGCCGCGACATGACCGACAAGCCGTTCGGCGTGAACCTCACGTTCCTTCCGACGTTCGCCGCGCCGCCTTATCCGGAATACATCGCCGCCATCAAAGAGGGCGGCGTCAAGATCGTCGAGACCGCCGGCCGCAGCCCCGAGCAATACATGCCCGCGCTGAAGTCCGCCGGGATCAAGGTGATCCACAAATGCACCTCGGTCCGCCACTCGCTTAAAGCCGAGGCGATCGGCTGCGATGCGGTGAGCGTCGATGGCTTCGAGTGCGGCGGCCATCCCGGCGAGGATGATATGCCCAATATGATCCTGCTGCCGCGCGCGGCCGAGGAACTGACGATCCCGTTCGTCGCCTCCGGCGGCATGGCCGATGCGCGCAGTCTCGTCGCCGCGCTGGCGATGGGCGCGCAGGGTATGAACATGGGCACGCGCTTCATCGCCACCAAGGAAGCGCCGGTGCATGACAACGTGAAGCAGGCGCTGGTCAAGGCCACCGAACTCGACACCCGCCTGATCATGCGCGCGCTGCGCAATACCGAGCGCGTGCTGACCAACGCCAAGGTCGAGCGCCTGCTCGAGATCGAGCGTGAGAAGGGCAAGGACCTCAAGATCCAGGATATCATGGATCAGGTCGCCGGTGTTTATCCGAAGGTGATGATCGATGGCGACATGGATGCGGGCGCGTGGAGCTGCGGCATGATGGTCGGCCTGATCCACGACATTCCGAGCGTGAAGGAATTGATCGACCGCATCATGGCCGATGCCGAACAAATCATCCGCGGGCGGCTGACCGGTTTTCTCGACGGCAAGGTCGAGCCGGTGAAGAAGGCTGAAAAGGTGGCCTGAGTCGCTTCCGTCATGGCCGGATTTATTCCGGCCATCCACGTCCTTGCCTCGTGGAATCATCAACATCAGGTGACAAGTGCGATACGCGCGACGTCTCCACGCGTCGTCCCGGCGTTCGCCGGGATGACATCCAATATGTTGAGCGCGCTCGCCGTCATGCCTGAACAAGTCCGGCGATGACAACCGAGAGTCGCACGTGCATCGGATTCGCGACCTGATCGAATTCGCACGTCATCAAATATTCGCACGTCACCGATCGCGATTTCGCAATCAAACTGACCATCGTTTCAAAACAATTTCGCTCTGCGAACTGCGCCGATATGGCAATTCGTCGCAGGGAGCGTGTCTGGTTTGACTCGCCTCGCGCGCGTCGTGCAATTTCGTTCAATCAATCAACAACAAGAAAAACAAAAACAAAGGAGACACGCGATGCATCGCCATCCGATCAAATCCATCACGACGTTCGCGGTTTCAGCGGCTTCCGCGCTGCTGTTGTTCCAGAATATCGCCATTGCGCAGGAGAAGGTGACCTGGCGCGTGCAATCGCACTGGCCGAACGCGAGCAGTTCGTTCAAGGACAGCCTCGGCGCTCTCAAGACCAAGGTCGAGGCCTGCACCAAGGGGCAGCTTGTTCTTGAACTGCACGAAGCCGGCGCGCTGTTTCCGGCCAAGGAAATTTTCCCGGCGGTGAAGCGCGGCATCATTCAGATGGGAACCATTTCGCCGGCCTATCTGCCGGAAACGATTCAGACCGCGGGCATTGCCTCGGGTCTGCCGTTCGCGTTCCGCAACGTCTGGGAAACCGCGTATTTCCATCAGCGGCTCGGCTTCGAGAAGCTGATCCGCGATGAAGTCGCGGCGCAGGGCGTGTTTTATTCGACCGATAAGGTTTATCCGACCGAGATGGTCGCCAAGGAGCCGGTCAAGTCGCTCGACGATTTCAAGAAGCTGAAGATTCGCTCGTCGGGCGTGCTGCAGCGATTCCTCACCGAAGCGGGCGCATCGGCATCCTATCTGCCGGGTCCTGAAATTTATCCGGCGCTCTCGACCGGTGTGATCAATGCGGTGCACTGGGGCGCGGTGCAGGGCGCCAACAGCATGGGCCTTTATGAAGCCGCGAAGTATCACGTCCGCCCGGCGCTCAACATTGCGGGCACCGACGCTTTCATCATCAACCAGAAGGCGCTCGACAAGCTGTCGCCCGAGGTCAAGAAGTGCGTTCTCGATACGCTTGAGCAGCAGTTCTGGGCGCGCACCAACGAGTATCTCTATCTCGAGCAGCTGACCCTCGCCAAGGCGCTCAAGGAAAAGGGCGTCACCGTCAACCAGCTTCCGCAGGACGTGCTGGATCACCTGACCAAGGTCGCGGCCAAGCAGTGGGAAGAAGAAGGCAAGAAGGGGCCGAACGCGGCAAAGGCGCTCGAAACCCTGAAGAAGTTCCTGACCGACCTCGGTTACATGAGCTGACGCCTCTATCCGCGATCCGGGGCCGCCCCGGATCGCGGACAAGTCTCGCTTTTCCCGGAGCCTATTCCATGCAGGCGATCTTCGCGGTGCTGCGCGGCATCACCCGGTTCAACGACTTTATCGGGCGCTGGGTGGCGCTGCTCATTCTGGTGATTTTCGCGCTGCTGATTGCCGAGATCGCATTCCGCTATGTGCTCGGCGCGCCGCTGGTCTGGACCGGCGAACTTACGCAGCTGGTGTTCGGCGTCTATGCGGTGCTGTCGGGCGGCTACATCCTCGCCCATGGCGGTCACGTCAATGTCGATCTGATCTATTCGCGGTTTCCGGCGCGCGCCCGGGGAATCATCGACGTGGTGACGTCGGTGCTGTTTTTCCTGTTCATCGGCGCGCTGCTCTATTTCGGCAGTTCGCTCGCCTATGAATCGATGGAGTTCTGGGAGCGCTCGCAATCGGCGTGGAATCCGCCGATCTGGCCGGTGAAGCTGATGATCCCGGTCGGCGCGTTCCTCATCCTGCTGCAGGGCATCGTCAAGCTGGCGCGGGACATCTGCATCGCCCTCGACATTCCGCTGCCCGACGGGTTGCAGCTTGAGCGCATCGGAGAGCAGCATTGAGCATCGGGGTTCTCACGCTTCTGTTCTTCGGCGCGCTGCTGCTGTTCCTCATGCTCGGCTTGCCGCTGGCGTTCGTGCTCGGCGGCGTGTCGATCGTGTTCCTCTACTTCACCTGGGGGATTGATTCCTTCTATCTCGTCGCCTCGCAGATGTGGGGCAGCATGAACAGCTTCACGCTGGTGGCGATTCCGCTGTTCGTCTACATGGCGATGATCCTGGAAGGGAGCGGTGTCGCCCAGTCGCTCTATCGCATGATGCATCTGTGGTGGGGCGGGGTGCGCGGCGGCCTTGCCATGGGCACTGTCGCGATCTGCACGATCTTCGCGGCGATGGTCGGCATCAGCGGCGCGGCCGTGGTGACCATGGGCACCATCGCGCTGCCGGCGATGCTCGAGCGCGGCTACGACAAGCGCATGGCGATCGGCTGCATCAGCGCGGGCGGCGGCCTTGGCATCCTGATTCCGCCGAGCGTGCTGATGATCCTGTATTCGCTGATCACCGGCGCGTCGGTCGGCAAGATGTTCGCCGCCGGCGTCGTTCCCGGCGTCGTGATCGCGCTGATGATCTGCGCCTACATCTTCATCCGCTGCTGGCTGCAGCCGGAGCTGGGTCCGGCGATGCCGAAGGACCAGCGCGGCGACTGGAGCGAGAAGTTCGCGGCGCTGCGCGCGGTGCTGCTGCCGATGCTGATCGTCACCATGGTTCTGGGATCGATCATGTTCGGCATCGCGACGCCGACCGAGGCGGCGGCCTGCGGCGTGCTCGGCGCGATGATCTCGGCGCTGGTTCACGGCAAGATGAGCTGGGCGCTCCTGCGCGATTCCGCGATCCGCACCTTCACGCTCACCGGCATGATCATGTGGATCCTGTTCGCCGCGCATTCATTCAGCGCGGCGTATCAGGGCATGGGCGCGCAGTCCCTGATCCAGAATCTCGCCGGGCATATTCCCGGCGGGCCATGGGGCACGATCATCTTCATCCAGATCGTGCTGCTGCTGCTCGGCATGGTGCTCGATCCGGTCGGCATCATGCTGATCACGCTGCCGGTGTTCCTGCCGATCGTCACCGGATTCGGGTTCGACCCGATCTGGTTCGGCATCCTCTTCATTATCAATATGGAGATCGGCTACCAGACGCCGCCGTTCGGATTCAATCTGTTCTACCTGAAGGGCATCGTGCCGCCGGGCATCACCATGGGCGACATCTATCAGTCGGCGACACCGTACACGCTGGTGCTGATCCTCGGCCTGATCCTGATCATGCTGTTCCCGGCGCTCGCGACCTGGCTGCCTTCGCTGGTGCTGTGAGCCGGAGAGTGCGTGGCGGCGCAAGCGATTTCGCCTGCGCCGCTTGCACGGTCATTCGTCGATGATGGCGACGGCGCGGGTCCAGCCGGCGGACGCGCGTTCGATCTTGACCGGGAAGCACGACACCATGAAGCCGGTCGAGGGAAGCTGCTCGAGATTGTGGAGCTTCTCGATGTGGCAGTAGCCGATGTGGCGGCCGGCCTTGTGGCCTTCCCAGATCAGGCTGGCGTCCCTGGTTTCGGCGTAGCGCCTGGCCGTAAACACGAACGGCGCGTCCCAGCTCCAGCCGTCGATGCCGGTGAGGCGCACGCCGCGCTCCAGCAGATACATGGTGGCTTCATAGCCCATGCCGCAGCCGGAGTTGACGTAGTCGGGCTGGCCGTATTTGACGCCGGCGCTGGTGTTGACCACGACGATCTCGAGCGGCTTCAGGGTGTGGCCGATGCGCTTGAGTTCGTCCTCGACGTCCCTTGCGGTCGCGACATAGCCATCGGGCAGGTGACGGAAGTCGAGCTTCACGCCGGGCTGCAGGCACCACTCCAGCGGCACCTCGTCGATGGTCCATGACTTCTCGCCGCGATTCATCGTCGGATGGAAGTGATAGGGCGCGTCGAGATGGGTGCCGTTGTGGGTCGAGAGCTGGACCTGTTCGACCGCCCAGCCTTCACCGTCCGGAAGGTCTTCCTTCTTCAGGCCGTCGAAGAACTGCAGCATGCGCGGCAGTCCCTGCTGGTGGTCGATGTAGTTGATCGTCGGGTGGTTGCCCGGCGGGTCGGCGGGCACGTCGTTCTGCAGCGGAACGGAGATGTCGATCAGTTTGCGGGCCATCGGATGTTTTCCTGTTGGGTGGGGGAGGACGTCAGACGTCCTGCCGCTCCACCTTGTTGCGCAGAACGCCGATCTTCTCGACTTCCAGTTCGATGGTGTCGCCGTGCTCGAGATACCAGCCGAGTTCGAGGCCGCAGCCGTTGCCGACCGTTCCCGAACCGATGAACTCGCCCGGCATCAGGGTTTCGTCCTGGGTGACGTGCGCGATGATCTCCTCGAACGGGAACAGCATGCCGTCGGTCATGCCCTGCGAACGGGTCTCGCCATTGACCCGCGCCTCCATGCGCAGCTTGTAGGGATCTCCGATCTCGTCCGGCGTCACGATCCACGGCCCCATCACGTTGCCGCCGTCGAAGCTCTTGCCCTTGGCGGGGCCGAGACGGCCTTCCATCTCGATGCGCTGGGCGTCGCGCGCCGAGAAGTCGTTGAAGATGGTGAAACCGAAGATGTGGTCGCGCGCCCTGGACGCGGGGATATTCGCGCCCTTGTTCTTGGTGATGATGCCGAACTCCAGTTCGTAGTCCATCACCTTGCTGTAGCGCGGCCACTTCACCGTGGTGTTGGTGCCGCGCACGCTGAAGCGGTTGGTGATGTAGTAGATCGGCTGCTTGCGATAGACCTCGGGAAGTTCGCCGAGCGGCTCGGCGTCGATCCGCGCCAGTTCGTCCATGTCGTTCTTCGCCCGCGCCGCGAGTTTGCGCTGGCCGCGCGGCGCCTGCAGGATGTGAAGCGGAAACGACATGCCGTCGCGCATCTGCCGCGGCTCCGGCACCGGCGCCAGAATGTCGGCGCCGTTCACCGCCACCGACAGGTCGGCGTCCTTGCCATGCCGTTCGAACAGAGTGCGAGCCGCATCGAGCGCGGCCTCGCCGGCATCGATCAGCGCCAGCATCGAGGAAAAGGCCGGGTTGCCGGCGCCCCCACGGGCGGCCGCGGCGGCCAGATCGAAAATCCGGCGGTCGCCGTCATGCACAATGCCGATTTTGTCTTGGCCGCTCGAACGGTAGGTCGCGAGTTTCACGGAATGCTCCTTGCTTTGTCTAAAAATATATGATCAAAAAAAATATCGATAATCAAGCCTGACCCGAAAAAGGACGGCCTGCGCGTTGCAGGTTCGGCCAACAGGCGGACAACCCCCGGGGGAGTGATGTCATGAGAGTGCTTCTTGCCAGCTTTGCGGTTGCTGCGATGTTGGCTGCGCCCGCGCAGGCGCAAACCAAGATTCATGTCGGCTGCACCGCCACGTCGGATTGCGCATCGGCGATGGTCGCAGTCGATGAGGGCATCTTCAAGAAGCACGGCCTCGATGTCGAGATGACGCCGATCGCCATCAATTCCAACATTCCCGCGGCGATCCTGTCGGACTCGATTCAGATCGGCGGCCCGACCTCGACGGTTTTCCTGCAGGCTGCTGACGGCGGCCTCGATCTTGTCGCCATCGCCGGCGCGACGGTCATGAGCCCGGTGTCCAACCGCAACATCACCGCCTTCGTCCGCAACGGCATCACCATCAAGGAGCCGAAGGACTTCATCGGCAAGAAGGTCGGCGCGCCCGGCCTCAACGCCTTCCTTCATGTGCTGTTCGTCAAATGGCTGGTGGAAAAGGGCGTCGATCCGAAGAAGGTCAACTTCGTTGAAGTCACGTTCCCGACCATGGGCGACATCATCAAGTCCGGCGGCGTCGATGCCGTGCTCACCTCGGAGCCGACGGTGACGCGCATGCTCAATGCCAAGCTCGGTTCGGTCGGCGCGCACTACGCCGTCGATCTTGGCCGCACCGATCCGATCATCTTCTACGCGGCATCGCGTGAGTGGGCCGAAAAGAACGCCGAGACCGTGAAGAAATTCCGCGCCGCGATCGCGGAGGGCGCGAAGATCGTCAACGGCGATCGTGAAAAGGCGTCCGCGTCGATTTCCAAATTCACCAAGCAGCCGCTCGAACTGGTGAAGGCTACGCCGCCGAACAGGTCGGAGCCGACGCTGACGCCCGAGCAGCTTGGGTGGTGGATCGACGTGATGTCGTCGCAGAAGATGCTGCAGACGAAACTCGACACCAAGAAGCTGATCTTCAACTAAGATCAACGCATGGCATCAGCCGACCGCGAAACCGATTGGGCGTCTTCCGAGGCCAGCACGCTGACCGAGCGGGCCGTCCGGTTGGTCGAGCACGACATCCTCGCGGGCCATCTGGCCCCGGGGTCGCGGCTTGGGATCGTCGATCTGGCGCGGCGCTACGAGATCGGCGCCACGCCGCTGCGCGAGGCGCTGTCGCGGCTGATGTCCCGCGGCCTGATTACCGGGGTCGGCCAGCGCGGGTTTCGCGTGGTCGATCTCAGCCGCGAGGATCTTGAAGACATTACACGGATGCGTATTGCCGTCGAAACCGAGGCGCTGCGGCTCTCGATGAAACTGGGGGACGATGCCTGGGAAGCCGGCATCGTCAGCACCTTGCATCAGATCCGCCGTCATATCGAACGCACCGGCAATGACTTCCGTGAGGGGACCGAGGATTTCGACCGGCTTCACAAGGGTTTTCACACCGCGTTGCTTGCGGCCTGCGGTTCGAAGCGGCTGCTGGCCGCGCATTCGGAGACCTACGATCAGGCCTATCGCTATCGCCGGGTGATGCTGCGCGATTTCGACAGCGGCGTGCGTTTCGTCGCCGCTCACGAGATGCTGGCGAACTGCGTCATCTCGCGTGATGTTCCGGCCGCGCAGGCGATGCTAACGTCGCATCTTCAATCAACGCTGAATTTTGTTTATCCGCCGGTCGAGGGACACTGAAGCATGACTGTTGCCGCACCATCCATGAGCGCGGGTCGTGCCGTGTCGCTGTCGCCGAACGACAAGCAGATATCCTTCGATGCCGTCACTCTCGATCTCGGTGGCAAGACGATTATCGAGAAACTGTCGCTGGATGTGAAGCCCGGCGAGTTTCTTTGCATCGTCGGCGCGTCCGGTTGCGGCAAGACCACGGCGCTGCGTCTGGCGGCGGGGCTTTACCAGCCCACCGATGGCGCGGTGACCTTCGACGGGCAGCCGATGACCCATCCGCGGCGCGAGATCGCCATCGTGTTTCAGGACTACGGCAAGGCGTTGCTGCCCTGGCGCACGGCCGCCGGCAACATCGCGCTCGCGCTCGAAGCTACGCGCGTGCCGAAGGCCGAACGGCCCGAGCGTATCGCGACCCTGCTTGGCAAAGTCGGCCTTCCCAACCATGCCGGAAAGTATCCCTCGGAAATGTCGGGTGGCATGCAGCAGCGCCTGCAGATCGCGCGCTGCCTCGCTCAGGAGCCGAAGGCGCTTCTGATGGATGAGCCGTTCGGCGCGCTCGATGCGATGACGCGGCAGGGATTGCAGGACGAACTGCTGGCGCTGGTCGCCGCCAACAACGCCACCGTCGTTTTCGTGACCCACGATCTCGATGAGGCGATCTATCTCGGCGACCGCGTGATCGGGCTGCTGCCGCATCCCGGCCGCATCGGCATCGAACTGGCGATCGATCTTCCGCGTCCGCGCGACCAGCTTGTAACGCGGGAGCATCCGGAATTCCTGCGGCTGCGGCGAACGCTGTTCGACTTCATCAAGGCGACCGAGCATTGACCCTCGATCGCGCCAAAGCCCTGATCCTGCCGGCCGCCGTTTTCGTCGCCTTCGAGGTGTGGGCGCGCATGGTGCACTTGCAGAGCGACAGCATCGCGCCGCCGAGCGATGTCGTGCTGGCATTGGGAGAAGCGTTTTCCGACGGCTCGATTCTCATCGCGACGCGCGACACGCTGTTTTCCGCTTTCGCCGGACTGATCGTCGGCAGCTTCATCGGGCTGATCCTCGGCGTTGCCTTCGGCATTTTCGACAAGCTCGACCGCTTGATGGAAGTCACGGTCGAATCCATCCGGCCGATTCCGTCGATTGCCTTGCTGCCGATTGCGCTCATTGCTCTGGGCTTCGGCTATCGCATGGAAATCGCCATCGTCGCTTTCGCCTGCGTCTGGCCGATGTTGATCCTCAGCCGCGCCGCCGTGCGGGATATCGAGCCGCGCTTGATGGAAGTGGCGCGCGTGCTGCGATTGTCGCCGGGGCAGAGCGTACGTTCGATCGTCATTCCCGCCGCTCTGCCGCGCATTTTCGTGGCCGGGCGTCTTGCCGCGGGCATCGCGCTGATCGTCGCCGTCACCGTCGAGATCGCGATCAATCCGCTGGGGCTCGGCGCGGGCATCATGCTCGCGCAACAGGCGCTGCGGCCGGACCTGATGCTGGCTTATCTGGTCTGGATCGGTGTGCTCGGTTATGCGCTGAACGCGGCGTTGATGGCCGCGCAACGGCATCTTTTCGGCTATGCCGGCGTAGTCGAGGAACGATCATGAACCGGAGCGCGCTGACCTGGCGTCTGGCAAGCTTTGCGGTGGCGGCCGCCCTGGTCGGCCTGTGGCAATGGATTGCCAACGCGCGCCTGGTGTCTCCGGTATTTCTGCCCGGTCCCGACCGTGCGTGGGCGGCGCTGGTGCGCGGGTTCACAACCGGCGATCTCTGGGAAAAGGTGGTCGGCACGCTCGAGCACATGGCGTTCGGCTGGCTGGCGGCCTCGATTGCCGGCATCGCGCTCGGCGCCATGATCGGATCGTCGCGGCACATGCGCACCTATGTCGCGCCGTCGCTGGAATTTCTGCGTCCGCTGCCGGTGTCCGCGATCATTCCCGTCGCCATCGCCTTGTTCGGCCTGACACAAGGCATGGCGCTGTTCGTGATCGCGTTCGGCGCGATCTGGCCGATCATGCTGGCGACGGTGCATGGCTTCGCGGCGGTCGAGCCGCGGCTCTACGAAGTCGCGCGTTCGCTTCACCTGTCGCGCAGCGAGGTGATCTTCAAGATTGCGCTGCCCTCGGCAAGCCCGGACATCATCGCCGGCATGCGGCTCAGCCTGACGGTCTCGCTCATCCTGTCCGTGGTCTGCGAGATGCTCGCCGGGCTCGATGGACTCGGACACTGGGTGTTATTGTCCGCGCGCTCATTTCGCTCGGCTGAGCTGTTCGCCGGCGTTATCCTGCTGGGCGTGATCGGCTATCTCACCGCGCTGGCGATGAACTTCGCCGAAGTCCGGCTGCTGGCGTGGCGGATGGCCCGCCGCTGACGCTGACGTCTCGCGCATCGCATGCGCTGGTGTGATCAGACGAACGAAATCGTTTCGGTCATGTCGAGGATGTGACGGATGTCGGTCATCGCCTTCTCGAGTTCGGTTTCGGTCGGCGGATGGCCAAGACACAGCCGGACGCCGAGCGTGCCGCGATCGACCTGCTGAAGCGCGCCGGGCGGCGCCAGCGTGATTCCCGCGTGCGCTGCCTGGGTGACCAGCGCGAGCACGGTGCGGCCCGCGGGCAGCGGCATCCAGCGGTGAAAGCATGGCGGCGTAATCAGCGGCGGCAGCCATTCGCCGAGCACCCGGGTCGCGATCTCGTTGCGCATCGCAGCCTTGTCGCGCTTGCGCCGGACCTGACGCAGCAGGTCGCCATTGTGGATGAGCCGGCTGATGACTTCGGACATCACCGGCGTCGCCATCCAGCCGGTCGCGCGGATCGCGTTGTTGCAGCGGTCGCGATATGAATCAGGAGCGATCATCGCCGCGACACGAAGTCCGGGCGCGAGGCACTTCGCAAAGCTCACCACATAAAAGCTGCGCTCCGGAATGCGCAGCGACATCGGCCGTGGCGGCGAGGTGAACAGGAAAGCGTAGGCGTCATCCTCGACGAGAAACGCGTCGTGCTTGCGCACGATCTCGGCGATGGCATCGCGCCGTTCCTCCGGCATCACCGATCCCATCGGCGTTTGCAGTGTCGGCATGCAGAACACCATGCGTGCCCGCGTCTCGGTAAATGCGCGATCGAGCGCTTCCGGCACCAGGCCGTAGGCATCGGTCTCGACGCCATGCAGGCGATATTTGTGCTGGGCGGAGAGGGCGATCATGCCCGAATAGGTGAAGCGTTCGGTGAGGATGATATCGCCGGGCGCGATGGTGAGGCTGAGCGCGATCGAGATCGCGTGCTGCCCGCCATGCGTAATGAAAAGCTGATCTGGTCCGGCGGGGACGCCCAGCGATGACAACCATGTCGCCATCGCCTCGCGATGACTGCGCAGGCCCTGATGCGGCAGATAGCCGAGCAGGTTCGCCATTTCGCCTTGCGCCGCGATGTCGGCGAGTACATTGGCGATCGCTTCATCCTCGCCGGTGTAGGGCGGCACATTGAGCGCGAGGTTGATCGTGGTTTCCTTGGCGCCGTACTGCGTGCGCGGAGTGCTCTTGCCTTTCTGTACGAAGGTGCCGCGGCCGACCTCGCCGGAAATCAGGCCGCGTCGTTCGGCTTCCGTATAGGCCTTCGAGATCGTGCCGACGCTGAGGCCGAGACGCTGCGCCATTTCGCGCTGGGGCAGGAGACGCGCGCCCGGTTTGACGTGACCGCTCTCGATGTCCGCCTCGAGTCGCTCGACGAACGCGAGATAACGCGGGCCTCCATTCGCGGACAGGGTCGGAAGCCACTCGGACATGTGCGGTCACCATTCGGTCGAAATATAAACGTTACGGACAAATTGTCCTATAGGACAATTCATTGCACAGCACAACTGTCGCAATCGCGACGGCGCGATTCATTGAATAAACTCATGAAAATTGTATATGAGTGGATCAATTGATTGATTGTATCAGTCCAAGAGACTGTTTTGTGAGCCAATTGCGCCAGTTTTTGTTTGACATTGCACGTTCAAAACTTCTTAACTCCCGCGCACCGGCACCAGGGGAATGATGCCGAATTCGGGAGAGCGTTTTGGTCTACGAGATCCGTATTTATGAAGCCGTCGAAGGTCGCGCCGATGCGATGCGCCAGCGCTTCATCGATGAAGTCGCGAAGAAGTTTTTCCCTCGCCATGGCATCGAACTGGTCGGTGCGTTCAAGGCGCCGGAAGAGGATGGCAAGCTCACCTACATGACCCGCTTCGCCAGCGAAGATGCGCGCAAGGCCGCATGGGCTGCGTTCGGCGCCGATGCCGAATGGGCCGCGGTGAAGAAGGCAAGCGAAGTCGATGGTCCGCTGCTGAGCAAGCAGACCATCTCCGTGCTGTCGCCCGCCATCGCCGGCCTTCTGCTCGGTTGATGCGATGAAGCCGGCACCTTTCGAATATGTCAGGCCTGAATCACTCGCAGCGGCGTGCGAACTGCTCGCGAGCGACGACGACGCGCGGGTGATCGCCGGCGGACAGACGCTGGTGCCGATGCTGGCTATGCGGCTGGCGCGGCCGGCGCGACTGGTCGATATCGCGCGGCTGCCGGAACTGTCGGGCATTCGCGAGGACAACGGCGCGGTCGTGATCGGCGCCACCACGCGACAGGTGATCGCCGAGCGCAGCGAACTGGTGCGCCGCTCGTTGCCGCTTTTGAATGCAGCGCTGCCGTGGGTCGGTCATCCGCCGACGCGCAATCGCGGCACGGTCGGCGGTTCGATCGCCAACGCGGATCCGTCGGCGGAGATTCCGCTGGTTGCGGTGACGCTGGGCGCCGAAATCGAGATCGCAAGCCCCGACGGTTCGACGACGATGCCGGCCGATGATTTTTTCATCGGTCCGATGCTGACCGTGATCGGGCAGGGCGAGTGCATCAGTGCGGTGCGTTTCCCGGTCTGGACTCACAGGAATGTCGGCGTTGGTTTTCAGGAGATCAGCGCGCGGCGTTCGGACTTTGCTTTTGTTTCCGCCGCGGCGCAGGTCGCGCTCGATGACGATGGCAACTGCATCGAAATCGCGCTCGGCGTCGGCGGCGCCGGCGAACGGCCGCTGCGTATCGACGTGGCGTCGCTGGTCGGCTCGAAGCTCGAGGCCGGGCGCGTCGCCGAAGTGATCCAGGCTGCCACGGCGGATATCGAAACGATGAACGATCTGCATGCGAGCGCGGCCTATCGCCGGCGCGTTGCGGCCGCGATGTGCGAACGCGCGCTATCCGATGCGCGCGACAATGCAGGCGGGCGCAAGCAGGGAGCAGCCCGATGAAAGTGGAATTGAAGGTCAACGGTGTCAGCCGCACGGTCGATGTCGAGCCGCGCAAAACGCTGGTCGATACCTTGCGCGAGGAATTGTTGCTGACCGGCACTCATACGGGGTGCGAGCACGGCGTGTGCGGCGCCTGCACCGTGTTGCTGAATGGCGAGCCGGTGCGCGCGTGCCTGATGTTCGCGGCACAGGCCGACGGCTACGAGATCACCACCATCGAAGGCATTGCGCCCGCGCCCGGCGAGATGAGCGTGGTACAGGATGCGTTCTGCGAAACCCATGGCCTGCAGTGCGGTTTCTGCACGCCGGGCATGATCCTGAGTGCGCACGCGCTGCTCGAGCACAATCAGAATCCGAGCCGCGAGGATATCGTCGAGGCTATCTCCGGCAACATCTGCCGCTGCACCGGCTATGGCCAGATCGTCGAGGCGATCGAATTCGCCGCCGATCGCGTGCGCAAATCCAATACGCCGCATTCGGCGAAGGTAGTCGAGGAGACCGTGAAGTGAGCGTCGATCCGGCTGCGTTCCGTTTTGTCTCGACCAACCGCCGCGTGCGCGAGGATCGTCGCTTTGTCGCCGGTCACGGCAACTATGTCGCCGACATCGTGCCGGAAGGCACGCTTCACGTCGCGGTTCTGTCGTCGCAGCATCCTTCCGCCAGAATCCTGTCGATCGACAGTTCGGCGGCCCTGGCAATGCCGGGCGTCCACTACGTTCTGACCGGCGAAGAACTCGCGACGGCGGTCGATCCGCTGATGAACGGTCTTGATACGCCCAACGCCAGGCGTTTTCCGCTTGCTGTCGGACAGACGCGGTATGCCGGCGAGTGGGTCGCTGCTGTCGTCGCGGACACGCGCGCACTGGCCGAGGACGCCACCGAAAAACTGCGGGTGAACTACGAGCCGCTGCCTTACGTCATCAACGCCGAGGAGGCGCTGAAGCCGGACAGCCCGCCGGTCCACCCGGCGCACGGCTCGAACGTGCTGCTCGACAAGACGTTCGTGTGGGGCGAGGTCGAAAAGGACTTTGCCGACAGCCCGCGTCATCTGTCGTTCCGCGTCACGTGGGGTCGCAACTCGACGGTGCCGATCGAAACCTTCGGCGTGGTTGCCTCGTGGGATTCGTGGCGCGAGATGCTCGACGTCTGGGCTTCGATCCAGATGCCGAAATATCCGGACCAGATCGCGCGTGCGTTGCGGATTCCGGCCAACAATGTCCGCGTCCATCAGGACGTCGACGTCGGCGGCAGCTATGGCGTCAAGCGCGGCATCAAGCACACCGTGCTGGTATCGCATCTGTCGCGCCGCCTTGGCCGGCCGGTTCGTCTGATCGAGGACCGGCTGGAGAATATGCGCGGCGGTGACGCGCACGGCCCTGAGCGGATTTTCGATATCGAAGTTGCGTTCAATGATGACGGTATCGTGCGCTCGATGAAAATGAAGGCGCTGGATAATGCCGGCGGCTACGCCGGACGCGCGCCGTTCCAGCTCGGCAAGCCGATCGGCGCCATCGTCGGTCCGTACAAGATCAACAGTGTGCAGTACCGGGCGCAGTCGGTCACCTCGAACAAGGCGGTGCAGGAAGCGGTGCGCGGTTTCGGCCAGTCGCCGACCAACTACGCCATCGAGACGATGATGGATAAGGTCGCGGACGCAGTGGGCATCAGCCCGCTTGAAATCCGCCGCCGCAATTTCATCAACCACGATGAGTTTCCATATCTGATCCCGAGCGGCACGCGCTACGACAGCGGCGACTACCACACCGTGATGGACAAGGTGCTGGCGCATGTCGATTATCCGGCGCTCGAGAAGGAGCGCGACCGGCTGCGTGAATCTGGTCTTCTCGCAGGCATCGGCATTGCCGCATGCCTGGAGCCGAGCGGTGGAAACTCGTCATTCGAGCCGCTGCTCAACGAGAAGAACACCACCACGACCTGGATGGATTCCTGTCGCATCAACGTCGATGGTGTCGGCTTCGTCACCGTAACGATTCACACCACGTCGTCGGGGCAGGGCCACGAGACGCTGGTAGCCACAGTTATCGGCGAAGTGCTGCAGATCGACCCGGACAAGATTCGTGTGGTTCGTCCGGATTCGCTGGCGTCGCTGCCGTCGAACACGCCGGTCGGCAGCCGTATGGCGATCATGCTTGGCGGCGCGGCGTTCCATGCGGCGCAGAAGCTCAGGACCAAGCTGATCAAGATCGCCGCCCACAAGTTCGGCTGCGGCGAAGACGAGGTCACTTACGCGAATGGCAGTGTGACGGCAAAGAACGGCGCGCAGTTGAGCTGGTCCGATCTGGTCAATATCGGCCATCGCCATTTCCACGAACTGCCGGAAGGCATGGAGCCAGGTCTCGAAACCACCCATGTGATGCAGGTGCCGACGGGCACCAAGCTGCCGGAAAACGGCCGGGTGCAGATGTACCCATGCCATTCGTTCGAATTCCATGTCGTGCTGATCGCGATCGATCCGGTCCTCGGAAAGCCGGAGATCCGCCGCTACGTCATCGGTCACGATTGCGGCACGGTCATCAACCCGCACATCGTCAAGGGCATGACGCTCGGCGGCATCGCTCATGGCATCGGCGCCGCGCTGCTGGAAGAGTTCGTCTATGACGGCGAAGGGCAGATGTTGACCCAGAGCTTCATGGACTACCTGCTGCCGTCCTCGCACGAAGTGCCGGAGGTCGAGATCGTCCATCACTGCACGCCGTCGCCCTACACCGTGTTCGGGCAGAAAGGCTCGGGCGAGAGCGGCTATCTCGGCGCGCCCGCGGCCATTTCCAACGGCATCAATGATGCGGTGCGCAGCCTTGGCATTTCATTCGCCAAGTTGCCGATCCGCATTTCCGCGATCAGCGACGCAGTCGCTTCCGCCAAACAAAAGTAACCGACAAGGATCTGCTTCGTGATTATCGATTGCCACGCCCATCTTGTGCCGCCGAGCCTGCTTGACGCGATCCGTTCGCAGGCCGCGAACTTTCCGTCCGTCCGCCTGATCGAAGACGGCGGCAGCCTTGGCTTTTCCTTCGCTGGCGGCAAGCCGACCCGGCCGGTGTCGAAGCCGCTGACCGATCTGGCCGGACGTCTGCAGTGGATGGACACCCAGAAGGTCGATCGCCAGGTCGTGGCCGGCTGGCTCGATATGTTCGCTTACGAAGTGCCGGCGGACGAGGGCGCGCGCTGGTCGCGTCTGATCAATACTCATCTTGCGCAGACCGCCAAGGATCAGCCGCGTTTCGTTCCGCTGGCGACGGTCCCGCTGCAGAACGGCAAGCTTGCCGCCGAGGTCCTGCGCGAAGCGCATCAGGCCGGCTTCAAGGGCGCGATGATCGGGACCCAGCCGAAAGGCAAGGGGGGCGTGCTCGACGACGCGGACCTCGTGCCGTTCTGGGAGGCCGCCAATGAACTCGGCTCGGTGATCTTCATTCATCCGGTGTTCGAGAGCGGCGACGACCGCGTTCATGATTACGGCATGGCCAATGCGGTCGGCCGCATCACCGATACGCTGATCGCCATGTCGCGTTTGATCTATTCCGGTGCCGTAACCCGCTACGGCAAGGCCAAGATCGTCGCCGGCATCGGCGGCGCGGCGCTGCCGTACGTGATCGGTCGTCTGCGCCGCAATTATTCGCTGGACAAGGAAAAGCTCGGCGATCCCGATGCTGCACTGGCTGCACTCTATTACGACACCATCGTTCAGGACCCGCGCGTGCTGCGTTTCCTTGCGGACATGGTGGGCGCGGACCGCATCATGATGGGGTCCGACATGCCATTCCCGATTGGCGATCTCGCGCCGCTCAAGATCGTGGCCGAAACCTCGTTCTCGGATGCCGAACGCACGGCCATCAATGGTGGGCTCGCGGCGAAGTTGTTTGGACTGTGAGGTAGCAACATGAAGCTCGATATTGGTGGCTCCGAAATCATACAGGCTCCTGTCGAGGCCCTGTGGGTCGCGCTCAACGATCCCGTGGTGCTGACCCGCTGCGTGCCGGGCTGCAAGAGCATGACCGAGACCGCACCGGACGCCTACAAGGTCGATATGCAACTGCGCGTTGCCGCGGTAGGCGGTTCGTTCGAAGGTGAGATCGCGCTGTCCGACAAGGACGCTCCTAAGAGCTGCAGCATCAAGGTATCGGGCGCGGGTACGCTCGGCCACGGCAATGGCAGCGCGCGTTTCGAACTGACGCCGGAAGGGCCGAACGCCACCAAGCTGACCTATCAGGGCGTCGGCGAGATTGGCGGTCTGGTCGCTGGTGTCGGCCAGCGCATTCTCGGCAGCGTGTCGAAGCATCTGATCGGAAAGTTCTTCACCGCGCTGCGCAAGGAGTTCGATGTTCCGGCGCAAGGTGCAGCGGAGTAGCGTTGTAATGAATATCGCAGTTCGCGACCTGCAACATATCGAAGTCGAGCCCGGCGTGCGGCTTGCCGTTCGCGTGTCCGGCGCAGCGGATAAGCCGGCGATCGTGTTCAGCAATTCGCTCGCGTCGGACATGGGCATGTACGACGAGGTTGCCGAACGTCTGGCCGCCGATGCCCGCTTGATCTGCTACGATACCCGCGGCCACGGCCGCTCCGATGCGCCGGAAAGCGGCTATTCGATCGAACGCCTCGGCCGCGACGTGATTGCCATCCTCGATGCGCTGAAAGTCGAACGTGCGGTCATGTGCGGCACCTCGCTCGGCGGATTGACCGCGATTTGGCTCGGGATTCACGCACCGGATCGTGTAAGCGGCCTGCTTCCGGCGAATACGGCTGCGAATTTTCCGCCGGAGACGCTATGGCGAGAGCGCGCGGCCACCGTTCGCGCGAACGGCGTCGCGTCGCTGGTACAGGGCTCGCTGGAGCGCTGGGTGACTGCCGGTTATCGCGCGAAAAACCCGGAGCGTGTCGAGCAACTGGGGCGCATGATCGAGGCCACGACGCCGGCCGGCTACGCGGGATGTTGCGACGTGCTCGCCGAAACCGACCTGCTGCCGGAGCTGTCGAAGATCGCTTGCCCCGTCAGGGTGATCGCGGGCCTTCAAGACCCGTCGACTCCGCCATCGCGCGCCGAGGAAATCGTGTCCGCGATCAAGGGTGCCGAAGTAGTGACGCTGGAGGCAGCCCACATTTCCGCTGTCGAGGCACCCGATGCATTCGCGTCGGCTGTCCGCGGATTTCTACCGTCCACCGAGAAAACCAACAAAGCCTGACAACAAGGAGGGATAAATGACATTCAATAAAATTCTGGCAAGCGTTGCCTGCGTTTCGATGCTTGCGATGTCGGCACCGGCCAGCGCACAGGCGCCGGCGGAAATCTCGATCGTGGTCTTCGGTCCGCCGTCGCTCGGCGCTTTCCTGCCGCCGATCATCAAGGCTCAGAAGCTCGACGAGAAGAATGGCCTGAACATCAAGTTCGAGCAGCGTACGCCGGACGCCTACACCGCGCAGTTCAACTCCGGTGAATTCCAGCTTGGCGGCAGCGCGGCGCTGCTGACCGTGGGCCTGGCCGATACCCGCGGCGTCAAGGTGACCTATCTGTTCAACCTGTTCGACTATTGGGGCACGGTCGTGACGTCTCGCCCCGACATCAAGTCGCTCAAGGATCTCGAGGGCAAGGACCTCGCCGCCGCCAAGGGCACGACCAACTATGTGATGTTCGACTGGTTTGCACAGCAGCTCGGCGTCGACACCAAGAAGCTCTCTGTCGTCAACACCGCGACTCCGGGCCTGGTCGGTTACGCGCTTGCGGACCGGGCCACCGCCGTGCAGCTCTGGGAGCCGGCCTATACCACGCTGCTGTCCAAGAAGCCCAACATCAAGACGCTCGACCTGAAGATCGCCGATAGCTGGAAGAAGGCGACCGGCAGCACCAACATTCCGTATCTCGGCGTTGCCGCACATACCGAGTGGGCCGAGAAGAATCCCGAACTGGTGGCCAAGCTCTATACCACCTACAAGCAGGCCGCCGAGTGGGTTGCCGCCCATCCCGACGACGCATCGAAGCTGATTTCGTCGAAAGGATCGGCTGACGACCAGAAGGCAATCGCCAGCCTCATTCGCGCCAACGATCGTCTGGGCATGAACGTGCAGTGGGCGTCCGATGTCGCGAAGGAAATCAAGAGCGTTTACAGCGCGGGCAAGTCGATCTCCTTCCTGGGCGCCGATCCCGCTGACTCCACGATCTACAAAAGGCCGGGCAAGTGAGCGAACAAATCCTCAATCCGCAAGGCGTTTCGCCGACAGCAAAGTTGCTGTCGGCGGTACGCAGCCTGTCATGGTCCGTGCTGCCGTTCGTGGTGGTGATCGCACTGTGGCAGTTCGCGGGGCTGTTTTTCCCGCGTTTCCTGTTCCCGTCGCTGGTTGATGTTTTCTGGCGATGTCTGGCCATCCTGTCAGACGGAAATCTGTTTGCCGACGTTCTGGCAACGGTGTTTCGTATTCTTGCAGGCCTTGCCGGAGCGTTCATCATCGGCAGCATTCTGGCGCTGTTGATGGCGCGCTCGCAGAGCGTCGAGCGCTTCCTGTCTCCGATTCTGTCGCTGTTCCAGGGCATCCCCGCCCTGTCGTGGGTGGTGTTCGCCATCATCTGGTTCCACGGCATCGAATTCCGCATCTTCTTCATCATGGTGATGACGACGTTGCCGGCATTCGCCTTCCAGGTGCTCGGCGCGCTGCGGGCGATGTCGAAAGATCTGATGGAGATGGTTTTCAGCTTCCGTCCAACGCGAATGAAGCTGTTTCGCGTGATGATCCTGCCAGCGGTGCTGCCGGACATCCTCACGGCATGGAAAGTCAATCTCGGCAACGCGTCGCGCGTCGTCGTCGTCGCGGAGCTGGTCGGCGCCACGGGTGGCGTGGGCTACGAGCTTCTGCAGCAGCAACAATTGTTCGATATGGCGGGTGCACTCGCATGGACGCTTCAACTGGTCTTCTTCGTTTTGATCGCGCAGGCGATATTGACGCTGATCGAGAACATCGCATTCCGTTATCGGGCGGTGTCGGAGCGCGCGATATGAACGGCGCGACCACGGTCGAAAATGCGATCCGGATGACCGGCGTTTCCAAGGTGTTCGGCAAGCCGGGCGTCGCGGGATCGTATCGCGCGGTCGACAATCTCGACCTCGAGGTGCGCCAGGGTGAAATGCTGGCGCTGCTCGGCAAGACCGGCTGCGGCAAATCGACGATCTTCAACATGATCGCCGGACTGACGGAGCCGAGCACGGGCGAGGTGAAAGTCAGCGGTCGCAATCCGTTTGCGGATTTCGACTCCTTCCGCGGCAAGATCGCGATCGTGTTCCAGAACGATCGCCTGTTGCCGTGGCGGACCGCGATCCAGAACGTGGAACTGGGTCTTGAGATGCTCGACACGCCGGCCGCCGAGCGCCGCGCCACCGCGCAGATGTGGCTGACCAAGCTTGGCCTCAGCGGGCATGAGAACGATTATCCTCATGCTCTGTCGGGCGGCATGCGTCAGCGCGTGTCGATCGCGCGTGCGTTTGCGACCAACGCCAACATCCTGTTGTGCGATGAGCCGTTCTCGGCCCTCGACGAGATGACGGCGGCGCGGTTGCGGGCGGAGTTCAAGAAGCTGGTCAAGGAGAATGGCAAGACCGCTGTTTTCATTACGCATTCGATCAGCGAAGCGCTCGAGATCGGGGACCGTATCGTCGTGCTCAAGCGGCCGGCGATGATTGCTTATGACGTTCGCTTCGGCAGCGATGCAAACGCCGAGGAGCGACAGGCCATCCGGGATCGGATCGGCGAGGTTCTGTCGGCCTGATCGTCAGGCGGCATGCTACAATCGTCCGCCGCGGCGCGGCGGACGATCACTCGAACAGGATTGTGAGCAGGAGCGAGGAGTCCTCGATCCCTGTCACGGAATGGACAGTGCCGCCTTCGAGATAAATCCATTGATTTGCGGACAGTCGGAGTTCGGAGTCCTTGAATCCGAGCTTCACACAGCCTTCCAGGCAATGGAGTGTGATCGCTCCTTTGACCTGATGGTCAGCAATGGTCGTTCCCGCATGAACGATCAACCGGACGGCTTCGAACGATCCGGATTTTACAATCGCTGTCGTTCTCGCATCCTTTAATGCGTGTCCCAGTGGCTGCAGGTTCACGATTTCCAGCGGTTCGGCGTGGTGGACGGCCATGTTTTCCTCCTGTGTTGAGCGCTCGCACGCCATGACAGGGATACGCGCGGATGATGTGCAATCCGCGATGGACTGGCAACGGTAGGGCGGCGGCTGGCGTCCTCGCGCAGATGTGTCTGCGCCGCGCGTGGCGATGCCAAATCAAACGGTCCGCGGCGAGCGACGAGGCGATTGGATGGCATGCTCGCTCCTCCGCAGAGCGCCTTCCGGCGTCATCTTAAGGTGAGGCGAAACTTGATCGGGTTTGGCCGATCGTTGATCTCAAATGAGGGGAGGAGCGCCGCCATGTCCGCTCGTCTGGCGCCCCGGCAGGACAAAGTCGTCTGGATCAGGCGATGCGCCGGGCCGGCGGGAATGGCTGGGGAACCTGGATTCGAACCAAGATTAACGGAGTCAGAGTCCGCTGTTCTACCATTGAACTATTCCCCAATGATCTCAATCTCTTAGAGAGATCCTTGGATGTCGGAAGCGAGGCCAGACAGCGCTGATTTGCACTCCGATGGCGCTCTTTTGCCAGACCTTCGCGGGAAGTCAACTGTTCTGCGAAAATCGATGCACACCGGCTGAAAAACAAAACGGCCGCCTCTTGGGCGGCCGTTTGTATATGGGGCGTGAGCCCCTTCGTTCAAGCGTGGCGCTACTCGCCGATGACGTCGCCGAACAGCACCCACGCCTTGCCGTCAAACCGCGCCATCTTCATTTGCTGGATCGGCGTCGAGTTTTCCGGCGAGGTGTTGATCTTGATACCGGGCAACAGCATCGGCAGTTCGACGTCCTTGAGATGGGTCGCCTGCTTGATGATGTTCTCGCGGCTGAGGTCGTCCTTGCAGTTGGTCAGCACCTGCGCCATCAGCTGCGCAGCGGTGTAACCCTGCACGTTAAGAAGGTCGCCGGGATCGGCACCGGACCGATACTTCTTCATCCAGGTGAGATAGTCCTTCACGGCCGGATCATCCGCCAGCGCCTTGTCGGCCGGGTCTTTAAGATAAAGTCCGGTGACAACACCGACGGAGTTCTCGAGGCCCGCGGGTTTCAGCACTGCGGCCACCGAGTTCGATACCGCCGGCAAAATCATCAGCGGCTTCCAGCCAAGGCTTGCGACTTTCTTGATCGCCATCGCAGCAAACTTCGGCGTGGCTTCGACGAAGAACACGTCAGCCCCCGACTGCTGCATCGTGACGATTTGCGAGTCGATGGTCGGATCGGTGGTGAGATAGGTCGTCGTCGACACCAACTGCTTGACGTGATCGCCGAGACCTTCCTTGAACCCGCGCAGATAATCCTTGCCCGCATCCTCGTTCGGAATGATCAGCGCGATCTTGGCATCCGGCTTGGTTTTCAGGATGTACTTGGCGTAGATACGGCCTTCCAGTTCGTAGGTCGGATTGAGGCCGACAGTCCAGGGGAAGTGCTTCTGGTCGTTCCAGCGGCTCGCTCCGGATGAGACGAAAATCTGCGGGACCTTCTTGGCGTTGAGATACCTCTGCACCGCGATGTTCGGTGCCGTGCCGACCGAGCTGAACATCGCCAGCACTTCGTCCTGCTCAACGAGGCGTCGCGTCTGTTCGACGGTTTTCGGCGACGAGTAGCCATCATCAAGCGTGATGAACTCGATCTTGTGGCCGTTGATGCCGCCCTTGTCGTTGAGCATCTGGAAATAAGCGCTTTCAGCGGAGCCGATGGTGCCATAGGCCGAAGCCGGTCCGCTGTACGGCGCGGTGTTGCCGAGCTTGATCGGACCATCGAACGCGAACGCGGAAGATGCCGCGACAAGCGACAGGCCCGCTGTCGTGAAGATCGTTGCGAGGTTGATTTTGCGAAGTGACAAGCGGAGGGTCTCCTTTTTTGTTCTTGTTCGGGGCCACGGGCGTGTTGCCGCGCCACGGTGCGACAAAACGTAACATCCATGGTGGGGGCGAACAATTCAGGCAGGTGGAGACGGGGCAGGTTTGTCCTTCGCCGATCGCTTTTCATGGATGTGAAATCCATGGCGAGCAGCGATCTGCAGCGTTCTATTTTCAGAGCTGATGAAAACCGCCGATCAGACCGGCGTCAGATCGCGACCTTGCGATGGCGGATCGGCATGCCGAATGTCAGACTGCCGGCCGCATCGATGATCGAGTTGGTATCGAGGCCATAATGTGCATAGAGGTCGTCGATGGTCCCGGTCTGGCCGAACTGTTGGACGCCCAGCGCCTCGACGCGATGGCCGTGAACGCTGCCGAGCCAGCCAAGCGCCGCCGGATGCCCATCGAGTACGGTGACGATGCCGCAATCGCGCGGCAATGGCGCGAGCAATTTCTCGATATGGCTTAATTCGCGCGGGCCGCCGTTGCGGCGTTCCCGTCGCGCAATGGTCCAGCCGGCATGCAGCCGGTCGGCCGACGTCACCGCGAGAAGACCGATATCACGCCGGCTTTCTCCGAGAAGACCCGTGGCTTCGATCGCCTCCGGGGCCACCGCGCCAGTATAGGCAATCACCAGTTCGGCGTTGGGGCCGGGTTCACGCAGCCAATAGGCACCGCTTGTGATGTCGCGTTCGAACTGCGGCGTGAGTTGCCGCTGCACCTGATCGAGCGTTCGCGTCGACAGACGCAAATAGACCGCACCGCCGTCGTCGCGCTGCATATGATCGAAGCCCCAGCGCATGATGACTGCGAGTTCGTCAACGAAGGCCGGTTCGAACGACGAGAGGCCATCTTGCGCCATGCCGATCAATGGCGTGGAAATCGACTGGTGCGCGCCGCCCTCCGGCGCCAGCGTAATGCCAGATGGTGTCGCGGCCACCATGAAACGGGCGTCCTGATAACAGGCGTAGTTCAGGGCATCGAGACCGCGCTGGATGAAGGGATCATAGAGCGTGCCGACTGGGAGCAGCCGCTCGCCGTTGATCGAATGCGAAAGGCCGAGCGCCGACAGCATGATGAACAGGTTCATCTCTGCGATGCCAAGCTCGATGTGCTGCCCCTTCGGTGAGAAATCCCAGGTAAACGTGGAGGGGATCTTTTCCTTGCGGAAGAGATCGGCATTCTCAGCCATTGCGAACAGGCCGCGGCGGTTCACCCAGGCGCCGAGATTGGTCGATACCGTGACGTCGGGGGAGGTGGTGACGATACGGTCTGCGATCGGCAGATCGCTGCGCGCAAGTTCGTTGAGGATCAGGCCGAAACCCTGCTGGGTCGACATGCGCGGGGAAAGCGAAACCGTCAGGCGCTCGGGCACCTCGAACGTTGGGGCGTCGAGCCGTCGCGTGCCTTGGCGCGCAAACGGAACGTCGGCAAGAAACCGTTCGATCACCGCGGTCTCGCCCGACAATCCCTCGAGCTTGTCCCATTCGTGACCCGGGCGGATGTTCTGCGCGGCACGGAAGGTTTCCATCTGGGCGACCGTCATCAGTCCGGCGTGATTGTCCTTGTGGCCCTGGAACGGAAGGCCGACGCCCTTGATGGTGTAGGCGATGAAGCACACCGGCCGATCATGGTCGATCGCTTCAAACGCTTCGAGCACGCTCGCCATGTCATGGCCGCCGAGATTGGACATCAGCGCCAGCAGTTCGTTATCGCTGTAGCTCTCGATCAGGTGCGTGACAGCGCCCTGATCGCCGATGTCGTCGAGCAGATGCTTGCGAAAGGCCGCGCCTCCTTGAAAGCACAGCGCGGCGTACATCTGGTTCGGGCAGGTGTCGATCCAGCGCCGCAGCGCTTCGCCGCCGGGCTTGGCGAAGGCGTCAAGCATCAGCTTGCCGTATTTGACGATCACCACGTCCCAGCCGAAATTTCGGAACATGGTCTCGAGCTTTTCCCACAGCCCTTCACGGACGACGGCGTCGAGGCTCTGCCGATTGTAATCGATGATCCACCAGGTGTTGCGCAGGCCCTGTTTCCAGCCGTCGAGCAAGGCCTCGAAGATATTGCCTTCATCGAGTTCGGCGTCGCCGACCAGCGCAATCATTCGCCCCTCGGGGCGATCCTTCATCCAGCCATGGGCTTTAACGTAGTCCTGCACCAGTGCGGCGAACGCGGTCTGCGCAACGCCGAGGCCGACCGAGCCGGTCGAAAAATCGACGTCGTCGGTATCCTTGGTGCGCGACGGGTAGGACTGTGCCCCCTTGAAGCCGCGAAAATTCTCGAGCTTCTCCCGTGTCTGATGACCGAGCAGATACTGGATCGCATGAAACACCGGGCTGGCGTGCGGCTTGACCGCAACGCGATCCTCCGGCTTGAGCACGCCGAAATAGAGCGCCGACATGATCGTGGCGAGCGATGCGGATGACGCCTGATGCCCGCCGACCTTGAGGCCGTCGCTGTTCGGCCGCACGTTGTTGGCGTTGTGGATGGTCCACGAGGACAGCCACAGGGCCTTGCGAGCGAGGGCCGACAGGATTTCAAGGCGGTCTGATTCAGGAGACATGGCGCGGCACCGGCTAAGAGTCACCGGAAGCGTAACAACGGGGTTGCGTTGAAAGTTCCTAATCTTTATCGACGAAAGCAAATATGTTAGTATGCTATCCCACCTGTAAGTCATTCCGTGGGAAATTTTATCAGTGATCGCTCTCGACGCCATTGACCGCAAGATTCTCGCCCTGCTGCAGGGAGACAGTCGCCTGACCATGCAGGAGCTGGCCGACCGGGTCGGGCTGTCGGTGTCGCCATGCCACCGCCGGGTGAAGCTGCTCGAAGAGCGTGGTGTGATCTCCCGCTACATCGCCATGGTCGATCAGAAGGCGGTCGGGCTTCCGGTGAGCGTCTTTATTTCGATCAAGCTGGCGCGCCAGAAGCAGGAAGATCTCGATCGTTTCGCACGCGCCATTGCCAAATGGCCGGAGGTGCTCGAATGCTATCTGATGACCGGCAATCGGGATTACCTGTTGCGCGTTGTGGCGGCCGACTTGCCCTCGTATGAGGCTTTTCTGAAGACCAAGCTGACGCGGCTCGACGGCATTGCCTCCATCGAATCGAGCTTTGCGCTGTCGCAGGTCAAATATTCGATTGCATTGCCGGTCTGAGGCAGGGCTCAGGTCAGGCCCTGCCACAGCAGGCCGAGCGAGATCAGCAGCAGCAGCACGTAAGCGATCCGGTAAAACCAGTCGGTCGGCGTACGACGGACCAGCCAAAAGCCTGCGAAGTTCGCCGCCACCGCGAGCGGAAGCAGAGCCAGCGACGTGGTGAAGTTCGGTGCCGAAAACTGCTTGAGCATGAAGTAAGGCGGAACCTTCATTGCGTTGACGGCGCAGAAGAACAGGGTCGATGTGCCGACGAATGTCATCTTCGGCATGCGTTGCGGCAGCGTATGAGCCTGGAAAGCCGGACTTCCACCCTGGATCACGAACGATGTGAAGCCCGAAACGCTGCCCCAGATGAACCCGCCGAGCGCGGTGGCCTTGTGGGGTTCGACATTGGCTCGGCGCAGCCAGGCGTGAGCGACGAACGCCAGCCCGATGCCGCCAGCGATAATCCGGACAGCATCGTCCGAGACATGGGACGCCATCACGGCCGCGAATGCAATTCCGACGAGCGCGCCGGGCAGCAGCACCTTCAGGTTCCATGCGCTCCAGTCACGGCGATAGACATACGCCGCGATTGCGTCCTGACACATTAAAATTGGAAGCAATAGCGCCGCTGCTTCCAATGGCGGCAGATAGAGCGCCACAAGCGGTGTGGAAACCGCTCCAAGGCCGGTGAACCCGCCTTTGGACAGCCCAAGGCTGATAACCGCCGGGACGGCAACGGCGTAGAACAGCGGATCGGTGATCATGCGGGGCAGGCCCGAGTTTTTGCGGGTGGTGATTCAATTTTCCGGATTGTATAGGCTCACGGCAAGGGAGCCTCCGCAATCCTCAGAAATCTAATGGAGGCACGTCAAGGAAATGAATTCATGACAGGTCGGGCGAAGGCGCTTTCCACTGGAATCGTCAGCGGCGAGTGCCGCCGGGGAGCGGACGAAGTCACGGACCGGGCGCGCCTGATCGCCGGTGGTCTGTATCAGCTCGGTGTCCGGCAAGGCGACAGCGTCTGTATCCTGATGCGGAACGACATCTCGTTTCTCGAGGCGGCCTATGCGGTGATGACGCTTGGCGCCTATGCCGTGCCGATCAACTGGCACTTCAAGCCGGACGAGATCAACTACGTCATCCGTGATTCCGGCACCGCTGTTCTGATCGGCCATGATGACATGCTTAACCAGCTCGACAGCGTCGTGCCGGCGGGCATCACTATTCTCAGCGCCTCGCCACCGCCTGAGGTGGTTGCGGCTTACAGGATCGATCCGGCGCTGTGCCGGACGCCCGGGGGCGCGATCGATTTTGAAACATGGATTTCGCGTCAGTCGCCGTACGGCGGGCCGGCGATGCCGCAGCCGCAGAACATGATCTACACGTCGGGGACCACGGGCAATCCCAAGGGCGTCAAGCGCTTTGCGCCGACACCGGAGCAGGTCGCCCACGCGGAAGCGATGCGCGCACGCATCTATGGCATCAAGCCCGGCGTGCGTGCGCTGCTGCCGGGACCGCTGTATCACTCTGCGCCGAATTCCTTTGGCATTCGCGCGGGCAGGGCCGGCGACGTGCTGGTTTTGATGCCGCGATTCGACGCCGAGGAATTTCTGCGGATTGTGCAGGATGAGCAGATCGAGAACGCGTTCATGGTGCCGACCATGTTCACGCGGCTCCTGAAACTGCCGGAAAACGTGCGCCGCAAATACAACGTTTCCTCGCTGAAGCACATCATTCACGCGGCCGCGCCATGCCCGGCAGAGGTGAAGCGTGCGATGATCGAATGGTGGGGACCGGTGATCTATGAGTTCTACGGCAGCACCGAGTCCGGCGCCGTCACATTCGCCAGTTCGGAGGATGCACTCAGCAAACCCGGAACCGTCGGCAAGATCGCGCCCGGTGCGGAAATCCGTTTTCTTGGCGACGACGACGCGATTCTTCCGCAGGGCGAAATCGGCGAGATTTATACCCGGATCGCAGGCAATCCGGATTTCACCTATCACAACAAGCCGGACAAGCGTGCCGAGATCGACCGTGACGGCTTCATCACCAGCGGGGATGTCGGTTATATCGACGAAGACGGATATGTTTTCATCTGCGATCGCAAGCGCGACATGGTGATTTCCGGCGGCGTCAATATCTATCCCGCCGAGATCGAGGCGGTGTTGCATAGCGTGCCCGGCGTGCACGATTGCGCGGTGTTCGGTATTCCGGACGATGAGTTCGGTGAATCCCTGATGGCGGTCATCGAGCCTCAGCAGGGCATCCATCTCGATACCGCGACGATCCGCACCGAGCTCAAGGCGGCGCTTGCCGCTTACAAGGTGCCGAAGCGGATTGAAATCCAGACCGATTTGCCGCGCGAGGATTCCGGTAAAATCTTCAAGCGCCGTCTGCGCGATCCGTTCTGGGAGGCGGCGGGGCGGCGGATATGACGCCGTTCTAGGCTGGGACGTTGTCGCCGAGATATTTTGTCGCCGCCTGAACGCCACCCGCGCCGTGCGGAATTTTGAGCGCATTCAGGCCGATCTCGATCACGCCGAGCGTGCCGAGCACCATCGGCGCGTTGACATGTCCCATATGGGCGATACGGAAGGCCTTGCCCGACAGCGCGCCGATACCAGTCCCGAGCACGACGCCGCATTTGGTCCTGCAGTACTCCTGCAGTTTCACCGCGGTACCGTCGCCTTCGACGCGAACGGTGGTGACCGTGTTGGAGCGTTCACCGGCCGCGGCGACATTGAAGGAGAGGGCGCCCTTGTCGGCCCACACCGAAACCGCATGGCGGACCGATTCTGCCAGCAGCCGGTGTCGCTCGTGCGCGTTCTCAAGCCCTTCCGTGAAGATCATGTCCAGGGCCGCGCGTAGGGCATACATCAGATGGACCGGCGGTGTGCCGGCATATTTGCGATAATGCTCTTCGCCTTCGCGCGCGGTCCAGTCCCAATAGGGCGTGCGTAGGTCAGCGGTCTTGTGAGCCTTGCGAGCCCGTTCGCTGGCGGCGACGAAGCCGAGGCCCGGTGGCGTCATCAGCCCCTTCTGCGACGCGGACATGGCGACATCGACGCCCCATGCGTCCATCTCGAACGGAACGCAGGCCAGCGAAGCGACGGCGTCCACGAGATAGAGTGCGTCATGGTCGGCGGCCTTGATCGCCTTGCCGATGGCTTCAACGTCGTTGGCAACGCCCGCCGCCGTATCGACCTGCACCGTCAGGACCGCCTTGATCCGGCGTTCGGTATCGGCGCGCAGCCGCGCTTCAACCTCGGCGGGGCGAACGGCGCGACTCCAGTCACCCTTAAGGATTTCGACTTCAACGCCGAGCGCGGCGGCGGCATCGCCCCAGCCGATCGCGAATCGCCCGCTTTCCAGCACGAGGATCTTGTCGCCGCGTGACAGCACGTTGGTCAGTGCGGCTTCCCATGCGCCGTGACCATTGGCGATATAGATGTAGGAGCGGCCCTTGGTGCGAAACAACCGGCTGAGATCGGCGAGCAGGCTGTCGGTGAGGCCGATCAATTCCGAGCCATAGATGTCGGCGGCGGGCCGGTGCATGGCCCGCAGCACTTCGTCGGGCATGGTGGTCGGGCCGGGAATGGCCAGAAATTCACGTCCCGCGCGCACCACCATGATGGAATCTCCCTGCGACCTCCTTCCCTCGCATGACGGCGCGATCCGTCAAAGCGGATTGTGCGTCAGGCGAGGCAACAGGACGTGATCGTCAGATCGCGTCCCAGGAGAAGATGTCGGCGGAGCGGTCCAGCTTGTAGAACGAGGACTTGAGCGCCGGGATGCCATGATCGGCAAGGGTCTTCATTGTCCAGCCCTCGGCGCGATGGATCGAGCGCAGCGGACGCGACTGGCCCATCAGGAAGATTTCGTTCATGCGCACGGCGAAGATCTGACCGGTGACATCCTTGGCGGCATCACTGAGCAGGAAGGCGGACAGCGGCGCGATCTTCTCCGGCCCCATCTGCTGCATGCGGGCGACACGCGCCTTCTCTTCCTCGGTCTCGGTGGGGATAGTGCCGATCAGGCGGCTCCAGGCGAACGGCGACACGCAGTTCGAACGCACGTTGAAGCGGTTCATATCGAGCGCGATCGACTTCGACAGGCCGACAATACCGAGCTTCGCCGCGGCGTAGTTGGCCTGGCCGAAATTGCCGATCAGGCCGGACGTCGAAGTGAAGTGCACGAAGGCGCCGCTTTCCTGCTCGCGGAAGATGCGTGCGGCCGCATGGGACGTATAGAACGATCCCATCAGATGCACCTTGATCACGGACTCGAAGGCATCGACGCTCATGCGATGGAAGATCGCGTCGCGCAGGATGCCAGCATTGTTGACCACACCGTCGAGCTTGCCATAGGTGTCGACGGCCTGCTTGATGATCTTGCTGGCGGGAACGGCTTCCGCCACCGTCTCAAAATTGGCGACCGCGGTGCCGCCACGCTTGCGGATTTCCTCGACGACTTCTTCCGCCGGGGCCGCGTTGGTGCCCGAGCCATCCGCCGCGCCGCCCGGATCGTTGACCACGACCTTGGCGCCTTCGGCTGCGGCGAGCAGGGCGATTTCGCGGCCAATGCCGCGACCCGCGCCTGTTACAACGATCACCTTGTCGGCGAGCATCTTGCTGGTGTTCGACATGCTGTTTTCCTTTTTGGTTTAACGGCCGCTCTGCGCGCAGACTGTCCTACGCGGGCTTGACCGCGCATCCACCGATCGTCAGGAATGGATTGCCGGGTCAGGCCCGGCAATGACGGTTGAGAGCGTCGCGGCGCTCATGCTTAGCGTTCGTTGGTGAAAATGATCGTGCCGGAGGCTGCGAACATGCCGCCGACGCCGTGACATACCGAAATCTTGGCGCCTGGCACCTGCGCCGGAGCGATGCCGCGCATCTGCCGCACGCTCTCCTGCAGGGCGTACATGCCGTACATGCCCGAGTGCATATAGCTGAGGCCGCCGCCGTTGGTGTTCATCGGCAGCTTGCCGCCGGGGCGGGTATTGCCGTCGGCGATGAACTTGCCAGTCTCCTCGTAAGGCATGAAGCCGAGATCGCCGAGGCCATAGAGAGGCAGGTGCGCGAAGGCGTCGTAGATCATCAGATGATCGACGTCCTTGTGGCTGATGCCTGCCTCTCTGAAGGCGGTCGGTCCCGCGACCTTGAAGGCGCGCGAGGAGTTGAACGTCTCCATCTGGCTGACCATCGGCGTTTCGACGCTTTCGCCGGTGCCGAGGATGTAGACCGGCTTCTGCGGGAAGTCCTTGGCGCGGTCGGCGCTGGTCAGAATCAGCGCGCCGCCGCCGTCGGTGACGAGGCAGCACTGCAGCAGACGGAACGGATAGGCGATCATCCGCGAGTTCAGCACGTCCTCGACGGTGATCGGGTCTTTCATCGTGGCGCGCGGGTTCTTCGCCGCCCATTCGCGCTGAACCACGGCGACCATGGCGAGTTGCTCATGGGTGATGCCGTGGGTCTTCATGAAGCGCAGCACCGGGATCGGGAACATGCTCGGCGGTCCGTACACGCCGAACGGCGCCTCGAACTGGCCCTGCAGGCTGTCGGCCGGAATCGAGCGCGGCAGCTTGCCGATCATCGACTTGCCGCTTTCGGCGTGGGTGATGAGCACGGTCTTGCACAGACCGGCCTCGATTGCCGCCGCCGCGTGGCGGACATGCAGCATGAACGAGCAGCCGCCGACCGACGTGCCGTCCACCCAGGTCGGCGTGATGCCGAGATAGTGCGCGATCTGCTGCGGGGTCTCGACGGCGGTGGCGATTCCGTCGATGTCCGACAGCTTCAATCCTGCATCGGCGATGGCATTGAGTGCCGCGTCCGCATGAAGCTGGATCTGCGACATGTCGGGAATGACGCCGAGCTTGGTGGTTTCGGCGGCGCCGACGACTGCGACCTGATTTCTACGCATGATGCTTACCCCTTCGCCGGACGGAATTTGGGAAGGGTGAGCTTGTCGTCGACCTTTTCGAAGGCCACTTCAAGCTTCATATCGAGTTCCAGCGCTTCCGGCGTTTGCGGACAGTCGACGATATTGGTCATCATCCGAGGGCCTTCCTCGAGTTCGACCACCGCAATAGCGTAGGGCGGCGTGAAACCTGGCGCCGCGGGACGATGATTGATGACGTAGCTGTAAAGCGTGGCCTTGCCGCTGGCGGGAAATACGCTGACCTTGCGCGAGGCGCACGACGGACAGAACGGGCGCGGCGGAAAGTACACATGCGAGCACGCATCGCAGCGCTGAAGCCGTAGCTCGCCGGCTTGCGTGCCATCCCAAAAATGTTGCGTTTCAGGGGTTGCCTTGGGACGTGCGCGCGCAGCTTCAGCCATATTCTGGTCTTCCTTGGACTTCGACAATTGTCGATGATTTTTTTCGACCGATCGGTCGTCCAAGGATTATTTCATCGTTGCCGACCGGCGAGAAGTGAAAAAATTCAGCATCTCCATGCGAGTGGCGAGCGACAGCAATTCCGTCAGGCGAAACGGACGCGCGCTGCGCACGTGTCGCGGCGCGTAGGCTTGCTCCTATTGAACAGAGACAAGTGAGGTCAGGCTTGCCATGCCTTGAACAGCACACTCGCGTTCACACCACCGAATCCAAATCCATTCGACAGAACGTGTTCGATCTTCATCGGCCGCGCCGCGCCGCGAACGAGATCGACACCTTCGGCAGCATCGTCCGGATTGTCGAGGTTGAGAGTGGCCGGGGCAATCTGGTCGCGCACAGCGAGGACCGAGTAGATTGCCTCAAGACCGCCGGCTGCTCCGAGCAGATGACCGGTGGCCGATTTGGTCGAACTCACTGCGATGCTGTTGTTCGTGCCGAATACGGCCTTGATCGCGGCAAGCTCGCCCTGGTCGCCGACCGGAGTAGAAGTCGCGTGGGCATTAAGATGCTGAACCTCGCCCGGTGCGACGCCGGCCTGTTTGAGCGCCGCCTCGATCGCGCGCCGCGCGCCGCTGCCGTCCTCGGGGCCTGCCGTCATATGATAGGCGTCGGCGCTGGTGCCATAACCGACCAGTTCAGCGATGGGCGTAGCGCCGCGCGCCAATGCATGGTCGAGTTCCTCCAGAACCATGAGGCCGGCGCCTTCGCCCATCACGAAGCCGTCACGATCCTTGTCGAAGGGGCGGGACGCACGTTCAGGCGTATTATTGAAATTGCTCGAAAGCGCGCGGGCTGCCGCGAAGCCGCCAAGGCTGACGCGTTCGATGCAGGCTTCCGCGCCGCCGGCCAGTGCAACGTCGGCTTCGCCACTGCGGATCAGGCGAGCGGCATCCCCGATCGCCTGCACACCTGCGGCGCATGCGGTCACCGGCGCGCCAAGCGGGCCCTTGTAGCCGTACTTGATGGATACCTGTCCGGCCGCGAGGTTGACGAGGAACGACGGCACGGTGAATGGCGACAGGCGGCGAACGCCGCGTGAATCCGCAAGACGAACCGCATCGGCGATGGCCGGGAATCCGCCAATGCCGGAGCCGATCACCGTGGCGGTGCGTTCGCGCGATGCTTCGTCCTCCGGCGTCCACCCGGCCTGGTTGATCGCTTCTTCCGCCGCCAGCAGGGCGAAGAGAATGAAGCGATCCATCTTCTTCTGGTCCTTGCGCGGGGCGGCGCGATCGGGATCAAACCCCGCTTCCGGGTCCTCCGCGAGATCGGGAACGACACCGGCGACCTTGTTGGCGAGGTCGCCGACCACATTGTCGGAGAGGGCGCGCAGGCCGGATTTACCCGCAATGAGCCGCGACCAGTTCGGCTCGACGCCGCAACCCAGCGGCGAAACCGCGCCCATACCCGTGACTACAATGCGTCGCATCTTCTAATCCCGTTCGTGGAGGTGAAAATATCCCCGCGACGGCACCTGAAGTTACGCCGTCACCACCTTCTTATCCCGGCTGATTGCAAGGACTGCAAGTGCCGCGATCAGGCACAGTGCACCGGCTGCGAAAAATGCCGGTAAATAGCTCAAAAGATAGGTCCGCGAGGCTCCGGCAGCGAAGGCGATCGTGGCTGCGCCAAGCTGGTGTCCGGCGAAAATCCAGCCGAATACCAGGTTCGCCCGCTCAGGACCGAATCTCGATGCCGTCAGACGCACCGTCGGCGGAACTGTCGCGATCCAGTCAAGCCCATAGAACATCGCAAACAGCGACAGGCCGTAAAAGGTAAAGCTTGTGAAGGGCAAGAACAGCAGGGAGAGACCCCGCAGGCCGTAGTACCAGAACAACAACCAGCGGTTGTCATAACGGTCGGACAAGTAACCGGAACCGATCGTTCCGATAAAGTCGAAGACGCCCATTGCCGCGAGCAGCGTTGCTGCGCCGGTGGCGGGCAATCCGAAATCCGAACAGAACGGAATGAAATGAGTCTGGATCAGCCCATTGGTGCTGGCGCCGCAAATAAAGAAGGTGCCGAATAAAATCCAGAACACCTTGGTTCGCGCGGCATCCTTTAGGGCGCCCAGTGCGGCGGCCATGATCGGGGCGTTGTTCGGCGGGGGCGGTGCAATCGGATCGCTGCCGTTGTCGCCCAACGGACGCAGGCCGACGTCGGAGGGGCGGTCACGCATGATCAGCAGCACGGCGAACGCGGCGACCACCAGCATGACGCACATCAGGCTCATGGCGATGCGCCAGCCGTAGCGCTCGGTAATGCTGGCAAGGACAGGCAGAAAGACCAGCTGGCCGGTGGCGGCGCTCGCGGTGAGAATACCAACAACCAGTCCGCGGTTGGCGTTGAACCAGCGCGAGGCGACCGTGGCACCGAGCACCAAGGCGGTCATGCCGGTGCCGAACCCCACCACAAATCCCCACAACAGGACCAGTTGCCAGATCTGGGTCATGAACAGCGACAACACCAGACCTGTTGTGACCAGGGAGAGTGCGAGCGCCGTGACATTGCGCAGACCATAGCGATTCATCAGGGCGGCGGCGAAGGGCGCCATCAGGCCGAACAGCAGCAGGCGGATCGACAGCGCAGCGGAAATCTCCGCCGTGCTCCAGCCGAATTCATGCTGCAGCGGGAGGATGAAGACGCCCGGCGCGCCAACCGCGCCGGCGCTGACCAGCGCGGTAAGGAACGTCACCGCAACCATGGCCCAACCGTAGTGAAGGCCTTTGCGAGCCATTGTCGCGGAGAGCCAGTTCGACATCATGGGATGATCTTTCGATGAAAAGGTTCGTGCGGCACGTTTGCGCCGCACGTGAAAAAAACTGTGTGAGGTCAGTGGATGCTGCGCTCGACTGCGATAGCGGTTGCTTCGCCACCGCCGATGCACAACGAAGCGATACCGCGCCGCAGATTATTTTTCTCCATGGCGTGCAGCAGCGTCACGATCAGGCGAGCCCCGGTCGCTCCGATCGGATGACCGAGCGCACATGCGCCGCCATTGATGTTGAGCTTGTCGCGCGGAATGCCGAGATCGCGAGCGGCCGCCATCGGCACAACCGCGAAGGCTTCGTTGATCTCGAACAGATCAACGTCGCCGACCTGCCAGCCGACCTTGTCGAGCAGTTTGCGGATTGCGGGGATCGGCGCAGTGGTGAACCACGCCGGCTCCTGGCTGTGGGTCGAATGACCTTTGATCTCGGCGAGGATCGGCAACCCCTCGCGCTCCGCCAGCGAGCGTTTGGTGAGGATCAGCGCAGCCGCGCCGTCGGCATTGGCCGAGGAGGCGGCCGGCGTAATGGTGCCGTTGGCGCGGAAGGCCGGTTTCAGGTTGGGAATTTTCGCCGGATCGACCTTCAGCGGATGTTCGTCGTTTTCGACGACGCGCACGCCGCTCTTGTCCTTGACCGAAAGCGGTGCGATTTCGCTTTTGAACGCGCCGCTCTCGACGGCCTTGCGGGCGCGCGTCAGCGTCTCCATTGCGTAGTCGTCCTGATCCTTGCGGGTGAACTGATAAGCTTCCGCGGTCGCTTCGCCGAAGTCGCCCATCGAGCGGCCGGTCTCGTAGGCGTCCTCAAGACCATCCATCAGCATGTGATCGATGATCCGGTCGTGGCCGACGCGATAACCGGCGCGCGCCTTGGCGAGCAGATAAGGCGCATTCGACATGCTCTCCATGCCGCCGGACACGACGATCTCGGCGGAGCCGGCATTGATGATGTCGTGGGCGAGCATGGTTGCCTTCATGCCTGAGCCGCAGACCTTGTTGATGGTGGTGGCGCCGGTGGCGTCGGGCAGGTTGGCGCCGCGTGCCGCCTGACGCGCCGGGGCCTGGCCTTGCCCGGCCGGCAGCACGCAGCCCATGAGCACCTCGTCAATGCGTTCCGCAGCCACCTTGCCGCGCTCAAGCGCTGCTGCAATCACATGAGAACCGAGATTGTGCGCACTGAATGACGAAAGCTCGCCCTGGAAGCGGCCGAGCGGGGTGCGGGCCGCGGACACGATAACCACAGGATCGGATGACATCGGGTTTCTCCAGAATCGAATATGCGACAGGGGTCGCTATAAGATTATATGTATCATATTATCGCAGCGCAAAATTGCAAACAGTGTTTCGCCGGGACGAGCGAATGCCCATCCCGAAAATTTTCACAAGAGTTGTGTGGAATTGCCGCGAGGCGACGGCGGTTAGCGCTTGCGGTCGACGAAAGCCTGCATGTGCCGCTGCGGCTCTCCGGTCAGGAACGCACGTCCGAATACGCCGACGCTGATATCGATCGCCTCTTCGAGGGGGATATCTTCCCATTGCCGCAGTAGCATTTTCTGGCTGCGCATGACTTCCGGTCCGCATTCCGCGATCGCGGCCGCAGCCTGTTCAACGGCGGCGTCGAGATCGCTGTCGGGAACCACCTTGTCCACCAGGCCCCATGTCAATGCGGTCTGCGCGTCGATGTTCTCGGCGGTGAGGATCAGCCACCGGGCGCGGCCCCAGCCGATCAGGCGGGGCAGCAGTGCGGCGTGGATTACCGAAGGAATGCCCACCTTGACTTCCGGCATGCCGAATTTCGCGGTTTCCGTGGTAATACGCAGGTCACAGGCGGCGGCAAATTCCAGTCCGCCACCAAGGCACCAGCCCGGGATTCGCGCGATAACGGGTACGGGAAACTGCCGTGCGGCTTCGCAAAGGTCACGTAGTCCGGAGATGAACGTTTCGGCTGACGCTTGATTGAGCGTCACCATCTCCCTGATGTCGGCGCCGCCGATCATGCTTTTTTCACCGCTCCCGCGAATGACCAAAACGCGAATGCTGCCGTCGGCGGCCAGCGCCTGAATGCCGCTGCGCAGCCCGGCGATCACTTTCGAGTTAAGGATGTTGAGCGACCCCGCGTTGCAGATGGTGAGCGTGGCCACGCCGCGTGAGTCGCGTGCGACGCCGCAATAATCGTTGATCATGTCCATGAAGGGCCCCGGGATGCTGACGAAAGCGGTCTGTCCTGCGCCGCTTCGGATGATGCGTTGGCGCTTATGTTTACAGGTCCTTGGGTTGGCGGCAATGGTCTGCCATGTTATATGACATCAAACATCTTATAGGCTGCTCATGCGTTACTCCAAGGATCACAAGGCCGATACCCACGCGCGGATCGTGAAGACTGCCTCGGTGCGTTTGCGCGAGAAGGGGCCGGCCGGCATCGGCGTTGCCGAGCTCATGAAAGAGTCCGGCCTGACGCATGGCGGCTTCTACGCGCATTTCGACTCGCGTGACGCGCTGATCGATGAAGCTTTCGCTCATGCGATGGAGGGCATCGCGCGGCGCTGGCGCCGGCGGGCAGACAGCGCGCCCGAGGGCAAGGAGCTGGATGCGATCGTCAGTTCGTATTTGACGGTGCAGCATCGTGATGATGTCGGCAACGGCTGTTTGCTCCCCGCGCTCGGCGCCGAGATTGCGCGGGCTGACTCAAAAACCCGAAAGGCATTTACGGCGTGCCTCGAAGACATGGTCGATGTGGTCGCCGGGGAAATTGCGGATATGCCGCCTAAAGCCGCGCGGCAGCGCGCGATGTCCATCGTTGCCGTCATGATGGGCAGCCTGCTGCTGTCGCGCGCGACAGGAAACAGCGAGTTGTCGTCGGATTTGCTGGAGGCCGGCCGTCAATCGGCACTTGCGCTTGGAAAGCAGGGCGATGGCACGAAGAAGCCAGCACGCCAGACGAAAGCAAAGACGAGGACGGCGAAGTCGTCGCAGGTGTGATGCTTATCCGTTTTGCGCACTACTTCGGGTCGAACAGCGCCCGATCTTGCTCGACCATGGCGTAAATATACTCCGCTACGGCGCGGATACGTACGAGATCGCGACTGTCTGCATGCATCAGCAACCAGAAGCTGCGCAGGATCGAGACTGTCTCCGGCAGGATTGCGCGTAGTTCGGGGTGTGCCTGTGCCATGAAGCGCGGCAGGACGGCGATTCCGAAGCCCGATAGCGTCGCGTTAAGCTGGGCGATCAGGTTAGCGCTCCGGAACTTGGCCGAGATCTTCGGCGACACCTGCGGCAAATAGTCCAGCTCAGGCGTGAACAGCAGTTCTTCGATGTAGCCGACGAAGCGGTGGGTCAGAAGATCGTCGCGGCTTTTGATCGCTGGAAACTGGTCGAGATAGGCGGACACGGCGTACAGACCGAGGCTGTAGTCGAGAAGCTTGCGGCCGACCGTGCGGCCTTCCTTGGGCATCGACAGGCTGATAGCGATGTCGGCCTCCCGTTTCGACAGGCTGAACAGGCGTGCGGTCGCGACCAGTTCGACATCGAGATCGGGATAAAGATCGGCAAGCTTGCCAAGGCGAGAGGCGAGATAGTGGCTTCCGAAGCCATCCGGAGCGCCGACACGCACGGTGCCGGTGAGATGCGATCTGGAGCCGCCGATGATGTCCTGGCTTGAGACAATCGTGGACTCGATTTCTTCCGCGCTGGCGGCGACGCGGTGGCCGGATTCGGTCAGCACATAACCGGTCTTGCGGCGGTCGAACAGTTTGGCCGAAAGCTGCCGCTCGAGACGGTCAACACGGCGGATAACCGTGGTATGATCGACCCCAAGCCGTTTGGCGGCGGCCGAAACTGTTCCGCCCCGGACGATCGCCAACACGAAGCGGAAGTCGTCCCAATCGGGGTTGCCGCCTTGATCTGACATTTTCGCACATCTATCCTGTGATTTCTCGCAGTTGAATCTTATAAAACGCAGGTCAAAAGGTCATCAAAGACTTCTGGACCTTGGAGGGAGAGAGCATGCGTTCGATTGGACATTTCGTCGGTGGCCGTGAGGTCAAGGGTGCGTCAGGCCGGACTGCCGACGTTTTCGAGCCGATGACCGGTGAGGTCCAGGCCAAGGTGGCACTGGCGACCAAGGCGGAGGTTCGCGCTGCTGTCGAAAATGCCAAGGCTGCGCAGCCCGCCTGGGCCGCGACAAATCCGCAGCGTCGCGTTCGCGTGCTGATGAAATTCCTCGAACTGGTCGCGCGCGACAATGAAGCGCTGGCCGAACTGCTCGCCCGCGAACACGGCAAGACCATTCCCGACGCCAAGGGCGACATCCTGCGCGGCGTCGAGGTCGTCGAGTTCGCGCTCGGCATTCCGCACCTGATGAAGGGCGAGTACACCGAAGGCGCCGGCCCCGGCATCGACCTTTATTCGATGCGCCAGCCGCTCGGCGTCGTCGCCGGTATTACCCCGTTCAACTTCCCGGCGATGATTCCGATGTGGAAGTTCGCGCCGGCGATCGCCTGCGGCAATGCATTCATCCTCAAGCCGTCGGAGCGCGATCCGGGCGTGCCGATGAAGCTTGCCGAACTCATGCTCGAAGCCGGCCTGCCGCCGGGCATTCTCAACGTCGTCAATGGCGACAAGGAAGCCGTGGATGCGATCCTCGATGATCCGGATATCTCCGCGGTTGGTTTCGTCGGCTCGTCCTCAATTGCGCAGTACATCTACGAGCGTGCCGCGGCGACCGGCAAGCGCTGCCAGTGTTTCGGCGGCGCAAAGAACCACATGATCGTCATGCCTGACGCCGACCTGGATCAGGCGGTCGATGCGCTGGTCGGCGCCGGTTACGGCGCGGCGGGTGAACGCTGCATGGCGGTCTCGGTTGCTGTCCCGGTGGGCAAGACCACGGCCGACCGGCTGATGGAAAAGCTGATCCCGCGCGTCGAGAACCTGAAGATCGGCCCCTCGACCGATCCGACCGCCGACTTCGGTCCGCTGGTCACCAAAGCCGCTCTGGAACGCGTCAAGAACTACGTCGATATTGGCATCAAGGAAGGCGCCAAGCTTGCCGTCGATGGCCGCGGCTTCAAGATGCAGGGTTACGAGAACGGTTTCTACATGGGTGGCTGTCTCTTCGATAACGTCACGAAGGACATGCGCATCTACAAGGAAGAAATCTTCGGCCCCGTGCTGTCGGTGGTGCGTGCCCACGACTTCGACGAGGCCGTGGCGCTCCCGTCCGACCACGAGTACGGCAACGGCGTCGCGATCTTCACCCGCGATGGCGATGCCGCCCGTGAGTTCGCGGCCAAGGTCAATGTCGGCATGGTCGGCATCAACGTGCCGATCCCGGTGCCGGTGGCGTACTATACCTTCGGCGGCTGGAAGCGCTCTGGCTTTGGCGACCTCAACCAGTACGGTCCGGATTCGGTTCGCTTCTACACCAAGACCAAGACGGTGACTTCACGCTGGCCCTCCGGTGTCAAGGAAGGTGCCCAGTTCGCGATGCCGACGAGCTGACGGCAGCGTAACGAGCGCACGGATGCAGTTCGCTCTGAACGAGGATCAGACCGCAATTCGCGACATGGCGCGCGATTTTGCGGCTGATCGCATCGCGCCTCATGCCCTCAAGTGGGATGAGGAGAAGCATTTTCCGGTCGATGTGATGCGCGACGCCGCGGCGCTCGGCATCGGCGGCGTTTACATTCGCGACGATGTTGGCGGTTCGGCGCTGACAAGGTTCGACGCCGCGCTGATCTTCGAGGCGCTGGCGCTCGGTTGCCCCACGGTGTCGGCCTTCATCTCCATCCACAACATGGCTGCGTGGATGATCGACACCTACGGCTCCGACGAGCAGCGCCATAAATGGTTGCCGCGCCTGTGCTCCATGGAGTTGCTGGCAAGTTATTGCCTGACCGAGCCGGGCTCCGGCTCTGACGCGGCCGCGCTCTCCACGCGCGCGGTGCGCGACGGTGATCATTACATCCTCAACGGCCAGAAGCAGTTCATTTCCGGGGCGGGGAAGGGCGATCTCTATGTCGTCATGGTCCGCACCGGCGGCGATGGCCCGTCGGGCATTTCAACGCTGGTGATCGACGGCGACACGCCGGGCGTGTCGTTCGGCGCCAACGAACGCAAGATGGGCTGGAATGCCCAGCCCACCCGCGCGGTGATTTTCGAGAATGCCCGGGTGCCGGTCGCCAATCGCCTCGGGGACGAGGGCGTCGGTTTCAAGATTGCAATGGCAGGCCTCGACGGCGGGCGCTTGAATATTACGGCCTGTTCGCTCGGCGGTGCGCAGGCCGCGCTCGACAAGGCACTGGCGTACATGAAAGAGCGCAAGGCGTTCGGCAAACGGCTTGACGAATTCCAGGCGCTTCAATTCCGGCTTGCCGACATGGCGATCGAACTTGAGGCTGCGCGCACCTTCCTGTGGCGGGCGGCGGCCGCGCTCGACCGCAAGGACCCGGACGCGACGATGCTGTGCGCGATGGCCAAGCGGTTCGGCACCGATGCCGGTTTCGAGGTCGCCAATCAGGCGCTGCAACTGCACGGCGGTTACGGCTATCTGTCGGAGTATGGCATCGAGAAGATCGTCCGCGACCTTCGCGTTCACCAGATTCTGGAGGGCACCAATGAGATCATGCGTGTCATCGTTGCGCGAAAAATGATCGAGGGGGCTCAATGACGGCGCAGTCCGCCGTGGCTGCGAGCGACTCCGGCGATCTGATCGCGCGGCGCGAAGGGCACGCCGGTGTTCTGCGTCTGAACCGTCCGAAGGCAATCAACGCGCTGACGCTCGGGATGACCCGCGATATCGATCGCGGGCTTGATGCATTTGAGGTCGATCCGGATGTGTCTGTTATCGTGCTGGAAGGCGCTGGCGACCGCGGGCTGTGTGCCGGCGGCGATATTCGCGGCCTGCACGACAGCGCAAAGATACGCGGTGACCTTGGCGCGGTTTTCTGGCGCGAGGAATATGCGGTCAATGCGCGGATCGCACGCTTCCCGAAACCGTATGTCGCCTACATGGACGGGCTGGTGATGGGGGGCGGGGTCGGCCTTGCGGGTCATGCCAGCCATCGCGTGGCAACCGAAAAAACCAGGGTTGCGATGCCCGAGGTCGGTCTTGGCTTCTTCCCGGATGTCGGCGGCACCTGGCTGCTGTCACGTGCGCCGGGCGAGATCGGCACTTATCTGGGCCTGACCGGTCAGGCCGCGAACGGTTCGGATGCGGTCAGCGCCGGCCTTGCGGACGTACAGATTTCGTCCGGCGACTGGCCGGCCTTGCGCGAGGCTCTTACAAGATTGCCTCCCGGCGCGAATGCGGCCGCGACGATGACGCTGATCAAGCGTTTTGCCGTTACCGGAGAACCGGGGCCGATCGCAAAGCATCGTGCATTGATCGACAAGGCCTTCGCTTTCGATTCAATCGAGGAAATTGTCGCAGCGCTCGAGCAGGAGGGATCGGAGTTCGCAAGGGTTACACTGGCTTCGATCCGCGAGAAATCGCCGCGCGGTCTCAAGGTCACGCTCAAGCTGCTTCGGCTGGCGCGCTCGTCGGCTTCGCTTGAAGAATGCCTGGTGCGGGAATATCGCGCCGCGCTGGAAGTCTTCGCGAGCGCGGACTTTGTCGAAGGCGTTCGCGCTGCGATCATCGACAAGGATCGCGACCCGAAGTGGTCACCCGCGCGGATTGAGGATGTCACACCTGAGATTGTGGCGCGCTATCTTGCGCCGCACTCGGAAGGTGATCTGAAGTTTCCAAACGTCAACTAGAAACGAACGAGGGACGCGCCCATGGCAACTATCGCATTTATCGGTCTTGGCAACATGGGTGGTCCAATGGCCGCCAACCTGATCAAGGCCGGCCACAAGGTTCAGGGCTTCGATCTGGTGCCGGCCTCGTGCGAAGCCGCCAAGGCCGACGGTGTCACCATCTCCGCCACCGCCAAGGACGCGGTGAAGGGCGCGGACGTGATCATCACCATGTTGCCGGCTGGCAAACACGTGTTGTCGGTCTGGAACGATATTCTTCCTGCCGCCGCGAAGAACGCGCTGGTGATCGATTGCTCGACCATTGACGTCGAAAGCGCACGACTGGCTCATGCGGCCGCAGCCAGGCTGCAACTGCCTTCGATCGATGCGCCGGTTTCGGGCGGCACCGGCGGGGCCAAGGGTGCGACGCTGACCTTCATGTGCGGCGGCGATGCCAAGGCCTTTGCCAGCGCCAGGCCGATCCTTGAAGCGATGGGCAAGAAGATTGTCCATTGCGGCGATGGCGGCGCGGGGCAGGCCGCCAAGATCTGCAACAACATGATCCTCGGCATCTCGATGATCGGCGTTTGTGAAGCGTTCGCTCTCGCGGAAAAGCTTGGCTTGTCGCATCAGGCGTTGTTCGACGTTGCTTCGACATCATCGGGACAATGCTGGTCGATCACGACCTATTGCCCCGTGCCGGGCCCGGTTCCGACATCGCCCGCCAACAACGATTACAAGCCGGGATTCGCGGCGTCGCTGATGCTGAAGGATCTCAGGTTATCGCAGGAGGCCGCCAGGGCGGCTGGCGCATCGACGCCGCTCGGCGCGCATGCCGAGAATATCTACGACGCCTTCGACAAGGCGGGAAATGGCGGCGTCGATTTTTCCGGCATCATCAACGCGCTTCGTTCGGCGAAATCATAGCGGAGCGGCGCGATGACGACTTTCCAGGACGCTCGCAAGTTCCTGCTCGCCAATCGCACCAACTACGACAAAGCGGTTGCCGAATTCCGTTGGCCCGATCAGGCCCACTTCAACTGGGCGCTGGACTGGTTCGATGCCGGATTGGCGTCCGATCCGGAGAGCCGTGACCGAACCGCGCTTTGGATCGTTGATGTCGCCAACGGCACCGACACCAAAGTCACGTTCGGGCAGATGTCAAAGCGCTCGAACCAGACCGCGAACTTCCTGCGCGATCTGGGATTGAAGCGCGGTGACCATCTTCTGCTGCTGCTCGGCAATGTTGTGCCGCTGTGGGAAACGATGCTCGCCTGCATCAAGCTGGGTGTCATCGTCATTCCGGCAACGACGCTGCTGACTCCGGAAGAGCTGCGCGACCGGCTGGATCGCGGCAAGGCCAAGGTCGTTGTCGCCGCGCAGGATCAGGTTGCGAAGTTCGATGGTCTCGGCGGCGATGGTTTCACCCGCGTGGTCGTCGGCGCGACGCAGGACCACAAGGGCTGGCGGCCCTTCACCGATAGCGAACAGTTTCCGGATACGCTCGCGCCTGAGGGCATCACCAACGCAACCGATCCGATGCTGCTGTACTTTACGTCGGGGACCACGGCAAAGCCGAAGCTGGTGCTGCACAGTCATCGCAGCTATCCGGTCGGCGGACTGTCGACGATGTTCTGGATCGGGCTGCAGCCGGGTGATGTGCATCTCAATATCTCCTCGCCGGGATGGGCCAAGCACGCCTGGAGTTGTTTCTTCGCGCCGTGGAATGCAGGTGCGACGATTTTCATCGCCAATCAGCCGCGTTTTGAAGCCAAGGGCCTACTGTCGACGCTGGTTCGCTGTCAGGTGACGACGCTGTGCGCGCCACCGACGGTGTGGCGGATGCTGATTCAGGAGAAATTGTCCGACTACAAGGTCACGCTGCGCGAGGTCTGCGGTGCGGGCGAGCCGCTCAATCCGGAGGTGATCGATCAGGTCAAGGATGCCTGGGGGCTGACCATTCGCGATGGCTATGGCCAGACCGAGACCACCGCTCTGGCAGGCAACTCTCCAGGTCAGCCGGTCAAGTCCGGTTCGATGGGACGGCCGATGCCCGGATATAAAGTGAGGGTCGTCGATGCGGATGGCAATCCGGCGAAAGAGGGCGAAATCTGCCTCGTCCTTGGCGACGATCGTCCGGCGGGATTGATGCTGGGCTATCAGGGGGACGACGGCAAGCCCAAGGGTGCCGATGGCGCGCTGTATAGAACAGGCGATGTCGCGTTTCTGGACGACGATGGCTATCTCACCTTCGTCGGCCGCTCGGATGACGTGTTCAAGTCCTCCGACTACCGTATCAGCCCATTTGAACTCGAAAGCGTTCTGCTCGAACACGACGCGGTGGCGGAAGCGGCGGTGGTGCCGGCTCCCGACCCGATCAAGCTGGCGATTCCCAAGGCGTATGTGTCGCTGGTTTCCGGTGTCGAGCCGACGCGCGAGACGGCATTGTCGATCCTGCGCTACGTTTATGGGCAGCTTGCGCCGTTCAAGCGGATTCGCCGTATCGAGCTGGTCACGGAACTTCCCAAGACCATCTCCGGGAAGATTCGGCGTGTACAGTTGCGTCGCCTCGAACTGGATGACGATCGCAACAACTCTTTACGCGGCATCGAATTTCGTGAAGAAGACCTGCCGGAACTGAAAAGCGATCGTTGATCGCATATCGACGCCACGGGGGCAGGATGGCAAGGACTGTAAGTCGGGAAGACTACGCGAAACTGGTGGGGCAGGAACTCGGCGTGTCGTCATGGCACACCGTGGACCAGAAACAGATCGATACTTTCGCGGAAGCGACGAACGACCATCAGTTCATTCACGTCGATCCCGAACGGGCCCGGCGCGAGACGCCGTTTGGCGGCACCATCGCTCATGGCTTCCTGTCGCTATCGATTCTCTCCGGCATGGCCTATGAAGCGATGCCGGCGCTCGAGGGCTCGGTGATGTCGATCAACTACGGTTTCGACAAAGTGCGTTTTCTCACACCGGTTCGCGCCGGCAAACGCGTACGCGCGCGTTTTGTATTGAGCGAGGCGACACAACGCGCACCCAACGAACTGCTGTCGCGCACGAACACCACGCTTGAAATCGAAGGCGAGACCAAGCCGGCGCTGGTCGCCGACTGGCTCGGCTTGCATTTTTTCGCTTAAGTTGAAGGAGCGATCATCATGACCATCAGGTTCGACGGCCGCGTCGCTATCGTCACCGGAGCAGGCGCCGGCCTTGGGCGCGCTCATGCGCTGGGGCTTGCCAGATATGGCGCGCGGGTTGTCGTTAATGACATGGGTGCGGCGCGCGATGGCAGCGGCGGCTCGACCCATCCCGCCGAAGTCGTCGCCGAGGAAATCCGCAAGGCCGGCGGCGAAGCGATCGTCGACGGGGCGGACGTGTCCGACTTCGAGCAGGTCAGCGAAATGGTGGCGAAAGCGCAGTCCAAGTGGGGCAGCGTGGATCTGATGGTCGCCAATGCGGGCATTCTGCGCGACAAGTCGTTTGCCAAGATGGAGCCGGCCGATTTCGCCAAGGTCATCGCAGTCCATCTCACCGGCACCTTCAATTGCTGCCGTGCCGTATGGGACGGCATGAGGGAGCGTAACTACGGCCGGATCGTCGTCACCACATCATCGTCCGGCATGTTCGGGAACTTTGGCCAGGCCAACTATGGAGCGGCAAAAGCGGGCATCGTCGGGTTGATGAATGTGCTGGCTGAAGAAGGCCGCAAGAACAACATTCGCGTCAACACAATCTCGCCCACGGCCGCAACCCGCATGACCGAAGGTTTGATTCCGCCGGACGTTCTGGCGCTGATGAAGCCAGAAGCCATCACGCCGGCGGTGCTTTACCTGCTCAGCGAGGATGCGCCCACGCGCACCATCATGGGAGCCGGAGCGGGATCGTTCGCGGTGCTGAAGATCGTCGAAACCGAGGGCATGAATCTTCCGGAGACCGAATGGACGCCCGACGGCATTGCTTCGCACTTCAAGGAGATCAGTGATATGAGCAAAGCGCGGGATCTCGGCGGCGCGTTCTTCCAGACCTACAAGTATGTCGAACAGGCAGCCAAGGCGAAGGGCATCAAGTTGCCGCCGATGGGTGGCTGACCGGCGACGCGGCTCGGTTTTCGGGCGGTTGCCGTGAAAGACCTTTCGCTCAGCACGGTAGCGGTGGTCGGCGCGGGGCCGGCCGGCTTGATGGCGGCGGAAGTAATCGCGAGGGGCGGGCGGCGAGTCACGGTTTATGATCGGATGCCGTCGGCTGGTCGCAAGCTTCTGATGGCGGGGCGCGGTGGACTCAATCTGACCCATAGCGAGCCAATCGAAGATTTTCTGTCGCGATACGGACCGGCCGCCTTACGTCTTCGTGGGGCAGTGGAAAGTTTTTCTCCAGGTGCCTTGCGCACGTGGGCCGAGAATTTGGGTCAGCCCACATTCGTCGGCTCGAGCGGTCGCGTATTTCCGAAGGCTTTCAAAGCCTCGCCCCTGTTGCGTGCATGGTTGCGACGGCTCGACGAAGCGGGCGTTACGTTGATGTTGCGGCACCGCTGGAAAGGATGGACGGGTCGCGGCCTCTCATTCGAGACGCCGGAAGGGTCACACGAGGTTCGCGCCGATGCCACGTTGCTCGCGCTGGGCGGCGCAAGCTGGCCACGCCTCGGATCGGATGGGGGCTGGGTCGATATTCTCGCCGGGCAGGGGATCGCTGTCTCGCCGCTGCGCGCCGCCAATAGCGGATTCACGGTCGATTGGTCAGGTGTTTTCCGCGATCGTTTCGAAGGGACACCGCTTAAGGGCGTTGCGCTGACTTTCGGCGCGCAGACGGTGCGCGGCGAAGCAATGGTAACGCGCGGCGGTCTTGAAGGAGGCGGCATCTATGCTTTGTCAGGTCCGTTGCGGGACCAAATCGCGGATGAAGGCCGTGCCGTCCTGTACGTCGATTTGCGCCCGGACGTGACTGAGCAGCAGCTTGTAGCCCGTGTTTCAGGATCGCGAGGGAAACAATCGCTTTCGACATTCCTGCGCAAAGCCGCGGGACTGTCGCCGGTCGGGATCGGTCTTGTTCATGAGGTTGCCGCACGGTCGAACGTCAATCCGTCGTCACTTTCGCCTGAGAAGCTGGCTCGGTTGCTCAAGGCTGTTCCGCTTCATCTCACGGGCACCGCACCGATCGAAAAAGCGATCTCGACTGCGGGGGGAGTAGCGTGGGATGAGATTGACGATCGCTTCATGTTGCGCAAGCGCCCAGGTATTTTCGTCGCCGGTGAAATGCTCGACTGGGAAGCTTCCACTGGCGGGTATCTGCTGCAGGCGTCTTTCGCGACCGGCGCGGCGGCCGGGCAGGGAATTCTGGACTTTCTCGGTGGTTAGTACTTTGGACAATATCAAAAGCAGTGGCCGGCTCTAAAATTGAAATCCTCCAATTCGACAGATGGTGGCGAGTCAAATTCGCGCCGTAAGTGCAACCTGGGAGACGACGAATGAGATACCAGTTTCTATCGACCGCCGCTGCGGCGGTGTTGTGCGGCTTGAGCTTCACTGCTCCGGCTTCCGCGGCCGATGGCGTCAAGATCGGCATTCTGAATGACCAGTCCGGTGTGTATGCGGACTACGGCGGAAAGAGTTCGGTGGAAGCCGCCAGGATGGCGATCGAGGATTTCGGGGGTGAGGTTCTCGGCCATAAGATCGAACTAGTCGATGCGGATCACCAGAACAAGCCTGATCTTGCGGTGAGCATCGCTCGTCGTTGGTTCGATGTCGAAGGCGTCGACATGATTACCGAACTGACGACATCGTCCGTTGCGCTCGCGGTACAGGATCTCGCCAAGCAACAGAAGAAAATCGACATCGTGGTCGGCGCGGCATCCTCGCGCATTACCGGTGATGCTTGCACGCCGTACGGATTTCATTGGGCATTCGATACGCATGCACTTGGAGTCGGTACCGGTGGTGCTCTTACCGAGAACGGCGGCGATACCTGGTTCTTCCTGACGGCGGATTACGCGTTCGGCTATTCGCTCGAAAAGGACACCAGCGATATCGTCAAGTCCAAGGGCGGCAAGGTGCTCGGCTCCGTTCGTCACCCGCTGAACACGTCTGACTTTTCGTCGTTCCTGCTGCAGGCCCAGAGCTCGAAGGCGAAGGTCGTGGGGCTGGCCAATGCTGGCCTCGATACCATCAACGCGATCAAGCAGGCGTCCGAATTCGGCATTGTTGCGGGAGGCCAGAAAATGGCCGGCCTGCTGCTGACCCTCGCCGAAGTTCATGGCCTCGGTTTGAAGGCGGCGCAGGGTCTGGTCCTGACCGAGGGCTTCTACTGGGATCACGACGACAAGTCCCGCGCGTTCTCCGAGCGTTTCTTCAAGCGCACGGGCCGTATGCCGAACATGATCCAGGCCGGCACTTACTCGGCCACGCTGTCTTATCTGAAGGCGGTCAAGGCTGCGGGAACAAAGGACTCCGACGCGGTGGCCAAGAAGCTGAAGGAACTGCCGGTGGATGATGCTTTCGCCAAGGGCAAGGTGCTTGCCAATGGCCGCATGGTTCACGACCTGTACCTGTTCGAGGTCAAGAAGCCGTCGGAAAGCAAGCGCGATTGGGATTATTACAAGCAGATCGCCGTGGTTCCCGGCGACAAGGCGTTTTTCACGGCGGCTGAGAGCGGTTGTCCGCTGACGAAGTAAGCCAACTCAAAGCGCTCGAACGCATCGCCCGCGTCATGTCGTGACGCGGGCAATTTTTTTATGCGCATGACCGCGATGTCCGTGCATCATGATGTGCCTGTTTGGGTCGCAACATCGGTAATCAACGCCAGTAATGCGAACGATCCGACCGCGCCGCATACCCACATCCAGCCGCCGTGAGCCCAGGCAACACTGGCAACGGCAGCGCCGACCGCGCCTCCAATGAAGAAGAGACAGACGAACAATCCATTGATCCGGCCTCTTGCTTCTGGTTGCAGCAGATTAACTGCCCGTCGCCCCAGTGTCTGATCGCCGGTGACGCCAAGATCGAGCAGGATTCCGCCGAGGCCAAGTGCGCCGAAAGCCCACAACTGCGACCCGGCCGAGTCAGCCCACGCGGAGAGAACAGCCGATATAATGATCACGATGTGCGACACGCAAAGCGTGATGCGCGCGCGGCCTCGGTCGCCCAATCTTCCCGCTATCGGTGTCGCCGCCGCGCCCACCGCGCCTATCAGCGCAAAGATCGCAATCCCGCTGGGCGTGAGATTGAATGGCGGGGCGGATAGCCGTAAGGAGACGGCCGCCCAGAACGCGGAGAACGACGCCATCACCAAAGCTGCGGTCAACGATCGGACGCGTAACACCGCTTCGCTGCGCCATAACGTCCAGAACGATGCCAGAAGCTGCACATAGCTCATCCGGGCCTTGGGCCGGAAGGTGGGCAGATGGCGGACGAGAGCACCGGCAAGGACCAGGACGGCTGTTGCCGACAAGACGTAGAAGCCGCGCCAGCCCCAGATATCTGCGATGACGCTTGCGGCGGGGCGCGAGAGCAGGATGCCGACCATTAGCCCGCCCATTACATCGCCGATCACCCGGCCACGTTGATGCGGAGGAGCCATTGATGCAACGAGCGGCACCAGCATCTGGATTGCCGAACACGACGCGCCCAGAAGAAGCGCGCTGACAAGCAACAACGCCGACGTCGGGACCAGCGCGGTACATAGGGCAGCAGCTATGTTGCAGAGAAGCGTTCCTACGATCAGCCGCTTGTTCTCGAAAACGTCCGCAAGCGGAACCAGCATGAACAGTCCGAGCGCGTAGCCGAGCAGCGTGAGTGTGCTGACCATACCGATTTCGACGCCGGTCATGCCAAGCGATCGCGCCATCAGACCGGCCAGCACTTGCGACGCGAACAAGTTGACGACGACGACGCCGGTGGCGATTGCGCCGAGGCGGACGATAGCGCGTGGAACAGTTTGGTCGGCACCGGCAACTGCCGTGGTTTGCAACATGGCCATGGGGACCTCTCGTTGGCGAGGGAGCCCTTTAAGCAATCGGCGATGTATGATACAATTCAATTATCATGATGATTAATATGCGGATTTGTTATGAATACAAATGACCTCGTCGCGTTCGTCGCTGTCGTGGAGACGGGATCGATCGTGGCCGCGTCGGCCCGGCTCAATCTGACGCAGCCAGGCGTCACACGGCGGATTCAGAATCTCGAAGAACTGCTGGGGACGAAGTTGCTCGATCGGCAATCCAAGCCATTGAGGCCGACGGCTGCAGGGCGTGAGGCTTACGAACATGGCCGCCGCGTATTGCGGACACTGGAGGATTTGAAGACAGGTGTTGCTGTGGATGGGTTGGTGCGCGGTGAGTTCCGGCTTGGCATCACACCTTACCTTTCCGAGGCAGGGCTTAGCGGGCCGCTCGACACGCTGCGTGCCGAGTTTCCGCAACTGGCGGTGCGTGTCGTCTCGGGATGGTCGCCGGAGCAGGGTGAGCGAGTGAGCCGAAACCAGCTTGATGCGGCGGCTGTTTGCCTGCCTGATGGTGTGGCGCCGCCGGACGATCTCCTGTGCGACGATCTCGGTTCGCAGCCCGTACTGTTCGTGGTGGCGCGCGATATGAAGATGCCGCGCTCTGTTACGCTCGAGGATATTTCGCGGCTTTCGTGGGTGATGAATCAGGACGGTTGCGGTTTCCGGGGGGCGTTGAAGCGGCATTTCGATGCCGCGCATTTGCCATTTCAGGTCGCGGTAGAAGCGCTGGATTCCGATCTCCGCCTGTCTCTGGTCGCGCGTGGAGTGGGAATAGGCCTCATCACGCCCGTTGCGCTGAAGCGAAGTCCATTGCGCAGCAAACTCAAGGTGGTGCGGACGGAAGACTTCAATCCGGCGGTACGAGCCTGGGTGGTGCACCGTCCGCCCGCTGGCCGACTGGCCCGGCCGATTAAAACATTCCGTGATGCGCTGGTCCGCGAGTTGCAGGAGTTTTCCGGCAGGTGACGTTACGCCCCGCTCTCGATCTCTTCCCGCAGGATCTCGAGCGCGAGCCACTTTTCCTCAGCAGCGTCGAGTTCGGCCTGAGCCTTCGCGATGGCTGAGGTTGCCGTGTCGAACGATCTCCGATCTCGCATGAACAGCGTCGGATCGTCGAGTTGCTTCTGAAGAGTCGCGATATTCTGCTGCAACTTTGCCATCGTTTTGGGCAAGGTCTCCAGCGCGTGCTTTTCGTTGAAGCTCAACCGTCGCTTTGCCGACGGAGGAGGGGATACAACCTTTGCCTGTTTGGCATCGTTCGACGATGCCGCTTTCACTGCTTTTTGCTGAAGGTCGCTGCCGCGCTGCGCCAGCATGTCGCTGTAGCCGCCGGCATACTCCACCCACCGGCCGCTGCCTTCCGGGACAATAACCGACGTCACGACTCGGTCGAGGAAGTCGCGGTCGTGGCTGATCAGGATGACGGTGCCGTCGTAATCGCCAAGCAATTCCTCCAGCACATCGAGCGTTTCAAGGTCGAGGTCGTTGGTCGGCTCATCGAGAACGAGAAGGTTGGAAGGCTTCGCCAGTGCCCGCGCCAGCATCAATCGGCCCCGCTCGCCGCCGGACAGCGCCTCCAGCGGCGTGCGCGCCTGCTCCTGAGTGAACAGGAAGTCCTTCATGTAGCTGACGACGTGTTTCGGCTTGTCGCCGACCATCACCGTATCGCCGCGCCCGCCAGTCAGGGCATTCGCCAGCGTCGACTTCGGATCGAGACTTTCGCGGTGCTGGTCGAGCGTCGCCATTTCGATGTTGGCCCCGAGCCGGATCGTCCCTCCGTCCGGTTCGCCGGCACCAGTCAGGATGTTGATGAGCGTGGTTTTGCCGGCGCCATTGGGGCCGACGATGCCGACACGATCACCGCGTGCAATGCGTGTCGAGAAATCATCGACGATTTTGCGTTCATCGAATGATTTCGAGATATGCCGGGCCTCGATTACAAGTTTACCCGAGTTTTCCGCCTCGGCCGCTGCCAAGGTGGCCTTGCCGGTCGTACCGCGATAGTCGCGCCGTTGCTGACGCAGGGCGAACAGGTTGCCGAGCCGCTTGACGTTGCGCTTGCGCCGGCCGGATACGCCGTAACGCAGCCAATGCTCTTCAGCGACAATCTTGCGGTCGAGTTTATGCTGCTCGCGCTCTTCCTCGGCGAGCACCTCGTCACGCCATTCCTCGAACGCAGAGAAACCCTTCTCGATGCGGCGGGTTTGCCCGCGATCAAGCCACACAGTCGCGCGCGAAAGGTTGGAAAGAAAGCGGCGGTCATGGCTGATCGTGACAAGCGCGCTCCGGCGGCTTGCCAGTTCGCTTTCGAGCCATTCGATGGTGGTCAGATCGAGGTGGTTGGTCGGCTCGTCCAGCAACAGGATGTCGGGCGAGGGCGCAAGAACACGCGCCAGTGCCGCCCGCCGTGCTTCTCCGCCGGAAAGATTCGCGGGGTTTTCCTCACCAGTCAGCCCGAGCTGTTCGAGAAGGTAGCTCGCCTGATAAGAGTCGTCGCCCGGGCTGAGGCCCGCCTGCACATAAGCGAGCGTCGTCTTCAAATCACCGAAGTCAGGCTCCTGCGGCAGGTAGCGGACAGTGGCGCCGGGCTGGACAAACCGGGTGCCGGAGTCAGCTTCGATCAGTCCGGCAACGATTTTGAGTAGCGTGGATTTCCCCGAGCCATTGCGGCCAATGAGGCAGACGCGATCCCCGGCGGAAACCGAAAGCTCGACGCCGGTCAGAAGCGGTGTTCCGCCGAATGTCAGTGCGATGTCCTTGAGCTGGATGAGCGGTGGCGCCATGAATTTAGGATGTCTTTGCTTGAGTACGCTGGATGCGGCGAATGGCCTGATCGAGTGCCGACAAAAAGGTCGAGCGATCGCGAGGCGAGAATCCGCGCGGCCCACCGGTGACTTCGCCGCTCGATCGCAGGTCGGTCATCAGGTTGCGGACTGCGAGCGCCATACCGATGGAATCCTCGCTGAACGGCTTTCCATTCGGAGCAATCACCTCAGCGCCGGCTTTCACGCACCGGTCTGCCAGCGGAACATCGGCTGTGACGACGATGTCACCTTTGCCTGCGCGCTCCGCGATCCAGTCGTCGGCGGCGTCCATTCCGGAGCCTGCAGCGATCCGCTCGATCGATGAATCGTTCGGGACGCGGATGAAACCACCCGCGACCACGCTGACCGGCCACCGGTGGCGAGCCGCGACCCGGTAAATCTCCTCCTTGACCGGACAGGCATCGGCATCGACGTAAATTCGCATCGGAAGGTCGGGCTCTGATCGATTCGTTTTTGCGTGGCGCGCTGGGGATAGCCCAGTGTGTGCAAAATGGCGAGGCACCCTTGCCCTGGGCACCTTGCCAGATCGGTGTGTTTGCGTACCATTCGCGCGAACAAACAGCAAAAATGAGGAAAAGCATGGTTTCATACCCGCCCCATCGGCTTTCGGCCTACAATCTCGCCAAACAGTCCGAAAACAAGATGCATGACGACACCGTGGCGCGCCGTTTCGGGTTCACGGGTGGCCTCGTGCCGGGCGTCGATGTGTTCGCCTATATGAGCCATATGCCGGTCGCGAAGTGGGGTCGGGCGTTTTTGGAGCGTGGCCTGATGGATGGCCGGTTCATGAAGCCGGTCTATGACGGCGAGATGGCGGAGGTCACGGCCGAGGACGACGGCGAAGGAATTCTGATCAAGGTGACGAGCCGCGGCGAGCTGTGCGCCACTGGCCGTGCGTCGTTGAATTCTGCCCCGCCGCAGGTGAACCTGAGCGATTTCCCGGATGTGGCTCCGGTTGCTAAGCGCGACCCGGTCGACAGCCGTTCCTACGCGATCGGAAAATGGCTTGGTATCCCGGCCTATACCCAGACGGCTGACGCCGCAGCCCAGTATCTCGAAGACGTTCGGGAGACCGACACGATCTATGCACGTGACAGCCTGATGCATCCCGGCATGCTGCTACGAACCATGAACTGGGCTCTGATGGAGAATGCGATCCTCGGGCCTTGGATTCATGTAGGCAGCACGATTCAGCACCTTGCCGCATCAAAGGTCGGCGATGTGTTGACTGCACGGGCCAAGGTGACCGGAAACTACGAGCGCAAGGGCCATCTGTTTGTCGAACTCGATGGGGTGATCGTCGCCAGTGGCACAACCCCCGTCGCGCATTGCCAGCACACGGCGATCTATCAGCCGCGTGAATCAATGGCGGCATAAAGATCACGTTCAGATTCGATATGAGGAAAATGGCCGGAAGTAACCCGGCCATTTTCAGTTGAGAAGGCCTTCAAACGATCAGGCGGCGTTTTCCTTGCGGCCATTCGCGATTGCGCGCCACACCTTTTCCGGCGTCAGCGGCATGTCGATGTGCGTGACGCCAAAGTCCGACAGCGCATCGACGACGGCATTGACCAGCGTGGCGAGGCTTCCCGCGCAGCCGGCTTCGCCGCAGCCTTTCGTGCCAAGAGGATTCGACGTTGCAGGCGAGGGGTGGTCTCCCAACGTCATCGACGGGATGTCCTCCGCGCGCGGCATGGCATAGTCCATGAACGAGCCGGTGATCGGCTGGCCGTTATCATCATAGGTGACTTCTTCCATCAAGGCCTGGCCGATGCCTTGCGCGATGCCGCCATGAAGCTGGCCTGCGACGATCATCGGGTTGACCACGGTCCCGAAATCATTGACGCCGGTGTAGCGTACGATGCGGATCACGCCGGTGTCGGGATCAATTTCGACTTCCGCCACGTGACAGCCGTTCGGGAAAGTTGAGGCGATGACACTGGACGTATGATCTACGTCGAGCGAGTCCGGCGTTCCGTCGGGCATTTTGCCGTCGCGCACTTTCGCGGCCAGTTCCATGATTCCGATATCGCGGTCTGTTCCGGCTATCGAGAAACGCCCGCCTGCGAATTCGATGTCGGCTTCGGATGCCTCAAGGAAGTGGGCCGCTGCTTTCTTGCCTTTCTCGATGACAATGTCCGAGGCTTCGACGATCGCGGTGCCGCTTGCGGTAATCGAACGCGAACCGCCGGTGCCGTTGCCAGTGTGAACGGTGTCGCTGTCGCCTTGCTCCAGTTTGATTGCATCGAAGGGCACACCCAGGCGTGAGGCCAGCACCTGTGCGAACGGCGTGGCATGACCCTGGCCATAATCGAGCGTTCCGGTGATCAGCTTGACCGTGCCGTCGGGTTCAAACTGGATTTTTCCGAGTTCGACGCTGGGGGGCGCGGTGATTTCGAGATAGGAGCCGACGGCGATGCCGCGCAGTTTGCCGTGTTTGCGGCTTTCTTTCTTCCGCTTCGGGAAATTGGCATGATCGGAGAGTTGCAGCGCTTTGGCGAAAACGTTCTGGAAATCGCCGCTGTCATAGGTCAGGCCGTTGGCGGCGGCATAGGGAATTTGTGATGGCTTGACGAAATTGCGCTTGCGCAGCGTCAAACGATCGATGCCCATTTCATCGGCGGCTGTGTCGATCAGCCGTTCCATGAAGTAGTTGGCTTCAGGACGACCAGCGCCGCGATAGGCGCCCATTAGCGTCGTATTGGTTACGACGCACTTGATATCGACCTCGATCAGCGGCGTGCGATAGACGCTCGCGATATTCTTCGCAACGTTAAGCGACAACGGCACCGGCGCGACGCCAGTGATATACGCACCGAGATTGCCATAGCCCGATACCCGGACGCCAAGGAAGGTGCCGTCTGCGGCAAGCGCGAGTTCAGCGTGAACCGTCTGTGCGCGGCCGTGGCTATCGGACAGAAAGCTGGTGGATCGCTCGTCGGTCCATTTCACGGGGCGGCCGAGCTGCTTCGCGGCATGCAGGATACAGATGTACTCCGGATAGCTCGCATTCTTCATGCCGAACGAGCCGCCGACATTGTGTGTCCGCAGGTGAACTTGTTCTTTAGGTACGTTGAGCGTTTTGGCCAGCGCCAGCCGGTTGCCGGCAACGCCCTGGGTGGGAACGTCAATGACGTAGCGCCCCGTCTTCTTGTCGAAAGACGCAAGCGCGGCGCGCGGCTCCATCGGCACGACAGCGAGGCGGGTATTGGTGATGTCGAGACGCGCAACATGTGCGGCCTTGGCAAATGCGGCATTCATGGCCGCGGTGTCGCCGGAATGGAAATCGAGTGCGACGTTGTTCTGAATGTGATCGTAAAGCTGGGGGGCGCCGGGCAGGGTGGCCTCTGCCGCGCTGGTTACGGCAGGCAGCGGCTCGATGTCGACTTCGACAGCCTCGGCGGCATCGCGCGCCTGCGCCAGCGTTGTCGCAACCACAAAGGCCACGGGGTCGCCAACGAAGCGAACCTTGTCGGCAGCAAGCGGCAGGCGGTCTGTCTGACAAACAGGTGTTCCATCGCGGCTCTTGAGCGGAACGCCGGTCGTGAACGGAGTGTAGTTGGCGGACGCAAGATCGGCAGCGGTCCACACACCGAGTACGCCGGGCAATTTGCGCGCATCGCCGGTATTGATTGCGCGAATCTTGCCATGGGCATGCGTGCTTCTGACGATGACGGCATAAGCCTGATCCGGCGCGCTAATATCATCGGTGTAGCGGCCCTTTCCGCGAACCAGCGTGTCATCCTCCTTGCGGCGGATCGGTTGCCCGACGCCAAATTTTTGCAGTGCGATATCGTTCTCTTGCGAGCGCCGGACCAGATGATCTTGCATTGTGAATGTCCAGTGAAATCAGGTTTCGCCGAGGGGAGGAGTCAGAGGAGAATAACAAGGTTCCTCGGACAATGAGATAGTGCAGGTATTTCAGAACGACAATGAGCGATTGAAGATGTTGCGTCTGCACGTGCGCGAGTCGCTCGCGGCAAGCTCTTTTTGTAGGCGATCGTCGGGTTGCACCGGGTCTCTGTGCGCTGTTAGACTTTGACCGAAAAGTGGTCATGAGACGGTGCCTGCGGGGGCGGGCGCGGATATGGATTCAAATGGCGGAGGAACTGCGATCACGTGCGGGCGGGGAGACGCGCGTTGGTCTGCTTGAACCGGAGGCTCCAACCGGTCGCAGACGTACGCCTGCTGTTTCGCCGGCCTACGCCGCTATCGATCTTGGCACTAACAATTGTCGTCTGCTGATCGCGCGCCCCGCTGACGACAGCTTCCGCGTCATCGATTCGTTTTCGCGGATTATTCGGCTGGGCGAGGGGATCGCCAGCACGGGACGCATAGGGCAAGCCGCAATCGATCGAGCGATCGGCGCGCTCAGTATCTGCAGCGAGAAAATTCAAACCAAAGGCGCGTTGCGCCTGCGCACGATTGCTACCGAAGCGTGCCGTGCGGCAGACAACGCGGATGCTTTCCTTGGGCGCGTGGCAGAGGAAACCGGCATCGACCTCGAGATCGTCGATCGGGAAACGGAATCGTCGCTGGCGGCGATCGGATGTTCGCCATTGCTCGATGCAAAAGCCAAGGGCGCCATTCTGTTCGATATCGGCGGCGGGTCGACCGAGGTGGTCAGGATTGAGCGTCCGCAAGGCAGGCCCGATGCAGCGCCGGTCAAGGGACCGTGGATATCCTTGCCGCTTGGGGTGGTGACACTGGCGGAACATTTCGGCGGCATCGAAGTCACCGAGAAATCCTACGTGGCGATGGTGGACGAAGTGGCGAAACATCTCGCGCCGTTCGCCTCCCAGCATGGCCGCAACCTCGAGGGGATGCACCTTCTCGGAACATCCGGCACGGTCACGACAGTAGCGGGTGTTCACCTCGGTTTGTCACGATATGACCGGCGCCGGGTCGATGGCATCTGGATGGACTGCGCCGACGTCTCGCGGGCCATCGCGCGATTGCAGGCGATGAGCTATCAGGAGCGGGTCGGTAATGGCTGCATCGGTACCGAACGAGCGGACCTTGTGCTCGCGGGCTGCGCCATTCTCGATGCGATCCGCAATGCCTTCCCCATGCCGCGTTTGCGGGTCGCCGATCGCGGTCTGCGCGAGGGTATGCTGGTCGAAATGATGCGTGCGGACGGCTTTATCAAAGCCTCTTAAGTTTACGCCGCTCCATAATCCTGTAGAGATGAACGCTGCACGAACCTCCGTGCGGATGGCGTTTGGATAACAGGCAGGCTTGATGGCCAAGGACAAGACCGGGCGATTGCATGTCACCGTCAAGACCGGCGGCAAGCGCAAGCTTTCATCGAAATTGTGGCTCGAACGCCAGCTCAACGATCCCTATGTCGCGCAGGCCAAGCGCGACGGTTTCCGTTCGCGGGCGGCTTACAAGCTGCAGGAGATCGATGACAAGCACCGCTTTCTGAAGCCGGGGCAATCGGTGGTCGATCTTGGAGCTGCTCCTGGCGGCTGGAGCCAGATCGCTGCCAAGCGGGTCGGCTCGGCCAACGGCAGGGGCAAGGTGGTCGCGATCGATCTGCTCGAGATGGGCGAGATTCCCGGGGTAGAGTTTGCACAACTGGATTTTCTGGCCGACGACGCGCCGGACAAGCTGCGCGCCATGCTGGGCGGCGGCGCCGACGTGGTAATGTCCGATATGGCCGCGAACACCACAGGGCATCGGAAGACCGACCAATTGCGCATCATCGGACTGGTGGAGAACGCCGCTGCGTTTGCTTCCGAAGTGCTCAATCCCGGCGGAACGTTTCTCGCCAAAGTATTTCAAAGCGGCGCTGACACCGATCTGGTCGCGCAGCTCAAGCGCGACTTCGCGATCGTCAAGCACGTCAAGCCCGCGGCGAGCCGTCAGGATTCATCGGAACGTTATGTGCTGGCGATCGGGTTCCGCGGCGGAGCGCAGGCCTGATACGCTGGTCAGAACAGCTTCTCGTCGCGCGCCTCGGCCGTGCTTTCGCTGGCTGCGGTTTCCGGCGCTTTCGGTCCCTGCAATGGAACGATCTTCTGGCCTGACACCTGATGTCCGGCGTCGTCCGGCAGGCGCCAGAACGGATAGGCGGCCACTGCCGAAACGATGCCGATCATCACGAACCCCGGCCAGAAATCCACGGCGCTGAGTTCGGCCGATCCACGGATCGCGAGGGCAGCCTCGACCGTAAATGCGCCGGCGGCTACGCCGGCCGAAATCGCAAGCTGCTGGTTCACGCTGACGAGCGTTGTCGCGCGGCTCATTTCCGCCGGCTCGACCTCGGCATAGGCGAGAGTATTGATCGCCGTGAACTGCAGCGAGCGGAAGAAACCGCCCACCACCAGAATGATCATGATCAGCAGCAGCGGCGTCGCCGGCGTGAACAGGGCGCATGCGCCCATGAAAAATGCGCTGACAACCGCGTTGACCACCATGACATTGCGGAATCCGAACGTGCGTATGATCCGCGCTGCGAGCGTCTTCATGCCCATCGCTCCCACCGCGGACGCGAAGGTCACCAATCCCGACTTGAACGGCGACAGGCCAAAGCCGACCTGCATCAGCAGCGGAAGCAGAAACGGAATGGCGCCGACGCCCATGCGGAACAGGAAGCCTCCGGTCAGGCTTGCGCGAAGGGTCGGGTGGCGGAGCAGGGTGAAATCAAGTACCGGCGAAGGCGTGCGCTTGGCATGCTGGAGATAGAGGAACGTCGCGACAGCGCCACCGGCGATCAAGGCCACCACGATCGGCCAGGGCAGGAGATTCAGGCCAGCCACGGACAGGCCGAAGGCGAGGCCAGCCACACCAAGGCCGGCGAGCATCAGGCCATAGAGGTCGAACCGCTCATGGGTATCGCTTTTGATCGGGTCGATGTAGCGCTGCGCCATGAAGATGCCGAGCAGGCCGATCGGAATATTGATCAGGAAGATCCAGTGCCACGAGAAATAGGTGGTGATGAAGCCGCCCAGCGGCGGCCCGACGACCGGGCCGATCAACGCCGGTACAGTCACCCAGGTCATCGCATTGACCAGAGCGCTTTTGTCGATCGATCGCAGCAGCACCAGACGACCCACCGGTGTCATCATCGCGCCACCGATACCCTGCAGGATGCGGGCGAGCACGAAATCGGTAATCGATGTCGAGATCGCACAGCCTATCGAGCCGACCATGAACACTGCGATCGCGATACTGAATACGTTGCGGGGACCGAAGCGGTCGGCGGTCCACCCGCTGGCCGGGATGAACACCGCGAGCGACAGCAAGTAGGACGTGATCGCGAGCTTGAGCGTCAGGGGGCTTGTGCCGATGTCCGCGGCGATGGCCGGGAGGGATGTCGCGATCACCGTCGAGTCCATGTTTTCCATGAACAGCGCGCAGGCCACGATCAGCGGTATCAGGCGTTCCTTCTGCATTGGAGGCGGATTGGTCCTCGATGGGTTCGGAGTAGAACGTTTATCAGTATACCCGCACCGCCGGGCGGGTCTGTATCTGACGGTAAAATTCGCTGGCAAGGCATCTGCCTGTATGGCCCGTTTTGCCAGAGGCACGGATGCAGATGTCCCATGCGCAAAACGGCGCGAAACCTGTTGGAAACCCTTTGAAATCGCGGATCGGCGTGCTATCGACCAGCGCCAACCCTCCCGATGGGCGTCGATTCGGAGGCGATGCGGTTCGCATCGCCGGAATCCGCTTATCCGGACATCATGATGTGCAGCACAGGCTGCAGAACGGAGTTGGCAATGGCAAGGCAGTCGGGTCAAGGCATTCGCGAAGCGTTCACGTTCGACGACGTGCTTTTGAAGCCCGGCCTGTCGGACATTCTACCATCAGAAGCTGACGTTAGAACCCATCTGACCCGCGCGGTCCCGCTCAATATCCCGATCATGGCGTCCGCCATGGATACGGTCACCGAGGCGCGAATGGCCATCGCCATGGCCCAGTCCGGCGGAATCGGCGTCATTCACCGCAATTTCGACGTGGATGGCCAGGCCGCCCAGGTCCGGCAGGTCAAGAAGTTCGAATCCGGCATGGTGGTGAATCCGCTCACGATTTCGCCGGAGGCCAAGCTGGTCGATGCGCTGACGCTGATGAAGGATCACGGCTTTTCCGGCATTCCGGTGGTGACCGGCGGTGGTCGCGGCGTACCGGGCAAGCTCGTCGGCATCCTGACCAACCGCGATGTGCGCTTTGCGACGGATCCGGAGCAGAAGGTTTCGGAACTGATGACCCACCAGAACCTCATTACGGTTCGTGAGGGCGTCAGCCAGGCTGAAGCCAAGAAGCTGCTGCACCAGAACCGCATCGAGAAACTGCTTGTGGTGGATGACCAGTATCGCTGCGTCGGCCTGATCACGGTCAAGGACATGGAGAAGGCGGTGACCTATCCGCTGGCCTCCAAGGACGAGCAGGGTCGTCTGCGCGTTGCAGCCGCAACGACGGTCGGTGAGGGTGGTTTCGAGCGGACTGAAAAGCTCATCGATGCCGGCGTCGACGTTGTCGTCGTCGATACCGCGCATGGTCATTCGCAGCGCGTGCTGGAAGCGGTCAATCGCATCAAGAAGCTGTCCAACGCCGTGCAGGTCGTCGCCGGCAACGTGGCAACCACGGACGGTGCGCAGGCGCTGATTGATTCCGGGGCGGACGCAATCAAGGTCGGCATCGGCCCCGGCTCGATCTGCACCACGCGTATTGTGGCGGGCGTTGGCGTGCCGCAACTCACCGCGATCATGGATGCCGTCGAGGCTGCGAAGAAGGCAAACATTCCGGTTATTGCCGACGGCGGCATCAAATACTCGGGCGATCTTGCCAAGGCGCTGGCCGCCGGTGCTGATGTTGTGATGGTCGGCTCGCTGCTTGCGGGCACGGATGAGACGCCAGGCGAAGTGTTCCTGTGGCAGGGCCGCTCCTACAAGGCCTATCGCGGCATGGGATCGGTTGGCGCGATGGCGCGCGGCTCGGCCGATCGCTATTTCCAGCAGGACATCAAGGACACGCTCAAGCTGGTGCCGGAAGGCATCGAAGGCCAGGTCGCCTACAAGGGGCCGGTCGCCAATGTGCTGCACCAGCTCGCGGGTGGTCTGCGCGCGGCAATGGGCTACGTCGGAGCCCGGACGCTGCAGGATTTCCACGACAGGGCGGAATTCGTGCGCATCACCGGCGCGGGCCTGCGCGAAAGCCACGTGCACGACGTGACGATTACGCGCGAAAGCCCCAACTACCCCGGGGGCGTTTGAAACAGCCGTAAACACCGATGACGCATCGGTGACGTAAGGCAGCCGGCGCGGCGTGGCAATGCCGCGCGGCCTCGGCTAGATATGGCGCTAGTCAATAACTAGTCGAGGAAACCGCATGTCCGCATCAGCCAAACGTATCGTTCTCGCATCGCGCCCGGTCGGTGAACCGACCGCCGCCAACTTCCGCATCGAGGACTATCCGATTCCGACGCCGGGCCCGGGACAGGTCCTTTTGCGAACGATCTGGCTTTCGCTCGATCCCTACATGCGCGGCCGGATGAGCGACGGTCCATCCTATTCCGCGCCGGTGCCGGTCGATGGGGTGATGGAAGGCGGCACGGTGTGCGAGGTCATGGCCTCCAACAATCCGGGGTTTGCCAAGGGCGACGTGGTGCTGGCCCATGGCGGCTGGCAGCAATACGCGCTGTCCGATGGCAAGGGCCTGCGCAAAGTCGACCCGAAGAATGCGCCGATCTCCACCGCGGTGGGCGTGCTCGGCATGCCCGGTATGACCGCCTATACCGGCCTGCTTGAAATCGGCAAGCCGAAGGCCGGCGAGACGGTGGTGGTCGCGGCGGCGTCCGGCGCTGTGGGCTCCGCCGTCGGGCAGATCGCGAAGGTCAAGGGTGCGCGGGCAGTCGGCATCGCCGGCGGCAAGGACAAGTGCGACTACGTCCGGAACGAACTTGGTTTCGATGAGTGCATCGATCACCGCGATCCTGATCTCGCGGCGAAGCTCAAGGCGGCTTGCCCGAACGGCATCGACGTCTATTTCGAGAACGTCGGCGGCAAGGTGTTCGATGCCGTGTTTCCGCTGCTCAATGCGTTCTCGCGCATCCCGGTCTGCGGTCTGATCGCCGATTACAATACGATCTATGGCAAGGACACGCCGACGCCGCCATGGGCCAATTCGATCATGCGGGCGATCTTGGTCAAGCGGCTCAATTTCCGCGGCTTCATCGTGCGCGATTTCGATGCGCTCTATCCCGACTTCATTCGCGACATGTCGCAGTGGGTGCGCGAGGGCAAGGTGAAGTACAAGGAGTTCGTGACCGAGGGGCTCGACAGCGCGCCGCAGGCCTTCATAGGCCTGCTCAAGGGCGCGAACTTCGGCAAACAGCTCGTTCGCGTTGGACCTGACAAGGCCTGATGGTCAATGCAGGAAGTCCGGCTCCCTTCATCCCGCAATATGGGCGAAGGGAGCCGTAAATTTTTCGGTGCTTAAATCCGGCCGTAATGATTGGTCGCGCAGGAACCGATCCGGGTTCAATGCGAGGAACATCATTTGTCACAGTGTGGCTACGCCGCTATAGGCGGCGCATCTGCGGAAATCAGGAATGTCCCATGACGCTTCAGATGGTTTTGCTGCCGGTTTTCGTGCAGGTAGGGCTCACATTCGCGCTGCTGTTCATGATGGCCGGCGTGCGCACCAGGGCGCTGTCCGAGCGTGAAATCGCCTTTAAGGACATTGCGCTTGGCCAGAACTGGCCGGCGCGCGCAACCCAGATCGCCAACAGCTTTAACAACCAGTTCCAGTTGCCGGTTCTGTTCTATGCCCTGATCGCCATTGCATTGCCGCTGCGGCGTGCCGATCTGGTCATTGTGCTGCTCTCGTGGGTGTTCGTTGCGACGCGCCTGATCCATGCCGGTATTTTCGTCACATCCAACGACGTGCGGCAGCGGTCGCTGGCGTGGTTCGCGGGCGTACTTGTGCTGCTGATCATGTGGATTTACTTCGCGCTCAGGCTATTGCTTGCGATCTGAAGCCGACAACCTGAAAGACCGATATGACTCCCGCCGCACGGCTGTCAGCAGCCATCGAGGTTCTCGGCTCCATCGAGCTGCAACGCGTCCCCGCGCAAACCGCACTTAAGGAGTGGGGAACAGCGCATCGTTTCGCCGGCTCTGGCGACAGGGCGGCGATTGCCGGGCTGGTGTTCGACGTGTTGCGCCGTCGCGCGTCGAGCGCCTGGCTACTCGATGCCGATACGCCGCGCGCACGGCTGCTGGGGATGCTGAAACTCGAGCGTGGCTTCGACGCGGACGGGATCGCCGCGCTGTGCGACGGCTCGCGATTTGCGCCCGAGCCGCTGACAGATAGCGAGCGTACCGCACTCACGTCGCGAAGCGTTGCTGATGCGCCGCCGCATGTTGCCGGTGACTATCCCGAATGGCTCGATCCGCATCTGGCGCGGGCATTCGGCGATGCGCGCGCGGAGGAGGCTGCGGCGATGGCAAGTCGCGCGCCGCTCGATCTTCGCGTGAACACGCTGAAGGCCACGCCGGAGAAAGCACTGGCGTCGCTGGCGCATCTCGGGGCGCGGGCAACCCGGTGGTCGCCGCTCGGTTTGCGGATCGATCTTGGCGCCGATGCCCGTAACCCTGGCATCCATTCCGAGGAAATTTTCATCAAGGGCGGTGTCGAGGTCCAAGACGAAGGCTCTCAGCTCGCCGCGCTCCTGATCGGGGCAAAGCCCGGCGAACAAGTCATCGACATGTGCGCGGGGGCGGGCGGCAAGACGCTGGCACTGGCCGCCATGATGCAGGGCAAGGGCCGCCTGATCGCGACCGACCGCGACAAGCGCCAGCTCGCGCCGATCCATGAGCGGCTGTCGCGCGCCGGGGTCCATAACGCCGAGGTTCGCAGCCCGCGGGGGCCGGACGATACGCTGGGCGATATTCGGGAATCTGCCGATCTGGTGGTGATCGATGCGCCATGCACGGGCACCGGCACCTGGCGCCGAAATCCGGACGCCAAATGGCGGATGCGTCCCGGCGCGCTCGAAATCCGGATCAGGGATCAGGTCGAAGTGCTTGATCGGGCAGCAACTCTCGTCAAACCCGGCGGACGGATCGCCTATATTACATGTTCGGTCCTCCCCGAAGAGAATAGTGGGCAGGTTGCCGGTTTCCTGGGCCGCCACGCGGGATTTGCTGTCGTGCCGCCTGCCGAGGTCGCGACCGCGCTGGGTGACCGTGCGGCCGGTTTTCTCGCCGCGACCCGCCAGACCGCGGAAGGCCTGCTGATGACCCCGGCGCGCACCGGAACCGACGGATTTTTCGTTTCCATCCTCCGGCGGGGCTGAGAGGTTCTCAGCTTCATTCAGAGGATGAAGTTTGGCCGGGGGCGGCGTCGGTCAGACTGGTTTTGTCCATCCGTGCCGGAATGGTGGAACGGTGATCGGAGTGGCACTGAAACCCATTGCCCGGTTGCGACGGGTCGCGTAATTCCCTGTCCATGACCACATCACCAGCCAGCAACAAACCGGCGTCGCTCGCGGCGCCCGAGCATGACAAGATTCTGATTGTCGATTTCGGCAGTCAGGTCACCCAGTTGATCGCCCGCCGCGTCCGCGAGGAGGGCGTCTATTCCGAGATCGTCCCGTTCCAGAAGGCCGAAGCGGCCTTCCGGGAGATGAAGCCAAAGGCCGTGATCCTGTCCGGCGGTCCGGCCTCCGTACTCGACGACAACGCTCCGGCCGCGCCGATGTTGATCCTGACCGCCGGCATTCCCGTACTGGGCATCTGCTACGGCGAGCAGACCATGGCGCAACAGCTCGGCGGTGTCGTCGAAGCCGGTCATCACCGCGAGTTCGGCCGCGCCGAAATCGAGATCACCGACGACTGCGCGCTGTTCGACGGCGTCTGGCAGAAGGGCGGCAAGTACGAGGTCTGGATGAGCCACGGCGATCGCGTCACGCGACTGCCGGAAGGATTCCGCGGCGTCGCCAAGGCGCCCGGTTCGCCGATTTCGGTGATCGCCGACGACAAGCGCAAATTCTACGCGATGCAATTTCATCCCGAGGTGGTGCATACCCCGGATGGCGCCAGGCTGATCCGCAATTTCGTCCGCAAGGTCGCGGGCCTGACCGGCGACTGGACCATGCGCGCGTTCCGTGAGGAAGCGATCGAAAAGATCCGCGCACAGGTCGGCAAGGGCAGGGTGATCTGTGGCCTGTCGGGTGGCGTGGATTCAGCAGTCGCCGCGGTGCTGATCCATGAAGCGATCGGTGATCAGTTGACGTGCGTGTTCGTCGATCACGGCTTGCTGCGGCTGGCCGAAGCCGAAACGGTCGTCGATCTGTTTCGCCACCACTACAACATTCCGCTCGTTCACGTTGATGCATCGAAGCAATTTCTCGGCGAACTTGACGGCGTCACCGACCCCGAGCAGAAGCGCAAGATCATCGGCAAGCTGTTTATCGACGTGTTCGAGGCCGAGGCGAAAAAGATCGGCGGCGCGGATTTCCTCGCGCAGGGTACGCTCTATCCCGACGTCATCGAAAGCGTATCGTTCACCGGCGGCCCGTCGGTGACGATCAAGTCGCATCACAACGTCGGCGGTCTCCCGGCCCGCATGAACATGAAGCTGGTCGAACCACTGCGTGAACTGTTCAAGGACGAAGTGCGCGCGCTGGGACGCGAACTCGGACTGCCCGACGTGTTCGTCGGGCGTCATCCATTTCCCGGACCGGGCCTTGCGATCCGATGCCCCGGCGAGATCACGCGCGAGAAGCTCGACATCCTGCGGCAGGCCGATGCGATCTATATCGAGGAAATCCGCCGTGCCGGTCTCTACGACACCATCTGGCAGGCGTTTGCGGTGCTGCTGCCGGTGAAGACTGTTGGCGTGATGGGCGACGGCCGGACTTACGAATTCGTCGTTGGTCTCCGAGCGGTGACGTCGACTGATGGCATGACTGCCGACTTCTATCCGTTCGACATGAAATTCCTCGGCCAGACCGCGACGCGGATCATCAACGAGGTGAAGGGCGTCAATCGCGTAGTTTACGACGTGACGTCGAAGCCGCCCGGCACCATCGAGTGGGAGTGACTAAGGTCCGCCGAGGGAATCCACCGCACCCGTATACGTAGCGCGAATTCCCGGCGCAGGTTGCTACTCTTCCGGGCTGCGGCTTGGCCAACCCGGCTTCAGTCCTTTCAAACTGGCATCGTTCGCATTGCGCGCCGAGTCTCCGGTCACGCGGCTGTACACGCGAGAAAAGGCGGCGGCGCTCTGGTAGCCGACCTCCAGCGCCACGCTTTTGACCGGCCTGCCCCGCGCCAGAAGCTGGCGCGCGACCGTCATGCGCCAGACGGTCAGATAGTCGATCGGCGTCCGGCCGATCCGGGTCCGGAAATATTCGGCGAAGCGCGTGCGGGACATACCGGCGATGGCGGCGAGATCGTCCAGGGTCCAAGACTTCTTGGGCGCCTCGTGAATGGCGGTCAGCGCCCTGGCCAGGCGCGGGTCGGCGAGACCGGCCAGCACGCCAGTCGAGACCCCGCCGCTCTCGACGACGTGCCGTACGATCAGGATCAGGAGATAGTCGAACAACCGGTCGAGCGCTTCCTGGCGGCCACCGCGTTCGGAGAAGGCTTCGCCGAGAAGCAGATCGCAGATCGGCATCAGCGCGGGATGTGACGCCAGCGGCAACACGACGAGTTCGGGCAGTCCCTGTCCGATCGGGTTGCCTTCGGCGCCGCCGAGTTCGACGGTCGCGCAAACGAGATCGGCGCCGCGCTCCGGATCGGCGGCGAAGCTGTGCACCCGGCCGCGCGGAAAAAACAGCAGCGTTGGTGCGTTAAACCGGAGATCGTTCTGGCCGCTCTGGACCAGCCTCAGTTCGCCGTCCTTGAGGAAGTGCAGGTGACCCACATCGGGGTACTGCACCGTCTTGCACAGCGTCCCTGTGAAGAAGGTCCGGGCCTTCGGCGTGGCGTGGGCGAACAGGGCGGCGAAAGGATCCATTGGGACGATCGGCAACGTTCTTGGAACCAACTATCACCAGTAGTGCTCCATACAGGCAGCGTGCAAGTGCAAACGTCTGAGGAGAAATCACCATGAAAGCGATTGTTGTGACGGATCAGGTTGCCGGAACCGCCGGGATGAAGCTGACCGAGCGTCCGGAACCAAAGGCAGCGATCAACGACGTCGTCGTCCGGGTTCATGCATCGGGGTTTGTCGGGACCGAACTCGGCTGGCCTTCGACCTGGAGCGACCGGCTGGGCCGCGACCGCACCCCTACGATCGCCGGGCACGAACTGGCCGGCGTGGTCACCGCCCTCGGCTACGGCACGACCGGTCTGTCGATCGGCCAGCGCGTGTTCGGACTGAGCGACTGGTATCGCGACGGCTCTTTGGCGGAATATGTCGCCATCGAGGCCCGCAACCTCGCGCCGCTCCCGGGTGATGTTGACTTCAACGTCGCCGCGAGCCTTCCGATCTCGGGACTGACCGCGTGGCAGGGGCTGATCGTGCATGGCCGTCTGCAGGGGGGCCAGCGTGTCATCGCACACGGTGCGGCCGGCGCCGTCGGATCAATGGTGACGCAGCTCGCCCGCGAGTTCGGCGCTTATGTGATCGGCACCGGACGCGCCGCCGACCGCCAGGCGGCGCTCGACTTCGGCGCGAACGAGTTCGTCGATCTCGAGAAGGAGAGATTGGAAGACGTCGGCGGCGTCGATCTGGTGTTCGATCTCATCGGCGGTGACATCGGCAAGCGATCCGCTCGCCTTGTTCGTGCCGGAGGAACGCTGGTCTCCATCGTCGGGCCGTCCGAGACGCGGCCCGCCGACGGCCGCGCCATCGACTTCGTCGTCGAGGCCGATCGCGCGCAATTGAATGAGATTGTCCAGCGCGTGCGGGACGGACGGCTGCGGACGAACATCGGCACCGTCGCCTCCCTCGATGACGCCGTCGCCGCCTTCAACCCGACCCAGCGGCGTTCCGGAAAAACGATCATTCGCGTTCGGCCGTGAGCGACACAAGCCGATGCATGCAGCCGGCCGCCGCCCTCCAAGTCAGCCGGTTGCGTCCTGTCAGCCCAGCCACCGCGAGGCAGCCATACCTTTCAAGTCGAAGATCAAAGAGCGCGAATTTTCGATGGCTTGGGCGAACCGTGTTTCATCACGTGCAGATAAACTTTCGCTTTCAATTCAGCGTTTTATGATCGCTTAGAACCATCGAATGGGAGTAAGGGAGACAGGAAGACGCTGGAGTTATCCAGAACGGGTCCAGCATTACTCGCGCGGAATACTCGCGTGCGCGAGGGAATCATTGGAGTGCCTCTACCATCAGTAAACCAGGGAGGTCGCAATGAAGATCGTCGTCATTGGCGGTACGGGTCTGATCGGCTCGAAGGTCGTCGCCATTTTGCGCCAGGCGGGCCACGACGTTATCCCGGCTTCTCCGAGAAGTGGCATCAACACCATCACGGGTGAAGGGTTGAAAGAGGCGTTGGCCGGCGCGGAGGTGGTGATCGATCTCGCTAATTCGCCGTCGTTTGAGAACGAAGCAGTGCTGGAATTCTTCGAGACGTCCGGCCGCAATCTTGCTGCGGCGGAGACCGCCGCAGGTGTCGGGTGTCACGTCGCGCTCTCCATCGTCGGGACGGATCGGACACCTGAAAATGGCTACTTCCGTGCCAAGGTCGCGCAGGAGAAGCTGATCGAGGGGTCCGGTATCCCTTACACCATCATCCGCGCAACCCAGTTCATGGAGTTCCTTGGCGGCATCGCGGCCTCAGGCGCAGATGGAAACACCGTCAGGCTTTCATCCGGCGCATTCCAGCCCATCGCGGCCGAAGACGTTGCTGCCATGGTGGCAGCTATCGCCCTTGAACCGCCGCGAAACGGCATCGTCGAGATCGCCGGTCCCGATCGCGGGCCGTTCAGTGAGATCGTTACCCGCTATCTGAACGCGATCGGTGATACGCGCGAGGTCGTGAGCGATCCCGAGGCCCTGTACTTCGGTGGCCGGGTCGATGATCTCTCGCTCGTGCCTTTGGGAGAGGCGCGTCTTGGCCGCATTGGCTTCGACGCGTGGCTCCGTTCGCATACGAAGGCTTGACGCTCACGGGCTATCCCGAAGCGCGAATAGCGCATGGCGCTGAACCCGCCTCAACCGCGGCAGCTCTCGAAAGTGCATTTCACCGGGATGCGCAGGTAATGCACGCCATTGGCTTCGGCTTCCGGAAAGCGGCCCGCACGAATATTGACCTGGATCGAGGGCAGCAGCAGCTTCGGAACCGAAAGGGTGGCGTCGCGTGCCTCGCGCATGGCAACGAAGTCATCCTCGCTGACGTCATCTCGGATGTGGACGCTGTTTCGCCGCTGTTCGCCGACAGTGGTCTCCCATTTATATTCATCGCGTCCCGGCGCCTTGTAGTCATGGCACATGAACAGGCGTGTGTCGTCCGGCAGGCTCAGCAAACGCCGGATTGAACGATAGAGCTTGCGCGCATCGCCACCGGGAAAATCGGCTCGCGCAGTGCCGTAGTCGGGCATGAAGAGCGTGTCGCCGACGAAGACGTCATCACCGATACGATAGGCGAGGTCTGCAGGTGTATGACCGGGAACGTGCATTACTTCGACATCCAGATTCCCGATGGTGAAGTGTTCGCCGTCACGGAATAGCTGATCAAAATCAGAGCCATCGGTTTGGAGATCGTCGAAGGCGAAAACCGGGCGGAATATTTTCTGCACATCGCGAATATGTTCGCCGATGCCGATCGTCGCGCCGGTCTTGGCCTTGATGTAGGGCGCTGCCGACAAATGATCGGCGTGAGCATGAGTTTCGAGCACTCGGACAATCCGCCAGTCGTGACTTTTTGCGGTCGCGAGGATGCGTTCGGCCGAACGGATATCCGCATGACCGCTTGCGACATCGAAATCCAGTACAGGATCGATAACGGCGGCGTCGCGCGTCGTCGGGTCCGCAACCAGATAGCTGATCGTGTTGGTCGGCTCGTCGAAAAACGCTTCAATGATGGGTTTGGCGGGCATCTCTACCTCCATAAATTTGCTTGACTATATATTAGAAGATACTAAATTAGCAACATCTAATTTCCGAGGCGAAGCATGCTCAAGGCACCCACCGATCTCTCGACGTTTGAAGCGAAGGCCGATGAGGTCGCGACCATGCTGAAAGCGATCGGCAATGCGCGGCGCCTGATGGTGCTGTGCAAGCTGGTGGAACGCGGTGAGATGACGGTCGGCGATCTCGCGCAAACGATCGGCCTGTCGCAATCCGCGCTGTCCCAGCATCTCGGAAAAATGCGGGACGAGGGCCTTATCGCGTTTCGTCGCGAAAGCCAGACACTTTGGTATCGGATCGCGGACCGGCGAACCGAGATCCTGCTTGCAACCCTGTATCAACTCTACTGCAAGGATTGACCCATGACTCTCTCGACTATTTCGCCCGCCGAAGCGCGGAAACTTCTCGCCGAAGGTGCGACACTCGTGGATATCCGCGATCCTGATGAGCATGCCCGTGTTCGCATCGCCGGCGCGGTCAACGTCCCGCTTGCCGGTATCGATCGCCTGCCGCAACAGGCCGGCCCCGTCATATTTCACTGCCGTTCGGGCATGCGCACCGAAGCCCACGCTGGACGGCTGGCGGATGCCGGTCGGGGCAGGCCCTGTTACATTCTGGCGGGCGGCATTGATGGATGGACGAAGGCCGGTCTTCCCACGGCGGTTGATCGTCGCCAGCCTCTGGAGATCATGCGTCAGGTTCAACTCGCAGCGGGCGGGCTGATTCTCGTCGGCGTCGCCCTAGGTTTTCTGGTTGCTCCTGCGTTTTTCGGTTTGTCGGCATTTGTCGGCGCCGGACTGATGATGGCGGGTGCGACGGGGTGGTGTGGCATGGCTAGGCTGCTCAGCATCATGCCGTGGAATCGGCGCGTGCAAACGGTGTGATGACGTCATGACCCTGGCCCAGACCGTGCTGACGCTCGCATCGGGAGGATTGATCGGCATCGTGCTCGGACTCGTGGGGGGAGGTGGCTCTATTCTTGCCGTGCCCCTGCTTGTCTATGTCGTGGGCGTGGGCTCAACGCACACTGCGATCGGAACTGCGGCCGTCGCGGTGGCCTCCAATGCGATCGCGAGTCTCGTGGGGCACGCTCGCGCCGGTCGGGTGAAATGGCGATGCGCCCTCGTTTTCGCGGCGGCGGGCGTGCTGGGTGCTTCCATCGGAGCTGAATTGGGGAAGGCCTTCGACGGAAAGCGCCTTCTCCTGTTGTTCGGTCTGCTCATGATCGGTGTGGGCTTGTCGATGCTTCGCCGGCGGAAATCCGCTGAAGCGCACGACGTCCAGCTTACGCGGAAAACCGCGAAAGTCCTGTTGCCGCGCCTTCTGTCGATTGGATTTGGTGTCGGGTTGGCCGCGGGATTCTTTGGCATCGGAGGCGGCTTTCTGATCGTTCCCGGCCTGATCGCCGCCACTGCGATGCCGATGACATATGCGGTCGGTTCCTCTCTTGTGATCGTGACCGCGCTGGGCCTGACCACGGCCGGGTCTTATGCCATTTCAGGTTATGTCGACTGGGGACTTACGGCTTTATTGATCGCCGGGGGGATTATGGGCGCGGCCATCGGCATGGCCGTCGGAAGACACCTTGCAAAACAAAAGGGGATGCTCGAGCGCGTGTTCGCGACGATTGTCATCGTGATCGGCATCTACGTCACGATCCAGGGCGTCTGACTTAGCTCAATGCGGCTTCACTCCGCCGCTTGCCGGGCTGCGGCCTCCACGAGATTGTCGCGCACGGCGACGACAGCCTTCTGCACCTTGGCGAACTCTTCCGGCGTCAGTCCGGTTTCCTTGACCAGATTCATCGACAGTCCTTTTTCACGCAGACGTCGGCCGGCAGCCGTGAGGCTGACGACAACCTGACGCTCGTCGGTTGCGTCACGTTGCCGGCGCAAATAGCCCATTCCCTCGAGCTTCTTCAGGATGGGCGTCAGCGTGTTCGACTCGAGGAACAGTTTTTCGCCGAGGCTGCTGACGGTCTGGTTGTCCTGCTCCCACAGCGCGACGATCGCGATGTATTGCGTATAGGTGAGACCGAGCTTCTCAAGGATAGGCTTGTACGCGCGGCCATAGGCTAGATTGGCCGAATAAATCGCAAAGCAAAGGAAGTCAGCGAGTTTCGGGGCCTTTGGGTCGTTCGGGGTCATAGGGGCCTCGCGCGGTGACACGGGATCGTGATCGATTGAAGTAGTATATGTCGCATCCGATTAAATCGGAAGGGTTGACGTCTCGTTATGTGGTTAGATATATAGATCGCATACGATCTAATCGTATCCAATCTAATGAGGAGATTAACGTGAGCCAGGTCGAGAAGGTTCTTTACACTGCCAGGACCCATACAACCGGAGGGCGCGACGGCGCCGCGCGAAGCGATGACGGTCGTCTGGAGGTCAAGCTGTCGCCACCCGGTGGCAACGGAACCGGCACCAATCCGGAACAACTGTTCGCGGCGGGATGGTCAGCCTGTTTCATTGGCGCCATGCGCCGCGCCGCCGGCCAGTTGAAGGTCGCGCTGCCGCCGGACGTCGCGGTCGATGCGGAGGTGGATCTTGGCAGCGTAGGAGAGGGGTTCGCGCTTCAGGCGCGCCTGAACGTCAGTCTGCCAGGGCTTGAGCGTGATGTGGCCCGGGCGGTGGTGGATGAAGCGCACCAGATCTGTCCGTATTCCAAGGCAACCCGCGGCAATATTGACGTCACGATCAACGTCGCCTGAAAAACGCCGTCGCGATCGCGGAAGGTTCTCAGGTCGCGACGCTTCTCTTCAATCTTTCGAATGGATGGTTCGACATGTCCGATAATATCGATCTGCGTCGCCGCAGCTTTCTGGGGACCGCAGCAGTCGCGATCGCGGCCGCGGGGTTTGGCTTGCCAGACACAGCATCTGCAAAGACCGCCAAGCCGGCGTCAGTGGTGCCGGCGACCAGGCCCGGAACGCATACGTCGTTCGCCGCGATCAGACAGGTCGACGCAAGTCTGTTGAACGTATCCTACGCCGAGGATGGTCCGGCGAACGGCCCGGCTGTCATCCTTCTGCACGGATGGCCCTACGACATCTACAGCTATGCCGACGTCGCGCCGCTGCTGGCAGCGCAGGGATATCGGGTGATCGTGCCTTATCTGCGCGGCTATGGCGCGACGCACTTTCTGTCGAAAGACACTTTCCGCAACGGCCAGCCGTCGGCAATGGCGAGCGATATCATCGCACTGATGGACGCGCTGAAGATCGAGAAGGCGCTGCTTGCCGGTTACGATTGGGGCGCACGTACCGCCGACATCGTTGCCGCGCTATGGCCCGAACGCTGCAAGGCACTGGTGTCCGTGAGCGGCTATCTGATCGGAAGCCAGGAGGGCGGCAAGATGCCGTTGCCGCCAAAGGCCGAACTGCAATGGTGGTATCAGTTCTACTTCGCGACCGAGCGCGGCCGCGCCGGTTATGCGAAGTATCGGCACGATTTTTCGAAGTTGATCTGGCAGCTTGCGTCTCCCAAGTGGAAGTTCGACGATGCCACCTTCGACCGCAGCGCCAAGGCTTTCGAGAATCCCGACCACGTCGATATCGTGATCCATAATTATCGCTGGCGGCTCGGCCTCGCAGAAGGTGAAGCGAAGTACGATGAGCTGGAGAAGAAGCTGGCGGCCGCGCCGGTTATCACCGTGCCAACCATCACAATGGAGGGCGATGCTAACGGTGCGCCGCATCCGGAGCCGAGCGCTTATGCCAAGAAGTTTAGCGGCAAGTATGAGCACCGCCTGATCAAGGGCGGTATCGGGCACAATCTGCCGCAGGAGGCGCCGCGCGCTTTCGCACAAGCTGTCATCGACGTCGACAAGCTTTAAGGGCGGCTCAAGCGGGCGGGCCTCGATGAGTGCCCGCCCGCGACCATCTCGCGCGCAATGGTGACGAAGCGTTCGATTGTCGGCGTGGTGTCATCGTCGCGCCATGTGATGCCGGTCTCGAGAATGGGGACCGCCCCGCCGAGATCAAGGTAACTCACACCGGCGCGCGCGAGATTGCGCAGCGATGCGGGCACCAGCGCGATACCCATGCCTGCAGATACGAGACTGATGATGGTCTGCATCTGGATGGCTTCCTGAACGATGTGAGCCTGACCGCCATGCGCGGCGTAGTAGCCGGTGACGATGTCATGGAAAGCGGGCGCGCTCTGTCGTGGGAACAGGATGAGCGGTGCACGGGTCACCGCATCCGGCGACAGGCGGTCGCCTGAGATCGCCAATTGTCCATCGGCAATCCAACTGTCCGGAACGGCCGCGACCAGCGGTTCGGTCACCAGCCGCAGATAGGACAGCGGCCGGGGAAACGCGCCGTTGGGCGGCGGGATAACGAGTCCGACGTGGCCTTTGCCTTCGGCGAGGCTGGCGATCTGCACGTCGCTGGTTGCCTCGGTGAGCGACATCTCGACATTCGGAAACAGTGCCGCGAAGCGCCGCACCAGCGCCGGCAGGATGCTGTAATCGGCGGTGCTGACGAATGAGATCGCGAGCCGCCCGGCGGTGCCGTCACGGAGTTGCCGGGCGATTTCGGGCAGCGCGCCAACATCCTGGAGAGCGGCGCGAACATGCACCAGCCATTGTTCGCCAAACGGCGTCAGCGCAACGCTGCGTTTTGTCCGCACAAACAATGGCGTGCCGATCTCCCGCTCTAGCGCCATGATCGATTGGCTCAGAGGGGGTTGCGTCATGCCGAGGCGCTCGGCCGCATGGCCGAAGTGCAGGGTGTCAGCCACCGTTACGAAATGTCTGAGTTGCCGGATGTCCATTTGATACTCAACACGACTTAATCAGGTCTGAATAATATATTTTACGAAGGTTCGGAACCAAGATATTGGAATAGTTCAAAATTCAGCCGAGGAACGCCGAACCATGCCGACATACCGCTCCAGAACCACCACCCACGGCCGCAACATGGCCGGCGCCCGCGGCCTGTGGCGCGCCACCGGCATGAAGGACGAGGATTTCGGCAAGCCGATCATCGCCATCGCCAACAGCTTCACGCAGTTCGTGCCCGGTCACGTGCACCTGAAGGATCTCGGCCAGCTTGTCGCACGGGAAATCGAGGCGGCAGGCGGCGTCGCCAAGGAGTTCAACACCATCGCGGTCGATGACGGCATCGCCATGGGCCATGACGGCATGTTGTATTCGCTGCCGAGCCGCGAACTGATCGCGGATGCTGTCGAATACATGGTCAACGCGCATTGCGCCGACGCGCTGGTGTGCATCTCCAATTGCGACAAGATCACGCCCGGCATGCTGATGGCGACGATGCGCCTCAATATTCCGACGGTGTTCGTCTCGGGCGGTCCGATGGAGGCCGGCAAGGTCGTGGTAAAGGGCGCGACGCGCGCGGTCGATCTGATCGATGCCATGGTTGTTGCCGCCGACGACAGCTACAGCGACGAGGAAGTGAAGCAGTTCGAGCGTTCGGCCTGTCCGACTTGCGGTTCCTGCTCCGGCATGTTCACCGCGAACTCGATGAACTGCCTTACGGAAGCGCTCGGCCTTGCGCTGCCGGGTAATGGCTCGGTGCTGGCGACGCATGCCGATCGCGAAAAGCTGTTCCGCGAAGCAGGCCACCTGATCGTCGATCTCGCCCGCCGCTATTATGAACAGAATGATGAGACCGCGCTGCCGCGTGGCATCGCCAGCTTCAAGGCGTTCGAGAATGCCATGAGCCTCGACATCGCCATGGGCGGCTCGACCAACACGGTGCTGCATCTGCTCGCAGCTGCGCAGGAAGGCAGCGTTGATTTCACCATGGCGGACATCGACCGTCTGTCGCGCCGCGTACCGTGCCTCTGCAAGGTCGCGCCCGCCAAGAGCGACGTGCACGTCGAGGACGTGCATCGCGCCGGCGGCATCATGTCGATCCTTGGCGAACTGGAGCGCGGAGGGCTGATCGACACCAGTCTGCCGACCGTGCATGCTCCAACCATGGGAGACGCTCTGGCGCGCTGGGACATCAGCCGCACCAACAGCGAAGCGGTGCGCACCTTCTACAAGGCCGCGCCCGGCGGCGTGCCGACGCAAACGGCGTTCAGCCAGTCGGCGCGCTGGGACGAACTCGACACCGACCGCCAGAAGGGCGTGATCCGCTCGATGGAGCATCCGTTCTCCAAGGACGGTGGTCTGGCTGTGCTGTTCGGCAATCTCGCGCCGGAAGGCTGCATCGTGAAAACAGCGGGCGTCGACGAGTCCATTCTGACTTTCCACGGTCCGGCGCATGTGTTCGAGAGTCAGGAAGACGCCGTGTCCGGCATTCTCGGCAACAAGGTGAAGCCCGGCGAAGTCGTCGTGATTATCTATGAAGGACCGAAGGGTGGTCCGGGCATGCAGGAAATGCTCTATCCGACCAGCTACCTGAAGTCGAAAGGGCTTGGAAAAGTCTGCGCGCTGGTCACTGATGGCCGTTTCTCGGGCGGCAGCTCGGGTCTGTCGATCGGCCACGTGTCGCCTGAAGCGGCAGAGGGCGGATTGATCGGTCTGGTCCAGACCGGCGATCCGATCGTGATCGACATTCCCAACCGCATCATGCGTCTCGATCTCAGCGACAAGGTGATCGCGGAGCGCCGTGCCGCGATGGAGGCCAAGGGCAAGACGGCATGGAAGCCGGCAACCCGTCAGCGCAAGGTATCGGCGGCGTTGCGTGCCTATGCTGCGTTGACGTCGAACGCTGCGCGCGGCGCGGTGCGCGACGTGTCGCAGGTCGAGAAGTAGTCGCAAGGTTTTGCTACCGCAGATGCTCTCGGAAGCGGGGAGGTCTGCCTGATCGAAATCAGCCCGCGCGGTTCTCACGAGCTGCGCGGGCTTTACTTTTCACATTGTTCATGATTTGTTCCTCGTTCTGGCGGGGTGCGTATCATGTCCGATCAACCCGATCTGTTCGGGGTTCAGCCACCGTGTGACCGTCTGTTTCTGGGCGTGGTGCCAGCCCGCCCCTTGGGTGAGCGGCTTGCCGAGCTTGCGGATCAGTGGCGGACCGAACTCAATCTGACGGGGCGGCCGTTCACGCCGGACCGGTTACACATGTCGTTATATGCTCTTGGCGACTATCCGGGTGTGCCCCGGCAATTGGTCGATAATGTGCGCCAGGCCGGTGACGCTCTCAAACTGCCGCCATTTGAAATCACGCTCGATCGCGTGATGAGTTTCTATCGCAGGGATAGGAAGCGGGCGCTGGTCCTCCGGCCAAGTGCGAACATAGCTGCGCTGTCGGAGTTTCATCGCCTGCTCGGCGAGTGCATGACCGGCGTTGGCCTTGGCCGATGGGTCTCGCCGCATTTCACGCCACATATGACATTGCTTTACGATCGACGGATGATCGCCGAACGGCCCGTCGCCAGAGTGCAGTGGCGCATTGACGGCTTCGTGTTGATCCACAGCCTGCTTCGCCGGCATCGCTACGTTCGTCTGGGGCAGTGGGAACTGGATGGATAGCGGCGCAATCATGCGGGCAGCATGCCGCGTGAGATCATGCGCTGAAGCGCGCGCGATATTCCTGCGGGGTTGCCGACAGCAGTCGCATGAAACTGCGGCGCATGGTTTCCTCCGAACCGAAGCCGCAGCGTTCGGCCACGCGCTTCACCGGCAGGCGTGTATCCGAGAGCAAATGCCGTGCGGCCTCGACGCGCAGGCGCTCGACGGCGCGCGCCGGGGTATGGCCGGTGGCCTCGACATAGCGACGGCTGAAGGTGCGCTCGCTCATTCCCGCACGATCGGCCAGCGCCGGCAGCGACAGGTCGCTTGCGACGTTGCTGGTGATCCAGTCATGCAATGCGCCGAACCGGTCGTCCGCCACCTGCAGCGATAGGGCTGTGCTGAACTGGGACTGTCCGCCGGGACGCTTGAGGAACATGACAAGATGACGTGCGACGGCGAGGGCGATGTCGCGGCCAAGGTCTTCCTCGACCAGCGCCAGCGCGAGGTCGATTCCGGCGGTGATGCCGGCCGAACTCCACACCGTGCCGTCGCGCACGAAGATCGGGTCGGATTCAACTTTGGCCTTGGGGCAGCGCCGGGCAAGTTCACCGCACTCCCTCCAGTGCGTTACCGCGCGGCGTCCGTCGAACAATCCTGCTGCGCCCAGCAGGAAGGCGCCGGTGCAGACGGATGCGACGCGACGTGCGCGTCCTGCGTGTGTTTTCACCCAGCGTACCAGTGTGGCGTCCTGCGATGCGCTCCTCACGCCCGGGCCGCCCGCGATGATCAGCGTGTCGATCTTCGATCGCGCCGCAGGCAACGGCGTTGCCATCAGCGGTAGCCCCGCCGATGAGGTGATCAGCGCGCCATTCTCCGCGATGACCTGCGTCGCATAAGGCACGCGCTGGCCGCCCCTGGTGCTGATGACATTGGCGGTGGCGAACACCTGGAGAGGGCCCGCGATGTCGAGCAACTGGACATCCGGGAAAGCCAGGATTTCGACGGTTCGCGCCGTTGGCGGAATTCGAGGGGTCTTTGGCATATTCGCCAAACCCTGACAGCCTATGCTTGTCTTGTCCAGCATCCTTCTCACGGAGCCCAGCATGATTTCGCCAGACGCTCACCTTCAGATCGGCTCGCTGCTTTTCGAAGGCCTCGACCAGATCGACCTCACCGGGCCGTTCGAAGTTCTGTCCCGGATTCCGAACTCGACGTACCGGCTTTACGGCAAGACCGGCCAGGGCGTGCGCGACATTCGCGGTTTGCGCCTGACACCCGACGCAACACTCGCGGAAGCGCCGAAACTGGATGTGCTGCATGTTCCCGGCGGATACGGGCAGGAAGCTGTCATGGATGACGAGGACATCCTGGCGTGGGTCCGCAATCAGGCACAGGGTGCAACTTGCGTCTTTTCCGTGTGTACCGGCGCGCTGATCTGCGGCGCTGCGGGGTTGCTGAAGGGGCGCCGCGCGACCACTCACTGGTCGGCCTTCTCGCTGCTGCCGATCTTCGGTGCGATCCCGGTCAACGAGCGCGTTGTGATCGATGGCAACATGGTATTTGCCGCCGGCGTCACGTCGGGCATCGATGGTGCGTTGCGTGTTGCGGCAAACCTGCGCGGCGATGAGGTCGCCCAATCGATCCAGCTTTATATGCAGTATGCGCCCGAGCCGCCGTTCAACAGCGGGACTCCCGAAACCGCGCCGCCCGCTGTCTGGAAAGGTGCTCAGGAATCGGTGCGGAAGATGACGGCGCAACGCGAGCAGACGGCACGGCGTGTTGCCGAGCGCCTCGGTATCGCGCCATCGGCCGCCGCCGGCTAGATGCACACATATATTGGCAGCGCATGCCTTGAATGATCACGGAATAAGCTTCAACGTGAATGGCGAACAAGCGCCGTCACGCTGGAGCGATCCGTGGCCTCTTCAGTCACCATTTATGGCATCAAGAACTGCGATACGATGAAGAAGGCGCGGTCTTGGCTCGATGAGCGAAATATCGCTTACAGCTTCCACGACTACAAGGCGGCTGGAATCGAGCGCGAGCGTCTTGAAGACTGGGCGAAACAGGTTGGCTGGGAAACGCTGCTCAACCGCGCCGGGACGACCTTTCGTAAGCTCGCCGACGCCGAGAAAACCAACCTTACCGAAAAGAAGGCGATCGCTCTCATGGTCGCTCAACCCTCTATGATCAAGCGGCCTGTTCTCGAAGAGGGGAGCCGGCTGCTGGTCGGTTTCAAGCCGGATATTTATGCCAAGGAATTCGGCGCGGCCAAGCGTCGCGCGTGAACCTATTCGAACTCGATAACGTCGTTGGCCACGATACCTGCTGGGGGCCGGTGGAACAGGTTGCGGGCGATGACCGCACGGAGTTCGTAGATCGGCAGCACGTCGTTGGCGCGCATCAGATTTCTGATCTCGAAGCCGCCGTGTTCGCTGATCGTCTTGAGTGATGCGACGATGCGTGTGATCCGAACCCCATCCGAGAACGGCATCAAGAGGCGCTCGTAGTCCACGCTGCGCCCATACATGTCCTGGACCTGGGACACGGTATAGACCGGAAGCCGTCGGCGAATACACTCGCGATAGATCGGTATGATGATGGGGACGAGTTTCTTGCCGAGGTACTCGTCGAGGTCGCGACCCTTGCCGATCGCACCATAGGCGTTCGACATCCGCGTGCCGTCGCTGTCGATGATAATCCGTGGCGTCTCGCCGGCCCCGTCGATGCTGTAGTAGACAATGTCCTCAAGCTCGTCGGTGAGCCGCTCCGGCTGGTAGTCCTCAAACCGGGGAGGGCGCTGGCCCCTGTCATAAAGGCGCAGCCAGGTATTCAGCAGGTCGCGCTGCTTGATGGATCTGATGATTCCGGGATCTTCCTCGTCAAAACGGACGGGATGCTCGGCCGGCGTCGGTGGTACGGGCGCCATCGCTGAAATCCTGTGGGTTAAATCCGCTGATCGTCAGTATCGTGACAATCCCACCCGGAGCCGAATTTTCGATAAATCGGCTGGTCAGGAATGGCTTTACGCTTAATATTTTCTTTTCGGTCGCCCGATCCCGCTCCATTGTCTGACGTCCCGTCGTATTCGTCTTTCGGCTAATAGACGCCGTTTCATGCGTTCGGAACTGGCCAGCATTGCATCTTGCACAAAGCTCTCACTTCGCTACATAGTCCTGCCAACCCGGACGGCCGAGGCGATCCAACGGCCGCCTATCCATGAGACGACTGAGGTCAGTCGCGCGCGGCTCTGGGGGAGTGTGCGCAACCTGACTTGGGGGGAGTTGAGTTGGCTAACGAGTTTATCCTTGAAACCAGTGGGTTGACCAAGGAATTTGCTGGGTTTGTTGCCGTCAGCGATGTCAGCCTGAAGGTCCGCCGCGGAAGCATACATGCCCTGATCGGCCCCAACGGCGCCGGCAAGACCACCTGCTTCAACCTGCTGACCAAGTTTCTGATCCCGTCGCGTGGCGAGATTCGCTACAATGGACAGGACATCACCAATATGAAGCCTGCGGATGTCGCGCGGCTGGGGTTGGTGCGGTCGTTCCAGATTTCGGCGGTGTTTCCCCACTTGACGGCACTCGAGAATGTCCGCGTGGCGCTTCAGCGCCAGCACGGCAGTTCTTTCGATTTCTGGCGCTCCAAGACCGTGCTCAATCGTTTCAACGATCGCGCGCGGGAGTTGTTGAACGATGTCGGCCTGAGCGAGTTCGCCAACACCCATGCGGGCGAAATGCCTTACGGCCGCAAGCGCGCGCTGGAGATCGCCACGACACTTGCGCTCGATCCGGAGATGATGCTGCTGGACGAGCCGATGGCGGGCATGGGCCACGAGGACATCGACAAAATCGCGGCGCTGATCAAGCGGATTTCGGCGAAGTATACGATCCTGATGGTTGAGCATAACCTCAGCGTTGTGGCGAACCTTTCGGACATCATTACAGTTTTGACGCGCGGCCAGGTGCTGGCCGAGGGCGATTACGCGACCGTTTCGAAGGACCCACGCGTCAAGGAAGCCTACATGGGAGCGGGCCATGACTAACGCTGCAAACAGCCCGGTTCTCACCGTTCAGAACCTCGAAGCCTGGTACGGCGAATCTCATGTCCTGCACGGCATCAACTTCGATGTTCGTCCGGGCGAAGTGGTAACGCTGCTCGGGCGCAATGGAGCGGGCAAGACGTCGACCCTGAAGTCCGTGATGGGCGTGATCAACAAGCGCGCCGGTTCGATCAATTTCGAGGGTAAGGAGACGATCCGCCTGCCGTCCGACAAGATCGCGCGCCTTGGCGTGGCATTCTGTCCGGAGGAGCGCGGCATCTTCGCGAGTCTCGACGTGAAGGAAAACCTGATGCTGCCGCCGACCATTCGCGCGGGCGGCATGTCGCTTGAGCAGATTTTCGATCTGTTTCCGAACCTCAAGGAGCGTCTCGGCAGCCAGGGCACCAAGCTCTCCGGCGGCGAGCAGCAGATGCTTGCGATCGCGCGAATCCTGCGCACCGGCGCCCGCTTCCTGATGCTGGACGAGCCGACCGAGGGGCTTGCGCCGGTCATCATCGAGCAGATCGGCCATATGATTAAGCGGTTGAAGGCCGAAGGCTTCACGATTCTGCTCGTCGAGCAGAACTTCCGCTTCGCGTCCACGCTCGCGGACCGCTTCTACATCGTCGAGCATGGCAAGATCATCGATACTTTCGCCAGCTCTGAAATCCAGGCCAACATGGAAAAGCTTCATAACTATCTCGGCGTCTAAGGCCGGGAAAAAATATCCAGGAGGAGACTATAATGAAAAAGTTGAAACTATCCGCTCTGATGATGGGCACGGCGCTTGCGCTCGGTATGAGCACGGGCGCTTTCGCGATGGACAAGAACGTCAAGATCGGCGTGCTCAGCGATCAGTCCGGCTTGTATGCGGACATCGGTGGTCCCGGCTCGGTGCTTGCCGCGCAGATGGCGGTTGAAGATTCGGGCCTGACCAAGAAGGGCTGGAAGATTGAAGTCCTTGCGGGCGATCATCAGAACAAGCCCGACATCGGCGTGAACGTTGCCCGCCAGTGGATCGACGTTGACAAGGTTGACGTGATTTCGGACGTGCCGACCTCGTCGGTGGCGCTCGCGGTCAGCAATCTCGTCAAGGAAAAGAACGTCGTCTTCCTGAACTCCGGCGCCGGCACGTCAGATCTTACGAACAAGGCCTGTTCGCCGAACACCATTCACTGGACCTACGACACCTACATGCTGGCTCACGGAACGGGTTCCGCGCTCACCAAGAGCGGTGGCAACACCTGGTTCTTCCTGACCGCGGACTACGCTTTCGGTTCGGCGCTCGAGCGCGACACCACGGCGGCAGTCACCGCGCTCGGCGGGAAGGTGGTCGGCAGCGTGCGTCATCCGCTCAACACGGCTGACTTCTCGTCGTTCCTGCTGCAGGCCCAATCGTCCAAGGCCAAGGTCATCGGCCTTGCCAACGCGGGCGGCGACACCATCAACGCCATCAAGCAGGCGTCGGAGTTCGGCATCGTTGCCGGTGGTCAGAAGCTTGCCGGTCTCCTAATGTTCGTGACCGACGTTCACTCCCTCGGCCTGAAGGTTGCTCACGGTCTGAACATGACCGAGACCTTCTACTGGAACCTCAATGACGGCACGCGCGCGTTCTCCAAGCGCTTCTCGGAGCGGATGAAGAACCATGCGATGCCGACCATGGTGCATGCTGGCGTCTACTCGTCGCTGATCCACTACTTCAAGACGCTGGAGAAGATGGGCGGCAACCCGCACGACGGCGTCAAGATCGTCAAGGCGATGGAAGAGATGCCGACCGACGATCCGCTGTTCGGCAAGGGCAAGATCGAACCGAACGGCCGCAAGATTCATCCGGCTTACCTCTTCGAAGTGAAGAGCCCGTCTGAGTCGAAGGGACCGTGGGATTACTACAATGTGGTCGCCACCATCCCGGCCGACCAGGCGTTCACGCCGCTCGACAAGAGCACGTGCCCGCTGCTGAAGAAGTAAAGACGAGGGAGCCCGGCGGCTAACGGCCGTCGGGCGACCACCTTGCGCTACGATCCGGTTACGCGAACAAGAGACATTCCACGATGCAGGCCCTCTACGCACAACTTCTGGTCGGGTTGATCAACGGCTCGTTCTACGCGCTGCTCAGCCTCGGGCTCGCTGTCATCTTCGGAATGCTGAACATTATCAATTTCGCCCATGGCGCGCTCTACATGATGGGCGCGTTCGTGGCTTATTTCATGCTGCAGTATGCCGGCCTCAATTACTGGTGGGCGCTGATCTTCGCGCCGATCATCGTCGGCGCCTTCGGCATCATCCTCGAGCGCACGATGCTTCAGTGGCTGGCCGGGCTCGACCATTTGTATGGCCTGCTGCTGACCTTCGGTATGGCGCTGATTATTCAGGGGCTGTTTCAGAACTACTTCGGCTCGTCGGGACTGCCGTACGCCATTCCCGATGCGCTGCAGGGTGGCGTCAACCTTGGGTTCATGTACCTGCCGATCTATCGCGGCTGGGTGGTGATCTTCTCGCTCGTGGTCTGCCTGCTGACCTGGTACCTCATCGAGCGCACCCGGCTGGGCGCCTATCTGCGCGCCGCGACAGAAAACCCCACGCTGGTTCGCGCGTTTGGTATCAACGTGCCCCGCATGATTACGCTGACTTACGGTCTCGGTGTCGGCCTCGCGGCGCTTGCCGGCGTGCTGTCGGCGCCGATCAATCAGGTTCGGCCGCTGATGGGTGCCGATCTGATCATCGTGGTGTTCGCGGTGGTCGTGATCGGCGGCATGGGATCGATCATGGGCTCCATCATCACGGGCTTTGCGCTCGGTGTGATCGAAGGGCTGACAAAGTATTTCTATCCCGAGGCATCCAACACCGTCGTGTTCGTCTTGATGGTGCTGGTGCTGCTGGTGAAACCGACTGGACTGACTGGACGGGCGACCTGACATGACGACGATCACCGAAAACACCATATCGGATACGGGGACCCGCGCGATCAGCGACGAGATGATCGCGTTTGTCTTCATGGCCGTCGTGCTGGTCGCGCTGCCGTTCTCCGGTGTCTATCCGTACTTCATTATGCAGGCGCTGTGCTTTGCGCTGTTCGCCTGTGCGTTCAATCTTCTGATCGGCTACAGCGGCCTGCTGTCGTTTGGCCATGCGATGTTTCTGGGCACCGCAGGTTACGTCTCGGCGCATGCGCTCAAGGTCTGGGGCTTCTCGCCCGAACTCGGGATTCTGGCCGGGGTGGTGGCATCGGCCGTACTTGGCGTGATTACCGGACTGATCGCGATCCGGCGGCAGGGCATCTATTTCGCCATGATCACGCTGGCGCTGTCGCAGCTTCTGTACTTCATCTACGTGCAGACGCCGTTTACGCACGGCGAAGACGGCATCCAGGGCGTGCCGCAAGGCAAGATGTTCGGATTCCTCGATCTGTCGGATTCCACGACGCTCTATTTCGTCGTGCTGGTGATCTTCCTGCTGGCGTTTCTGCTGATCTATCGCATTGTCAACTCGCCGTTCGGCGAAGTGTTGAAGTCGATCCGCGAGAACGAGCAGCGCGCGATCTCGCTGGGCTACAAGACCGACCAGTACAAGTTGCTGGCCTACATCCTGTCGGGAACGCTCGCAGGCCTTGCCGGTGCGGTGAAGGTATTCGTCGCCCAGAACGCATCGTTGACCGACGTTCACTGGTCGATGTCGGGTGAGGTGGTGCTGATGACGCTCGTCGGCGGTCTCGGAACCTCGTTCGGACCGGTGGTCGGAGCGTTCATCATCGTGGCCATGCAGCAGTATCTCGCCGGTTTCGGCCAGTGGGTGCAGGTCATCCAGGGTGTGATCTTTGTGGTCTGCGTGCTGACTTTCCGCCGCGGCGTGGTCGGCGAGATAGCTCATTACTTCAAGCGGTCGCTCTAAGTTTTTGTATTCGAGGCAGAATGTCGCCCTGATCAAGCCGATCTGGGCGACATTCGTATGCTCAAGCCATGATTTTGAGGCCCGCGATGCCGGCGACGATCAGGCCGATGCAGGCGAGGCGGATGGCGGTGGCGGGCTCGCCCAGGAGCACGATGCCGAGCAGGGCGGTGCCCACCGTTCCGATGCCGGTCCACACTGCGTAGGCGGTGCCGACCTGCAGCGATTTGAGCGATAATCCCAGCAGGATCACACTGCCGATCATGCTGGCGATGGTCAGAACCGACGGGGTCAGGCGCGTGAACCCTTCAGTATACTTCAGGCCGATCGCCCAGCCGATTTCAAGCAGACCCGCAACAAACAGCATTGTCCAAGCCACGATGGACTCCATGAATGGCAGGGCCGTCCCTGCGGATGTTTGGGGGAGAATGCGAGGCCGTCCTCGCCTGGACTGTATGGAACATCCTGGATAAAGATGCAAGTGCATGGATATTCAAACTCCCTTGATCCTGCCGCGTTTCCCTGCCACACGCTCGCCACCATGTCCGATACCGCTGTTTCCGCCGATTCCGTCGCGCGCTCGCCGCTGGCCCACGAAGTGGAGCGTCGGCGGACCTTCGCCATCATTTCCCATCCCGACGCGGGCAAGACCACGCTGACCGAAAAGCTGTTGCTGTTCGGCGGCGCCATCAATCTCGCCGGGCAGGTCAAGGCCAAGGGCGAGCGTCGCAACACCCGCTCGGACTGGATGAAGATCGAGCGCGAGCGCGGCATTTCGGTCGTGACCTCCGTGATGACCTTCGAGTTCCAGGACCACGTCTTCAATCTGCTCGACACGCCGGGCCACGAGGACTTCTCCGAGGATACCTACCGCACACTGACGGCGGTCGATTCCGCCGTGATGGTGATCGACGCCGCCAAGGGCATCGAAGCGCGGACCCGCAAGTTGTTCGAGGTCTGTCGCCTCCGCGATATCCCGATCATCACCTTCCTCAACAAAATGGACCGCGAGAGCCGCGACCCGTTCGATCTGATGGATGAGATCGAGAAGACGCTGGCGCTCGACACCACGCCGATGACCTGGCCGGTGGGGCGGGGCCGTGACTTCCTCGGCACTTACGACATTGCCACCGGTGGCATTCGCCTGCTCGAAGGCGGTGGAGCCAAGACCGGACAGGCAGAGCAGATCGCGATCGCCGATCTCGCCGCGCGTAACGCCAGCCTCGACGCCGCCGCGGTCGAGGAAGAACTGGCGCTGGTGTCGGAAGCCTGCAAGCCGTTCGATCTCGAGTCGTTCCGCGAAGGCCATCTGACCCCGGTGTTCTTCGGCTCGGCGCTGCGCAATTTCGGCGTCGGCGACCTGCTCGAAGGGCTCGGCCGCTTTGCGCCGCCGCCGCGCGCGCAGGAGGCCGACAAGCGCAAGGTCGAGGCCGACGATCCCAAGATGAGCGCCTTCGTGTTCAAGATCCAGGCCAACATGGACCCGAACCACCGCGACCGCATCGCCTTCGCGCGGCTGTGCTCCGGCAAGCTGACGCGCGGCATGAAGGCCAAGCTGGTGCGCACCGGCAAGAATATGAGTCTGTCGTCGCCGCAGTTTTTCTTCGCGCAGGATCGCGCCATTGCCGATGAAGCTTTCGCCGGCGATGTGGTCGGGATTCCCAACCATGGCACACTGCGTATCGGCGACACACTGACTGAAGGGGAAGATATTACTTTCGTCGGCGTGCCGAGCTTTGCGCCGGAAATCCTGCGCCGCGTGCGCCTCACCGATGCGATGAAGGCGAAGAAGCTCAAGGAAGCCCTGCAGCAGATGTCGGAAGAGGGCGTGGTGCAGGTGTTTCGCCCGCGCGACGGCTCGCCCGCGCTGGTCGGCGTGGTCGGTCAGCTCCAGCTCGACGTGCTGAAGGCGCGTCTGGACGCCGAATATTCGCTGCCGGTGGACTTCGAAATCGGCGAATTCCAGTTGGCGCGCTGGTTTACCGCAACCGATCGCAAGGCGTTCGACACCTTTGTCAACGCCAACGGCTCGGGCATCGCGGAAGACGTTGACGGCGACCTCGTGTTCCTCGCGCGGAACCAGTTCTATCTTGATTATACCGGCGAGCGTTCGCCAGGCATCAGCTTCTCCAGCATCAAGGATGTGAAGAAGAAGGACGGTCTTACTAAGTAATTGCACGGACCATTATCGCTGGGCGGCGATTGCGCGCGTTCATGATCGCTTCAGGAATCCGCGGCTACGATTAATTGATAGAGTGGCAACGGAATTCTGGAATCGGAAATGCGTGAGGGGCTGTATCGCGTCGCGTTTCACAATGTTCATGGCGCGGGTGGCGGCGTCATGTATATGCGCGGCGGAAAAATGCGGGGCGGAAACTCGGCGTTCGCATTCATCGGCAGCTACACGGAAGCCGACGACGTGATGTCGGTGAAAGTTTCGACCCGTCTTCACACCCTCGATCCCGATTTCAAACCGCTGTTCGGTGGCGATGATGTGACCATCGTTCTCAAGGGCAAAGCCCAGGGCGACACCATCGATCTTGAAGGCGCAGCGCTGCATATGCCGGGCGTCACCTTCAAGGCGATGTTGACGATGATCGAGGCGGATTGAGGCCTTGTCGTCCCCGTCCGCGCGGGAACGACCACGGATGCGAGGCGTCTAGGTACAGCCGGCGGAGAGGCACAAAGACAAGCGCCACTCAGGGTTTGGCGGCGGTAGCCTGATTGCGGAATGCAGCCTCGCCAGCGTCCGAGATTTCAACCCATCTTTTGTCCGGCGCCGCGCCCGGCACGTAACTGTCGTGCCAGTTCCACCACTTGTAAGTCGGCGTTTGAGGATAGCCTTCGGGTGAATCTTCCCAGACCTCCTGTCGGCCGAGCGGCGTGATGTCGAGATAATTCCAGGTGCCGCCCATCTGTTCGTCGCCGCGGTTGTTGATGAAATAGGTTCGAAACACCTTGTCACCATTACGGAAAAACACATTTGTGCCGTGCCATTCGTGGACGCCGAAGTCGGTATCGAAACTGTCCGTGATCGTGACCCATGGCATTGTCCAGTTCATTCGCGCTTTGAGCCGCGCGATGTCCGCTTGCGGCGCGCGCGAGGCGAAAACAAGCGTGGTGTCGCGGGCGTTCAGGTGAGCGAGATGGGCGACCTGATCGGCCACCATGGAGCAGCCGCGGCAGGCGTGGTCCGGCCAGCCGAACACGCCTGGCTCGAAGAACGCGCGATAGACGATCAATTGGCGGCGGTTTTCGAACAGATCGAGCAGGCTGACCTTCCCATCCGGCCCGTCGAACGCATAGGTCTTGTCCACCGCCATCCACGGCATGCGCCGGCGTTCCGCGGCGAGCGCGTCGCGCGCGCGGGTCTCGGCCTTTTCCTTCACGAGCAGCTGGTTGCGCGCGGTTTCCCATTCTTGCGGCGACACAACTGGCGGAATCTGCATGGCGGCTTCTCCGGTCGTTTGCTTGCTCTCGGCTGATGTCGTGGTCATTTCTAAAACCTCCAATTTTGAGGCGGGTTCCGGCTCCTCACTATGGAGGTTGCGTCCCGCCTGTCAGGGACCGAGGCAAAGCGTGGCACGGGACGTCGCTTCGGCGGGAGTAACAAGTCTGGCGCTATTGGCCGGCCTGCAGTCGACTTAGCTAAATCGGCTTTCGGGCATCATTCGATCGGAAGCGCGCAAGTGCCCGTGAATGTGCTAATTTGGCGCGCCTCAAACGGATGCGCGGGTCTTGCGATGTTGGTATCCGATAAGGTGTTCTCTGGATCAATCCCGGAAAACTACGATCGCCACATGGTGCCGTTGATTTTCGAGGCGTACGCGACGGATCTTGCGCAACAAGCCGCAGCGTTGTCGCCAGCAGCTGTTCTGGAAGTCGCCGCAGGCACCGGAGTTGTCACCCGCGCGCTAGCTCCAAAGCTCGCTTCCGACGCGAGCTATGTGGTTACCGATCTGAACCAGCCGATGCTCGACTTTGCGGCCTCAAGACAGCCATCCGACAATCGCATCACGTGGCGCCGAGCCGACGCTCTTGCGCTGCCGTTTGAAAACGCGGCCTTCGATCTTGTTTGTTGTCAGTTCGGCGCGATGTTTTTTCCCAGTCGCCCGTTAGCCTATCGTGAGGCGAAGCGGGTCCTCAAGCCCGGCGGGCGCTTTCTGTTCAGCGTGTGGGACCGCATCGAGGACAATATATTCGCGGACGATGTCACCAATGCACTCGCGGAGTTGCTTCCGGATGATCCGCCGCGTTTTCTCGCGCGTACTCCGCATGGCTATCACGACATCGCATTGATCCGGGATGAACTGGAAGGCGCTGGCTTTTCCAGCGTGACGATCGAAACCAGAGCAGAACAAAGCCGTGCATCCTCGCCTCGCGTACCCGCTGTTGCCTATTGTCAAGGGACGGTGCTGCGTGACGAGATCGAGGCCAGACAGGCGGGAAAGCTGGAAGCGGCGACCGATCATGCTGCGTCCGCGATCGCGAAAAGACATGGCAACGGCGAAGTGGCTGCCAAAATCCAGGCACATGTTATTGTCGCCGCGATCTAGCTATTGGAATATCGCACCTGGCGTTTTCTGATTCCGGTACTGCGTATGAATTGCGTGCGCACTTATATTGGATGCGGCAGGGATGATCGAAAGGACGTGGCGTGACTTCACGAACTGTCTATCTGGCGAACCCGCTGGGCTTTTCCGAAGCGGGGGCGCGGTTCATTCGCGAGGTTCTGGTGCCGCAGCTCGCAGCCAGAGAGTTCAATATCGTCAATCCGTTCGATCTGGTCGATCTGTCGAAGTTCAACGCGCTGCGCGGCATGACGCCCGGCGCAGCGCGCGTTGAAGCGTGGCGCGCACTGAACATGGAGATCGGGAAGGGGAACGTTGCCGCGATCGACCGTTGCGATGCCGTGCTCGCGGTTCTCGATGGAGTCGATGTCGATAGCGGCACCGCATCCGAGGTCGGCTATGCCTTCGCCAGAGGCAAGCGCATCGTCGGTTATCGGGGCGACTTTCGACCCGCCGCCGAAAATGAGGGCTGCACCGTCAATCTGCAGGTGGAATATTTCATTCGCGCCAGCGGCGGCACAATCGTGACCAAGATCGATGCCATTGCCGATGCGTTCACCGAGTGATTCGCAAGTTCCGGCCACGGCACTCGAAATAACCGCGTGATTGCCGACGTAATGCCATGATGCTCGGGTGGAGTCTTTCGCGACTCACCCGACGAGGAAAAATGGTAAATATCTTCGCAAATCTTCGAAAAAATAAGGACTTTGCAACGCGGTCAGGTGAGCGCGATGCTGCAACCGACGCCGCGCGATTGATGTCGATCTATGACGCGATCGACAAATCGATAGCGGCCGCGCAAGCGGAGAAAGCCGGTCTGCAGGCGCGGATGGATTCTGTCCTGTCACGGGCGGCGATGGCGGTCGGCAACGGTGACGACGAATATCTGAGCCGGGATGCGGTGGACAATCAGCATCTCGGGATGCTCGACGCCGAGATCAAGAATGGCGAGCAGCGCATCGAGGCGCTGACATCCGGCATCGCCAAATTTCAGTCCCTAAGAGAATCGTTGCTTGCGAGCTTTCCCAATTTCGTGCGCGAGAAAAAGGCTGGCTGAGGAGCCGGCTGGAGTGTCATGTAAGTAGACGTGCTAGCGCTGCAGCGTTTCGTTTTTGGGAAACAGGCGTGTATCTGCTACCTCGGCAGATTGCTCCAATAGATTGATCCAATAATCGGAGCTCTGGCGACGCGGGTCGAAAAACTGAAAAATGCAAATCGATCCGTAGAGCCGTACCGCAGATGAGAACGAGGGCGTTCTATCACCTAGTTGTGTCGGTAGAGGAGGCCCTTGGCGAAGGCCATTTGGAATGCTGAAGGCAATCGGCTGCGTTTTGTCTTGAAATGAAAACTGCTGTACACGGGGTATCAAGTAATAATCGTAGACCTGCGCGCCGTGAGGTTCACGACTGCGATAGATGCGAAATGACTTTAGAGAGTCTTCTCCGGGGCGAAAGTCCGTAATCTCTTCAAGGCTGCCCCTCTTTCTCTCAAAATCTTGAATTGTCGGTGGCTGATAATGCTCACGCCCTGTGCTGACAACCGAAATATGCGTTAGTTTCTGCCCATTCTTGCCGATTGCGTCGAACGTCGCGTAGTCGCGCTTTATTCGCGTGAGTTTAATCGCTTTACATTGACATTGCCCTTTGCGGATATACTGGAGCGTTCTCACCGTGGGATGCTCCGCATAGTAACGGAACGTATAGTCGCCCATGTCGACACTGCTGCAGATATCGACGACGCAACTGCCAGAGCGCACGATTTCGATCGTCGGCTCGTTGGCGTCGGTCGGTTTTGTTGCACGATTCAACAGCAGCCAGGACGCAGTGAATACCAACAAGCCGAGGAATAGCACCGCGGTCGCGAAAACAACTGGCATCGCGCGCAGGTATTTCATCAGTGTTCCCTAAATGCTGGGAGCGCGTTCAGCGCAGCTGCTTTTCCACATTCGCCTTGATGTTGCCGAGCGCGATTGCGGCTTCCTCGTCGATGCGCTGGATCATCTCGTCGGTCGGCGGCTTCGGGCGCTCGGGATTCCGCGTGGTACGGGTGAATCTCGTGCCGCCGTCGACATCCTCGCAGGTATACTGGATGACGATCGGGCCAATGAAAGGCGTGTCGGCCTGCACGATCCACAGTCGCGGGCTGTCGCATTCCTTCACCGTCCAATTCATGGGTACTTCGCCGGAGCGGATGTGCCATTTCTCGTGAAACGTCTCGCCTTTGGTGAGCGGACGGTTTTCGCTGTCGATCTTATGCGAAGCCTTGATCCATTCCGGCCATGACTGCGGGTTGGTGACGTAATCGAACACGGCTTTCGCGGGTGCTTCGATGACGATGTCATGGCTTCGCTCAAAGGCGACGGTGGCGGCTGCGGTCATGGCGTGTCCTCGTGGTACTTGTTCTGTTTTCGCCAGATTGAACCAGCGATCCATCGTGAAAGTAGTTTCGCGAGATGGCTGTGCGGGTCAAGTCTTGCGGGATCTTTGTGATTATCATCACCGGGCATAGCCATTCCAGGAACGGCATCGCTTCGACTCGCCTGTGCCCCGGTGATCGCTTACGTGGACACGTGCGCCTCTTGTCGAGATGGCCGGGACAAGCCCGGCCATAACAATCTACAGCACAGCCTTCCTCAATTGACCTTGATATTCCCCGCCTTGATCACGTCGGCCCACAGTTTGATCTCGGCGTTAACGCGGGCGCGCAATTGCTCCGGCGAAGACGGCGTCGGCTCGATCAGTTGGGTTTCGAGCTTGGCGCGCACAGCTGGCTTGGACAGGGTCTCGCGGACCTCCTTGTTGATCGCTGCGATCACCGCAGGCGGCGTGCCGCCCGGCGCGATCAGCGCGTTCCAGGCATCGGATTCCACATTGATGCCGCTTTCCTTCAGGGTCGGAATTTCCGGCAGGAAACGCGAGCGCTGCGCGGTGGAAACCGCGAGAATCTTGACCTTGCCGCCGGCGAGTTGCGGCGTCACGGCGATGGCGGGAAGGCACGCCGCCTGCACGTCACCCCGGATCACCGCCATCACTGTCTGCGGTGAACTGGGGTAGGGAATGTGGGTGAGCTTCGCACCGGCGCTCTGTGCGATCGCCTCCATGGTCAGGTGCGACAGCGAACCGGCGCCGATCGAGCCGAACGCGATGCGGTCCGGCTCGCGCTTTACGGCGGCGACGAACTCGGCCACCGAATTGACGCCGAGGCTGGTCGGCACCACCAGCACGCTAGGCATCGAAGTCAGCAGTGTGATCGTCGCGACGTCCTTGGCCGGATCGTAGGGCAGCTTCGAGAACAGCAGCGTGTTGATCGCCAGCGGCCCGCCGAGGCTGATGCCGATGGTCGAGCCGTCAGGCGCGGCCTTGGCTACGGTGTCGGTGCCGATGTTGCCGCCCGCACCGGGCTTGTTCTCGACCACGAAGGCGGTGCCCGGATGGCGCGTCTGCAGATCGTCAGCGAGAATCCGGCCCACCATGTCCGGCGTCGAACCGGGCCCGAACGGCACCACGATCCGGATGGTTTTGGCGGTCGGCCACGCCGGCGCGGGCGTTTGCGCGGCGGAGGGCGACACGAGCCCGAGAGCGAGGGCGGCGCTGAGGAGGAGCGATTTCATGGAGGTGTCCGGACTTGAAAAGCGAAGCGCGGGGATGCCGCAGGGCGGGAATGTTTTTGCGGCATTGCACACAGGACCATAAAAATGATACCGGGGCACAGCGCTCGCGGAGACTAACACTGTCCGCGCAGGGTGGAAACGTCGCGCAGCAGGGCCCGCGAATGGTCTTGCCGATGACAGACGGGTGGCATGATGGGTTTGGGACTCCTGATCCTCGGGCTGGTGGTGTTTCTCGGCGTCCATACGCTGACGACGCTGCGTGATACGCGTGCGGCGCTGATCGTCCGGCTCGGCGAGAGCGGCTACAAGGGCCTCTATTCGCTGGTCTCGTTCGCCGGCCTTGCGCTGATCGTCTGGGGTTATGCGCGCTATCGCGCCACCGGCTGGATCGATGTGTGGTATCCGCCTGTCGCATTTCGGCACATCACGCTGCTGCTCATGCTGCCCGCCGTCATCCTTGTCGTCGCGTCGTATATCCGCGGCCGCATCTATACCACGCTGAAACATCCGATGCTGGCCGGCATCAAGCTATGGGCGGCGGCCCATCTGCTTGCCAACGGCGATCTCGGCTCGATCGTCCTGTTCGGCTCGTTTCTCGCATGGGCGGTCTATGATCGCATTTCCCTGAAACATCGCGCTGATGCCGGCGCGCCGCCATTGCCTGTCGGCGGCGCTGCAAATGACGCGATCGCGGTCGCGGTCGGGGTCGTGGCTTACCTCGCGCTTGCTTTCGCATTCCATCCGCTGGTGATCGGCGTTCCTGTCGTTGGAGTCTGACCATGTCCGTACAAGCAGCCATCAAGCGCAAGACTGCGCCCGACATTCTCGCGCGCAAAGGCGGCGAGCCGATCGTGATGCTGACGTCGTATCACGCGCATACCGCGGCGCTGATGGATCGCTATTGCGACGCCATTCTGGTCGGCGACTCGCTTGGCAACGTGATGCACGGATTCGAGACTACGGTGCCTGTCACCCTCGAGATGATGATTCTGCAAGGGCGCGCGGTGATGCGCGGCTCGAAGCAGGCGCTGGTGGTGGTCGATATGCCGTTCGGCTCCTATGAAGCGTCGAAGGAGCAGGCGTTTCAATCCGCCGTTCGCATCATGAAGGAAACCCAGTGCGGCGCCATCAAGATGGAAGGCGGCGCGCTGATGGCCGAGACCATCGAGTTTCTCACCAGGCGCGGCATCCCGGTGATGGCGCACATCGGCCTGACACCGCAGTCCATCAACACGCTCGGCAGTTTCAAGTCGCAGGGTCGCGAGGAAGCCGCGCGTATCGCCGCCGGTGAGAATGTCAGCGGTCCGATTCAGGAAGACGCCAAGGCGGTGGCTGAGGCCGGTGCATTCTCCGTGGTCGTCGAGGCTGTGGCTGAGCCACTCGCCAAGCGTATCACCGAGATCATCTCGATCCCGACCATCGGCATCGGCGCCAGCGCGGCGTGCGACGGTCAGGTGCTGGTGCTGGAAGATATGCTCGGTCTGTCGCCGTGGGTGCCGAAGTTTGTCAAGCGCTACGGCAATCTCGGCCCCGGCATTGAGGCCGCTATCCAGGACTATGCCAACGAAGTCCGCTCGCGCGCATTTCCCGGCCCTGAGCACGTTTATGGGCTGAAGAAGCCCAAGACGTAGGAAGACCTGGAAAGACCTCCGAAGACCTGATCCGGGCATCGCAGCGATCCTATGCGACCTGCGCAACTGCCGCGGGAAGCCGGAAAGGTTCCCGCAGAAACCCAATGTCCGTTTCCGAACATAGCAGCCTTGCTCCCGAAACCGGGGGCGGGGCATGGCGTTATTTCCGCGTGCCTGAAGCAGACCTGGCTCGAAAGCTGGCCTGTCGCAGATGCGCGATGAACCGGATGGACGCGGCTATGTCGGAATCCGGGCGGACAACACGTTTGCCGCTCGGCTAGGAGCACAAGGCTCCGAGGCATTGGCGCAGGAGCGTCCTCCTTGTGCCTGCGTCTTGCCGGCGTCGCCGGTGACACAGGATTCAAACCGAACGGTTGGCATGAACCTACGTAGCAACACATTGTTGGCTGCGCTGTCGAGCGACGTGCGCGACACGCTGACGCCGCACCTGTCCCCGGGCGCTTTCGCGCAGGGCACGGTGCTGGCTGAGGCGGGGGACGCCATTGAGCATGTGTACTTCCCTCTGAGCGGGATGATTTCCGTTGTTGTAGTGATGAAGGACGGCAAGGCGATCGAAACCGCAACGCTTGGCCGGGACGGCATGTTCGGCGGCATGGCCGGCTTCGGGCGGTACGTCACCAGGTTTCGCGCCATTGTCCAGGCACCGATGACGGCGGTGCGGATTTCGGCTGCTCAGTTCGGCAAGGCGGTGCAGAAGAGTCCCGAGCTTCAGGCATTGTGCATCAACCACAATGAACTCCTTCTGATTCAGGCTCGGATCACGGCCGCCTGCAACGCGCTCCACAAGGTGGAAGAGCGGTTTTGCCGCTGGCTGTTGCAGACCCGCGAGATCACAGGAAGCGATACCGTCACGCTCACGCAGGAATTCCTGTCGGAGATGCTCGGCGTGCGCCGCACCTCGATCACTGATGTTGCGTCACGTTTGCAGGCTGCAGGGATTATCAGTTATTCGCGCGGCGTGATCAGGATCATCGATTTGCCCGCGCTGAAGCGTTTGTCGTGCGAGTGCTTCGAGACGCTATGCGAGCAGCACGCGGTCTAGCGTCTCTACCGATATGGTTTTCGATCACATCGCGTCGAGCGCGCTAACGGTGACGTAATATCCGTCGGGGTCCCGGAGCGAGAATTCCATCGTCCCCGTATTGGGATTGGTATGCGGCTCTTCGTCCAGCCGCAGCGGGAGCGCGCGCGCCTTGTGCAGCGCGGCGTCGAAATCGTCGACCCGGAAGAACAGCAGAAGGCCGTTGCCGGGTATCGTCTGATGGGGGCTCGCGAGCGGGGTGCTCATCCGTTCCCCATGCGTGGAGACAAAGCAGGACCGTTCCGTCCGCGTCGATGATCTGCCCGAAGTGGTCGTGAGCGGGCGATGTCTGCGGCAGGCCCAGCAGCGACTGGTACCAGTCGAAGCTTCGGGCCACATCGGCGACACCGATGATCGTCCATATACGCTTCATTACATACTCTGCGGTCCGGCAATCATCGCTCTCTCGGAGAAAGTCCTGGCGATGACCGAGTCTAGCCGAAGGCCGTTGGGCAGCCTATCGCGAGAGGGAGAGCAGCGTGGGCAAAATGCGGCTCGCTGCGCCATTACGCCAGGCGGTTTTCCTCGGTCTCGGCACGCGGGGAATTGAGCTGCCGCGTCGTGCCGCAATGCGGGCAGACATATTCAATGGTCTCGCTGGTTCCGCGCAGCTTCGGGATCACGCTTTTGATTTCCATGACTCGTTTGCACGACGGGCAGGTCGCGAGTGCCGGGATTTTATGTTCTTTCGCCATGGGCTCCGACCATCAGCTTCGGAACAAATACTAGGGAACGAGAGGAACATCTGTCCGTCCGGTTCCAGACTCAACAGCGCTTTTTGACGATCAGGCAGGCGAATGAGTCATGCCGGAGACCTGAGCCCACTGGCTGATCCCCCGTTAACACTTTGATCCGTCTCACTTTGCCTTGCCCCCGCCATACCATTAAGGTATCGCCGCCGTAGCACTGGGGATTTGCGCGCGATTGCGCGCGGGACGGATTCGTCCTGCAGCTGGGTGGACCTATTAAGTGTCTGAAATATTTGATGAAGTTAACGAGGAGTTGCGCCGCGAGCAACTCAGGAAGGTCTGGGAGCGCTATTCCGGTCTGATCCTCGGCGTGGCCGTTCTGATCGTGGTCGGGGTCGGGGGCTGGCGCGGCTATCAGTACTGGCAGGCCGAGCAGGCCGCCAAGAGTGGTGCCGCCTTCGAGGCGGCTGTCGCGCTGGCCAACGCCAACAAGACGGCGGAAGCGCAGGCGGCATTTGCGAAGATCGCGGCCGATGGGGCTGGCGGCTATCGCATGTTGGCCCAGTTCCGTGCCGCAGCCGAAACCGCCAAGAGCGACGCGCCGGCAGCGGTCAAGCTGTATGATGCCATCGCCTCGGGCGGCAAGGCCGGTGCCGGGGAGAGGGATCTTGCCCAGTTGCGGGCCGGCGAACTTCTGATCGACACCGCACCATACGACGAGGTCCGCAAACGGCTTGAGCCGCTGACAGCTGCCGGCCGTCCTTTCCGCCATTCGGCACGCGAGATGCTTGCGTTGTCGGCGTGGCGCGCCAAGGACACCACCGCTGCCCGGCAGTGGCTCGACATGATCGCGGGCGACGCCGAAACACCATCCAGCATGCGCAGCCGCGCCGAAGCGTTGCAGGCCCTGTTGCCTCCCGCCGCCAAAAGCTGAGCCGACAAGCGAGACTCCAATGCGCGTATCGCAACGCCTGATTGCCGCGACTGTCCTTATTGCGTTGTCCAGCGCGCTTGCGGGCTGTGGCGGTGGCGGTGGGTTCGACCCAACCGACATGTTGAGTTTCCTCGACACCAAGAAGAAGCTTCCGGGTGACCGCAAGCCGGTCTTCCCTGAGGGCGTTCCGGGCGTCGAGCAGGGCGTGCCGAAGGATCTCTACAAGGGTGCGCAGGAGCAGCAGCAATTGCAGGAGCAGGCGCCGCCGGTCGCCGAAGCGCCGCCTCCGGAACCGAAACCGCAACGCTCCCACGTGACCAGGCATGCGCCGCCGAAGCGCCTGGCGCCGGCAGAGCCTGCAGCCCACAACACGGAAGAAGGAGCGCCGGTCGCCATCCGGCCGACGCCGGCGCCGAAGCGCAAGCGCGCCCGGATCACGGCGCCTGAGCAGGAGCAGCCTGCGCCTCAGCAGCAGACCCAGCAACAGCCGCAGCAGCAGTCATCGCCGCCGCAACAGCAGCAGGAATTGAAACCTTTCCCGGCGCCGCTGCCGAGCGGAAGTTTCCAGCGTTGATATTGAAAGCGGGCTGCAATGCCCGCATCATCACTTTGTTTCGACGGATTGTCCGTAAGGGGCACACGGATAGATCATGTCTTTCACCATCGCGATCATCGGCCGGCCCAATGTCGGCAAATCGACTCTGTTCAACCGCCTCGTGGGACAGAAGCTGGCGCTGGTCGATGACCAGCCCGGGGTGACGCGCGACCGCCGCGAGGGCCTTGGCAAGCTAGGCGACCTGCAGTTCACCATCATCGATACCGCCGGTCTCGATCAGGGACCGCGGGGATCGCTCACCGCACGGATGCAGGAACAGACCGAGGCGGCGATCGCGTCGGCGGATGCGCTGATGTTTGTGTTCGACGCACGGATGGGTCTGACGCCGACCGATCGCGCGTTCGCTGATTTCGCCCGCCGCGCCAACAAGCCGGTGGTGCTGATCGCCAACAAAAGCGAAGGCAAACATGGCGAAGCCGGCGCGATGGAGTCATACGCGCTCGGTCTTGGCGATCCGGTCCCGATTTCGGCTGAACACGGCGAGGGTTTGAGCGACCTCTACGATGCCCTGCGGGCATTGATGCCGGAGCCCCCTGCCGACGAGGATGAGGACATCCTCCCGGACCATGAGGAGGATGATTCCGGCACGAGACCGATCCGCGTTGCGGTGCTGGGCCGTCCCAATGCCGGAAAGTCCACGCTGATCAATCATCTGCTGGGCGAGGAGCGGTTGCTCACCAGTCCCGAGGCCGGCACGACACGAGACTCCATTGCCGTCGACCTTTCATGGCAGGGCCGCGACTTCCGGGTCTTCGATACAGCGGGATTGCGTCGCCGCTCACGGATCGAGGACAAGCTCGAGAAGCTGTCGGTGTCGGATGCACTGCGCGCGGTGCGGTTCGCCGAAGTCGTCGTGCTGATGATGGATGCGCAGCACAGGTTTGAGGAGCAGGATTTGCGGCTGGCCGATCTGATCGCACGCGAGGGCCGTGCGGTGGTGCTTGCCGTCAATAAATGGGACCTCATGGATCGCGCTCCGAGCCAGATCGCGAAGTTGCGCGAGACCGCCGATCATCTGTTGCCCCAGCTCAAAGGCGCGCCGGTGGTGGCGGTATCGGGCATGATGGGCGAGGGCATCGATCGCCTCATGAAAGGGATCGAGGACGCCTATGCGACGTGGAATCGCCGCGTCTCGACCAGCCAGCTCAACCGCTGGTTCGAGCAGGCGGTTGCAGCCAACCCGCCACCTGCGGTGTCGGGTCGTCGGCTGAAACTCAACTACATCACGCAGACCAAATCGCGGCCGCCGAGCTTTGTCATCTTCTGTACCCGCGCCGATGCCGTGCCGGAATCGTATCTGCGCTATCTGACCAACAGCATGCGCGAGACCTTCAAGCTGCCCGGCACGCCGATCCGCATCACGTTGCGCGAGAAGGCCAATCCGTTTGCGCACAAGGCCAGGCGAAAGTCGTAGGCGCTGACAATCACCATTTCATGCGGAAACCGGCAGTGCCGCCGACACTGTAGTCGTCATCGAACGCGGTCTTGATCAGCGCCTCGCCGTAGACCGAGTACTTGTCGTTGTCCCAATTGTAGGTGCCGCCGAGGCCGAAGCCGCCGGCGACGTGCTCGGTGCTGCTGGCGAAGTTCAGTCCGGCGACGCTGACGCTGGTGCCGCCGAGGAATTCGTAATAGACGCTGGCCACGCCGTAGAGGTTGGCGCGCGATAATTTTCCGTCGTCATCGCGCCACGTCCGCTGGTGATCGAGCGCGGTGCCGATACGGCCAGTGAGGCGTTCGTTTCCGTCGAGCGATACCCTCGTTCCGAAACCGTCGGTGAAATCTGTTTCGACAGCGGAATAAATCAGTTGCGCCTGGGGCGTCAGCGTCCACGGTCCGTTGAGACCGAAGCGCTGGCCGGTCTCGACGCTGACGGCGTAACCGAGACCCCCGCCATCGCGCGCCATGTCGCGGCCGACGAGGTTGGATTTCAGGACGCTCTCGAAGAATGTCACCTGTGCCTGGCTGTCCACATAGAAACCGGTCGCGCCGTACCATGTGAGCGTGCCGCCGATGCCGCGGCCGCTGGTGTTGATGCGGCCATCGCCATACACCGAGCGGATGTCGGCAACGCCGAGGCCATAATGCGCGGTGAGGCCGCCAACCACCATGCCGGCATCATTGCGATAGAGCAGGCCGTCGAAGCCGGTGCGCGCCGACCACTGGCCGATGCTGGTGTCGGAGAGCGTGGTGGAGCCCAAAGCCGTGGTGCGGGCATAAGAGCCTTCGGTGCGCGCCCAGAACACGCTGCGCTCGTGTTCCGGCTGATCACCAGTTGCCGGAATCGTCGCATCGCCGCCCCAGTAGCGATTGCCGACACGCTGCTGCAGCGTCGGCAGGCTGTTCATTGCCAAGAGCATCTGCGGATAAGCTTCATAGAGCGGCACGCCGGGTTGATAGATCGGACCTGCGACAGTTGGAGGAGGATCGATCAGGCTGGAGCGCAGATACCAGTCGCCATCAGCCGGCGTGGCGATGCCGTTCTTCTGCAAAGTATAGGCATACGCGCCGCCGATGGCCGCCTGCTGGCCGTGAAAGACATAATTGCCGAGCAACGCGAAGGTGCCGTTGGACGCGCCCTGCACATCGACGATCTTGATGCCCTCGGTGGTCGGGCCGCCGCTGCCGCCGAGATTGATCACTTTTACATTGGTCGCGCCCGCCGTGTTGCCGGTGACGACAAGGCGGTCGCTCGGTGAGGCGTCGCCGCCAAGAACGGATTCGATCGCGAGCGTGCCGCCGTTGCCGGTGTAGTTGCCGGCGACCGTCAGCGTTCCGATCGAGTTGCCGGGCGCGATGATGCCGGCATTGGTGGTGTCGCACACGGTACCGGTGCCGCCGAGCGTGCCACCGCCGAGCACATTCATGGGCCCGCACAGGTTGCCGTTGACGGCCAGCGTACCACCCGCAACGGAGGTTGATCCGCCAAAAGCGGAATTGTCGCCGGTCACGATGAGTTTTGCGGAGCCTGTTTTGGTGAGTGCGCCGGTGCCGGCGAATACACCGGAGAACGTCATGTCGGCATCGGTCTGCACAGTGCCGCCGCTCGCGCCGAGGTTGATGGTGCGCGCCGAGGAGATCGGGCCGATGCTTGCCAGCGTGCCGCCGTTGAGCGTGACTCCGCCCGAGAGTGCGCCGAGATTGTTATCGTCTGCAATCTGCAGCGTGCCCTGGGTGATGGTCCAGGGTGTGACCGCCGCGGTTGTACCCGTCAAAGTCCAGGTGCTCGACTCAATCTTCTCGAATGTCTGAAAATTGCGGTATTGAGCAGCAGCGCCGATGAGGGAGACATCGAAACTGCCACTGGTTGCACCGCCAAGAGCGAACGTATTGACGCCGCCGCGGCCGTTGACGAAACCTGTGATAACGGAGCTGGATTCGAGGATCAGCGTATCGTCGCCTGTCCCGAATTGAATAGCAGGAACAACGAGAGAATTCGTGGAAATCGTCCCCGCGTTGCGCAGGGTCGTCGTCTTGCTGCCCGTGATATTCACGGAGACAAACGAATTGCTGTGAATCGTTGCGCCTTGAAAATTATTGATAACGAGAGAGCCGCCGTTCTGAGAAGAAAAAATAGTTCCTTCGGAACCTCCGCCCGCGGCAGTGATCAATCCATGATTGTTGATGGTGCCGGAGACGTTTGCCGCATTGATCGAGATGGCATTGCTCACATTCACAGTGTTGTTGTTTATGATCTGCCCATTGTTCGTAATCGTGAACCCGTCGCCGGTAGCACCGATCAGGTCAGCATTTGCATTTTGATTGAATGTGATAGTCCCGTTGTTGGTGACGGTTTGATTGGCACCCGAAAGTCCCACGATCGTGTTGACAGCTTGTGCGCTACCATTGAGCGGAGGTGCGCCATGGACGGCATTCAGGGTGCCGCCAGCATCGACCGTCAGTTCCGCGCCAGGTGCCGCAGCGGTCATATTGACCCAGCCATTCAATGTCCCGCCCGATTGAATCGTGAGGACTTGCGATGGTGCTGTTAGCCCACAGCCTCCGGATACAGAACCCGTGATTGCCGCGCATTGAGCCAGCGCAGGAGACGACGCGGCCACCAGCGGTGTCGCCACGAGGATCGCAAGGAAGCGAACGTCGAAACGCTTGGTTCTGCCCCCCAATCGGCAAAACACCCGCCGCATGAGCACTCCGTGTACGTCGAAATTTAGCGCCGGTTCAGCGCTGGCGAGACGGTTTATCGGCGGGGAGCCAGCCGTTGCATTCGCTCCCATCGTCAATCATGCCGAGCACAGTGATTCATGTCCACCGCTCCAAACCTCATACCTCGCATGACGACACAGTTGGTGAATCGGGGGTTATTCCGCGTGCGCAGAGAGCGATTTATCGCGCCGACACAAGCATTCTTCTTCGCAAACAAGCCCGGTGTGACGCCGAAGCTTGTTGAGCCGAGATCGGCGTAGCGATATTCGACGCGCACCAGTACGTTGTTGGTAGACACGTATCCGAGACTGGCAGTGCCGCCCAGCTAGTGGGTAGCACGGCATCTGGATGTGTCGGATTGACGCAGCGCCTGGCGGGAGCCGGCGTCAGGCCGCCGGGCCGCGGAAGCTCATCAGCGCTTTGGATTTGTAATCGTACATCTTGCCGCTCTCGCTCCATGACGGCAGACACATCGGCACAATGTAGTCGGCGACCTGCTCGGGCGTATCGAGCGTCATCGGGTCCTCGCCCGGCATGACGGTGGCGCGCATCCGGGTGCGGATCGGGCCGGGGCTGAAAAGATTCACGCGGATATTGGTGGACGCGGTCTCGTTGGCCCACACCCGCACCAGCACATCGAGCGCGGCCTTCGACGCGGCATACGGTCCCATATAAGCGTTCGCCTTGTGAGCGATTCCGGAGGTGATAAACACCGCGCGACCCGCATCGGACTCTTTCAGCAGCGGCTCCATGCAGCGGATGAGCTGGAAGTTGGCGGTGACGTTGATTGCCATCACGTTGTCCCAGAATTTCGGATCGGTATGGCCGAGCGGTGACGACGTGCCCGCCATGCCCGCGTTGCCGATCAGAACGTCGAGCTTGCCGTGACGCTCGTTGAGCGCGGCCCCGAGCCGGGCGATGCCGTCAAGATCGGTCATGTCGAGCGGGACCAGCGTCGCGGTGCCGCCTTCCTTGCGGATCTCGTCGTCGAGTTCCTCGAGGCCGCCCTGCGTGCGCGCCACCGCTATGATGTGGGCGCCGGCGCGCGCGAGCGCCCGCGCAGTCGCATGGCCGATGCCGCGCGATGCGCCGGTGACGAGAGCGATACGGGAGGCGAGAGGTTTTGCGGTCATGCGGCGGCCTGTCATCTTATCCTGAGGAACGCTATGAAGTGGCGCGTCTCGAAGGATGAGGCCTCATGGCTCGAGACGCGCTATGCGCTCCTCACCATGAGGGGATGGCCCCCGTCAAGGTGTGACAGCCGCCGTTCCATGCTACATGGCCGCAATGATCGCAAATCCCGCCCGGTGGCGCCCGATGACCGAAGCCGACCTGCCGGCGGTTGGCGCACTCGCGAGCCTGATTCATCCCGATTTTCCGGAGGATGACGCCGTATTCGCCGAGCGGTTGGGGCTGTATCCGGCGGGCTGCCACGTGCTGGCGCAGGGGGGCGTGCTTGGGGCCGACAAGCTTGGGGCCTATGTCATCAGCCACCCCTGGATCGACCGGCAGCCGCCGGCGCTGAACGCGCGACTGACAGCCCTGCCGCCGCAGCCCTCGACCTACTACATTCACGATCTCGCGCTGTCTGCGGCGTCGCGGGGCAGCCGCGCGGGTGCAGGGATCGTCGCGCAACTTGCTGGTCTCGCGCAGGCGGCGGGGTTGCTCACAATGTCGCTGGTCTCGGTCAACGGCTCGGAAGGGTTCTGGCAGCGCCAGGGCTTTGCGCCCGTCGCCATGCCGGAGCTTGATGCGAAGCTGCGCAGCTATAGCGACGACGCCCGGTTCATGGTGCGTGTGCTGTAAAATTCACCGGACAGAATGACAAAGGCCGGGGCGAGCCCGGCCTTTGCGATATTCTTGACGCTGGTGTGTTGTCTCAGCTCGCTTCCGCCAGCAGCGACAACTGGCGCGGCTGCGCCTCGGCATGCGTCTGGTCGGTGAGCGGCGTCGGATACGCGCCTGTGAAGCAATGATCCGAGAACTTCGGATTGGCCGCGTCGCGACCCGGCTCGCCCATCGCGCGATACATGCCGTCGATCGACAGGAATGCCAGCGAGTCCGCGCCGATGATCTCGCGCATCTGCTCGAGGCTGTGGGTCGCTGCAAGCAGGCCGCCGCGATCGGGCAGGTCGATGCCGTAATAATCAGGATGGATGATCGGCGGCGAGGCGAGGCGGAAATGCACTTCACGGGCGCCGGCGTCGCGCATCATGCGCACGATTTTCTTCGAGGTCGTGCCGCGCACCAGCGAGTCATCGATCAGGATGATGCGCTTGCCCTCGATCGCCGCCCGGTTCGGGGCGTGTTTCATGCGCACGCCGAGTTCGCGCACGCTCTGGGTCGGCTGGATGAAGGTGCGGCCGACATAGTGATTGCGGATAATGCCAAGCTCGAACGGCACGCCGCTCTGCTGGCTGTAGCCGACAGCGGCGGGCACACCGGAATCCGGCACCGGCACCACCACATCGACATCGGCGTGGCTTTCGCGCGCGAGCTGTGCGCCGAATGCCTTGCGGACCTCGTAGACCGAACGGCCGCCGACGATGGAATCAGGCCGGGCGAAATAGATGTACTCAAAGATGCAGGGCCGGGGCGGCACCGGCGGGAACGGCTTGTGGATTTCCTCTCCCTTCTCGTCGAATACGATGATCTCGCCGGGCTCGATGTCGCGGATGTACTTGGCGCCGATGATGTCGAGCGCGCAGGTTTCCGAGGCGAGGATCGGGCAGCCGTCGAGCTCGCCAAGCACCAGCGGGCGGATGCCACGCGGATCGCGGGCGCCGATCAGCTTCTTGTTGGTCAGCGACACCAGCGCATAAGCGCCCTCGATGGTGCGCAGCGCCTCGATGTAGCGCTCGATGAACCGGCTGCGCTTGGACTGTGCGACCAGGTGAAGGATCACCTCGGTGTCGGTGGTCGACTGCATCATGGCGCCGTAGCGCACCAGTTCCTGACGCAGGGTGAGGCCGTTGGTGAGGTTGCCGTTATGGGCCACGGCGAAGCCGCCGGCATTGAGTTCGGCGAATAGCGGTTGGACGTTGCGAAGGATGGTGCCGCCGGTGGTGGAATAGCGGACGTGGCCGACGGCGTTGGAGCCGGGCAGGCGGGCAATCACCTCGGCGCGGGAGAAGGTGTCGCCGACGAGACCGAGGCGGCGTTCGGAGTGAAACCGCTGGCCGTCGAAGGAAACGATGCCGGCGGCTTCCTGGCCGCGGTGCTGAAGCGCATGGAGGCCGAGCGCCGTGATCGCTGCGGCATCGGGGTGGCCAAAAATGCCAAACACCCCGCACTCTTCGCGCAGGGTGTCGCCGTCTCCGTAGAGATCAAGGTCAAGGTCCTCGGGTGCGGATGTTCCGGCGTCGCCGAACTGACCTTTGTTTACGTCCATCGCGCCTGTCTCCGCCTGATCCTGGAGCATGACATTATCAAAAAAACGCCCGGATTTCCCGAGCGTCATGCCCGTGGAGTTAACGTCCTGTCGCCTTGCCGTCGATCAATTGTTTCAAGCCATCCCGGGTCGATTTCGCATACCCGCCATCGTTCCCGGTAGAGCCGGTCGCGCGCGGGTCGGGTGCCGTATCGGTCTGCTGCTGCGGTTCGTCCTCAGGCTTGTTCTTCTTGAACCTCTTCAAGATGGTATTCTCAGGGTCATCCGGCAAGAGCGTCATCAGCCAATCACCGGTGCCCTGAAGCACTGTTTTCGACTTTGCAGTGCGAACCCAGTCGGGCTGCTGCTTTTCCTGCACCAGCCAGCTGAAAAACAGGAACGCCACCACCATAATGAGCAGGCCGCGGGCGAGTCCGAACAGGAACCCGAGCGTGCGGTCCAGCGCGCCGATCCGCGAATCCAGGATCATGTCGGAAATGCGCACGGTCACGATCGAGACAACGACCAGCGTCACGATAAACACGCCGGCGACCACCGCTATCGCGGCGACGGTGTCATTGTTGAAGTAGGTTTTCGCTGTCGGCAGCAGCTTCTGGTAGCCATAGACCGTTGCCAGCGCAGCAGCGCCCCAGGCGGCGATCGAGAGGATCTCGCGCATGAAGCCGCGGATCATCGCGAGCAGTCCCGACAGCAGCATTACGGCGAGCACAATAATATCGAGAAGCGTTATTGGCATCGTCTGGTCAGGTCCGCCGGTTCGCGAATCGGATCGTGGTCAGTCAGTTCAGGTGACGGCGATATGGCACGTCCCGCAAGGCAAGAAAACCAGTAACCAACCGTTCTGGAACCGCAACAGCACATCCATCCTCTGCGTTAACGGAGTGTGTCATCCCGGTCCCGGATTGTCGGTCGCAGACAGGCGTTCCGGCCATGCGCGGGCTGTATAGCCGCTGGGGCCCTGATCGTCATCGCCGTTCACTCGTCCTCGGGGCTGAATCGCGCTCCGCTGGCTGTTTTTCCCGGTGCTGTGGCTTTTGCGCGTCCCCGTGCGGCGATATCCGCGACCAGTGAGGTCAACGATCCCACTGTATTGAGGCTCAGGCCCGCATCCCCGCCTGTATCGCCGCGGGGGTTTTCCGGCACAACGGCCCGCGCGAAGCCGAGTTTGGCGGCTTCCTTGAGCCGGGCCGGGGATTGCGCGACAGGGCGTATCGCACCCGACAACGATATTTCGCCGAAATACACGGCATCGACCGGTAATTGCGCGTTGGTCAGCGAGGACACCAGCGCTGCGGCGGCGGCAAGATCGGCGGCGGGTTCCTGAATGCGCAGTCCGCCAGCGACATTCAGATAGACGTCGTGGCCCGACAGTTTGACGCCGCAATGTGCCTCGAGCACAGCCAGCACCATCGACAGCCGGCTGGGGTCCCATCCGACCACGGCACGGCGCGGCGTGCCGAGGGAGGTCGGCGCCACCAGCGCCTGCAGTTCGACCAGCACCGGCCGGGTTCCCTCGATACCGGCGAACACCGCCGTGCCGGGGCTGCCCAGATCGCGCTCCGACAGGAACAGTTCAGACGGATTGGTGACTTCGCGCAGGCCCAGCCCGGTCATCTCGAACACGCCGATCTCGTCGGTGGGGCCGAAACGGTTCTTCACCGATCGCAAGATGCGGAACTGCTGGGAGCCTTCGCCCTCGAACGACATTACCGCATCGACCATGTGCTCGACGACGCGAGGGCCGGCGATCTGGCCGTCCTTGGTGACATGGCCGACCAGAATCAGCGCCGCGCCGGATTTCTTGGCGAAACGAATGAGCGCCTGCGCCGAGGCGCGGACCTGCGTCACCGTGCCGGGGGCGGATTCCACCGTGTCAGTCCACATGGTCTGGATCGAGTCGATCACCACGAGGCGTGGCGGCTTGCCCTCGGAAAGCGTTGCGATGATGTCTTCAACCGATGTCTCAGCCGCGAGCTGGACCGGCGCATCGGCAAGGCCGAGACGTTCGGCGCGCAGCCGCACTTGCGCGATGGCTTCTTCGCCTGAAATGTAAACGGCGCGATGCCCGGCCCGGGCCAACATGGCGGTGGTCTGGGTGAGAAGGGTCGACTTGCCGATACCGGGGTCGCCACCGACCAGGAGCACCGAGCCGCGCACGAAACCACCGCCGGTGACACGGTCGAGTTCAGCCATACCGGATGACAGGCGAGGCGCGTCCTGCGTCACGCCGGTCAGGCTTTCGAGCGCAAACAGCCGGCCCTTGCGCTTGGGCCGGAGGTTGGCCGGCATCGAACTCGCGCCGGTCAGGTCTTCCTCGGAAATCGAATTCCACTCGCTGCAGGACTCGCACTTGCCCTGCCACTTGTTGTAGGCGGCGCCGCAATTCTGGCAGACGAAGGAAAGAGCGGCGGCGCGCGCCATCGGCAGGACCTCAATAATGTTCTACTTTTGTTCCGTAATTCGCAGCAAAAGTCAACCGAAATCCTGAAAGACGCGTCGAGAGTCCACAGGACGATCTCCAGGCGCGACAGAGAGCAGGCAGCAGATTCGTCCGGACCCGGATGGTCAAACCGCGCCGCAGCGGTATCCTGACCGTCCCGGTCATATTCATTAAAGGAGCCGTCGCCGTCTTCCGCCGATCGATCCAATAGCTGTCTCAACAACTCAAACAACAGCCGCGCGGCCCCTGGCACGACGCGGCCATAAAATGGGAGTGACGCTATGAAGTGGATGTCCGCACTTGCGGGTCTTGTGATTGCCACCGCGGTCCATGCGGCCGAGCCGCCGAAATTCAAGGTGGACCCATTCTGGCCGAAGCCACTGCCGAACAACTGGATCATGGGGCAGGCGGCCGGCGTCGCGGTCGATGGCGAAGATCACATCTGGGTCGTGCAGCGCCCACGCACACTCACCGATGACGAGAAGGCCGCAAGTCTCAATCCGCCTCGCACCAAATGCTGTGTCGCGGCACCGCCGGTGATGGAGTTCGACCAGGAGGGCAACCTGATCAAGGCCTGGGGCGGTCCAGGCAATGGCTACGATTGGCCGGCCAATGAGCATGGCATTTACATCGACGCCAATGGTTTCGTCTGGCTTGCGGGCAACGGCGCAACTGACGGGATGATTCTGAAATTCACCCGGGACGGGAAGTTCGTGATGCAGATCGGCAAGTCCGGTCAGCAGACCGATAGCAAGGATACCACGCGTCTTGGCAGACCCGCCAACATGACCGTCGATGTTGCGGCGAAGGAACTATATGTCGCCGACGGCTACTATAACCACCGCGTCATCGTGTTCGATTCCGAAACCGGCGCGTTCAAGCGGATGTGGGGCGCCTATGGCAAGCCGCCGACCGACGAGAAACTCGCAGCCTACAAGCCGGACGCACCGCCGTCGCAGCAGTTTGGCAACCCGGTGCATTGCGTGCGCCTCGCCAAAGACGGGCTGGTTTATGTCTGCGATCGCCAGAACGACCGCATTCAGGTGTTCAGGAAAGACGGCAGCTTCGTGAAGGAGATGTTTGTCGAGAAGAACACGCTCGCCAACGGGTCGGTGTGGGACCTCGAATTCTTTCCCGATGCCAACCAGACGTTCCTGATGAACGCCGACGGCGCCAACAACGAGGTGCGGACACTGGTGCGTGAAACCGGCGAGATCGTCGGCCGCTTCGGTCGCAATGGCCGCATGGCCGGCGATTTCCACTGGGTGCACAACCTCGCGATCGATTCCAAGGGCAATATCTTCACCACGGAAGTCGACACCGGAAAGCGCGCCCAGAAGTTCGTGCTGACGAAATAACACGCGGCAAATCGCGCGCTCGCCCAATGGACGGGCTTCGCGTACACGCGAGGTCCGTCCGGCTTGCAGAAGGATCAGTTATGACGCGGATTACACCGTTCCTGATGTTCGAGGGTCAGGCCGAAGAGGCGATGACGTTCTACGTTTCGCTGTTCAAGGATTCGGAAGTGACCTCGATCACCCGCTACGGTCCCGAAGGACCGGGAGCCGAAGGCTCCGTGATGCTGGCCAATTTTGTGCTGTGCGGTCAGAACGTGCGCTGCATCGACAGTCCGGTGAAGCACGGGTTTAGCTTCACGCCCTCGATCTCGATGTTCGTCGATTGCGAGACGCCCGCGGAGGTCGAGTCGCTGTACGTGAAACTTGCCGAAGGCGGCCAGACACTGATGCCGCTGAACGCCTATCCGTTCAGCCGCAAGTTCGCATGGGTCAACGACCGGTTCGGCGTGTCGTGGCAGTTGAATTTGCCGGATTAGAGTCGTCCAAGTTCATACGGAATCGTCATGCCCGGGCTTGACCCGGGCATCCATCAGATAAGAATTTTGAAAGATGGATTGCCGGGTTAAGCCCGGCAATGACGCATCTCGTTTCAGCATCGAGCGCGCTTTAACTCAACGAGACTTAATCCAATCGACCCTTATGCCTCGCCGCGATAGGCGCGGATGAAGCGGCGGCCGAGGCTGGTCAGCACCTCGTAGCCGATGGTGCCGAAGTGGTGCGCCAGTTCATCGACGCCCACGCCTTCGCCGATCAGCGTCACGAAGTGTCCCCGACGCACGGCACCGGGCGGAAGATCGGTAATGTCGATCGCAGCGAGATCCATCGAGATCCGCCCGGCAATCGGGCAGCGCTGGCCGGCGACGATCGCTTCGGCGCTGCGTGTGCCGTCGATGCCGCTCGCGGCGCGGAAATAGCCGTCGGCATAGCCTGCGGTCACAACCGCAAGGCGGGTGGGACGGCGCGCGGTCCAGATGCCGCCGTAGCCGACGGTTTCGCCTTTCTCAACCTTGCGAACCTGAGCAACCCGCACCTTCAGATTGACGACGGGGCGGACCGGCGTATCCGCCTCGGGCGTCGGATTCACGCCGTAGAGCGCGGCGCCGGGGCGTACCAGATCAAAGTGGAACTGCGACCCGAGAAAAATGCCCGAGGAATTGGCGAGCGAGGCAGGGACGCCGGGAAACAGCGAGGCGACTTCGCGGAAGGCGGCGACCTGGCGCGCATTGCTTGATGCGTGCATGTCCTCGGCGCTGACCAGATGGCTCATCACCAGCGCAAAGCCGTGATCGCCCTTCTGGATACGGGGAACGAGCCCTTGCGCGTCGTTCACGCTGATGCCGAGCCGGTTCATGCCGGTGTCGATGTGAAGTGCGGCCGAACCTTTCCAGCCGCTGGTGCGGCGATAGGCATCCCACTCCGCGAGTTCAGAGAGATCGCCGATCACCGGGCGGACGTCGAGCTTGGCGAAAACGTCGCCGCAATTGGCGAAGAATCCATCGAGCACATAAATCGCCGCCGATGGCGCAACGTCTCGGGCCTGCCGGGCTTCATCGAGAGTGGCGACAAAGAACGTCTTGCAGCCGGCTGCGGCGAGCTTGCGGGTGACTTGCGGCAGGCCACAGCCATAGGCATCGGCCTTGACCACGGCGGCGCATTCTGCCGGCACCGCGCGGCTTTCCAGCCGGCTCCAGTTCTCGGCGATGGCATCCAGATCAATCGTGAGCACCCCGGTGGCGGCCTCCAGCGCGCGCACGTCGAGATGCGAGGGGATCGGCGTGCCGTCGCCGGTCATGGATTTCGGATCGGAAGCGCGATTCATGTCGGTGGTGTCCTTCGCGCTGTCTTAACACACTTAGGTGTGCCGGGATCAACGGTCGGGCAGATAGCCGTCCGGATTGAGATCGCCGAACCGGGTCACGCTGGCGTCGAATTGCAGTTCGACCGTGCCCGTCGGACCGTGACGCTGTTTGCCGATGATGACTTCGGCCTTGCCATGCACCAGAGAAATGTCGAGTTGCCATTTCTCGTGTTCCGGCGTGCCGGGACGCGGTTCCTTATTGGCGAGGTAGTATTCCTCGCGGAACACGAACAGCACGACGTCGGCATCCTGTTCGATCGAGCCGGATTCACGCAGGTCCGACAGTTGCGGGCGCTTGTCGTCACGGCTTTCAACCTGACGGGATAGCTGCGACAGCGCGATCACCGGGACGTTCAGTTCCTTGGCCAGTGCCTTGAGGTTGGTGGTGATCTCGGTGATTTCCTGGACTCGGTTATCGGAACGTTTGCCCGAGCCCGACAGAAGCTGGATGTAGTCGATGACGATCAGATCGAGGCCCTTCTGGCGCTTCAGGCGTCGCGCGCGGGCAGTGAGCTGCGAGATCGACAGGCCGCCGGTCTCGTCGACGTAGAAGGGCAGCGACTGCAGTTCGATCGAATAATCGCGAATCTTCTCGAAGTCGGCTTCGGTGATGCCGCCGCGGCGGATGTTGCTCGACGGGATGCCGGTGCGCTCGGCGATGATACGCGTGGCGAGCTGGTCGGCCGACATTTCGCACGAGAAAAAGCCGACGATGCCGCCATTGGCCGTCTTGTGAGTTCCGTCGGGTTGCAGTTCGGCCCGGTAAGCCTTGGCGATGTTGTAGGCGATGTTGGTGGCGAGCGAGGTCTTGCCCATGCCCGGACGGCCGGCGACGATGATCAGGTCGGACGCCTGCAGTCCGCCCATCTTGGTGTCGAGGTCGCGCAGGCCGGTGGCGAGGCCCGACAGCTTGCCGTCGCGCTGGAACGCCTTGGCGGCAAGATCGACCGCGGTGGTCAGCGCCTGTCCGAAGCGTTGAAATCCGCCGTCGTAGCGGCCGGTCTCTGCCAGTTCGAACAGCCGACGCTCGGCATCCTCGATCTGCGCGCGCGGCGCGAAATCGACTGGCGCGTCGTAGGCGACGTTAACCATGTCGACGCCGATGCCGATGAGATCGCGACGCAGCGACAGTTCGTAAATGGTCTGGCCGTAGTCCTTGGCGTTGATGATGGTGGTGGCTTCGGCGGCGAGCCGTGCCAGATATTGCGCCACCGTCATGCCGCCAAGATCGGTATCGGCGGGCACGAAGGTCTTCAGCGTGACCGGCGTCGCGACCTTGCCGTTGCGAATGATGTTGGCGGCGGTCTCGTAGATGAGCTGATGGATCGGCTCATAGAAGTGTTTCGGCTCGAGAAAATCCGAAACGCGGTAAAATGCTTCGTTATTGACTAAAATCGCGCCGAGAACGCTCTGTTCCGCCTCGATGTTGTGGGGCGCTGTGCGGTAAGCCGGTGTCCCGGCTTCGGGCGCGAGCTTCACAATGTTCGAATCGACGGGGGCCATCTGGTCAGGCAGCACTTTCATTTCGGCGGATGCGGGGCGCTCATCAAGCACCTCGGAGGACCGGGGCGAAAGCGTCATGTCACCTTATGCACGATTCCCACACGCGATGGGGATGAAACCGCGCGTTCCACCTTTGCCGCTTGACCGTCTCTTTTATTCGCCGGCCATCTGCAGTCGCGGTCCACGCGAATTTTCGATACCGCGCAAGCGTCGCTCCTCGGCGGCGATGTAGTCGCGGGTGATCGGCACCACGCCCTGACGCCGGCTGACCTGAATCTGGAATACCATCATGCCTTGCTTGCGGAAGCTCATCTCGGAGGCGGCAAGGTAGAATTCCCACATCCGGACGAAGCGCTCGTCATAGAGACGGGCAGCTTCCTCGCGGCGGGCGAGGAACCGTTCGCGCCACGCCTTCAACGTTTCGGCGTAGTGCAGCCGGAGAATCTCGATGTCATCGACCAGAAGACCCGAGCGTTCAATGGCGGGCAGCACTTCGGACAGGGCAGGGATATAGCCACCCGGAAAAATGTATTTCGCGACCCACGGGTTGGTGATGCCGGGTCCTTCCGAGCGACCGATGGCGTGCAGCACCATGACGCCATCATCGGTCAAGAGTTCCGAGCAGCGCTGGAAGAACCGGTCATAATAGTCGACGCCGACGTGTTCGAACATGCCGACCGAGACGATGCGTTCGAACGGGCCGGGAATGTCGCGATAGTCCTGCAACAGGAATTTCGCCGAGTTGGTCAGGCCCTTCTCCGACGCGCGCGCGTTCGAGATCTGAAGCTGTTCCTGCGACAGCGTGACTCCGGTGACGTTGGCGCCGGCGACTTCTGCAAGATAAAGGCCGAGGCCGCCCCAGCCGGAACCGATGTCGAGCACTCGCTGGCCGGGCCGGACCAGCAGCTTGGCGGCGATGTGCCGCTTTTTCGCCAGTTGGGCGTCATCCAGCGTGGTGTCGGGAGTTTCGAAATAGGCACAGCTGTATTGCTTGTCGGCGTCAAGGAATAACGAGTAGAGTCGGCCGTCGAGGTCGTAATGGCTTTCGATATTCCGTTTCGAGCGGCGATGCGTATTCAACTGCTGGAAATGGCGGGTCAGGTAGCGCTGCCACCAGCGCAGTTTCCCCCAGCGCGGAGAAAGATCCGGTTGGTCGAGACCGATCGCAAGTACGTCAGCAATGGTGCCACGTTCGACGACGAACTCGCCGTCCATGTAAATCTCGCCGAGGGCGAGTTCAGGATCGAAAAGGAGGCGTCTTTCGGCGGATGCGGTCAGGAACCTGACGGCTACCGGCTCTCCGGTGCCGTCGCCGACGGTGAAGGATCGGCCTGACGTGGTGGTGAAGGTAAGGGAGCCTCTGCGGATAAAACGGCTCAATACGAAATTCAGCAAACGGTCCATCGAACGTATCCGTATCAATGATCCATCCGGTGCGGCGGCCGGTTTGTCGGAAAGCCGCGGTGAGCGATTGAAACAATATTCCAATCCTCGTTACATCAATTTAATCCGGGTTTTAGTTTCGGCCAATGCATCCTGAGCGGGGCAGTTCCGACTTTTTGAGTAACGCGGTTGCGAAATCTCCCCGCTTCCATTCGGCCGATAATCCGCTAAAGGTGACCTGCGACAGCGAGCCGCTCCCGGCGGTGATTTGAAACCGAATTCAGCTTAAGTCTCTGGAGAATATGGATGTTGAGCCGAACGCTCGGTCTGGCGGCGGTGGCGCTTCTCATGGGTGTCGTCGCGGCGAGTAGGGTCGATGCCCAGAATCTGGAAGCCGGGAAGTCCGCCGCGCAGTTGTTCTCCAGCACCTGTTCGTTGTGCCACAAAAGCTCCCGAGGTCTGCTCAAGACGGTTCCGCCGCGCTCGCTGACCGGATTTCTGCGCCAGCACTACACCACCAGTTCCGACATGGCGGCGATGATGAGCGCCTACGTGCTGGGCAATGGCGGGGCCGCACCAACTCAGGAGCGTGAGCCCCGGCAGGGTCGCCGGACCCGCGAAGCCACAAAACCCGAAGCTGACGCGCCCAAGCCCGAGGCTGCTCCGTCGCACGAGCGCACGCCGCGTGACGAAGCCAAGCAGAAATCTGCAAAGAGCAAGAAAGACAAGGACAAGCCGAAGGCCGCTACAAAGGACGAGCACAAGCCTCAGGCCAGACCAGAAACAAGGCCGGAGCCTAAGTCCGACGCCCGTCACGAGAATACAGAAGCCAAGCCAACTGAGGGGAAGCCCGATTCGGCGAAGCCTGACGTTGCCAAGCCGGACACCGCCAAGCCGGATACCGCCAAGAGCGAGCCGGCGGATACTGCGCCGAAGTCCGATGGTAAACCTGCCGACGAGACGCCGAAGGCCAAGCCAGAATCGACGGACGCCGATCAGAGCAAGCCCGATGCGGGTAAGCCGGAAAGCACGAAGACGGAAGGGCCCGCCGTTGATCAACGGCAAGACGCCCCCAAGGCCGATACGTCCAAACCGGACGAGGCAAAGACTGAAGCACCCAAGGGTGGATCTGCCCAGCCAAACGGGGCTGCGGACAAGGGAGACGACTCAACCTTGCGGCGCGATCCCGTTCCTGCAGTGACGCCGGCACCAAAGGAAGGCGAGGGCGCCAAGCCTGCTGCAAGCGAGACAACGGCCGCTCCTGCGCAGAACAATGAAACGCCTGCTGCAGCCAGGCCCGAGCCTGCGAAACCGGCTGTCCCGCCGCCGCCTCCGGTGCCAAAGGGCCCGCCGGCCGGTGAGCCGATTCCGCCGATTTCCCGGTAGTCCGCTTCGCCGCCGGGCGGCCACAGGTTCATCACGCGATCCTAAAAACAATAAGCCCGGCCTGTGGATAGGCCGGGCTTTTGTCGTCGACGTTCAAGCGTCGAGGTTTATTTCTCGGTGGCTTCTTCCTGAGCCGGAGCAGCTTCCTCTTCGTGCTCGGCTTCCGGATCGAAGAACTCGCCGGCGGCCGCGATCGCCTCGGCGGCGGCGTCACGGTCTTCCTGACGGGTGCTGATGTCCTCGCCGCGCTTGATGCGCTCGGCTTCATCGGCGCTGCGCGCCACAGTGACGGTGACAACGGCTTCGACTTCCGGATGGACGGCGATGGTCACCTTCTGCTGGCCGATGACCTTGATCGGCGCGTCGAGCCAGACCTGCGGACGGCTGACATTGACGCCGTCGGTCGCCAGCGCGGCGACGATATCGCGAACCGACACCGAGCCGAACAGCTGACCGCTCTCCGCCGCCTGGCGGATGATCACGATATCGCGGCCGTCGACCTTCTCCGCCACCTTGCTGGCTTCGGACTTGGCTTCGAGGTTACGCGCCTCGAGGTCGGCGCGCATGCCCTCATACTTTTCGCGGTTTTCCTTAGTGGCGCGCAGCGCCTTGTTGCGCTTGAGGAGGAAGTTGCGGGCATAGCCGTCCTTCACCTTCACGATCTCGCCCATCTGGCCGAGCTTGGCGATGCGCTCCAAAAGAATGACTTCCATTTTCGATCTCCTTCGATGTGTTGGGATATTCCGATTGGTTTAAGTGATGGATGAGCTTCAGTCCGGTGGTCGCCGGGCGGCATGTTTCGCGAGATAGCGCTCGCGGATGCCGAAGGCGGCGTCGGCAAGACCGAGCCCGATCATGCCGATCACGGGCCAGCCGACAAAAAGCGTGGCGGCATAGATGCCGCCGAGAAGGAAGGGGCGTCCCGACAGCGTCTGGGTGACGATGTGCAGGGTCGCGAATCCGGTCATGGCGTAGGCCGCCATCAGCGAGGCGCTGATGATCTGGGAAAAGATCGCGGCGAGCCCGCCTACGAACGACAGCAGGATTGCCACGACCACCACGGCCATCACCCAGGGCGGCATCTTGACCATGGCGAAGTTTGGCCATGGCCGCCGCAGCCGTTGGGAGGTCGCCGTGATCTTGGCCGCCAGCCACAGGTTGAGCGACAGCGCGAGCATTGCGATCATGGTCGCCGCGCCCGGTGCGATCCGCGCCAGCATTTCAACCGCGCGCTCGGTGCCGGGATCCCGGCTTTCGGTCACGCCGCCGCTGACGATCCGCATCAGGCCACGGCGCAGGGCATTGCCGATGGTGTCGGCATCGGTCCCGAGGGTGAGCAGCGCGCTCATGGTGGTCAGGGAGGCGAACACCGCGATCCACACCAGCACGCGCCCGAGCGGATACCAGTCCAGGACGGGCGTGATATTGGCCAGTTGCGGATCGTTGGAAACGGGGCGCGCGAGCAGCGCCAGATGGCCGAGCCACCATGCCGGCAGGGCGATGGTGAGCGCGAAGGCGGTCAGGTAGGGCAGGCCGAAAACCGCACCGACGCCGATCGCAGCCACGACGCCGCCTACGAGCGCGGTCGCCGATCCCCAGCCCAGCGCCGCAACCATCAAAGGCAGTGGGGCGAGATAGAACAGCACGAGCGAAACCAGCGCGCCCGAAATGATCGAGGCGAACATGGTCGCCGACGCGATGCCGGCTGCGATGGCAATGAGGATGGTCGTCATCATCAGCTGTCCCGCCCCCTTCGAGCGGTTAGAGGTCTTTGGACCCCAACCATCCACCGCGATGGTCGCCGCGGTGTTATGAAATCTGGTTCGTCAGAGTGGCGGGTGCGCGGCAGCCGCGCACCCGTTTGTCTATTAGCGGATCACGTAAGGCAGCAGACCGATGAAGCGCGCGCGCTTGATGGCGCGGGCGAGCTCACGCTGCTTCTTGGCCGAAACGGCAGTGATACGGCTCGGCACGATCTTGCCGCGCTCCGACACGTACCGCATCAGCAGCTTGGAATCCTTGTAGTCGATCTTCGGCGCATTCGGGCCCGTGAACGGGCAGGTCTTGCGGCGACGGAAGAACGGGCGGCGTGCACCTGCGTCAGCCATGTGTCTTACTCCTCAACCGATGCAGTTGCTTCTTCGTCGCGCGGACGGCGCGGACCGCGATCCCCACGGAAACCGCCATCGCGGTCGCCACGGAAGCCGCCGCCACGGTCGTCGCGTTCGCGATCCCGATCGGCCTTGCGCATCATCGCGGACGGACCTTCCTCGAGTTCGTCGACGCGAACGGTGAGGTAGCGGATGATGTCTTCGTGAATGCGTTCCTGACGCTCGATCTCGGCGACCACCGCAGCGGGGCCGTCGATGTTGAGCAGCATGAAATGCGCCTTGCGATTCTTGTTCATGCGATAGGTGAGGGAGCGCACGCCCCAGTTCTCGGTCTTGGTGACCTTGCCGCCGAGTCCCTCGATCACGCCGGTGATCTGGGTGGTAAACTCTTCGACCTGCTGGGCGCTCGCATCCTGACGCGCGAGAAAAACATGCTCGTAAAGAGGCATGGGTGTCCTTTCCAGTGTTGGCGCGGCTCCCGGCGGCAAGCCCTTCGAGACCTTCGGAAAGGACTCGATTTGCTCAGAAGGCGGAAACACGGGACGACGGACCGATTGGCCCTGCCGCATCAATCAGACTTGAAGAAAGCGAGATTGCTGAGACCGTCCGTTCAGCTCCCGGCCGGGACCCACGGATGCGCGCGTTATAAGGGTTTTCGGCCGGATGGCAAGCCAAACCGGGCGGTTTTTCGGCCTATCGGCACGTGCTCTGGCGCGGGCCGGTCGCGGCTATTTGAGGGAACCTTGAGCGAAGCTTGGATCGGCTTGCTGCCCTGATTTGGGACAATCCCGGCGGTTCCCGGTTGCGGCTTGACACCGGCGGCATCGGCGGTGTCATACGGCCCTATCTTTTGGGGACCTTCATGACAGCAGCATTTACCTTCCCGGGACAGGGATCGCAGACCGTTGGTATGGGCAAGGCGCTGGCCGACGCCTTTCCGGCCGCCCGTGCGGTGTTCGACGAAGTGGACGCCGCGCTTGGCGAGAAGCTTTCGGCGATCATCTGGGAAGGACCGGCCGAGACGCTGCAACTGACCCAGAACGCCCAGCCGGCGTTGATGGCGATGTCGATGGCAACCCTGCGGGTGCTGGAAGGCGAAGGCGTCTCGGTGGCGAAGGACGCGGCGTTCGTCGCCGGCCATTCGCTCGGGGAATATTCGGCGCTCGCTGCCGCCGGCAGCCTGTCGGTGACCGATACTGCGCGCCTGCTGCGGACCCGTGGCCGGGCGATGCAGAAAGCGGTGCCGGTCGGCGCCGGAGCGATGGCCGCGCTGCTCGGCCTCGACTACGACGCCGCGGTCGCCGTGGCTGAGGAAGCCGCTCAGGGCGATGTCTGCCAGGCCGCCAACGACAATGGCGGCGGTCAGGTGGTGGTCTCGGGTGACAAGGCCGCGGTCGACCGCGCTGTGGAGATCGCCAAGGCCAAGGGCGCCAAGCGCGCCATGTTGCTGCAGGTGTCCGCCCCCTTCCATTGCCGGCTGATGCAGCCGGCGGCCGACGCCATGGCCGAAGCGCTTGCCGGCGTGACTATCAACAAGCCGGCGGCGCCGCTGGTATCGAACGTGCTCGCCTCCGCGATCACCGATCCGGACGAAATCCGCAAACGGCTGGTCGAGCAGGTCACCGGCACCGTGCGCTGGCGCGAAAGCGTGGCGTGGATGGCCTCGCAGGGCGTGACCCATTTCATCGAGATCGGCGCCGGCAAGGTGCTGTCGGGCCTCGTCAAGCGCATCGCCGACGGGGCGGTTGGCGTGTCGGTCGGCGGGCCCAACGATATTGCTGCGGTCAAGGACGCACTGGCGGCATCGAAATAACGGCTACGGAGTACACAACATGTTCGATCTGACTGGCAGGACGGCGCTGGTAACCGGCGCGACCGGCGGCATCGGTGGCGCGATTGCGCGGGCGTTTCACGCCCAGGGCGCGACCGTTGCCATTTCCGGCACCCGCCGTGAGGCGCTGGACACGCTCGCCGGCGAGCTGAAGGAGCGGGTGCACGTTCTGCCGTGCAATCTCTCCAACGCGGAAGAGGTCGAGGCGCTTGTGCCTGACGCCGAGAAGGCGATGGGACAGCTCGACATCCTGGTCGCCAATGCCGGCATCACCCGCGACAACCTGTTCGTGCAATTGCGCGATGAGGACTGGAGCGATGTGATCAACGTCAACCTCACTGCGACATTCCGCCTGACCCGCGCCGCGACCAAATTGATGATGCGCAAACGTTTCGGCCGGATCATCGCGATTACGTCGGTGGTCGGCGTGACCGGAAATGCCGGGCAGGTCAATTACGCCTCGTCCAAGGCCGGCCTGATCGGCATGATGAAGTCGGTCGCCCAGGAATATGCGCGCCGCAACGTCACCGCGAACTGCATCGCGCCCGGCTTCATCGCCACGCCGATGACCGACGTGCTCAACGAGAAGCAGCGCGAGGCGGTGCTGGGCAAGGTCCCGGCCGGCCGGCTCGGCACGCCCGACGACATTGCGGCGGCGGCGGTCTATCTCGCCTCCAACGAGGCGGCTTACGTCACCGGCCAGACGCTTCACGTCAACGGCGGCATGGCCATGATCTGAAGGCTGTGGGTTCCGGGGCGCCGGAGCCCTGCCGGGTGGCCGTCTTATGGTCAAGGTCGGGGAAGTATGGTAACCCGGCGGCAGTTGGCAGGGGGTATTTTTCGGGCAGGGTGGAAACCCGCCAGCCCATGGGATAAATGCTCCAACCCGGTGAATCGTGCGTGTTCCGGCCCCGGAAAGGCCGGTCCCCGCCGTCGTGGACCAGACGCAAGGGAAGAACGCCATTGCAGGATTCCAAAACCCTGTATATTGCCCTTGCATCGTTCGCCGCCGTGTGGACGAACAGAATTTGACGAACTAACTCACGCGATGACTCGCATCGTTCTGCGGTCGAGTTGAATGGAACAAGCACGAGGTTGATACGATGAGTGAGATTGGCGAGCGGGTTAAGAAGATCGTGGTGGAGCACCTCGGTGTCGAGCCCGAGAAGGTTGTCGACTCGGCAAGCTTCATTGACGACCTCGGTGCTGACAGCCTCGATACGGTCGAACTCGTCATGGCGTTCGAGGAAGAGTTCGGCTGCGAGATTCCGGACGACGCGGCCGAGACCATTCTCACCGTCGGCGACGCCACCAAGTTTCTCGAAAAGAACGCGAAGAGCTAACGCTCTCGCTTCGCACTGACGCAGATCGGCGGGCTGACGAACAGCGGCCCGCCGTCTTGCTGTTTTAGCGGTGCGAATCCCGATCCGGAGTGCATTCGATGAGACGGGTTGTCGTCACGGGCCTTGGCATGGTGACCCCGCTGGGAAGCGGCGTCGAAACCACATGGTCGCGAATTCTCAATGGCGAGAGCGGCGCGCGGCGCATCGAGCATTTCGATGTCTCCGATCTGAATTGCCAGATCGCCTGCGTGATTCCGCGCGGCGACGGTACCGCCGGCACCTTCAATCCCGACCGGTGGATGGAGCCGAAAGAACAGCGCAAGGTCGATGACTTCATCGTCTATGCGATGGCGGCGGCGGGCGAGGCGCTCGAAGACGCCAACTGGCATCCCTCCACTGAAGAAGAACGCTGCGCAACCGGCACCATGATCGGCTCCGGCATCGGCGGCATCGAGGGCATCGGCGAGGCGGCGATCACGCTCAAGGAGCGTGGACCGCGCAAGTTGTCGCCGTTCTTCATTCCCGGCCGGCTGATCAATCTCGCGTCGGGTTACGTCTCCATCAAGCATGGCCTCAAGGGCCCCAATCATGCGGTGGTCACCGCGTGTTCGACCGGCGCGCATGCGATCGGCGACGCGAGCCGGCTGATCGCATTCGGCGATGCCGACGTGATGGTGGCGGGCGGCGCCGAGTCCGCGGTGAATCGTCTCGCCATGAGCGGCTTCTGCGCACTGCGCGCGATGTCCACGTCCTATAACGACCGTCCGACCATCGCCTCGCGCCCCTATGACAAGGATCGCGATGGCTTCGTGATGGGCGAGGGCGCCGGCGTCGTGGTGCTGGAAGAGTACGAGCACGCGAAGAAGCGCGGCGCGAAAATCTATGCCGAGGTGATCGGCTATGGCCTCAGTGGCGACGCCTATCACATCACCGCGCCCGCTGAAGACGGCAACGGCGCGTTCCGCTGTATGAGCGCCGCGATCAAGCGCGCCGGCCTCACGGCATCCGACATCGACTACATCAACGCCCACGGCACCTCGACGCCGCTTGGCGACGAGATTGAACTCGGCGCGGCGGAACGTCTTCTCGGCAATGCAGCATCCAAGGCATCGATGTCGTCGACAAAGTCGTCGACCGGACATTTGCTCGGGGCGGCGGGTGCGATCGAAGCTATTTTTTCCGTTCTGGCGATTCGCGACAACGTCGCGCCGCCCACAATCAATTTGGATAATCCTTCGGTGGAGACCGCGATCGATCTGGTGCCCCATAAGGCGCGGTCGCGGGAGATCAATGTGGCGTTGTCGAATTCATTTGGTTTCGGGGGTACGAACGCCTCCCTTGTCGTCAGGCGCGTCGCTTAGTTAACAAAGATTAGGAACGACTTCACCGAATTGCCGGATTCGGTCATATTGCGAACCGCGATCCATGTCACACATTGAACGGAGTCGGCCGTCTGGGGGATGAGGCGGCGGGCGCGAATTCAGGTTGCATCATGAGTCAAAGACCGCCGATTTCTCCAAGAAGCCCGCGCGCTGCGCTGGAGCCTGAGCAGGTTCCGCAGCCGCCGCGGCGGTCGGAGCGGGTGCGCAATCCCTTCGTGGTTGCCGGCAATGCCATCATCACCGGTCTGCTGCTTCTCATCATCGCTGCCGGCGGCGTGTACGTTTACGGCAAGCAGATGCTGAGCGCGAAGGGGCCGTTGACAGCCGACAAGGTCGTCAACATTCCGCCGCGCGCGGGCATGGCGGACATCGGCGACATCCTTAAGCGCGAAGGCGTCATCAAGGCCGATAAGTGGACTTTCATCGGCAGCGTGATGGCGATGCGCGCGCGCACCGAGCTGAAGTCCGGCGAATTCCTTTTCCCGAAGCAGGCCAGCCTCGCCGACGTGATCGGCACAATTGTCGAGGGCAAGGTGGTGCAGCATGCATTCACCGTGCCTGAAGGGCTGACGTCGGAGCAGATCGTCGCCCGCCTGATGGACAACGACATTTTCTCCGGCGCGCCGCGCGAGATTCCGCGCGAAGGCACGTTGCTGCCCGACACCTACAAGTTTCCGCGCGGCACCTCGCGCGATCAGGTGATCCACCGGATGCAGCAGGCGCAGAAGCGTGTGCTAGCTGAGATCTGGGAGCGCCGCAGTGCCGACCTGCCGCTGCGCACGCCCGAGCAGTTGGTCACGCTCGCGTCGATCGTCGAGAAGGAAACCGGCAAGCCCGACGAGCGCAGCCGCGTCGCCGCGGTGTTCGTCAATCGCCTGCGCCAGAAAATCAAGCTGCAGTCCGATCCGACGATCATCTACGGTCTTGTCGGCGGCAAGGGCACGCTCGGCCGCCCGATCAAGCGCAGCGAAATCACCCAGCCGTCGCCTTACAATACCTATGTGATCGAAGGCCTGCCGCCGGGCCCGATCGCCAACCCGGGCCGCGCTTCGCTCGAGGCGACGGCCAATCCGGCGCGCACCCGCGATCTGTTCTTTGTCGCCGATGGGACCGGCGGCCACACCTTCACTGAGAGTTACGACCAGCACCAGAAGGCGGTGGTGAAGCTGCGCGCCATGGAGCGCCAGCAGCAGAACGATACGGCGGAGCCTGACGAGGTCCCGCAGGCGGTCCCCGCAACGCCCGGCGCGGCGCCGTCGGGCTCGAAGAAGGGACAGCGCAGCGGTTCGTCTCGATCCTCCGCGGCGTCATCGGCCCATGCGGAAGCCAAGCCCGACGAGGCGCCGCCGGCTGAACATCACAAACGGAAGCCATCGAGGCCCCGGACTTCCGCGCCGGTCGCGATCACGCCCGCGCATCGTTGAACGCGTCCACAGCCGCAGGGCGGCTTTTCGACGCAAATACCGTATCCATCGCGGGGAAAACCGCGTTATTGTCCGGCGGGTTCGCGTCCTGCGAATCTTCCACGTCAATCAGCCGGAGATGGAGTTGCGATGGCGCTGTCGAGCATGACCGGATTCGCGCGTAGCCATGGCACCAGCGGACCATACTCGTTCGAATGGGAGCTGAAATCGGTCAACGCCAAGGGCCTCGACTTCCGTATGCGGCTGCCGCCGGGCTGGGACGATGTCGAGCCTGTCGCCCGCAAGCGCGCCACCGAAGCCCTGTCGCGTGGCACGGTTTACGCCAACCTCACGGTCAAGCGTACAGGCACCGCGTCTGCGGTCCGCGTCAACGAGGAGGTGTTGGCGTCGATCCTGAGCGTCGCCAGTGATCTGTCGAAGAAGACCGGCGTGGCGCCACCAAGCGTCGACGGGCTGCTTGCGGTCAAAGGTGTGATCGAGGTCGCAGAACCTGAGAGCGATGAAGCGGAGCTTGCCGCGGCGAAGGCCGCGATTGCCACCGGCTTCGAGCAGGCGCTTAAGAGTCTCGTCGACATGCGTCGACGCGAAGGAACGTCGCTGAAGGATATTTTGAGCCAGCGTATCGATGAGATCGAGCGGCTGGCCGCCAAGGCGGAGGCAGCACCAGGCCGCAAGCCGGAGGCGATTCGCGCACGGCTTGCCGAGCAGATCGCGACGCTGCTCGAGGCCTCCGACCGCTTCGATTCCGAACGCCTCAATCAGGAAGCGCTGATGATGGCGACCAAGGCCGACATTCGCGAAGAACTCGACCGGATCGGGTCGCACGTGGCGCAGGCCCGCGAGCTGCTCGGCAAGGGCGGCGCGATTGGTCGCCGCCTCGATTTTCTCGCGCAGGAATTCAACCGCGAGGTCAACACCTGCTGCTCAAAGTCCAACGATCTCGAGCTGACCAACACCGGTCTGGAGATGAAGAACGTGGTGGAGCAGTTTCGCGAGCAAGTTCAGAATCTGGAGTAGGGCATGGTGGCCGGGGACCAGAAAGCCAAAACCAACGTTGCGCGGCGCGGCCTGATGTTCGTGCTGTCGTCGCCATCAGGCGCTGGAAAATCGACGCTGGCCGGCATGCTGAAAGAACAGGTGCCGGGCCTGCGCATGTCGGTGTCGGTGACCACGCGGCCGAAGCGGCCGGGCGAGGTCGACGGCGAGCACTATCATTTCATCGACCAGGCGAAGTTCGATGCGATGGCACAGAACAACGAACTGCTGGAATTCGCTACCGTGTTCGGTAATTCCTACGGCACGCCGCGCGCGCTGGTCGAAAGCGCGCTGGCTGCAGGCGAAGACGTGCTGTTCGACATCGACTGGCAAGGGACGCAGCAGCTCAAGGAAAAGGCGCCGTCGGATCTCGTGACGGTGTTTATCCTGCCGCCATCGGTCAGCGATCTTGAGCACCGCCTGCACACGCGGGCGCAAGATTCGGATGAGGTCATCCGCCACCGCATGAAGAAGGCGGGCGACGAGATGAGCCGCTGGGGCGAATACGACTATATCGTCATCAACGAGAATGTCGGCGTCGCGTTCGAGGGCGTCCGTTCGATCCTCAAGGCTGAGCGCCTCAAGCGCGAGCGCCAGACCGGCCTGTCCGCGTTCGTGCTCGAATTGCAGAGGCAGCTCGGCGGGTAGAATACGGTGTTCGGCTATTCCGCCGTCTCCGCGTGACGGGAGTTGCTGCCATGATTTCGACGGCCCTGACCGAGCTGTTAGATATGCGCGTTCCGATCCTGTCCGCGCCGATGGCCGGCGTTGCAGGTGGTGCGCTTGCGGCAGCTGTGACCCGCGCGGGCGGCCTTGGTGTCGTGGGCGGCGGTTACGGCGACCGCGATTGGCTGACCGCGCAGCTTGCCGCCACGGGTAATACGCAGGTCGGCGTCGGCTTCATCACGTGGTCGCTAGCCAGACAGCCCGACCTTCTACGGCTGGCGCTCGATCACGCGCCGAAAGCGATCTTCCTCTCTTTCGGCGATCTTCGCCCGTTCGCACCAGCTGTGAAACAAGCCGGAGTCCGATTGATAGCGCAGGTGCAGACGCTCGCCGACGCCAAGGTCGCGCGCGATGAGGGCGCTGACGTCATTGTAGCGCAGGGCACCGAAGCGGGCGGACACGGCTCGGCGCGCGGCACCTTCACGCTGGTGCCGGAGGTGGTCGATGCGTGTCCGAACCTTCCGATCGTCGCCGCTGGCGGCATTGCCGACGGACGCGGACTCGCGGCGGCATTGATGCTCGGCGCAGCAGGCGTACTGTGCGGCACCGCGTTCGTGACTTCGGAAGAGGCGCTGGTGCATCCGAACGTGAAAAGCGCAACGGTCGCTGCGTCAGGCGACGATACCTTGCGCAGTTCGGTGTTCGACGTGGCGCGCAACATCGACTGGCCGAAGCCATGGACGATGCGCACCTTGCGCAATGCCTTCTCCGACCAGTGGAGCGAAAATTTCGACGGCCTGCGCCGCGACGCGGCCAACCAGGCTGCGCGCTATGCCAAGGCCCGCGATGAAGGCGACACGGATATTTCCGCGGTGATCGTGGGCGAAGCCGCCGGCCTCATTCATGGCATTCAGCCGGCGGAGCACATCGTTCAGCGGATCGCCGATCAGGCGGAAAAACTGCTGAACCGGGCGTGAGCGGGCGGCCGCTCAGGCCGCCGAACGTTTCGCAGCGCGCAGAAGAATTTTCTGCAGTTCGTCATTCTGTGCGTTGAGATCTTGCAAGTCGCGCGGCTGGTTGTCGTTCTGAACAGCGTGTTCGGCATCCCACGGCACCGGCGGATTGTTGTTGTCAACATCGTCCCAGATACCCCGGCGTGGCGCGCTAGCACGCCGCGGACGAATACGTCTGAAGACGGCTGGACCGATAATTGCCGCAAGCGCCAGCAGCCCGGCGAGTATGCTGAGCACGAGCCCGAGTGTACTGACCGAAGCTTCCGTCGGCGAAGTTGGCGTCGGCGTGCTTGCGCGGCCGACGGTGGAAGGCGGAGCTGGCTGGGGTTGGGCGGCAGCCTGTTGCTGCTCGGCCTGTTTGCGCGCCAGCAGTGCCTGGGCGTCCGGCGACGCCGAAGTGTTGATGCGGTCGGGCCAGCGCGATGCGAACGCATTCGTTTCGTCAGGAGCTGTCGACGGTCCTGCGGCGGTTGTCGTCTCGGATTTATCGGGAAGCGCAGGCCAGACCGACTCGGAGAGGCTTTGATCGTCGATGTCGGCCTTCGGTTCGCCGGATTTATGCGGGGCGGGCTTGCTGTCGGCCGGAATTTCGGCCCGTGCGTCGGCGACGGATTTATCGGTCTTGCTGTCAGTCTTCTGCTCGGACTTCGGAGCGGGGTCGGTGGAATCGTCTGATTGTGTCGAGGCTGTTGTTGTTGCTTTCTTCGGCTTTGCGACTTCGTCCGCGAGATACCAGCACTTCTTCCCAGTGGCGCGGTTGGTCCGGTAATACCAATGCGCGCCCTGCGGAGCGACGCCCTTTGGTGCGGCGTGACATTCGCTGCCGGCGGCTGCGGCCTGTTGCTGTTCGGGAGCGGCGATGGCGTTGCTGGCGAGAATGCCAAACGCGATGGCCGTTGCGAAAGTCGTGATGGATCGTTGTGGCATCCTGCCCCTCTTGTCACTCAACGCGGAGGTCTGTCTGCGTTAGGTTTTCGGTGACAAGTTGGGTGGCAATACGCCGCGAATCCGGACGCGATAAGGCTTAATTCGGGCGCCGCATCCTGGCGCGGGCGAGATGCCGAGGTGCGACTATCTACGGTTGCGCGAGCATAACAAATGCGGGAACCACAGTTCTGGCCGTGGTTCCCGCGGATGCAAAGTGCACCAGATCAGTTCCGCAGCATAATGCGGCCGACGACATGACCCGCGCGCAGTTCCTCGATCCATTTCTGAACGTCGGCCATCGGCTCCTCGCGCATCGGTGTCGGTTTGACCTTGCCTGCGCGCGCCAGCGCCATCATCTCTTTCGCCTCGGCGAGGGTGCCGGTCATGAAGCCTTCGATGGTCATCCGCTTGTAGATCCACTGGACCATCGGCAGATTGAAGTTTCCGCCCATCAGGCCGGACACGACGATCTTGCCGCCGCGCGCCAGCACCGAGACGGCGAAGGCCATCGATTTGTCATTGCCGGCGAAATCGACGATCTCGTCGAAGCCGCCTTCGGTTTCCTTGATGATGCGCTTGGCGATATCCGGCTCCGACGGATCGTAAGCCGTCGATGCGCCATTCTTGAGCGCTGTCTCGCGCGCCGACGCGCTAAGATCGGCGACGCTGATCTTCTGTTCGAACATCGCGGGCGCCAGCGCAAGGCCTGCCATGCCGACGCCGCCAAGGCCGATCAGCAGAAGATTGCGCTGACGCGGCCGGTTGGTAAGACGCTTCAGCGCGCCATACGCTGTGATGCCCGAGCACATGAGCGTGGCGGCCATATCCACCGGCAGCGGATCGTAGTCGAGCAGATACTTTTCGTCAGGCACCAGCACGTGGCTGGCGAATCCACCGTCGATCGAGACGCCGAGGAAGCGGTTGCGTGCGCACAGGTTCTCATCGCCGTTGAGACAGTCGCGGCATTGGCCGCAGCCGATCCACGGGAACACGGCCATTTTTTTGCCGATCAGATCCTTCGAAGCATCGGGACCGACCTCGTCGACAACGCCGGCGATCTCGTGGCCGAGCGTGAAGGGCAGGGTCATGCCACGCGTAGTGTCGAGCTTCTTGCCGCCGCCGAGGTCGGCATAGCCATCCTGGATGTGAAGGTCGGAATGGCACAGGCCGCAGCGTTCGATACGGACCAGTACTTCCTTGCCATGGGGTTTCGGAGTGTCGACGATCGTTTCGCACAGCGGAGCGTCGAATTTCACCAGCGATTGGCGCACCATTCTTGCCATTCGGCTTCTCTCCCTCAAGACGTCTGTGGTTTTGCTGATCTTATATCCGCCAATTCCCGGGCCATGGCAACAAAGCCTGACACCGGCACTGTTTCGGCGCGCCGCGCGGGATCGATTCCGGCGCCAGCGGCAAGCGCGGCAGGATCGACGCCGAGCGATTTGAGGCTCTGGCGCAGCATCTTCCGGCGTTGATTGAATGCCGCGGCTGCGACCTGCTCGAGCGTGCGGCGATCGCACGGCTCCGGCGCATTGCGCGGGATCAGTCGCACGACCGATGAGGTCACTTTGGGCGGCGGCACAAAGGCGCTGGGCGCGATGTCGAACAGGATCTTGGTTTCGGCGCGCCAGTTGGACAGTACACCGAGACGCCCATAGGCCTCCTCGTTTTCGCGTGCGACGATGCGCTCGGCGACTTCGCGTTGAAACATCAGCACCATCATGTCGTACCACGGCGGCCACGGCTCGGTGCACAGCCAGCCGATCAGCAACGGGGTCGCGATGTTATAGGGCAGATTGGCGACAATCCGTGCACGTTCGCCGCCGAGCAGCGGACGCGGGTCGAAAGTCATGGCGTCGGCATTGGCGATATGGAGGCGCCCGGGATAGCGCGCCGCGATTTCTTCCAGCGCCGGAATGGCGCGCTCATCCCGCTCCACGGCGATGACGCGCCTGGCGCCAAGAGCCAGCAGCGCACGCGTCAAGCCGCCGGGACCCGGGCCAATCTCGATGACGGTGGCTTCCTCAAGCGGTCCTGCGGCACGCGCGATGCGGGCAGTGAGATTGAGGTCCAGCAGGAAATTCTGTCCGAGCGATTTACGCGCCGACAACTCGTGACGCCGAATGACATCGCGTAGCGGGGGCAGATCGTCGATCTGGGCCATCAGGCTGGCTTCGCTTCCGCCATGCGCGCGGCAAGCCGCAACGCGGCGATCAGGCTGGCAGGATTGGCCTTGCCCGTGCCTGCGATATCGAACGCGGTGCCATGATCCGGTGATGTACGGATGAAGGGCAGGCCGAGCGTGACATTCACGCCATCGTCGAATGCGATCGTCTTGATCGGGATCAGGGCCTGATCGTGATACATGCAGATCGCGCAGTCATACGTCTTCCGCGCGGCGGCGTGGAACATGGTGTCCGCCGGCAGCGGTCCGCGCGCTTCGATGCCTTCGCTGCGCAGCGTGGCGACGGCCGGCGCGATGATGGCGTGATCCTCGGTACCAAGCGAACCATCTTCGCCGGCATGAGGATTGAGGCCCGAGATCGCAAGGCGCGGCGCGGCGATACCAAACCGGACTTTCAGATCGGTCGCAACGATCCGTGCGGTGCGAATGATCAGGTCAGATGTCAGCTGGCTAATCGCTTCACGTAGCGGCAAATGGATCGTGACCGGCACGACCGCGAGTTCGGGCGACCACAACATCATGACGGGCAGGGGCGAGGGGCCACCGTTGCCTGCCAGTTCGGCGAGAAATTCCGTGTGCCCGGGATGTGTGAAACCGGCCCGATACAGCACGCTTTTGGCGATGGGATTGGTAACGATCGCACTGGCGCGCCCTGCAGTCACATCGGCAACCGCGCGACGGATCGCCGCGATCGCAGCCGGGGCGCTGCTGTCGTCCGGGTGGCCGGGCTTGGCAGTGATCCGTTGGCCGACGTCGACCACGGGGAGGGCGTCGGCGAACTGATGGACGGCACTATCCGGCTGTGCGGCGGCAAGCGCCAATTCAACACCGAGAGTCTGTGCGCGTGTCGCGAGGAAGGCCTTGTCGCCGATCAGATAAAACGGAGGAAGCCTCAGTTCATGACGTTTCTGCCAGGCCGCGATTGTGATATCGGGCCCGATCCCTGCCGGTTCGCCGATCGTCAGAGCAAGGGGGCGTGCCATCGTCGTCTTTCAGGTCAGGTGCCCGTTGCGTGCCAGGTGAGGCGCGTGCAGCGGGCGGCGCATCATCGACGATACTCGATCATCGCGCCCTTGCGGAGGTCTTCGAGATAGTCTTTCGACTTCGCCTCGAAGCGCTGGACGTAGAGCTTGTCGCGCGCTTCCTTCTTCGCCGGCGCATCCGCAGTGGTTGGCTTGCGATCGCACAGCGCGACCATCTCGATGCCCTGTTTGGTGACTTCGGGCGGAGTCAGATGGCCGATTTCCGTCTTGTCGAGAACCTGGCGCAGAGCAGGCGGCAGGTCTGCCGACGTTTTGACGACCATTTCGCGGATGGCGGCATCGCGCAGGGAGCGGAAAATACTTTCCGCCTCGTCGCAGCTTTGAATCCGGCCTCGCAGAGCTTCCGCTTCCCGGCGACGGGATTCGATTCCGCCTGATGAGCCGCGCGCCACCACCAGCACGATCGGGCGCATGCGGTATTCGAAGCTGTCGCCCTTCTGGTTCTCATCGAGCTTCACGGCGGAGCGAACGTCCTGTTCGCCGACCATCAGGCTTTGCTGGAAACGTCCGCGCACCAGGGACGTCCATGAGGTCTCCGCCTTGAGGCGCGCCTTGAGCGTTTCGGGACGGATGCCTTTTGACTCGAGCACCTTCGAGAGTTGTTCGGGGCTCAACCGCATGCGCGCGCCCATGCTGGCATAGGCGTTGTCAACATCCGACTGGCTGAGATCGATGGTGTACTTCTTCGCTTCCTTGATCTTGATCTTGTCGTCGATCAATTCCTGGATGACGTCCTTGCGCGACGGCGACTTGTGGGTCGTCAGCGCGATCAGCCGCGAACGCTGTTGAATGTCGAGATCGGTGATCGGTTCGCCATTGACCATGACAACGACCTGCGCTCGCGCGGGCGAGGGCTGCGATGCGAGCATCAGGGTCGCAATCAGCAGCGCAGTGCCGGAGGTCAGGCTGGAAAGAAATCTTGTCATGGTGTCATCCCGCAAAGTTTGACGCCCCACTCGTCATGTTGCAACGGAACAGGCCCTTCCGCTGCTAACGCAGCGTCGGAATCTGAGCTTACTGAGCTGTTCCAACGGTTGAGGAAACGGCTGTTCCACCGATCGTCCGCAAGCCGACCTGGAACATTACGCGATGATCGGTGACAGGCTGCAGGTTACCGATCGTCGTGTAGTCATAGTCAGTGATGTAGTTGACTGCGAGAATAAAGCAGTCGTCTACATAGCCTGCGCCGATCAGGTACTGATTGACCTTTTGCGCGCTGAGATCGTAGCGCACGCCACCCGAAACGACCCAGTTGGCTGCCACCTTGATCGAGCCAGTACCGAGAATGCCCTCACGACGGGTCAGGAAGCCGAGCTCGGGCTGCGGCGCATAATTCCCGTACAGCATGCTGACCGACCAGCGGTCGAAGTTGGCGCGCGCTTCGGCCTCGAAGCGCTTCACCTCGGCGGTTGCCTCGTCGAGGCGCGCGCGCGTGGTGAAGCTGTAGGTCTTGTTGGGCGAGTAGGCGATGCGCGCCACATAGTCGGAACGTGGGGTATCAAGACCGGAACTGAGGCCGGTGTTCGCAAGATCCTGCACCGCGTAGGAATTCAGGCCGAACAGTTGATATGACTGACCGAACAGTGCGTTGATAGAGCCGCCATGATCAAACTGGGTTGTGGCCTGGACACCGACATTGGCGCGGCCACCGCCCTCGACGCGATCCCATCCCGAGAACTTGTTGACGCTGAACAGATTGGTATCGTCGAACGTCAGGCTCTGTGCGTCTTCATTCGGTAGCGAACCGGCATGCTGTTCGTTTGGTCGGATGATGACCTGCGCGATCGGCTCGACGGTCGTGGTACCCCACGGTTGTACGTTGATAAACGGGTAGCGATATTCAAGGCCGACCGCCGGCATGATGCGCCCGACCTGGGTCGCGCCGGTGTGGGTGTAGTTGGAAACGCCGGGCTGATCGAGGATGTTGGCATCGATCAGGTCGGCGCGCACCGAGGCGAACGGCGTGAAGATCTGGCCCATCGGATCGGTAAACGAGCGCCGCCACTGGGCCTCGCCCGAAAGACGGGTATAGGTGCCGGCGACGCCGCGCAGCAGGCAGTTGGCCGGGGTGCGAGCGCGCGGATCGGCCGAAGACGGCAGACACCAGCCATTGGTCGCCGCGTTGGTGGTGATCGCATCAAACGCCGCGGTTTCGCGACTCAGGCTGGTGAAGTTCGCCTTGTAGCTGAATTCGCCGCCGAGCAGGTTGCGGTTGAGGACGTTGTTGTAATCGATCACCGGATGGACGATCGGAATCTGGCTCTGGATGTCCGCCGCCGAGTATCCGAGATAGTAGATGGTGCGGGCATCGAAATAGCTGCGGTTGCCGACGCCGGTCAGGTAGAGCTGCGAGGTGCCTTCGGTCGGCGTTAGCAGGAACGCGCCCAGCGGATTGCGATAGGCTGCGAGGTTGTAGTCGCGGAAGAAGGTGTTGTCGGTGGCGGCCACCGCATCCCAGCCCCAGACCCATTTATCGTTCAGCGCGAACTGGCCGCTCGAGTCGATGCCGCCGCGGAAATTGCGATCGCCTGCCTGACCGGCGAATGCGCCCGGGTCCTGCTGGCTGATGCCGTAGGCACGGATTTCGTAGGCGCCGTTGATCAGGCGATGGCGGAAATCGCCCTGCATCAGCAAACCTTGCTTGGTCGTATAGCGGGGCGTGATGGTCAGGTCGTAATTGGGGGCCAGCGCCCAGTAGAACGGTGTTTCGATGCCGACCCCGGTTGCCGAGTTCGAGCTGACCCACGGCATCAGGAAGCCGGTCTTGCGCTTCACTGTGGGGTCGGGCGTAGAGAAATAGGGCATGTAGGCGATCGGCATGCCGAAGAACTCGAGGGTCGCATCCTCGAAGTACAGCATCCGCTCGGTCTGGTTATGGATGATGCGGGCGCCCTTGACCTGCCACAACGGCGGTTTCTTCGGATTGTCCTTACAGGCGGCGCAGGCCGTATAAACACCGCTTTGGAAGATCGTGGTTTCGCCCTGGCTACGGTCGGCGCGCGCTGCCGCCATGCGGGTCTGGTCCGGCGTATCGAGCCGCAGCGAGTCGACAAAACCGTCACGGTAATCGTCGCTGAGATCCAGCATCTTGGCGTAGGTGATCTTGCCGTCCGCGTCGGTCAGGCGAACGTTGCCCTCCGCATGCAGCCGTTTGGTCTTCTGGTCGTAGACGACCTTGTCGGCTTCGAGCGTCGAGCCGTTGTAGTAGATCTGGACGTTCCCGACGGCCGCCACGCGGTTGTTGTTGTAGTCGTAATTGACCTCGAGGGCCTGCACGAGCATCTGGCCATCGGCTGCATTCGGATTGCGCGGCGGCTTTTTCGCAGGCGGGCGCGGGTTGTAGGTGAAACTTTGAGCCAGCGTCGGCGTTGTTGGCGTCGCGATGAACGCGCCGGTCAGGCCGAGCGCCAGAATCGCAGACATAGCAAGCCGATAACGGCGCAAGCGATTGCGCCGCCTGAACGCAGGCGTCCGTCCTTGGAGGGCGGCGATAACAGCCACTACCCGTCCTCCTGGTACAGCAAGGCTAAAAAGCCGGTCAGGCCGCCCACGCATACGGGCAACCATGCGGCGGCGAGAGGGTGCATCAACTCGGCCTTGCTCAAATCCTCAGTCACTTTCTGTAGGACATAGAGCAGAAACCCTGCACCCACGCCACTTAAAACCATCTTCTGTACGCCGCCGAACCTGAAGAAACGTAAACTCACGGCAGCGGCAAGCATGACCATTGCAGCCAATAAAAACGGGCGTGCGATGAGCTTTTGATACTGCAACCGATAGCCTGCAGTGGCCAAACCCGAGCCGGCGGACGATCTGATGTAGTCCGGGAGTTGCCAAAATGACACAGTTTCGGGTGTGGCGAAACTGTTCCGGACCTGCGCCGGCGTCAGGGTCGTGGCCAGTGAGAAGTCCCGCTGATTCACCGGCGGATCGGACATCGTGTAACGCCGGACATCCCTGAAATGCCACTGGCCCGGTTCGAGCGTTGCTTCACGGGCCTCGATTCGCTCCTTGAAGGTTCCATCGGGTTCGAATCGAAAGACCGTGAGTCCTGTCAGGCGGACACCCTGACCCTGACTTGAAGCGGCATTGATAATTGCCTGCCCCTCGGCGGTCGACTGATTGATCCAAAACCCGGAGGCATCCTGCAGGCCCGCGGCCCGCCCCGAGAATAACTGGGCCTCCATCTCCTTGGCCCGCTCCTGCATCACCGCCGACAGCGGATTGTAGACCGTCGTCGCCAGCACACCGAGCACCAGCGAGCTGACAAGAGCGGGGGTGACGAACTGCCAGGCGGAAATTCCCGCCGCTCGCGCCACGACGAGTTCTAGGCTGCGGGACAGTGCGAGATAGCAGGACATGGCGCCGATCAGGATGCAGAACGGCATGACCCGTTCCAGCAACTGCGGGACCCGAAAAAACGAGGTCTGGGCGACGAACAGCGCCGAAGCGGTGGCGATGCTCGCCGTGCGGCGCATCAGTTCGATGTAGTCGACCAGCACGATCAGCACGAAAATGCCGAGGAACGCGGCCAGCGATGCCACGATGAATCTCTTCGCGAAATAGCGCGCAAGCGTCGTCGTGATCATGGGCGCCACCGTGTCATGACGTCGCCAGCCGCTTGCTGAAACGGGCCGTCCAGGCCTCGACCAGTTCGGTCAGGGCCGGCGGGGCGTCGATCACCTTGCCGGAGGCGATCATCCAGACGCTGATCGCCGCCGTAAGCGCGAGCATCAGGTATTGCACGATGACGGCGGTGACAGACGAGGACGCGACCACCGAACAGGCGAACCCGGCGATGCGCACGCCTGTGACGGCGAGGACGGCGCTGCTCATGGCGAACCCGCGGCTCTGGCGGGTCGTTCGGGGGGCGCCGAGAAATGCGAATGTAAGGGCGACGAACACGAACGGGTAAATCGGCGCCAGGATGCGGTCGTGCAGTTCGGCTCGGAATTGCCCGGGGTGCTGCTTGTAGAGCGGGTCGTTCTTTGGCGGGAACAGCAGTTCCCAGAAAAATCGTTCACGGACGTTGTAGCTGATGTTCTGCGGCGAGGAGGCATATCGCGACATATCGAACGCATAGCGCCCGAACGCCACCATGGCGGGATCCTGCTTGCCTACCTCGAACCGTTGCAGATTGCCGTCCTCAAGGACGAGGAATGATCCCTTCTCGTTCTTCAGCACGGTGCCGCGTTCGGCGATGATGCTGATGCGTTCTTTCGGATCGCGGCGATCATCGACAAAGATGCCGACGAGCAGGCCGCCGGGCTGCCGTTCACGCACGCGGACGGTGAGGTTGGCGTCGAGCTGGGTGAAACGTCCCGGCTGAAGGATGTTGGCGAGAATGTCGGCGGTGATCTCGGTGTCCCAGCGCTTGAGCCGGCGCAGTCCGTCGGGAGCGATGTAGACCGCGATCACGGCCACGATCATCGACACCACGACGGTGGCGTACAGAAACGGCCTGAACATCTGCCACGGCCGCATCCCGGCGGCGTTCATGACGATGATTTCGGAATCGGTGGCAAGCTTGTTGAGCGTGTGGGCGACTGCGATCACCAGGGCGATCGGCGCGATGATCAGAATAAGGAGGGGGATGGCGAGGCCGGTCACGCCGAGAAAGACCAGAATGGTCTGGCCCTGACTTGTCATCAGGTCGATGCCGCGCAGTGCCTGCGTGATCCAGATCACGCCGGTCAGACTGATAAGCACCACCACGAACGACGCAAGTGTCGTCCGGAGAATATAGGTGTCGATTGACCCCATCGGTCAGTGAAATCCCAACGCCCAAGCGCCTGAAAACGACAGCTCGTCCCACTCCAGTGAAGGAGTCCCCAGGGACTGCGGCCACGTTGCCCGGCAAGTTGTGTATCTCATACCATCCCTTTGATTGGTCAACAAAATGGCCGTCTGGAATCTGCCCACAGGGCGTGGTTAATAAAACATTTGTCGTGGCTTTCCAGCCACGATTCCGTCCTGGCCTGTCACGTTTGCGCGGGCGGTGGTGGCTGCGCTTTGCAGCCGCCCTCCGATGCGTTCATAGTGGCCATCCCGCCCGGGATTCTGTTCCCTTTGCCGCGCACGCCGCGATGTTTTGGAGGATTTACTCATGCCCGACGCCGTCAAGGTCGGCTTTGTCCCGTTTTCAGCAACGCCGCGCGGTGTTCTTGTCGTTTTCTCCGACGAATCGATGAAATTCGGTCCGGCGACACGCAAGCTGTTGGGGGCAGCCGCCGAGACCGTGAAGCGTGCGGCCGCTGCGGCCCAGTTCAAAGGCAAGAGCGGATCGGCACTCGATATTCTGGCCCCAGCGGGCCTCAAGGTCGGGCGGTTGATCGTCGCCGGCACCGGCAAGAGCGGATCGCTCAAGGAAGAGGACTACATCAAGATCGGTGGCGCCACCGTCGGACGGTTGAAGGCCGGAACCGACGCTGTGACGGTTGTGGGGGAATTGCCGGGCGGTGCGCTGAAACCGGCACAGGCTGCCGCAGTTGCGGCGGGCATTCGGCTGCGCGCCTACAAGTTCGATCGCTACAAGACCAAGAAAAAGGACGACGATAACAAGCTGACGGCGCAGGTTTCGATCGCTGTGGCTGACGTTGCCGCGGCGCGCAAGGCGTTCGCGCCGGAGAACAATGTGGTTGATGGCGTGGTGATCGCGCGCGACCTCGTCAACGAGCCACCGAATGTGCTGTATCCGGCCGAATTCGCCCGCCGTGCGGCGCAGTTGCGCAAGCTTGGTGTCAAGGTCGAGATCCTCGACGTCAAGGCGATGACCAAGCTCAAGATGGGCGCGTTGCTCGGCGTGTCGCAGGGCTCGGCCCACGATGGCCGTATGGTGGTGATGCGTTGGGATGGCGGCAGCCGCGGCGACAAGCCGGTGGCCTTTATCGGCAAGGGCGTCTGCTTCGATACCGGCGGCATCTCGATCAAGCCGTCCGCCAGCATGGAGGACATGAAGGGCGACATGGGCGGCGCGGCCTGCGTGGTCGGCCTGATGCATGCGCTCGCCGCACGCAAGGCGAAGGTCAATGTCGTCGGCGCCATCGGTCTCGTCGAAAATATGCCGGATGGCAACGCGCAGCGGCCGGGCGACATCGTGACCTCGATGTCGGGCCAGACGATCGAGATTATCAACACTGACGCCGAAGGCCGCCTCGTACTGGCTGACGTGCTCTGGTACGTGGCGCAGAAGTTCAAGCCGAAGTTCATGGTCGATCTCGCGACACTGACGGGCGCGATCATGGTGGCCCTCGGCACCGAACATGCCGGCCTGTTCTCCAACAACGACCAATTGTCTGAACGTTTGTTCGCCGCCGGACAGAAGACCGGCGAGAAGGTCTGGCGGCTGCCGATGGGGCCGGAATACGACAAGCTGATGGATTCGAAGTTTGCCGACGTGAAAAACGCCGGCTCTCGTTATGGCGGTTCGATCACAGCGGCGCAGTTCCTGCAGCGCTTTGTCGATGACACGCCGTGGGCGCACCTCGACATTGCCGGCACTGCAATGGGCGCGCCGTCGACCGACATCAACACGAGCTGGGGCTCGGGCTACGGCGTACGGCTGCTCGATCAGCTCGTCGCCGACCACTACGAGGCGAGGCGATAACGATGCGAGCGGCCGACGCATTCTGCGGCGGCCGCTCGGACTCGATGGGCTCATGATGACGGAAATCCTGTTCTATCATCTCCAAAACATGTCACTTGAGAACGTGTTACCGCCGCTCATTGAGAAGTCGCTCGAGCGCGGCTGGCGTGTCGTTGTGCAGGCCGGTTCTGAAGAACGGGCCGACGCGCTCGACAACCATCTGTGGACGTATCGCGACGATTCCTTCCTGCCTCATGGCACCTGGCGCGAGGGCGATGCCGCTGAACAGCCAGTTCTCCTGACGATGGATGAGAGCAATCCGAATAACGCTGCTATCCGGTTTCTGGTCGATGGCGCGACGCTGAGCGCGGATTGCGCGGCCTATGAGCGCGTCGTGCTGATCTTCAACGGCGACGATGATGAGGCGCTGCAGCGCGCGCGAGCGGCTTGGAGCGAAGGCAAGGCGCGCGGCTTTGATCTGACCTACTGGCAGGCCGATGAGCGCGGACGCTGGCAGCGCCGCGATTGAACATCTGTTTGGATTAATGATAACCGCGAATTTAGGTTCTCGGGGTTGCCCCGGGCCACTGTGGTGCCGCAAATAGATGTTGGGAAGGCTGAGAGGGCAGCCTGTCTGGGAGTGGGGACTTCCGCGCCGTCGCCGCTGCTTGAAACAAAGTGGTGAAGTGGTTCAGGCATTTGCCCTAAGCTGTTGGTTGGACGGAAATATCTGTCACAACGATGCACGTTGTGACAGATGGCGTCGAGTTTGTGTGGGACGACGATTTGAACGGTGACCGCAGACATTTCAGCCCGAAGGGGCTGCTGGTCGTTTTGCTGCTGGCTCCGGTTGTGACCGGTTGCGGCGCGAGCCTGAGTGATTTTTCGATCAAGGACCAGCAATGGTTCCAGCGGCCTGGCAGGTTGCTCAGTCCGCGATCGCTGTCCATCGAAACGCCGCCGCTGAGCGTCGACAAGCCGGTTTCTCAGAACGATCTGATCTCAGCAGACGGCGCGTGTCCCGGAATGGCTCCGGCTGCGCCGCCCGATGCGAATGCCTTGCAGGACAAGCAGGGTGAAGGCGCTCAGGCCCCGACGGGCTCGGTCGCACTCGGCCATACGGAATGCGACGTGGCCCGTGCCATCGGCACGCCGGACAGCGTCAATCTGTCGAGCAATGAACGTGGTGATCGTGTCGCGATGCTGACCTATCTGCATGGCGCGCGACCGGGCATCTACACCTTCACTTCGGGGCGGCTGTCGTCGATCGAACGTGCGCCCACGCCAGAGCCAGTGAAACCGGCGCGATCTTCTCGATCCAGGAAGCACCGTTAAAGCGGCCTCAATCCGTAAGGCTTGCGCGATCAACCCGCGGCCTGATCGTAGGATGCACTCGCTTCCAGCCAGTCTTCTTCCGCTTTTTCCAATGCGGTTGCCGCTGCAGCGCGTGCCTTGCTGAGCTGCGCTGCCTGTTTCGGATCACGCGTGAACAGGTCGGGCAAGGCCAGCGCTGTATCGATTTTGCTGATGATATCGGTGATCCGTGCGATTTCCGCTTCAGCCGCGGCAATCTTCTGCTTGAGCGGCGCGCGTTTCTCCGCGCGTGGACGCTGCGGCTTGTCGCGAGGTTCTGCGCGTTCTTCATTTGGCGCGGCGAGGATCGACCGGCGATAATCATCGAGATCGCCGTCGTAGGGCGTGACCGTGCGATCGGCCACCACCCAGAGACGGTCAGCGCAGGCGTCGATCAGATATCGGTCGTGCGAGACCATGATGATCGCGCCGGGATAATCGTTGATCGCTTCCGCAAGCGCAGCGCGGCTGTCGATATCGAGATGGTTGGTCGGCTCATCGAGGATGATCATGTTGGGCGCGTGGAAAGTCGCGAGCCCAAGCAGGAGCCGCGCTTTCTCGCCGCCCGACAGGCTGCGCACCGTGGTGTCGCCGGCCTTGCCGGAGAAACCAATAGTCCCGACCCGGGCGCGGACTTTGCTTTCCGGCGCATCGGGCATCAGGCGGCGCAGGTGCGTGTAGGGCGAGCCGTCGAGATCAAGCTCGTCGGTCTGATGCTGGGCGAAGTAGCCGACAGACAATTTGTCGGCGCGCACGACCTTGCCGGAGAACGGCGCCAGCTTTCCAGCCAGAAGTTTCACCAGAGTTGATTTGCCGTTGCCGTTGGCGCCGAGGAGGGCGATGCGATCGTCGTTATCGATGCGCAGCGTGACGCGGTTCAGCACCGGCTTTGCCGGATCATACCCGACGCTGACATTGTCCAGTGCGATGATCGGCGGCGAAAGTTGCTTTTCAGGCTCCGGAAAGGTGATCTCGCGCACATCCTGCGTCACCAGCGCGGTGATCGGCTTCATCCGTTCGAGCATCTTCACGCGCGATTGGGCCTGACGGGCCTTCGAAGCCTTGGCCTTGAAGCGATCGACGAAATCCTGCAGGCGCTTGCGCTCCTCGGCTTGCCGCTTGGCGTGCTTGGCATCCAGCATCTCGCGGGCGGCACGCTGCTCTTCGAACGACGAGTAGTTGCCCTTGTAGAGGGTGAGCTTGCCGTGATTGAGATGCAGGATCTGGTCGACGGAGGTGTCGAGCAGATCGCGATCGTGGCTGATGACGATGACCGTACGCGGATAGTTCGCGAGATGGTTCTCGAGCCAGAGCGTGCCCTCGAGGTCGAGATAGTTGGTCGGCTCGTCGAGCAGCAGCAGATCGGGCGCGGCGAACAGGGTAGCCGCGAGCGCCACGCGCATCCGCCAGCCGCCGGAGAATTCCTGGCAGGCGCGGGCCTGATCGGCGGTCGAGAAGCCGAGGCCGCTCAGGATGGCGGCGGCGCGCGCCGGAGCGGAATGGCCATCGATGTCGACAAGACGGGTCTGGATTTCGGCGATCCGGTGCGGATCGTGGGCGGTTTCGGCTTCAGCGAGAAGGGAATGGCGTTCAAGGTCGGCCTTCAGCACAACCTCAATCAGGCTTTCGGGGCCGTCGGGCGCTTCCTGGGCGAGACTGCCAATCCGCCAGCGCGGAGGGATTGCGATCGATCCGGTTTCGGTCGGCAGTTCGCCGCGGATGGCGTGAAACAGTGTCGACTTACCGACGCCGTTGCGGCCGACAAAGCCGACGCGTGAGCCCGGTATGATTTGCACCGTGCTGTGGTCGATCAGCAGCCGCCCGGCGATCCGGACCGAAATGTCGTTGATGGTCAGCATGGCGGGGTTTTCACCGGAGCCACCGGCGAACGCAACCCCATCAAGGCGGCAAAATCATTGCGCCGATTCAGCGAGTCCCGATCATGGCTTCCAGTGTGGGAACGATAGGTGGGGCATCCGCCGTATCGAGCTGATGCAGGCGCTCCATCAGTTCCTGCAAATGCGGGGGCAATTCCGTCACGGATGGCTTGAGGACATCGCGCAGGCGCTCACCGATGCCGTCGCAAACGGCCGCGCTCGTCCGATGATCCATTGGCGGAGTATCAGCATTGATTCGATTCGGCATGGGGCACCATCCGTTTCAATTCAATTCGCTTTAAAACGATCATACATGGTCAAGCGATGGTCGAAAGAAACGTTTCGTCCGTTCGAATTTGATGGTGTGTTTTCCGTAAATTTTTATTCGTTTGGAACGGGAACCCCTGCAACAAAAAGCCCGGCCGCGCGAACGACCGGGCTTTGTTCGATACGATTGACTGCTTCATCAATAGCAGCGGTTCACGGTGCGCCAGCGCGGACCCCAGGGAGTGGGAACAAGCCGGCGAACGTAGCAGCCGCCACCGTAGTAGGCTGGGCCGCCGATATAGAAGCGTGGACCCCAGCCCCGTCCGCGATGATGCCAGCCGCCGCCATGGTGCCAGCCGCCATGATGCCATCCATGATGACCGCCGCCGTGCCCTCCACCATGATGCCCGCCGCGTGCCGAGGCCGCAGTCGTCATCGAGGCAGTTGCGCCGACGAGCGCGATGGTGGCGACGAATCCAAGAGTGAATTTGCGGAACATGATCCTCTCCTCATAGAGCGCAGAGCATGTCGTCGCGCTGCTGGCGAAGGGAGACTCTGCGGTGGCGATTGCCCCACAGGGTATCCAGGCCGGATGAACGAGGGCAGGATGGGTCCTTCAGATACCGTTCATGTCCGTGACAGCGCGGTCAGGGAGACTCCGTCTTTGTTCCGGAACCGTGATTTATCCTGGGGGTATCTCTCGGGCGACCGTCCTGGAAAATGCCCTCGTGAGCCAGTTCCGGCGGCTTGCTGTCCGGCAGTGACGCCGTTATAAGCCCCCGAAATCCTCCCCATACCGCTATTCAAGGACAGATCATGGCGATTGAGCGCACCTTTTCGATTATCAAGCCGGACGCGACCGAGCGTAACCTGACGGGCGCCATCAATGCCATCATCGAGAAGGCAGGCCTCCGGATCGTCGCCCAGAAGCGCATCCAGATGACCCGCGCGCAGGCCGAGACGTTCTATGCCGTCCATAAGGCCCGTCCGTTCTTCGGCGAACTGGTCGACTTCATGATCTCGGCTCCGGTCGTGGTGCAGGTGCTGGAAGGCGAAGGCGCGATCGCGAAGTACCGCGACGTCATGGGCGCAACCGATCCGTCGAAGGCGGCTGAAGGCACCATCCGCAAGGCGCACGCCAAGTCGATCGGCGAGAATTCGGTTCACGGTTCGGATGCCCCGGAAACAGCGGCTGTCGAGATCGCACAGTTCTTTTCGGGCAACGAAATCGTCGGCTAGGACCCGACTAGCGCGGCACGAGGTCGCAACCCGCCTGGTGGAAAGCAGCAACAAGCTGCTTTCGCCTGTGATCGGCTAGGTATACGGTATACAAGGGCTTTGAGCCCAAGGCGATCACCTGCGTGAACGGGTGACGATGCCGATCGCATGGGGGGAAGACGATCGTGGACTGGTTATTGCAACTCTTCAGCCCGGCAGCCATCGGCGGTCTTCTCACGCAATTCCAGCACGAAGTCCAAGGCCCCCAGTTCTGGGTCGCGCTGACCAAGATCATCTGGATCAACATCCTGCTGTCCGGCGACAATGCCCTGGTCATTGCGTTGGCCTGCCGCAGCCTGGAAGCCCGCCAGCGCATCTGGGGCATGGTCCTCGGCGCGGGCGTCGCGGTGCTGCTGCGCATTGTCTTCACCGGCATCGTTGCGACGCTGATGGAGCTGCCGTACCTCAAGCTGGTCGGTGGCCTCGCGCTGATCATCATCGCGGCCAAGCTTCTGGTTCCGGAAGGTCACGACGAGGACGACGTGCAGGCCGCCCAGCATCTGTGGGCTGCCATCCGCATCGTCGCGGTCGCCGATATCATCATGAGCCTCGACAACGTCATCGCGGTCGCAGCGGCGGCGAATGGCAGCATCGTCTTGCTGATCCTCGGCCTTGCCATCAGCATTCCGATGATCGTCGCCGGCGCGGCGTTGATCATGGCGCTGCTCGATCGCATTCCGGCTCTGGTCTGGCTTGGCGCGGCCCTGCTCGGGTGGGTCGCCGGCGAGGTAATTGCGACCGACCCGGGCGTGCATCCGTTCCTACAGCGCGTGCTGGACGGTCAGATCGCACTCAACATCGATCCGAGCTCGACCGTGTTCGGCTTCGCCAAGCATTTGCAGTTCGGCAGCAATCTCGGCGAGTTCGTGCTCGGAATTCTGGGTGTGATCGTGGTGCTGGCGATCGGCTCGATGTGGCGCAGGAATGCGCTGCAGGAGCAGGCGGCGACAGCGGTCAAGGCCGAAGCCGAGGCCTAAGCCGCCGGCGTTTTACGGAACAGGAAGCCGAATTTCCCTGCCTTATGGCAACGGAACGGTCTTGGCGATTTCTCCGCTCACCACTTCACTTCGAGGCCGAGCGTGCCCTGGTGCGAGGTGAAGCCATCGCGGAACTTGCCATCGTAACTGGCGTAGAGCCGTGCGGTCCGGTTCATAATCCATGACAAGCCCGCACCTGCGTCGGCGCCGTACATGCTCTCGCGAATGCCCTGAACGGCAATGCTGTTGGCGCCGAGGCTGACCTGCACGGTATTGGCGTTCTGCATGAAGTTGTCGACGAACTTGCCGTAAGCCGACACGTCGACGATCTGTTGTCCGACAATCCAGTAATGCCCGATCTCGGCGCCAGCCATCACGCGCGCGCGTTCGGCGCGTGCGTCCGCCACGGTGACCGGGTCCAGTCCGCCATATTCCTGGAAGCTGTCGGTATGCGCGACCACGTATTCGAGATTGAGCTTGGGAACGATCCGGCTTTGTCCGATCGCGTGATAATAGCTGATCTCGCCAAGCACTCCGTCGATCCGGCCGTCATAGGCTGCCAGCGCCGGGCCACCTGTGGTGGACCTGTTCGAGTCGATTGCGGCAAAGCCGTGAACGGCTGCGAAGGCTAATGTCCATGGGCCGCTGGTGTAGGCCGCGTTGACGCCGATCTGCGTGAGATCGAGGTGTGCTGACTGCAGTGCAAGCGGCGCGTCGATCCGCGTGCGGCTTTGATCGACCGAGACCCCGGCGGTAAAGCCGGGCGCGAGCGTCATGCCGAGGCCAGCGACTGCGCCCCAGCTGCGCCGCTCATCACCCAAGAATGTGCCCTGGGCAGCCGTGCGTGACGCGTTGCCATAGCCTTCGACCCAAGCACGATAGGGCTGGGTCGCAACGCTTTCCGGAGCTCCGCCGCCGCCCGAATTGTCGCGCTGGGCATAACCCCACGTGGCATGGTGTCCGAGACGTCGAAGGAAGTTGCTGCCAATGTCGAGCTGCGTGTTGGTCGCGGAAATCTGAGCCGCGTTGTCGGAGGCGCCCGGAAAAATCTGGGTGGGCGGCGGTGTCTGCGCATGTGCAGACGAGGGCTCGAAGGCCGCAATCGCAATTGCGACCGCACCGACCAGAATTGGCGCGATCGGGCGTCCGAGGCTGAGCCGCAATCCTGTCATCGTCGCCCGGATGTTAAAAAATCAAACAATTCAATGTCGATTAGCGTCGAAGAGCGGCGAACCGTCAATGATTTCGCACTGCAGGACACAGTCATTGCCGCGTTCTGTGGTCGCAGTGCCACACGCTGCACGGGCATCTTTTCTTGCTAAGCCGGATTTTTCATGTTGGGATTACGTCACAATGGGATTTAGGCCGTTCGACTGTGTGTTTCGGAATTCGCGAACCCTCGCAGACATCTTAAAGCCCGCTTGTGGCGTGGCACGCGTGTGCGGCGTGCCGCGTCGTTTTTGTATCTAGATCAGGAGACAGACGTGGCAAAAGGCACCGTCAAGTGGTTCAACCCGACCAAGGGTTATGGGTTCATCAAGCCCGCTGTCGGCGATAAGGACGTGTTCGTCCATATCTCGGCGGTCGAGCGTGCCGGGCTCTCCACCCTGAACGAAAACCAGACCGTAGAATACGAGCTCGTCGAAAATCGCGGAAAGACCTCCGCCGAGAACCTGAAGGTCTCGTAAGTTCGCCAGGCGACCGTGAGGTCCGTTCAAGAGTTGTCTCCCCCGGCAGGACGCCGGGGGTTTTTGTTTTCGGGTATTGTTTTCAGATGACGCTCGGTACGATCAAACGATCGTCTGCGCCTGCATTGGCGATGGTCCGGCAGACGCCGCCTTCGATCCGTATGGCGCCGCCGGCGACAAGCCGCAACGCATTCGGATAGATCTGATGCTCGACGGCCAGCACGCGTGCGGCCAGTGTGTCCGGCGTGTCATCGTCGCGCACTGCAACGGCGCCCTGAATGATGATCGGTCCCGCATCCATTTCCGGCACCACGAAGTGCACGGTCGCGCCGTGGATTTTTACTCCGTCGGCCAGCGCCCGCTCATGGGTATGCAGGCCGCGATAGGACGGCAGCAGCGCCGGATGGATATTCAGCATCCGCCCGTCCCATTGCTTGACGAACCAGGGCGTCAGCAGGCGCAGGAAACCAGCGAGACAGACAAGTTCGACGTTGTGCGCGAGGAGAGTAGCATTGAGCACGCGCTCGAACGCTTCGCGATCTTTTCCGAATGGCTTGCTCTCGACTGTCGCGGTTTCAATGCCGGCGGCACGCGCCTTCTCAAGCCCGCCCGCACCGGCAATATTGGAGACCACAAGAACGATCTCGGCCGGAAAATCCGGGGCGTGCGCCGCCTCGATAAGAGAAGCCATATTCGAGCCGCGCCCGGAAATCAGGATCGCGACGCGGCGTTTGGCCATCATCAGAGCGCCAGATCGAGGTGGCCGTCATAGACGACGCGCTCGTCGCCAGAGGCGGCGACGACCTCGCCAACATGCACGACGGTTTCGCCGGACTCCGCAAGAATATCGGTTACGGCTGCGACCGCATCGGGACGCACGATCGCGACCATGCCGATGCCGCAGTTGAAGGTACGCAGCAATTCGAGCTCGGCAACGCCGCCTTCGGCTGCGAGCCACTTGAAGACCGGAAGGACCGGCACGCGCGGCAGGTCGATCTTCACGCCAAGATGTTTCGGCAGCACGCGCGGAATGTTGTCGGTGAAGCCGCCGCCGGTGATATGGGCGAGGCCTTTGACCGCACCGGTCTCGCGGATCGCGCGCAGGCAGGATTTGACATAGAGCTTGGTCGGCGTCAGTAACGCGCCGCCAAGTGTCATCACCGGAGCGAACGGCGCGGGCGCATCGAAGCCGAGGCCGGACTTCTCCACGATCCTGCGGACCAGCGAAAAGCCGTTGGAGTGCACGCCGGAGGAGGCGAGGCCGATAACGGCATCGCCCGGCGCGATATCCTTGTGCGGAAGCAGGGCGCCGCGCTCCGCCGCGCCGACTGCGAAGCCCGCGAGGTCGTAATCGCCGTCCTTGTAGAGACCGGGCATTTCCGCGGTCTCGCCGCCGATCAGGGCACAGCCGGATTCCCGGCAGCCTTCGGCGACGCCCGCCACGATGGCCGCCGTGGCCTCGGGATCAAGCTTGCCGCAGGCAAAGTAATCGAGAAAGAACAGCGGCTCGGCGCCCTGAACCACCAGGTCGTTGACCGACATGGCGACAAGATCGACACCGATGCCGCCATGAATGCCGGTTTCAATTGCGATCTTGACCTTGGTGCCGACGCCGTCGGTCGCCGCGACCAGAACCGGATCCTTGAACCCCGCGGCCTTGAGATCGAACAGGCCGCCGAAGCCACCGATCTCGGCGTCGGCGCCGGCGCGGGCGGTGGCGCGGACCATCGGCTTGATCAGATCGACAAGCCTGTTGCCGGCGTCGATATCCACGCCCGAGGATGAATAGGTGAGGCCGGAGGTCTTGTCGTTCATGCCGCTTTCCGAGATTTATGAGGTGGTTACGTCGGATCGCGGCCGGGTGCAATGGCTCGCGTCGCGCTGGCGCATCGACTATGTAGATAACCGGGTGGCCGGGATACCGGCAGGGAGATTTTCCCCGGAACTGGGGGACGTCCCGCCATGGGGCAGGCCATCCGGGCCAGATCGGGGACGAACGACGCGTGAACATTCCGAATATCATCACTCTCGGCCGGATCCTGCTGGTGCCCCTGATCGTCTGGGCGATTGCCTCCAACCAGATGGCGATCGCATTCGTGATCTTTGTCGTTGCCGGGGTCAGCGACGCCATCGACGGCTTTCTGGCCAAGCGCTTCAACATGACCACCGAGATCGGTGCGTTGCTCGATCCGCTGGCCGACAAGGCGCTTTTGGTGACGATCTATGTGGCTCTGGCGATCTGGAACGCGATGCCGGCGTGGCTGGTCATTCTGGTGGTGTCGCGCGATTTCATGATCGTTGGCGGTGTGATCGTGTCGTGGCTGCTCGACAATCCGGTACCGATGAAGCCCCTGATGGTGTCCAAGCTCAATACCGTGGCCCAGGTGGCGTTCGCTGCCCTGATCCTGGCCTCGCTTGGTTTCGGGTTCCGGTCCTATCCGTACGACGTGATCATGATGGGGCTGGTCGCGATCTTGACGCTGCTTTCCGTCTGCCTCTATCTCGTCGAGTGGGCCCGGCATATGAGCACGCCGAAGCCGTTGTAAGACAGGGCGTTTCGCCCCGGGCGTCGCCGGTTTGCCGGCAGGAGTAATTGCGTGGCCGGCAGCGTTCCACCTCGTCAGCTTACGTTTGCGCTGCCTCACGCGGAGAGCCTGTCGCGCGACGATTTTCTCGAAGGCCCGAGCAATGCCCGGGCGTTGGCACTGGTCGAGAACTGGCCGGACTGGCCGAACCGCATCATGATGATGGTCGGCCCGGAAGGCTCCGGCAAAAGCCACCTTGCGGCTATCTGGGCAGCAGAGTCTGGCGCCCGGACGATCGCGGCACATGCGCTGACACCGGCGACCGTGCCTGGCGCGCTGGCCACCGGCGCACTGGTGGTCGAGCAACTCGAACCGGGCGGGTTCGATGAACGGGCCGTGTTTCACCTCCTGAATCTTGCGCGCGAGGAGGAGGCGTTCGTCCTGATGACGGGGCGGATTTTGCCGTCCGCCTATACGGTCGAACTACGCGATGCCGGCTCTCGCCTCCGTGCCTTGCCGGTGGTTACCCTTGCGCCGCCGGACGACCAGATGCTGCGCGCGCTGATCGTGAAATTCTGTGCCGACCGGCAGATGGTGGTGGATGAGAGCGTGGTGAGTTTTCTCGCCGCCCGGATCGAGCGATCGTTTGTCGCGGCCCGGAAGGCCGTCGAGTTGCTTGACGCGGAATCCCTGCGGCTGCGCCGGCCGGTGACGCGGGCGCTTGCCTCCGAAGTGCTGCGCGAGGCGTCCTAGTCGCGTCACCCGGATTTCGCGCCAGGAGGTGCCGCGAAATCAGGCGAACTTCGGGACCTGGGCTTGCGCTGCTGTGCAACCTTCCGATCGTCCGGCGCGTTACCGAGCGCCTGCGCCTTGACGACGCATCCCACTGGCTCATCATGTCATTGAACTGTCACGACACTGGCACATGGTTCGGCGGCAAAAGGCCGGAAGGCCATGTCTCGGGAGTTCAGGATGGACCAATCTGTGACGGATTCCGTGCAAGTAGTTGCAAAAAAAGAAGAAAGCGCCGCGGTTACGGATCCGCCTTCTATTGCCACATCCCCGGAGCGATTCATCAATCGCGAACTGTCGTGGCTCCATTTCAATCGCCGGGTGCTCGAGGAGTCGGTCAATCCGCACCACCCGCTGCTCGAACGGGTCCGTTTCCTGTCGATTTCAGCAAATAACCTTGATGAATTCTTCATGGTGCGCGTCGCCGGCCTCAAGGCTCAGGTCCGCGAAAGCGTGGTCGAACGCAGTCCCGACGGGCTGACGCCGGCCGAGCAACTCAGCCTGATCAACCAGGCGGTTTCGGCACTTGCAGTCGATCAGCAGGCGATCTGGCGGGACCTGCGCAAGGTGCTTGCCGAGGCTGGCATTGTGCTGGTCGATGGCCGCGATGTGACCAAGGCTGAGACGGGCTGGATCGAAGACTATTTCCTCCACAACATCTTCCCGTTGCTGACGCCGCTGGCGATCGATCCGGCGCATCCGTTCCCGTTCATTCCGAGCCTCGGCTTCACTATCGCGCTGCATCTTGCACGTGTGTCCGATGGCAAGGCGATGAACGCGCTGATCCGCCTGCCGGCGCGGATCGATCGTTTCATCCGTCTGCCCGCGGGCAAGGATGGCACGGTGCGGCTGATCACCATGGAACAGGCCACGAGCCTGTTCATCGGCAAGCTGTTCCCCGGATATATCGTGAAGGGGCAAGGCGCGTTCCGCATTATCCGCGACTCCGAACTTGAAATCGAGGAAGAGGCCGAGGATCTCGTTCGCCTGTTCGAGACCGCGCTCAAGCGCCGCCGCCGCGGGTCGGTGATCCGTCTGGAGGTTGAAGCGGCGATGCCGGCGGAGCTGCGCTCGTTTGTGCAGCGGGCGCTGTCGACGACCGATGACGATGTGTTTCTGGTTGACGGCGTGTTGGCGATGAACGAACTGTCGCACCTGACCCGGCTCGACCGTCCCGACCTGGAATTCACCCCTTACGTGCCGCGCCACCCCGAGCGGGTGCGCGATCATGGCGGCGATATCTTCGCGGCGATCCGGCAGAAGGACCTCATCGTCCATCATCCTTATGAGTCGTTCGACGTCGTGGTGCAGTTTTTGCAGCAGGCGGCGCGCGATCCCGACGTGGTCGCGATCAAGCAGACGCTCTATCGCACCTCGTCGAACTCGCCGATCGTGCGCGCGCTGGCCGAGGCGGCCGAGGCGGGGAAGTCGGTCACCGCGCTGGTCGAACTGAAAGCGCGGTTCGACGAAGAGGCCAATATCCGTTGGGCGCGCGATCTGGAGCGCGCCGGTGTGCAGGTCGTCTATGGCTTCCTCGAACTCAAGACCCACGCCAAGCTGTCATACGTGGTGCGCCGCGAGGGCAATGGCCTCGCCACCTATGTCCACACCGGCACCGGCAACTATCATCCGGTGACCGCGCGCATATACACCGACCTGTCGTACTTCACCGCAGACCCGGTGATCGCCCGGGACGTCGCGCGCGTGTTCAATTTCATCACCGGCTATGCCGAACCGATCGATATCGAGGTGATGGGTGTGTCGCCGCTGACGCTGCGCAAGCGCATCCTCGAGCACATCCGCGCCGAGCAGAATTATGCGCGCCACGGCAAGCCCGGCGCGATCTGGATGAAGATGAACGCTCTGGTCGATCCCGAGATCATCGATGCGCTCTATGAAGCATCGCAGGCCGGCGTGTCGGTCGAGCTGGTGGTGCGCGGCATATGCTGCCTTCGTCCCGGCGTTCCCGGACTGTCGGAGAACATCCGCGTCAAATCAGTGATCGGCCGGTTCCTCGAACACGGCCGCATCTACTGCTTTGGTATGGGTCATGGCCTGCCGGGTTCGAAGGCCGCTGTGTATATCTCGTCCGCCGACATGATGCCGCGGAACCTCGATCGCCGCGTCGAAGTGCTGTGCCCGCTGCAAAATCCCACGGTTCATCAGCAGGTTCTCGAACAGATCATGGTCGCGAACCTCAAAGACAACGAACAGAGCTGGCAATTATTGCCGGATGGGTCGTCAACACGTATGAAGGCAGCGAAGGGTGAGGAGCCCTTCAACCTTCACAACTACTTTATGACCAATCCGAGTCTGTCAGGCCGTGGAAAGTCGCTTAAGGAATCTTCGCCGCGTCGTCTCACGCGCCGTTCGGAGCGTTAAGCCGGCGGCATCCAGAGCGCGCCTGCCGCGCGCCGGCGTGCGGCGGCGTCATCCATCGCCACGCGTTGCCGTCATCGATATCGGATCGAACTCGGTGCGCCTCGTCGTCTACGAGGCGCTGGCGCGCAACCTGTCGCCGACCTTCAACGAGAAGACGCTGTGTGGTCTTGGCCGGGAAGTCCAGAGCACCGGGTTGCTCGCATCCGATGCCGTGGACAAGGCGCTGGCGGCACTGAAGCGATTTCGTGCGCTCTGCAGGATCATGAAGGTTGGTCGCGTCTATGCGATCGCAACGGCTGCATGCCGTGACGCCAGCAATGGCGCGGCATTCATTGCCAAGGCTGAACGCATCTGCGGTGTGCCGATCGAGATTATTTCCGGCGCGCGCGAAGCAAAGCTGTCCGCGCTCGGAGTGATCTCCGGTGTCTACCAGCCCGACGGGATCGTCGGCGACCTCGGTGGCGGCTCGCTCGAACTGGTCGATGTCCGCGGTCACCGCACGCGCACGGGCATCACGTTGCCGCTCGGCGGCCTCGCACTTCAGGACATTTCCCAGAAGTCGCTGAAGAAAGCGGAACGCCTGGTCAAATCATCGCTGCTCGACTTGCCGCTGCTCGAGGGTGGGAAAGGACGCACCTTCTATGCTGTCGGCGGCACATGGCGCGCACTGGCGCGCATCCACATCATCCAGAGCGGTTATCCGCTGCACGTCATGCACGGTTATGCGATCCCGGCTGCCGACGCGCTGAGTTTTGCGCGCAGGCTGCGTCGTCTCGTCGCCGCCAACATGCTGGCCGATATCGAAACGGTAGCGGAAGCCCGTCGTCCGCTACTGGCGTATGCCGCGCTGGTCCTCGAATACATCATCCGCGTTGCGCAGCCGAAGGAGGTGGTGTTCTCCACCTACGGCGTGCGTGAAGGCCTGCTGTTCGAGATGCTGCCGGAGGACGAGCAGAAGGCGGATGGCCTTCTCGCTGGCGCGCGTACTCTCAACGATCTGCGCTCGCGTTCGCCCGCCCATGCCGATGACCTGATCGACTGGACCGATCGCTTCATGCGTGCCGCCAAGCTGCGCGAGACGCCCGAGGAGCGGCGGCTGCGTCATGCGGCGTGCCTGCTGTCCGATATCGGCTGGCGTGCTCATCCCGATTATCGCGGCGAGCAGACCATGAACATCATCACTAACGGCAATTTCGGTGCGGTTAGTCATGAAGGGCGCGCGTTTCTCGCGCTTGCGGTGTTCTACCGTTACGCCGGCATCAGTGCCGAGAATGAGTCTCCGGACGTGGTGAGAGCGCTGGTGTCGCCGGCGATGCTGGAACGCGCACGGTTGCTCGGCGCGGCGTTCCGTGTCGCGCATCTGGTTTCGGCGGCGCAGCCGGGGGTACTGCCGGCGACCCATTTCAGAACCAAAGGCCGCAAACTGACGCTGGTCTTCGATGACAGGATCGCCGATCTCGGTGCGGAGCGCGTCACAAACCGTTTCAGGCAACTCACGCGGCTGCTCGGTCGCGGAGGGGTTGCCGCAAAACGATAGTCGTCGTCGGAAATCGGGTGGAGACGGGCGTTGTATCGCGCCATGTAAGAGCTATCAGACGCGCGACAGGCGCGCCGTTCTTGCAAGGTGTACGAACATGACCAGCACCAAACACCGCACTGCGGAAACGCATGCCGAAGTCCGGTTCGCAATCCGCGATTGTGCACTCGGCCGGGTTCTGATCGCCACGCGCGGGCGTGGCGTCTGCGCCATCCTGCTTGGCGATAATTCCGGAGCATTGGAGCGCGAACTGCAGGCTCGTTTTCCCGGGGATGTCGTCGCCGAAGGAGCCGGAGACGCCACGGCGTTCGCGACGATGGTCGTTGAAGCTATCGACAGGCCGGCGCGACAAGCCGATCTGCCGCTCGATCTTCAGGGGACGCCGTTCCAGCGCAAGGTTTGGCAGGCCCTGCGCCGGATTCCCGCCGGGAAGACCGCGAGCTATGCCGAAATCGCACGGAAAGTCGGTTCGCCTGGATCGGCTCGTGCGGTGGCGCAAGCCTGTGCCGCAAATGGGCTGGCGGTGGCGATCCCGTGCCATCGCGTGGTGCGCAGCGACGGGTCACTGTCCGGCTATCGCTGGGGCGTTGAGCGTAAACGCCGGCTGCTCGACCTGGAGGCGCGGGCATGACTGTTGCAGTACGTGCCAAGCCTGACGCCGGGAAGGTAATCGCGGGGCGTGTCAGCGCTATCGACTGGCCAGCCATTGTCGCGCATGTCGACGGCAACGGCTGGAGCGTCCTCGAACGGTTGCTGTCACCGGATGAGTGTGGCGACATCGCTGGCCTCTATGGCCGCGACCAGGGTTTCCGCAGTCATATCGTCATGGCGCGCCACGGCTTCGGCAGGGGGGAGTACAAGTATTTCTCCTATCCGTTGCCGGATATGGTCACGGAACTGCGGACTGCGCTTTATCCATACCTCGCGCCTGTCGCCAATCGCTGGAACGAGGCGATGGGTATCGACGTCCGCTATCCTGAGACCCATGCGGACTTCATCGCGCGTTGCCATGAAGCCGGGCAAACGAGGCCCACGCCGCTGCTATTGCAATACGGTGCAGGCGACTACAACTGCCTGCATCAGGACCTGTATGGAGAGCACGTGTTTCCGCTGCAGGTGGCGATCCTGCTGTCCGAACCGGAGCGCGATTTCACCGGCGGGGAGTTCGTGCTGACGGAACAGCGCCCGCGCATGCAGTCGCGGGCCGCTGTTGTGCCGCTGCGGCAGGGCGATGCCGTGGTGTTTGCGGTGCATAACCGGCCGGTACAGGGCACGCGCGGCACCTATCGGGTTAATCTCCGGCATGGCGTCAGCCAGTTGCGCACAGGGCGCCGCCATACTGTCGGCATCATTTTTCACGATGCGAAGTGAATGAGCGATCTGTTCGACAGTCTGCCGGCCGATGACAACGAGCGCGATGTGGCGCTCGGACCGGGCGCCGTGATCCTGCGCGGTTTCGCGCGGCCACATGAGGCGGCGCTTCTCGACGCACTGCGCGCCATCGTCACTCGCGCGCCGTTCCGTCACCTGATCACGCCCGGCGGTCATCGCATGTCGGTAGCGATGACCAATTGCGGCGCGGTGGGCTGGGTCAGTGACCGCAGCGGCTATCGCTACAGCCCGGTCGATCCAGATAGCGGCCAGCCGTGGCTGCCGATGCCGGACGTGCTCGTGCGAGTCGCAAGCGAAGCCGCATTGCGTGGTGGCTATGCCGGCTTTCGCCCTGACGCCTGCCTCGTCAATCGCTACGAACCGGGTGCGAAGCTTTCGCTGCATCAGGACAAGGATGAACTCGACCTCGATGCGCCGATCGTTTCGGTGTCGCTGGGGTTGCCCGCCGTCTTCCAGTTCGGCGGCATGGCGCGCAATGACCGTCCGGCGCGTCATCGGCTGGTGCACGGTGACGTCGTGGTTTGGGGTGGACCATCACGGCTTGCCTATCATGGCGTGATGCCGCTGGCCGACGGCGAGCATCCATTGCTTGGCTGTCAGCGCATCAACCTCACGTTTCGCAAAACGTCCTAATCATTGCTCAGGCTGCGGACGAAATCGCTGGAAACCGCTGCCGCGCGCTCAGTAAACGTCGCGATCGTCAGCAGATCCGCCTCGGAGAAATCCCGGTACAGGGCTTCCATTGCGGCCTGTAACGGCTCGTAGATTTTCGCGAGCGGCCGCAGTTTTTCCGGCTCGATGACGATCAGCACCCGGCGGCGGTCGTTCGGATCTGCCTGACGCCTGACATAGCCAGCCTTCTCGAGGCGATCGAGCAGCGAAGTTACAGCGCCGGTCGTCAGGCCGGTTTTTCTCGCGATCTCGCCCGCGCTGACAAGGCCGCTGGTCTGGATGATATCAAGGCATTCGAGGTCTGTGGTGTTCAGCCCGGCTTTCGCCGCTACCGCCTGGCTGACCAAAAGACCTTGCGCGCTCGCGACGCGAAGCGCCGTCGTGAGCCGGAGGGCAGTTTGCGTTTTCTTTCTTGACATATATATCTCGATAATTAAGATAGTTGACGATCAAGATAAATCGTTTTGCGAGAGATAGCCAGTGTCGCCGCTTGCACCGTCATTCCTCTGCCTTGCTCTGATCTTGAAATGCGCGGCTCTTGGTGGCGGTCTGTATGAGACGGTCCTTGTCGATCGTGTATGGCTAGACAACCCGCAATTCGTCCAGCCCCAACGAGGAGGGATCAATCGCAAGCTGTTCTGGGCTCCCATGCACGGGCTTTTCGAGATTGCGCTTCTGGCCAGCATCTGGATTACATGGGCGGATTCGAACATTCGCGCCTGGCTGCTGATTGCGCTGGCGTGCCACCTTGCGATGCGGCTGTGGTCTTTTCTCTACTTCATACCGGCGGCGCTCCGGTTCGAGAAGCTGAACGACTTTGACCCAACACAAATCGCGCGCGCCAGGCATTGGATACGATTGAGCGTATGGCGACTTCCTCTGGAAATCGCGTCTACGATAGCCTTGTGTCTTGCGGTCCTGAGCTTGTCGTCTCAGGCGTAACCGTCGAACGTCGCTAAACGCGATCGACCCGCACCACGCGGCCCTTTTCGATGGCCAGCGCGAGGCGGCCGTGCTTGAGAGCGAGGGCGGATTCGCCGAACAATTCACGCCGCCAGCCATGGAGCGCGCCGACATCGGCGTTGTCGTCGGCGGCGATCTTTTCCAGATCATCCACGGTGGCGATGACCTTACTCGCCACGGCATGACGTTCCGACGTCATGCGTAGCAGCACCTTGAGCAATTCGACGGTGGCCGCTGCACCATTGGAACTGCCGCGAGGCTTTTCGAGTTTCGGCAGCTTTGCCGGATCGCGCGCAATGCCGCGCTGTACGGCGTCGAGAATATCCTGCCCCCATTTCGACCGCTCGAACCCTTTCGGCAAGGAGCGCAGGTTGGCGAGGCGTTCGAGACTGGTGGGCGCGTGGGTGGCGATATCGCCGATTGCGTCGTCCTTGAGAATACGGCTACGCGGGACGTCGCGCGTTTGTGCTTCGTTCTCGCGCCACGCCGCGACTTCCATCAGCACCGCGAGTTCCTTGGGTTTGCGGACCCGGGTCTTGAGGCGCTCCCATGCGCGCTCAGGGTGCACGTCATAAGTGCTCGGCGAGGTGAGGACTTCCATTTCCTCGCTGACCCAGTCGCTGCGACCGCGCTTTTTCAGGTCGGCGTCGAGGGCCGCGAAGACGTCGCGCAGATGAGTGACATCGGCAAGCGCGTAAGCCATCTGCTCCTGGGTCAACGGGCGGCGCGACCAGTCGGTGAAACGATGGGTCTTGTCCGGGCGATGGCCAGTAACGCGCTCGACGAGCTGGTCGTAGGCAATCGAGTCGCCATAACCCAGCACCATGGCGGCGACCTGGGTATCGAACACGGGATGCGGGACGATCCCGGCGCGGTGCCAGACGATCTCGATATCCTGCCGTGCGGCGTGGAAGACCTTGAGGACGCTCTCATTGGCCATCAGGTCGAAAAACGGCTTGAGATCGATTCCCTGGGCCAGCGCATCGATCACGACGGCGTCGTCCGCGCTGGCCATCTGTACGACACAGAGCAGGGGGTAATAGGTCGTCTCCCGCAGAAACTCGGTGTCCACGGTGATGACGCGATGTTGGGCGAGACGGGCGCAGACGGCGGCAAGTTCGGCAGTGGTCGTAATCAATTCCATGCGCGGTTATTAACGGGTTCGGCAAAATTTTCCATTGTAAAATCCGTTATTTCGGTTCGCGCCACGGAACGTGGCTGGATGCCGAAAATCCCGGCAAATGAACTTTTTTACTCGTATCAGCGACCAATTAGTCCCCTGTGCGTTGCACAATCGAGGGCTGACATGCTCCGCAAGACACTTTGCGCGCTGGTTGTATGCGCCACGGTCGCTCCCGCGTCCTCATCATTGGCGGGGACCTTGGCAGTAACGCCACCGATGCGGCCGAGTTATCCCAGTGTGCATCTCAACACACCGCTCCACAGCCGGATTGCTCCGCGCTTCGGCCATGGGGCCGAGCGAACCGGCAGTTGCGCTCAATCCCGGAAAACAACCCAATCACAGATCCGCGGTGGCGATTGCCGACGCCTGCGGGGAAAGGATCAGCGCCGCCCGCGATCCCCTGATGTATTCGACGACGGGATGCGCTAGTCGGTAGACCTGTTTTTCGGGCTAAGGGCAGCGGATGATTTCCGGTCTCGATCATATCGTCGTTCTGGTGCGGGACATCACCGCGGCGACGGATTTTTATGCGACGCTGTTTGCGCGCTCGCCGTCATGGCGCGCGAAAGCCGACGGCATGGCAACGGCGTTGTTTACTTTTCCTAACATGTCGCTCGAACTGATGGCGCCCGATGGCGATGGCGGCGATCGTGTTCGTGCGGTGCTTGATGCGCGGGGCGAGGGCATCGCCAGCCTCGCATTCGAGGTCGACGATATCGCCGCCACGTATCGTCGACTGGGCCGCGTTGGGTTGCAGCCCGAGGACATTGCGGATGGCAAAAGCCGGGATCTGTCCAGCGGCGCAACACTGTCGTGGAAGCGGACGCGGACCGCAACGGACGCGACCTATGGCATCCGAATGTTCTTTCTCCAGCGCCATCAACGGCTCGATGCCTCATCGAAGGCGACGGCCGCGCCGGTCGAAAGCCTCGACCATGTCGTGATCGCAACGCCAGACCCGGACCGAGCGGCTGCGCTTTATGGCGCGCGTCTGGGATTGCCGATGGCGCTGGACCGAACCAATCCCGATTGGGGCACGCGGCTGATGTTTTTTCATTGCAGCGGCACGGTTCTCGAGGTCTCGCATCGTCTGAAGGAAGGGCGAGGTGAGGGGCCCGACAGCGTCTGGGGGCTGGCGTGGCGGGTGGCCAATGCTGATGCCGCGCAAGGGCGGCTCGCAGCCTCGGGGATCGACGTTTCGGAGGTCCGGCAGGGCCGGAAGCCGGGCAGTCGGGTTTTCACGGTTCGCAGCGGGACTTTCGGGGTTCCGACGCTGATGATCGAGCAGGGCATCCGGACGGCATAGGGCCTCGGCTTCCGGCGCAGAAGCGCAGGGGCGACATTGTTTTTTCTCATGTTTTTAGGGATTTCCGCGCAAAACGGGCACTACATCCGGTTGCCGCGTTCCGCGCGCTCGGGTAAACCCTGCGCGCGTGCTTCGGGCGCGCATTTGCTTGATTCTGCCCTCTGACGCCTTTTCAGGATTTCCATGCATCGCTACCGGTCCCACACCTGCGGCGCGCTCCGCGACAGCAACATCGACGAGACGGTCCGCCTTTCAGGCTGGTGTCATCGTATCCGCGACCATGGCGGCGTGCTGTTCATCGATCTGCGCGATCACTACGGCATGACCCAGTGCGTGGTCGATCCGGATTCCAGCGCATTCGGTCTGGCGGAAAAGCTGCGGGCGGAGTGGGTCGTGAAGATCGACGGCCGGGTTCGCCGCCGCCCCGAAGGCACCGACAACCCTGAACTGCCGACCGGCACGGTCGAGGTTTTCATCAACGACATCGAGGTGCTGGGCGAGGCGGCCGAATTGCCAATGCCGGTGTTCGGCGATCAGGAATATCCTGAGGAAATAAGACTTAAGTACCGTTTCCTCGACCTCCGTCGTGAGCGTCTCCATCAGAACATCATGACCCGCGGCGCGATCGTCGATTCGATGCGCAAGCGGATGAAGGAGGCAGGGTTCTTTGAATTCCAGACGCCGATCCTGACCGCGTCGTCGCCGGAAGGCGCGCGCGATTTCCTGGTGCCGAGCCGCATTCATCCGGGCAAGTTCTACGCGCTGCCGCAGGCTCCGCAGCAGTACAAGCAACTGCTGATGATGTCGGGTTTCGATCGCTACTTCCAGATCGCGCCGTGCTTCCGCGATGAGGATCCACGCGCCGACCGTCTGCCGGGCGAGTTCTATCAGCTCGATCTCGAAATGAGCTTCGTCACGCAAGACGATGTTTTTGCTGCGATGGAGCCCGTCATCACCGGCGTGTTCGAGGATTTTGCGAACGGCAAGCCGGTGACAAAGAACTGGCCGCGGATTCCGTTTGCGGAAAGCTTGCGCAAATACGGCACCGACAAGCCGGACCTGCGCAATCCGCTGATCATGCAGGACGTCTCCGAGCACTTCCGCGGCTCGGGCTTCAAGGTGTTCGCGCGCATGCTCGAACAGCCGGGCAACGAAGTGTGGGCGATCCCCGGACCAGGCGGCGGCAGCCGTGCGTTCTGCGACCGCATGAATTCATGGGCGCAGGGCGAGGGCCAGCCAGGCCTCGGCTACATCATGTGGCGTGAAGGCGGAGAGGGTGCCGGCCCGCTCGCCAATAACATCGGTCCCGAGCGCACCGCCGCGATCCGCGATCAGCTTGGCTTGAAGGAAGGCGATGCAGCCTTCTTCGTCGCCGGCGATCCGCAGAAGTTCTGGAAGTTCGCAGGCCTCGCGCGCACCAAACTCGGCGAGGAACTGAATCTGATCGACAAGGACCGGTTTGAACTGGCCTGGATCGTCGACTTCCCGATGTACGAGTACAACGAGGATGAAAAGAAGGTCGATTTCTCGCACAACCCGTTCTCGATGCCGCAGGGCGGGCTCGAAGCGCTGGAGACGCAGGATCCGTTGACCATCAAGGCGTTCCAGTACGACATCGCCTGCAACGGCTACGAGATCGCATCCGGCGGTATCCGCAATCACAAGCCGGCGGCGATGGTAAAGGCGTTCGAGATCGCGGGGTATGGCGAGGAGACGGTCGTCGAGCGTTTCGGCGGCATGTATCGCGCGTTCCAGTATGGCGCGCCGCCGCACGGGGGCATGGCCGCTGGCGTTGATCGCATTGTGATGCTGCTGTGCGGTACGACCAATTTGCGTGAAATCTCGCTCTTCCCGATGAATCAGCGTGCGGAAGACCTGCTGATGGGCGCGCCATCCGAGGTGACGCTGAAGCAGTTGCGTGAACTGCACATCAGGCTCAATCTGCCGCAGAACTGATCTGTTTTGATATTAACAAATACCGCCAGGTTGGCTGGTGGAAGAAATTAAAGGTTACGGGAGCCGGTATGGCGTCGTCGTTTTCTGAGGATCTTCGTCGGGCCGCCATTGCCTATCATCGCCTGCCGCATGCCGGTAAGCTCGAAGTCAAGGCGATCAAGCCACTCGCCAACCAGCACGATCTCGCGCTTGCATATTCTCCGGGTGTCGCAGCCGCCTGCGAAGCGATCGTCGCCGATCCGGGGCAGGCCGCCGCGCTGACGGTTCGCGCCAACCTCGTTGCTGTGGTGTCCAACGGCACCGCCGTGCTCGGGCTCGGCAATATCGGCCCGCTGGCGTCGAAGCCGGTAATGGAAGGCAAGGCCGTCCTGTTCAAGAAGTTCGCCGGGATCGATGTGTTCGACATCGAAATCGCGGCCGACACAGTGGACTCCGTGGTCAACACCGTCGCAGCGCTGGAGCCGACCTTCGGCGGCATCAACCTTGAGGACATCAAGGCGCCGGAGTGCTTCGAAATCGAGGCGCGGCTGAAAGAGCGCATGAAGATCCCGGTCTTCCACGACGACCAGCATGGCACGGCCATCATTGTCGGCGCGGCGGTGCGCAATGCGCTCATCCTCAACGGCAAGAAAATCGAGGACATCAAGATCGTCGCGTCGGGCGCCGGCGCGGCCGCGCTCGCCTGCCTCAACCTGCTGGTATCGATGGGCGCCAAGCGCAAGAACATCTGGGTTTGCGACATCGACGGTCTCGTCTATGAGGGGCGCAATACCCTCATGGACAAATGGAAGTCGGTTTATGCCCAGAAGACCGACAAGCGCACGCTCGACGATGTGATCGGCGGCGCTGACGTGTTTCTCGGCGTGTCCGCCGGCAACGTGCTGACGCCGGACATGGTCAAGAAAATGGCTGACAAGCCGCTGGTGATGGCGCTTGCCAACCCGACGCCGGAGATCATGCCGGACGAAGCGCGCAAGGTGCGCCCCGACGCGATGATCTGCACCGGACGCTCGGACTTCCCGAACCAGGTCAACAATGTTCTGTGCTTTCCGTTTATCTTCCGAGGCGCGCTCGATGTCGGCGCAACGGCGATCAACGAAGAGATGAAGCGAGCGGCCGTCGATGCGCTTGCCCAGCTCGCACGCGATCCTCCGTCGGATGTGGTGGCGCGCAGCGTCGAGAGCACGGAGGCGCAGGGCTTTGGTCCCGGCTCTCTGATTCCGAGCCCATTCGATCCGCGCCTGATCCTGCGCGTGGCACCGGCGGTAGCCCGTGCGGCGATGGAGTCGGGTGTCGCAGCGCGACCGATTGCTGACTTCGATGCCTACACCGAACAGCTCGATCGTTTCGCATTCCGGTCCGGACTGGTGATGAAGCCGGTTTTCGCCAAGGCCAAGGCCCAGCCGACCCGGGTGATTTACGCCGAGGGCGAGGACGAGCGCGTTCTGCGCGCGACCCAGGTCGTTCTCGAGGAGAAACTGGCGCGACCTATTCTGGTCGGCCGTCCTTCCGTGGTCTCCGCCCGCATCGAGCGTTTTGGTCTTTCAATCCGGGCAGGGCACGATTTCGATCTGATTAATCCGGAAGACGATCCGCGCTACCGCTCCTATGTCCAGAGCTACATCGACACCGCAGGCCGTCACGGCATCACGCCGGATGCCGCGCGGACGCTGGTGCGCACCAACGCGACGGTGATTGCCGCTCTTGCTGTGGTGCGAGGTGAAGCCGACGCCATGATCTGCGGCGTCGAAGGCCGTTACCGCAGCCATCTTCGCCGCATCCGCGAAGTGATCGGTGTGCAGCCGGGGCTGACGGATTTCGCGGCGCTGGCCCTGATGATCACCAGCAAGGGCGCGTTTTTTATCGCGGATACCCAGATACGCCTCGATCCGACGGCCGAAGAGTTGTCGGAGATCGCAGCGCTGGCGGCGGTTCACGTGCAGCGTTTCGGTATCAAGCCCCGCGTCGCCTTCCTGTCCCATTCGGACTTCGGCAATTTCGATTCCCAGTCTGCCCGCAAGATGCGGGAGGCCACCGAACTGCTGTTGCGCGATCATCCGGACATCGAGGCCGACGGTGAAATGCACGGCGATTCCGCGTTGTCGGAATTGGCGCGTAAGCGCGTGCTGCCGCACTCGCGGCTTGAGGGGGCGGCAAACATCCTGATCATGCCGAACCTCGACGCCGCCAATATCGCCTATCAGATGATCAAGGTGCTGGCCGACTCGCTTCCTGTCGGGCCGATCCTGATCGGTCCCGCCAGACCGGCGCACATCCTGACACCGTCGGTGACCGCGCGTGGCATTCTGAACATGACGGCAATTGCCGCGGTTGAGGCCCAGGAGCGGGCGGGACGCCAGCAGCCGACCCTGTTCGGGTAAGTTATCGGGAGTATCACGGCGGCCGGTCTGCGGGGTGCGATATTTGTGCCCCGCACGGTCATCCGCTTTCTCAGTGGTGTCCGATGTGCGAGTATTTCGGCCGGGTACCGTCGCGGTTTTGAGGAATGGGGTCGACCATGCCAGCTTTCGCCACCCTTGGACGTGTTCTGTTTTCGATTTTGTTTATCGTGTCGGGCGTCTTCAAGTTTTCCGACCTTAGCGCGATGACGCAGATGGTGGCGGCCAAGATCGTGGTACCCGCGGATCTGTCGACCTACGCATCGCAACTCGAAGCAGCCGTTGGAATGCCGTTCGCCCAGGTACTGGTAATCGTCAGCGGGATATTCGAGATCGTCGCGGGCTTGATGATTGCACTCAATTTCGGGGCGCGGTTCTTTGCCGTTCTGTTGATCTTGTTCATTGGCGTGGCAACTTTCTATTTCCACGATTTCTGGAATATGGCCGAAGGCGAACGCGCGACGAACATGTTCCAGGCGCTCAAGAACCTGTCGCTGATCGGCACCTTGTTCCTGATTATCAGTTACCCGAGAGTGCCTGCGGCCAGCCCGACAACCGAAACCGCTTATGATCCACAGATTTAACCGCGCCGCCACGCGGTGAGATCGACGTCCGAGGTGGCGTCGAGCACGCGGCGCTCATGAGCCTTCAGCCCATGTCGGGTGAGGATCGCCTGCGGGGTTTCGGCGGGGACATCGGGAAACGCTCCGACGCCGTTCGGGATGTCGAGACGATGAGCTTGCGACAGCCAGAACGTATCGTAGCGATCCATGAACATGTCGAACACGACCGGGCCGCCGATGATCGCAACGGTTCCTGTTGTGAGGCCGGCATGGCGGCAGGCGTCATCGAACGAGGCCCCAGCCGGATTCCACAGGGTTGCGTTCGGATTGGTCGCCTCATCGGCAATGCCGGCGATTTTGCCGGTGACGATGATCCGCCGGCGCTGTAGCGAGCGAGGCTGATCCTCATAAGAGTTGCGGCCATGGACGATCAGATCGACATGGTCGAGCGCGGTTTCAAAGAAGGTTTGATCGGCTTTAAATTTCAACGAATCCGGCATTACGCCATTCGCATCCGCGAGCATGCCGTTGGCCGAAACAATCACATAACCTTCAATACGCAAGATAACGTCGCTATTCCGATATGGTCTGCACGACGCTCGACAACGGCCGCGTGCTGACGGTGGGAAGCTTCATGCTCTTGGTAACTTCCTCGTCGTATTTGGCAAGGGTCTGCACCGGCGCTTTCGCCTTGACCTGCACCACCTTGTAGCCACCCGCCTTCAGGCGCTTCATCAGTTCCGGCAGGGCTTCGGCCGTGTGCTTCTGGAAATCGTGCATCAGGATGATGCCCTTGCCGTGCTTGTCGAGCTTCGTCATCACCGTGTTGACGATCTTCTCGGCCTTGTGAGCCTTGAAGTCGAACGAGTCGAGATCGCACGACCACATCGCGATGTTGCGTTCACCGAGATAGGTCACCATCGCCGGCGGGTGCTGCAGGGCCGGGAAGCGGAAGAACGGAGAAGGCGCGCTGCCCAGTGCCCACGCCACGGCGCTGAAGCCCTTTTCGATTTCTTCTTTCTTCTGGTCGTCGGTCAGCTTCTTGTTATTGAGGTTGGCATGCGACCAGGTATGCGAGCCGATGGTGTGGCCGTGCGCGGCAACTTGCTTGAGAATTTCGGGATGCCACATCGCGTGCTTGCCGATCGGAAAGAAGATCGCCTTGGTGCATTCTTCTTCGAGGGTCTTGAGTACGGATGGCGTATTGCCCGGCCAAGGGCCATCGTCGAAAGTCAGCACGACCTCTTTGTCGCGCAGGAAGTCGAGTTGTTTGAAATGCTCGAAACCGAAACCAGGCCCGCCTGTCGTGTCGATAGCGACCACCCGTGCGACACCGAGCGCGTTTGGATTGGCGCAGGCTGTCTTTGAGGGTGCGGGCGGCGCAGCAGGCGTGGGAGCGGCTTGCGGTTGCGGAGCCGGCGCGGGTGCCGCGGCCTTCGCCGCCGGAGCAGGAGGTGCGCCCGGTTTTCCCGGAGCCTGTGCCCATGCGCTGCTCAGCGCTCCCATGGAAATCGCGCTCGCGATGAGCAATCCCGCCCTGATACGCATTGCACCGCCCTCCAGTACATTGCTGTGGCGTTTGCGGTGACGACTCGCAATCGCCTCGTTGTCCGGGACTAGCCTAATCCCGGGATGCCGGTCGCGCCAACGTGATTGTCGGACGGGACGATTTGGCTGTGGATGCGGTGTCAGCTAGGACACGGCCAGCGCACGGCCGATGGCGGTCTTGACCCGTGTGTCCGTCGGTTCGACCGCGGAAGGGAAGACGTCCGCGATGTAGCCGTCGCGGCCTAGGAGGTATTTATGGAAATTCCACTTTGGCAGGTCTTTGGGCCGCTCGGCTGCCGCCCATTTGTAGAACGGATGGGCGTCAGGCCCGCGCACAATGGTCTTCGCGGCAATGGGAAAGGTTACTCCGTAGCGGTGTTCGGCTGTTTCGGTGATATCGCTGATCCCACCGGGCTCCTGGCTGCCGAAATCGTTCGAGGGGACGCCCACCATCATCAGGCCGCGTTCCTGGAATTCTGCCCATAACTCCTGCAGGCCGGCATATTGCGGCGTGTAGCCGCACAGCGACGCCGTGTTGATCACCATGATGGGTTTGCCGGCCCAATCCGCCAACCTGATGGTCCCGCCTTTCAGCGCCGGGAATGAAAAACCATAGGCCGTGACGCGGCTCATCGCCGTCTGCGCCCATGCCGAACCAGCGCGGCACGATGTGGCAGCGGCGATTCCTCCGATCAGGATTTGTCTGCGGTCCATGTTGGAGTCCTCCGGGACACGTCGCAGCTTATGCGTTTCCGGATCATTCATTACTCAACAGGTCGTGACGACGGTCAGCGCAACGGTACAATGAAATCGGTGCCGCGACCGGTCTCGCCGCCCAACCCCTGATCCGACACCGTCAGGGAAGCGCCGGGGCCATGGCTTCGGCAAGCTGCTGCCTGGCGTCATCCGGGATGGTGATGCGATCGAGAGCCTCGGACGGGGAGGATGGCGCTTCGTCCGCTGCAACTGTCTCGGCCGCTGTTGTCTTGGGGGCGTGTCGGGGGGGCGCCGGCCCCCGCACCCCCCCCCCCCCCCACCCCCCCGCGGGCGACTGGTGCCCCCGCCACGGGGACAAGGGAGTCACCCCCGCGCGGGCGCGCGG
>JBQCHK010000039.1:0-55279 GCA_051954725.1 Afipia sp. | reverse complement strand
CAACGGTCCGGTGCTGCTTGGCGGCATCAGCTTCAAGCTCGACAAGGGCTGGAAAACCTACTGGCGCACGCCCGGCGATTCCGGCGTGCCGCCGCGATTTGATTTTTCCAAGTCCGAGAACGTCGAAGCCGTGACAGTGCTGTGGCCCGCGCCGCAAGCCTTTCCCGATGGTGCCGGCGGCACCGCGCTCGGCTACCACAACGATGTCGTGATCCCATTGCGCATCGCGGTCCACGATCAGAACAAGCCGGTGACGCTGAACGCCAACATCCAATATGCGGTCTGCGAAAAGCTGTGCGTGCCGGCGCAGGCAGACCTGTCGCTCGCCTTCACCAGCGTCGCCAGCACCGAGGACAGCACGCTGAGCGCGGCGATGGACACCGTGCCCAAACCGGCCAATGTCGGCGATACCAACCCGATGACCATTCGCGACGTCAAGCGCTCGGGCGACAAGCGCGTCGAGGTCGATGTTGCATCGCCCGGGGACAAGGACGTGACGCTGTTCGTCGAGGGGCCGACGCCGGGCTGGGCGCTCCCGATCCCCAAGCGGATCAAGGGCGGCGACCGGGATGTGCAGCGCTTTGCGTTCGATCTCGAAGGCCTGCCCGCCGGAGCTACGCCCGATGGCGCAACGCTCAAATTCACTCTGGCGAGCGGCAATCGCGGCTACGAATTCAATATCAGCCTGCCGTAACGGTGATTGCGCAGATCCCTACCGGTAACGGCGTCAAGCGCACTCGAGTCCGCTTCGATTCAGCCGGGAAATGGTCTAAGAGACCTTTCATTGACCTCACGGAGAGCAAATCATGACGATTAAAGTCGGCGACCGCCTGCCCGAGTCCCAGTTTCGCGTGATGACCGCGGATGGCCCGCAGGTCAAAACCACGGCTGATATTTTCAAGGGCAAGAAGGTGGCGCTGTTCGCGGTGCCCGGCGCCTATACCGGCACCTGCCACAAGATGCATATGCCGAGCATTTTCCTCAACGCCTACGCCATCAAGGAGAAGGGCATCGACACCATCGCGGTGGTTTCGGTCAACGACGTGTTCGTGATGAACGCCTGGAAGCGCGATACCGATCAGCGCGACGAAGCGGTGTTTCTCGCCGACGGCAATGCCGATTTCGCCAAGGCGATCGGGCTCGAACTCGACGCCTCCGCCAACGGCCTCGGTATCCGCTCCAAGCGCTACTCAATGCTGGTTGATGACGGCGTGGTGAAGACTCTCAACCTCGAACCCAACCCGGGCAAGGTCGAGGTTTCCGGCGGCGACACGTTCCTGTCGCAGCTTTAAGCAACGACACTCGATCCTCATCCTGAGGAGGCTGTACGGCAGCCGTCTCGAAGGATTAGGCCTCGATCAAAACCTCATGGTTCGAGAGGCAGCTACGCTGCGCCTCACCATGAGGTTTTTTCGCCTCACCGATTTTCCTTCAGGCCGTCCCGCGCCAACTGGTCGGCGCGTTCGTTCTCGGCATGGCCGGCATGGCCCTTGATCCAGTGCCAGCGCACCTCGTGGGCCTTGAGCGCCGCGTCGAGGCGCTGCCACAGATCGACGTTCTTCACAGGCTTCTTGTCGGCGGTGCGCCAGCCGTTGCGCTTCCAGTTATGAATCCAGCCGGTAATGCCCTGCCGCACATACTGGCTGTCGGTGGTGAGATCGACTAACGCCGGGCGCTTCAAGGCCTCCAGCGCCGAGATCGCCGCCAGCAATTCCATGCGGTTGTTGGTGGTCGGGTTCTCGCCGCCCTTCAGTTCCTTCTCGACATCGCCGAAACGCAGGATCGCGCCCCAGCCGCCAGGTCCGGGATTTCCCGAACAGGCGCCGTCGGTGAAGATCGTGACATGCGGCAAGGCCTGTTCGCTCACGCGACGAATCCCGGTTCGTCAACGCCATAGTCGCGAATGCTGACAACGCTCTGGTTGAATCGCAGCTTGCGAACGTATTCGAGCGGGTCCTTGGGCTTCACCAGCGCGCCCGGCGGCACGTTGAGCCAGTCCACCAGCCGCGTCAGCAGGAAGCGCAGCGCAGCACCGCGCGCCAGCAGCGGCAACGCCGCACGTTCGGCCTCCGACAACGCCCTGACTTTCGAATAGGCGTTGAGAAACGCGCGGGCCTTGGTGACGTTGAACGAATGGTCGATCTCGAAGCACCAGGCGTTGAGGCAAATCGCGACGTCGTAGGCGAGAATGTCGTTGCAGGCGAAATAGAAATCGATCAGCCCCGACAGCCTGTCGCCGAGAAACAGCACGTTATCGGGAAACAGATCCGCATGGATCACGCCGCGCGGCAGATCGCGCGGCCACGCCTTTTCGAGATGATCGAGCTCGGCGGCAAGAAACGCGCGCAGTCCCGGCTGCAATTCATCGGCACGCGACTCCACCGCGTCGAACAGCGGCCGCCATCCCGACACCGACAAAGCGTTAGCTCGCGACATCGCGAAATCGCCGCCCGCCAGATGCAGTTTCGCCAGCGCATCGCCAACAGCGGCACAGTGGGCGGCGTTCGGTTTGCGCGGCCAGACGCCTTCGAGAAAATCGATGATCGCGGCCGGACGGCCGGCCAGCGTGCCAAGGGTCTCGCCCCTGTTGTTCCTGACCGGCTGCGGACAATTGATGCCGCGCGCCGCCAGATGCGACATCAGGCCGAGGAAAAACGGCAGATCTTCCTTGGCGACGCGCTTTTCGTACAACGTCAGGAAGAAATAGCCCGACGTGGTGTGCAGCAGGAAATTCGAGTTCTCGACGCCCTCGGCGATTCCCTTGTAGGACTGCAATTCGCCGATGCCGTAACCGGTCAGGAAGCCTTCGAGGTCCTCGGCGCCGACATCCGTATAGACGGCCACGCGCTGCTACTCCGCCGCGTTCTCATGCCGCAGCGGGCGCGGCAGCGGGAAGAATTCGTTTTCTTCCGCGGCCGAAACGGTTTCGACGCTCAGGGTGTAGTGCTCGGCGAAGGCGTCCATGATTTCCTCGACGATCACCTCGGGCGCCGATGCGCCTGCGGTGATGCCGAGGCGCTTGACGCCGGCGAACATCGACCAGTCGAGTTCGGAGGCGCGCTGCACCAGCACCGAGCGCGTGCAGCCCTCGCGCTCCGCGACCTCGCGCAGGCGCTGCGAGTTCGACGAGTTCGGCGAGCCGACCACCACCATGGCATCGACAAACGGCGCCACCTTCTTCACCGCCGCCTGGCGGTTGGTGGTCGCGTAGCAGATGTCTTCCTTATGCGGGCCGTCGATGTTCGGGAACCGCTCCTTGAGCACGGCGACGATTTCCTTGGTGTCGTCGATCGATAGCGTGGTCTGGGTCACGAAGGCGAGCTTGTCCGGGTCCTTCGGCTGGAACGCGCGGGCGGCCTCCATGGTCTCGATCAGCACCACCGCATCCTTCGGCAACTGGCCGAGGGTGCCGACCACCTCCGGGTGACCGGCATGGCCGATCAGGACGATTTCCCGGCCGCGCTTGAAATGAATCGCCGCCTCGCGATGGACCTTGGTCACCAGCGGACAGGTGGCATCGAGGGTGAAAAAATTGCGCCGGTCGGCTTCGCTCGGAACCGCCTTCGGAACGCCATGGGCGGAAAACACCACCGGCGCTTCGGTTTCGGGAATTTCATTGAGTTCCGAGACGAAAATCGCTCCCTTTTCGCGCAGGCTTTCCACCACATAGCGATTATGCACGATTTCGTGACGGACATAGACCGGGGCGCCGTAGAGCTTCAGCGCCCGCTCCACGGTATCGATGGCCCGAACCACCCCGGCGCAGAAGCCTCGGGGCGAGCACAATACGATGGAAAGGGGCGGTTTTTGAGCGTCCATGGTCATTTCAAGCCGGAATCGGGCCAATCGGGGCCAATATAGGGAGCCTGACGGGAGCGAACAGGCCTGCGGGGCTGTGCAGGACTTGGGACCGGGCTCGGCGTCCTGTCAAGGGCGATCCGGCAACCATTGCGCGGTTAGCCCCCGACGGATTATATAAGGACGAAATTCCCGTCATCACCGATGACCAGACGGCTTCGCCCCGCAGGGGCGGGCGAAGCGCAAAGGAGATTTGCCATGAGCAACGCGCCGCTGATGCCGAAAGCCACGGCCGTGTGGTTGGTCGACAATACCGCGCTGTCGTTCGATCAGGTGGCCGAGTTCACCAAGATGCACCCGCTCGAAGTCCGCGCGATCGCCGACGGCGACGCCGCGCAGGGCATCAAGGGCATGGATCCGATCTCGACCGGCCAGTTGACCCGCGAAGAAATCGAAAAGGGCGAGAAAGACCCGAACTACCGTCTCCGGCTGAGCGAATCGAAGGTCGTCCTGCCCGAAGCCAAGAAGAAGAAGGGCCCGCGCTACACTCCGGTGTCCCGCCGCCATGAGCGGCCGAGCGCGATCCTCTGGCTGGTGCGCAACCATCCGGAACTGAAAGATGCCCAGATCATGCGTCTGGTCGGCACCACCAAGACCACGATCGCCAGCGTCCGTGACCGCACTCACTGGAATGCCCAGACGCTAACGCCGATGGACCCGGTGACGCTGGGCCTGTGCTCGCAGATCGAACTGGATTTCGAAGTGCAGCGCGCCGCGAAGGAAAAGCCGGCGACCCAGCAATATGGCGGCGCCACGCTGTTGCCTGCGTCCGAGACCACGCGCCGCGAGGAAGAAGAGAGCCCCGCCAGCGAACGGCAGCGCGACGACATGGAAGTGGATGCCGTGTTCGCCAAGCTGAAGACCATCGGCGGCAAGAAGCCCGACGACGAGGAATAACCATCGGCGACAGCCGACGGCAAAAGGCCCGCCAAACCGGCGGGCCTTTTTATTTTCGTGCCAGGAAGCTTACTTTGCCTTCGCCTTCTTGGCCGCCTCGCGGGCATCGGCGATGGCGCGTTTAAACATCTCGATCGACAGGCCGCCCGGCACGCGGAACGTGCCGATGATGTAGGACGGAGTTCCGTTAAAGCCGAAAGCTTCCGCCTGCTCGTTATTGCGCGCGATCAAGGCATCGATCTCCTTGCCATGAGCGTCGAGATCGCTCTTGGCTTTCGCGACGTCGATCCCGGCCTTGGTGAGCACCTCTTCCGTCACTGAATCGGTAAGCCGCCCCTTGTGCGAGATCAGCGCCTCATGGGCCGCAGGATACTTGTCCTGGTATCGCGTCGCCAGCGCAAGGCGCGCGGCGTATTTCGACGCATCGCCGAGGATCGGCCAGTCCTTGTGGACGATACGAATCTTGCCGTCTTCCTTCACCACCCTGGCGAGATCGGGCGCGATCTTCTTGCAGTACGGACACTGATAATCAAACCACTCGACGATGGTGATGTCGCCGGCGGGATTGCCGAGCGCCGGAATCTCCGGATCGCGCAGCACCATTTCGCGCGACAGCACATCGCGTTCCTGCGCCTGTGCGACGATGGGGAACAGGCCGCCCATGACGGCGACGACGGCGGCCATCCTGGCCAAAGCGGAAATTGTCCTGGAAATCATGATCTCATTACGTTTGCGGGCGACGTGACGTTACTGCCCGTTCAGCATTCTTTCGGCCATGTTCTTGTGCGCGCGCTCATAACGATCGCTTGAGGCCGCGCGGCTGGAGGCCACATCGCGGTTCTTGCGGCAGGCCACATAGGCGGACGAACCCGGCGCGCCCACCTTCTGGCAATAGGCATCGTCATCCACCACCGGCTGTTCCTGGCTGGCCTGCGGACCGCTGTCCTGGCTCAACTGGGCACAACCACCCACCGCACAGGCAGCGGCAAGGACAGCCCACATCAACGGTCGTACGGTCATAAATCCTCGCTCGTCGGCAATTCCGGCGAGACCATCGGCCGGAACACTCGGCATGGCAAGCGACCATGGCGGACTGACGGCAATTTTACCGCGATCCCATGGTCGCACGGCGCTTTCGAGGAAAAAGTCCGGCCCTAGCCAAGATCGATGGTGCCGTCGACGACGAAGGTCAGATCGACCTGATCGACAGTCAGCGTCATCCGGGCGGGCAACTTCTCGCCGCCCTTGAGGCGCCCCTGCGCCAGCGCGTCCCGCACCGACTTTTCGATTTCACGCTGGGCGGTGACGCCGACCTGCTTGAGGAATTTGCGGATGCTGGTGTTGAAGACGTCCTCGTTCATCGCAACCTCTTTCTCCGGACCGCGTCCGGTTTCAATCAGCCGACCCGGCCCTTCAGCGCCTCGCCAACCTCATCGAGCACCTTGGGATCCTCGATCGTCGCCGGCATGGTCCAGGTGTCGCCGTCGGCGATCTTCTTCATCGTCCCGCGCAGGATCTTGCCGGAGCGGGTCTTGGGCAGACGCGGCACCGTGACCACCAGCTTGAAGGCCGCAACCGGACCGATCTTCTCGCGGACCAGCGCGACGATCTCCTTTTCGATCTCGGCAGGCGAACGCGTCACGCCCGCCTTGAGCACGAGAAAGCCGCACGGTACCTCGCCCTTCACCGCGTCCTTGATACCGAGCACCGCGCATTCGGCGACATCCGGATGCGACGCCAGGATTTCCTCCATGCCGCCAGTGGACAGGCGATGACCGGCGACATTGATGATGTCGTCGGTGCGGCCCATCACGAAGATGTAGCCGTCCTCGTCCTTGTAACCGGCATCGGAGGTTTTGTAGTAGCCGGGGAATTCGTTGAAGTAGGCTTCCTTGCAGCGCTCGTCCTGCTGCCACAGCGTCGGCAGACATGCCGGGGGAAGCGGCAGCTTGATCACGATCGAGCCCATGCTGCCTGCCGCCACCGGCTTCGAGGCTTCATCCACGACATCGACCTGATAGCCCGGCATCGGCACCGTCGGCGAGCCATGCTTGACCGGCAGCATACCGACGCCCATCGGATTGCCGGCGATGCACCAGCCGGTTTCGGTCTGCCACCAGTGATCGATCACCGGAATCTGCAACTGCTTCTCCGCCCAATCCACCGTCGGCGGATCGGCGCGCTCGCCGGCGAGAAACAGCGTGCGGAATTTCGACAAATCGTATTTGCGGATGAACGTGCCGTCCGGATCTTCCTTCTTGATCGCGCGGAACGCGGTCGGCGCGGTGAAGAATGCAACGGCGCCATGTTGCGAGATGACCCGCCAGAACGCGCCGGCATCCGGCGTGCCGACCGGCTTGCCTTCGTACATGATCGAGGTCGCGCCGTGAAACAGCGGCCCGTAGATGATGTAGCTGTGGCCGACCACCCACCCGATGTCCGAGCCGCACCACCACACCTCCCCCGGCTTGACGCCGTAGAGATTAAACATCGACCATTTCAGCGCAACGAGATGGCCGCCATTGTCGCGCACCACGCCTTTGGGAATGCCGGTCGTGCCTGACGTGTAGAGTATGTAGAGCGGATCGGTTGCCAGCACCGGCACGCAATCTGCCGTTTTGCCAGCGGCGATGGCCTTGGTGCGCAGCTCCGCCCAGTCGTGATCCCGCCCCTTGACCAGATCGCAGGTGTGCTGCGGCCGCTGCAGGATGATGCAGGTCTCCGGCTTGACGCTGGACAGATTGATCGCCTCGTCGAGCAGCGGCTTGTAGTTGACGATGCGACCCGGCTCGAGACCGCAGCTCGCCGAAAAGATCAGTTTAGGCCGCGCATCGACGATACGCGTCGCCAGCTCCTTGGCGGCGAAACCGCCGAACACCACGGAATGAATCGCGCCGATGCGCGCGCAGGCGAGCATCGCCACCATCGCCTCTGGCACCATCGGCATGTAGAGAATGACGCGGTCGCCCTTGGTGACGCCGAAATCCTGCATGATGGCGGCGAGCGTCTTCACCTCGCGCAGGAGTTCGGCGTAGGTGAATTTGGTCACCGTATCGGTCAGCGGCGAGTCATGAATCAGCGCCAGTTGATCGGCGCGCCCGCCCGCGACGTGGCGATCGAGCGCATTGTAGCAGGTGTTGACCACGCCGCCGGCGAACCAGCGGCCGTACAGCCCCATCGACGGATCGAAGACCTTCTTCGCCGGTTCGATCCAGTCGATTTCGCGCGCCGCCTCGCCCCAAAATCCCTCCGGATCCCGCATCGAACGTGCGTAGATCTCGGCATAGCGGCTGTCGGTTAGGGCATTCATCGCGCAATCTCCCGGAATTCACCCGCTTGCTTCCGTCATGCGCGACTGGTGCCGGGCATCCACGCCTTCATCTTGCTTGACGGAAACGAGACGTCGGAGACCGGGACCAGCCCGGCATTGCGGCAGCGGGCCTTCATGCGGCTATTGTCACGCCTTGCCCGGGAAGTTCAAGCCACAAGCGCTGCGACATTTGGAGAATGACTGCGGCAGGGCCGCGACGGCAGCTTCGGCCGCCGCTTCGCATCGATCGCAGCTATTTCGATTTCAACGGCATCTGCGCGCCGAGGCGCTCGATTTCGGTGGCCAGCGACCTGCGATTGGCACGGGCTGCCTCGAAATGCGGATCGACCTTGAGCGCGGCAGCAAAATCCGCCAGCGCCCGCCGCCGATCGCCGTTCGCGCGCCAGGCCTCGCCGCGCTTGTTGTAGGCCTCGGCCAGCGCAGGGTCGGCCCTGACAGCCGCGCTGTAGGCCACGATGGCGCGGGCATTATCGCCTGCGGCTTTCAGCTCATCGCCCTGTTTGATCAATGCGTGCGGATCGACCGGCGGCACGCCGGCCGCTGCGGCGTCGGTGCCCTCGGCCTTGTCGCAGATGCTCATGATCGTGACATTTGCGCCGACCGGATGTCCGAGAATGTCGGACAGCGTCCGGCAACTGCCCTGCGTGCACAGTCGCCATTCGCCCGCGACGCCGGAATTGCCCAGCGCGACCTGATGCAGAAACAGCGGCTTCGGCGTCCACTGAAACCAGCCATTGACCAGTCTGGCCTCGGGCGGCGGCTCCATGCCGGCGCCCGAGCCCTTGACGCGGGCCGCGACAACCTCGAGGCCTTGCGGCGCGACCACCCAGTCTTCCTGCCACTCGATCTTCTCGACCGAGTGGGTCCATGACAGCATGAAAGCCGCAACCGACAGCGCCTTGACGACGCCGGCGGATGCGAAGCAGACGCTCAAGCGGCCACCACGGCCGGAGACGGCCGCTTGTGCCACTGCCAGCCGATGATCGCGACAGCGAGCACGAAGCCGATCCAGTCGCTGTACTGGAATTCACCGAACAGACACAGCGCGGCGATGAACGCCACGATGCGTTCGACGGCCGTCATCCGGGCGAACAGGAAGCCGATTGCGACCATGCCGAACAGGCCGATGGAGACCGCGGCCTTGACGAAGGCGTAGGCCACCGCGCCATAGAAGCCGAGTTCGGCGGCCATCGGATCACCAGGCTGCATCATCAGTGCCGGCGAGTAGACCGCGATGAACGGAATGACGTAGCCCGCCAGCGCGATGCGCATCGCCTCCCAGCCGATCTTGTCGGGATTCTCCTTGGCGATCGGCGCCGCTGCGAGCGCGGCCAGCGCCACCGGCGGTGAGAGATCCGCCATGATGCCGTAATAGAACGCGAACATGTGGCTGACGATCAGCGGCACCCCGAGATTCGACAGCGCCGGCGCGGCCAGCGCCGCCACGATGATGTAGGTCGGGATTGTCGGAATGCCGGTGCCGAGCAGGATCGACAGCAGCATGGTCATGATCAGCGCCAGGAACAGGCTGTGCTCGCCGAGACTGATGACCCAGGAGCCGAACACGGTGCCGACGCCGGTCTGGGTCATCATGCCGATGATGGTGCCGACGATCGCGCAAGCCATGCCGACCGGCAACGCGGACTTCGCGCTGGCGGCCAGGGAGTCGCGGCAGGCGACGAGAGTTTCGCGCCCGCCTCGGGTGATCGCCGCGATGGCGACGAGCACGGCGACGATCGCGGCGATATAGCGGATATCGACCGCGCTGCCGTTTCGGAACAACGCGCCCGCGATCAATGCCAGGCCGATCCAGAAGATGTAGCGCAAGGCCGTGTTCGAGAAGCCGAGCACGATGCTGGCGCCGAGGATCAGCGTCACCGTCAACGCAAGGCCGACAGTGCCGGCATAAAGCGGCGTGAAACCCTCGAACAGCATGTAGACCAGCGCGGCCAGCGGCAGCACCAGGAACCAGCGATCGACCAGCGCACGCCATGCGCTCGGGATTTCATCCTTCTTCATGCCGGTCAGGCCGTATTTGCCGGCTTCGAGGTGAACCATCCAGAACGCCGAGGCGAAATACAGGATCGCCGGAATGACGGCGGCCTTGACGATGACCGAGTATTCGACGCCCAGCGTCTCCGCCATGATGAAGGCGACCGCGCCCATCACCGGCGGCATGATCTGCCCGCCCATCGACGCCGTCGCTTCAACGCCGGCGGCGAACGCGCGGCGATAACCGAACCGGATCATCAGCGGGATCGTGAACTGTCCGACGGTGACGACGTTGGCGACGCCCGAACCCGAGATCGTGCCCATCATGCCGGACGCCACCACCGCGACCTTGGCAGGACCACCGCGGGTCCCGCCGAACAGGCCGAGCGACACGTCGGTGAACAGCTTGATCATGCCGGCGCGTTCAAGGAACGAGCCGAACAGGATGAACAGGAAGATGTAGGTCGCCGATACATAGATCGGCACGCCATAGAAGCCTTCGACGCCGTACGACAGGTGGGTGATGATCTGGTCGTAGAAATAGCCGCGATGGTTGAACGGCGACGGCAGGTACTGGCCGAAGGACCAATAGAGGATACACGCGCCGCACATCAACGGCAGCGCCCAGCCCATCAGTCGCCTGGTCCCGTCGAAAATCAGGATGGCGAGAATGGTGCCGATCACAAGGTCGAGGCGCGTCGGATCACCGTCGCGCTGAATGAGATCGGCGTAATAGATGTACTGATAAAGGCCGCAATAGAATCCGACGCCGCCGATCAGCCAACCGATCGCACGCTGCGTGTTGTTCTTGGCGGTGAAGTTGGCGACGAGGCCATAGCTCAGCAGGAGCAGGAAGCCGACATGGATGCCGCGAACCGCCTGGCTCGGCAGGAAATTCCACGCGGCTACGAAAATCTGGAATACGGCGAAGACGATGCCGACGGCATAAGCGAAGAGTCCCCATTTGCCGGGACCAAACCCATCCGGAAAACCATGTTCGAAATTATCGAGTTCAACCTTGACGCGCTCGTCCGCTGCGCCCTGCTCCTGCAACATCTGTCCACATCCCAAAGATCAGATAGGTATGGGACCGGTTGCTCCGGCCTCCAATTCCGATTTTTTATTGCCAAGACGGACATGCCCGGCACGAGGCCGGGCACATTCGTTATCGTGATGAACGCCGCGTGGCGTTACTTGATCAGACCTTTTTCCTTGAAGTACTTGATCGCACCCGGATGCATCGGAGCCGGGCTGCCGGCCGCAGCGGTCTCGAGCTTGATGCCCTTGCCGGCGGCGTGAGCCTTTTCGAGTTCCGGCAGCGATTCATAAACGTACTTGGTCATCTTGTAGGCAAGGTCGTCGGACACCGCCGAGCTGGTCACCAGATAGTTGACCACGGCAGCCGTCGGCACCGCGTCCTTCTGGCCGGTGTAGGTATTGGCCGGAATGGTGACGGAGACGAACGGAGGACCGATCTTGTCGACGATGGCCTTCGGCACCGAGACCACGTTGATCTGCGTCGAGCTCGAGAGATCCTTGAGCGAGGCCACGCCGAGGCCCGCCGACTGCAGGGTCGCATCGAGCTGACGGTTCTTCATCAGGTCGACCGATTCCGCGAACGGCAGATACTCGACCTTGCCGAGATCCTTGTAGGACATGCCCGCCGCAGCAAGAATGGCACGCGAGTTGAGTTCGGTGCCGGACTTCGGCGCACCGACCGACAGCGTCTTGCCCTTCAGATCAGCCAGCGTCTTGATGCCGCTGTCAGCGGTCGCAACGATCTGAATGTAGTTCGGATAGATCGCGCCGATGGTGCGCAGCTTGCTCAGCTTGGTCTTGAAGCCGGCTTCGGCATCGCCCTCGACAGCAGCCTTGAGCGAGTCACCGAGCGTGAAAGCCAGTTCGCCACGTCCCTGCTCGATCAGATTGAGATTTTCGACCGATGCCTTGGTGGCCTGGACCTGCGTCTTTACGCCGGAAATCTTTTCACCGTAGATCTTTCCGATCGCGACACCCATCGGATAGTAAACGCCCGAGGTGCCACCGGTGAGGATATTGATGAACTGCTGCGCATGAGCAGCAGGCGCAGACGACATCGCCGCAACCGCGGCCCCAGCAACGATCAGCTTCTTCAGCATTGAGTCACTCCTCCCGTGAATGGGGCGGGAAAATGACCGTATGCCGGGCCGCGGTCAACCGCGAATGCGAAAAAAAGCCGCAGCCATTGCGTATGCCAGAGGAACGCGCGTTTATCGCAGTGCGGTAATTCCTCGCACGGCTCGTGTCCGAAATTTACGCGTAGCGGCTGAACGTGACAGTCGTTCGCAAAAAGCCTCCATATCTTTCACGTGGCGCCTCCGGGTTCCATTGCGAAGCGCGCGGATTGGCGATCCCCGCAAGAAAGTTCGGTGCTCCCCTGCGAATGTCGTCCCGAACGGGTGTCGCACCCTCGGGACGATTCGCGACTCGGTGCTGGATAGCGCTCCCTCGCGTGGAATCACGCTGGCAATCGGGTTGGGACTGTAGGAATCTGCCATCAGGATTCTTGCTTGAGCCCCTGATGATCACCCCACCCAAGAGATCGCTGCTCTCCGCCGACGGAATGGCAGCGCCGCTGCGTCATGCCGTGTTCCGCCGCATCTGGCTTGCCAGCCTGCTTTCCAATCTCGGCCTGATGATCAATGGCGTCGGCGCGGCGTGGGCCATGACCCAGATGACCTCGTCAGCCGACATGGTGGCGCTGGTACAGACCGCGCTGATGCTGCCCATCATGCTGCTGTCGCTGCCGGCCGGCGCTATCGCGGATATGTACGATCGCCGAGTCGTCGGCCTCACGGCGCTCTCCCTCGGCCTGACCGGTTCCGTCTCGCTCTCCGTGCTGGCGCATCTCGGCTGGATTTCGCCGATCAGCCTGCTGCTGTTCTGCTTTGTCATCGGCAGCGGCATGGCGCTGTTCGGTCCTGCCTGGCAGGCTTCCGTCAGCGAACAGGTGCCACAGGATACCTTGCCGGCGGCAGTCGCGCTCAACGGCATCAGCTACAATATTGCGCGCAGTTTTGGCCCGGCACTGGGCGGCGTGATCGTCGCTGCCGCCGGTGCCGGCGCCGCCTTCGTCTGCAACGTTATTCTCTATATCCCGCTGCTGGTGGTCCTCTACCTGTGGCGGCGGATTCTCGAGCCGTCGCGGCTGCCGCCGGAGCGACTGCAGCGGGCCGTGGTTTCCGGCGTCCGATACGTGGCTCACTCACCGTCGATCCGTGTCGTTCTGATCAGAACCCTGGTTACCGGCATCGCCGGTGGCTCGATCCTGGCGCTGATGCCGCTGGTGGCGCGCGACCTGCTCTCGGGTGGTGCGCAAACTTATGGCATCATGCTGGGCGCGTTCGGCATGGGCGGCGTGCTCGGCGCGCTCAATGTCGCGAGCATCCGTCGTTATCTCGATGCCGAAGGCGCGGTCCGCTATTGCGCCGCAACCATGGGCGCGGCGATCCTCGTTATCGCCACCAGCCACATGCCGGCGATCACGTCCGCCGCGCTGGTGGTTGCCGGCGTCGGCTGGCTGATCTCGATCACCCTGTTCAACATCAGCGTGCAGCTTGCGACCCCGCGCTGGGTGGCCGGGCGCGCGCTTGCCGCCTATCAGGCTGCGATCGCCGGCGGCGTTGCGATCGGAAGCTGGTTGTGGGGCGACGTCGCCGACATCGTAGGCGTCCGCAACGCCCTGCTGACCGCCGGCGTAGTGATGATCGCATCTCCGATGCTGTCGATCTGGCTGAAGTTGCCGACCACCGAGGGCATCAATCACGATGCGTCCGACCCGCTGGCCGATCCGGAGGTCAATCTCTCGATCACGCCGCGCAGCGGACCGATCGTGGTCGAGATCGAGTATCGTGTGCTGCAGGACCGCGCCCGCGAGTTCTACGGCGTCATGCAGAAGGTCCAGTCGAGCCGCCAGCGCAACGGCGCCTATGGCTGGTCGATTTCCCGCGACCTCGCCGATCCTGAATTATGGACCGAACGCTTTCACTGCCCGACCTGGCTCGACTATCTGCGCCAGCGCAATCGCGCCACGCTATCCGAGCGCGCGCTGCATGCCAGCGCCAGCGCCTTTCATACCGGGGAAGAGCCGGTGAAAATCCGCCGCATGCTTGAACGTCCGGTCGGCTCGGTGCGCTGGAAGGATGAAACGCCCGACCGCGCGCAGACCGACGTGGTTCCGATTCCCGCCAGCACCGGCAGCGGCGTCTGAGTCGTCGCGATGCGAACGCGCTGACAAGCGATATGGCGCGAGTTACGCGCCGGTTCAGGAGTTGTCGGGCGTGTACCAGCGGCTGGCGCGCTCATACATGCGCCAGTGAACCTTTTCGGTTTCGGCGAACTTCTCGTCGCTCAGAAACGGGCGCAGCGCCGCGATAGTCTTTTCCCACTCGGCACGGATCGGCCTCGGTGGAATGTCGAAGTTGAGCTTCGGCGTGTTGCCATTCTTCATCGTCATCGCCCGCTTCTTGTGGGTCATATCGCTGACTTGATCCCGTCACATTTGACTGCGTCGGCAACCGGGACGCGAGTGGAATTTTTCCCCGACGATGGATATCCACAACGAGTCCTATCGTGCTGATCCGCGGCCGCCGTTCCGTCTCCGGCTTTCAGTTTGCACTGCGGCAATGCCTTGATATGATCATGGTCATATCATTTTCCGAGGGGCAGAACTTATGGTCGACTTCACCACGCTGATGTCTAGCATCACGGAGCGCGAATCCGGCTACTCCGTTACGGTGACTGACGACTGGCTGCAGGGCCGCACGATCTACGGCGGCCTGTCGGCTGCGCTCTGTCTCGCGGCGGTGGCCCGCCACGCGCCCGATCTGCCGCCGCTGCGTTCGGCGCAGTTCTCGTTCATCGGACCCGCGACCGGAACGCTGACTATGACGCCTGAAATTCTGCGTCGCGGCAAATCCACCGTGTTCGTCGGCGCGGACCTCGCCGGCGAGGACGGTCTCGCCACCCGCGCGATCCTCTGTTTCGGCGCCGGCCGAACCTCCACCATTCGCCACGCAGGCATCGCAGCGCCGCAGGTCAAGGAACCGGACGCCTCGCCGCAGTTCTTTCGTGACGTGCCGGGCCTCAACTTCGTGAAAAACTTCGATGGCCGGCTGGCGGCGGGATCGTTTCCGTTCAGCAAGGCCGCCGACCCTTCAATGACGCTGTGGCTGCGGCACCGGGATGACAAGCTCGCTCCATCCATTATTCCGCTGGTGGCACTGACCGATGCGCCACCGCCGGCCTCGATCATCCTGTTCGAGACGTTCGCGCGCATTTCCACCATGACGTGGTCGATCGACATGCTGACCGATCAGATCGAGACCGGGGACGGATGGTGGCTCGTCCGCACCAGCGCCGACAATGCCGCGGACGGTTACTCGAGCCAGAGCATGACGGTCTGGAATTCGGAGCGCAAACCGATCATGGTCTGCCGACAGAACATCGCGATCTTCGTCTGATTCGCAGGCAGACCCTGCGTCTCGATCCGGGAGCAGGCTGTCCATGACGCAGTTCCACCGGCTTCGGCTCGCCGCTCTGGTGGCGGTCGCAACAGCGGCGCACATGCCGCTCGCCTCCGCGCAGGAGCTCGCAGCCCGCAAGCCGGTGACGGCCCAGCAGATGGCCGACTATCATCGCAAGCTTGCGGCCTACAAGGCGGTTCATGACAAGTTTGAAGCCGCGGCCGGTGCCTATTGGTCCGCGATCGCCGACAAGCGCCGCGCGCGCAATGCCAAGCGGCGCAGCGGGCACGCGATCGGTGCTGACGATTACGTCCTGACCCAGCCACCGGTCTATTCGGGCCCATCGCGCCCGGTCGATCCATCCGAGCCCGAAAAGCCGCGACGGCCGCGCAGACCCATTCCGGTCGCGGCCGATTTTCTCCAACACGCGGCAGAACAGTTCCAGTTTGTCCCGCGCCGCCCACGCAACGAAACTGAATTCAAGATCGCTTACGCACGCGTGGCAAGCGCTGCCGGATTGACAAGAGAGCAGGCCGTCCGCGTCTACAGTTTCGAAGCCGGCGGCAACGGTGGCTATGATGTGCAGGCCGGTCTCGAGCGACCGCGGCCCAATGCTCATGCGATCTCCACCGCGCTGGGCTACAATCAGTTGCTGACCACCAACACCGTTGAACTGCTGGCCGAACAGGGCCACGGCATCCTCAGGGCGCTTGAGGCGGCGGCGGCGCGGATGCAGGGATCGCAGCGCACCGCGATGGAGCACAAGATCGCCATCGTCCGGAGGATGGTGGCGTTCTGCAAATCGGTGCCGGACCAATGGAGCGCGCACGAGAAACTCGGCGTCACGCCAAAAGGCATCGGGGTTCATGCCCTCAACCTCGACGTCGATGTCGGGCCATGGCTGCAGACTCACAAGCTTCTGACCTCGGTCGAGTTCGCGCAGCGCAAGGGCTACACCAAGCCTCTCACCGCCGCGGAGCTCGAAATGATGAACCTGACCGGCGACGGCACGGGTTTCGACATGGTCTCGATGCCGCAGGCGCTCCGCGAGATAGTGCCGACCTCCAACTTTTTCCAGCGCACCGGCTACGAACGCAACCCGGTGGCGATCCGCAACAATACGGTCGCCAAATTGCTCGCCGCGACCGACACGCGGATGGACCGGGAAAGCACCCTGCCCGGCGCCCGCGACATGGCGACCGCCTTTTCCGACCTGAGCCGGCGCTAAACGGCGCCATTCAAACTTTGTCAGACCTGAGTTTGTCGCGACCTCGCGCCGCGTCGTGAAGACGGCTGGTCATGACGCCTCGCGAATGGAATACTTGGCCCCAAGACCGGCGTTCATGACCGGTCACCTTGGGGAGAGTGCTCATGGCCGATCGATTGCCGCTCGACAGCAAGGTTGCCGTGGTGACGGGCGCGGCCGGAGAAATCGGATCTGCGACCATCCGCCTGCTGGCCGAGCGCGGCGCGCGCATCATCGCGGTGGATCGCGATGCCGACGGTTTGCAGCGTGTCGTTGACGACCTGCCGCAGTCAGCGCACGCGCTGGCGGTGACCGCCGACGTCAGCCGCGAGGAAGATGTCGCCGCCTATGTGAAGCAGGCGATGGATGCGGCCGGGCGCATCGATATTTTCTTCAACAATGCCGGCATCGAAGGCGATATCGCGCCGATCACGGACTATCCGCTCGACATTTTCCACCGTGTGCTCGACGTCAACGTCGTCGGTGTCTTTCTCGGCATGAAGCATATCCTGCCGGTGATGATGGCTGTGAATTCGGGCAGTATCATCAACACCGCATCGATCGCGGGCATGACCGGTGCGGCGCATATCGCCGCCTATACCGCGAGCAAGCACGCGGTGATCGGCCTGACCCGCAGCGCGGCGCTGGAATGCACAAAGACCAAAGTGCGCGTCAACTGCGTCTGTCCCGGGCTGATCGACAGCCGGATGCTGTCGACGATCATCACCGGGCGCAACGGCGGCAAGCCGATGCCGACGGAGCAGGCTGTCGACCGGATTCCGGCGCGCCGCCTCGGCCTCGCCAGGGAAGTCGCCGCCGTTGTCGCGTTCCTTGCCTCCGACGATGCGAGCTACGTGTCGGGTGCGGCCTACCCTATCGACGGCGGGCGCACTGCCGGATGACGATTTTCCAAATCACTCTTCTTATTGCGCAGGTTCAACCGACATGCCCGTAACACTCGATCCCGATGCCGCCGCAGTTCTTCAGGCTTTTCGCGACGCCGGCCGCCCGCCCTACGAAACGCTGACGCCACCCGAAGCGCGCGACTATTATCTGACGGCACGCCTTGTCACCAATCCGGAGCCGCCGGTGCTGGCCGCCGTCGAACCGCTGGCGATCCCCGGGCCGGCCGCCGCCATTCCCGCACGCCTCTACACACCGAAATCACTTCGTCAGTCCGGCGGCGCATCGCCTGGCCTTGTGTTCTTTCACGGCGGCGGATGGGTGATCGGCGATCTCGAAACCCACGACGTGGTCTGCCGCACGCTCGCCGACGAAGGTCAGATGATCGTGGTCGCGATCGACTATCGCCTCGCGCCGGAACATAAATTCCCTGCCGCGGTCGACGATGCCATCGCCGCTGCGGAATGGGTCTCGCGCCATGCCCGCGACATCGGAATCGATCCCACCCGCCTTGCGGTGGGCGGCGACAGCGCAGGCGGCAATCTCGCAGCGATCGTGGCGTTGCATGCCCGCGATTCGGGAATGAAACTCGCGGGCCAGGTGCTGATCTATCCCGCCACCGATTTTCGCATGAGTCATCCTTCGCACAGCGATCCGGAAACCGACTGCCTGCTCACGCATAATGTGATCCGCTGGTTTCGCGATCATTATCTTAACGGCTCGGCGGATGCAGAGAACTGGCGCGCCTCGCCCGCGCGCGCCGCGACATTCGCGGGGCTGCCGCCCGCCTTCGTGCTGACCGCGGGCGCCGACCCGCTGCGCGACGAGGGCGACGAGTACGCACAACAGTTGCGCGCAGCCGGCGTCGCGGTGGAATATCGCACCTATCCCGGCCAGTTCCATGGCTTCATTACCATGGGCAAGCTGCTACCCAAGGCCGGCGCTGCGCTCCACGACATCGGAGTCTGGCTCAAGACGGTGACATGATGTCCGTTTGAAACGGCTTGCGCGTGCGATGCCGTGACACACAATATTTACGCCAAGCCGTGTTGCACGATTGCCGCTTGCGGACCGGCGCATTGCAAGGAATGCTGACGGGCAAGCTTGCCTGCCAAAACGCAAGACATTCGGGAGCACGCATCGATGTCCGCACTGCCGCAGACCGAGAACGCCACGCCCTCCTATGACGCCATCATCGTCGGCGCAGGTTTCGCAGGCCTCTACATGTTGCATCGGCTGCGTGGTCTTGGATTGTCGGCGCGGGCGTTCGAACAGGGCAGCGGCGTCGGCGGCACATGGTACTGGAATCGCTATCCCGGCGCCCGCTGCGACGTCGAAAGCATGCAGTACTCGTACTCGTTCTCTGAAGATCTCCAGCAGGAATGGGAATGGAGCGAGCGCTATGCGCCGCAACCGGAGATTCTCCAATACGCCAATCACGTTGCCGATCGCTTCGACCTGCGCCGCGATATCCAGTTCGACACGCGCGTCGAAAGCGCCCGCTTCGATGACGTTGCCAACCGATGGCTGGTGAAAACATCCGATGGCAAGAGCCGTTCGGCGACCTATTTCATTCTCGCAACCGGCTGCCTGTCCAACGCGCGCATTCCGGATTTTCCGGGACTGTCGGATTTCAAGGGCAAAACCTATCACACCGGCCACTGGCCGCATGAGCCGGTCGATTTCACCGGCCTGCGCGTCGGCGTCATCGGCACCGGTTCGTCCGCCATCCAGTCGATTCCGATCATCGCCGAGCAGGCCGAGCATCTGTTCGTGTTCCAGCGGACGCCGAACTTCAGCATCCCCGCCCACAACGCACTGCTCACGCCGGAGATCACGCGCGAGTGGAAAGGCGACTATGCGGCGCGCAGGCAACGCGCCCGCACCGAATCGCGCAACGGCATTCTCACCGTGATCCCGCAGAAGGGAGCGCTCGACGATGCCGACGACGCACGGCGGCAGGAATACGAAGCGGGATGGGCGCGCGGCGGCATCAGCTTCATGGCGTCCTACAACAACCTGCTGGTCGATCAATCCGCCAACGATACCGCTGCCGATTTCGTGCGCGACAAGATCGCGGAGACCGTGACCGATCCTGCCGTCGCAAAACTACTGCAGCCGGACAGCCATCCGATCGGCTCGAAGCGCATCTGTGTCGATACAGATTACTACGCGACGTTTAACCGCCCGAACGTCACGCTGGTCGATGTTCGTGACAATCCGGTCGAGACGCTGCTGCCGCAGGGCCTGCGCACCGGCGGCAAGGACTACGAACTCGATGCCATCGTGTTCGCCACCGGCTTCGATGCAATGACCGGTTCGGTCGCCAGAATCGACATTACCGGCAGCGATGGCATCACCCTCAACCAGAAATGGGCCGAAGGGCCGCGCACCTATCTGGGTCTCATGAGCGCCGGCTTTCCCAACATGTTCGTGATCACCGGGCCCGGCAGTCCGTCGGTTCTGAGCAACATGATCGTTTCGATCGAACAGCACGTCGACTGGATCAGCGATTGTCTCGCGCATCTGCGTGCGCGCGGAGCCGAACGCATCGAAGCGACGATCGCGGCCGAGGATAAATGGGTGGACCACGTCAACGAGACGGCACACGGCACGCTCTGTCCTCAGGCCAACTCCTGGTACATGGGCGCCAACATCCCCGGCAAGCCGCGCATCTTCATGCCGTATATCGGCGGTGTCGGCGTCTATCGGCGAATTTGCGACGACGTCGCCGCGAAAAACTACGAGGGTTTCACCTTGTCGGCGGGCGCCCGAGCAGCAGCGGCGGCCGAGTAGCTTTCAGTTGCGCACGGCGTAGAGCGGCGTGTGAAGCGTGAACTGGAACGCCGGCTTCGGCGTCCATGCGATCTCGAACGCAAGACCGAACAGCCGATTGTCGTTGTCGTCGAGCTTGTCGAAATTGAACCGCGCGACCGGCTGGGTGAAGGGCTTGAAATCGAGCAGGTTCGCGATGCGCGCGCCTCCGAAATGCTGGATGCCGACACGCCCGGTGAACTTCCAGTTGCTGGACCACTGATAGTAGCCGCCGCCCCACGCCACGACATCAGGCTCGACCCGGATCAGCGATGAACTGACGAACGCGTTGACCACCTGGACGCCGGCAAGAACGCCGCGCGTTTCAGCCTCGTCGAAGGCATGGCCTGCTTCGACAACCGTCGAAAGCGTCGCCGCCGACAGGATCGTCGCGCTGGTTCCGATGGTCCTGGTGTAGGTCGATTGCAAGGTGACGGTGGGGATCGCGCCATCCTGCTTGATGACGTCGGCCGTGAAGCCCACGTTCCAGCTCGTGACCGAGAACGGCGACCACGACGTTCCATCCAGTTGATAGGTCAGCGCGCTGACGCCGCCGTAGACGGAAAATCGGTCCGTCACATCCACGGTCAGCGGCGCATTAATCGTCAGGTTGCGGCTCGACGACGTCGACAGAAAGCCGACCGGCCCGAGGCCGAACGACAGGCTGTTCGCAGGGAGGGCGGAGAATTGTGTGTTGAGATCGAGATACGTCGTCGGCCACAGCGGTGCCGGCTTGGCATCCTCGTCATCGTCCGCATGCGCGGGAATGCTCGTGCTCGCCGCAAGCAGGCCAAACACGAGAACGCGAACCGTGAGCGCTGCCCAGCGCGATATGCGAGACCCCGCCACCCGCAACATCGAACACCACCCCTCGCCGCTCCGTTTCGCGAAGCGCATTGCGGCTATTGATAGGGGGTAACGTCCTGAGGGGAAAGACTTTCAGATATCAAAGACTTTCCGAAATTGATGGTGCCCAGGGGCGGGATCGAACCACCGACACTGCGATTTTCAGTCGCATGCTCTACCAACTGAGCTACCTGGGCGCCGTCCCGGGGACGAAGTCCGAGGGAGCGCCGGTTTATAGTGAGGCTGGGCGGCCATGTCCAGCCACCGGCGGCGATTTCATGGCGTTGAGGCGGGGAAAAAATCCCCGATAGTCCATCGAAATCAACGATCTCGCGGAGGCAGGGGCTCCGGCGCGCCGTCCTCATCCTCCTCGTCACCGTCCCGGGCCGGAATCGCGTAGGCGCCGGACAGCCAGCGGTGCAGGTCAACGTCGCGGCAGCGCTCCGAACAGAACGGGTGCGATGCATCCGTCGCTGGCTTTTTGCAGATCGGGCAAAGTTTCATGGGCGACATGTCATCAATCCGGGCGGCAAGGGCCGTCCCCGCGCACAACGGCCGGGATGGCTTCGCGTTCCCGCGCCGTCAGCCGGCGTTGAGCCAGCCGGCGCGGATCGGAAAGCCTTCGCCACCGAGCAATGCCGTCGATTCATAGAGCGGCAGACCCACCACATTGGTGTAGGAGCCGACCATCTTGACCACGAATGATCCGGCGATGCCCTGCACCGCGTAGCCGCCCGCCTTGCCGCGCCATTCGCCGGAATCGATGTAGGTGCGGATGTCTTCCTCGGTCAGGCGCTTGAAGCGCACCCGTGTTTCCACCAGACGCTGGCGGAAACTTTCCTTCGGCGTCACCAGACAGATCGCGGTGTAAACGCGATGATTGCGCCCGGACAGCAGCCGCAGGCACTGCGAGGCCTCGTCGACCAGTTCGGCCTTGGGCAGGATGCGCCGGCCCACCGCCACCACCGTATCGGCGGCCAGGATATAAGAACCGCGCAGGTCGTCATCGAGATGAACCGATTGCAGCGCCGCGTCGGCCTTGGCGCGGGCAAGGCGCGTGGCGCAGGCGCGCGGCAGTTCGCCACGTTTCGGCGTTTCATCAACATCCGCGGGGCGCAGCGCGTCGGGTTCGATCCCCGCCTGATTGAGCAGGCTAAGGCGACGGGGAGAACCGGAAGCAAGAACGAACTTGGGGCGACTTGACATGCGGGGGATTCAGTTCCGATGAGGGATTGGCGCGGAAACTATCGGAACGCCCCGCTTTCGACAACCGGGCACGACGGCCGGTCAACGCGAGGGCCAATTCCATGACAGACCGTCGTCATCCCGCACCACGGTCTCGCCGAGCCGCTTTTCCAGCACAATCTGCCTGCTTCCCTTCTCGTGCCGAAGCGCCGCAACGAGGTCGGGCGCGTGCGAGACGAGAATGATCTGGGAATGGGCCGCGGCTCTGGCGACCAGACGGCCCAGCGCCGGCAGCAGGTCAGGATGGAGGCTGGTTTCCGGCTCGTTCAGGATCATCAGCGCCGGCGGCCGCGGCGACAACAGCGCCGCCACCAGCAACAGGTATCGCAACGTCCCGTCCGACAATTCGGCGGTTTTCAGCGGCCGAAGCAATCCGTGCTGCTTCATCTCCAGTTCGAAGTAGCCATCGGCCTGCACCACGCCGACACGCGCACCGGGAAAGGCGTCGTCGATGGTCGCATCGAGTTCGTCAGGATTGCCGATTTCGATGATGGTCTGGATCGCGGCCGCAAGATCGAACCCGTCACTGGCGAGAACCGGCGTGTAGGTTCCGATCTGCGGACGGCGCGCCGGAGCATCGCGGTCGGTCCGCAGATGATCGTAGAAGCGCCATTCCCGCATCCGTTCCCGCAGCACCAGCAGTTCGACTGCGTCGCGCGGATCGGCGCAATGGGTCATCATGCTGTCGAAGGAGGCAAGATTCTGAAGCGCGTCGCGCCAGGCACCGCCCTCGTCGCGGATTCGCACATGCGGCCCACGCCGCTCGGCGAAACTGTTGGCACGGCCAAGCAGTTCGCCGGTCCAGATGCTTTCAGCCTTGATCTGCGGATCGCGCGTGAACTGGGATGTAGCGTCCGGCAGCGGCAGTCCGAGATCGATCGCGTAGCCGTAGTCTTCGCCGGAAAATCCCAGCCGTAATGCGACGGACTTGCTGCGGACCGTGCCCTGCACCGGCTGCGTGCCGTCCTTCATCTTGCGCGAAAACGATTCCGGCCCCGCCCACAGCGTGGATTGCAGACCGCCTTCCGCCGCGAGCGCCTGAATAATGCGGCCTTGCGCGATGTCGGCGAGCAGCTTGAGCGCGCGATAAAGGCTGGACTTGCCACTGCCATTGGCGCCCGTGACCACGTTCAGCGGGCCAAGCTCGAGCCGGATGTCACGCAACGATCGATAGCCTGAAACGGCGAGGCGCGTGATCATGCCGCCCTCACTCGTTGGCAACGCCGGATGGCCCGAAACGCTCGCGAATCCGCCGCTTCAGGCCATCGCGCGTCGCCCGATAAGCATCGAGTTGCAACTCGCGGCGGCCTTCGACGCCGACCGGATCCGATGTCGGCCAATACTCAACTTCGGTCGCCAGCGTCGCCGTCAGTTCTAACGCACGATGATGCGCTTCGGGCGCGAGCGTGATGATGAGATCGAAATTGAAGCCCTCCCAGTCCTCCAGATCGGCCACGGTCCATGGCTTGTGGTGGGAAATATCGAGTCCGATCTCGTTCATCACCGCCACCGCGAACGGGTCGAGTTCGCCTTTGCTGACCCCGGCGGACTGCACGTAAAGCCCGCGCGGCACCATCTGACGCAGCAACGCCGCCGCGATCGGCGAACGAACGCTGTTCTGACCGCACATGAACAGAACCGCCTGGGGCGAACGCACGCGAGGGGGCCCGGCCATGGCCTAGTCTCTCTCACGTCCAATATGATCCGGAATGGCGCAGCCAGGCATCCGGATCATGCGTCCTGCCCTTTCCAGTGCAGAACCGAAATCAGCGTGAACAGCCGGCGCGCGGTGTCGAAGTCGACGCGCACCTTGCCCTGCAGCCGCTCCATCAGCGTCCGCGATCCTTCGTCGTGGATGCCGCGGCGCCCCATGTCGATGGCTTCGATCTTGTCGGGCGTGGCGGTCCGGATCGCATGATAGTAGCTGTCGCAAATCAGGAAGTAGTCCTTCACGATGCGGCGGAACGGCGTCAGCGACATCAGGTGGACCACGACCGGCGAGCCGTCCTCGCGCTTGATGTCGAACATCAGGCGGTTGCCGGTGATCGCGATGTGCAGCGTGAACGGACCGACTGCATCGCCCACGGGCGCGAACAGGTTCTGCTCCACCAGGTCGTAGATTGCGATGGCCCGCTCATGCTCGATGTCCGGCCCAGAACGCCCGATCGATTCCTCGTCGAGCGTCACCGCAACGACACGGTTCTGGGAATCATCCGCTGGCGGGGGCTTGGTCATGACAGGTTCAAGCGTAATCCAACCGAGCGCGAATGTGCATCAAGACCTTCGGCCTTGCCGAGCGTCATCGCCGCCGGCCCCAGTGCGCGCAACTGATCGGGGCCGCATTTGAGAATTGAAGTCCGTTTCATGAAGTCGAGCACGCCAAGGCCAGACGAGAACCGCGCCGAGCGCGCGGTCGGCAGCACATGGTTCGATCCGCCGACATAGTCGCCGATCGCTTCCGGCGTATGCGGTCCGAGGAAAATCGCACCGGCATTGCGGATGCGCGCGGCAACCGCTTCCGGATCTACGGTCATGATCTCGAGATGCTCGGCGGCAACGACATTGGCGAGCGTCACCGCTTCGTCGAGCGTTTTCACCAGAATGATGGCGCCGAATTCATTCCACGAGGCACGCGCGATCGCCGCGCGCGGCAGGGTCGCCAGTTGCGCCTCGACGGCCTGTTCGACCTCGCGCGCCAGTGCCTCGTCATCGGTAATCAGGATCGACTGCGCATTGGCGTCGTGCTCGGCCTGCGCCAGCAGATCGGCTGCGATCCAGCCGGCATTGCCGGTGCGATCCGCAATCACGAGAACTTCGGACGGACCGGCGATCATGTCGATGCCGACCTTGCCGAATACGATGCGCTTGGCCGCGGCGACATAGGCATTGCCGGGACCGACGATCTTCGCCACCGGCCTGATGGTGTCCGTGCCATAGGCCAGCGCCGCGACCGCCTGCGCGCCGCCGACGCGATAGATTTCGCTGACGCCGCCCAGCTGCGCCGCAGCCAGCACCAGCGGATTGAGCGTCCCGTCGGGCGACGGCACCACCATCACCACGCGCTCGACGCCCGCGACCTTCGCCGGCATCGCGTTCATGAGCACCGACGACGGATAAGCGGCGGAGCCACCCGGCACATACAGCCCGACCGCTTCGATCGCGGTCCAGCGCGCGCCGAGTTCGACCCCGAGAGCATCGGTGAAGCGATCATCCTTCGGCAACTGGCGCTGATGGAAAGTCTCGATCCGGTCGCGGGCAAGTTTCAGGGCATCGAGCGTTGCGCCATCGCACGACGCCACGGCCGCCTCGATTTCGGCATTCGTGATCCGCAGGCCCTTGGCATCGACCTTGAGGCGATCGTATTTCTGCGTCGCTTCAATCAGCGCCGCATCGCCGCGCCGCGCCACATCCTCCACGATCGCCCGCGCCGCCGCATCGATGTCGGCGGACACCTCGCGCTTCATCGTGAGAAAAGCATTGAAGCGCTCAGTGAAATCAGCGCTACGGCTGTTGATGCGGATCGGCATTTTCAAGTCCCGGTGGGGCGTCGGCAACGCCCGTCCCTTGCTCAATGACGCGCGGCCAAATCGCCGTCAACCCTTTGTCGCGGAAGGGCGGCGGCGGAGCCGCTGTGGGCGATGCTCAGATGTTCGTCTCGGCGGAAATATCGGCCCCCGGCCCTGCCAGATCGTCCCCGTCGAAATGGTCTTCGCCCAGATCGGCAAGTTCGCACTCGATGCATTCGACATCGAGTCGCAAGGCGCCGCCGCCCGAGAACATCAGCAGAATATTGCCGCCTGGCTTGGTGCCGGGACGAAACTCAAGCCCGAGCAGTTCAGCTTCGGATTCCAGTTTGTTCATGTCGAGATTCCGGGACTTGCAGGCAAGCACCCGGTCGAACCGCAACGCAGCGACCAGCCGCCGCGCAGACGGCGCGCCGGACAGGGCCTGATCCCAGTCCAGCCGCTTCATGCCGACCACCAGACGTTTTTCCGACTGCCGCCAGATGATATCGCGGACCTGAACCGACGCATCCTGAACGTGCGCCGAAATAACCGCGAGGTCGTCTTCGTCCAGCGCGATCAGCCGAGGATGGGTCGCCATGGCACTCTCTTATGCAATCCCGTGTCAAACCGGGCGCACGGCGCGGCTGCCGTGCGATCTCACATGCATTACCCGCTGATGCGCTCGATGGTTGCGCCGCAGGCCGACAATTTTTCCTCGAGCCGTTCAAAACCGCGGTCGAGATGGTAAATGCGATTGACCATGGTTTCGCCTTCAGCGGCGAGCGCCGCGATGACCAGCGACACCGACGCCCGCAGATCGGTCGCCATCACGGGGGCGCCTTTCAGCTTCGACACGCCATCGATGATCGCGGTTTCGCCATCGAGCGAGATCCGCGCGCCGAAGCGCGCCAGCTCTTGCACGTGCATGAAGCGATTCTCGAAAATCGTTTCGGTGATATGCGATTCACCCTTCGCGCGTGCCATGAGCGCCATCAACTGCGCCTGCAGATCGGTCGGAAAGCCCGGGAACGGCGCCGTCTCCACCTTCACGGGCTTGATGCCCGCACCGTTGCGCGTGACGCGGATCCCTTCATTGTTCGGCGTGATGGTCGCGCCGGCCTCGGTCAGAACATCGAGCGCGGATTGCAGCAGTTCGGGTCGCGCGCCGGCGAGTTGGACGTCTCCGCCGGTCATCGCCACCGCCATGGCATAAGTGCCGGCCTCGATCCGGTCAGGGAGCACGGTGTGTCGCGCGCCGTGAAGCTTGCTGACGCCTTCGATCACGATCCGTGGCGTACCCGCGCCGGAGATTTTCGCGCCCATCTTGTTGAGGCAATCGGCGACGTCGACGATCTCGGGCTCGCACGCGGCATTGGTGATGGTCGTCGTGCCGTTCGCCAGGGTCGCCGCCATCAGCGCCACGTGCGTTCCGCTGACCGTCACTTTCGGAAATTCAATATTTCCGCCACGCAGGCCGTCCGGCGCCCGCGCAATCACATAGCCGCCGTCGATGGTGATCTCGGCGCCGAGTTTCTCAAGCGCCATGATCAGAAGATCGACCGGGCGCGTGCCGATCGCGCAGCCGCCCGGCAGCGAAACCCGTGCCTCCTTCATACGCGCCACCAGCGGCGCGATCACCCAGAAGCTGGCGCGCATCTTGGAGACCAGTTCGTAGGGGGCGGTGGTATCGACGATGTTCGCGGCCGAGATGTGCAGGGTCTGGCCCTGATACTCATGATCACCCGGACGCTTGCCCGCGGACATGATGTCCACGCCGTGATTTCCGAGAATGCGCTGAAGCAGCGCAACGTCCGCGAGCCGCGGAACGTTCTCGAGAATCAGGGTTTCGTCGGTCAGAAGCGCCGCGATCATCAGCGGCAAGGCTGCATTCTTCGCGCCGGAAATGGGAATCGTCCCGTTGAGCTTGTTGCCGCCGACGATACGAATGCGATCCATGCCAAACCTGCTTTGTTGCTACGCACAAGTTATTAGCGTGTTTTCCGCCCCGGGGAAACGTCCGCAACCGGGATTCAGCCGGTCTCTTATTCCAGCGATATCAAGGACATGGAACCATGATGACAGACCAGCCCCGACCACGCCTATGCGATGCCGGCAGGCGCCGGGCGAAACCTGAGCCCCGCGAATACGATCACCATGCCAAAAGCCACCAGCGTGATCCCCTGCACGATCAGGAAGGGCTGCTCGGTTTGCGTCGGCGCCAGCGCCTTCAGGGGCGCGATCTTCTGGAATGCCTGCGCGATCAGAACGAAGACATTGAGATAAAGCGACAGCAGCGCCGTCACCACATATGCCCCGCGCCACAAGCCTGAAAGATGCTGTCCGTAGAGCGCATAGATCGCGACGGTCAGCAGTACGAGCGAGATGATGCCCACGATATGCGAGGGCAGCAGCATCTGCGCCGGCAGCAGGAATCCGGTGGCGCTGGTCAGCACCGTGGTGGCCAGGAACCACGCGGTCCAGCCCTTGCGCGGATTGGAGCCAAGCAGGCCGGCCATGACAACGAACCCAGTGGCTATCCCGACGAGACTGACGGCAACGTGGAAAAAAAGCGTGGGGGTCATTCCGAAGATCATGGCAACCTCCATCATGAAAGCCGCATGCTACGGTTCCAATCAGGAAATATCCATCGATTAAGTCCCGCGGCTCCCGTGCGCTTCAATCCGCCTTGTCCACCATCCGCTCGCTGTCGCCCCCATCCGGAGGGACCCTGTCGTCATCCGGCGTGACGACCGGCCGATCGGTCCGGCCACGGGCCTGCGATTTACGCCGCTTGAGGTTTTCGCGCAGGGCCGCGCGCAGCCGTTCCTGACGGGCAAGGTCGCGCTCGTCGCTCATCGTCCGTTTCTCCGGTTGCCAGACCGCCAGCGGGCGGACGAATATCACATGCAGCCCCGCAGAGGCATACAGGGAGAAGCGGCGATGAGCGGAAATCCGGTGCTGGCACCGCAGGTACGGCACACGATCGAAGGCTGGCATCGCTTCGTCGCCACCGGCAACGCCGATATCCTGCGGCCATTGCTGGCCGAAAACATCATGTTTCGCTCCCCTGTCGTGGTCTCGCCGATTCCCGGGCGCGAAGCAGCGATGCTCATTCTCACCACCGTTGTCCGGATTTTCGAGGATTTCCGGTATCATCGTGAGTTCGCCGCCGGGCCGGCCGATGTCGGCCTCGAATTCAGCGCGCATATCGGAAAATGGCAACTGAAAGGGATCGACCTGATTCATTTCAACGCCGCCGGCGAAATGGACGAATTCGAGGTCATGGTGCGCCCGATCAAGGCTCTTCAGGCGCTTGGAGAGGAAATGGGTGCCCGGATCGGACCGCAACTGGCGAAAATCAAGGCCGCAGCGGGAACCTGATCGCTAAATTGGCCCTCCAGCGCTTGCGTAGCCCCGGCCCTTGTGGCAAGGATCGGCGCGCCCTCGGGGCCTTGTGCCGATTCCGTGCCGGGCGCTCCCAAGCCTTTAGGGTTTTGAAGCGTTTGTTCGATAGAACCTCACGCTTCCAACGTCTGGCGTTCGCTGCCGTAGCTCAGTGGTAGAGCACTCCATTGGTAATGGAGAGGTCGACAGTTCAATCCTGTCTGGCAGCACCAGCCAACCTCTTGAAATCAAAAATCTCGCTGGATCGTGCCTGCCGAAGCTCACGCGGTCTCACGGCATGCCGAGCAGTACGCCGCCGATCCCGCATAGAAAAACCACCACCCACGGCGGGATTTTCCAGAGAAACAGCAGCAGGAAGGCACAGGCCGCGAGGGCGAAATCCCGCCCATTCAGAATTCCCGCCGTCCAGACCGGATTGTAGAGCGCGGCAAGCAGCAGGCCCACCACCGCCGCATTGATGCCCATCAAGGCCGCTTGGACGATGGCCTTGCGGCGCACAGCATCCCAGAACGGCAGAACGCCGAACACCAGCAGGAACGAGGGCAGATAGATCGCGCCAAGACACAGCGCAGCCCCAGCCCATCCGTTCGGCGCGGACGCCATCATCGCTCCGAGATAAGCAGCGAAGGTAAACAGCGGCCCCGGCACAGCCTGCGCGGCTCCATAACCGGCAAGAAAAGCATCATTGCTGACCCAGCCCGGCGGCACCACGGCGGTTTGCAGTAGCGGGAGGACAACGTGCCCACCGCCAAACACCAGCGAGCCCGCTCGAAAGAACGTATCGAACAGCTTGATGGCCTGACTGCCGGTGGCCGCGGCAATGATGGGAAGTCCAGCCAACAGAACGGAGAACATGGCAAGCGCAACCACGCCACCTGTCCGGCCGACAGTGGGCGGCAATGACACGTGATCGCGCGGTGCATCGCTCGACAGCAGCGCAATCCCGATCAATGCGCCGATGACGATGGCCAAGATCTGCCCCAAGGCCGACGGCAGGGCCAGCGTGACGACCATCGCCACAACAGCGAGCGTCGCGCGCAGCCTGTCGGGGGCGAGCGTCCGCGCCATGCCGAGAACAGCGAGCGCGACGACAGCGACAGCCGCAACTTTCAATCCATGCAGCCAGCCCTGATCCAAAGCCGAGCCGAAATATCCAAGACCGAGCGCGAACAACACCAGCGCGATTGCTGATGGCAGGGTGAAGGCAATCCAGGCCGCAAGCCCACCGAGATAGCCTGCCCTGCATGTCCCGATCGCTATTCCAAGCTGACTTGACGCCGGGCCGGGCAGAAACTGACACAACGCCAGCAAATCGGCGAATGTATCGTCAGGGATCCATTTTCGCCGCGCGACAAACTCGCTTCGGAAATAGCCGATGTGCGCCACCGGCCCGCCGAACGAGGTCAGGCCCAGCTTGAGAAACGCCCGGAAGACTTCTGCAGGGCTGCCCTCAAATCCGCGTTGCATCACATCCGCCTCGTGGCTTCCCGTGAAATATCATGACAGGCGCGGTTTCCGCCGCGTGATCCGGCAAATCAACGGTCGCTCAACCCGAAAATTCCCAACACCTTGAAATCGCTAATTGTTTCGCTATGCGGAAAGACCCGAAAACATTGGGCTTTCGAAGTTTTATTAACCCCCTCCCACGATACTCCCGCCGGGCATTGAGGAATATCGAGGGCGGGGGAGATCATGACTTTGCCATTTCAAATCGGAACACGCTTGCGCGCCGGCATGGCCCGCATCCAGGCGGGCCTCGCGCGCATCCGGCTGGGCGTTCGCGGCAGCCTCTTTCTCGCATTCGCGATCATCGCGGCGATGGCGCTGATCATCAGCGCCAGCGCGAGCATGCTCCTCGATCAACTCGGCCATGACATGGTCAGGCTGTCTCGCCGGGACATCCCGCGCCTCGCCGCCAGTCTTCAGCTTTCGGCGCTGAGCAACGATCTCGCCGCGCAGGGGCCGGCGCTGCTCAACTCCGACAGCGAGGAAGCGCTGGTCGAGCGCGCCAAGGCGATGAAGGAAGTCCAGGCCTCCGCGATCGCCAAGCTGCAGGAGATCAAGGCTCTCGGCGCCAACAAGGATGTCGTCACTGCGCTGCAGGAGACAGTGAAGAGCCTCGACGACACGGCAACCACCCTCGGCAATGCGGCGCGTGAGCGCCTTGAGTTGGTCGTCCAGCACAACACGACGTTCGAGAACGCGCGCAAGGCCCACGCCTTCGCCGTCAACATCATCGGCTCCGCCGTCGATGCCGCCAAGGGCAACATCAACGCGATCCTCGCCAAGCCCGATTCGGACCACATGGAAGCGCTGAAGGCGATGCGCGTCATCGACACGCTCGGCAGCCTGCTGGCGGATGTCAACTACGCCGCCAGCAACATCAACGGCGCGGCGCTCGCCACCTCAACGGAAAAGATCGAAGATCTTCAACATACATTCGACGTCACCAAGGACAGCATCGAAGGCTCGATTAAGGCGCTCAGCATCGACAGCGGCAACAGCCAGATCGCCGACGGCGTCAAGACGCTGCTGGCGTTCGGCGAAGGCAAGACCAGCGTCTTCAAGCTCCGTCAGAAAGAACTGGATTCCGCCGACTTTGGCAAACTCATCCTCGAGGAAACGCGCAAGCTCAACATCGGACTCGGCATGAGCGTGAAACAGCTCACCGAGAACGTGCGCAAGGAAACCAACGCATCGACCGCCGAAGCGGAAGCCAGAATCTCGTTCGCCACCATCGCGATGCTCGCGCTCGGCGCACTGACGCTCGTCGGCTCCGCGCTGTTCGTCTGGCTCTATGTCGGGCGCAACATCCTGCGCCGCATCGCCAACCTGCAGCACGCCATGCAGCGTCTGTCGGAAGGCGATCTCGAGGCAGAGGTGCTGCGCAGCCGCCAGCAGGACGAAATCGCGGTGATGGCGCGGACGCTGGAAATTTTCCGCGACAGCATGATCCGCTCGCGCAGCCTGAGCGCCGAGCAGGACAAGGATCGCATCGCCAAGGCCGAGCGCGCCTCGCGCATGGAAACGCAGATCGCAGGATTCGAGGATAAGGTTCGCGTGGCGCTCGATGGACTGACGAACTCGGCCAGCGCGATGCAATCGACGGCCGAAAGCATGTCGAGCAACGCCGACAGATCGAGCGCACTCGCCAACGCCGTCGCTGCAGCGGCGGAAGAAACTTCGGTCAATGTCCAGACCGTATCGTCCGGCACCGAGCAACTGTCGTCGTCGATCGCCGAGATCAGCCGCCAGGTCACCAACTCGGCGGAGATCGCCAGCAACGCGGTGGAAGATGCCGGCAAAACCGACGCCACCATGCAGGGCCTCGCCGACAATGCGAACCGCATCAGCCACGTGGTCGATCTCATTCAGGAGATTGCTTCGCAGACCAACCTGCTCGCGCTCAATGCCACCATCGAGGCGGCCCGGGCCGGCGAAGCAGGCCGCGGCTTCGCGGTCGTCGCGGCGGAAGTGAAGAGCCTCGCCGAGCAGACCGCCAAGGCAACCGACGAAATCCGCGCGCAGATCGCCAGCATGCAGCAGGTGACGACGTCGGCGGTCGGCGCGATCCGCAACATCGGCCAGACCATCGGCGAAATCAACGAAGTCACGTCCGCAATCGCAGCCGCGGTCGAGGAACAGGGCGCGGCGACACGCGAGATCGCGCGCAACATTCAGCACGCATCGGGCGGCACCAGTGAAGTCTCGAGCAACATCGTCGGCGTCAGCCAGGCGTCTGCGGACGTCGGCACTGCCGCCAGCGACGTGCTTGCCGCATCGAGCGGATTGCGGCGCGAGGCCGACACGTTGCGCGCCGAAATCGACGCATTCCTGCTCAATATCAGGGCGGCCTGATCAAAACGCGGCCTCCGCGCTGGTATACGCAGCCGCGGAGCCGCCCGTCAATTGACACCACGCCAGTCACATGGTCCCTGCTTTCGCGGCGGGGGCCATTTTTTTGCGGATCGACACGCGGGAGCAAGCGCCATGATCACATCGAATGCCTCATCCGGTCACAGCGAGAATCCGCCGAACGATATTCGCAGCGACTGGACCCGCAACGAGGCCCAGGCGATCTACGACCTTCCGTTTGCCGATCTGATCTTCCGCGCACAGGGCATCCATCGCGCCCATTTCGACCCCAACCATGTCGAAACCGCGAGCCTTCTCAGCATCAAGACCGGCGGCTGCCCCGAAGATTGCGGCTATTGCTCGCAGAGCGCGAAATACGACACCGGCCTCAAGGCCACGAAGTTGATGGAGCAGACCGACGTGGTGGAAACCGCGCGGCGTGCGCGCGATGCCGGCGCAGCGCGTTTCTGCATGGCGGCCGCGTGGCGAAATCCGAAGGACAAGGATCTCGATCGCGTCTGCGACATGGTCAGCGCCGTAAAAGCACTCGGCATGGAGACCTGCGCAACGCTCGGCATGCTGACGCCGCAACAGGCGGCGCGGCTGCACGATGCCGGTCTGGATTTCTACAACCACAACGTCGACACATCGCCGGAATTTTACGGACACATCATCACCACGCGCACGATGCAGGACCGCATCGACACGCTCGCGCACGCGCGCGAGGCCGGACTGAAAGTGTGCTGCGGCGGCATCATCGGCATGGGCGAAGAGGTTGAGGACCGGCTCGGCATGCTGGTGTTGCTCGCCAACATGGCGGTGCATCCGGAAAGCGTGCCGATCAACATGTGGAACGAAGTCAAGGGCGTTCCGGTGAACGATACGGCGGAACGGCCCGATCCGATCGCGCTGGTGCGGATGATCGCGGTGGCGCGCATCCTGATGCCGAAGAGCGTGGTTCGCCTGTCCGCAGGACGCCAGTACATGACCGACGAACTGCAGGCGCTGTGCTTCGTCGCCGGCGCCAACTCGATCTTCATTGGCGACGTGCTGCTAACGACAAGGAATCCGCAGACGGCACGCGACGCCAATCTTTTCGACAGACTTGGCATCTCATCCAGGCTCGACGAGACAAAGCCGGACGCGGCTCTTGCAGAAGCCCCGCTCGCCGGCGTCGGCATGACCGACGTTCCGGCCGCATAGCTCGTTTCAAACGTCCGCCGATGCATGGCATCCATGCCGCCGCACGGCAAAAAACGTGAAATTCGGCTGGCGCGGCAGGGTTCGTCGCGTTAAGCCGATGCGACATAATGCGATTGCGAGACGATGGACATCAAAACGAACACCGCCGGCGCCGTGACCCAGGACGATTTGCGCTACCCGATCGAAACCCCGCCGACGCCCGATCAGGCGATCGAGGTTGCGCCCGGCATCCTTTGGGTTCGGTTGACATTGCCGTTCCGTCTCAATCACGTGAACTGCTATCTGGTGAAGGATGGCGACGGCTGGACGCTGATCGACACCGGCATCGGCAATGAAGCAACCATCGCAGCGTGGACAAAACTGTTCGAAGGTCCGCTGGCGGGCGTCAATATCACCCGCCTGATCGTCACCCATGCCCATCCGGATCATGTGGGGCTGGCCGGCTGGCTGGTCGAGCGGTTCAAATGCTCGTTCCACATGTCGCAGGTGGAGTATCTCCAGGCGGTCTATCATCAAAGCCGTGGCACTGAAGACCGGGTGCTGAACCAGCGCATGTTCTTCCGCCGTCATGGCATGGACGAGACCATCACCGACAAGCTGCTCGGGCGCGGTCAGGATTATCTCAAACGCGTCTCCAGCCTGCCGCCGTTCTATCATCGCCTGTCCGACCAGCAGGACATCTCGATCGGAACGCGGACCTTCAAGATCATCACCGGCGGCGGACATGCGCTCGATCAGGTGACGCTCTATTGCGCGGCCGAGAAACTGTTCTTCTCGGCCGATCAGGTGCTCAGCAAGATTTCGCCCAATGTCAGCGTGTGGGCGGTCGAGCCCGAAGCCAATGCGCTCGGCGAATATCTCACCTCGCTAGCGAGCCTGTCGCGGATGCTGCCCGACGATACGCTGGTGCTCCCGGGACACGGCGTGCCGTTCTACGGGGTCAAGATCCGCATCAAGCAACTGGCCGATCATCACGAAGAACGCTGCCAGTTGATCGTCGATGCCTGCCGAGAGGCACCGAAGACCTCCGCCCAGCTGGTGCCGGTGGTGTTCCACAAGCACGTGCTCGATCCACACCAGACAGGATTTGCCGCGGGCGAACTCATTGCCCACGTCAATTACCTGCTCGATGAGGGCCGGCTCCAGACGGTCGAGCAGGACGACGGTATCCTGCGCTTTCGGACGCCCTGAGTTTATTTGATCTGGCTCAAATTCAGGCCAAAGATCGGCCGTCTCGGCGATTTGCGCCCTCGACAGCAAACCTGGAAAAGCTCTAAAAGGCTCGTGTCAGGCACGGTATACCAGCCGGCGTACTGTCCCTGACCCGGGTTCCCGTCCAGGGTTTTTGTGATGAATTACAATACGTTCTTCGACGCCGCCCTCGATCGTCTGCATGACGAACGCCGTTACCGCGTATTCGCCGATCTGGAACGTCTGGCGGGCCGTTTTCCGCATGCGGTCTGGCATTCCCCGAAGGGCGAGCGCAGCGTCGCAATCTGGTGCTCGAACGATTACCTCGGCATGGGCCAGCATCCCAAGGTCATCGGAGCGATGGTCGAGACCGCGACCCGCGTCGGCACCGGCGCAGGCGGCACCCGCAATATCGCCGGCACCAATCACGCCCTGATCCAGCTCGAGCACGAACTCGCTGATCTCCACGGCAAGGAAGCCGCTCTCGTCTTCACCTCCGGCTATGTCTCGAACCAGACCGGCATCGCAACACTCGCCAAGCTGATCCCGAACTGCCTGATCCTCTCGGACGCGTTCAATCATAACTCGATGATCGAGGGCATTCGTCAGTCCGGCTGCGAACGCATCATCTTCCGCCACAACGACGTCGCCCATCTCGAAGAACTGCTGCGCGCCTATCCCGACCGGCCCAAGCTGATCGTGTGCGAAAGCCTTTATTCGATGGACGGTGACATCGCGCCGCTGGCGAAGATCTGCGATCTCGCCGAGAAGTATGGCGCCATGACCTATGTCGACGAAGTCCATGCCGTCGGCATGTATGGACCGCGCGGCGGCGGCATTGCCGAGCGTGACGGCGTCATGCATCGCATCGACATTCTGGAAGGCACGCTGGCCAAAGCCTTTGGTTGCCTGGGCGGCTACATCGCCGGCAAGAGCAATGTCATCGATGCCGTGCGTTCGCACGCGCCGGGCTTCATCTTCACAACCGCGCTGCCGCCGGCGATCTGCTCCGCCGCCACCGCCGCGATCCGCCATCTGAAGTCCTCGGGCTGGGAGCGTGAGCGCCATCAGGATCGCGCTGCGCGGGTCAAGGCGATTCTCACCGCAGCCGGATTGCCGGTGATGTCCAGCGACACCCACATCGTTCCGGTGTTCGTTGGCGATCCGGAACTGTGCAAGAAGGCGAGCGACATCCTGCTCGAACAGCACGGCATCTATATCCAGCCGATCAACTATCCCACGGTGCCGAAGGGCACCGAACGCCTGCGCATCACGCCGTCGCCCTATCACGACGACGCGTTGATCGATCAGCTTGCAGAAGCCATGCTGCAGGTGTGGGAACAGCTCGGCCTGCAATTGAACGCCAAGTCGCTGGCCGCCGAGTAACGCGCCGCGTCTCGTCAGCTGCGTCAGGGAACGGCGCGCAGCCGGGGCGCATCGCCGCGCTGCGACAGCACGATCCGGATCAGATCAGCGGCATTGCGCGCACCAAGCTTGGCCATAATCCGGGCGCGGTGCACTTCGACGGTCCGCGGACTGATTCCGAGCCGCCGCCCCGCTTCCTTGTTCGATGCGCCGCGCACGATCTGCGCGAGCACCTCGCGCTCGCGGCCGGTCAGAAGCCGCCGGCCCGGAAAATCGGCGAGCCCATCGGCGTATCCCACCATCGACTGGCGATAATTCGCCACGGCCTCGCGCACCTTGTCAGCCATTGCGCTGGCGGAGAACGGCTTTTCCAGAAAATCCAGCGCCCCGGCCTTGATCGCGGCCACGGCGGTGGCGATGTCCGACTGCCCCGACATCACGATCACCGGAGGAGCGAACTGCCGGCCCGCGAGTTGCTCGAGGATCGCCAGTCCCGAGCCCGCAGGGAGCTGCAGGTCGAGAATAACGCAGAGCGGCGACGTGGTGCCGACAGCCTGGAGAAAAGGAGGACCGTCCTCGAAACTCTGGGTCGAAAACCCTTCGATCCGAAGCAGCAAAGTGAGTGCGTCGCGCACCGCCGGATCGTCATCGACGATGAAAACCGGCGTATCTGGCGGCGAGGATTGGAGCATGGCCCATTCCCTTTTGCTCAGTGGCAGCCTTATCACACTACAACTAATGCGTGTATATGCTGATTCGCTCTCTTGGCCAATGGTTTGATGCCGCCGAAGCGACGAACCAATTCCCAACCGCGGGGAAAACGCCTTAGATGGCGACGGCCATGAGCGGCTCAGATCGCCGGCCGGTTACGCGAGGGAGCGCCACGGATGCAGAACGGGGTCGTGATAGCAGCCGCATTCGGCTACATCGGACTTCTGTTCGTGATCGCCTTCTACGGTGATCGCCTGAGCCAGGCCCAGCGCGCCCGCGCCGGCATCATGATCTACCCGCTGTCGCTGGCGATCTATTGCACATCATGGACGTTCTTCGGTTCGGTCGGCTTCGCCACCCGCACCAACATTGAATTTCTCGCGATCTATATCGGCCCGATCCTGATGATCGCATTTTGCAAGCCGCTCACCATCCGCATCATCGAGCTTGCCAAATCGCAGAACATCACATCGATCGCCGACTTCATCGCATCGCGATACGGCAAGAGCCAGGCGGTCGCCGCAGTCGCCGCAATGATCGCGATCATCGGATCGGTGCCCTACATTGCCCTGCAGCTCAAAGCGGTCGCCTCGTCGCTCGAAACCATTCTGAGCAGCGATCAGGATGTCTCCAAGATTCCATTTGCCGGCGATATCGCGCTGTTCGTGACGCTGGCGCTGGCGCTGTTTGCGGTGCTGTTCGGCACCCGCCAGTCGGACGCAACGGAACACCAGCATGGACTGATGCTGGCGGTGGCGACCGAATCCATCGTCAAGCTCATCGCCTTTCTCGCGGCCGGCATCTTCGTCACATTCTACATGTTCGGTCCCGCCGACCTGATCCAGAGCGTGATGAAAACGCCTGAAGCCTTGCGCGCCATCAACTACTCGCCATCGACAGGAAACTTCCTGGCGATGACGTTGCTGTCGTGTTTTGCGATCCTTCTGCTGCCGCGCCAGTTTCATGTCAGCGTGGTTGAAAACTCGACCGAGGCCGAGGTCGATCGCGCCCAATGGCTGTTTCCGCTTTATCTCGTCGCCATCAACCTGTTCGTGATTCCAATTGCGCTGGCGGGACTGGTGACCTTTCCGTTCGGCGTCGTCGACAGCGACATGTATGTGCTGGCACTGCCGATCAAGGCCGGATCGGCGGTGATGAGCGTGATCGTATTCATCGGCGGCCTGTCCGCGGCCACCGCGATGGTGATCGTCGAATGCGTGGCGCTGGCGATCATGGTGTCGAACGACATCATCGTTCCGCTGGTGCTGCAGCAGAGCGCATCCTCCCCGGCCCCGCGGCCGGACTTCGGCCGCTTCCTGCTGAAGGTCCGTCGCGCCGCGATCTTCGCCATCATGCTGATGGCCTATTTCTACTATCAGGCACTGGCGAACATTCATCTTGTCGCCATCGGCCTGCTGTCGTTTGCCGCCATCGCCCAGCTCGCACCGGCGTTCTTCGGAGGCCTGATCTGGCGGCGCGGCACCGCGCAGGGCGCGCTGGGCGGCATGCTCGTCGGCTTCGCGGTGTGGGCCTATACCCTGTTCCTGCCGAGTTTCGCCGATGTCTACCCGCTCGGCACCGCCTGGCTCAAGGAAGGCCTGTTCGGCATCGTCGCACTGCGGCCGCAGAATCTGTTCGGCAGTGAATTGCCGCCGTTGATCCACGGCGTGTTGTGGAGCCTGTCGTTAAACGTCATCAGCTACGTGGTGTTGTCGTTGTGGCGCCAGCCCACATCGATCGAACGCCTGCAGGCGGACCTGTTCGTGCACGACGAACTGACGCCGATGACGCCGAACTTCAAGCGCTGGCGCACCACGGTCACCGTGCAGGATCTGCTCAACACCGTGGCTCAATATCTCGGCCCCGACCGGGCGTTGCAGTCCTTCGAAGCGTTTGCCGCCGTCAACCGCGTCAACATCGAGCGCAGCGCACCTGCCGACTTCCTGCTGCTGCGCCATGCCGAGCACCTGATCGCATCATCGATCGGCGCCGCATCGTCGCGGCTGGTGATGTCGCTGCTCCTGCGCAAGCGCGCGCTATCTCCCAAGGCCGCGCTGAAACTGCTCGACGACGCGCATGCGGCGCTTCATTTCAATCGCGAGATTCTGCAGACCGCGCTCGACCACGTCCGGCAGGGTATCGCGGTGTTCAATCCGGAATTGCAACTGATCTGCTCGAACCGCCAGTTCGGCGAGATTCTCGATCTTCCAGCCCATGTCGTCCAGATCGGCATCCCGCTCGGCGAAATTCTCGAATACATCGGCACGCCGCACACCGCGAACCATGAGGACCGGCTGCAGCGCCGCTTGACCGCCTACACCACCGATGGCGAACCCTTCCTCGAACGCTTGCCCGACCGCAACATGGTGATCGAGGTCCGCCCCAATGCCATGCCGGGCGGCGAACTCGTGGTCACGTTCTCCGACATCACGCCAAGCTTCGAGGCCGCCGAAGCCCTCGAGCGCGCCAACGCCACGCTGGAAAAACGCGTGCGCGAACGCACCGAGGAGTTGACGCGGCTCAACAGCGAACTGGCGCACGCCAAAAGTCTCGCGGAAGAAGCGAATATCTCCAAGACCCGTTTCCTCGCAGCGGCGAGCCACGACATCCTGCAACCGCTCAACGCCGCGCGCCTGTATGTGACCAGCCTGGTCGAGCGCCAGAATGGCGGCGAGAACGCGCGTCTCGTCGACAACATCGACGACTCGCTCGAAGCCATCGAGGAAATTCTCGGCGCCCTCCTCGACATCTCGCGGCTCGACGCCGGCGCGATGACGCCGTCGATTTCGAGTTTCCGGATGAGCGACCTGATGCGTTCGCTGGAAGTCGAGTTCGCGCCGATTGCCCGGGAAAAGAAACTCGACCTGACATTCGTACCCTGCACCCTCGCGGTCGCATCGGACCGTGTTCTGTTGCGGCGTCTGCTGCAGAACCTGATTTCCAATGCAATCAAATACACTCCCAAGGGAAAGGTGCTGATCGGCTGCCGCCGCTCGGGAACGTCCCTGCGAATTTCGATCTACGACACCGGGCTCGGCATTCCGTTCGTCAAGCGCGGCGAAATTTTCAAGGAATTCCACCGCCTCGATCAGGGCGCGCGCATCGCACGCGGCCTCGGTCTCGGCCTGTCGATTGTGGAGCGCATCGCCCGCGTGCTCGGACATGGCATTGCCATCGATGCAACCGGCAGCGGGGGTTCGCACTTCTCGGTGACCATGCCGATCGCGAAGACCGTGCCCCATGTCGCATCGGTGACCGGAGCCAGCACCAGCCTGCCCGCGCAATCTCCGATGAGCGGCACCACGGTGGTCTGTATCGAGAACGACCGCGCCATTCTCGACGGCATGAAAACACTGCTGAAAGGATGGGACGCCAACGTCATCGCCACCGTCGATCCGGAAAACGCAATCGATGCGATTGCACGGCACGGCGGCCCGATCACCGGCCTTCTGGTCGACTATCACCTCGACCGCGGCAACGGCATCGCGACCATTCGCGACATTCGCCAGAAGTTCGGCGCGGACATTCCGGCCATCCTGATCACCGCCGATCGCAGCCCGCACGTGCGCGATGCGGCGCGCGCCGATCGCATCGTCGTGCTCAACAAGCCTGTGAAGCCCGCTTCACTGCGGGCGCTGCTTGGACAATGGCGGGCACAGCAGATGGCGGCCGCGGAATAGCCGGCGTTCGGGAGGCTTCAGTGCGGCGGATCACCCTGGCGCCACTGGCCGCCGGAGATCTTGGCCGCAACGATCACCGCCTGGGTGCGGCTTTCGACACCGAGTTTCTGCAGGATCGCGGAGACATGCGCCTTGATGGTGGCCTCCGAGACGCCAAGCTCGTAGGCGATCTGCTTGTTCAGCAATCCTTCGGACAGCATCATCAGGACCCGGACCTGCTGCGGCGTCAGCGTCACCAGACGATCGCGCAGTTTCGCCATGTCGGGATCGACGGTGGCGGACAGATCGATATCGGATGGGATCCAGATATCGCCGTTCATGACTTTGCCGATGGCCTCGCGCAGGGTCTCAACCCCGAACCGCTTGGGGATAAAGCCCGAGGCGCCAAACTCCATGGAGCGGCGGATCGTAGCGCCATCATCGCTGGCCGAAACGATGACGACCGGGATTTCGGGATACTGGGCACGCAGATAGATCAAACCGGAAAAACCGCTGATGCCGGGCATTGCAAGATCGAGCAGAACCAGATCGACCTCGCCGTTCTGCTCAAGGAAGGCCGTCAGTTCCTCGAACGAGCCGACCTCATCGACAGTGGTCGACGCCACCACGCTCGCAACAGCCTCGCGCAAAGCGCCGCGAAACAAGGGGTGATCATCAGCGATCACAAGGTGCGTGGTGGAAACTGCGGTCATCTGATCCATGCGATCGACGTGGGACACCTGTTTCAAACCTGCGACACTCCAGCCTGCCGATCATACATCGCTGAATGCAGGCCACCTTGCAAGAACAGGCGTTTGGCAGCCTTAACCGGTGCTGGCAGCATCGATACCAGTTCCCGCCAAGCTACACCCGAAGCGCGCTGGATGTCCAAAATTCCCGCGCGGTTCGGGCCGTCTGCCGCGATGGCGAACCGTCGCACGTTAACCAACCCGCTCGCCGGATTCAGATTTTCTCGGACAGTTTTTTCTGCATCCGGTTCGCCATGTCGATCAGCTGGCTCCAGACTCGCTCGATCCACGCCATCAGCTTGTCGTGGTCGGCCGGTAATTCGAGTTCGATCTTGGGCCGCTCGGCTTTCTCCGCCGGCGCGCTCTTTTTCAACGAATCTTCCTTTGCCAGCGGGGCATCGATCTTGCCGCTGACGGCCTGATCGTTCTGTGCAAGCTGCTCCCTGAGCCTGGCATTCTCGGTTTGAAGACGGCCGATTTCGGTATCGAGCGCAGCGCGCTCATCCGGCACGACGCGGCACACCCACCCGCCCTTGCTGGTGCAGGTTGAAACCGCGCCGGTACGGGTATCGAGCCGCAGGAAGCCGTCGGCAACGGGCGACAGTGTATAGCGCCCATTGTCGGTATCAGGCGGCGCGGGTTGGGCTGACGCCGGAACGGCCGCGCGACCGCACATCGCCACGACAGCGATGGCGGCGGCGCAACTGCGCGACCGCCCCTCGAATACCCGTCCGGTTTTGTGCGCGCCCGCGTGCATGTGTGCTCCGTCGTCTGGCAGCTACTCTGCCGATGTGTAGGCCTTGCGCCCGGATTTCAACGCATCGGCCAACAGTTCGATCCGGTCCTGCCCCCAGAACACTTCGCCGTCGAGCACCCAGGCTGGCGAACCGAACACATCGGCCGCAATCGCGTCCTGCCGGTTCTTTTCGTAAGCCGCGCTGATCGCGTCCGATCCGGATCGCTCGACCATTTTTGCCCCCGCAAGGCCGCTTTCGTCGGCCAGTTGCGCAATCACGGCCGGGTCGCCCAGATTCTTCTGATCCTCCCAAACCGCCGCGAAAGCACGCCGCATGAAAGGTTCGGGGTTTTGCCCGGCTTCGAGCGCCGCGAGAATCACCCCGTCGGCAATCCGCCCATTGAACGGCCAGTGCGCCGGCTGAAGATGGAATTTGAGGCCGCGCTTGTCGCGCCAGCGCTGCAGTTCCAGCATCCGGTAGCGCTGGCGAACCGGGTGGCGCTTGGTGAGCGGCAGCCCGCCGGTTTCGGAGAACAGATCGACCAGCAGCACCGGCTTGTAATTTACCTTGAGATTATAAGACCTTGCGACATCCTCAAACAATGCATGCCCGATATAGGCCCAGGGCGATTGAAGCGAAAAATAGTAGTCGATCGGCCGAGACATTGATCCTCCGATGGAAATGATATCGCGCAGATGAGCCACCCCAACAGGTCGTGGGCGGACGCGCAAGATCGGCCCTGACAAACCTCCCGCTTTGCGCTGCGGCAATCGCGCACGGGTTGAGTCGTTTCCGGTAAATTACACCAGTGTTTTCAAAACGATAGACGGAGATCAGCTAATCTTGACTTGACCGTATGCCATCAGTATGGTCCGCGCGGTTTCCGGGGCGCTTGGGGTGTTTTTTCCGAGATCTCGCGACGTGGATGATGGGTGTCGGCGACAATGGCGAACGGCACACAAAAAGACGGACGCGGCGAAGATGGAAGAACGGACAAGTCATCCGCCGAAGAAACCGCGCTCTCCGCAAGGCTTCACCGTCTGGACGACCAGCTTTCCGTAACCCGGAACAGCCGGCACCCCCGGATGGATCAATCGGAAAGCGGGACCGGGAATGCATCTGCCAAAGCGTCCGCAATGGCGCGCGGTTTCCGGCTCTCCTCCGAACTGATCGCAGGCGTTCTTGTCGGGGCAGTCATCGGTTGGGGCATCGACCACTTGCTGTCGACGTCTCCCTGGGGACTCATCGTGTTTTTTCTGCTCGGCTTCGTCGCCGGCGTGATCAACGTGATGCGGACCGCGGGTGTCGGGTCCAGTGGCACGACAAATCGCTCCTGACCGAGCAGACAGCGCGACGATTGAACGAAAGAAAGCCGGCGTCGCCGGCGCATGATGAAAGATAGCTGCGGATATGGCCGATCCGATCCACCAGTTTGAAATCCACAAGATCTTCACCATTGGCCACATCGGCGGCCATGAGATCGCCTTCACCAACTCGTCCGCCTACATGTTCGGCATCGTGGCGATCATTTCGCTGCTGATGATCGGCGGCAGCGCCGGGCGTCGCCTGGTTCCGAACCGCTTCCAGTCGCTCGCGGAGCTATCCTACGAATTTGTCGCCAACATGCTAAGAGACAGCGCGGGCGAGGAAGGCATGAGGTTCTTCCCGTTCGTGTTCACGGTCTTCATGTTCGTGATGACCGCCAATCTGATCGGCATCATTCCTTACGCGTTCACCGTCACAAGCCATCTCATCGTCACGCTGTCCCTGGCGCTGCTGGTCTTCCTGACCGTGTTCCTCTACGGCCTGTACAAGAACGGCCTGAAATTCTTCAAGCTGTTCGTTCCTCACGGCATTCCCTTCTACATTCTGCCGCTGATCGTGGTGATCGAGATCATCTCGTTCCTGTCGCGGCCGGTGTCGCACTCGGTTCGTCTGTTCGCCAACATGCTGGCAGGTCACATCACGCTCAAGGTGTTCGCAGGCTTCGTCGCCGGCCTCGGCGCACTTGGCACCGCCGGCGTGCTCGGCGCGGTTCTGCCGCTGACGATGACCACCGCGCTCACCGCTCTCGAGCTTCTGGTGGCGTTCCTGCAGGCCTACGTGTTCGCCATCCTGACCTGCATCTACCTGAACGACGCTCTCCATCCCGGACATTGACCGGTTTCGTTTCTACTCTCACACCCAACATCCAAAAGGAGTTTCACCATGGATCCTATCGCAGCTAAGTACATCGGCGCCGGCATCGCATGTCTCGGCATGGGCGGCGCAGGCGTCGGCGTCGGCATGATCTTCAGCCAGTTCCTGAACGGCGCGCTGCGCAATCCGTCGGCCTCGCAGGGTCAGTTCGCCAACCTGATCTTCGGCTTCGCCGTGACCGAAGCGCTCGGCATCTTCTCGCTGCTGATCGCGCTGCTGCTGCTGTTCGCCGTCTAATCCACCGCGGATGATGCGTCGGCCGCGATCCGCGCGGCTGACGTCAACAGGAGACGCCTATGGCGACCGATCACGGCAATGCCAAGGGCACGACCGCCCACACCGAGGTCGACGGGCACGGGAAAGGTAGCTTCCCGCCCTTCGAGAAGGACACCTTCCCCTCTCAGTTGGTGTCGTTCGCGATCGCCTTTGCGTTGCTCTATGTCATCGTATCGAAGATCGCGCTTCCCCGCGTCGGCTCAGTGATCGCCGCGCGTGAAGGCACGATCGAGAACGATTTGGCCGAAGCCCAGAAGCTGAAGGACGAATCGGACGCGGCGATCAAGGCTTACGAAACCGACCTCGCCCAGGCCCGCGCTCGCGCGCAGGCCATTGGGGCCGAGACTCGCGATCGTCTGAGCGCCCAGTCCGACGCCGAACGCAAGACCCTGGAAGCCAGCCTGGCGACCCGGCTGGCCGAGGCGGAGAAGACCATTGCGGCAACGCGCGAGAAGGCCATGGGCAACGTCAAGTCCATCGCTACCGACGCGACTGCTGCCATCGTCCAGCGCCTGACCGGCGTGGCGCCTGACAGCAAGACCGTCGACAGCGCCGTCGACGCATCCCTGAAAGGTTGAGACAGATGTTGATGGAAGCCGAAACCTGGGTTGCCGTCGCATTCCTCATCTTGCTGGGAATCTTCGGCTACTTCGGTGTTCACCGCACGATCCTGAAGGCTCTGGACCATCGTCGCGACCGCATCCAGAAGGAACTCGACGACGCCCGTCGCCTGAAGGACGAAGCGGTCAAGCTGGTGGCTGAGTATCGCGCCCGCCGCGAAAGCGCCGAGCGTGAAGCACAGGAGATCGTCGAAAGCGCGAAGGCCGAAGCCGAGCGTATCGCCGGCGAGGCCAAGGCCAAGATGGAAGATTTTGTCGCCCGCCGCACCAAATCGGCGGAGAACAAGATCGCTCAGGCCGAAATGCAGGCTGTTGCCGAGGTTCGTGCGGCCGCTGCCGATGCTGCAGTCACCGCCGCAAGCTCGGTGCTGTCGCAGACGGTCAAAGGCCAGATCGCCGACAACCTGCTCGACCAGGGCATCAAGGACGTTCGCGACAAGCTGAACTGAGCGCCCCATATCGAAAACCAAAAAGCCGGCCTCGATTTTCGAGGCCGGCTTTTTCGTTGTCTGCGATTCGACAGATCGTGCGCCCTAGCGATGCCTGCGTCGCGCGGGGCGCTCGGGCTTCAGGGCCTGGGGATCGAAGCCGACATAGAAAATGTAATTGTCGCCAGCCGCTCCCGGCGGCACCGGATAGGCGATGTCTTCGGCAACGAAGCTGAAATCGGTCGTCCCGTCGCCCTGCGCCAGATTCACAGTGGTCTGATACGCCTTGCTGAAAATGACCTTCTGCTGGATGCCTTCCTGCAGGAGAGCGACCCGCATCGGGACGATCACGGCCGGCGGCGCCCCAGCCGGGCCGACAATGATGCGGCCCTGAATGCCGACACGGGCATGGACCTCACCGCCCACCAGCGTACAGTCGCGCGCGGTGCGCAGGACGGAGATCTGATAGCGCAGATCATTGCCCGAGGCCGGCTTGCCGGGCAGCCCGACTGCGAGCGTCGATGCGCCGGCGCGAATATCCACACTCGGGCAGGTCGGCTCATTGTCCTCGGGCGGCGGCGGCGCTTCACCCACCGCTTGCGACTTCGATCCGAAAATCTGGCTGAAACGATCGCCCAGCGACGACGAACTGCTCGACGTTGACGCCGACGATCCGAACATGCTGCCGCCGCCGCAGCCGGCGAGCATTGCACTCGCCACGGCAATTACGGCCAATCCGGCCACGCGCCTGGCGGTTGCTCGTTGGGGGAGCCTGTCATGCATCATGTCTCTTCCGGTCGATTTTCAATGGCAGGGAAATTTGACGCCGCCTTATAGCAGGGCAAAGGCGGCGAACCAAAGGCGCAGGTGACAGCGGTATGTCACCACCGAGAGGTGGTTAACCGCGAAAATCCTCATCGAGCAGGCCGAACAGGTAGTGATCCTGCCAGACGCCGTTGATGCACAGATAGCGGCGCGCCAATCCTTCGCGAGCAAAGCCGCATTTTTCCAGCACCCGCACCGACGGCGTGTTGGTGGGAATGCACGCCGCCTCGATGCGGTGCAGATTGAGCTCGCCGAACAGCGTCGGGAGCAGAACGCGCAGGGCAAACGTCATATAGCCATGGCCGGCATAAGGCTGGCCCACCCAGTAACCGATGGTGCCGCTTTGCACGATGCCCCGCCGGACATTGGCGAGCGTGACCCCTCCGATCAATGCATCATCCTCTTCGCGGAAGATCAGGAATGGATAGGCGCGATCCTCGGCGATGTCGTCCGCGTAACGCCTGAGGCGGCGACGGAAGCCGGTGCGGGTCAGATCGTCGGACGGCCAGATCGGCTCCCACGGTGTCAGGAATGCGCGGCTGCTGGCGCGCAAATCCGACCATTGCTGAAAGTCCGCCATTTGGGGCGCGCGCAACAAAAGCCCGTGTCCCCGCGGAGCAAGCGCGGGTGGAGTCGCGGTCGGCAGACGAAACAGCGCCACAGTGCGAACCCCCTTGCGCCGAGTCGATGATCGAAGCTGCAATGTCAATGCAGCAGCGATCGCGCCTTCGGCTTCGCCAATCCTTCAGCAAAAGACACGGCTTTGTCCAGTCCCCGGCCGGTGCCGAGCGCGACGACCGCCGGCTGGCTGCGGCTGAGCAGACCCCTCGCCGCATCGCGCGTCGATTCCACGCTCACGGCATCGATCCGCGCCACCAGTTCCTCGGCGGTCAACGGCCGGCCATAGGCGAGCATGTGGCGCGCCATCTGTTCGGCCCGGGAGCTGCAGCTTTCCAGAGCCATCAGCAGTCCGGCCTTCATCTGGGCCTTGGCGCGGGCGATTTCGATCTCGGTCAGGCTATCGACGGCATTGTTCATTTCGTCGACGATGACTTCCATCATCTCCGGCGCATCGTTGGGGTCGGTGCCGGTGTAGAGGCCAAAGAAGCCGGTGTCGGAATACGGCGCGTGGAAGGTGTAGATCGAATAACACAGTCCGCGCTTCTCCCGCACTTCCTGGAACAGGCGCGAGGACATGCCGCCGCCGAGCACATTGTTGAACACCTGCAGGCTGAACAGCGTCGGGTCGGTTTGCGACACGCCCTCCAGCGCGAGCGTCAGATGCGCCTGCTCCAGATCGCGACGCACGACCTTCGAGCCTCCGTGTCCGAACTTGGCGGGCAGCGGCTTCGGCGCGCCGGTGCTGGCGAAACTCGCGAACCGTTCCTCGACTTCCGCGACGACCTGCTTGTGATCGACGGCGCCGGCCGCGGCAACCACCATGTCCGGGCCGCGATAGTGCGTCGCCAGATAGCCGCGCAGCATGTCTTGATCGAAAGCCTTCAGTGTCTGGGGCGTGCCGAGCAGCGAGCGTCCCAATGGCTGTTCGGGATAGGCAATCTCGCTGAGATGCTCGAACACCACATCGTCCGGTGTATCCTGCGACGCACCGATTTCCTGCACGATGACGCTTTTCTCGCGTTCCAGCTCCTCGGCGTCGAACGTCGGATTGGCGAGGATGTCGGCGAGCACGTCGATGCCGAGCGGCACGTCGTCCTTCAGCATCCGCGCGTAATACGCCGTGGTCTCGCTGCTGGTCGCGGCGTTGAGATCACCACCCGCCGTTTCGATTTCCTCGACGATCTCGCGCGCGGTGCGGCGCGTTGTGCCCTTGAACGCCATGTGTTCGAGCAGGTGCGAAATACCATGCTCGTTCGCCTTCTCGTCGCGGCCGCCAACACCTGCCCACACGCCAAGCGCCGCTGTCTGCAGATGCGGCATGGTGTCGGTAATGACAGTCAGTCCGGACGGAAGTTTGGTGACGTTCACGCTCATCCAGCAATACCCTCCTTTGCGGCGCGGCTGACAGACAGCACGAACCGCTCGATTTCAGTCTGGTCGTTGCGCACGACGGTGATCTCCTCGGGCCGCGACATCAGGCCATCGAGCCACGCCGGCAATTGCGGCCGCGTTCCGCAGGCCGCCTCCACTGCATCCGGAAACTTCGCGGCATGGGCGGTGGACAGCACGATGTCGGGAATTTTCGACTCGGCATTGTCGCGCTCGGCGACAGCCAGCGCGACGGCCGTATGCGGATCGATCAGATCGCCGGCTTCGCGCCAAGCCGCGCGAATTGCCGCGCGGGTTTCGTTTTCGTCGGCACGTCCGGCATCGAAGTCCTCGCGCACCCGGGCCAGCACCGCGTCGGGCAGCACGAAGCGACCGGACTGCGCAAGCGACGCCATCAGGCTGCGGATCATGGCGCTGTCGCGTCCACTCGCCTCGAACAGCAGCCGCTCGAAATTCGACGACACCTGAATATCCATCGATGGCGACTCGGTGGCGTGAACCTGCCGCACTTCGTAGATGCCGGTCTTGAGCGTTCGCGCCAGGATGTCGTTGACGTTGGTCGCGATCCGCAGGTGGCGCACCGGAAGGCCCATGCGTTTAGCGACATAGCCGGCGAAGATATCGCCGAAATTTCCGGTCGGAACGGTGAAGTCGACCTGACGCGCCGGCGCGCCCAGCGCAACCGCCGAGGTGAAGTAATAGACCGTCTGCGGGACGATGCGCGCCCAGTTGATCGAGTTGACGCCGGACAGCGAAACCCTGTCGCGGAATGCGTGATGATTGAACAGGCCCTTCACGATCGCCTGGCAGTCATCGAACGTGCCCTCGACCGCGAGCGCATGCACGTTCGGCGCGCCTGTGGTGGTCATCATCCGCCGCTGCACGTCGGAAATGCGACCGTTGGGGAAGAGCACAACCAGATCGACATTGTCGAGGCCACGAAACGCTTCGACCGCGGCGCCGCCGGTATCGCCCGACGTCGCCACGACAATCGTGGTGCGCTGGCCGCGCTTGGCCAGCACATGATCCATCAGCCGCGCCAGCAACTGCATGGCGACGTCCTTGAACGCCAGCGTCGGCCCATGAAACAGTTCGAGCACGAACTGGTTGGTGCCGCTCTGGTCGAGCGGCACCACTGCCGGGTGACGGAACGTGGCGTAAGCCTCGTTGGCCATGCGGCCGAGATCGGCATCGGAAATCTCGCCCGCCACGAAGGGGCGGATCACCTCGACCGCGACCTCCCAGTATGGGCGGCCGAGCAAGCCGGCGATCGCCTCCGGCGTGAGGCGCGGCCAGGTCTCGGGCACATACAGTCCGCCATCCCGGGCAAGCCCGGTCAGCATCACGTCGCAGAAACCAAGTCTCGGGGCTTCGCCCCGGGTCGAAATATAGCTCGCCAACACATCCTCCAAAGGCCCGGGTCGCCCGCGCAAGCCTCTGATATTTATGAAAAATTCTCGTCGCCGGAAGCGAATGAGCGGCGCACTCTATCGGCTGTATTCGCTCTTCACAAGGAAGCCAAGCCCGCCATTAAGGCTGCAATCGGGCACGCCGCTGCCCTACCAGCCAGAAGCCGAAAGTGACCAGCACCACCAGTGCGAGGCCGAACCAGGTGATCGCATATTGCATATGGTTGTCACGCAGATGGACCTGAAGGGGGCCCGGCTTGGGCACGCCTGACGGCGGCACCGGCGACTCGAGGTCGATATAAAACGGCGCGGCCGTTCCCCAGCCATTGGCTGCGGACATCGCGCGGTGATCGCGCACGAACCACAACCGCTTGGCGCGATCTTCGTGCGCCGAAAACAAACTCCGCTCCTCCGGAAAGCGCAGGTAGCCGGTCAGAACCACCGGCGCCCCGGTGATCAACGGTGCCACGGCACGATCTTCCCGGGCCCGATCCTGCATGGTGTTGGGCACGTAACCGGCGTTGACCACAAGGGTGCGGCCATCCATCAGGCGCGCCGGCAGAAACGCCCAGGTGCCCGGACCGGAAACGTCCTCCCGCACCGCCGAGCCGGACGTGTACACCATGACATCCGGCTTGCTCTCGAACGTCGCGGTGAAGGTCACCCGGCGGAATTCATCGCGGGCCGCGCTCAGCGACGACCAGTCCTTCGGTAGCGGTACGGGCGCCAGCGCCAGCCGTTCCGTGAGTGCAGCGATCAATGCATGCTTCTCGTCGCGGCGCTGCAACTGCCAGATGCCGAGACCTGCCAGCACGCCGACCATGACCAGCGCGATGATCGTCATGCCGAACACGCCGCGCGGCTGCTTTGCCGACGCGCTCATTTCGGCTCCCGCTTCACGAGCTGACCTTCGGCGGCTTTGTGATGGTATTGCAGAGCGATCAGCAGCGATTTCATCGGGCGCAACGGCAGCAACGTGGTGGCTGCGATCAGCGGAATCCACAACACGGCGTGAACCCAGAACGGCGGCTGGTACTTGACCTCGACCACCAGCGCGCAGCCCACCACGATGAACCCGGCCAGCAGGATGACAAACACCGCCGGGCCATCGCCGGAATCGATGAAAGCGTAATCGAGACCACACCGGTCGCAGCTCGGCCTCAGCGACAGGAAAGCGGAAAACAGCTTCCCCTTGCCGCAGCGCGGACATTTGCAGGTCAGCCCGGCAACGATCGGTGAAACCGCCGGTGGCGCCGGCGATTGATGGACAGGTTCGTTCATGATGGTTGCGGTTATCCCAAAGAAATGCGGCTATGTCTCCGGCAAAAGGCAGGGTGACAGGGAATTTGAACGATGCGTGAACCCTACGACACCGTCCGGGAATGGGAGCGCGCATTCAACAGCGGCGTCGGGGATGCCGTCGCCCGTCTCTATGCGCCCGATGCCGTCCTGTGGGGGACGCTTGCCCACGACCTGACGACCTCGCCTCATGACATTCGAAATTATTTCATCGACGCTGCCCTCGCCGGTTTGAGGGTCCGGCTTGGCGATCACATCCTGCGCACCATGTCGGCCAGCGTCGCGATCGATGCCGGACATTACGACCTGTTCCGGACGCGGGACGGACAGACCGCGACATTCCCGGCGCGCTACAGCATTGTGCTGGTGAAACACGGCACGTCCTGGCTGATTGCACATCACCATTCATCCATGCAGCCTCAGCCCATGGCCTGACACTTCCAAATAAAAAGGGCGGCCACCGGGCCGCCCTTTGAACGTTGCTGGCGCAAACTCAGTGCGCGGCGTGCGCCATCGTCTCGGCGCCGTGGCCCCAGACGTAGATGCAGATGAACAGGAACAGCCACACCACGTCGACGAAGTGCCAGTACCAGGCGGCAAACTCGAAGCCGAGATGCTGCTTCGGCGTGAAATGTCCGGCATAGACGCGCAGCAGGCAGACCAGCAGGAAGATGGTGCCGACCAGCACGTGGAAACCATGGAAACCGGTCGCCATGAAGAACGTGGCGCCGTAGATGTTGCCGGCAAAGCTGAACGCCGCATGGCTGTACTCGAAAGCCTGCACGACGGTGAAGCAGGCGCCGAGCAGCACGGTGAGAATGAGACCCCACTTCACGCCCTGGCGGTCGTTCTCGAGCAGCGCATGATGCGCCCAGGTCACCGTGGTGCCCGAGGTCAGCAGGATAAGGGTATTGAGCAGCGGCAGATGCCAGGGATCGAAGGTCTGGATGCCCTTCGGGGGCCAGACGCCGCCGAACAGCGCCTCGCGGGTGAAGTGCACCGGATCGGCCGGGAACAGCGCCGCGTTGAAATAGGCCCAGAACCAGGCAACGAAGAACATCACTTCGGAAGCGATGAACAGGATCATGCCGTAGCGGTGATGAAGCTGCACCACGCGGGTATGATCGCCCTTGTACTGAGCTTCGCGGATGACGTCGCCCCACCAGCTCGCCATGGTGTAGAGCACACCGACGGTGCCGATGCCGAACACGATCGGCGCGCCGGCATAGAGATGATGCATCCACGAGATGGCACCGACCGCCATGATGAAAGCGGAGAGCGAGCCGACCACCGGCCATGGGCTCGGATCGACGAGATGATAGTCGTGGTGCTTGGCGTGGCCGGTAGCCATTTCAGTTTCTCCGTTAGCGATGCCGGCTAGCCGGCGCGTCCGCATTTCATCCAGTTCAAATCGTTACAGGTTGCCCTTGCGCTTGTCCGGGTCGGCCGCGGCAACCGGCTTCGGTTCGGGATCGCGGACCGGGAAAAACGTATAGGACAAGGTGATCGTTTTCAGCGAATCGTTATCGTGATCCTTGATGATCTCCGGATCGACGTAGAACACCACCGCCATTTCACGCTTCTCGCCAGGTTTCATGGTCTGTTCGGTGAAGCAGAAGCAGTTGATCTTCTTGAAATAATATCCAACGTTCAGCGGAGCCACGTTGTAAGCGGCCTGCCCTGTGGTGGTGCGCGCCGCCTGATTGGTGACCGTGTAGTAAACCGTCTTCACTTCGCCGATCTTGACGGTGACCTCGTTCTGTTCGGGCTCGAACTTCCACGGCAACCCGCCGCTGACGTTGGAATCGAAGCGAACGCCGATGGTGCGATCGAGCGTCCCCGCCGGCGCGGAGGTCGCAACCTGCGTGGTGCCGTTGAAGCCAGTGGTGCGGCAGAACCAGTTATAGAAGGGAACCGCCGCGTAGGCCGCGCCGACCATGAATGCGACCACCAGACCGCAAATCGACGCGATCTTCACGTCGCGTCCCATGCCCCGCTTGGGCTTCGTGGCGGATGGCGCGGAGGCCTGAATGTCGGGCTTGTCGGTCATGTCACATCGGCCGGACGAGAACGGCCGGTCCCTTTACCAGAGTGACTGCGAAAAACAGGATGACAAGAACGCCCAGCGCCAGCGCAATCGCAATCGAGCGTTCGCGCTGACGGCGCTTTTGTTCGGGAGTGAGGACGATGCCTTCGGGCGGCTTCTTGTTGTCCATGACCATGCTCCCGCTCATGACCAGATCAGTCGCGCGGCGGTCGCGACGACGACTTCCAGCAGGAGGACCGCGAACAGCATAAACAGATAGAGGATCGAGAACTTGAACAACGACCGTGTCGCCCGCGAAGCCGCATGGCCTTCACGATGACGATAGACGCTGATCGCAAGCCACAGCATGCCGCCGCCGAGCACCAGCGAAGTCATGCCGTAAATCGCATCGAAATAGCCGAGCGGCCACGGCAGGGCGGCCACGACGACCAGGAGTACAGTGTAAAGCAGGATTTGCAGCCGCGTCACATCCGGCCCCGCGACCACCGGCAGCATCGGCACATTGGCGCGGGCATAATCGTCGGTGCGGAACAGCGCCAGCGCCCAGAAGTGCGGCGGCGTCCACAGGAAGATGATGAGGAACAGGAAAATCGGTTCGGGCGACAGCGAGCCGGTGACCGCGGCCCAGGCCACGACCGGCGGCAGTGCCCCGGCCGCGCCGCCGATCACGATGTTCTGCGCGGTCCAGCGCTTCAGGCCCATCGTGTAGATGACGACGTAGAAGAAGATGGTGAAGGCCAGCAGCGCGCCCGCGATCCAGTTGACGAGGATGCCGAGCGTCATCACCGAGAAGAAGGCGAGCGTCATGCCGAACGCCATCGCTTCCGGCCGGGTGATGCGGCCACGCGGGATCGGACGGTTCGCGGTGCGCGACATCTTGGCGTCGATATCTCCCTCGAGCGCCATGTTGAGCGCGCCGGAGGCGCCCGCTCCCACCGCAATGCAGATCAGCGAGGTGATCGCGAGCACCGGATGGACATGCACCGGCGCGATCATCAGCCCGACCAGCGCGGTGAAGACCACGAGCGACATCACCCGCGGTTTCAGGAGCGCGATGTAGTCGCCGACCTCCGCTTCCGAAATGTGCGGGGCAAGATCGATGGCATTGTGGTCGACGACGGACAAGGCTGGCTCGCTTCTATCCAAAAC
>JBQCHK010000038.1:0-70947 GCA_051954725.1 Afipia sp. | reverse complement strand
GCCAAGGACAAGGTGATGATGGGCGCCGAGCGCAAGTCGCTGGTCATGACCGAGGAAGAGAAGCTGCTGACGGCCTATCACGAGGGCGGCCACGCCATCGTTGGCCTCAACGTTATCGCCACCGATCCGATCCACAAGGCGACGATCATCCCGCGCGGCCGTGCGCTCGGCATGGTCATGCAATTGCCCGAGCGCGACAAGCTGTCGATGTCGCTCGAGCAGATGACCTCGCGTCTTGCGATCATGATGGGCGGCCGTGTCGCCGAAGAATTGATCTTCGGCCGCGAGAAGGTGACCTCGGGTGCAGCGTCCGACATCGATCAGGCGACGCGTCTGGCGCGCATGATGGTGACGCGCTGGGGCCTGTCGGAAGAACTCGGCACCGTGTCCTATGGCGAGAACAATGACGAGGTGTTCCTCGGCATGCAGGTCAATCGCCAGCAGAACGTGTCGGAGGCGACCGCACAGAAGATCGACTCCGAGGTCAAGCGTCTGGTCGAGCAGGGCTACAAGGATGCAACGCGTATTCTCACCGAGAAGCACGACGACCTCGAGACCCTCGCCAAGGGCCTGCTCGAGTTCGAAACGCTGAGCGGCGACGAGATCACCGATCTGCTCAACGGCAAGAAGCCGAACCGCGAGTCGGTGCTGGAGCCGTCGGGCCCGCGCACCTCGGCGGTGCCGCCGGCCGGCAAGCCGCGCCCGCGTCCCGATCCGGGCATGGAGCCGCAGCCGCAGGCCTGAGCCGACTACGACGAGAATAGACAAACGCCGCGCATTGCGCGGCGTTTTTGTTTTGATGCGTGTCGAAGACCGAGTGCCGCAGGTCGCATTGGGTGAAACGCTGCAAATTGCCCTGCCGACTTAAGCCTTCCTCAAGCCGGTATCGGCAGGATGGCCGCCGCCAAACACACGGCGCGACAAACACCGGCGCGGGTTTTTGATGAAGGCGGCATCCGGGAAGATCGACGGACAGAACGGAGCGCTGCCGCCGGCGTTGGTGCATGCCTGTCTGGCGCTCGCGGCGCTCAACTTGGCCTTTCCCGTGGCCGCATGGTTTGCGCACGGCTGGATTTTCGATGATGCGGGGATCGGTCTTCCGACCGACTTCATCAATGTGTGGTCGGCAGGCAAGTTCGCGCTCGCTGGCGATGCCCCGGCGGCCTACGACTGGGACGTCCAGAAGCAACTCCAGGTGATCGCCCTCGGGCGGGATTTTCCCGGCCATGCCGCCTGGCATTATCCGCCGCCGTTCCTGTTGGTCGCCGCGGCTCTCGCCCTGGCGCCTTATGGTCTTGCCTATGCGCTATGGCCGCTGATCAGTTTCGTGCCCTTTGCAATCACCGTGCGGGCCATCGCCGGTCGTCCGTTCGGCTGGGTACTGGCGCTCGGGTTTCCAGTGGTTCTGGCGAATACGCTGGTTGGGCAAAACGGCTTTCTCACCGCGACTCTCGTGGGCGCCACGCTTTATCTGATGCCGACGCGTCCGGTGCTAGCCGGACTCTGTCTCGGTCTGTTGAGTTACAAGCCACAATACGGCGTGCTGTTTCCGCTGGTGCTGATCGCCGCCGCGCAATGGCGCACCTTCGCGAGCGCCGCCGCCACGGTGGCCCTGCTCTTCGTCGTATCGTCGGCCGTATTCGGGATCGAGGCATGGCAGCAATGGCTGCACTGGCTGCCGATGGCATCGCAGGCGTTTCTCACCGAGGGCAGGGTGTCATGGGGCAGGATGCAAAGCCTCTTTGTCACCGTGCGCTATTTTGGCGGGCCGGAACAACTGGCGTGGATATGCCAGTACGCCCTGACGGCGGCGGTCGCCGTCACCTTGATTGTGCTGTGGCGCAGCCAGCAGCGCTACGAACTGAAGGCCGCGGCTCTCGCCACCGGAGCATTGCTGGCGACGCCCTACCTGTTTCTCTACGACACGATGGTGCTGGCCGTGCCCGCGGCGTTTCTCCTGCGCATTGGCTGGCGCGAAGGCTTTCAGGCCTATGAACTGCCGATGTTCGGCCTCGCCGGTCTGCTGCTCTTCGTCTTTCCGGTGGCCAATGCGCCGACCGGCTTCGCCGCGACCCTGGTGGTTGCCGCGATGATCGCGCGGCGCTGCGGTGTGTTCGGAGGACGGCGAACCGCGATGCCGCCTCTGCCGATGCCGAACGCATAGCGATCATTCCTCCGCGTCGGTTGACGCTGTGGCTGTTTGCCCGCACCGATGCGTCACCTTCCGGATGATTGCGATGACCGCGCCTGTTCCCGCCGACCATTTCCATGCGCCCGCCTATTGGTCGCGCGAAGCCATTGTGCCCGGCATTTATGCCATCGCACCGATGCTGCCGGGCACCATCGCCTTCGGCCTCGCGTTCGGCGCGCTGTGCGCGCAGAAGAATTTCTCGCTGGTCGAAGTCCAGACCATGATGGCGATTGTTTACGGCGGGCTGTCTCAGGTGGTTGCCGTGCAGTCGTGGCCCGACCCGCTCACCGTCTCGTCGATCGCCACGCTGGCGCTGTTGACGACGACAGTGAACATCCGTTTCGCCCTGATGAGCGCCAGCCTGCGGCCGTGGTTCGGCACGCTGCCGGCGTGGCAGTCCTATCCGTCGATGCTGTTCGTGACCGATGGCGGCTGGCTGGCGGCAGAGCGCTATCGCGCCCATGGCGGCGCGAACGCGTGGTTCTTCGTCGGCGGCGGGATACTGCTCTATGTGGTGTGGTGGTTCTCATCGATTCCGGGTTTCCTGCTCGCGGGCCAGCTCACGGATCCGAAGAAGTACGGCGTCGACCTAGTGATGCCGGCATTCTATGCCGCGATGCTGGTGCCGGCCTGGAAGGGGCCGCGGCGCGCCGTTCCATGGGCCGTTGCCGGCGTCGTCGCGCTCGCGGTCCAGCATCTTTTGCCCGGCTGGTGGTTCATCATCATCGGGTCGCTGTCGGGGGCGATCTGCGCCGGCCTGATGAGCGACGATGACAAGGAGCGGACATGAGCGAGATCATGCGCTCCGACGTGATGGTCGCCTTCGTGGTGATGATGGTTGTCACCGTGGCGTCGCGGCTCGGCGGCTTCTGGCTGATGGGCTACGTCAACGTCACGCCGCGGGTGCGGCGGATGCTCGATGCGTTGCCGGGCTCGATCATCGTCGCCGCGGCGTTGCCGATGGTGGCCACCGGCGACCCTGTGGTGATCCTCGCCATCGTGGCCGCAATTGTCGTCACCATTGTCCGTCGCAACGAGTTTCTGGCCGTGATCACCGGGATGACGGTGGCCGCTTTGGCGCGGGCCGCCGGATTCGGCGGCTGACCCGGCCATTTCCGGCGCTTCCCTTATGTTGCACTGCGAATTTCACGTCCCGGTGCATGGAACATCTTGTCACCTTATTTGAACTGGTGTTCACTCTTTAACGGGGAGACGAACGCCTTCAATGGTTTATCGCCGCACACATCAAGTCGTGAAGCGCCTTGCCGCGCGTCGCAGTGCCATCCTCGCCGCCGCGCGGGACGCCGCCGCCGAAGGCGGAATGGCCGCAGTCCAGATCGCGCCGGTCGCCGCGCGGGCCAATGTCGCGGCAGGAACAGTGTACCGTTACTTCCCCTCCAAGGCCGATCTCATTTCCGAACTGATCGCCGATGTCTCGCGCGCCGAACTGGTCGCCATCCGCCGCGCGGCCGATGCCGCGCCGGGGCCTTCGTCAGCGCTTGCCGCGGCGGTGACCACCGTGGCCGTGCATGTGGTGTCGAATCGCAAGCTGGCGTGGGGCATTCTCGCCGAGCCGGTCGATGTCGACGTCACCGCGTCGCGGCTGGCAAGCCGGCGCGAGATCGCCGCTGAAATCGAGGCGCGCATCGAAGCGGCGGTGCGCGCGGGTCATCTGCCGGCGCAGGACACGGCGCTTGCCGCCACCGCATTGATCGGCGCGCTGCACGAGGCGCTGGTCGGGCCGCTGATGTCGCAGGATCTCGATGATCCGGTGAAATTGCGCGATGCGGTGCAAAACATCGCGCTGTTCGCGCTGCGCGCGGTCGGCGTGCTCGATGCGCGTGCCCGCGGCCTCGTGGTGCAGGCGGTGCTTCCGGTGAAAATGGTGGTCGGCGCGTAAACCGCTCGCTTCGTCGCGCGCTTTGCAGAACCTGCAGTGATCGCGACAACAGGCCGTGTTTCCGGCCTACCAAAAGATGCCCGGACATGCTTGATACAGAAACGCGACACGCGCGCAGTTGCGATGCGTTCGCGATGCCGGAGTATTTGACATGTCGATCATGATGCCCGCCGCCGACGAGGCTATTCTGGGCCGTCGCGATGAGATCGTGGCCGCGCTGCGCAAGATCGTGCCTGGCGAGGGCGTGATCTCCAATCCCGCCGAGATGCTGCCCTACGAATCCGATGCGCTGACGGCCTATCGTCAGGTGCCGATGGTGGTCGTGCTGCCCGACACCACGGAGCAGGTATCGCAGGTCCTGAAGTATTGCCACGACAACGGCATCAAGGTGGTGCCACGCGGCTCGGGCACATCCCTGTCCGGCGGCTCGCTGCCACTCAAGGATGCGGTGCTGCTGGGGCTCGGCAAGTTCAAACGTATCCGCGAGGTCGATTTCGAGAACCGCGTCGCCGTGGTCGAGCCCGGCGTCACCAATCTCGCCATCAGCCAGGCCGTGGCCCATGCCGGCTTCTACTACGCGCCCGATCCGTCGTCGCAGATCGCCTGTTCGATCGGCGGCAATATCGGCGAGAATTCCGGCGGCGTGCACAGCCTGAAATACGGCATGACCACCAACAACGTCCTCGGCTGCGAGTTCGTGCTGATCACCGGCGAGATTCTGCGGATCGGCGGCAAGGCGCCGGAGAATGACGGCTACGACCTGATGGGGATCATCACCGGCTCGGAAGGTTTGCTCGGCGTCGTCACCGAAGTCACCGTGCGCATCCTGCAGAAGCCGGAAACGGCGCGGGCGCTGATGGTCGGTTTCGCCGAGGTCGAGGCCGCGGGGCGATGCGTCGCCGACATCATCAGCGCCGGGATCATTCCGGGCGGCATGGAGATGATGGACCGCGATGCGATCCACGCCGCCGAAGCCTTCGTCCATGCTGGCTATCCGCTCGATGTCGAGGCGCTGCTGATCATCGAACTCGACGGTCCCAAGGTCGAAGTGGATGAGCTGATCGCGCGTGTCGAGAAGATCGCTCTGGGTTGCGGCTCCACCACCTGCCAGATTTCAAGCTCGGAGCAGGAGCGGCTGCTGTTCTGGGCCGGGCGCAAGGCGGCGTTTCCGGCGGTTGGCCGTATCTCGCCGGACTATCTGTGCATGGACGGCACCATCCCGCGCGGCAAGCTGCCCGAGGCGCTGGCCGGCATTCGCGAACTGTCGAAGAAGTACGGTCTGCGCTGCGCCAACGTGTTTCATGCCGGCGACGGCAATCTGCATCCGCTGATCCTGTACGATGCGAACATCGCCGACGAGATGCAGAAGGCGGAGGATTTCGGCGCCGACATCCTGCGCCTGTGCGTCAAGCTCGGCGGCGTGCTGACCGGCGAACACGGCGTCGGCGTCGAGAAGCGCGACCTGATGCCGGAGATGTTCAGCGACATCGATCTCGCCCAGCAGCAGCGGCTGAAATGCGCATTCGATTCCGGCGGCCTGCTCAACCCGGGCAAGGTGTTCCCGACGCTGCATCGCTGTGCCGAACTCGGCCGCGTGCATGTCCACCACGGCAAGCTCGCGTTCCCGGACATTCCGAGATTTTGATCGGATGATGGGACGCGGGCGCAGTTCTTTCTTCTCCCTCCCCCTTGTGGGGAGGGTCGGCCAAGCGGAGCGAAGGCCGGGGTGGGGGATATCAACCATCTGTGCCGAGCGCACCCCCACCCGGCGTGTTGTTCGCTATGCTCACAACGCGCCACCCTCCCCACAAGGGGGAGGGATGTATCCCATTCACTTCAGTTCATGACTACACTCGAAACAAAGAAGATTGATCGTGGATACTCTGAAAGTACGTGACGCCAAGGATGTCGAGGAGGCGGTGCGCGGCGCGGTCGCCGCCGAACAGCCGCTCGAGGTTATCGGCCATGGCAGCAAACGCGCCATCGGCCAGCCCGCCGCGACCAACGCGGTGCTCGATCTGTCGGCGCTCAATGCCGTCACCTCGTACGAGCCGAACGAGCTTATCATCACCGTGCAGGCCGGTGCGCCGCTGGCGGATGTGCTGTCGCTGATCGATTCCAAGAATCAGGAATTCGCCTTCGATCCGATGAACACGTCGGTGCTGCTCGGCACGCCCGCGCAGGCCGGGACCATCGGCGGCATGATCGGCGCGGGGCTTGCGGGGCCGCGGCGGATCAAGGCCGGCGGGGCGCGCGACCATCTGCTCGGCGCGACGGCGGTGTCCGGCTTCGGCGACACCTTCGTGACCGGCGGCAAGGTGGTGAAGAACGTCACCGGCTACGACATCTGCAAGATCCTCACCGGCTCATGGGGCACGCTCTCGGTGATGACCGAGGTGACGTTCAAGGTCATGCCCAAGGCCGAAAGCGAGATCACGCTGGTGCTGCGCGGCCTCGACGACGTCACCGCCAATCGTGCGATGACGGCGGCGCTGGGTTCGCCGTTCGACGTGTCAGGCGCCGCGTGCCTTCCCGGCGCGAGCCTGCGCGACGCCGACGGTCCGCTGGCGCAGCTTGCCGCCCCGGGGCAAAGCGTGACGCTGCTCCGGCTCGAAAGCATCAAGGTCTCGGTGGCGGAGCGCGCCAAATCGCTCGCCGCGCTGCTGGCGCAGTACGGCAAGGCCGATCTTGTCGAGGACGCCGCCTCGGCGGCGTTGTGGGCCGCGATCCGCGACGTCACGCCCTTCGCAGCGGCGGGTGCGCGCGGCGCTCTGCCGGTGTGGCGCATCGTCTGCCCGCCGGCGTCTGGCGGCGCGTTCGGCGCGAAGCTCGCGCGCGAAACCGGCGGCGATGTCTATTACGACTGGGGCGGCGGACTGATCTGGGCGGCGTTGCCCGACGCGCCCGACGCCCATGCGGCGGCCTTGCGCGCGGGGCTGAAGGAGATCAACGGCCACGCCATGCTGCTGCGCGCGTCGGAAGCCGTACGCAGCGGCGTGGACGTCTTCCAGCCGCAGGCACCGGGCGTTGCCGCGCTCAGCCGCCGCATCAAGAACAGCTTCGATCCCCGCAATATCCTCAATCGCGGCCGCATGACCCGAGACAGCCAATGAAGACCGAATTTTCCCTCGCCCAACTCGCCGATCCGGACATCAAGGAAGCGGACAAGATCCTGCGCGCCTGCGTCCATTGCGGCTTTTGCACCGCGACCTGTCCGACCTATGTGCTGCTCGGCGACGAACTCGATAGCCCGCGCGGGCGCATCTATCTGATCAAGGACATGCTGGAGAACGACCGCCAGCCGACGCAGGAGGTGGTCAAGCATATCGACCGCTGCCTGTCGTGCCTCGCCTGCATGACCACGTGCCCCTCCGGCGTGAACTATATGCACCTCGTCGATCAGGCCCGGGTCCGGGTCGAGGAGCGCTATCGGCGGCCGCTGACCGAGCGTGCGCTGCGCGCGATCCTTGCCTTTGTGCTGCCGCGCCCCGGCCTGTTCCGGGTCAGCATGATCGCGGCGCGGCTGGCGAAGCCGTTCGCGGCACTGCTGCCGTCATCGCCGGCAGGCACGGTATCGCCGACCGTGTTCGATCGGCTGCGGGCCATGCTGGCGCTGGCGCCGATCAAGCTGCCCGAACCGGGACCGGCCGGCGGCACGGTGTTTCCGGCGCAGGGCGTAAAGCGCGGCCGGGTCGCGCTGCTGCAGGGCTGCGCCCAGCAAGTGCTGTCGCCCGGCATCAATCAGGCAGCGACTCGTCTCCTGACCCGCCATGGCATCGAGGTCGCGCTGGTCGCCGACGAGCAATGCTGCGGCTCGCTGACGCATCACATGGGCCACGACAACGATGCGCTGGCGCGGGCGCGGGCCAATATCGACGTGTGGTGCGCCGAAGCCGACAGCCATGGCCTCGACGCCATCCTGGTGACGACCTCGGGATGCGGCACCACGATCAAGGACTACGGCTATCTGCTGCGCGAGGATAAGGCCTATGCAGCAAGGGCGGAGCGCGTCTCGTCGCTCGCCAGGGACATCACTGAATACGTCGCCGGCATGGAGATCGCGTGGCCAAAGCGCAGCGATGGTCCGGTCGTCGCCTATCACTCAGCCTGTTCACTGCAACACGGACAGAAAATCACACAGCTTCCGAAAGAATTGCTTTCCAAGAGTGGATTCGTGGTGAAAGATGTGCCTGAGAGTCATTTGTGTTGCGGTTCGGCTGGCACATACAACATTCTCCAGCCCGACATCGCGAGGCGATTGCGCGAACGCAAGATCGCCAACATCGCTTCGGTGAAGCCGGACATTATCTCCGCCGGCAACATCGGATGCATGGTGCAAATCGGCTCTGTGAAAAACTCCGCAGGGGCACAGGTGCCGGTCGTGCACACCATTGAATTGCTAGACTGGGCAACCGGCGGTCCCCGGCCGGAACAAGGTGCGTCGATGGAAAGCCTCCCGATCGGGAGTGCTTGAACGCCGGATGGGACAGCCGGACCGGCGGAACAGGAGGACGGCAATGGCTAAAGCGAAAAAGAAGAAGGCGAAGAAGGTCAAAAAGGTAGCGGCCGCGAAGAAGAAGACGGCCAAGAAGTCAGCGAAGAAAGCTGCCAAGAAGTCGGCAAAGAAATCCGCGAAGAAGGCGGCCAAGAAGTCCGCCAAGAAGGCCGCGAAGAAGAGTTCGAAAAAGGCAGCGAAGAAGTCTGCCAAAAAGTCAGCGAAGAAGTCGGCCAAGAAGGCTGCGAAGAGCGCGCCGAAGAAGGCCGCCAAGAAGTCCGCGCCGCGCAAGCGCGCCGCCAAGCCGGCGCCCGCGCCGATGGTCGAGCCTGCGCCCGAGCCAGCTCCGGCCCCAAGCTGGACGCCTGCGCCATCTCCGGCTCCGTCGTCGAGCTGGGGGTCGTTCGGTAACGGTGACGACGACAGCAACCACTGACCTGACTGCCGCGAATCAGCGACAAATTGGATCGAAGGCCGCAACCGCCGTGTTGCGGCCTTTCGTTTGTCGGTCGTCCGGCTTAAGGGCGGAGATCCGTCGCTGCCTGCGGGTCTTTATGCCGCCCTGATGCGGTGACCTGCCATATCGCATCGTTTCCTTATCCGGATCGGCCTATCTGCATCGAGGTCGAGAATCGAAAGGGGGATGCTTCGATGTTGAAGGATCGGGAATGGGGGCCGACCGACTGGCCCGCGATGATTGTTGAACCGACCCTGAGCCAGCGCCTGGTGGGCGAGGCGAGGCGGGGCGACGTCGCGGGGCGAATCGATCTGCGTGCCGTCCGGCACCGTTGGTCGCAGTCGCTTTGGGGCGTGCAAAAAAATGTGGTGGGAATGTCACACTATGGCGGAAGTCGTGGGCAACGCGCTCTGATTGCGCCGAAACGCCTAAAAAGGCAGCAGTTGCTCGGGTTTTTTGCTTTCCGTTTTCGAGGCGGCCCCGCAAATTGATCTCACCAAAACGTTATTTCGCGCAGTCCGCTGGCGCTCGTTCCCCGGTTCGGGTCACCGGCCTGGGTCATCGGACTGAAAAACCAAGAACGATGATGGGGATCATCATGAATAAACTCAGTCTCTCGGCCGTCGCGCTGATCGCCCTCGGGGTCGGTTCGGCGTCGGCTGCCGATCTCGGCAAGGTCTACACCAAGGCGCCTCCGGCAGTCGCTTACGTCTCGCCTTGGGATGTCGCCTTCGGCGCCGGCATCATGAACGATTACGTGTTCCGCGGCATCACCCAGTCGAACCACAAGCCGGCAGTCACCGCCTATTTCGAGCCGCGCTACAACGTCAACAAGGACCTGCAGCTTTACGTCGGTTCGGCGTTCTCGAGCATCTCGTTCGCCAACCGCGCTTCGGCTGAAGTCGATATCTACGGCGGTATCCGCCCGACCTTCGGCGCGTTGTCGTTCGACTTCGGTGTCTGGGGCTATCTGTATCCGGGCGGAAGCTGCGTCGACACCGCCCCCGGCGGCGCTGGCGCGCTGTGCCCCGGCGACACCAACGCGATCTCGCTGGTCAACGGCAACGTCATGAAGAAAGACGTCAGCTTCTACGAGGTCTACGGCAAGGTCGCTTACGCCTTCACCGACAACTTCACGGTCGGCGGCAACGTCTTCTACTCGCCGAACTTCCTGAACACCGGCGCTGACGGCACCTACGCGTCGATCACCGCGAAGTATACCGCGCCGAGCGGCTGGCTCCCGAACGGTATCGGCAGCTACGTCTCGGGCGAGTTCGGCCGTCAGTGGCTGGGCACCTCGGATGCGTTCTACGGCCTCGCTCCGCTGTTCCCGAACGGCATCAACTATGCCGACTACAACACCTGGAACGTCGGTGTCGGCTTCACCTACAGCGTGTTCACCCTCGATCTGCGCTACTCCGGCACGGACCTCGACAAGGGTGCCTGCAACGCCTTCACCAGCGACTTCACCGCGTCGGGCACCGGATACACCGCCGGTGGCATCAATGGCGGCGCGCCGTCCAAGTGGTGCGGCGACACGTTCATCGCCAAGCTGTCGGCTGATCTGACCGCGGCGCAGAACCTCAAATAAGCTCGTTCTTCCAAGAGGAACGGAAAGGGCGGCAGATGCCTCTGCCGCCCTTTTCTTTTGCAGGGTTTCGCGGTTAAGACACGGGGACCGATCCGCCGCCACTTTCCGACGAGGACCATGAAACTCAACCGATATGCCGCCCATATGGGGGTCCGCTCCCGTCTTGCCGTCAAGCGATGGACGCGTCGGCTGATGTTCCTGGTCGGCGGTATTGTTGTCGGCCTCGCGGCCATCCTGATGGCCTATCTCGCCGACCATGCTCAGGCGGCCTTCGGCCTGATTTTGGGCGTTTCGCCGTATATGGCGCTGGTGGTCACCCCGCTGGGGTTCGGGTTCGCCACGCTGCTGGCGACGACCGTGTTCCCCAACTCGCAGGGCAGCGGCATCCCGCAGGTGATCGCGGCGCTTCGGCTGCCGCCGGCGGCGAGCGCGCCCCTGGTGTCGCTGCGGGTGGCGATCGGCAAGATCGTGGTGATGGCCCTCGGCCTGCTTTTCGGCGCCTCGACCGGTCGCGAAGGGCCAACCGTGCAGGTCGGTGGCGCGATCATGTACGGCATCGGGCAGTGGGCGCCGTTCCGGCAGCCCGGTTTTCTGGTCGCGGGCGCGGCCGCCGGCGTCGCGGCGGCCTTCAACACCCCGCTCGCCGGCATCGTGTTCGGCATCGAGGAACTCAGCCGCTCGTTCGAGACCCGCACCAGCGGCCTGATCATCGGCGCGGTGATCGCTGCCGGTCTGACGTCGATCGGGATTGTCGGGAACTACAACTACTTCGGCCAGACGGCGGCTGAATTGCCGCTTGGCACCGCGTGGATCGTGGTGCCGGTCTGCGCAGTGATCTGCGGCGTCGCCGGCGGCGTGTTCAGTCGTATCCTGGTGCTGTTCGCGCGCGGGCTGCCGGGAAGGACCGGCGCGGCGATCAAGCGTCACCCTGTGATCTTCGCGACATTCTGCGGCCTCGGCGTCGCGCTGTGCGGCGTGCTGTCAGGTGTCCATGTCTATGGCACCGGCTACGATCAGGCCCGCGCCATCATCCATGGCACGGATTTCGTCGATTACGGCTTCGGCCCGTTGAAATTCATCGCCACCGTGCTGTCGGCGATCTCGGGCCTGCCGGGCGGCATCTTCTCGCCCTCGCTCGCGATCGGCGCGGGCATCGCGTCCGACCTGAGCTATTTCTTCCCGCACTCGCCGCTTGGCGCGCTGGTGCTGATCGGGATGGTCTCGTATCTCACCGGCGTGGTGCAGGCGCCGATCACCGCCTTCGTCATCACCTCGGAGATGACCAACGATCAGGCCATGGTGATCCCGCTGATGGCGGCGGCGTTGATCGCCAATGCTGCGTCGAAGAGCGTCGCACGCGAAGGCGTCTATCACGCTCTCGCCAAGTCGTTCATCCGTGCGGCCGAACCGGTCGTCAGGAAGGAAGCCGGCTCGGCCTGAGCCTCTTACTGCACTTTGGCGGTCTCGCCTTCGGTCAGGGCGAACCGTTCGCCCGTGCGCGCCAGCGTCACGTGCCGCTCGTGGAAATCGAACAGCGTGTTGCGATGGCCGATCGAGACCACGGTGGTGTCGGGCAGGCGTTCCGCGATCAGCTTGTAGAGCGCCGCCTCCGACGGCTCGTCGAGCGAGGCGGTGGCCTCGTCGAGGAACAGGTATTGCGGCGCGTGCAGCAGGGCGCGTGCCACGCCGAGCCGCTGCTGCTCTCCGAGCGACAGCATCCGGTTCCAGTGCTCATACTCATCGAGCCGCGCCACCAGCGCCGGCAGGCCGACCGCGGTCAGCGCCTCGGCAAGTTTTGCAGAATCATAAGTGCCGTCGCGCGCGGGGTAGGTGATCGCGGCGCTCAGCGGGCCGACCGGAAAATAGGGCCTCTGCGGCAGCATCATCAGCGAGGCATCCGCCGGCACCGAGACCGTGCCCTTGCCGAACGGCCAGATGCCGGCAATGGCCCGGAACAGCGTGGATTTGCCCGAGCCGGACGGGCCGGTCAGCAGCGTGCGCTCGCCGGCCTTCACGCTGAAGGCATGTGTTGCCACCAGCGGCGCGCCGTTCGGTAGTTTCACCAGCAGGTCATTCAGCATGATCGCCCTGGTGCCGTTACCCGTGTCGATCGAGATGGTTTCGCCCCGCGCGGCATGTGCGTGGGCCGCGGCGCGCGCGATCGATGCTTCGAATCCCTCAAGACGGGCGACGACGGCACGCCATTCCGCGAGCTGCCGATAGACGTTGATGAAGAACGACAGCGCGCCCTGCACGCTGCCGAAGGCGGAGGCGGTCTGCATCATTCCGCCGAGCTGGATCTTGCCGGCAAAGTAGGCCGGCGCGACCAGGATATAGGGAAAGATGACCGATGCCTGCGAATAGCTCGCGGTGAACGCGGTCAGCTTCTTGGTCCGGTTCATGATGTCGATCCAGTTGCCGACCACGAGGCTGAACTTGCCCATCAGCCGCTGGCGCTCCGCCGGCTCGCCGTGGAGCAGCGCAATCTGTTCGGAGTTCTCGCGCACGCGCACAAGGTTGAAGCGGAAGTCGGCTTCGTATTGCTGCTGTTTGAAGTCCAGATTGATGAGCGGCCAGCCGATCAGATGGGTCAGCCATGTGCCGATGACCGAGTAAAGCAGCGCACCCCACACCAGATAGCCCGGAAACCAGACATCGTTGCCGAACAGGTGCAGCGGCGCCGCGTTCGACAGGCTCCACAGGATGACGACGAAGGATGCCAGGGTGACGACCGAACTCAGCATGCCGACGCCGATATTGAGCGTCTGCTCGACGAACAGCTTGACGTCGTCGGTCATACGCTGGTCGGGGTTGTCGGCGGGATCGCCCTCGAGCTGCATCCGGTAATGGTTGGCGTCGTGCAGCCAGTCGCCGAGATAACGCGCGGTCAGCCAGTTGCGCCAGCGGATCTGAAGCCACTGGTTGAGATAGAGCTGATAGACCGCAAGCGCGATGAAGGCCGCAGCCAGGACGCAGAAATATTTGATCTCGTAGACGAAGGTGTTCCAGTCGTGCTGCTGCAGCGCGTTGTAGAAGCGGTTATTCCACTGATTGACCAGAACGGTGATACCGACGATGGCGAGTTCAATGGCGATCACTGCGGCGAGCAGGGCGCGTCCGGCCCATTTGTCATCCGAGCGGAAATACGGAATGGCGATGCGCCACACCGTCGCGAGCGTCGAGCCGATGCTATTCACAGATTTGATGTCTCCGGGGAGGAAGGCGCCAGGACTTCGGAACAGAACTGGAATTCATGGAACATGGAAACGATGTGCCGGCTGGCGGCGGAGCCTGATCACAGGCCGGCGCGAAGAATGCGAATACGTTGCATAGTTTAGCACGAACCGGTTGGCGAAAACTGCCGCCTTTCGGCTGTTTCGCGACCTTGTGACAAATCTGTCCAATTTGTCGGGATTGCGGCCGCGCAGGATCGCGGCAGGCGGCCGGGAACCGGGTCTGGCCATCGTTGTCGCTGCTGGCTACAACGGCGGGTCTGGAAATTCGAGAGGTTGCCGATGACAATCCTGCGACGTGCCGCGCTCGTTCTTGCGCTTTCCTGTCCCCTTGCCGGCATCGCGACGGCGCAGGCCGACAACGGCTTTCCGTTCGGCATGGACATGCAGCTCGAGACGCCGCCGCAGCCGGGGTCGAAGCGCCTGCCGTCCCTCGAGATCGGCGACCGCGGCGAGGCGCAGCTCGACCTGTGGTGCAAAAAAGGGAAGGGGCAGTTCTCCGTCGCCAACGATACGATCGTGTTCGTGCCCGGCGGGATGAGCGACCAGTCGTGTTCTCCGGCCGCGGCGCAGGCCGATGATGCGCTGGTCAACGCGCTGACGCAGGCCACCAACTGGAAGCGGCAGGGCGACATGGTGTCGTTCGTCGGCCCGACCACGCTGCGTTTTCGCATCAATACGAATTGAGTCCTTCTCCCTCGCCCCGCTTGCGGGGAGAGGTCGGGGTGCGGGGCGGCTTTGTGATCCGTCCGGCGAAATTGCCCCTCACCCGGACCCTCGCTGCGCTTTGGTCCGACCTCTCCCTGTAAACGGAGAGAGGTGAAAAAGAGGCCGGCGCTAATGTTATTTTTCGCCCAAGATCATGTCCGCGCATCGGCCGGCGGCGGCGATCACGCCGGTGTAGCCGCCGAAGCCGGCATGGGCTGACGACAGATACAGCCCGGCGATCGGTGTTTGCGGAGAACGTGCCGCCGCGTTCGACAGAGTGGGCGCGAAGCCGTAGACCGCGCCGTGCGGCGTGCCGAGATATTGCCTCACCGACCATGCGGTGTTGAACGACGAGGACGTCACCGCGCTTGCGAGACCGGGGTAGTGTGTGTCGAGATAGGCGACAAGCGCGGTCTGCCAGCGCGCGCGCCTGGCGCGATAGCCGTCCTGATCGAGCCCTTCCCAGTTGGCAAGGCGATCCGGCGCGATGATCGAGAGCACGTAAGGCGGCGCGGGTACGCCGGAGGCGATCGCCGCGTAATCGACGATAGCGAGCGGCGGCATCCTCTCCGCAGGCTCGCCGCGCAGCAGCGTCGCGGCCTGCGCGTAGTCGTCGAGAGAAGTCATCCAGTCCGGGAGCAACTGGGTCGAATAATGCGTGAAGCCGAAATCGCGCGGAGGCTTCGCAAGGCCGAGGGTCAGCATGAACAGCGAAATCGACGGCGGGACGTCGGCATAGTGCGCGCCAAATGCGGCCGCGTCCGCGTCGGGCAACAGCGCCGCGATACTGGCGGGCGCGTTGTTGCAGATCACCTGCGCCGCTTCGATGGTCTGCGGATCGCTACCGTCTTTCGCGGTGTGGGTCACGGTGAACGGCGCGCCGTTCGAGCCGGGGACGATCGCGGTCACCACCCGGCGCAGCAGCGCGTCGCCTCCGGCCTTCTTGATCGCCCGCGCCAGCGCGCTGGACAGCCGCTGCGATCCGCCATGGACATAGCGCGCGCCACTTTGCAGGAAGCCGCCTTGCGCCAGCGCGAAGAACATCCACCACAGCGTTTCGGGATCGTCGTGGTAATAGCAGAGATTGGCGGCGATCGCGCATTTGACGGCGTCATTGTCGCCGAACACGCGGTCGAGTTTCTGCGCCAGCGTCAGGTCCCAGTCCTGACGGGCGGAGTCCGTCAGCGCATCGCACAGCCGCGCGACCGGATCGTGCGAAGCATGGCCGCCTGACACCTCGCCCATCGCCGCCGCGATGTGTGCCATGTCGGCGAACAGGCGATCGATGCCGTCGCGGGCCTGCGGAAAGCGCTCGGTCAGCGCCTGCTGCGCGCCGCCGAAACTGTCCGGAACGGAGAGTGCCTGACCCACAGAGCCGCCGCGCACTTCATAGAGCGCGCCGGTCGCCACCCATTGGATCGCATCGGAGACGCCGGCCCGTGTCAGGACATCGTGCTTGGGATCGCGCGGATCGGACGGATCGGTGGTTTCGTGCAGCGAGCCTTCGACGAACAGGTCGCCGACCTTGTAGCTCGATGCGGCGCCGCCGACCGAATTGCCTTTCTCGATGACCAGCACCTTGCGTCCGGCGCGCGCCAGAACAGCGCCGGCGGTGAGACCGCCGAGGCCGGCGCCGACAATGGCGACATCGGTGCGCGCCATTCGCTTCACGCTCCGTGCTGGCGGGCGCTCACTCCGCGTGCCGCTATTTCCATGACGAAGTATCGGAGTTCCAGCGCAGGCCTTTCATCTCGACGGCCAGCGCGCGGATGACGCCGTCGTCTTCGGTGAAGCTGCCTTCATCGTCGCTGTTGTCGGGCTCGGTGAATTCGAGGCGCGATCCTGCGACGGTGTCCGTCGTCGTGCTCGACGGCACGCCGAGCCACATAACCAGCCTGTCGGACGGTCCGGGCTTCTCGGGGCCGATCAGCACGGTCATTTCGAGTTTTTCAGTGAGGCCGAGCGCCGGCGCGATGGTGCTCGGGCGCGTGGCGGAAAGGGTCAGTTCGCCGGTGGTGTCGTTCCATTGCGGTGGCTGCGCGGTCGCATTCGTCGCCTTGGCGAAAGCGTTCGACAGTGCGGTCGCGAGTTTGTCGCGGTTCAGCGCCGTGCCGTCGCGCCATTCGGCGGCGGGAAAGCGGATCGCGCGATCCATCTCGTAGGTGCCGGTGGCCCAGCCGGCGGCGCTGACTCCCGGCATGGTTTTCAGCTTCGCGATCAGCCCCGGCGCCCGCGCCGGATCGACGGTGAGGCGCAATGTCTGTTCGCCGCTGCGCAGGACATTGCAGTCGAGGGCGAGGCTTTCGAGGGTGATCCTCACCGCTTCGCCGCGCAGTCCGTTGACCAGATCGCGGAACGCCTCGCGCTTGACCTGCACTGCGACCGATTGCGGCGAGACTTCGGTGAAGTTCGCGGGCGCTTCGACCAGATCGTCGTCGGCGCCCTGCGACTGCTCGAATTCCTTTTCGTCGGATTCGGTGTTCTCGGTGGAAGCGACCTGCGAGGTCTTGTTGCCGACGGTGATCCTGCCTTCGAACGTGACGGTATCGCCGGCCGGCTTGCGGACGAGATTTACCGTCACCGGTTGCTTGTCCTCGAAACTGGTGCCGGAGCCGGTCAGCTTCTGGCCGTCGGGCTTCAGTTCGATGGCAAAACGGTCCTTGTGGTCGGAGGTCGGCGACACCGAATAGCAGACGTCGAGGGTCGCCGCGGTCACCTTGCCGCCCTGACGGGTCTCCTTGATGAAGGCATCGACCGGCAGATCGCCGAGAATATCGCCGAGGGAAGCGAAATAGCGCACCACAGGGGCTGGGCTTTTCGGAGCTTGCGCGTGCGCGAAAGGTAATCCGGCCACGATCATCGCGGCGGTGAGGCAGGCAGTCGGCAGGCGCATGGGTAAGGTCCGCACAGGTCGGGAATCGGATGCGATCAACGGCGGGCGGACCATAGGGCATGAGACCCCGGGTGAAAACACGAATTGGCGCGGCCCAACGCCTCCCGGCGTTTGAAAATCACGCCGGATCAACCGGATAACGCCTCGATCAAGCCCCCAAGCGATTCGGCAATGAGATTTTGCGCAAGGGGATCGGTGCCGCGCGTTCCATTCGCGTTCGCGCCGTTTGCCGAACTTCGCTGCGGTTTGCCTCCCCGCGCGCTCAAATCCTGTGCAGTTCGGGTCGCTGGTATGTGATGTACCGCATTTTATCAGCCGATAATTCTGGCCTGTGAATTGCAAACCCCTTCCGGGTCATCAACCAGAACGGGGGACGTGTCATGCGACGTCGGGATTTCACCAAACTTGTTGCGGCCGGAACGGTGGGCGCGGTTGCGATGCCGGCCATCGCCAAAGCGGAGACCACGTTCAACTGGAAAATGACGAGCTTCTATGGTCCCAACGCCTACTTCTATTCGACCGGGCCGGGGAGCGCGAAGGATCTCGCCGAGCGCATCGAGGCGATGTCCGGCGGACGCATCAAGATTCAGTTCTACGGCGCGGGCGAATTGATTCCGGCCGCGGCCGGCTTCGATGCCGTGTCGTCCGGCACCGTCGAAATGAACTACGCCAACTCGTACTTCTGGACCGGCAAGAGTTTCGCCGCGCAATATTTCACGGCGGTGCCGTTCGGTCTCAACTTCGTCGGCTTCAACGGCTGGCTCTATGACGGCGGCGGCCTCGAACTGTGGCGCGAGGTCTACGACAAATTCAATCTGGTGCCGTTCGCTTGCGGTAACACCGGCGTGCAGATGACCGGATGGTTTCGCAAGCCGATCGAAAAGCCGGAAGACCTCAAGGGCCTGAAGATGCGTATTCCCGGCCTTGCCGGCCGCGTCTACAAGGAGCTTGGCGTCGATGCGCAATTGCTGGCGCCGGGCGACATCTTCCCGTCGCTGGAGCGCGGGGTGATCGACGCGGCGGAATTCGTCGGTCCCTATCTCGACCGCCAGCTCGGCCTGCACAAGGTGGCGAAATATTACTACACCACCGGCTGGCACGAGATGGCAACCACCAGCGAACTCACCATCAACAAGGCGGCGTGGGCCAAGCTGCCGCCCGACCTTCAAGCCATCGTCGAGAACGCCTGCATGGCGTGCAACACCCGAGGCGAAGCCTGGCTGCAGAAGGTCAACGCCGAGGCGATGGATGATTTGATCAAGAATCAGGGCGTGCACGTCCAGCCGCTGCCCGATTCCGTCGTCGAAGCGCTGCGCAAGGCGAACGACAAGATTCTCGCCGAAGCCGTCGCCAAGGATCCGATGACCAAGAAGGTCAACGATTCCTACATGGCGTATCTCGCGACCTACAAGCAGTGGGCGAAGTTCAGCGAGAAGCCGTATTACGACCGGGTTCTCGGAATCTGATGCGATGACAGCCGAACGGATTGCCGACGGGATCGACCGGTTCATCGATCTCGTCGGCCGCACCTTCTCGTGGCTCGCGCTGGCGATCGCGCTGGTGATGGGCGCCAACGTGCTGCTGCGCTACGGATTCTCGATGGGGGAAGTCTGGGCGCAGGAGCTTGAATGGCACCTGCTGATTCCGCTGACGCTTGTCGGAATGTCCTACGCATTGCGCCACGGCGAGCATGTGCGCGTCGATGTGCTGTTCGCGACGTTCAGCGATCGCACCAAGCACGCGATCGACGTGCTGTCGGCGGTGATCGCGATGCTGTTCTCGGCATTCGTGATCTGGATGTCATGGGCCTTCGTCGTCCAGTCATGGTCGATCGGCGAGGGATCGTCCAATCCCGGCGGCCTCGGCGCGCTCTATTTGATGAAAGCGATGATCCCGCTCGGCTTCGCGTTGCTGTTCCTGCAGTCGCTGGCGCAGGCGCTTCATGCGCTGGAAGCGTGGCGCGCGAGCGGCGTGAAAGGCATTGCGGCATGAGTCTGGAAATCCTCGCCAGCTGATGCTGGTCGCCTTCTTCATCCTGCTGCTGATCGGGATTCCGGTCGGGCTGACGCTCGCCACCACCGGTGTGGTGTTCGGCTATCTCGGCTTCGGGCTGCCGCTGTTCAACCTGCTGCCGCACCGCATCTTCGGCGTGGTCACCAACTACACGCTGCTGGCGATTCCGCTGTTCGTGTTCATGGGCGTGATGCTGGAGAAATCCAAGCTCGCCGAGGAGCTGATGGATGTCATCGGTCTCGTCGCGGGATCGCTCAAGGGGGGGCTCGGCATCGGCATCGTCGTGGTCGGCGTGCTGATGGGCGCAACCACCGGCATCGTCGGCGCCACCGTGGTGACGCTCGGCCTGCTGACCCTGCCGGGCATGCTGCGCCGGGGCTACGATCGCGGGCTGGCGTGCGGCGTCATCTGCGCGTCGGGCACGCTGGGGCAGATCATCCCGCCGAGCCTGATCCTGATCCTGCTCGCGGACATCACCAACCAGTCGGTCGGCACGATGTTCGCGGCAGCCATGGTTCCGGGCCTGCTGCTGTCCGCGGTCTATGTCGTTTACATCCTGCTGCTCGGCGTGTTCCGGCCCGAAATGGTGCCGGCCATCCCGGCCGAGGAGCGCGCGGGGATCAGCGGCGTGCAGCTGACCGGCAAGGTCGTGCGCGTGGTCGCGCCACCGATCGGGCTGGTGATCGCGGTGCTGGGCTCGATCATCGCGGGCATTGCCGCGCCGTCGGAAGCGGCGGCGATGGGCGCGCTCGGCTCGATCCTGGTGGCGGCTTTCGGGCGGCGCCTGACCTGGCGTGTGTTGCGCGAGACCGTGCAGGACACCACCCGCATCACCGCGATGGTGATGTTCATCCTGATCTGCGCGCAGGCGTTCTCGCTGGCGTTCCGCGGGCTGCATGGCGAGCAACTGGTTCAGGATGCCTTCCGGCTGCTGCCCGGCGGCATCGACGCCGGAATCTGGTTCCTGATGGCGCTGATCTTCGTGCTCGGCTTCTTCATCGAGTGGATCGAGATTTCCTACATCGCGGTGCCGCTGTTCCTGCCGATCTTCATCCACGCCAATGTCGACCTGGTGTGGCTGTCGACGCTGATCTGCGTCAACCTGCAGACCTCGTTCCTGACGCCGCCGTTCGGCTGGTCGCTGTTCTTCCTGCGCGGCGTGGCGCCGCCGGAGGTCTCGACCGGCGACATCTATCGCGGCATCATTCCCTTCGTGGGCATGCAGATCCTGGTGCTGCTGATGGTGTTCTTCTTTCCCGGCCTCGCCACATGGCTGCCCAAGGCGATTGGCTGGTAGGCGCGAAGCGCGCGCCCTGAAACGAAGAAAGCCGCCCGAGGGCGGCTTTCTGTTGTTGGATGGAGGATGGGGCGGGGCTCAGAAGCCCATGCCGCCCATTCCGCCCATGCCACCCATTCCGCCGCCGCCCGGCATCGCGGGCGCGGCTTCCTTCGGCAGCTCGGCGACCATCGCTTCGGTGGTCACGAGAAGACCGGCGACCGACGCGGCGTCCTGCAGTGCGGTGCGCACCACCTTGGCCGGGTCGATGATGCCCTTGGCGACCATATCGACATACTCTTCGTTCTGGGCGTCGAAGCCGAAGGTCTCGGTCTTGTTGTCGAGGATCTTGCCGACCACGATCGAGCCTTCAACACCGGCGTTCTCGGCGATCTGGCGGATCGGAGCCTCAAGCGCCTTGAGCACGATGTTGATGCCGGCCTGAACGTCGGAGTTGTCGTTCGACAGACGGCCGACCGCCTTCTTGGCGCGCAGCAGCGCGGTGCCGCCGCCCGGCACGATGCCTTCCTGCACGGCCGCGCGGGTAGCGTTGAGCGCGTCCTCGACGCGATCCTTCTTCTCCTTGACCTCGATTTCGGTCGCGCCGCCGACGCGGATCACCGCGACGCCGCCCGCGAGCTTGGCGAGACGTTCCTGGAGCTTTTCGCGGTCGTAGTCCGAGGTGGTTTCCTCGATCTGCGCCTTGATCTGGTTCACCCGCGCCTCGATGTCCGGCTTCTTGCCGGCGCCGTTGACGATGGTGGTGTTCTCCTTGTCGATCACGACCTTCTTGGCGCGGCCGAGCATCTTGATGGTGACGTTCTCGAGCTTCATGCCGAGATCGTCCGAGATCATCTGTCCGCCGGTGAGGATCGCGATGTCCTCGAGCATGGCCTTGCGGCGATCACCGAAGCCCGGTGCCTTGACGGCCGCGACCTTGAGGCCGCCGCGCAGGCGGTTGACGACGAGGGTGGCGAGCGCCTCGCCCTCGATGTCCTCGGCGATGATCAGGAGCGGCTTGCCGGTCTGCACAACGGCTTCGAGCACCGGAAGCATGGCCTGCAGGCCCGACAGCTTCTTCTCGTGCAGCAGGACGTAGGCGTCCTCGAGTTCGGCGGTCATCTTCTCGGGGTTGGTGACGAAGTAGGGCGACAGGTAGCCGCGATCGAACTTCATGCCCTCGACGATATCGACGTCGGTGTCGAGCGACTTGGCTTCCTCGACGGTGATGACGCCTTCGTTGCCGACCTTCTGCATCGCCTTGGCGATCATCGAGCCGATGGTGTTGTCGCCGTTGGCCGAGATGGTGCCGACCTGGGCGACTTCCGACGACGAGGCGACCGGCTTGGCGCGCTTTTCGATGTCCTTGACCACGGCGGCGACCGCGATGTCGATGCCGCGCTTGAGGTCCATCGGGTTCATGCCGGCGGCAACCGCCTTGGCGCCTTCGCGCACGATGGCCTGGCCGAGCACGGTCGCGGTGGTGGTGCCGTCACCGGCAAGGTCGTTGGTCTTGGATGCGACCTCGCGCAGCATCTGCGCGCCCATGTTCTCGAACTTGTCCTCGAGCTCGATCTCCTTGGCGACGGTGACGCCGTCCTTGGTGATGCGCGGCGCGCCGAAGCTCTTGTCGATCACGACGTTGCGGCCCTTGGGGCCGAGGGTGACCTTCACCGCGTTGGCGAGGGTGTCGACACCGCGCAGCATGCGTTCGCGTGCGTCGCCGGAGAATTTGACGTCTTTGGCAGCCATTGGATTTACTCCTGATGTGTACGGTAGGCGCGGCGCCCCCGAATTGTCATTGCCGGGCTTGACCCGGCAACCCATCGATCGCTGGAAGATGGATGCCCGGATCAAGTCCGGGCATGACGATGCAGCGGGAGCCGCAGTTTCAGTTCAAAAAATCAGACCAGCACGCCCATGATGTCGGACTCCTTCATGATGAGGAGTTCTTCGCCGTCGAGCTTGACCTCGGTGCCGGACCATTTGCCGAACAGCACGGTGTTGCCGACCTTGAGGTCGATCGGGATCAGCTTGCCGGTCTCGTCGCGGCCGCCGGGGCCAACGGCGACCACCTTGCCCTGCGAGGGCTTTTCCTTGGCGCTGTCGGGGATGATGATGCCGCCCTTGGTCTTTTCCTCGGCGTCGATACGCTTGACGACGACACGGTCATGCAACGGGCGGAAGGTGGTCTTGGCCATTGGTCGTTCCCTTCGATGGCTGAAATTGATGGCGGAAGCGACAGGCCTTAAGCTGCCGGCCGGAAGTCCGGACCGGGCCGCGAGGTCCTGTCCAAATCCTTAGCAATCGCGCTCCCGGAGTGCTAATTGTAGGCCCGGAGATATGGGGTGGCGCCAATCCTGTCAAGCAAACGCTTGTGGCCTTGGTGAGGTCATTATGAGATGGTCTGGAATCACATGAGGGGATGGCGGTTCATCACATCCGGCGCCTCCGCGCGATCTCCAATCGCATCTTGCCGGTCCGGCAACACCAATCTATTCGTCATTCATCCGGGAGACACCATGGCCAGTTCACGCAGCATGCGCACCGTCGTCACTATCGGCTTCGTCTCGGTGCTGGCTCTTGGCCTCGCCGGGTGCAACAGCATGACTTTCGGGCCGACGGAAAGCGTGCAGCAGGAACCGCAGCCGGAGCCGGAGATTCCTCCGACCATTCGCCCTGACGAACTGGTCGGGCGCTGGGGGCTGGCCTCCTATCACAAGCCGGACGATCGCGTCCGCACCGAGAACGCCGCGCGCGGCCAGTGCCGCAATCCTTATGTCATCGGCAAGGGTTCGACCGGCGGCGTCATCATGCATCTCGCCGACGAGGCGACCCCGCAGGAACTGCGGGTCAAGGGCAGCCGCAGCGGCAAGAACTATATCGGCCCGGCCGGTCCCGCCGGGGGCGAGAAGGATCGCGAGATCGTCTCGTTCGACGGGCGCGTGCTGACGACCCGCTTCCTCGATCCCGATGCCAACAGCCGCTACGGCACCATGGTTTATGTCCGATGCGCGCCGCGCGCCTGATAATCTGACGGCGCGTCGCGCCGGGCCTGCCGGACGCGCGCTCGGGTGCGGTTCCGGCCCAACCTGTGAAGTCTGAAATGCCATGATCGTGCGTGCCGGACCGTTCAGCTTCCTGTCCGGCCCCAATCGTGCGGTCGCCGTGCTGTGCGTGACGCAAATCCTGGGCTGGGCCGCGCTGTTCTACCCGCCCGGCCTGACCATGACCCACATCGCGGCCGAGCATGGCTGGTCGCTGGCGCAGGCGCTGTCCGGATTTTCGATCGCGCTCGGGGTATCGGGCCTGTGCGCGCCCTTCGCCTGCGGATTGGTCGATCGTCATGGCGGCAACGGCGTGATGGCGGCAGGCTCGCTGATCGGAGCGACCGGCCTGCTGGCGCTGCCGCTGGCCCCCAATTTCTGGGTCTATACCGCGGGCTGGGTGCTGCTCGGCGTGTCGATGGCCTGCAATCTCTACGATCCGGCGTTCACGGCGCTGACCCGGATTTTCGGCACAGCCTCGCGCCGCCCCATCACCCTCGTGACCTTCGTCGGCGGACTGGCCTCGACCCTGTCATGGCCGGTGACGCAGGTGCTGATCTCGCACAGCGGCTGGCACAGCGTGTATTACGTGTTCGCGGGCGTGCTCGCCTTCATCGTCGCGCCGCTTTACGCCTTCGGTCTGCCGCGTCACGTCACCTACACCCCGCCGCCCGTCGCTCCCGATGCGCCGGCTCCGGCTCCGGTCAAATATCTGACGCCCGCCGGCGCGCCGTTCCTTCTGGTGATGGCCGGGTTTGCCTGCCACGCCTTCATGCAGTCCGGCACGCTCGCGCATCTGTTGGCGATCCTGCAGCGCGGCGGGGTCAGCATCGAGGCGTCGGTGGCGATCGGTGCGATGTTCGGTCCGGCCCAGGTGCTGACCCGGATGGCGGATTTCGCCACCGGCGGGCGCCTGCATCCGTTATGGGTGGCGCGGCTGGCGATGGCGCTGATGGGGTCCGGCTTTCTGTTTCTGCTCCTCGCCGGATTTTCCACCGAAGTCGCGGCGCTGTTCGCGGTGATGTTCGGCGCCGCCAATGGCGTCGTCACCATTGCGCGCGGCGCGCTGCCGCTCTCTCTATTCGGGCCGGTCGGCTACGGACGGGTGGTGGGCCGCATCGCGCGTCCGGCGCAAATCTGCCAGGCGCTGTCGCCGTTCGTACTCGCTTATGTCATCGACCGCTGGTCGGACCGGGCGGCGATCGAGATCCTGATCGCCATGGCGCTGATGGCGCTGATCTGCTTCAGCTTCCTCAGGCGGCCGGCGAAGTAACCGCTTTCATGAATCGAAATGGCCGGGACGAAGCCCGGCCATGACAGGAAATTGCAGAGCGCGTGTTTCCGCGCTCAGTTGAACATCGCGTCGATGTCGTTCTGCGAAGCGTGGCCTTCGTCGCCATCCATCTTCGGACCGTTGAGCAGGCGGTCGTCGCCGACGCGGGTGTCGATCACCGCAGGCGCATGGACCTTGATGGCGTCGACGCCGCCCCAGATGTCCATCATGACGTTGATGTGATGCTCGATGAACTTCATCGTGTTCATCACCTTGCTGATGCGCTGGCCGGTGAGGTCCTGGAAGTTGCAGGCCTCGAAGATGCTGACCACGCGCTCCTGAATGTCTTCGCTGAGCGCGGCCTGCTGCTCCGGCGAGGTGATCTTGCCGAGTGCGGCGGCGGCCTGATCGATCGATTCCGCGGCTTCGAGAATCTGCTGGGTGGCTTCTTCGGTGCCGCCGACCACCGCGCCGAGTTCGCCGGTGACCTTCGACATTTCGTCGCCGCTGAAGCTCGTGCCGTGCAGCACCGCGATTTCCTGCTTGGTGCGGTTGATGGCGTCATGGATCAGGTCGAGTTCGACCTTGAGCTTCTCGCACTGCGCGATCTGCGCGCGATAGCTGTCGAGCATCGCCTGGGCCTCGGCGGCCTCGTGACTCATGTGAGCGTGGTCGTCCACCGGCGTGGCGTCGCCGCGATAGGCGCGGGCCATCTGCTCGCGGATCGCGCGCAGCTCGCTCATGATCTTGTTATGGAAAGGCATCAGGTCGCCGTCGGTCTCGTCGAGGACGGGCGTGCCGCCGGATTGCATTTCTTCAATACGGAAGCGTCTGCGCTGAACTGTCATCAAAACCCCCAACCATTCTGGTGAAAAGGTTCTAGCGCGCCGTGTTTTAACACAGGGTTCATGCGGGAACTGACTTTGCAAATTCATGCGCGAACGATGCTGGCGCGGGCCTTCGTCCGCATACCGCCGGTTAACCATGAGGCGCGCGCTTTCACCGAAAATAAACGCTGTCGCGCAGAACAGCGCGCAAGATGCCTATGGTGAATCCGAAGCGCCGTTCCGTTTACCAAACCTGCGCGATTTCAATTCAAAATTAGCCCTGTTCAGCCGCGATGGGTTCGCGGTCCTCCGACGAAACAGTGCAGAGTACGTCGATGTTCAGCAAAATCGGTCCCGCGCTTCTCGCGGGCGTATCGCTTCTCGCCATTGCCACGCCGTCATTCGCCTACGACAGCCGCACGATGACCGGCGAGCCCCGCGTCATCTATTCGCCGCGCGAGCCTGCGGGTCCGGCTCCGATCCGCGTGGCCTATCCCGAGCGCAACAACATGGGCGGCGGCTTCATCGAATTCCTGTTCGGCGGCGGGCAGGGCGGCAGCATGCAATACCAGCAGCCGCAATATCAGCAGCCGATGGAGGATCCGCGCGGTCGGATGATCGAGCCGGCCGATCCGCGCGTGGTGTACGAGCCCGCCGAGCGCGAGGTCTCTCCCGCGCGTCAGGGTTTCGATCCGAAATACGAAAAGCAGATGGTGGCCTACAGCGGCCGTGAAGCCGCCGGCACCATCGTGATCGATACGCCGAACAAGTTTCTCTATCTGGTGCAGGGCAATGGCCAGGCGATGCGTTACGGCATCGGCGTCGGTCGTCCGGGATTCACGTGGTCAGGCGTGAAACGGATTTCCGCCAAGAAGGAATGGCCGGCCTGGACGCCGCCGGCCGAAATGCTCAAGCGCCGCCCGGACCTGCCGCGCCATATGGAAGGCGGCCCGGAAAATCCGCTCGGCGCGCGCGCGATGTATCTCGGCTCGACGCTCTATCGTATTCATGGCTCCAACGAGCCGTGGACGATCGGCACCAACGTGTCGTCAGGCTGCATCCGCATGCGCAATCAGGATGTGATCGACCTCTACGGCCGCGTCAGCGTCGGCACCCGGGTCGTGGTGCTGTGATCGCGCGCGATACGGAATAGAAAAAACGGCCACCGCGAGGTGGCCGTTGTTGTTTCAGCGAGATTGTGCCGCGCCTCTTTCCCTCTCCCACGAGGGGAGAGGGGAAGGACGAACTCGATGCGAGACGTCACCGCCCGTTCGCGCGCCGTCGTGACTGGCGTGCGAGCAACTTACGCGTAGTCGCTGCCGCCGTCGTCGAAATCGTCGTCGCCGTAGTCGTCGTCATCGCCATAGTCGTCGTTCGACGCATAGTCATCGCGTCGATCGTCGTCGCGGCCATAGTCGTCGTCGCGCTGGCTTGCAGAACTGTCGGCGAAATTCTGGCGATCGCCGTCCTGCGGGCTCTTGCCGATGTCGTTGATGCCGGCGTCGCGCGACAGGTTTCCGCTCGACGAGTCGCTGCCGCCGCCCCACGGGCCGCCGCTCTTGTCGCCGCCGAGCGAGGCCTGGTCGCCAAAGCTCTGCTGATGGCCGCCGCCGCCCATCAGGCCACGGATGCCGTTCATCAAAAGCGAACCGCCGATCACGCCGGTCGCGGCTGCCGCCGCGGTGCCGAGGAACGACGAACCGCCGCCGCCGAACATCCCGCCGCCGGCTCCGCCGCGCGGGTCGGCATAGCCAGCGGCCTGCGGGCCGCCGCCGCCCATCACCTGGCCGGTGTTCCATACCGGGCGATCGCCGCCGCCCGGCCGGACGCTCGGCACCGAGCCGCGCGCGTTATTCTCGCCGAACAGTGCGCCGCGCATGGAATCGAGGAAGCCGCCCGGCTGTTGCTGGTCCGGCGCGCCGCCTTCGAGTTGCTGAATCCGGTCGTTGGCGCGCTTCAGCGCCTCGTCCTGCACCAGCACTGTCTGAACCAGCGCATAGGCCGCGTTCGGGGCGCGGCGCAGGCCGTCCAGCACCGCGCGTTCGGCCTCCGGGTCGCGCGGCGAATTCTCCAGCGTCGCGAGCCGGTCGAACAGGTCGTCGACCATCTGGCGTTCCTGCGGTGTCATCGAAACCTCCCAAAGCGCCCGGTGATGGGCGCGCGGCAAGAATCTAGGAACCGTTTGTGACGCGGTAAGAGCCGGAGCATTAAATTTGTGACAGGCGGACCGGCCCCGGCTGCGACAAATCGCGCGGCTTACAGGGTGATGTGGTTCGCCGCGAGCAGGCGCGGAAAGTCGTCACTCATCAGGAAGGCGTATTCGCGCTCGCGCTGTCCGGTGAGGGGATCGAGGGCGACGAGCGTGTCGTCGACGAAGCCGGGATGGCACATCACCAGTCCGCCCTCGGGCAGGCCGCGCAGGAACTCTCCCATCAGCGCGGCGAAGTCGCTCTGCCTGGTAAAGTCATAGGCGCCGGCGAAGGCGGGATTGCAACGCACGCCGGCGCGCGCGCAGCGGGTGCGGAACGTCGCGCTCAGGGTGTCGAGCAGCAGCGCCTTGGGATTGTCGAGCCGCTGGGTGAGCGGCGCGTCGCGGCCGCACTGGCGCACCCATGCGTTCGGTGCGGCGGCCTTGACCGCATCGAGAAAGGCGTCGCGCACCTGCGGAAAAATCTGCGCATGCTGGTGGCCGTCGGCGTAGTCGGGCGGGCGGCCGAAATGCTGGGCGAAGGCGGCAAGCTGCGCCGCGATTTCGGCGCGGATCATTTCGGGATCGAGCCGGCGCAACAGCGCAGTGCGCAGCATCGCGCCGAGCGGCAGGAACATGCCGCCGTCGAGCGGACGGTAGTGCATGGTCAGCGGCCTGAACGGGGCGGTCAGCGTAGTGTGCAGGCCGATCGCGCAATCGGGATTGGCCGTCACCGCTTGCTGCAGCGCGTCGATCTCGCCGCGGTCCAGTGCAGGCCCCACCACCATCACCGACGTGGCGTTGATGCGCTTAGCGATGATCAGATCGCGGATCGCGCGGTTGACGCCGGGGCTGATGCCGTAGTCGTCGGCGCACAGCACGATGCGGCGAGACGGCGCGTCGCTCATTCAGCGGCGTTCCGCGCGGCGTCGTTGTCGGGCGTGCCGGAGGCGGCGCCGCCGCCGGTATGCTTCACGCTGTGCTCGGCGACGAAATAGATCGGCCGCGCCTTCAGTTCGGAGAGGATCTTGCCGATATATTCGCCGAGAACGCCGATCATGATGAGCTGCACGCCGCCGATGGTCATCAGGCCGACCACCAGCGACGGATAGCCGGGCACCGACTCGCCGCTGACCAGCGTTTCCCACAGGATCGACAGGCCGAACAGGAACGCGCCGAACGCCAGCAGCAGGCCGACCAGCGTCGCGAGGCGCAGCGGCGCCACCGAGAACGAGGTCAGGCCCTCGATCGACAGGCCGAGCAGGCGCGAGATGTTGAACGTGGTGACGCCATGGGCGCGCGGCTCGGGTTCGTAATCGACGCGGATCTGGCGGAAGCCGATCCAGCTCGCCAGCCCCTTGAAGAAGCGGTTGCGCTCGGGAAGCTGCTTCAGCGCGGCGGCGGCGCGCGGCGACAGCAGGCGGAAGTCGCCGGCGTCCTCGGGGATTTTCTGGCGCGCGCCCCAGTTGATCAGCGCGTAGAAGCCATGGACCAGCACGCGGCGCAGGATCGATTCATTGTCGCGATGGGCCTTGGCGGTGAACACCACGTCGTAGCCGTCGTCGAGCCAGTGACTGACGAGCTTCTCGACAAGGTCCGGCGAATGCTGGCCGTCGCCGTCCATGAACAGCACCGCGCCGAGACGGGCGTGATCGAGGCCGGCCATCAGCGCGGCTTCCTTGCCGAAGTTGCGCGACAGCGAGACGACCTGGACATCGAGCGAGGTCGCGGGCAGGCCGCGGGCGATCGCCAATGTCTCGTCGCGGCTGCCGTCGTCGATATAGACCACTTCGCAGCGCAGACCGTAACGCGCCTTCAGCTTGTCGGCCAGCGCGGCGATGCGCTGATGCAACTGGGCGAGGCCGGCGGCCTCGTTATAGGCCGGAACGACGATCGACAGGCCCTGCGCGGCGGCCTGCTGCGCATCACCTGACAGATTCGAAACATCGGCGCCGAGCATCATCGGTCGGATTCCAGAAAGTTGATCCGGATCATATGGCATGAGTCATGGGCTGTCGCCCCGGAACGCTTCAGCCTCTACTGCCCCAGGAAGGCCTCGAGTTTGGCGAAAAGCCGGTTCTCGCGGTCCATCACATAGTCGAGTGAGGCGACCGAGACGGTGTCCGCGCCGTGTTCGCGCAGGAAACTGCCGAGCGCGTAGAGCTGCGCGGGCGGGCAGTGCAGGGTCACCATGCCCGACGAGGTCGGTCCGCCGAACGGCGACACCACGCCGAAGCGGTTGTGGGCTTCGGTGAGCAGCGCCTCGTTACAGCCGGTGAAGCGGGTGCGCACTTCCTTGTACTTCGCGGCGCGGGCGCGCGCGGCAATGTGGTCGAAGATGACGCGTGCCGTTTCCCGCGCCTGCGGCGACCAGTCGGCGTCGCGCGACGCGACGAGGTTGGCCTGGCTGCGCAGCATGGTGCCGTCGTCGAGCACCTTGAGCCCGTTGGCGGCGAGCGTCGCGCCGGTGGTGGTGATGTCGACGATCAGTTCGGCGCTGCCCGCGGCCGGCGCGCCTTCGGTCGCGCCCGCGCTCTCGACGATGCGGTAATCGACGACGCCGTGGGTCGCGAAAAAGTGGCGCGTCAGGTTGATGTATTTGGTGGCGACCCGCATGCGGTGATTGTGCTTGGCGCGGAACGAGGTCGCGACATCGTCGAGGTCTGCCATGGTGCGGACGTCGATCCACGCCTGCGGCACCGCTACCACCACATTGGCGCTGCCGAAGCCGAGGCTTTCGATCAGCAGCACGCGCTTGTCGGCATCGACGATGCTTTCACGCACCAGGTCCTCGCCGGTGATGCCGAGATGCACCGTGCCGCGCGCGAGCTGCGCCGCGATCTCGCTGGCGGAGAGATAGGCGATCTCGACATTGTCGAGGCCGTTGATGGTGCCGCGATAGTCGCGGACGCCGCCGGCCTTGGCTAGCGTCAGCCCGGCGCGCGCGAAGAACGCATCCGCATTCTCCTGCAGGCGGCCCTTGGAGGGAACGGCAAGAACGAACGGCGCGGTCATGCTGCGCTCCCGGTTTGCGTGAGCGCCTCGACCCACATCGAGAACCCGACCGCGGGGATCGGCTCGGATGCGCCGAGCCGCGTCAGCAGGCCGTCATAGCGGCCGCCGCCGACCAGCGGCTCCGCGCCGTTGCCCTTGCGATGCAGTTCGAATTCGAACCCGGTGTAGTAGTCGAGGCCGCGCCCGAACGAGGTGGAAAAACGGATCGTATTGGTGTCGATGCCGCGTGCCGCCATGAAGCCGGTGCGGCTTTCGAATTCGTCGATCGCGGCGTTGAGGTCGAGTTTGGCGTCGGCGGCAAGCCCGCGCAGTTGCGCTGCGGCCTCATCCGGCTCGCCGGCGATGTTGAGGAAACGCTCGATCATCTGCAGCGCCTCGCGCGGCAGCGCGCCGCCTTTCAGCGTCGATTGCTCGAGGAAGCGGTCGGCGATTTCGGCAACGCTGCGGCCGCCGACATTGGTGGCCCCTGCGATCGACATCAGGTCGGTGACGAGCGCGAGCGCCGCCTTGCGGTCTGAGCCGGCGAGTGCGGCGAGCACGCCTTCATATTCGGCGGCGGCGCCGGTGGCGACGGTGAGCTGCGCGAGATCCTGCGCCAGCGAAACCTTGCGGTTGAAATCCTTGATCAGCCGCCGCTTCCATACCGGCATCAGGTCGAGCGCGTCGATCAGCGCCGCGAAGAGTGCGACGTCGCCGGTGCGGATATCGACATCGGTGGTCAGCACGCCGAACGCGGCGGCGGATTCGAGACCGAGCGCGAGAATTTCAGCGTCCGCCGCGGCGCGGTCCTGACGGCCGAAGGATTCGACGCCGGCCTGGCTGAATTCGCTGGTGCGCTCGCCGCGATAACGGAACACCGGGCCGAGATAGCAGAAGCCCGCGGGGCGTCCGGCGCGCACCGAGGCGAGATAGTCGCGCGCGACCGGGATGGTCAGGTCGGGCCGCAGGCACAGTTCTTCGCCGGTGGCGTCGCTGGTCAGATACAGGCTCTTGCGGATGTCCTCGCCCGACAGGTCGAGAAACGGCTCGGCCGGTTGCAGGATCGCCGGGGTCACATGGGTGTAGCCGGCCTGCGTCAGCGACAACAGCAAGGCGTCCGCCTTCAAGGCGGCGCCGGTCGCGAGAGGGGCGGCGGTCCTGATCATGGATGAAGTCCGTAACGTTTCGAAAAGTCTCAAGAGATGCGGCCCTTTAGCACGGCCTCGGACGGGTTTCGACCGCCAAGCCGAAAAGGGCTTAACAAGTTTCGATGCAACTTAAGCGTGCATGTCAGTTTTTCCAGTCGCCCAGCGTGGCCTGAATCACCGCCAGCGCCGCCACCGCCGCCGTATCGGCGCGCAGGATGCGCGGGCCGAGCGACAGCCGGGTGACCGCGGGCTGTTTCAGCAGCACCGCGCGCTCCTCCTCCGCGAAGCCGCCCTCGGGACCGATCAGCACGTCGATACCGCCCTGCGTCGGCAGCATGGCGAGGGCCGCCACCGGGTTGGCGGCATCGGCGTCCTCGTCGCAGAAAATCAGCCGCCGCGCCCCGTCGCGCTGCGTCAGGTATTTGTCCAGCGCCAGCGGCTCGGCGACATCCGCGAGCGCGATGATTCCGCACTGTTCGGCGGCTTCGATGACGTTGGCCCGCATCCGCTCGAGGTTGACGCGGCTGACTTGCGTGAACCGCGTGATCACCGGGCACAGCGCCGAGACGCCCATTTCGACGGCCTTTTGCACCATGTAGTCGAGCCGCGCATGTTTGAGCGGCGCGAAGGCGAGGTGCAAATCGGGCAAGGTCTGCTGCGGCCGGGTCTGTTCGAGCGGCGTGAGCTGATCGGCGCGCTTGCGCCCCGCGATCGCCGCGCGCCATTCGCCGTCGCGGCCGTTGAACACCAGCACGGTGTCGCCGGCCGCGAGCCGCAGCACGTTGCCGAGATAGTTCGACTGGTTGCGGTCGAGGTCGATGGCGCCGCCGGTCGCCAGCGGCGCATCGACGAACAGGCGGGGGCTGCGGAAATCGGTGTTCAATGGGACGGGCTCGACGGATCAGTTCTTGATCGACTTCTAGCCGAATGCCGCGCGATTGCGAGTCGCCTCTTCCCTCTCCCACAAGGGGAGAGGGAAGAAAGGCGATTCCTCCGGTTCCTATCGCTTTGCGCTGACAGGGATTTTATCAATCGCGTGACGAACCGCCGCGCTGCTGCCTGATTCACCGGGTTGTTATGCGGGGCACGGAATCGTAAAACCAGCCCAACATATTTTGGTCGCAGGTCCAGGCGCGGGAACCGCCGGAGGAAAATCTTGATTGCATCCCGTTTGATGTCACCGCGTTTCGCTCTGCCGCTCGCTGTCTCTGCGGCGCTGTTGAGCGCGATTTCCGGCGCGCAGGCTCAGGTGCCGTTCCCGGCTCCGCTGCCCGGTCAATCCGGCCCGCCGGCATTTCCGGCGCCGTTGCCCGGTGGCCAGTCCGCGCCTGCGGCTGCACCCGCCAATGCCTCGCCCGCCAATCCGGCTCTCGCGCCGATGAAGCCGCTCGCCAACGCGCCGACTGCGTTTCCATCCCAGGGCGCACCCGCCCCGGGCGGATTCAGCGCCGCGCCGTCCGCCCCGCAGGCAGGACCGTCGCCAGCGGCTGCAAAATGTCAGCAGGAATTCGTACCGCTGCGCACCGATGTGGAAAAGCGCATGAAGTCGATCCAGGCGCTCGGCAAGCGCAAGGCGCCGGCCTCCGAGGCGTGCACCGCGCTGCGTGGCCTGAGCACCGCCGAAACCAAGATGATCAAATACGTCGAGGTCAATGCGCGGAAGTGCGGCATTCCCGAGCAGGCCCACAAGCAGCTCAACGAAAACCACAGCCACACCACCAAGCTGACGGCGCAGGTCTGTAACGCCGCGGCCCAGCAGGCCCAGGCGCAGCAGCGCGGCCCGGCAGGCCCGAGCCTCAGCGATGTGCTGGGTTCGCCCACCCTGCCCGAAGCGCGGCCGAGCAAGCGTGGCGGCGGCTCGACCTTCGACACCCTGAGCGGCAATGTGCTCGCGCGCTGACCGCGCCGCGATCTGTGACGGGGTCCCGTCATGACCAATGCCACCGCGCGCGTCGCGGACTCCACCGGCAACTGGGTCGATACGCTCGCGCCGGTGTGGGCGCGGCCCTATCTGCGGCTGTCGCGCTTCGATCGGCCGATCGGCTCGTGGCTGCTGCTGATGCCGTGCTGGTGGTCGGCGGCGCTCGCCGCCGGTGTCGCGCATGACGTGCGCGATCTGCTGCGCGTCGTCGTGCTGTTCTTCATCGGCGCGTTCGTGATGCGCGGCGCCGGTTGCACCTGGAACGACATCACCGACCGCGATCTCGACGGCAAGGTCGAGCGAACCCGCTCGCGTCCGATCCCGGCGGGGCAGGTCACGGTGACGCAGGCTGCGATGTTCCTGGTGGCGCAGGCACTGGTCGGGCTCGCGGTGCTGGTGCAGTTCAACCGCTTCGCGATCATGACCGGCATCGCGTCGCTGCTGATCGTTGCGATCTATCCGTTCATGAAGCGCATCACCTACTGGCCGCAGGTGGTGCTCGGCCTCGCGTTTTCGTGGGGCGCGCTGATGGGCTTCGCGGTCATCCTCGGCCGCATCGACGCCGCGGCGCTGGTGCTTTACGCCGGTTCGATCTCGTGGGTGATCGCCTATGACACGATCTACGCCCATCAGGACACCGAGGACGACGCGCTGATCGGCGTGAAATCGACCGCGCTGTTGTTCGGCGCGCGCACCAGGCGGATGCTGACGCTGTTCTACTCGCTCGCGGTGGTCTTGATCGGCGTCGCGCTGTGGCTTGGCGGGGCGGGCTGGCCGGCGTTTATCGGACTTGCCGCGTTCGCCTGCCATCTGGCGTGGCAGGTCGCGCGCATCGTGATTTCCGATTCCGCGCTATGCCTTCGGCTGTTCAAGTCGAACCGCGACGCCGGCCTGCTGCTGTTCGCCGGACTGGTGATCGACGCGGTGATGCGCGCGGGGTGAGGATGCCGTCTGCTCGACGCTGAATGTGTGCTCGATGTCATCACCGGGCTTGTCCCGGTGATCCCGATCAGGTGGGCACTGTGCGTCCCTCGGTTGTCATGGCCGGAACAGGTCCGGCCATGACAACCGAGGGTCATCGCGCGCCCGGGGACACGCGCCAGCATGAATCTCACGTCCGCGCGATGATCTCGCGTTCGTCGCGATGCACCGTGGTTTCGCCGGAGCGATAGCCCGCCTTGCGGCGCATCAGGAATTTCGGACGCCGCATGCGGATGACGTTGCGCCGCCGCCGGCGCTGTGCCGGTTCGCGGGCTTCGCCGCTTTCGTCCTCGATCTGCGGCAGCGCCAGCAGATCGCTCCACTGCGACCACACGTCGTCGATCTCGTCGTCGTTCGCCGATATCAGCAACGGCACCGACAGCGACGGATCGCGATGCGCCAGCACCAGGGCCTGACCGTTATCGGTGGCGCGGCAGGCGATGCCGAGATATTCGCGAACGCGAATCTGCAGCGTCATGTTCATGCCGCGCACCGCGCGGCGCACGACGACACGTTCGCGATCGATTTGAATGTGCCGCATCTCGCCGTCGGCACGGCCATCGCGTGCCTGAAAGCTGATGGGCAAGGAAGGGGGGTCGAGCCGCATGTTGCTGCGGCCCGACCCGACGGGTTGCACCCCGCCGACTCCGAATTGACGCCTCACGTTCTTTCTCCCCGCCGGAATTATGTTCCCGGTCGATGCGAGGAGATTGCCAGAGCGCGGTCCGAATCCGCTTAACAAGGCTGGTTAATCGGGTCTTGCGCGGTCTTGTTCGATTCTCATGATTGACGGGAGGTTGTCCGGCATGATTGACGAGACGTTGCCCGCTTGCTGAAATATGTTGTCGATCCGAGGTGTCGAACGCTTGAAGTCAGCGTAAAACAGGCACATCTGATGATTCGAAAAATTCGTTTCGAAATTTATCCGGCATGATCGTTTTGGGACACCGCTGCGCGGCCGTTCCGGTCTTGCTCCAAGCGTCGGGATTTTGTTCGTGATCTCTTCACCAAACGCGCAATCGCCGTCTTCGCCGAAATCCGCCACCTCCGATCTGCTCGACCAGAGCGCGCTTGCGACACTGGCGCAGCGCCTTGTCGATGCCGCGAAGAAGGCCGGCGCGGATGCGGCGGACGCCATCGCGGTGCGCGGCGTGTCGCAGGGCGTCGAGGTGCGCGACGGACAGGTCGAGGAATCGGAGCGATCCGAGGGCGACGATGTCGGCCTGCGGGTGTTCGTCGGCAAGCGTCAGGCGGTGGTCTCCACCAACGACGTCGGCGGCGATGCCGTGGCGAAGCTCGCCGAGCGCGCGGTGGCGATGGCGCGTGTCGCGCCCGACGATGAATTCGTCGGCCTCGCCGATCCCGCGCTGCTGGCGAAGCAGTTTCCCGAACTCGATCTGCTCGATCCGCAGATGCCCTCCACCGCCGAACTCGAGCGCCGCGCGCAGGAAGCGGAAGCCGCGGGTCTTGCAGTGAAGGGCGTCGCGAAATCCGGCGGCGCGTCGGCATCGTCGGGCATCGGCGGCATGGTGCTGGTGACCAGCACAGGTTTTCACGGTTCTTATTTGCGTTCGAGCCAGGGCGTCTCGATGATGGCGATCGCCGGCGAGGGCACCGGTATGGAGCGCGATTACGATTTCACCTCGGCGATCCATGCCTCTGACCTGCGCGCGCCCGCCGAGATCGGCCGCAGCGCCGGCGAACGCACCATCGCGCGGCTCAATCCGCGCAAGGTCGCGACCTGCCGGGTGCCGGTGGTGTTCGATCCGCGCATCTCCGGTTCGCTGGTCGGCCATCTGGTCGGCGCCGCCAATGGCGCGTCGATCGCGCGCAAGACCAGCTTCCTCAAGGACAAGCTCGGCCAGCAATTGTTCGCCAGCGGCATCCGCATCGTCGACGATCCGCTGCGCGTGCGCGGCCTGCGTTCGCAGGCCTTCGATGCGGAAGGCGTGGCGACGAAGCGAACCAACATTATCGACAACGGCGTGCTCACCACCTGGCTGCTCGATTCCGCGACCGCACGTGAGCTCGGCATGACGACCACCGGCCATGCCCATCGCGGCGTGTCGTCGTCGCCGTCCCCGGGCGCCTACAACCTGCATCTCGAAGCCGGGCATGTGACGCCGAAGGAACTGATCGCCGATATCAAGGAAGGTTTCTATGTCACCGACCTGATCGGCTCCGGCGTCAACGGCGTCACCGGCGATTACAGCCGCGGCGCCGCCGGCTTCTGGATCGACAATGGCGAGATCACCTACGCGGTGAGCGAGGTCACCATCGCCGGCCACCTCTTCGACATCTTCAAGTCGATGACGCCGGCGAGCGATCTCGAATTCAAGTACGGCGTCAACGCGCCGACGGTGCGCATCGAAGGTCTGACGGTTGCGGGACGCTGACGCGGTGACCGGCGACGCGGCCCTCTTGGCGGACACGGTTCGCGAGGCGGGCGCGCTGGCGTTGCGGCTATTCCGCACCGATCTCAGGAAATGGACCAAGGGCGCGTCGTCGCCGGTGTCGGAGGCCGACATCGCGGTCAACGATCTGATCGAGGCGCGGCTCACGGCGGCGCGGCCCGATTACGGCTGGCTCTCGGAAGAGAGCGCGGAAAATACCGCGCGGCTGGAGCGGCCGCTGGCGTGGGTAGTCGATCCCATCGACGGCACCCGCGCTTACCTCAATCACCAGCAGGACTGGTCGGTGAGTGTCGCGCTGGTGAGTGAGGGCCTGCCGGTGCTGGGCGCGGTCTATGCGCCGGCGAGCAATGAGTTCTATTTCGCAACCCGTGATGGTGGCGTTACCCTGAATGACGCTGCGCCGCGCGCCACGCCGGGCACCGGGCTCGATCTCGCCCGCATGGCGGGGCCCAAGCCGCTGGTGGAACGGCTCGAATCGGAGGCCAAGGGAACTGCCACGCATCCCCGGATCGGTTCGCTGGCGCTGCGGCTGTGCCGGGTCGCCGACGGTCGGATCGATGCCGCTTTTGCGGGCGGTCATAGTCGTGACTGGGACCTTGCCGCGGCCGACGTAATCGTGCACGAAGCGGGCGGCAAAATGACTGCGTTGACCGGCGAACCTCTGGTTTATAACCGGGCCGACGTGACGCACGGATTGCTGGTGGCCGCGGGACGCGACCGTCATCAACGCATCGTCGAGTACTTCCGCGATCATCCGGTTTTTTGATGCGGGTGTCCTGATTCGGTGGTTTGATCCGCGCGCAGGTCATTGTTCAGGAAGACTTCCGGGAATCATTCCATGTCCGATACTGCGCAACAATTGCTCCACCTCGTTGTCGGGGGCGAGCTCCTCGATCTCGAACACAACACCTTCAAGGATCTCGACAAGGTCGACATCGTCGGCCTGTTTCCGAACTACGCCACTGCCTACGCGGCGTGGAAGGCGAAGGCGCAGCAGTCGGTCGATAACGCCCACATGCGCTATTTCATCGTCCACATCCATCGCCTGCTCGATCCCCAGCACGACGCGAAGCCGCAAAGTTGAAATCCTACTTTCGAAATCTGAGCAGGGCCGGCTGGGTGCAGCAGACCGCGGGGTTCCTCGCGGCCGAATTCTTGCGTCTGGTGTGGCTGACCAACCGCTTCAGCATGGACCCGCCGGACATCTACGAGCAGATCGAGCCGGACATGCCGGTGATCGTCGCGTTCTGGCACGGCCAGCATTTCATGATGCCGTTTCTCAAGCGCGAGAAATATCCGGCCAAGGTGCTGATCTCGCGCCACCGTGACGGCGAGATCAACGCCATCGCCGCCGAGCGGCTCCATGTCGGCACCGTGCGCGGATCGGGCGATCATGGCGGCGCGTTTCATCGCAAGGGCGGCGTCGGCGCTTTCAAGAACATGGTCCGCGCCCTCGACCAGAAATTCAACATGGCCCTGACCGCCGACGTGCCGAAGGTGTCACGCAAGGCCGGACTTGGTATCATCATGCTGGCGCGCGAATCCGGCCGGCCGATCGTGCCGGTGGCGATCGCCACCAGCCGCTTCCGGCGGCTCAGGAACTGGGACCGTTCGGTGATTCATCTGCCGTTCGGTCGGGGCGTGATGATGGGCGGGGCACTGATCCGGGTGCCGCCCGATGCGGACAATGCGGTGATGGAAACGCTGCGCCAGCAACTCGAGGACGAACTGAATGCGGTGACGCGCCGCGCCTATGCCTTTGTCGGCCGTCCGGACGAGGGGCTTCATGCCTAGCGGGCTGCCGATCACGCTGCGGCTGTACCGGCGGGCTTCGTCGCTGGCCACGCCGCTGATCGGCTCGCTGGTCAGGCGCCGGCTGAAGCGCGGCAAGGAAGATCCGCAGCGGCTCGGCGAACGGCGCGGCATCGGCAGCGCGCCGCGCCCGCAAGGCCCGCTGGTCTGGATTCACGGCGCGAGCGTCGGCGAAATTCTCGCGGCGGCGGGCCTGATCGAGCGGCTGCGCAAGCTCGATGTCCACGTGCTGCTGACCTCGGGCACCGTGACCTCGGCCCACGTGGCGGCGCGGCGTTTTCCCGAGGTGATCCATCAATACGTCCCGTTCGATGTGCCGCGTTTCGTCGCGCCGTTCCTCGATCACTGGAAGCCCGATCTCGCGCTGTTCATCGAATCCGATTTGTGGCCCAACCTGCTGTTGTCCGCCGCCGAACGCCGCGTTCCGCTGGTGCTGATCAACGGCCGCATGTCGCAGCGTTCGTTCCCGCGCTGGCGCCGCGCCTATGGCACGATCTCGACGCTGCTGTCGTGTTTCGATCTTTGCCTTGCGCAGTCGGACACCGACGGCGAGCGCTTCTCGGCGCTCGGCTGTCCCAACGTCGTCACCGTCGGTAATCTCAAGCTCGACGTGCCGGCGCCGCCGGCCGATCCGCGCAAGCTCGAACGCTTCAAGGCCGCGACCCACCGGCGCACGATCCTGGTCGCCGCCTCGACCCATCCAGGCGAGGAAGAAATCCTGCTCGACGCGCATCGCCGCCTGAGCGCGGGCATTCCCTCCTTGCTGTCGATCATCGTGCCGCGCCATCCCGACCGCGGGGTGGCGATCGCGCGGATGCTGTCCGCGGGCGGCATGCAGGTGTCGCTGCGGTCGACCGGCGAAGTGCCGTCCGCCAACACCGATATGTACGTCGCCGACACCATGGGCGAACTCGGGCTGTTCTATCGCATCGCGCCGGTGGTGTTCATGGGCGGTTCGCTGGTCGCCCATGGCGGGCAGAATCCGATCGAGGCCATCAAGCTCGGCGCCACCGTGGTGCATGGCCCGCAGGTGTTCAACTTCACCGACATCTATGCCGCGCTCGATGACGCCGGCGGCGCGTTCCGCGCCGAGGACGGCGAGCATTTCGTCAAGCTGCTGTCCCATCTGCTGGTCAATCCGATCGCGCGCCAGCGCGCGGTGGGCGCGGCGGAGAATGTGGTCGCGCGGCTCGGCGGCGCGCTCGACAAGACGCTGGGCGCGCTCGAGCCCTATCTGCTGCAGATGCGGCTGGAGCGCGGCGCCGATGCGTGAGCCGTCCTTCTGGTACGGTCCGCCCTCGTTCTGGTCGCGCATGTTGTCGCCCTTGGGTGCGCTCTATGGCGCGATCACCGCGCGGCGGATGAGCCGCGAAGGCGTCCGCGTGGGCATTCCGGTGATCTGCGTCGGCAACTATCATGTCGGCGGCGCGGGCAAGACGCCGGCGACGCTGGCGCTCGCGGCGATGCTGCGCGACATGGGCGAACGGCCGGTGGTGGTCAGCCGCGGCTATGGCGGCAATCTCGAAGGGCCGGTGCGGGTTCACGCGACGCAGCACACGGCGGCGGATGTCGGCGACGAGCCGCTGATGATGGCCGGGCAGGTGCCGGTGATCGTGTCGCGCGATCGCGTCGCGGGCGCGGCGCTGGCGCGCGAGGACGATGCAAGCGTGGTGCTGCTCGACGACGGTTTCCAGAATCCGTCGCTGCAAAAAGACCTCTCGCTGCTGGTGATCGATGCCGCTCGCGGCGTCGGCAATGGCGCGGTGTTTCCGGCGGGGCCGCTGCGCGCGCCGCTGAAGTCCCAGATCGCGCGTACCGATGCGCTGATCGTGGTCGGGCAGGGCGGCGCGGCGGACGGCGTGGCGCGCGATGTGACTGCGCGCGGCGGGCTGGTGCTGCGCGCGACGCTTCAACCTGATGAGAGGTCACTGGCTGCGCTGCGCGGCAAACGCGTGCTGGCGTTCGCCGGCATCGGCGATCCGGCGCGGTTCGTCGCGACGCTCCGCGCGCAGGGAATTGAGGTGGCCGACAGCCGGGCGTTCGCCGATCATCATCCGTTCACGTCCGATGACATGGCGCGCCTTGTCGCGGATGCCATGCAGCAGTCTCTGCAACTGGTGACGACTGAAAAGGACATGGCGCGGATTCGCAGCGATGCGCGGCTCCGGGCTGATGCGGCCCGCATCGCGACCCTGCCGGTGACCATGACGTTCGATGATGCTGCGCGGCTGCGCGCGCTGGTCGGAGAGCGGCTGTCTGTAACAGCCTGAATATCTCCGCGTCGCCGGAACTCTTTTCCCCTCTCCCCTTGTGGGAGAGGGGAAGAAAGCAAGTGACACTTGCTCCCAAAGCGGGACGGCCGGAACAAGTCCGACCATGACAAGCAGTGAAAATTGCCGGAGAAGAAACGATCAACCCGCCTTCACGCCGGGATAATGCCGCGACAGCACCGCCTCGGGCGTGGCGTAGGCTTCCTGACGATCGACGCTCCAGTACTTCAGCTCATCGAGCGGGATGTGCTCGCCGGTCACGGCGCAGGGGACATACGAGCCCGGCGACAGCACGCGAAAATCGCCGTCGAGATATTCCACCTTGGCTTCGCCGCGCCCCGAAGGGCCGAATTTGTTGAGCACGATATGGTCCCTTGTGAGTTCCCGGGGCGGGCTTGGATCGTCCGCCCGAATATAGGTCCGAAGCGGCGGTTGTAAAAGCCTCGACAAGGCGGATGGCAACGCCGTTCTTCGCTATGTCCGCAACCTTGTAAGTGTCTGTTAGCTGTTTGCCACACTCGCAATGTCATCACCGGGCTTGTCCCGGTGATCCCGGCCAGGTGGGCAGGGTGCCTCCATAAGCGGGATGGCCGGAACAAGTCCGGCCATGACAGTCGATGGCAACGGCGTAAAGCCGCGGCATCTTCAGTGCAGCGATCTAGAACAGATCGCCCTGCGCCTTCTTGACGCCGAAATCGGTGGTGCGCTTCGACGGCGCTTTCTGTGCGGGTTTCGGTTTGTCGGTCAGCTGCGCGCCGTCGCCATCGGCTGTCGCGCCGACGCGGCCGTCGGCGAATTCGATGGCCAGCCGCTGGCCCGGCGCAATTCCCGTGGCGTCGTGCAGCGGATGGCCGTGTTCGTCGCGCACCAGCGCGAAGCCGCGCGACAGCACGCCCTTGTAGGACAGCGCGGAGAGCAACTGATCCATGTGCTTGAGCCGGGTGCGGCGCTGCTCGATCGATTGGCGGCTGCAGCGCTCGGCGCCAAGGGCGAGGCGTTCGACGCGCTCGCGGCCGCGCGCGATCTGTTCCTTCAGCGTGCGCACCGTGAGCCGCGCGCCGACGCTCGACAGCCGCCGATCGTAGACGTGGGTGTTGGCGCGCAGTGCGCGCGGCAATTGCGCGCTTGCGTTGTCGAGGCGCTGGCGCGGGATCGCGAGGAGGTCCTGCAGCTTCGGCAGCGCGCGGGCGGCGCTGCGCAGTTCGGTGCGCCGCGCCTCGTGGCCGCGCTGCCAGCAGGCGAACGAGCGCCGCGCCAGCGAGGCCACCTCCAGCACCAGTTCGGCGCGCACCGGCACCGCCATTTCGGCGGCGGCGGTCGGCGTCGGCGCGCGCTTGTCGGAAGCGAAGTCGATCAGCGTCACGTCGGTCTCGTGGCCCACGGCCGAGATCAGCGGGATCATGCTGTTCGCCGCGGCGCGCACCACGATTTCCTCGTTGAACGACCACAAATCTTCCAGCGAGCCGCCGCCGCGCGCGACGATCAGCAGGTCGGGCTTGGGAATTCTTCCGCCGTCGTCGAGCGCGTTGAAGCCGTCGATGGCGGCGGCGATCTGCTCGGCCGAGCCTTCGCCCTGCACCCGCACGGGCCACACCAGCACGCGGCGCGGAAAGCGATCGTTGAGGCGATGCAGGATGTCGCGGATCACGGCGCCCGTTGGCGAGGTGATGACGCCGATCACCTCGGGCAGCCATGGCAACAGTTGCTTGCGCGCCTCGTCGAACAGGCCTTCGGCGGCGAGCTTCTTCTTGCGCTCTTCCATCAAGGCCATCAGCGCGCCGACGCCGGCGGGCTCGATCGCCTCGATCACGATCTGATATTTCGACGAGCCGGGATAGGTGGTCAGCTTGCCGGTGGCGATGACCTCGAGCCCTTCCTGCGGCTTGAACCGCATCCGGCCGTGGACGCCCTTCCAGATCACCGCCTCGATCTTGGCGCCTTCGTCCTTCAGCGCGAAATAGCAATGGCCCGAGGAATGGGGGCCGCGAAAGCCGGAAATCTCGCCGCGCACCCGGACATGGCCGTAGGTTTCCTCGACCGTGCGTTTCAGCGCGGAGGACAGTTCGGAAACGGAATATTCCGGCGAATTCAACAGTGTTTCGGCAGCGCGAGCGGGCATCGGGAATCTGGTCTGTTGCTGTGGCGAGTCATCATGTTAAACCCTTCTATCATTCCCCCAATCGCGGTTCGACCCTTCATCCCGATCCTGACCCCATGAATATCCTTCTTCTCGGCGCCGGCGGGCGCGAACATGCGCTGGCCTGGAAAATCGCGGCCTCGCCGCTTTTGATCAAACTGTGGTGCGCGCCGGGCAATGCCGGCATGGCCCGCGAGGCCGAATGCGTCGCGCTCGATATCACCGACCATGCGGCGGTGATCGCGTTCTGCAACGCCAACAAGGTCGATCTGGTGGTGGTGGGGCCGGAAGCGCCGCTGGCGGCCGGCATCGTCGATGATCTGGCGAGCGCCGGCATCAAGGCGTTCGGGCCGAGCAAGGCGGCCTCGCAGCTCGAAAGCTCGAAGGGTTTCACCAAGGATCTGTGCCGCGACAACAACATCCCGACCGGCGCTTACGAGCGGTTCCGCGATGCCGCCAAGGCCAAGGCCTATATCGCCGCGCGCGGCGCGCCGATCGTGATCAAGGCCGATGGCCTTGCCGCCGGCAAGGGCGTCGTCGTCGCCATGACGCTCGACGAAGCGAACGCCGCCATCGACATGATGCTCGGCGGTGGCTTCGGCGCGGCGGGCGCCGAAGCGGTGGTGGAGGAATTCCTCGAGGGCGAGGAAGCCTCGTTCTTCGTCCTGTGCGACGGCGACAATGCGCTGCCGCTCGCGGCGGCGCAGGACCACAAGCGCGCCTATGACGGTGACAAGGGGCCGAACACCGGCGGCATGGGCGCCTATTCGCCCGCGCCGGTGTTCACCGACGCGGTGCGCGAGCGCACCATGGCCGAGATCATCCTGCCGACCTTGCGCGCGATGAAGGCCAAGGGCATGCCGTATAAAGGCGTGCTGTTCGCGGGTTTGATGATCGGCAAGGACGGTCCCAAGCTGATCGAGTTCAACGCGCGGTTCGGCGATCCGGAAACCCAGGTGCTGATGCTGCGCATGATGTCTGACATCGTGCCGGCGCTGATGGCCTCGGTCGACGGCGAGTTGAAGCATTTCGATCTGCGCTGGTATCCGGATTCGGCGCTCACCGTGGTGATGGCGGCGAAGGGCTATCCCGGCGATTACGCCAAGGGGACCGAGATCAGGGGCCTCGATGAGGCGGCCAAGGTCGAGGGCGTCGAGATTTTCCACGCCGGAACCAAAGCCGATGGCGACAGAATTCTCGCCAATGGCGGGCGCGTGCTCAACGTCACCGCGATGGGCGCGAGTGTCAGCGAAGCGCAACGCCGCGCCTATGAGGCGATCGACCGCATCGACTGGCCGGAAGGCTTCTGCCGCCGCGACATCGGCTGGCAGGCGGTGAAGCGCGAGAAGGGCGCATAAAGTTAGACTCGTATCCCGGGCGCGATGCAATGCGCAGCATTGCTTCGCAGAACCGGGATCATCGCGAATTCGGAGTTCGGAACGGCCCCGGATCAGCGGCGCACCGCTTGCGCACTGCGCAGCGTCCGGGGCACAGAAAGATGCAGAAGGAGCCGCCATGTCCGATCTCGCCGATCTGTTTCCGAACTTCGCCTCCGAATGGATCAGCACCAGGCATGGCCGCATCTTCGCCCGCGTCGGCGGCAAGGGACCGCCGCTATTGTTGCTGCACGGCTATCCGCAGAACCATGTGATGTGGCATCGTGTGGCGCCGCAACTCGCCGACAAATTCACGCTGGTGATCGCCGATCTGCCCGGCTACGGCTGGTCCGACATTCCGCGAAGCGACGATAACCACACGCCCTATACCAAGCGCGCGATGGCGCAGGCGATGGTCGCGGCGATGGAGCAGCTTGGCCATGTCCGTTTCGCCCTCGCCGGGCACGATCGCGGCGGCCGTGTCGCCTATCGCCTCGCGCTCGATCATCCCGGCCGCCTGTCGCAGCTTGCGGTGCTCGACATCCTACCGACCTATGAATACTGGGCGAAGATGGATCGCGCCTTCGCGCTCAAGATCTATCACTGGGCGTTTCTGGCGCAGCCGGAGCCGCTGCCGGAAACCCTGCTCGGCGGCAATCCCGATTTCTACATCGGCTTCAAGATGGCGCATCAGACCGCGACCGGCGATCTGTCGCCGTTCGATCCGCGCGCCTTCGAGCATTATCGCATCGCCTTCAACGATCCGGCGCGCATCCATGCCATGTGCGAGGATTACCGCGCCGGCGCCTATGCCGATTTCGAGATCGACAAGGCCGATCGCGAGGCCGGCAGGACGATCACGGTGCCGATGCTGGCGCTGTGGGGCGCCACCGGCATTGCCGCGGCGGGCGCGACGCCGCTCGACGTCTGGAAAAAGTGGGCGAGCGATGTGCGCGGCGGCCCGATCGAGAGCGGGCATTTCCTGGCTGAGGAAAATCCCGACGCGACAGCGCGCGCGCTGCTGGACTTCTTCGAGGGAGGACGATGATGGCCCTGCGTGAAGCGACGCGCGGCGACGTGCGGCGCATCGTCGAACTGCTGGACGATGACGAGATCGCGGCGGGGCGCGAGAGCCTCGCGGACATGGCTCCTTATGAGGCCGCGTTCGATGCCATCGCCGCCGATCCCAACAATTCGCTGTATGTGTGGGAGGAGGGCGGCAAGATTGTCGGCTGCCTGCAACTCACCTTCTTGCCCGGCCTGTCCTATCGGGGCGCATGGAGCGCGCAGGTCGAGGGCGTGCGGGTCGATCGCGCGCTGCGCAGTTCGGGCATCGGCGCGAAGATGATGGAGGCGGCGGCAGCGTTGTCGCGGGCGCGCGGCTGCAAGGTGCTGCAGCTCAAGACCGACAAGCGCCGCGTCCATGCCCATCGCTTTTACGAACGCCTCGGTTTTGCCAAGTCGCACGAAGGCATGAAGCTGGGGTTGTAGTTTTTCTCAGTAGAAGCGGATCGGATCGTCTACTGTCACCCCACCCGGCCAGCCTGCGGCTGGCCACCCTCCCTATCGAGGGGAGGGATGAGTTTTCGCCGGGTTGAAAGCCCGTGCTTGCTTCGGACTGTCATGCGTGGGCTTGACCCGCGTATCCATCTGGAAAACGTCCTCGGCACGATGGATTGCCGGGTCAGGCCCGGCAACGACGGGATCAGATCCTCATCCTGAGGAGCGGGCGAAGCCTGCGTCTCGAAGGATGAGGCCCGGACATCATGGCCTCATGGTTCGAGACGGCGCTCCGCGCCTCCTCACCATGAGGAGCGAAAAGTTCACCGCCGCGCCCTGAAAAAATCCCGCAGCATTCCGGCGGCCTCGTTCTCGCCGACCGAGGGGTAAACCTCCGGGGCATGATGGCAGGTTGGTTGCGCGAAAAAGCGCACCCCCGAATCCACCGCGCCGCCCTTGGGGTCGGCCGCGCCGTAATACAGCCGCCGGATGCGCGAAAACGAGATCGCGGCGGCGCACATGGTGCAGGGCTCCAGCGTCACGTAGAGATCGCAGTCCACCAGTCGCTCGCTGCCGAGCGCCCGGGCGGCCTGCCGGAGGGCGAGGATTTCGGCGTGGGCGGTGGGGTCGCGGTCGGTCAGGGTGTGGTTGCCAGCCGCCGCCAGCACCGCGCCGTCCCGCACGACGACGCAGCCGATCGGCACTTCACCGGCGCTTTCCGCGGTTTTGGCCTGTTCCAGGGCGAGATCCATGAAAGATCGTGCCGACATCCCGCGTTTCTCGCCTCGTTTCCCGCCAAGAACTCTGTTATGAGGGCGCCTTCAGCAAAGCTGGTTTTGCGTGGTGCGCGCTCTGAGGGTTCGGAAGCGCCCTTGCTGCAATGCCATTCGCCCCCGGGACCCGAGAGGGCCCCATCGCCCGCGAGACCCTTCAGGCCCCGCGATAACGACAAAAACAACGGCCGTCCGCCGCGCCGTGCCGGCGGAGCGGGTGCAGGCGGCGGCAAGGGCCGCCCCGGTGGCGGTCCACGCGGGGCTGGGTCGCGCGGTGGCCCCGGCGCGCGCGGGGCTGAGCGCCCGGCGCGGTCGTCCGCGCCGCGTGGCGATAAAAAATTCGGCGAGCGCAAGTTTGGCGACAAGAAGTTCGGCGACAAGAAACCGTATGCCGCGCGCGGGGGCGACAAGCCCTACGCCGGCAAGCGCGACGGTTTCCGCAAGGATGGCGAGCGCGGCGCATCGCGCCCGCGTTTCGATCGCGAGGACCGTCCTCAGCGTGGGGAACGCGGCGAGGGCCGTACGTTCTCGTCGCGCAAGGAGTTCGGCGCACGCAGCGCGGAGTCGCGCGGCGGCGAGAAGCGTTCGTTCCGCCCGCGAGAGGATCGCGGCGAAGGCCGCTCCTTCAAGCCCCGCGAGGATCGCGGAGACCGTCCGTTCAAGTCCCGCGGTCGCGACGACCGTGCCCCGCGCGAAGAACGCGGCGAGCGCCGTTCGTTCAAGCCACGCGAGGAGCGTGGAGATCGCCCGTTCCGCGCCCGCAGCGGCGATGATCGCCCGGCGCGCGGGCCGCGCCGCGATTTTGCCCAGGGTGAGGACCGCAGCAACGACAAGCCGTGGGAGGATCGCAAGCCGCGCAGCCGCGACGCGCGCGGCGGAGACCGTCCGCGCTTTTCGCGCGATCGGGACGAGCGTGCACCGCGCGGAGATCGCGCACCCCGCAAGTTCGATCGTCCGCGCGAGGATGGCGAGCGCAGCGGCTTTGGCCGCCCGCGGTTCGACAAGCCGCGCGAGGAGCGCGGTTCTCGTCCCGCCCATCGTACCGAATGGCAGGAACATCCGCGCAGCGAGGGTCGCAAAGGCTTTTCGCGCGACGACCGTCCCCGCCGCGACAACGAGGACGACAGCAGGATTTTCGCCAAGCGTCCGGCATTCGGCGGGCGCGGCGCCTATCGCGAGCGCAGCGACGATGACCGCCGCGCGCCGCGCGCGGCCGCTCCGGCGAAGACCAAGACCGGCGAGCGCATCGCCAAGGTGGTGGCGCGCGCCGGCATGTGTTCGCGCCGCGATGCCGAGGAGTGGATCACGCAGGGCCGCGTCGCGGTCAATGGCCGCGTCATCAATTCGCCGGCGCTCGACGTCACCTCGCGCGACGTCATCACCATCGACGGCCAGCCGCTGCCCGAACGCGAGCGCACCCGGCTGTTCCTTTATCACAAGCCGCGCGGGCTGATGACGACCCACGACGATCCGGAAGGGCGTCCCACGGTGTTCGACAATCTGCCCGAAGGCCTGCCGCGCCTGATCTCGATCGGCCGGCTCGACTTCAATACCGAGGGCCTGCTGCTGCTCACCAATGACGGCGGGCTGGCGCGCGCGCTCGAGCATCCCGACACCGGCTGGCTGCGGCGCTATCGCGTCCGCGCCCATGGCGAGGTGACGCAGGCGCAGCTCGATCAACTCAAGAACGGCGTCGAGGTCGATGGCGTCAAATACGGCTCGATCGACGCTACGCTGGAGCGCGACCAGGGCGCCAACGTCTGGGTCACGTTCGCCATCCGCGAAGGCAAGAACCGCGAGGTGCGCAACGTGATGGCGCATCTCGGCCTCGAGGTGAACCGCCTGATCCGCATTTCCTACGGTCCGTTCCAGCTCGGCGAGGTCGAAGAAGGTCAGGCCGAGGAAGTGAAAAGCCGCGTGCTGCGCGATCAGCTCGGCGAAAAGATCGTCAAGACGTCCGGCGCGCTGTTCGCCAAGCCGGCGCGCGAGGTGGTGGAAGAAGCCGAGGCGAAAAAGACCAAGCGTTCGGTGATCGCCGACCGCAAGGGCCGCCGCGTTCTGGTCCAGCGTACCGGGAGCGAGGAAGCGCGCGAGCGCAACGAATTCGAATCGAGCGGCTACGGCGCGCCGCGCCGCCCCAAGCGCGGCTATCACGGCAAGCGCGATCTCACGCCGAAGGATTGAGAAATGTTGGGGGTAGGGCAGGGAGCGCGTTCTCCCTCTCCACAGGGAGAGGTGAAGTTACTCGCGTCCAGCGTTTCCCCTCATCCTGAGGAGCGCGCTGTTGCGCGCGTCTCGAAGGATGAGGCCGTGTATCCCGGGCGCGATGCAGTGTGCAACACTGCTTCGCAGACCCGGGATCGTGCCAAATTCGGAATGTGGAACGGCTCTGGATCAGCGGAGCAGCATTTCATGCCGCACCGCGTCCGGGGCACGGCTTGTGTCAGCCTCATGGTTCGAGACGCCGCGGTGCGCGCGGCTCCTCACCATGAGGGGTTTCCCTCTGCGAGAGATTCCTGATGCGCGTGGTCGGGGGGCGGCTGCGGGGCCGCAACATTGCGTCGCCGGCAACGAACGCGATCCGGCCGACGCAGGATCGCCTGCGCGAGTCGCTGTTCAACATCCTGATGCACGCCTACGAAAACCCGGTCGACGAGGCGCGGGTGCTCGATCTGTTCGCCGGCACCGGCGCGCTTGGCATCGAGGCGATCTCGCGCGGCGCGGCGTTCACGCTGTTCGTCGACAATGGCGCGGAGGCGCGGGCGCTGCTGCGCAACAACGTCGAGGCGCTCGGGCTGGGCGGCGTGACCAAGGTCTATCGCCGCGATGCGACCCGTCTCGGCCCGTGTCATCCGATGGAGCCGTTCTCGCTGGTGTTTCTCGATCCGCCTTACGGGCAGGGGCTGGCGCGAGAGGCGCTGGCGTCGCTGCGCGAGGGGCAGTGGCTCGCGCCCGACGCGCTGGTGGTGGTCGAAGAATCGAAGGCGGCGGCGTTCGCCGTGCCGGAGGGCTACGATGAACTCGAGCGCCGCGCTTATGACGACACGGAGTTCGTGTTTTTGCGGGTGGCGGCTTGACCTGAATGGTCATGCGCGGGCTTGACCCGCGCATCCATCAAAACAAATTCTTGAAGTGATGATGGATTGCCGGGTCAAGCCCGGCAATGACAGAACAGTTCCTACCTCCGCCCGAACAGCTTCTCGATGTCGGCAAGTTTCAGTTCGACATAGGTCGGGCGGCCGTGGTTGCACTGGCCGGAATTCGGCGTCGCTTCCATCTCGCGCAAGAGCGCATTCATTTCCTCGGGCTTGAGGATGCGGCCGGCGCGCACCGAGCCATGGCAGGCCATGGTCGCGGCGACATGGAGAAGCCGCCGTTCCAGCGGCAGCGCTTCGTCCCATTCCGCCATGTGTTCGGCGAGGTCGCGCAGGAGGCCCGCCGCGTTGGCCTTGCCGAGCAGCGACGGCGTTTCGCGCACCGCCACCGCGCCGGGGCCGAAGGATTCGATCACGAGGCCGAATTTTTCCAGCTCATCGGCGCGCGCCACCAGCTTCTCCACCGTCGCCTCGTCCATCTCGACGATCTCGGGGATCAAAAGCATCTGGCGCTGCACGCCGTCGCGCGCCATCGATGCTTTCAGCCGCTCGTAGACGATGCGCTCGTGGGCGGCGTGCTGGTCGGTCACCACCAGCCCGTCGCGGGTCTGCGACACGATATAGGTTTCGTGAATCTGCGTGCGCGCCGCGCCGAGCGGGCGGTCGAGCAGGTCGGGCGCGGGCGTGTCGTTGAAGCGCACATCCGCCGACGGCGCGCCGGTGTCGAACGCGGCCTGCGCTGCTTCGGCGAACACGTTCGCGGAAAACGCAGGCGCCGTCGCGCCATCGTATGACGGTGCGGGCGTCACCGGCGCGTTCGGCGAGCGCTGCCAGTCCCAGCCGCCGCTGAAGCCGCCCCGCGGCAACGGGTTGCCGGAGCTGAACGCCATGATCGCCGCGCCGCCGGAGTTCGCCGCCGTGCGGCGGCCTTCGCGGGCAAGGCCCTCCTTCAGCGCGTGGATGATCAGCGCGCGCACAAGGCCGGCGTTGCGGAAGCGCACCTCGGTCTTGGCCGGATGGACGTTGGCGTCGACCTCCTGGGTGTCGAGGGTGACGAACAGCGCCACCACCGGATGGCGATCGCGCGGCAGATAATCGGAGTAGGCGGCGCGCACCGCGCCGAGAATGAGCTTGTCGCGCACCGGACGGTTGTTGACGAACAGATATTGCCCGAGCGCGTTGGCCTTGGTCAGCGAGGGCGGGGCGGCGAAGCCCTCGACGATGACGCCCTCGCGCTCGGATCGCACTTCGATGGCGTTGGCGCGAAAATCCGCGCCCAGAATATCGCCGAGCCGCGTCAGTCGTCCCGGCGCGCCGGGCAGCGCCGCCGCCCAGGTCACCGGCGCGCGCTCCTCGCCCGCCAATGAAAAGGCAATATCCTGCCGCGCCATGGCGAGACGGCGCACCACCTCGCGGATCGCCTCCGCTTCGGTGCGGTCGGTCTTGAGGAATTTCAGCCGCGCCGGGGTTGCGTAGAACAGGTCGCCGACCTCGACGCGGGTGCCGCTTGAGAGCGCCGCCGGAACGATCTCGGATTTGGCGCCGCCGTCGACATTGATCGCCCAGGCATGCGGCTCGCTCGCGTGGCGCGTGGTGATGGCCAGCCGCGCCACCGCGCCGATCGAGGGCAGCGCTTCGCCGCGAAAGCCCAGCGTGCGGATGCGCAGCAAATCCTCGTCGTCGAGTTTCGAGGTGGCGTGACGATCCACCGCCAGCGCAAGATCGCCGCGGGTCATGCCGCCGCCATCGTCGGTGATGGCGATGCGCCGCCGCCCGCCGCCTTCGGTGAAGACGTCGATCCGCGTCGCGCCGGCGTCGATGGCGTTCTCCACCAGTTCCTTCACCGCGCTCGCAGGCCGTTCCACCACTTCGCCTGCGGCGATGCGGTTGACGATCTGTTCGGGCAACTGGCGGACGGGCATGGATTTTCGCGACTCGTGAAGGAGGCGCCAATTTAGGAAGTTTTGGCGGGGAAGGGGAGGCCACGTCGCGCTGAAATCACTGTTGTTTCGCCTCTGCCCATCCGCGCGGAAACGTCGTGCTGGTTCCTCATCCTGAGGAGCGCGCGTTTGCGCGCGTCTCGAAGGATGATGCCGAGGCGTATGGCTCATGGTTTGAGACGCCTTGCTGCGCGCGGCTCCTCACCATGAGGGGGTGCCCGTAAGAACGGGACGAAGGAGTTGAGGAGGGTGAAGAGCGCGCCCCATATGCGATGGCGATGTGGCGAAGATTTCGCGGAATGACCTCACAATGCGCGAATACTCGTCACACGACGCAGTTTGCATGTGGCCTGCGCCGCTCGCGATATGAATTCCGCGACGACCGGCCCCACCACGGCGGCGGCGCGCATCACGGAGCCGCGTCGCGCGAGCTTAAGGAGAACTGCATGAAGCTCATCAAGACCTCTGCCATCGCGCTGGCCGCTTCCGCTCTGCTCGCCGGCCCGGTGCTGGCGCAAGGCGCATCATCGGGATCGCAGGTTCGCGGTGGCGCGGCAGTGACCGGGCCGGCCGGAACGTCCGGTGGCGCTCATGTCGGCAGCGGTGTCCAGACCCGGCCGGGCAGCGCCGGCGTGCAGTCCGGCGCGAAAGGCACGGTGGGAAGCGGTGCGGCCGGAACGGCCACGCATGGCGCCGCCAGCGGCAAGGCCGGTGTCGGCGGTAGCGCCACGGGCGGCATGAAGCGCTGAGTCGGCCGTCTCCTTTTCTTCCCCTCTTCCCTTGTGGGAGAGGGGAAGGAGTTTGCTGAAAGAACCGTGTTCCGGACGCGGTGCGGCATGAAAGGCCGCTCGGCTGATCCGGGACCTTTCCAGAAACAGAGTGTGGAACGGCCCCGGATCAGTTTCGCATCACGACGTCGACCGCCGCGATGCATCCGGGGCAAGCGATCTTGCGGCTGTCGGCATTCTCAATCGTCGAACCGCCCGCCGCGGCGTGCCTTCACATCGGCGCGGCGCTTCTTGCCTTCGAGGCGGCGCATCTTGGAGCCGAGCGTCGGTCGCGTCGCGCGGCGCGGCTTGGGGCGTTCGGCGGCTTCGCGCAACAGCGCGGCCAGGCGCTCGATGCCATCGGCGCGGTTGCGCTCCTGGGTGCGGAATTTCTGCGCGTGAATCACGATCACGCCGTCGCGCGTCATGCGCTGTCCGGCGAGGGTGGCGAGCCGCGCGCGCATGTCGTCCGGCATGTCGATGCGGGTGGTGTCGCAGCGCAGTTGCGCCGCCGTCGAGAGCTTGTTGACGTTCTGCCCGCCCGGCCCCGAGGCGCGGACGAACTGGATGTCGAGGTCGTTCTCGTCGAGGACGATAGTGCGGGTGATCCGCAGCATCTCAGGCACCGGCTCAGGGATTCCCGGACATCGGGAATCACGGCGCCATCTTACTCATTTGCCGGAGATTTGCGCGCGGGAGCGGCGTCGCGATCAGGCGTGCCTGAAGACGGCGCGGCATCGCCCGATGCGTCAGCCGATGCCGCTGGCTTGCCGGCCGCTTCCGCCGCCTCCTTCGCCGCTTTCGCGGCGGCGGCTTTCTCCGCCTCCTGCTCGAACAGCAATCGAAACACCATCGCTGCGCCCCGCCAGTTTGCTAGTTCTGCACCTTGGCCGGAGGCGTCGCCGGCGTGGTCTGTGCGGTCGCCTGCGCCGCGCGGCCGACGCTGACCGACAGGATGCCGTTGCCCCAGATCCGCTTCGCCACCCGTTTGGCGTCGTCGAGCGTCACCGCATCGATGATCGCGGGGCGGCGCTGGATGTAGTCGATGCCGAGGTTGTCGAGCTGATACTGCACCAGCGCGCCGGCGATCTTGGTGGAGGAATCCAGCGACAGCATCTGCGCGCCCTTGAGATAGGACTTGGCGCTGTCGAGTTCCTGCTGGGTCGGGCCTTGCTCGGCCATGCGCTTCAATTCACCCGCGATGGTCGCAATCGCTTCTTCGGCCTTGTCCGTGCGCGTCGCGGTGGCGCCGATGAACTGGTTGGCATGGTTCATCCACGACAGCGCTTGCGACACCGAATAGGCGAGGCCGCGCTTCTCCCGCACTTCGTGATAGAGCCGTCCCGACAGCGAGCCGCCGCCGAGGATGTGGTTGACGATATAGGCCGCCATGAAATCCGGATCGTCGCGCTTGATCCCGGCGCCGCCGAACATGATCGCGGTCTGCGGCACGTCGAGCGGCAGGAACACCTGCTTCGGGGTCTTGACGAAATCGGCGTCGGGCACCGGCGTGAGCTGCGCCTTCGCGGGCAGCTTGCCGAATGCGAGATCGAGCAGCTTGCCGACATGGGCGGCATCGATGTCGCCGACCACCGCGATCTTGAGATTGTCGCGGGCGAAAACGCGCCCGGTATAAGTCCTGAGATCGGCGGCTTCGATTTTCGGCAGGCTGTCGAGAGTGCCGGTGGAATTATGGGCGTAGGGATGGCCCGGATAGGCGTTGGCCCAGAATTCGCGGTTTGCGATCGAGTTCGGATTGGTCGAGGCGCGGCGCACGATCGAGACGAGTTGCGAGCGGATGCGCGTCATCGGCTCGTCGTCGAAGCGCGGCGAGGTCAGCGCGAGGCGCAGCAGGTCGAAAGCCTCGTCGCTGTTCTCCTTGAGCATTCGCAGCGAGCCGCGCACGTAATCGCGGCTGACATTGACGTTGAACTGGATGGCGCGGCGCTCGAGGCGCTCGTGATAGGCCTTGGAATCGAGGTCGCCCGCGCCTTCGTCGAGCATGCTGGCGGCGAAGTTGGCGACGCCGGGCTTGTCGGCGGGGTCCTGCGCGCTGCCGCCGGTGAAGGCGAACTGGATCGCCACCAGCGGCACGGTGGCGTCCTGCACGAACCACGCCTCGATGCCGCCGGGCGAGACCACGCGCTGGATGTTGGTGGCGGCGCGGGCCGGCGTCGGCGCGAGATTCAGGGCGCCGAGAACGGCGGTGGCGGCAAGCGCGCCGAGGGTCGCGCGGCGCGTGAAACGGCCAAGGGTCACGAACGTTTCTCCTCGCGCTTGTGCGTTTCGTCCTTGATCAGATAGCCGGTGACCGACCGCTTGGCGGTGAGCCAGGTCTTCGCGGCGTCGCTGACCTGCTGCGCGGTGACGGCGCGAATGCGGTCCGGCCAGCTCTGGATGTTTTCCACGGTGAGGCCGACGGTGATGGCGCCGCCGTACCAGCGCGCCAGCGTGGTCTGGCTGTCGCGGGCATAGACGGATTCGGCGATGAGCTGTGTCTTGACCCGTTCGAGGTCCTCGGCGGGGATCGGATTGCCGGCGACGCCCGCGATCACGGCATCGAGCACCTGTTCGATCTGCGCGAAGGCGACGCCGGGTTTCGGCGAGGCGGTGACGCCGAACTGCGTCGCATCGATCGCCGTGCCCTGGTACCAGGCGCCGGCGCTGACCGCGAGCGGCTTGTCCACCACCAGCGCGCGATAAAGATAGGAGTTGCTGCCGCCGCCGAGCAGTTGCGCCAGCACTTCCAGCGCCTCGCTCTCGCCATCCGCGGCGGTGATCGCCGACGGGACGAGGTAATAGCGCTGCACGCTCGGCTGCTCGACGCGCGGATCGGCAAGGGTGACGGTGCGCGGGCCGGCGGGCGACGGCTCCTGCGGACGGATGCGCTTGGCGGGAATGCCGGGCTGCGGCGCGATCTTGCCGTAGGTCGCTTCCACGATCGGGCGGATGTCCTGCACGGTGACGTCGCCGGCGATCACCAGCGTCGCGTTGTTCGGCGCATAGAAGCGCTTGTAGAACGCTAGCGCGTCCTCGCGGTTGAGTTTCTCGATCTCCGAGCGCCAGCCGATCACCGGGCGGCCATAGGGGCTGTTGAGATAGAGCGCCGCCATGATCTGTTCGCCGAGCCGCGCCTCGGGGCTGTTGGCGACGCGCATGTTGTATTCCTCGAGCACCACGTCGCGCTCGGGCAGCACGTTCTCGTCCTTGAGCACGAGGCCGGTCATGCGGTCGGCCTCGAAGCCGATCATGGTTTCGAGCTTGTCGCGCGGCACGCTCTGGTAATAGGCGGTGTAGTCGCGCGAGGTGAAGGCGTTTTCGTTACCGCCGGAGCGCACCACGGTTTGCGAGAACTCGCCGGGCGGATGCGCCCTGGTGCCCTTGAACATCAGGTGTTCGAGGAAATGGGCGAGGCCGGATTTGCCGGGCGTCTCATCCGCCGAGCCGACCTTGTACCAGACCATCTGGGTCGCCACCGGCGTACGGTGATCGGGGATCACCACGACCTGGAGGCCGTTGTCGAGGGTGAAGGTGCTGGCCTTGCCGGCCGCCGGAGCGGTGTCGGCCAGCGCGACGCGAAGCGGCGTGGCGCCGAGGGCGGTGGTGGCGAGCAGCGTGCCGAGCACGGCGCGGCGCGAGACGGGACGAGCGGAAATCATGAGTGGCCTGTCGGCTCCATCGGAACGGTGCGCGCGAGCGCGCACGTGAGAACGGCGGTCATGCTGCGCCCGGCCGCGCCGGCGTCACCGGCGGGGGTGGCTCACTGGTCGCCGTATTTGCCCGCTGCCGGGTTGTATTCGCCGTGCAACGGTTTCAGCGGGCCGCTGCCATAGGCGAAGTTCGGCGACGGCGTCTGGTAGCCCTTCGGCGGTTCGGTCAGGCTGTCGCGGTCCGGCTCGCCGGTGAAGGGCTTGGTCTCGGTGCTGGTGCCGCCGAACACTTTCGAGAACATGCTGTTGGTGAAGCCGAGCTGGCTCGGGCTCAACAGATGATTGCTGTAGGTCCGCGATTCATCGGGGCCGGTGTCGGCGGTGCGCCGCTTCTTGCGCGATGGCTTGATGTTGAGTTCGCTCGGCGACAGCGGCCGCGAGGCCTCGTATACGCTCTGGACCGGCTTGCGATTGGCCTCGATCGCTTCCTTGCGGGCGATCTCGTCGGGGTCCTTCGGCCAGTTCGGCGCGAGCGGGGCGTGCTTGGCTTCCGGCGGCGGCAGGGCGTTGACGTTGGAGGGGATCACCAGCGGCGAGCGTTCGCGATAGTTGATCGAGGAATCCTCGATCGACTTGCCGCCGATGCCGCGCATGATGTTGTGGATCAGGCCCTGCTCGAAGCTTTCCTCGGGCTGCTCGTCGTCGTCCTGGGCGCGGGCGATTGTCGCCGACATCATCAGGCCGATGCCGACCATGACGGCGGCAAGGCGCACGGCGCGCTTCGGCAGCGGAGATCGGTCGATTGTGGTCACGCGCATCGCAGTCATCCCGATTGGTCCATCCCGATTGGCGGTTCCGGATACCCGCCGGGCCAGCGGGCTTTCACAAACCCTTGCCCGTTCGCAACTCTCACCCGGCATGCCCGTCCGGCTCCCGGGTATTGGGTTGTTATCAGGGCGTTTTTGCGGCGTCCGGCGTTACGAAAGAGTCATACAGCAGGCCGATCACCCCGGCAACGATAGCCACGTCGGCGAGGTTAAACACATACCAATTGTAGGTTTTTCCGGCGATTTCGGCGTGGAGGAGGGCAAAATCGACCACCGCGCCGTAAAGCAGGCGGTCGATCCCGTTTCCGATCGCCCCGCCGATGATCAGCCCGAGCCCGATCACCGCCAGCCGGCTGTGGGACCGCGCCATCCACACCGCCAGCAGGATGACCGCCACCACCTTGATGGCCAGCAGGATGGCCTGGCCCATGGCGCTGGTGCTCTGGAACCAGCCGTAGCTGATGCCGGTGTTCCAAGCCAGCACGACGTCGAAAAACGGGGTGACGCTGACCGCCCCGCGCCGGCCGATGTCGAAAACGTGAAGCAGCCACAGCTTCGAGGCCTGGTCTGCGATCAGGGCGACGAGGGCTGCGATCAATCCGGAGCGGAACAGGGGGGACATGGAATCGCTCGTTACGGTGGCAGGATATATCGTTCGTCATGCCCGGCCATAGCAGTCGCAGACTGCGTAAACTTGTCTGCGTGCCGGGCATCCACGTCTTCTTGTCGCAGCCCCAAGACGTGGATGGCCGGGACAGGCCCGGCCATGACGACTTGCAGGAATCCCGCGTTCAATGCGCGCCTTGCCCCAGCGCCTTCCATTCGCGCAGCGCCTGCGCGTCGCGCGGAGTGACGCCGGGATAGTCGGGGTCCTCACCCACCGTCGGCAGGATCTTCCACGACCGCGCGCATTTGGTGCCGACCGCTTTTTCGACCACGACGCCGACGCCCGGGACCTCACCCAGCCGGAACGCGTCCGCCGGCGGCTCCTCGCCGTCGCGCAGCAGATGCACTTCGGCATTGGAGGTGATGCACACTTCGGCGAAATCGACGTCGATCAGGTTCGGCGCGTAGTCCTTCGCCACGTAGATCACCGGCGAGGCTTCGAGCGAGGAGCCGATGCGCTTGGCGGCGCGTTCGATCTCCAGCGCGCCGGTGACGACGCTGCGCACCGCGCGGATGACGTCCCACTTCTGCGCCAGCGCGTCGTTGCGCCAGGCCGGCAGCACGCTCTGGAACAGTTCGAGGTGCACCGACTTCGATTCATTGCCGTAACGCGACAGCCAGGCTTCTTCCGCGGTGAACGACAGGATCGGCGCGAGCCAGGTGACGATGCAGCGGAACAGATAGTCGATCACCGTCAGCGCCGCCTTGCGCGCCACCGACGACGGCGGATCGCAATACAGCGTGTCCTTGCGCACGTCGAAGTAGAACGCCGACAATTCCGAGTTCATGAACGCGGCGAGCGTCGCCACCACGGTCTTGTAGTCGAAATCGGCATAGGCCTGCCGCACGATGCCGTCGACCTCGGTAAGCTTGTGCAGCATCAGCCGCTCGAGCTCGGGCATGTCGTCGGCTTTCACGCGATCGGCGTCATGGAAATGCGCGAGGCTGCCGAGCATCCAGCGGATGGTGTTCCGAAGTTTCCGATACGTCTCGATGGTGTTCTTGAGGATCTCGGGGCCGATGCGCTGGTCGTCGGAATAATCCGTCGCCGCGACCCACAGGCGCAAAATGTCCGCGCCGGACTGCGCCATCACCTTCTGCGGCTCGACCGTGTTGCCCAGGGACTTGGACATCTTGCGGCCGTTCTCGTCGAGGGTGAAGCCGTGGGTCAGCACCACGTCATAGGGCGCGCGGCCGCGGGTGCCGCAGCTTTCCAGCAGCGAGGAATGAAACCAGCCGCGATGCTGGTCCGAGCCTTCGAGATACATCACGGTATCTTCGCCGCCATCGACCTTGCGCCTGATGCCGGCAAGGCCGGGGAAGTGCTTGGCGTCTTCGAGCACGAAGGCGTGGGTCGAACCGGAATCGAACCAGACGTCGAGCACGTCGTCGACCTTGGTCCAGTCTTCGTTGGCGCGCGAGGCGAGGAAACGGTCGCGCGCGCCCTCGGCGTACCAGGCGTCGGCGCCTTCCTGCTCGAACGCATCGGCGATGCGCTTGTTCACCGCATCGTCCTGCAGGATCTCGGCGGAGCCGTCGCCGGTCTCGCGCACGAACACGGTGATCGGCACGCCCCAGGCGCGCTGGCGCGAGATTACCCAGTCGGGACGGCCGGCGATCATGCCGGTGATGCGGTTTTGGCCCTGCTCCGGCACCCAGCGCGTCACCTTGATGGCTTCGAGCGCGCGATGACGCAGCGTGTCGCCTTTCTTCGCAGTGCCGTTGGTTGCGATGTCCGTAGCTCCGGCCCTGGCCGGGGCGTCCAGAATATCCTTGTCCATCGCGATGAACCACTGCGGCGTGTTGCGGAAGATCACCGGCTTCTTGGAGCGCCACGAGTGCGGATATTGATGCTTGAGGCGGCCGCGCGCGAGCAGCATGCCGCGCTCGACCAGCGCCTTGATGACGCTCTCGTTGGCGTCGCCCTTCTCGCCCTTGTCGGTGATGACGCGGCGGCCGGTGAAGCCCGGGGCCTGCGTGGTCAGCGCGCCATCCGCGTCGACGGTGTAGGGGATCGCGCTCGAGATGCCGCGCGCTTCGAGATCGCGCGCATTGTGCATCCAGATGTCGAAGTCCTCGCGGCCGTGGCCCGGCGCGGTGTGGACGAAGCCGGTGCCGGTGTCGTCGGTGACGTGATCGCCGGGCAGCAGCGGCACGGTGAACTCGTAGCCGCCTTCATAACCCTTGAGCGGATGCAAACACTCGATCGCGTCGAGAATGTCGGCGGACACGTCGCCGACCTTTTCGAACGCGGTGACGCGCGCCTGCTTGAACACATCTTCCGCCAGCTTGTCGGCGAGGATCAGAAGGTCGCCGGTTTTGGCCCAGTTGTCGGCGGGCGCATCGGTGACCTTGTAGAGACCGTAGGCGATCTTCGGCGAGAAGCTGATGGCGCGGTTGCCCGGCAGCGTCCACGGCGTGGTGGTCCAGATCACCACCGAGGCGTTGGCCAGCCGCCCATGCGCGGCGTTGACCGGAAACTTCACCCACACCGTATCGCTGGTGTGATCCTCATATTCCACCTCCGCTTCGGCGAGCGCGGTCTTTTCGACCACGCTCCACATCACCGGCTTGGAGCCGCGATAGAGCGTGCCGTTGGCGGCGAACTTCATCAGTTCGCGCGCGATCTGCGCTTCCGCCGGATAGCTCATGGTGGTGTAGGGATGATCCCAGTCGCCGATCACCCCCAGCCGCTTGAATTCCTCGCGCTGGACGCCCAGCCAGTGCTCGGCATAGGCACGGCACTCGCGGCGGAAGGCGAGCATGGCGGCGGAGTTCTTCAGGTCCGGCTTCGGCTTGCCCTTGGAGCGATAATTCTCTTCCTCGATCTTCCATTCGATCGGCAGGCCGTGGCAGTCCCAGCCCGGCACGTAGTTGGAGTCGTGGCCGAGCATCTGCTGGCTCTTGGTCACGAGGTCCTTCAGGATCTTGTTCAGCGCGTGGCCGATATGGATGTTGCCGTTGGCGTAGGGCGGGCCGTCGTGCAGCACGAATTTCGGCCGCCCCCTCGCGGTGTCGCGCAACTGGCCGTAGAGGCCGATCTCGTTCCAGCGGGCGAGGATTTTCGGCTCCTGCTGCGGCAGGCCGGCGCGCATCGGGAAGTCCGTCTGCGGCAAATAGAGGGTCTTGGAATAGTCGGGGGCGTCGGATTTTTGCGTCGTGTCGGACATGGAAACTCTGGCTGGCTAAATGGCGCTGAAAACGCGATGGATCGCGATGAAACGAAAGACGTCCCGGTCTTGCGCCGAGCCAGGGCTCAGGCGGAAGCCGGGCCGCTAATGCTGTTGATGGAGCGCCACGCGGACATGCGGCCTTCAATAGCAGGCGGTGGGCGGATCGCAAAGCGCCGGATGGGCGGGGCAGATCACCATTTCGCCGTGTCCGGACGCGGTACAGCTACCTGGTCATCACCGGGCTTGTCCCGGTGATCCACGTCTTCCTTTCGAATGGCGGCAAAGACGTGGATGGCCGGGTCAAGCCCGGCCATGACGCATTGTTGATTGCCGGCACTTCCGAAGCGCTTCAGCCCCTTGTCCCGATCGCCCGCGCCGGATTGCCGGCCACCGTCGTCCCGGCTGGCACGTCGCGCGTCACCACGCTGCCGGCGCCGATCACCGCGCCGTCGCCGATGGTGACGCCGGGAAGGACGATACTGCCGCCGCCGATCCACACGTCGTTGCCGATCCGCACCGGACGGCCGAACTCGAGCCCGCTGCGCCGGGTCGCCGCATCGCGCGGATGATCGGCCGCGTAGATCTGCACCGCCGGGCCGATCTGGGTGCGATCGCCGATCGCGACCTCGACCACGTCGAGGATCACGCAGTTGAAATTCAGGAACACGCCGTTGCCGAGGGAGATGTTGGTGCCGTAGTCGCAGAAGAATGGCGGGCGGACCAGCACGTTCGCACCCACCGCGCCGAGCCGTTCGGCAAGCAGTTCGCGCAGCGCCTCGGGCGCTGAACCGGCGGCGGCGTTGTAGCGCGCCATCCATTGTGCCGCGGCGGCCTGATCGGCGATGATCTCGGGATCGTCCGGACGATAGAGTTCGCCCGCGAGCATTTTCTCTTTCTCGGTCCCGATCATCCCACCTTGCCGAGCTTGGGAAACGCATCGGGAGCCGCAGCGAGCGCGGCGCGGGCGCGGGCCGAGTCGTCGTCCATCTGCCTGATCAGCGCATCGAGCGAGTCGAATTTTTCCTCGTCGCGAATGAAGGCGATGAAGGCGACATCGAGCCGTTCGCCGTAAAGATCACCCTTGAAATCGAACAGGAACACTTCGAGCAGCGGAGCGCCGTTGTCGAAGGTCGGGCGGCGGCCGAAGCTCGCCACGCCATCGATCCGCGTGCCGTCGGCGCGCGCGGCCCGCACCGCGTAGATGCCGTGGCGCAGCCCGCAGGCCGGATCGAGCCGGATGTTGGCGGTGGGATAGCCGAGATCGCGGCCGCGCTTCTCGCCATGGACCACTTCGCCGGAGATGAACCACGGATAGCCGAGCAGGGCGCTCGCTTCGTCGATCAGGCCCTGACCCAGCGCGTTGCGGATTTCGGTCGAGGACACGCTCATGCCGTCGGCATCGACATGGGACTGGATGTGGACGCCGAAACCGAGCTCCTTGCCCTTTTCCGCGAGCAGCGCCGGCGAGCCGGCGCGGCCCTTGCCGAAGTGGAAATCGTAGCCGACCGAAATGCCGGTGATGCCGAGGCGGCCGAGCAGATCGTGGTTAATGAAATCCATCGCCGTGGTGCGGGCCCGGGCGGCGTCGAAGGTCATCACCACCGCGCCCTTGAGCCCGGTCGCCGCCAGAAGGCGCAGCTTGTCGTCGAGCGAGGTCAGCTTGAACTGCGGGGTGTTGGGGCTGAAGAAGGTGCGCGGGTGCGGTTCGAAGGTCACCGCCAGCGCCGGGCGGCCATCCTTGCGCGCCATGTCGAGCGCGGCGGCGATCACGGCGCGATGGCCGAGGTGAACGCCGTCGAAATTGCCCAGCGCCACAACGGCGCCGCGCGGGATCGCGGCTGGCGGGGTGTCATCGCGGATTACGGTAAACGAAGATGTCATGCTCGAAAAATGGCTTGGGAACGGGCTCTCATTACGACGTGACGGTGTGCGGGTGCGGAAGTCAACCCGTCGGGCGGCATGGTCCCGCCGCGAAACATTCATGTTGAGGAAGCCGATTAACTGGCTGTTTAAGCGCCGCTGCTACCTGTTGCGGCACCCTCGGGAGCAGAAGCTGCCCCCCCAAGGGGCTGGGACTTAAGGCGCGAACATCAGTTTTTTCGAGGAGCGCCCGCCGAAAGCGGTGCGCCGAAGGGGTTAATGCGATGGCGATGGATCTGTCGATGCCGGTTCTCGTGGTGGACGACTACAACACCATGATCCGCATCATCCGTAATCTTCTCAAGCAGCTCGGTTTCGAGAATATCGACGACGCCAGCGACGGTTCGGCGGCGCTGAACAAGATGCGCGGCAAGAAGTACGGCCTGGTGATTTCCGACTGGAACATGGAGCCGATGACCGGCTACGACCTGCTCAAGGAAGTGCGCAGCGATCCCAACCTCGCCACCACGCCTTTCATCATGATCACGGCGGAATCGAAGACCGAGAACGTCATCGCCGCCAAGAAGGCCGGCGTGAACAACTACATCGTCAAGCCGTTCAACGCCGCGACGCTCAAGACCAAGATCGAGGCGGTGTTCCCCGATCACGCGCCGGCGTAAGCCTGGCGCACGGCGTCGGCGCCTTGTGGTCGCCGCGCCGCGCAAGTTCAGTGAACGATCCGAGTTTTCAAACGCCCGGCCTTGTGCCGGGCGTTTTGGTTTTTGGGGTGTGTTGAATCCCTCCCCACAAAAGGGAGGGTGGAGAAAGAGTTGCCGCGTTCTGTGGGAGGTTGAATATCTCCGCGTCGTCCCGGCGAACGCCGGGACCCATAGTCACAGAGTGTGTTGGTATGCATGTGCACGCTGACTGTGTTGCGACCTCAACAATAAGACCTGGGAGCCGGGGCGTATGGGTCCTGGCGTGCGCCGGGACGATATCGAATGAAACGCACAATCTTCCCGATACAAAGACCGTCATCACCGGGCTTGTCCCGGTGACCCACGTCTTTTCTGAGATTGGCAGCAAAGGCGTGGATGGCCGGGTCAAGCCCGGCCATGACGATTTCGCGATAGTGGTGAGATCGGATTCCAGACAGCAGATGCGTCATGCGCGGGCTTGACCCGCGCATCCATCAAACGCTCACCACCTCACGCTGTGCATCAGCACTTTCGGCGGCTTGGCTTCGCCGAACAGGCGGCGCACCTGGAAATCGTCGGCGTAGTCGACGCCGTCGAATTCGGCGGCGTGGATGCCGCGGGTGACGAACACGCAGTCGAGGCCCATGGTGTTGGCGCCGGTGAGATCGGTGCGCACCGAGTCGCCGATCGCCAGCATGCGCTCGCGCGGCGTCGGGCCGCCGCGCTTGGCGGCCGCCAGTTCCATCGCGCGCTCATAGGCCGGCGGATGTGGCTTGCCGTAGAAAATCACCTCGCCGCCAAGGTCGCGATAGAGTTCGGCGATGGCGCCGGCGCAGGTGATGAGCCGATCGCCGCGCTCGACGACGATGTCGGGGTTGGCGCAGATGAAGGTGAGGCCGCGATCGCGCGCCTTCTCCATCATCTCGCGATAGTCTTCCTCGGTCTCGACCTCGTCGTTCACCGGGCCGGTGCAGACGATGTAGTCGGCGCTCTCCAGCGGCGCGAATTTGACATCGAGCCCGCGATAGATCGGAACGTCGCGGCCGGGGCCGATCTGGCACACGGTCTGGTCGAGCCGCGCGGCGACATAGTTGCGGGCAAGATCACCGGACGAGACGATGGCGTCGTAGGTCTCGTCGGAAATGTCCATGCGGCGCAACTGGCGCTGCACCGAGTCGGCCGGGCGCGGCGCGTTGGTCAGCATGATCACGGTGCCGCCCTGTTCGCGGAAACTCTGCAGCGCGTGGCAGGCTTCGGGAAAACCCTTGAGGCCGTCGTGGATGACGCCCCAGATGTCGCTGATGATGACATCCACGCCGTGCGTGAGGTCACGCAGGTTGTCGACGAACTTCAAGGTGGTCATTGGCGGAGGAACCAGTCAGCTTTGGGCCGCGCGGCGGACCAGCGCGGCGTTGCCGGTCAGGCGGCCGGCGTCCGTGGTGGCGTTGAGCGCGCCCGATACCATGCCCCGCGCCGCCGTGGAAGCGGCTGCCGTGGCGGTTCCCGTTGTGGCGGGGGCCGTCGCCTCGGGGCGGAGCGGGCGCGGCGCCGAGAACAGGAAGCCCTGGCCGAGGCTGACATCGTAGTCGAGCAGATCGACCACGGCCCGCTCGCCCTCGATCTTCTCCGCGATCAGCTCGATGCCGAACCGCCGCAGCAGGTTGCACAGGTCCGCGGCGTGGATGTCGGCCGCGGCAGGCTGTGCGTCGAGCAGCAGCGCCGCCGGCACCTTGATGAATCCGACGCCGCGGTCGGCGAGATCGCGGCCATCGATCCGCAGGTCGCTGACGTTGTCGATCGAGAAGCGGTAGCCGAGTTGCGCCAGCTTGCCGAGATGCTCGCTGTGAAGCGGGCCGAGATGGCGGAAGGTGTCCTGCTTGAACTCGAGGATCAGCGACGGAGCGAGCACGCGGTTGGCTTCGAGGAAGTCGAGGCACTGCGCGAACACCTGCGCGTTGCCGAGCGTTGCCGCGGAGATGTTGCAGAACACGCCGACGTCCTTGCTGCGGACCATCAGGCGGCGCAGCACCTGCACGCAGCGGAACAGGATCATGAAATCGATCTGTCCCATCAGCCCGGCGGATTCGGCGGGGCCGATGAAATCGGCGGCAGGCAGGATCGTGTCGTTCTCGTCGCGCAACCGCGACACCGCCTCGTAGAACCGCACCTTGCGCTGGGGCAGCGTCACCATCGGCTGCAGGTAGAGATCGATGCGGTTGGCGGCGATGGCGGTCTTCACCGCGGAGACGATCTGGGCTTCGTTCGCGCCGACCGGCGGCATCACCGGAGCGACCTGCGGCTGCGTCGGCGCCGGATCGGCCGGGCGGCGTGCCATGTCATGAGCCGTTTCCGCCTGTCGCGGAACGGTCGCATTATCCGCATGGACGGAGGGTGGCGACGATGGGGCGGATTCGATCGAATCCAGCGCCCCGGACAGGAGCGCATCATGGGCGGCGAGCTGGTCGGCGAGGTGTTTCACCAGCAGGCCGAGTTCGCCGATCTCGCCGGTCAGGGTGCGGATCTTGTCCTGCCCGCCGGACTCGGCGATGGCGTTGAGCCGGGTTTCGATGGTGCCGAGGCGGCGGCCGTATTCGGTGACCTGACGGGCGAGGTCGGCGGTGCCGCGCGACAGGTCGGCGATCTGGTTGCCGACATTGGCGCGGTCGCGCAGCCGCAGCGCCACCGCGTGATAAAGGATGAGGAAAGTCAGCGCTGCCAGCGCGATCAGGCCGGATTCCTGGACGGTCAATCCCGCCACCGAATACACGACGAGGCCAAGCGACGCTGCGATCAGCACCATGCAGATGGCGATGAAAATCGTCGATATGCGAATCATCCAGTCAGTCCGGCCCCGTCAAACGACCGGCAGACTAGCACCAAACGCTGATTCGGGGCGAAACAAGCCCTGTGGATGGATCGGCTCCCTCTCCCGCCTGCGGGGAGAGGGCCGGGGTAAGGGACCGCGTTGTGAAACGGCCCCTCACCCGGCGCGATGCGCCGACCTCCCCCCGTCAACGGGAGAGGTTTGGAGTTGCGATCGTCACGCCACCGCGCGGATCACCTTGGCGACCTTGTCGACCATCTCGCCGATCTGCGCCTCGCTGACGATCAGCGGCGGCGTGAGGCAAATGGTGTCGGCGGCGACGCGGACCATGATGTCGTGGTCGTGGAAGGCGCTGTCGAGGGCCGCATAACCGCGCGCGCCGACGCCGTCCTTGCCAGGAGCGAGATCGATGCCGACGACCAGGCCGACGGTGCGGATATCGACGACGTTCGGCTCCTTGCGCAGGTCCATCACCGCGTCGGCCCATTTCGGCTCCAGCGCACGGGCGCGCTCGAACAGGCCTTCCTCACGATAAAGATCGAGGGTGGCGATGCCGGCGGCGCAGGCGAGCGGGTGGGCCGAATAGGTGTAGCCGTGGAACAGCTCGACCGCGTTGTCCGGGCCCTTCATGAAGGAGTCGTAGATCTCGTTGCGGACCACGACGCCGCCCATCGGCACCGCGCCGTTGGTGACGCCCTTTGCAAATGTGATGAGGTCCGGCGTCACGCCGTAACGCTCGGCGGCGAAGGCGTAGCCGAGACGGCCGTAACCGGTGATGACCTCGTCGAAGATCAGCAGGATGCCGTGTTTGTCGCAGATCGTGCGCAGCTTCTGCAGGTAGCCCTTCGGTGTCACGATCACGCCGGTCGAGCCGGCCATCGGCTCGACGATGACGGCAGCGATGGTGTTCGGGCCATGGAGGCCGACGATGCGTTCGAGTTCATCGGCGAGATGCGCGCCCCATTCCGGCTCGCCCTTGGAGAACGCCATCTTCTCGCGGTCGTAGGTGGTCGGCAGATGATCGACGCCGGTCAGCAGCGTGCCGAACATCTTGCGGTTGTTGACCATGCCGCCGACCGAAATGCCGCCGAAGCCGACGCCGTGATAGCCGCGCTCGCGGCCGATCAGGCGGGTGCGGCCGGCGTCGCCGCGGCCGTTGTGATAGGCAAGCGCGATCTTCAGCGCGGTATCGACCGCTTCCGAACCCGAGTTGCAGAAGAACACGTGATCGAGATCCTTCGGCGCCAGCGCGGCGATGCGGCTGGCGAGCTCGAACGCCTTCGGATGGCCGAACTGGAACGGCGGCGCGTAGTCGATGGTCGCGGCCTGCTTCTGGATCGCATCGACGATCGGCGCGCGGTTGTGGCCGGCGTTGGTGCACCACATGCCCGAGGCGCCGTCGAGAATCTTGCGGCCGTCCGATGTGATGTAGTGCATGCCGTCGGCCCCCGCGAGCATGCGCGGCGCACGCTTGAACGAGCGGTTGGCAGTGAACGGCATCCAGTAGGCGGCAAGGTCGTTCGGGGACGCGACAGGCGGACGGGGGTGCTGAATATTCAAGGCGGTTTCCTTCCGGCAAAGGAGATTGCAGGGCGGGGCGACCCTATCAGTTTCAGGCCCGGACCGGAACGCATGAGTGGCGGCCGTTGCTCGTAAGTGAAACGCCCGGGCATGCTCTACATATATACTACCAGAAATATGTTATAAGATTCAATTGCTCTTAATGGTTGTATGTTGGACTGGGCTCATGATCCAGGCTCAGCTCAGCACGTTCCGGCGGTTTTCTCGCGCACGCGGCGGCGCATCGGCTGTCGAGTTCGCGCTGATCGTGCCGGTGTTCCTTGCCATCATGTTCGGCATCGTCGTGTTCGGCTCGTATCTCGCGGTGGTGCATGGCGTGCAGCAACTCGCCGCCGAAGCCGCGCGCTCGTCGGTGGCGGGGCTCAGCGAAAGCGAACGGAGCCAACTGGCGAATGACTATGTCGCGACCAACGCGGCATCGTACATCCTGATCGATCCGTCGCACCTGTCGGTCGATGCCGCGACGTCGGCGTCGGATGCCAACGTGTTCACGGTGACAGTGCGTTACGACGCTTCCGACATGTTCATCTATTCGCTGCCGTCGTTCGTGCCGTCGCCGCCCACGACGGTGGTTCGCATGGCCGCGATTCCGCGCGGGGGATATTGAGCATGCGTGGTCTCTTCAAACGCTTCGCCGCCGACCAGCGCGGCAATATCGCGATCATGGGTGCCGGATGCCTGCTGCTGGTAATCGGCATGGCGGCGCTGGGCGTCGATGTCGGCACCATCTTCGCCGACAAACGCCGCACCCAGAGCGCCGCCGATCTCGCCGCCATCGTCGCGGCGAGCGATCTGTCCCATGCCGAACGCGCGGCTGCGGCGACGGTGGTCAAAAACAATTACTCGCCGGACACTCTGGTCGCCGTCGAGCCCGGGGTCTACGTGGCGGATGCTTCGGTGTCGCCCGCGCTGCGTTTCACGCCGGCGAAGACACCCGCCAACGCCGTGCGCGTGAAGCTGAAAACAAAAACGCCGCTTTATTTCGGCAAGGTGCTGACCGGCTCGCCGGATTTTGATGTCCACGCCAGCGCGATTGCCGCGACCACGCAGATGGCGAGTTTCGCGATCGGCTCGCGGCTGGTCTCGGTCAATGACGGATTGCTGAACGCGCTGCTCGGCGGGCTGCTGGGCACTTCGCTGTCGCTGTCGGCGATGGACTATCAGGCGCTGCTCGACGCCAGGATCGACATGTTCGGTTTTCTCTCGGCGCTGGCGAACCGGGTCGATCTCACCGGCGTGACCTACGATGCGCTGCTCAATTCCAACCTCAAGCTGACCGACGTGATCGCGGCCTTGCAGGTGGCGGCAAATACGAGCAGCGCGGCGACGGCGGCGCTATCTAGCATCGCATCGTCACTGGCCGGGACGACGACCAAGATCGCGCTGAGCGCGCTGTTCGGCGCAGGCCCCTACGGCAAGCTCGCCGTCGGTGAGAAGCCGAAAGCGGACGTGACCGTATCGGCGCTCGATCTGCTGTCGGCGATGGGGCAGATTTCCAACGGCGCGCACCAGATCGCCGCCGCCGTCAATCTCGGCCTGCCGGGGATTGCCGCGGTGACGCTCACGGCGACTATCGGCGAACGCCCCGTCGGCACCAGCTGGATCACGGTGGGAACGCAGGGCGCAAGCGTTCACACCGCGCAGACGCGCGTGCTGCTTCAGGTCAAATTGATCGGCACCGGCACTGTGTCGGTGGTCAACCTGCCGGTCTATGTCGAGATCGCGGCGGGCACCGCGACGCTCGATGCGGTGAGTTGCGGCTATCCCGATATCGGGACATCGACGGTGCGGCTCGGTGTGTCGCCGGGTGTTATCGATGCCTGGGTCGGCAACGTGACGACGGCCGATCTCAACAATTTCACCACCAGGCCCAATCCCGGCGCGGCGAAGCTGGTCGATCTCGGCGCCGTGCAGGTGACGGGGCGCGCGCACGCGACGATGGCCAACACCGCGCCGACGCCGGTCACCTTCAGCTATTCGGACATCCAGGCCCAGACCCGCAAGACCGTGAACACCACGTCGTTCACGTCGTCGCTGACGGGAAGCCTGCTCGGCGACCTGCAGCTCGCAGTGCAGCTTGGGCCGCTGGCGCTGCCGGTCCCCGGCCTCGCGCCGCTGGTGCTGTCGATCATCGGCGGGGCGACGCATTCGGTTGATGCGCTGCTGGCGAGCGTGTTGCAGACGCTGGGCGTCGGGCTCGGACAGGCGGACGTCTGGGTCACCGGCATCCGCTGCGACGGCGCGGTGCTGGTGAATTGACGGTCCTCCTTCATGTGATGCGCGGAGCCGATGAAATCCCTCCCCCTTGTGGGGAGGGTCGGCGCGTAGCGCCGGGGTGGGGGAATGACACGCCTCGGCTGCCCCCACCCCACCCGCGGCTCGCGTGGGGCACCCCGGGCCACCCCCCCCCCCACGGGGGGGGGGAAGAAAACGCGGGGGGGCGTGGTC
>JBQCHK010000037.1:0-28702 GCA_051954725.1 Afipia sp. | reverse complement strand
GCCTCGGACGGGGAGGATGGCGCTTCGTCTGTTGTCCCGGTCGGGGCGGCTTTGGTGTGGGGGGGGTGGGGGGCGGGCCCCGCCCGCGACACCACCGACCAGCGGAAGCCGCCGGGGTTCTCCTTGTCCGCCCGCATCGTGAAAATGTGCGTCCCCAGCGGGCGGTCGCCGGTAATGGTCACGGGGACATCGAACAGCGGTTCGAAGTTCTGCCGGACGTAAAGCCGGCCGGTCTTGCGGCTGATGAAAGCTGCGACATGGCCGGTGCGCTTGATGACGGCAGGCGGAGCGCTGTCGGCGGAAACAGGCGCGGCCGAGTCGGCGGGTTTCGTCGCGTCGGTCGCGGTGGTTGCTACGGTGACCGGCGCATCGGCCTTATTGTCAGCGGGTGTCGACGCCGCCTTGTCCGCGACCCAACTCATGCGCAGTTCAAGCGTCTGCAGCCCGCGCTTTGAATCTGTTTCGTTTGTCGCGATCTTGATGATCTCGGTTTTATCGGCTTGCGGGACTGACGGTTGCGGTTTGTCTTCCGGTTTGGGCGCGGCCTCCGGTGCGACGGCGACCGGCACCGGCTTCTTGGTCATGAGGCTGGGATGGGCGAAATCGACCGGTGTGACGTCGCCCGGCGCGATGACGACGCGCGCGCCCATGCGCGTCCAGCCCCACATTTTCATGGCAAAGCCGTTCGGCATCCGGATGCAGCCGTGAGACGCCGGATAGCCTGGCACCACGCCGGCATGAAGAGCGATGCCGGACCAGGTGATACGTTGCATGTAAGGCATCGGCGCGCCGCTGTAGATATTCGAGCGGTGCCACTTGTTTTTCTGGATGACGCTGAAAGCGCCCATCGGCGTCGAATGGCCGCGCATTCCGGTCGAGACCGGCGACTCCGCAAACAGTCCGTTCGCGTCATAAAGCTTGAGGTGCTGGTTATTGATCGAGATCGCAATGATAATCGGCCCCTGCGGCTTGGTTGCGGGAATGACCGATGCACGCGTCTTCGGCGCATGAGTGCGCTTGGTATACTGGGGTGGGCGCCGGACGCGCGGCGCCGGCTCATAGTACGGTTCGTCGTCGCCGTAGTAGGCGCGATCGTCGTTATAGCCACGATCATAGCGGCCGTAATTGCCATAGTCGTAGTCACTGTCCGCCTCGTTCGGCCAGAGGCCTTGCGCATGCGCCGGATGCCCCCCGAGCGAGATCGCGGCGACTGTGCAGGCGAACATCATCACTGCCATGGAGGAGCGCCGCGCCGAACACGGAGTGGACAGGAAAACTGGATACGTCACGCCTTCATCCCCGATCTGGTTTGAAGTCTGAGTGTCGTCTGGCGGCCGCAGGGTTCATCGACCGGGCCACCGTGCCGCCTGACCTTAGCCAAGGCTTCCTGCCGGGGGATTAACGGCGGCGGGACGGTCGGTCGGCCTTTGAACTGCCTTGAAGTCTCCCCACATCACCATTCCCGCCTTTTCCAACTACGGATCGGCGTTTTTAAGCCGACGGAGCCTCCTTTCGATGATTTGCAAGAAATACCGCCTTCGGCTCGTGCATGCGGCATGCCTGTTTTTCGCAGGGCTGGCGTCGGTCCAAGCCGTGCCTGCCCACGCCGCCGATGAGCCCGACCTGATCTTCCGACGCTCGACCGTGTTCAAGCTGCTCAGCCCGGATGACAAGCTTGCCACCTATGGCATCGACGATCCCGAGGTGCAGGGTGTGGCCTGTCATTTCACCGTGCCGGAAAAGGGCGGTTACAAGGGCTGGCTCGGGCTTGCGGAGGAGGTGTCGGACATCTCGCTGTCGTGCCGGCAAATCGGACCGATCCGGTTCAGCAAGAAACTCGGGCAGGGCGAAGATATGTTCCGGCAGCGCCGCTCCCTGTTCTTCAAGAAAATGCAGATCGTGCGTGGCTGCGATGCCAAGCGCAACGTGCTGGTTTATATGGTTTACTCGGATCGATTGATCGAGGGATCGCCGAAAAATTCGACGTCCTCGGTGCCGATCATGCCGTGGGGCGCCAACGACGCCATCCAGAAATGCGGTGATTTCATCACCAACTAGTCAGGGACCAGATTCCGAAACGGCCGGCGATTGCATCGCCGGCCATGGTGGTCTTTGATGGCAGCTCGTAATGGATGACGAGGCTGGCCATGCGTCTCAAGAACAAGGTTGCCATTGTGACCGGAGGAGCGTCGGGTTTTGGCGCTGCCATCGCACGACATTTCGTCGATGAAGGCGCCAAGGTCGTCATCCTCGATCTCAACGGCGAAGGCGCCGCGCGGGTGGCCGGCAACACCGGTCAGGCAGTCGCGGTGACCGGAGATGTGACAAAGCGCGCCGACATCGACAGGGCAGTGGCGACTGCGGTTGAGACGTTCGGCAGGCTCGATATCGTGGTGAACAATGCGGGCTGGTCCTATCGCAACAAGCCGATGCTTGAGGTGACAGAGGACGAGTTTGATCGGGTCTACGCCATCAATGTGAAATCGATCTTCCATATGACCAACGCAGCCGTGCCGGTGATGCGCAAGCAGGGCGGCGGCTGCATTGTCAATGTCGGTTCGACCGGCGGCATCCGGCCGCGGCCGGGGCTGACGTGGTACAACGGCTCCAAGGGCGCGGTGAATTTGTTGTCGGGCGCGATGGCCGCCGAGCTTGCGGCCGACAACATCCGCGTGAATTGCATCGCGCCGGTGATCGGTGAGACGGCGCTGCTCGAAACCTTTATGGGCGTACCGGATACGCCGGAAAATCGCGCCAAGTTCATTGCAACCATTCCACTGGGCCGGATGTCCCAGCCGGACGATATCGCCAAGGCTTGTGTCTATCTGGCGTCCGACGATGCAAGTTTCGTCACTGGCGTGGTGCTCCCTGTCGATGGCGGGCGCACCGTCTAGTCCGTGCAGGACGCTAGCGCATGCTGCGCCGGTCGAGGCACTTGCGTGTAAAAGCGACGCCCTGCGCGGTCAGCTTCGAGCCGGTGATCTCCTTGATTTGCCCGGCGGGGCAGGTGCCGTCATCGACATAGATGTGCTGGCCGATACGCAGGCCGGTGATGTCGGACTCGTGCGAAACTCTTTCGCCAGCGAATGCGGATGACGTCGCACCGGTCAGGAGGACCGCGACGAGCACACTGCGGCCGCCGGCAGCGAACAAGCGTATTGAGCCGGTCATTTGTTCTGAACTTTCAGGCCGTTTGGCCCGACATTGATCTGGAGACCCTTCGGCTCTTTCTTCTCCTGGTAGAGATTATAGCCGAGAACCGCCACCGCCACGATGAGCGCGCCGAGGATCGCGTAAAGAACGTTGCGATTTGTCATGTCGCTTTCCTAATGAGCCACGGTTTTGGAGAACAGATTGATGGTCGCAACTCCCGCGACGATCAGCGCAAGACCAGCGATGGCGGGTATGTCGAGCTTCTGGCCGAACCAGATGAGGCCGACCAGCGTGATCAGCACCACACCGAGACCGGACCAGATCGCATAAGCGACACCGACCGGTATGCTTCGCAGCACCAGCGAGAGAAAATAAAACGCCGCGGCGTAACCGATCGCCGTCAGGATCAGCGGCTTGGGGCGCGTAAACTGTTCGGACGCCTGAAGCGCGGCAGTTCCGATCACTTCAAAGGCCACTGCCATGATCAGGTAGAGATACGTCATGACTCATCGTAGGGCGGCGGTCGTGATTCTAGAAGGTGCGCCTGTTCATGAACGGGGCCGCGCATCGTAGTGTTCCTGCGCCCTGGTGACATCGGGCATATTCGTCTCGGCCCATTGCCGTAACGCATCGACCGTCGCGAACAGCGTCCGGCCGAGCGGCGTGATCGAATACTCGACAGTAACGGGAACCGTCGGCGTAACCTTGCGGTTCACGAGTCCGTCGCGCTCCAGACCTTTCAGCGTCTGCGATGCCATCTTCTGGGTAAGTCCACCGACTTCCCTGCGCAGTTCGTTGAAGCGCCACGGCCGCCGCTCCAGCAGGATCAGAAGCAGGACCGTCCATTTGTCGGCAATGCGATCGAGCAGCAGCCGGGTTGGGCAATTACTGGCGTAGGGATTGGCCGGCCAGAGCTCGGTTTCAGGTGTCTGGGGCGAGACCTGGTCTCGGTGAGGTGCCTTCTTGTGGGGCGCGCTGACAAGGCTCATGTGGTGCTCATCGGTTAGCAAGTATCAGATCAATACTTATAGCAAGATCCACACGGAGTTCATCATGAAAGTCGCCCTTATCGGAGCCACCGGCCGCGCCGGCTCCAGCATCCTGCGTGAGTTGTCGGCACGAGGTCACGCCGTCACCGCTATCGTCCGCCACCCTGATAACGTTCCATCGCTCAACAAGGTCATCGCGAAGAAGGGAGATGTCTTCGACAAGGCCGGGCTCGTCGGGCTGCTCAAGGGACACGACGCGGTTATCAGTGCTGTGCATTTCACCGCCAGTGACCCGCGGCTTCTGATCGAGGCCGTGCGGGAAGCCGGCGTGCCGCGCTATCTGGTGGTCGGCGGGGCGGGCAGCCTCGAGGTCGCGCCGGGCGTGCCATTGGTGTCGACGCCGGAATTTCCCGCGGCGTACAAGGCGGAGGCGATGAAGGGCGGCGAGTTTCTGGAGATGCTGCGCAAGGTCCAGGACATCGATTGGACCTTCCTGTCGCCGTCGGCGCTGTTCGTGGAAGGGCCACGCACGGGTAAATTTCGCCTCGGCAGGAATCAGCTTCTGACCACAGACGAGGGAAGCAGCATTTCGTTCGATGACTACGCCATCGCCATGGTGGATGAACTGGAGAAGCCGGCGCATTCCCGCGCGCGGTTCACCGCCGGCTACTGATCCTGTGTACGCGGATCGCGGCATGATGTTCGGGGTAATCGCCACTCTTCCATGCGGCGCATAAAGTTGGTTACAGTCCAGTCAATGCGCGATCTCAAGAACGCATGGCAAGGGCAGGTAAACAATGGCATTACCCGATCAGCAGCGGCGAATCTTTGACGCCGTGGACGAGGCGTTCGACCGCCAGATCGAGACCACAAAACAGTTCGCTGCGATTCCCAGTACGCGAGGAGCTGAGGGTCCCTGTCAGGACATGATGGGCGATCTGTTGCGGCAGCGCGGCTACGAGGTCGATGACTGGCATATCAACCTCGATGATCTCAAAGACCTGCGCGGTTTCGGCCCGATCGAGCATGATTTCAGCCGCGCACGCACCGTGGTCGGAACCTATCGCCCCGCCGCCAACAGCGGTCGCTCGCTGATCCTGCAGGGGCACTGCGATGTTGTGCCGGCGGGGCCGCTCGACATGTGGGAGACGCCGCCGTTCTCACCGACCGTGAAGGATGGGTGGATGTACGGTCGCGGCGCCGGCGACATGAAATCCGGCACCATCGCCGCGCTGTACGCGCTCGACGCGTTGACTAAAGCCGGCCTCAAGCCGACGGCGAGGATCCATTTCCAGTCGGTGATCGAAGAGGAAAGCACCGGCGTCGGCGCTCTTTCGACCTTGCAGCGCGGCTATCGCGCCGATTGCTGCTTTATTCCCGAGCCGACCAACGGCAGGCTCGTTCGTTCGCAGGTCGGCGTTATCTGGTTCCGCCTGAAAGTGAGAGGCAAGCCTGCTCACGTGTTCGAAGCCGGCGTTGGCGCCAACGCGATCAAGGCAGCTTATCATCTGGTCCAGGCGCTCGAAGGCCTTGAGGAGGAATGGAACAGGCGCGCCGCGACCGACACATATTTCAAGGCACTCAAGCATCCGATCAACTTCAATCCCGGCATCATCCGGGGCGGGGAGTGGGCCTCAAGCGTCCCGGCGTGGTGCGATGTCGATTGTCGTATCGCGGTGTTGCCGGGGTGGTCGATCCCCGATCATCAGGCGGAGATTGTCGCGTGCGTCGAAGCGGCGGCGAAGGAGCATCCTTTCCTCCGCCAGAACCCGCCGATCGTTGAATGGTCCGGTTTCCTGTCGGAAGGGTATGAGCTGGCCAATGCCGATGCATCGGAGAGCGTGCTGCGCGCTGCGCATGATGCCGCGTTCGGCGGCAAACTGAAGGACCTGACGTTCACGGCGCTGACCGACACGCGTTTCTACGGCCTCAACGAAAACATCCCGAGCCTGTGCTTCGGCGCTAACGCCGAGCGGATGCATGGTTTCAATGAGCGCGTCGAAATCGAGTCACTGCGCAAAACGACAAAGGCCATCGCTCTATTCGTCGCGGGGTGGTGCGGCGTCGAGGCCGCGTGACACCCAGACATTTCAACACCGGAAAGGACGATCAGTGAGCTTGCTTGAAAAAATCCAGTCCCGACCCATCCCGCTCGCCAAGGCGATGGGCGTCACGTTCACCGAAGTTGACCTTGACAAGGTGGTGGCGACCATGGTGGTGCGCCCGGATCTGTGTACGCTCGGCAACACGATTCATGGCGGCGCAGTGATGGCCTTCGCGGATTCCGTGGGCGCAACGGCGACCGTGATCAATCTGCCGCCCGAAGCCAAAGGCACGACAACAATCGAAAGCAAGACCAACTTTGTCAGCGGCGCGAAAGAGGGAACCACCGTGACCGCGACGGCGACGCCGATTCACAGGGGGCGTCGGACCCAGGTCTGGCAAACCCGTCTGGTCAACGAGGAGGGCCGGCTCGTCGCGGTGGTGACCCAGACCCAGCTCGTTCTCTAGACAAGCATATCCGGCGGCAAGCGGAGACGCCGCCGGACAGACTCTTTTTCAGAGCCAATTTATCGCCCGAACACTACACTGTGAGGGCCGGTTCCGTTGATTTCAGCGCGTCGATTCGGATAGATCAGGCGCGACAAAAGTCCCTTTTGCCAACGCAGCCGCCAGATGCTGCAGATCGAGAAACGCCGTAGATGGTCTCGCTCGTCCGGATCGCTCTGACCCGACCCTACACGTTTGTCGTTCTGGCTCTGCTGCTGCTGATTGTGGGGCCGCTGGCCGCGTTGCGGACGCCCACCGATATTTTCCCCGACATCCGCATTCCGGTGATCGGCGTGGTGTGGTCCTACACCGGGCTTCCCCCGGACCAGATGGCCGGGCGCATTACCACCCCGTTCCAGCGGGCACTGACCACCACGGTCAACGACATCGAGCATATTTCCGCCAACTCCTATGGCGGCATCGGCATCATCAAGATCTTCTTCCAGCCGAACGTCGATATCCGCACGGCGAATGCGCAGGTCACCGCGATCGCTCAGACGATGATCAAGCAGTTGCCGCCAGGTGCGACGCCGCCGCTGATCCTCAACTACAGCGCCTCGACGGTGCCGATCCTGCAACTCGCCTTGTCGGGTGAGGGGCTGACCGAACAGAACCTCGCCGACTTCGCCACCAACCAGTTGAGCACGCCACTGGTCACCGGGCACGGCGCGGCGATCCCGTGGCCCTATGGCGGCAAGCTGCGCCAGATCCAGATCGACCTCAATCCGACGGCGATGCAGGCGCGCGGGTTGACCGGACAGGACGTCGCCAACACGCTGGCCGCGCAGAACCTGATTACGCCGGTCGGCAACCAGAAGATCGGCAAGTTCGAATACACCATCAATCTGAATAACTCGCCGCTCAAGATCGAGGAGCTGGGCGATCTGCCGATCAAGGCGGTCAACGGCGCCATGGTGTACGTCCGCGACGTGGCTCATGTGCGCGACGGCAACAAGCCACAGACCAACATCGTGCATGTCGATGGCAGCCGATCGGTTCTGATGATGGTGTTGAAGGCGGGGTCGACGTCGACACTCGACATCATCGACGGCATCAAGAAGAAGATCGTCGAGATCAAGGATACGCTGCCGGAGACGCTCAAGATCGGGCTGGTCGGCGACCAATCGCTGTTCGTGCGCGGTGCGATCAGCGGCGTCGCCAAGGAAGGCGTGCTGGCGGCTCTGCTGACCAGCGTGATGATCCTGCTGTTCCTTGGAAGCTGGCGCTCGACAATCATCATTGCGGTGTCGATCCCGCTATCGATCTTCGGATCGATCGCCATGCTGTCGCTGATTGGCGAGACGCTGAACATCATGACGCTCGGCGGTCTTGCGCTCGCGGTCGGCATTCTGGTCGACGACGCCACGGTGACAATCGAGAACATCAACTGGCATCTGGAGCAGGGCAAGGAGGTCGAGCCCGCCATTCTCGATGGCGCCAACCAGATCGTGACGCCGGCCTTCGTCTCGCTGCTGTGTATCTGCATCGTGTTCGTGCCGATGTTCTTCCTGACCGGCGTGTCACGTTTCCTGTTCGTGCCGATGGCGGAAGCAGTGGTGTTCGCGATGATCTGGTCGTTCATCCTGTCGCGCACGCTGGTGCCGACGATGGCGAAATATCTTCTCCATCAACATCCGCACGACGAACACGGCAACCCGATTCCGGCGCCGCCGTCGCGCAATCCGCTGGTCCGATTTCAGCGCGCGTTCGAGGCGCGGTTCGAGCGCGTTCGTGACGGCTATCGTGACCTGCTGCAGCTAGCGCTCAATCATCGCAAGGTCTTCGTGTGCGGCTTTCTGGCCTTTGTCGCCGCGTCGTTTCTGCTGGTTCCGTTCCTTGGCCGTAATTTCTTTCCAACAGTGGATAGCGGCCAGATCCTGATGCACGTTCGCACCCAGGTCGGCACGCGTGTCGAAGAAACAGCCAACCAGATGGCCGATGTCCAGAAGGCGATCCGGCAGATCATTCCTGCTTCTGAACTCGAAACGATGACTGACAACATCGGCATGCCGAACAGCGGCATCAATATGACTTACAACAACACTGGTGTAATCGGCCCGCAGGATGCCGACATACAGATCAAGCTTCGGGAGGGACATCGGCCTACCGACGTCTATGTGAAGGCGTTGCGTGAACATTTGCCGCGTGAATTTCCGGGGGTAACGTTTGCATTTCTGCCTGCGGATATCGTCAGCCAGATTCTGAACTTCGGCTCTCCCGCGCCGATCGATCTTCAGATCCGCGGCGCGAACCTGGAGGAAAACTTCAAATACGCGAACGATCTTCTGCGCCGTATTCGCCGTATTCCGGGAATCGCGGACGCACGCATTCAGCAATCGCCCAGTTTGCCGGGCTTCAATGTCGATGTCGATCGCACCCGCGCGCAGTATGTCGGTGTAACCGAACGCGACGTGACCAACAGTCTGGTGGTCAACCTCGCTGGCAGTTCGCAGGTCGCGCCGACCTTTTTCCTCGATCCGAACAGCAACGTCTCATATTCGATCGTGATGCAGACGCCTGAGTACAAGCTCGACTCGCTAGGCAAGCTGCAGGTTTTGCCGATCAATGCGTCCGGTTCGGCGAACAATCCGGTGCTCGGCGGGATCGCCAATATTGAACGGTCGACAGGCAATGCCGTGGTCTCGCAGTACGACATTCGGCCCATCGTCCAGATCTTCGCGACGCCGAATGGCCGGGACCTTGGAGCGGTGGCGGCCGATATCCGCAAGATCATGGACGAGACCGCGAAAGATGTGCCGAAGGGCAGCTCGGTCGTTCTGCTCGGGCAGGTCGAGACAATGAACAGCGCGTTTTCGGGCCTGCTGTTTGGCCTGCTCGGCGCTATCGTGCTGATCTATCTGCTGATCGTGGTGAACTTCCAGTCGTGGTCGGACCCGTTCGTGATCATCTCGGCGCTGCCGGCCGCGCTCGCAGGTATCGTCTGGATGCTGTTCACCACCGATACGACACTGTCAGTTCCAGCGCTGACCGGAGCGATCATGTGCATGGGCGTCGCGACGGCGAACAGCGTGCTTGTCATCAGTTTTGCTCGCGAGCGGCTGGAAGTTCTCGGCGACCCGGTGGCCGCCGCGCTCGAAGCCGGCTTTGTCCGGTTCCGGCCGGTGCTGATGACGGCGCTCGCCATGATCATCGGCATGACGCCCATGGCCTTTGCGCTTGGTGAGGGCGGCGAGCAGAATGCACCCCTCGGCCGCGCCGTGGTCGGCGGCCTCATTTTTGCAACGGTGGCGACGCTGATGTTCGTCCCCGTGGTGTTCAGTATGGTACACAGGAAGCAGGATCCGCAGCCAGCGGGACCGCTGGAGATCGCACATGCCTGACCAGACCAAACCCGTGTCGGGGCGCAAGTTGCGGCTGTTCGGGCTTGCGGCCGGAGCCGTCGTGATATTCGTGGTGGTCAGCGGGATCGCCGAACGCGAGAAGAGCAGCGCGGAGTTGCGCGAGTGGACGGATGCGCAATCGATCCCGACAGTCGCCGTGGCATTACCGTCGGTCAAAACGAACAATCCCACTCTGACTTTACCCGGCCGGCTTGAGGCTTATTCGCGGGCGCCGATCTATGCCCGTGTCAGCGGCTATCTGAAAGACTGGAAGGTCGATATCGGTGCGCGGGTAAAGGCTGGGCAATTGCTCGCCGAGATCGACGCGCCGGACCTCGATCAGCAGCTTTTACAGGCTCGCGCCGACCTTGCGAATGCGCAAGCCTCCGCCAAACTCTCCGCAGCGACGCTCAAGCGGCGGCAGACCCTTCTGAATTCGAACTTCGTGTCGCTGCAGGAAATCGACGAGCGCACTGCCGATCTCTCCAGCAAGGAAGCGCAGGTCAAGGCGATGCAGGCCAACGTGGACCGGCTCCAGGCGCTTGCGGGCTACAAGCGAGTTGAGGCGCCCTTCGATGGCGTCGTCACCGAGCGTAACACGGACGTGGGTGCGCTGATCAGCGGCGGCGGCGGCTCGGGCCCGGCGATGTTCGTGGTCTCTGACACCAGAAAACTGCGAGTCTATGTCAATGTGCCGCAAACCTATCTGGCGGCCATCCATGTCGGGTCGGAAGCTGAAATCTCGGTGCCGGAATATCCGGGCCGAACGTTTCCGGCCGTCGTCGAAACCTCGTCGCAATCGATCGATGCCGCATCGGGCACGACACGGATGCAATTGAGCTTCGACAACAGCAAGGGCGAGTTGCGGCCCGGCGGCTATGCAGACGTGTCGTTGAAGCTCGCGGGCGATAGCCAGCCGCTGTCGATCCCGGCAAGCGCGCTGGTTTTCGGCAGCAAGGGCCTGCGGGTGGCAACTGTGGACGGCAGCGATCGCGTGCTGTTCAAGAACGTGACGATCGCGCGCGACCTCGGCCGGGAGATCGAGATCGCGACCGGGCTTTCCGCCGATGACCGCATTATCGTCACGCCGCTCGACGGTGTGGTCGATGGCGACAAGGTACGGATCGCCAGCGACAGCAAAACCCGCCTGGAAAAGAAGACGTCGAGCGCGCAGTGAATGTTACGCCGGCTTTGCCGGATGAATGAATGCCCACGGGCTGGTCTCTGAATCGCGCGGCACCTCGATGTCGATCAGGCACGGCCCGCCGTCGGACAGCGCTTTCTCGAGCGCGGGCTTGAACTGATCAGGGCTGTTGACGCGCCACGCCCTGACACCGAAAGACTCCGCCAATTTGGCGAAATCCGGATTGACCAAATCGGCGGCGACCACGCGGCCGTCGAATACCTGTAGTTGGTCGCGGCGAACATTGCCGTAGGCGTTGTTATTGAACACCAGCGTCACCACGCCGATGCCGAACTGGACAGCTGTTGCAAGCTCCTGCACGGCGAACATGAAGCCGCCATCGCCGGTGATGGCAACCACGGGCCGGTCGGGATGCGCGACCTTGGCGCCGAGCGCAGTCGGGAAGCCCGAACCGAGCGTGCCCTGATAGCCCGACGTGATGAAGGTGCGCGGTTCGTAAACCGGAAAACCGTACCAGGATGCAAAACCGACCTGTGAGAGCTCGTCGGTTACGATGCCATTCGATGGCAGCACCTCGCGCAAGATGTTGAGATAAGTCATCTGCGGCTGAATTGCCTCAATATCCTTCGCCGCGGCGGTTGCCGCTTCGCGGATCGTTTCGCGGCGCCCGCTGGTTTTTCTGTAACCGGCGCGGCGCACTTCGTCGAGCAATGTGCGTGTACCGGCGCTGGCATCCGCGACAATGGCTGCGTCCGGCGTGAAGCGGATCATCTCTACAGGATCGATGTCGATGCGGATCGATGACTGTCCGGCCGGACGGTAGGGCCAGCGCCAGGTTGGAAGTTCGAGCCTGGTGCCGATCCCGATCATGAGATCGGTCTGGGGCCACAGCCGGTAGGCCGCGGCCATGGTGAGGCCGAGCTCATGCGCATTGCTGACGATACCGCGCCCGCTGCGGAATCCGACCACAGGGGCGTCGATCAGTTCGGCGAGTTCGAGAATGTCGTCTGCCGCATCGAATGCGCCGGCGCCGACGAAGATCATCGGAGCCTTGCTTTGGGTGACAAGTTGCGCCGCGGCTTTGACACGCTCGTTGTCCGGCAGCGGCGGTGCGATCACATCAAACGGCGCGACGGCAGCAACGTCGGCGCGCTGGGTAAACACATCCCACGGCATTTCGAGCGCCGCCGGTCCGCGCCGGCCTGACATCATTTCCTGAAACGCTCGTGCGACCTTGGCCCCCGCGCCGTCGGGGTAGCCGATACGGTCAGCCCACTTCACGACGCTGCGTAGGGTCGCAAGCTGATCCGGCATCTCATGGAGATGGCCGCGTCCCTTGCCAAGAAAATTTGTCGGTACCTGACCGGTGAGGCACAGGACGGGTTCATTGCAGCCGAATGCCGTCAGCATTGCAGCGCCGGCGTTGAGGATGCCGGGGCCGGGCACAACGCTGAACACCGACGGCTTCCCGGTGGCGCGGGCGTAGCCGAACGCCATGTAGCCACACGCCTGTTCGTGGCGGGCGCCAACGACTTTCAGCTGAGCCTGTGCGAAGGCATCGAACAACCCGTAGATTTGCGCGCCGGGCAGGCCAAAGACAGTGTCGATACCGTGAGCGCGCAGCCCGTCCACGATGGCTTCGCCACCTGTTCTTTGTGTCATGCCGGATGTCCGATCGAATGCAAAACAGCGAGCATTGTCGCGGAAGACGTGCGGAATGTCACGCCGGACGTCAGTGCAGGAAAGGTTCAGCCGCTGCGACCGCGGGGACTTTACGCGGCTGACGCAGGTCTTTCACCACAGCGATCGGAACGCCAAGCCGCTTGATCGAGACCACGATCTTGCCCTCACGCTCGCGGTCGCAGTGCATGTGTGTCGGCGAGAGGAAAAAGTCCGCCTCGGCCCAGTTCTTCCACCACACCAGATAAGGTTTGGCGTGATCGATGAACGCGTATCGCTCGCCGCATACCGCGACCTTGTAAAGTTTGTGATTACCAGGAATGCCCGCGCCCTCGGTGCGTTCGAGATAGCTCTGGAGTTGGTCGATCGCCGGGTTCATCGAATTGACCCAGTAATCCGTCACATAACGATCGGCCGCACCGGGCAGTCCGCCGACGAGATCGTTGTAGACGAGATATTCGAAAGGATGCAGCCGATAAAGCGTGTCGGCGTTCACGCCAAACCCAATGGCAACACTGGCAAAGGCTGCCGCTGCGAGCACGCGGCTGTGCTGTCCGAACCAGCCGATCACCGCATCGAATCCGGCCGCAGCAAGAACGGCGACGGGTGGAACGACGAAGAAGAAATGGCGCATGCCGGTGAAAGCGGGGCCGTGACCGATAATCTGACAGGCCAGAGGGTAAGCGACGGTGAAGGCAACGAAGCCGATCTCGCGGCGCCGGCGTGCGGACCAGTCGAACGTCCGGGCAACAAACGGAATGAGCGCCGCGCTAATGGCCAGTACCGCAGCCGACAGGTTCACGAGCGGTAGCTTGATCAGCAGATAGACCGGCACATACAGCACCGGAACATGCGCCATGTCATAGATCGTGCCCGCGAACAGCGTGTGTATGTTGTAGTGAAAATCGGCAAAGTTGACGATCGCCCGGATCGGATTGAGCGGATCGAGGCTTGCCCACGGCCATGCCGCGATCATCATGATGTAGGCGAGCACAAACGCGGGACAGAACCGCAGCAGCGAGCGAACGACAAACATGGAGCTAGCGCGCAGGTCGCCAAACACCGGGCTCGGAATTGAGAGCAGGATGATGATTCCGGCATAGCCGATCAACAGCAGCCCGAGCACCTTGATACCCAACGCGCAGCCGGCAAAGAAACCGAATCCCAGCACGTCGCGCCAACGCGGTATCGGCAGGTCGCGCGACGCGCGAACAAGGAAATAGCACGACGCCATCATCATCGCGGCGAGCGGAATGTCCTTGGTGTGATTGAACATGCCGCCATACCACGACCCGCAGATCGCAAGGGCGACCGCGGCGAACAGGCCGGCGCGTGGCCCGGCGATCAGGCGAGCTGTGGCGGCGGCCGCACCGATGCCGCCGACGCCGATGAGTGCACACATGATGTGGCGCAGGTCATAAGCATCGATCGCCGGAAAGACGTGACTGAGCAGCACGGCGCAAACATCGAACAGCCCGCCGTAGAGATAGAGGTTGTCGAAATGGAAGACGGCAGTGTCGGTCAGGCCGCTCTTGTAGTACGCGAGGATCAGGGCGCCGTACTGATGCTGAACCCATTCGTCGTTGGAGATCGAATAGTCGCGGAACGTCAGAAGCGCGAGCACTGCAAGCGCGCCAAGCACAAGGATCGTAGCGGCGTCGTAAAACGTAAAGCCGGGGCTTTTGTCGCGAGCAGCTGCCTTGGCGGCAGTGGAAGCCGTGTCGCGCGGCCAAAGATCGTTGATCGGGTCCTGGCCGGAGACGGTCATGTGTCAGATCGCAAACACGCTGGGGGAGCGGGAGGTTGGGGGCACGGCAGGAAACATGGCCGTCGCGTATCACGGCTTCGTGAAATAGAAAAGGCCTACCTATGGCCTTAACATGTTGCACCTGCGTTCATTTTCGTTCCGGAAGCCTTCCAAAGGCGAACGAGGGGGCCGTTCGGGCCATGAACTGGATCGGATTTGGGGAGAGCGACCTTCGGAATGGTATCCAGGGCCTTGCAGTGATTGTCAGGGGTCGGCCGGGCGATCTCCATCCGAGGACCGGGCGGATAGGCTCCTACGACCAGGAAATCCTCGCTGGCCCACAAGCACTGGTGACCTGTTCCCGCAGGCAGGATTGCGACGTCTCCAGCTTCCAACGTGAATTCCCGCCCCGCATCGCCGCCAAATCGAACCCGGGCATTGCCTCTGGCCACACCGAGCGCTTCATGAACGGTCGCATGGTAGTGGAGGTAATCGAAGATTCCGTTGCGCCACATCTGGCCCCAGCCGTGTGAACCGAACAGATCCTCGATCGTTTTCTCCGGATGGTCCCGGAAATGCAGCACGGTTTTGTAGATCAGAAGCGGAAGGGAGTTGTTCGGCACCAGCCCGTCGTCGGAAAAGACGAATGTCTGTGGTTCTTTGGTCTCGCGGATCGCAGCAGTCATGGCCAAACCTGTGCGGTGAGCAATGACAACGTTGTGTCAGGGATGACGTTCCTCGAATTTATAGCGGTCGCGGATCATGGCGTTGAAGAACTCACCTTTCGAGGCCGCACGCATGAACTGATGATAGACCTCCATCGGTACGGCGAAATAGGTGTAAGATCTCCCGGTCGTGAAAACGACGTGTAGCTCGCGCGTCGGCGCGCTATAATTGATCCGCGAAATGGCGCTGGACACGACAAGAGCCATCGGGCGTCCGTCCGATTTGAACCATCAGGCTATATGGGAACGCCCGTGGCGGGATCAAATGCCGGAACACGGAGATTGCGTCAACATCGGGAAATCTCGATGAGTCAGACAGCCACTAAACCGAAAACACGCATCAGGACCAAGCCGCAGCGGCCGCCGATGTACAAGGTGATCCTGCTCAACGACGACTATACGCCGCGTGAATTTGTGGTGATGGTATTGAAAGCAGTGTTCCGGATGGACGAGGAAATCGCCCATCGCGTGATGCTGACGGCGCACCAGAAGGGCGCTTGTGTCATCGCCGTGTTCACGCGCGATGTCGCCGAGACCAAGGCCAAGGAAGCGACCGAACTGGGCAAGGCCAAGGGATATCCATTGTTCTTTACGACCGAGCCTGAGGAGTAAGCGTGCCGGACCTGCCATCGCAACCCGAGATCCGCGAAAACCTCGCTGGCGCAGCGCGCTCCGAAATCGATCGACTGCTGGTACCGCTGCTTGTCGCAATCGAAACATTGAGTCTGATCTCGCGTCACGCCGATCCCATGGAATTCGACGCGGTGATGGACGCCGTTGGCCGGCCTGATGACGTTCTGCGTCTTGCGCTGGACGATAGGGGCGTTGGCGAAGGCGAGGCGGGTGACGCCTTTGAAGCAGTGAGAACCGCGAGCGATTCAGCGTTGACGGCGTTCGAAGGATTGCGTGCGGCTGTTCCGCGAGGCGTCGATCCCCGGGCGATCTTCAAGGCGCTGCGTCATCTTCCTCGCGCGCAGGAAGCACTTTATCCGCTGGCAGCCTTTCATCCAGCAGTAAACCGTTTCTTTCTCGATCCCGCCGTTCGAGGGAGCGCTGAAGCGGTCGCGCGCAGCGCGCAGCCTGCGCGCGGTGACATGACCGGAGTCATTCATCGTGAAAACGACCCGGGCACGCGCGGAGGATTTTCGATGTATGTGCCTGAGTACTACGTTGCGGATCGCGCCTGGCCGCTGGTTGTCGCGCTGCATGGAGGCAGCGGTCACGGTCGCGGATTCTTGTGGAGCTGGCTGCGGGACGCTCGCAGCTTCGGAGCGATCGTCGTTGCCCCGACTGCGACAGGGCCAACCTGGGCGTTGATGGGCGAAGATACCGATACGCCGAACCTCAAGCGCATTCTCGCGCATGTCCAGGACCGCTGGCATGTGGATCCGTCCCGAATGCTGATGACCGGTATGAGCGACGGCGGCACGTTCTGTTACGTCAGCGGGCTGGAGGCGGATTCGCCCTTTACTCATCTCGCGCCGGTCTCGGCGACGTTTCATCCATTGATGGCGGCAATGGCCGATGAAAACCGTGTCCAAGACTTGCCGATTCATATCGTGCATGGTGCGCTCGACTGGATGTTTCCTGTGGAGGTTGCGCGACAGACGCAGGAGAGGCTCGCCGCGGTCGGTGCCGATGTCACCTATCGCGAGATCGAAGACCTCAGCCATTGCTATCCGCGCGAGGTGAATGCGGTTCTGCTCGACTGGATTGGGCGCGGGTAAAGCTATGTTGCACCGCGACTTTACGCCATGTCCTGACAGACATAGCGTTTGAGCCGGGATGTTAGAGGGGCGATGAGCATGAAGCGCTGGATCACGGGGATTATCGCAGGAGCGGCGTTGTTCGCGTGTGGCGCGCAGGCGGCGGGAGAAGTGCACATCGTTGCGCTTGGTGCGAGCAATACCTACGGCTCGGGGCGTGGACGAACAAATGGCGGTGTGCCGTCCTCTCAAGCCTATCCGGCACAACTTCAGTCGCTGCTCAGGTCAAAGGGGCTGGCCGCGCACGTGAGCAACGCCGGAATTCCCGGCGATACAACGGGCGGCATGCTCGCGCGGCTGAACTCCGCGGTGCCGAACGGTACGACGATCGTCATTCTTCAGCCCGGCGGCAACGACGCACGAAGGGGACAGGGCGCATCGCGCGAGAGCAATATCGCCGAGATCAAGCGACGCCTCGCGGCGCGTCATATCAAGGTCATCATGCTCGGCCACCTCGGCCAGATTGCGCCAAAGGGAGCCAGAGATTCCGATGGCCAGCACTTTAACGCTCAAGGTCATGCCGCCTTTGCTGCCTGGCTTGCGCCCAAGGTAATTGCTGCTGCTCATGGCAGGTAGCAGACGTTCGACGCGAAATCGCCGACCTATGTAGGTGGTGCATTGCACCAAGGAGAATTTGTAATCCGGCGGAGTTCGGTTCTGTTTGATTTGCCGGATGCGCTGTGTTGATCTTTCCCCAAGCCGCCATCAAGGCGGATAATAACAAAGGGAGAGACCTCAGATGATCCAATCTCATCTTAAAATTTCACGTCAGTGGAAGGGAGTTTTGCTCGCCGGCGTTGCCGCGGCGTGTTTCGCGACACCGGCGTTCTCTCAGGATAAGGAGCCCATCAAGATCGGCGTGATCGCGGAAGTTCAGTCGATCGCCGGTGCGGCGACGCCGGGCGGCGCCCAGATCGCCGCTGACGAGATCAATGCGAAGGGTGGCATCAACGGCCGCAAGATCGAAATCGTCACCTATGACAACAAGAGTTCATCCGCCGACTCCGTTCGCGCATTTCAGCGCGCCGTATCGCAGGATAAGGTCAGTGCGGTGATCGCAAGTTACATCAGCGAGGTGGTGCTGGCGCTCGAGCCGTGGGCGGCGCGCCTGAAGACACCGCTGATCACGCCCGGCGCGGCCAGTAATGAGATCACCCGTCCAATCCACGATGATTATGAGAAGAACAAGTATACCTTCCATGGCTATCTGACGTCGGGCGCACAGGCGCAGGCGGTGTGCGACGCGGCCAAGGATCTTCTCGTCACCGGCATGAAGATGAAAACGGCAGCGGTCATGAGCGAAGATGCTGCGTGGACGAAGCCGCTCGACGAGGGCTATCTCGCGTGTCTCCCAAAGATTGGTTTGAAGGTCGTCGACCACATCCGCTTCTCGCCGGATACCACCGACTTCACGCCGATCTTCAACAAGCTTGAAGCCAAGAAGCCGGACGTGATCATCACCGGCATTTCTCATGTCGGCGTTCAGCCGACCGTGCAGTGGAAGAACCAGCAGGTGCCAATTCCGATGTTCGGCATCAGTGCGCAGGCGCTGAGCCCGACCTTCTGGAAGGACACCAATGGCGCGGCAGAGGGCATTCCGTCGCTGGCGGTCGCGACTTCGACGACGGCCGTCACACCGAAAACCAAGCCTTTCGCCGAGGCATTCGAGAAGAAGTACGGTCAGGCTCCGGCCTACACCGGCTATACGGCCTATGACGAGGTCTACATCATCGCGGATGCGATCAAGCGCGCGGGCTCGACCGATCCCGACAAGATGGTCGCCGAACTCGAAAAGACCGATTACGTCGGCACCGTCGGCCGCGTCGCATTCTATGGACGCGACAACCGCTTCACACACGGCTTGAAATACGGCCCGGACTTTGTGAGCGGCATGATTTTCCAGTGGCAGGATGGCAAGCAGGTTACAGTGTGGCCTGCCAAGATCGCCGAAGGAAAACTGAAGTATCCGAGCTTCGCGCGGGCATCGAACTGACGCAGCCAGACCGTCCAATACTCATACGGCCGCCTCCGGGCGGCCGTTGTTACCAAGGCATCTATGTCCGCAGAAATGGTCAGCCGAAGCGGTCGAGACGCGAGGCCGACGGCGCGGCCGGACCGGGCGACGATAGCGAAGGCCGCTCTGCTGCCGAGCGTGTGCCCACGGCATCGGGACTAAACGAGAATATCTGCAAGTCGCGCAGCAGCGCAGAGGCGCGGGACGTGAAGGACGTGATCGGCTCGGACCCCTCGACCGCCTTCTTGATCTCGGTTCCACAACCGGCGCAGCCGTAGGTGAATTCAAGCTTTGTCTGAGCCCACTGTACGTCCGTAATGTCCATCAGGCGCTGGGCGCAGTGGGGGCACACCATGACGGTCGGCTGGACATCCCGCAGCGGAACGTTCGCAAGCATCTGACCCCTCCTTCAATGCGGGTGCGGCACCGGATCGGGACAGGGTGCTTCAGGCAGACTGCATTGACCGGCGAGAGGTCACCTTACCGCCGTGGGTCCGGCGGTTAGCATTAACTTTCGGGAAATACACAGGAATATGCCGGATATGGCGGCTTTGGAGCGTCATCCGCGGTCAGGAGCTGGAACCAATACCAGTCCTTGCTCAGGACTTCAGGCTGGCCACCACTGCCAGGCGCTTGATCTCGCCATTCCGGAAGGCCTTGAGGAAGGCGTTGTAATCCCGGAACGAGACGCAGCCGTTGGAATCACCTCTAGGCCCGAGCATGTAAGTGTGAGCGAGCAGCCCGGTGCGGCCATAGATGTGACCGTTGCCGCCGACCGGGTTGAGCCGGATCGCAGGCACGCCATGGAATAGCTTTTCGCGCATCGACAGGTCGTAGACGTGGGGCGGGGTCGCGCCGCGCATACGCTCGTGGACGAAGCGGGGATCATCCAGGCGGCTGCCGAGGCCGGAATGGGCTTCCAGCTTGGTGCCGTCCGGCATGTACACGACGCGCGCGGAGATATCGTAGACGGCAGTCTGCTTGTCGTAGGGCGGGCCGGACACGCCATCGCTGGTCACGCCGCCATCGCTCGGGGCGTAGGCGAGCATCGGGCCCGCCGGACGCAGCTTGCCGAACAGCTTTTCGAAGATCGACGGCTGCTTGGGAGGGCTCGCGGGGAGGTTGGCCGTGGTGGCCTCGGCGACTTCACGCGGCGAAGGACCCTTGTCCTCGGCAGTCTTGATCTGGGCTGGCCGTGGCACCGGCAGCGGCACGGCTGCGGACTGGGTCGGCGCGGGGGCAGCCTGCTCTTCGGTCAACTCGGCAATCGGGGTGTCCGCATCGGCGGAGGCCACCTGGAAGGATGCGGGTTGTTCGGTCTGGGCCTGCTGAACCGGATGGTTGACCGGCAGCTTGTCGCCCTTGGGCAACGCGGCGGCGAAGGTTTCGGGAGCAGGCTGGAAATAGGTCGGATCGTTCAGGGCGCTGTAGACCGGACGCGGGGTGGGCGCGGGCTCGGCAAAGGCAACCGGTTTGACGTCAGGACCGGCGACATTGACATACAGTGTCCACGAACAGGCCGCGACAACGAAGGCGAGAGCGACGGAACCGAACAGAGTGGAGAGGGGAACCCTCCGCCGCGCCGGCTGCGGGCGGGAACTCAACTCGTAACGTGTGCCGATTGTCGTCATTCGCCTGCCGTCCCGAAAAACGCGATTGCGCGAGACGAGCACCGCTGACCGAAAAAATTCCGCTGGCATGCCCCGCAGTGACGCGTGGCGCCATTAGTGCGAATTTTAGTTAAATGCCGATTAAATCCCGTGCGCGGACGCGCGAGATCAGCCGTATGGAACTTCGCGGCGCAAAACTGGCTCAAACGTCCGGGTTCCCCAAGTAACCTGGCAGGACGCGTCGCAGGCGTGCTGCGGCGCGGGCTTTGTTGCCCGCCGATCGGCGGTGGAATCGGGCTTTCCGTAGTTCCCCAATGACCCTATTAAACACGTACATTTCGGGCAAAGATTTGACGGAAAAGTCTTTTGTGTGGGCGGGCGGCCACACCCATTGCCTAGCCCACACCCGGCGAGGGGGGAACCTCGCCTGCGCGAACGTGGTTAATCCGGCAAAATTTCCATGCGAGGTGCCGCGATGATCCGCAAATTGAAGTCCGGCGAGTATCGCCTCTATTCGCGCAAGGTGAATCCGAAGACCGGCAAACGCCGCAACCTCGGCACCTTCAAGTCGCGCGCCGCCGCCGAGAAACACGAACGCGAAGTGCAATACTTCAAGCGGCATTGAAAACGATCGCGCCGCGCAATGCCGCCGCCTGTCGTGTTACGGTGGATTCCATCTGCACACCGCATTCGGAGTCTTTTGCATGGGCGACCGCATTCTCGTTTTTTATGGATCGTATCGCTCGGACCGGATGGGCATTCGCCTTGCGGAGTATGTCGTGAAAGGCTTGCGCGCACGCGACTGCGATGCCGAGCTGATCGACGCAAAGGCCGTCGGCCTTCCGATGCTCGATCGCATGTACAAGGAGCATCCCAAGGGGCAGGCGCCCGCCGCGCTGGAAGAGCTGGCGCAGAAGATCATCGGCGCCGATGGTTTTGTGTTCGTGACCGGCGAATACAACTGGGGCCTGCAGCCGGGGCTGAAAAATCTCACCGATCATTTTCTTGAGGAGTGGTTCTGGCGTCCGGCGGCGATTGCGAGTTATTCGGCGGGCCGCTTCTCCGGCGCGCGCGCGGCGCTCGCCTGGCACGGAACGTTGTCGGAGATGGGGATGGTGGTGACGTCGACGAGCGTCGCGGTGGGATCGATCGGGCAGAGCCTGTCGGCCGATGGAGAGCCGACTGGCGACGGCGGGAAAGCGCTGGCCCGCGCGTTTCCGCGCTTCGTCGACGATCTGCTGTGGTGGGTCGAAGCCGCGAAGGTTCAGCGCGCGAACAAGGCGCCGCCTTACTGACAGGGACGATCGGATTCAGCCTCGATCGCCGCCGAGCGATTTCAGGCAGGCTTTGCTGAGCCTGGCGCGATGTTCCTTCAGGCAGGCGAAGATCGCCTGATCATCGGAATCCATCACCTTGCGGCAATAGCGCGAGACGTCCTTGGCGCAGGCCTGCTGCTGTTCGCCGCTGCCGCCGCGCTGCGAATTTTGCGCGAAGCCTGTGGCAACGAACGTCGTCAACAGGATCGCGATCAATGGGATGCGAGCCATGGGACCTCCTCCGGACAGGACCGGGAGTCGTTCACCTCTACGCGGTTTCAAATCCGGAGCGCGCGGAGTAGTTCCGGCACAAGATGCCGTGCAAGGCGAAGCCCTGCAGATTCGTCCCGGCAGAATTTTCCCGATGGAGGCGCAAAGGCTGCGCCGGCCCGGCGAACGGGCCCGGAATCCTGCGTAAAACCGGGGCTTTTCTCTGCAGCGAATATGGCATGTCGCTTGCTTCGCTTTGCGAACTGCAAGCGAGGTTTGCCATGTCGATTCACCTGCGTCGCCGCTCGGCGCGTTGTCGTCGCTGTTGTCCGCCAAGCCGCTGTCGAGCGGACTGCAATCGGCTGACGCGAAATCCGCCGAACAGAAATTCCTCGACACCGTCGGCGAAACACCGGCGCAACGCATGTTCAATGCGATGCTGGGGCAGCTCGGTCTGACTGAAGAAGAATATCAGGCGATGGATCCGGCCGAGCAGCAGAAAGTGGCGCAGAAAATCCAGGAACTGATCCAGCAGCAGATGGAGAAGGGGGGCGAGAAGACCCCGGGGCTGGTGCTGGACAAGACGGCCTGACCGCTAGGGCCGCGCGCCATGAACCGCCGATGAATAAATCCGGACGGCGCGAAATATTCGGCCGTTGCCAGAATATCGGGTTGGGATAGGCTGACGGCCTAACTTATCGGGAGTGACCCTATGAAACGCCTGTCTGTTCTTGTCGTGTTGAGCCTGTTCGCCGCCGCGCCGGCGCTTGCCGATTCGGCTTGCAAGGCCGTGGGTGCGGACGGCAAGCCGCTCGCCGGCGCCGCCAAAACCAGCCACATGAAGAAGTGCTGCGAAGACAATGCCAAGAGCGCCGACGGCAAGGCTCTCTCGGGCGCTGCCAAGACCAGCTTCGTCAAGAAGTGCATGGCTGGCTGAGACGCCGCCCGGCGATTTCGGCAATCGAAAGCCTGCTGAAACACGAAGCCCCGCGTGAGCGGGGCTTTTTGTTTGACGGCTAACGCGGCGACACGTGCTGCCTGTCGGGCGTCGTTGTTACGGTCTCATGAAAGCGAAGTCGGTATCGGGATCGCAATTGTCGGCAAGGAATTGCAATTCCGATTGCACATCGGCAACGGCGCGCGTTTCCAGATACTTCGCGACGACAAGGCCAAGGATCGCGCGGCAAACGCCGTCGCTGTCCTCGCCGGCGGCCTTCGTCTCATCCATCGCTGATTGGAAATGCCGTTTCGCGATTTCGGATGCGGACATGCGGGTCTCCTTGATGATTGACGCGCCATGATACACCAATGGCGGTGCCGCGTTTGATTGAAACAGCAAGGACGTCGCCGTGTCCGGCGTCATGTCCGGCGCCGGGTTATCGCAGCCGCCGCAATCCGAAACCGCGCCGCTCCGTTCGCTGCGCGGCGTCTCGGCAAGGGGCAGTTCGAGCGGCGGGCGAGGGCAAAATCACCCCGAATTCCGTCATGTTCGAATTGGGGCCGTTCCGTGACGGCGTTATTTTCGGATCTCGCCCGTAATGTCGCGCGTCTGAAGCCGGACATGCCGTGCGCTCGCGTATCGCGACGTTCATCAGGTTGCTGGTCGTAGGCAGATGCTCGCATCCGTGGCCATCGATCACTTCGGATGGATGGGCCTTGCCGAACGCGCTGTCGATTTCACGCGGCTGGCCGGTGCCGCTCTCCTGATCGCGGGCGTCGTGCTGATCAGGCGGTGAGTGTTTTGTTGCAGATCATCGATCCGCAACCGCGGATGCGGAGCAACAGGAAAACGAATGCTGCATGCAGACCGACTGCCATCCGATGTGAGGATGGATCGGTCCATCCGTCCTGAGAGCTAGGCCTTCTTCACGAATTCCGATTTCAGATTCATCGCTCCGATGCCCTCGATCTTGCAGGCGATGTTGTGTCCATCGGTTGCATCAGTCAGGCGGATATTCCTGACCTTCGTGCCTCCCTTAACGACCGTCGACGCGCCCTTGACCTTGAGGTCTTTGATCACGATGACGCTGTCTCCATCCGCAAGCACATTGCCATGGGCATCGCGCACGCCCGCCGCATGCGATGTTTCCGTGCCTGCGTCGGCGTCTCCGGCGTTCCATTCATGAGCGCACTCCGGGCAGACCCACAGACCTCGATCCTGATAGGCGTGCTCGGAATTGCATTTCGGGCAGTTCATGGCGTCGTCCATATTCGACTTCGTATTCGTCCGGCACATGTAGCTGGTTTTGCTTGAGGACAAAACGTTCGCGACAGGTTTTTTATAGCCGGATCTTCTGACAACCGATAAGGCGCAAGGTTGCAGATCATCAGCAACGTGGAGGTGGCTGGCCACGACGTGACCTGCGTCGGGCCGTGACAGTCACTGGCTGGAAGCGGGGGGGCGATTTCTCTACTCGTCATGGCCGGGCTTGACCCGGCCATCCACGTCTGTCGTGCCGCGTCGTTGAAGCGAAGGCGTGGATCACCGGGACAAGCCCGGTGATGACGACAGTGAATGTCGCGGATTGTTTGGGCGTAGATCGCATGAAGCGAAGTGCAACGCCGGTTGGCTTATGGATTTATTAGTTTCTGTTCAACAGCATATCGACGACCGCTAGGCGTCAACGCCCAATACAAATGACCGCTTAGATAATTGCCGCCTGTACAAGTCGCGTACCCAGCCTCATCCAATACATCAAGATGATATTTTAGAAGTCCTGTCTCGATTTGAAGAGAGTTGGCCATTATTCCTATGTCGCGAAAATCTCCTTCTGCTCTGAATAGGTAAGCAAGGACGCGGGCGGTTTCTCCGTCCAGCGCAGTATTTTGCGTATTTGGAATTTGTTGCTTTAAAATTGAGTTTTCTTCTTCGAGATGTCGAACGCGCTGCTTGAGCAGCGCGTTTTCTTCCACAGCAAGCGCATACTTCTGTTCCGCTAAGGACACGCGTTCTTTTAGGACACTCGATAGAGGCACCTCTTTGAGAATGTCCTCTATCCATCCCATCGAATGGACACTCTGTTAGCAGTTGCCAAACACAACCCGATCACGAACACCCCGTCGTGCTTCCGCACGTATCGCACTTCATGCAGGTGCCATTTCTGACAAGCGTGAAGTTTGAGCACTCGGTGCACATGTCGCCTTCGTAGCCGCGCGCCTTGGCTTCGGCGCGGCGCTCGGCCTTGGTCGGCGCGGCGGTCGCCGCAGCGGTGCCGGGCTTGCTCCAGGTCTGTCCTTGAGCTTCCAGCTTCTCCGTCGGCGACAGGTCGCGCTCGGGCTCGGCCGTCTTCAGCGCGGTCGCGCCTTCGGCGACATCGCCGTGCCGCGCGGTCGCGCCGCCTGAGGCGATCGCGGTGACGTTGCCCGAGCCAACCGCATCGGCGCCGGCGTGTGCCCCGCCTTGCATGACGACGAGCTTGTCGGTGCGCGAGCGGGTCAGGCCTTTCGACAGATACTTCGTCGCCGGGTTGGTCTCCGCGGTCTTGCCTTCGGCCACGCCCTTGCCGAGCGCATCGAAGCCGCCTTCGGCGGGATCGACGTGCGCGAGGTCGAAGCGCGACAGGTAGCTGACCGCGAGTTCGCGGAACACGTAGTCGAGGATCGAGGTCGCGAACTTGATGGTGTCGTTGCCCTGCACCGGACCCGACGGCTCGAAGCGGGTGAAGGTGAAGGCGTCGACATATTCGTCGAGCGGCACGCCGTATTGCAGGCCCAATGAAACTGCAATGGCGAAGTTGTTGATGAAGGAGCGCAGCGCCGCGCCTTCCTTATGCATGTCGATGAAGATCTCGCCGAGGCGGCCGTCAGCGTATTCGCCGGTGCGGACATAGACCTTGTGGCCGCCGACCACCGCCTTCTGGGTGTAACCCTTGCGGCGATCCGGCATCTTCTCGCGCTCGCGGATCACGGTGACGCGCTCGACGATCTTCTCGACGATCTTTTCCGCGACCTGGGTGGTGCGCGCCGCCATGGGCTTGTCGAGCAGCGCTTCCAGCGCATCGTCATCGTCATCGTCATCGGCGATGAGCTGCGAGTTCAGCGGCTGCGACAGCTTGGAGCCGTCGCGATAGAGCGCGTTGGCCTTGAGCGCGAGCTTCCACGACAAGAGGTAGGCGGACTTGCAGTCCTCCACCGTGGCGTCGTTCGGCATGTTGATGGTCTTGGAAATCGCGCCCGAGATGAAGGGCTGCGACGCCGCCATCATGCGGATGTGGCTTTCGACCGACAGATAACGCTTGCCGATCTTGCCGCAGGGGTTGGCGCAGTCGAACACCGGATAGTGCTCGGCCTTGAGGTGCGGCGCGCCTTCCACGGTCATCGCACCGCAGATGTGGATGTTGGCGGCCTCGATCTCGCGCTTGGTGAAGCCGAGCGCCGCGAGCAGGTCGAAGCCCGGAGCCGCGATCGCTTCGGCGTCGATCTGGAGCGTGTCGCGCAGGAAGTCCTCGCCCAGCGTCCACTTGTTGAAGGCGAACTTGATGTCGAACGCGGTCGGCAGCGCCTTCTCGATCTTGGCGATGGCCTCATCGGTGAAGCCCTTGGCCTTGAGGGTGGAGGCGTTGATGCCCGGCGCGTTCGACAGCGAGCCGTGGCCCACCGCGTACGCCTCGATCTCGGCGATCTCGCTTTCGCGATAGCCGAGCGCGCGCAGCGCTTCCGGCACGGCGCGGTTGATGATCTTCCAGTAGCCGCCGCCGGCGAGCTTCTTGAATTTCACCAGCGCGAAGTCCGGCTCGATGCCCGTGGTGTCGCAATCCATGACGAGACCGATGGTGCCGGTCGGCGCCACCACAGTGGTCTGGGCGTTGCGATAGCCGTGCTGTTCGCCCTCGGCCAGCGCCTTGTCCCAGGCGGCCTTGGCGTGGGCGACGAGGTCGGCCTGCGGGCAGCTTGCGTGATCGAGCGGCACCGGATTGACAGCCAGCGCCTCATAGCCGCCGGTCTCGCCATGCGCCGCGCGGCGATGGTTGCGGATGACGCGCAGCATGTGCGCGGCGTTCTTCTTGTGGCCGGGGAAGGTGCCGAGCTCCTTCGCCATTTCGGCGGAGGTGGCGTAGGCGGTGCCGGTCATGATCGCGGTCAGCGCGCCGCACAGCGCGCGGCCTTCCTTGGAGTCGTATGGCAGGCCCATGGTCATCAGGAGGCCGCCGATATTGGCGTAGCCGAGGCCCAGCGTGCGGAATTCGTAGGACAGCTCCGCGATCGCCTTCGAGGGGAACTGCGCCATCATCACCGAGATTTCGAGAACGATGGTCCATAGCCGGCACAGATGCTCGTAGGCATCGGCGTCGAAGCGGCGGGTCTGGGTGTCGTAGAACGTCAGCAGGTTGGCGGAGGCGAGGTTGCACGCCGTGTCGTCGAGGAACATGTATTCCGAGCACGGGTTCGACGCGCGGATGTCGCCGGACGCCTTGCAGGTGTGCCAGTCGTTCATCGTGGTGTTGAAGTGCAGGCCCGGATCGGCGCTCGCCCATGCGGCGTAGCCGATCTTCTCCCACAGGTCTCGAGCCTTCAGCGTCTTCATCACCTTCTTGGTGGTGCGCGCCGTCAGATTCCAGTCGCCGTCGGTTTCCACCGCGCGCAGGAAGTCGTCCTTGAGCGAGACCGAGTTGTTGGAGTTCTGGCCGGAGACGGTGAGATAGGCTTCCGAATCCCAGTCGGTGTCGTAGGTGTCGAAGGCGATGTCGGTGTAGCCCTGCTTGGCGAACTGGATCACCCGCTTGATCATGTTGTCGGTGACCAGCGCGCGGCGCGCCAGCTTGATCTCGCGGCGCAGCGCCGGGTTCTTCTCGGGGTCGAAGCAGTCGCCGTCGGAGCCTTCGCAGTTCACGCAGGCCTTGAGGATGGCCTTGAGGTGCTTCTGGTTGGTCTTGGAGCCGGTGACGAGGGCGGCGACTTTCTGTTCTTCCTTCACCTTCCAGTCGATATAGGTCTCGATATCCGGATGGTCGACGTCGACCACCACCATCTTGGCGGCGCGGCGGGTGGTGCCGCCCGACTTGATCGCGCCGGCGGCGCGGTCGCCGATCTTGAGGAAGCTCATCAGGCCGCTGGAACGGCCGCCGCCCGACAGGCGCTCGCCTTCGCCGCGCAGGCGCGAGAAGTTCGAGCCGGTGCCCGAGCCGTATTTGAACAGGCGCGCCTCGCGCACCCACAGGTCCATGATGCCGCCCTCGTTGACGAGGTCGTCTTCAACGGATTGGATGAAGCAGGCATGCGGCTGCGGATGCTCGTAGGAGGACTTCGAGCGGGTCAGCTTGTGAGTGAAGGGATCGACGTAATAGTGGCCCTGGCCGGGACCGTCGACGCCGTAGGCCCAGTGCAGGCCGGTGTTGAACCATTGCGGCGAGTTCGGCGCGACCATCTGTTTTGCCAGTTGGAAGCGCAGCTCGTCGAAGAAGGCGAGGGCATCTTCTTCGCTGGAGAAGTAGTTGCCCTTCCAGCCCCAATAGGTCCA
>JBQCHK010000036.1:0-6732 GCA_051954725.1 Afipia sp. | reverse complement strand
CGGTGGATTGACGGGGAACAGCGCCGTGCCGTTCACTGGACCTGCCCGGTTTTTCTACTAAAGTGCCCGGGCGCGGCCTCGACCGCCGCAACAGGGGATAGCTCCAAAGGATAGCTCAATGGGGATTGAATCCATTATCGTCTGGCTCATCGTCGGCGCCATCGCCGGCTGGCTCGCGGGTCTCGTCGTGCGCGGCGGCGGTTTCGGCCTGCTCGGCAACATCGTCGTCGGCATCATCGGCGCGGTGGTCGCGGGTTGGCTGTTGCCGCAACTCGGCATCAACCTCGGCACCGGCGTGATCCGCGCCATCATCAACGCGGCGATCGGCGGCATCATCGTACTGGTGATCCTGTCGCTGATAAGACGCGCGTAGGTTTCCATCATCCGGCAGCGGCCGCCGCAGGGCGGTCGTTGCGTGTTCGGAGGAGCGTTGCGCTCCTCCATTCGTGAAAGCAGCAAGGCATTCCATCAATGAAGTTTACCGGCACCCAAGATTACGTCGCGACCGAGGATCTCAAGGTCGCTGTCAACGCCGCCATCGTGCTCGAACGCCCGTTGCTGGTGAAGGGCGAGCCCGGCACCGGCAAGACGGTGCTGGCTGAGGAAGTCGCCAAGGCGATCGGCGCGCCGCTCCTGACCTGGCACATCAAGTCCACCACCAAGGCGCAGCAGGGCCTCTACGAATATGACGCGGTGTCCCGGCTTCGCGACAGCCAGCTCGGCGATGCGCGCGTGTCGGACATCAACAACTACATCAAGCGCGGCAAGCTGTGGGACGCCTTCACCAGCGACAAGCGCCCGGTGCTGCTGATCGACGAGATCGACAAGGCCGACATCGAGTTTCCGAACGACCTGCTGCTCGAGCTCGACCGCATGGAATTCCATGTCTACGAGACCGGCGAGACCATCAAGGCGAAGCAGCGCCCGATCATCATGATCACCTCGAACAACGAGAAGGAACTGCCGGACGCGTTCCTGCGCCGCTGCTTCTTCCACTACATCAAGTTCCCGGACGCCGACACCATGCAGGCGATCGTCGACGTCCACTTCCCCGACATCAAGAAGCGCCTCGTCGAGGAAGCGCTGAAGATCTTCTTCGAGGTGCGCGAGGTGCCGGGCCTCAAGAAGAAGCCGTCAACCTCCGAACTGCTCGACTGGCTGAAGCTTCTGCTCAACGAGGAAATGACGCCGGAGAATTTGCGCGAGCGCGATCCGCGCAAACTGATCCCGCCGCTGCATGGCGCCCTGCTCAAGAACGAGCAGGACGTGCACCTGTTCGAGCGCCTCGCCTTCCTGAGCCGCCGCGAGGTGTGATAACGCCCCCGTTCGGTCAGGCTGGTCATGCCTGCCGCGGACGCCTAAACTGCCCGCCTCGCACGCGAGGTGGGCGATGTCGCGTAGGCATACCGAACGACGCCTGACCGCAATTCTCGCCGCCGATGTCGCCGGCTACAGCCGGCTGATGGGCGCCGACGAGGAAGGCACCCATGCGCGCCTCAAGGCGCACCGCCACGATCTGATCGACAAGCGCATCAGGAAGCACCGTGGCCGTATCTTCAAGACAACCGGCGACGGCCTGCTGGCCGAGTTTGCAAGCGCGGTCGACGGCGTGCGCTGCGCCATCGAAATTCAGCGCGAAATGGTCAAGCGCAACGCCGATGTGCCCGAAGACATCCGGATAGAATTCCGCATCGGGATCAACGTCGGCGATGTCATCGAGGATGGCGGCGACGTTTTCGGCAATGGCGTCAACGTCGCTGCGCGGCTCGAAAGCATCGCCGCACGCGGCGGCATCTGCATCTCGCGACAGGTGCTCGACCAGATCGAAGGCGAACTCAAGCTGCAGTATCGCGAACTCGGACGCCAGAACCTGAAGAACATCGCCCGCCCGATCGAGGTCTACGTCATCGATCTTGACGGCGCGTCCAGGGCGTCGCGCGTTCTCACCGATGCAAATCTCAAGCAGGACATCCGCTATTGCCGGGCGGCCGACGGCGTCCGGCTCGCTTTTGCAAAGGTTGGCAACGGCCCGCCCCTGCTGCGCACCGCGCATTGGCTCGGGCATCTGGAATATGACTGGGAATTGCCGATCTTTCGCCACCTCCTGCTCGGGCTGGCCTCGAATTTTTCACTGGTCCGTTTTGACGCGCGCGGCAATGGCCTCTCCGACTGGGACGTCGGCGATATTTCGCTGGAGGCATGGGTCAGCGACCTGAAATGCGTGGCGGACGCTGCAAACCTCGAACGGTTTCCCATACTGGGGCTTTCGCAGGGCTGCGCGGTCGCGGTCGCATTCGCGGCGCGTTATCCCGAACGGGTTTCGCGCCTGATCCTGTATGGCGGCTTCGCGGCCGGCGCCTACAAAAGTCCCAGCGTCACGGCCGCGGCGCGCGAACAGTTCGACGCCATGAAGACGCTCATGAAATTCGGCTGGGGCGCGAACGAGCCGACGTTTCGCCAGCTCTTCACCGCCTCGATGATCCCGGAGGCGACGAAGGAGCAAATCGACGCCTTCAACGAAGCCCAACGCATCAGCGCCTCGGCGGAATGCGCCGTCAGATACATGGAAACGGTCGCCAACTTCGATGTGCGTCACCTGTTGGCCGAGGTCAGGACGCCCACCCTCGTCATGCACGTCCGCAGCGACCGCAGGGTGCCCATTGCTGCCGGCCGCGAGCTGGCGACAGGCATCCCCGGCGCGCAGTTCGTGACCCTGCCGGGGAAGAATCACATCCTGCTGGAGCAGGATCCCGGCGCGGCGATCTTCCTCGACGAAATCCGCCGGTTCCTCGGCAACACAGCGCCCTGATGCAATCCGGCTCTTATCGATCCGCAGGTCATGGCCGGATTCATTCCGGCCATGACCTGATCGGAACTTATTTGTTCAGAAAGTTCAGCGGCAGGCCGCCGCGCGGCCAGTCCATCGCAACCAGCTGGCCCTTGCCTGACAGCGTGATGTAGGCGGTCTTCAGGTCCGGCCCTCCGAACGCAATGTTGGTGGTGACGTTGTCGCCGGTCGGCACCTGCTCCACCAGCTTGCCGTCCGGCGCGATCACCGAAATGCAGCCGCTGACAAGCGTGGCGACACAGACGTTGCCGGATGCTTCCACGCCGAGCGAGTCGAACATCTGGTACCCGCCCAGTCCCGCGATCGGCCGGCCGCGCTCTCCGCGATAGATCACCGGAGCCGGCTTGATCTCGCCCGGCGATCCGATGTCGTAGGCCCACAGCCGCGCCGTCGGCGTTTCCGCGACGTAGACGGTCTTTTCATCGGGCGAGAGTCCGATGCCGTTGGCCGGCAGCATATGCGGCACGGCCTCAACCAGTCCGGCCCCGCCCTTCTTCATGTAGTAGACCGCGCCGACGTCGAGGTCGCGTTCGCGCCGCTTGCCAAGATCGGTGAACCACAGCCCGCCCTCCTTGTCGAAAACGAGATCGTTGGGCCCCTTCAGCGGACGCTCGCCGCAATGGGTGAACAGCGTTTCGATCTTGCCGCTTTGCAGATCCACACGCTGCAACGATCCTCCAATATATTCCGACGCCGACGGCCCGCCCGGCATGATGTTGCCGCCCGGGCCCGGCGCCCAGCTGAAGCCGCCGTTGTTGCAGATGTACATCTTGCCGTCCGGCCCCAGCGCCGCGCCGTTCGGGCCGCCCGGAATTTTCGCGACGATCTCCGTCCGCCCATCCGGATAAACCCGCGTCAGAGTCTGCCGCCGGATTTCCACCAGCACCACCGAACCATCGGGCATCACCACCGGCCCTTCCGGAAACTGCAGATCGGATGCGATGACGCGGATTTTCGACATGAAGGTCTCCCAAACGTTTGTTTGATTTTTGATGCGTGAAACCTATCGCGCAAAATGAGCGATGGCCAGTGCGGGAGAGCAGTGCTGATCGTCTGTCATGGCCGGGCTCAAGCTGCTCCCTCTCCTCGTAAACGGGGAGAGGTGAAGCCAGACCTATGAAAACTCTGCAGATAGTTTCTCCACGTCATGCCCGGCCTTGTGCCGGGCATCCACGTCTTCCTGGTCAGGAATGAAGGCGTGGATGGCCGGGACGAGCCCGGCCATGACGGATTCTAAATCTTTGCCTCAAAATCCCGCCACACCAGCGCGGCGGAGGCGATATCGGACAGCGCGTTGCCAACCGCCTTGAACACCGTGATCTCGGATCGCAAACCGCGCCCGTTGCGCTCGCCGCGGCACAGATCGGCAAGCGTGCCCTGAATGTCATCCGGTGTGATGACTCCCTCGCGGATCGGATCGAGCAATTCGCCGGATTCCTTCAGCGCATCCATCGTGTCGACATAGATGCGCGCGCGGCGGAACACATCGTCGTCGGCCTCGCGCATGAACGGCGTGAAGCTGCCGATCAGATCGAGATGCGTGCCGGGCCTGAGCCATTCGCCCCTGATGATCGGCTCGGTCGCGAGCGTTGCGCAGCTCACGATGTCGGCTTCGCCAACCGCCTGTTCGAGGTCGGGCGCGACATGGGCGTCGAAGCCATCGCCGCGCAGCTTCGCGACCAGCCGCTCGGCGCCCGCAGGCCGGGGATTCCACACCGCGACCTTGCGGATCGGGCGCACGGCGCGAAACGCATCGGCGGCAAGGCTGGCGACGCGGCCGGAGCCCGCGATCAGCAGCGACGATGCATCCTCGCGCGCAAGATACGACGCGCCCAGCGCACCGATGGCGACGGTGCGCCGCGAGGTGATCTCGTTGCCGTCGATCAATGCCAGATGGCGGCCGGTCTCGCCGTCGCACAGCAGATAGCTCGAATAAAGGCCGGGCAATCCTTTCGCGCCGTTGCCGGGAAAGATGGTGACGATCTTGATGCCGAGAAACGCCTGCTGCCATGCCGGCATGATCAGGACCGTCGCGGTCTCGCCGCCCGGCTGCGGAATGAAATGATGATGGCGCAGCGGCACGTCGGCGCCGGACGAATAGGCGTCGCGCAACGCGGGGATCAGGCGATCGAACGGCAGGCTGGCGCGGGTTCGCGCGGCGTCGATGATGATGGGAGAGTCGGTCGGCGCCATCGGCCTCAATCCTCACTCAGGGCGATATGTTGCGCCAGTTGTTTGCGGAACGCACGGTCGCGCTTGAGATGCCATTCGCGGCTCATCGCCTCGTTGCGGGTCTCGAACGATTCCGAATGCAGCAAAATCCATGCGCGTCCACGCGTCGAGCGTGCGCCGGTGCCGGCATTGTGCTGGGCAAGCCGGCGCTCCACGTCGCTGGTCCAGCCGACATAGGTCAGGCGACGCCCCTTGTGACAACAGCCGAGGACATAGACGAACGATGTCATGACGCGCGGCGCCATCTCATTTGGCGGGCTGATCCCTGGTGGCGTCCTTCGCCTTGGATTTGTCATTGGCCGCATCGTTCTTCGCGGCCGCAGCCTTGGCCTGCAACTCGGAGACCGCTTTCTGCAAACCGGCGACGGTCGCCTTCAATGCCTCGATCTGACGGTTCGCGGCATCGAGCTTCTGCTGATGCTCAAGCGACGCCTTGGTCAGGCTGGCCTTGAGGAAGTTGATATTGCTCTGCAGGCAACTGGTCCGGCGCTCCATCGTCTTTTCCGCGGTGCAGATCTCGATGCCCACCACGTCCTGCGCCCGTGCCTGATGCGATCCTCCCGACAGAACGAACGAGGCGAGCAGCGCCGACGCGAACAGTCCAGGCAAGGTTGCGGGCATGATATCTCCTTCGCTTGTTCGACGGGCGGGCATTGTCCCATAATGCAACGCATTGAGGCATCTCGCGTAGCAAGTGCTTAACGCATGGAACGCGACTGGAACGAAACGCGCCCGAATCAGCGACTCATATCATGACCGAGTTTGTTCACCTCTACATCTAGCGTCGGCACATTGCCGCATGTCCAGAATGTGGCTGGTCGTGACGACGCGATTGGCCCTATCGTCCGTCAAACGTTAATCTCGCCTTTCGATCCGCTCCCGTTCAAGGAATGCTCCCCTCGATGTCCGATCTGCATGGTGTTTTTCCCTATCTCGTCTCGCCAAGTTCTGCCGACGGGAAAATCCGCACCGATGTGCTCGGCCGTCTTTGCGACGATCTGATCAAGTCCGGCGTCCACGGCCTCACCCCGCTGGGCTCGACCGGCGAGTTCGCCTATCTCGGCCGCGAGCAGCGCATGACCGTGGTGAAAGCCACCATCGAGGCGACCGCGCGCCGCGTGCCGGTGATCGCCGGCGTCGCCTCGACCTCGACCGCCGATGCGGTGGCGCAGGCGCGCGCCTTTCAGGACGCCGGCGCCGACGGCATCCTCGCCATTCTCGAAGCCTATTTTCCGGTGAAGGACGCGCAGGTCGAAGCCTACTTCCGCGCGATCGCCGATGCGGTCGATATTCCGGTGGTGATCTACACCAATCCGAATTTTCAGCGCTCCGATCTCACGCTCGATGTTATCGCGCGTCTGGCCGAGCATCCTCGTATCGTCGGAATCAAGGACGCGTCCACCAACACCGGCCGTTTGCTGTCGATCATGAACCGCTGCGGCGACAAGATTCATGTGTTCGCCGCTTCGGCACACATTCCTGCAGCGGTGATGCTGATCGGCGGGCGTGGCTGGATGGCGGGGCCGGCCTGCGTCGCGCCGCGCGACAGCGTCAAACTCTATGATCTGTGCAAGGCCGGACGTTGGGACGAAGCATTGGTGTTGCAGCGTCGGATGTGGCGGCTGAATGAGGCGTTCGCGAAGTACAATCTC
>JBQCHK010000035.1:0-23128 GCA_051954725.1 Afipia sp. | reverse complement strand
CGCGAACGCCGTTGAAGCACTCGATCCCGGAGTTCCCTACGAAAGTAGGTGGGCACCATATGTCCGGGTCCACGGACCCGGCCAGGGACAGTTCCCTAAAGGATCGATAAGGCCCCGGGGATATATGGCTCCTGACGCGCGCCGCAGCTTCGCTTCGCCAATGTAGCGACGATTGTCCGTTCATGCCAGCGGGCGCGATGCAAAATCCCGCCTCAACCCAATGCGATGCCGTTGCCGCCCGGCCGGTTGAGTTCGGCGGTCATTTTCTCGATGCGGTCGGAAGCGACGTTGAGCGCTTTCGCCACCGCCGTCTGGGTCGTGCGGGCGCGCTCCGCCGCCGCGACCCGAACGTCGCGCAGCGCGTTGAGTTCTTCCTCCAGCGAACGGATACGCTGGTTGGCATCGACCAGTTCATCGGCGATGGTCAGCGCCGCCATCACCGTCAGCCGCTGATCGCCGATCTCGCCGAACTTGCCGCGCAGGCTGGCGACGCGAGTTTCCAGGCTTTCGGCGAGGCGCAGCAGCCGCGCCTCCTGCCCTTCCTCGCACGCCATGCGATACTGGCGGCTGTTGATCGTGACATTGACGTGGCTCATGGAGTTTCTCCCGCGTCGATGACCGAACGAATGGTGTCGATGGCCGTATCGAGCCGCTGCGCGATCTCGCGATTGGCCTGTTCGAGTTCGCGCGAGCGCACCAGCGAGCCGTCGAGTTCGTTGGCGAGACGCGAGCGATCATGCCCCAGCGCCTGAATCCGCGCGGCGAGTTCGTCTTCGCCACGGTCGGTCTCGCGCCGCCGCTCGACCGCGCTTTCCAGCGCATCGAGCGCCGCGGCCAGCCGGCGCGTGGCGATTTCGATCTCGCTCGGCCCGGCGGCGGGATCGGAAGCGGGAAGTCCATTGGCGGTGCGGTCGATCATGCGAAACGGCCAGTTGTCTCAGTGACGAATGGAAATTTCCGGCGACCCGGCCGGCACCGGAAAACAGCGGTCCGGCAAGCGTTTAGACTGTGAAATTTACGGCCCGGCTGAGCCGAGCGCAACGGCGACGGCAAGCTATGCACTGCTAAGAGAACCGGCGGCCAGAACATGGTTTTGGCGGAATGCGTTTACTTCGCCCGAAACAGCGCTCCCATCGCGGGAAAACACGGCCACAGGCCTTGGACTCAGCGGTTTCGGGGTGCTATCCACCGCCCAACAATGGTTTTTTGACCTCCACGCGAATTCAGCGCCGATCCTTCCCGCGAAGCCGTTTGGCGCCGAAATCCCAACATCTTTTCAGGCGAGTGCCCAATGATTGCCAAGGCCGAGACTCCGCGCGTTGATCCATCCCGCATGGCGAATGCGATTCGCGCGCTCGCGATGGATGCGGTCGAACAGGCGAAGTCGGGACATCCCGGTCTGCCGATGGGCGCGGCCGACATCGCCACGGTGCTGTTCACCCAGTTCCTGAAATTCGACGCCGCCGAGCCGAACTGGCCCGATCGCGACCGCTTCGTGCTGTCCGCCGGCCATGGCTCGATGCTGCTCTACGCGCTGCTCTATCTCACCGGCAATTCGTCGATGACGATCGACCAGCTCAAGAAGTTCCGCCAGCTCGGATCGCTGACGCCGGGCCACCCGGAGAACTTCATCACGCCGGGCGTCGAAACCACCACCGGCCCGCTCGGCCAGGGAATTGCGACCGCGGTCGGCATGGCGCTCGCCGAGCGTCATCTCGCGACCGAATTCGGCGGCGACGCCGTCGATCACCACACTTACGTGCTCGCCTCCGACGGCGACCTGATGGAAGGCATCAGCCAGGAAGCCATCGCCTTCGCCGGCCATCTCAAGCTCAACAAGCTGATCGTGATGTTCGACGACAACGGCATCTCGATCGACGGCGCGATCTCGCTGTCCGACTCGGTCGATCAGGTGAAGCGCTTCGAGTCCGCCGGCTGGGCGGCCGAGCGCATCGACGGCCACGACCACAAGGCGATCGCCAACGCGCTGGCGCGCGCGCAGAAGTCGGACCGTCCGACCATGATCGCCTGCAAGACCATCATCGCCTATGGCGCACCGACCAAGGCAGGCTCGGAAAAGTCCCATGGCTCGCCGCTCGGCGCGGAAGAAATCGCCGGTGCCCGCAAGAAGCTCAACTGGGATGCGCCGCCGTTTGAAATCCCCGCCGACATTCTCGATGCCTGGCGCGCAGCAGGATCGCGCGGCGCCAACGCACGCGACGCCTGGACCAAGGCGATGGCGGCGAAGGATGCCGGCATTCGCGCCGAGTTCGACCGCCGCATCAAGGGTGACCTGCCGAAAGCGCTGACCGGGGCCGTCACCAAGGCCAAGGAAGCGCTGGTCGCCGAACCCAAGGACATCGCCACGCGCACAGCGTCCGAACATGCGCTCGGCGTGCTGACCGCAGCCGTGCCCGAAATGATCGGCGGCTCGGCCGATCTCACCGGCTCCAACAACACCCGCGTCAAGGGCATGGTCGCGATCTCCGCCAACAACTATGGCGGGCGTTACGTCAACTACGGCATCCGCGAACACGGCATGGCGGCGGCGATGAACGGCATGGCGCTCCATGGCGGCCTCATCCCGTACTCCGGCACGTTCCTGGTGTTCTCGGACTATTTGCGCCCGGCGCTGCGCCTCGCGGCCCTGATGGGCGAGCGGGTGATCCACGTGCTGACCCACGATTCCATCGGCCTTGGCGAAGACGGCCCGACCCACCAGCCGGTCGAGCACCTCGCCGCGTTGCGCGCCATTCCCAACCTCAACGTGTTCCGGCCCTGCGACACCGTCGAAACGCTGGAATGCTGGCAGCTTGCGCTCGAAGCCAGGGATCGTCCGAGCGTTCTGGCGCTGACCCGCCAGAACCTGCCGCAGCTTCGCCGCAGCAACGACGACGCCAACAAATGCGCGGCCGGCGCTTACGAAATCTCGAAGGCCGACGGCGAGGCGAAAGTCTCGATCTTCGCCTCGGGCTCGGAAGTCTCGCTCGCGGTCGAGGCGCAGAAGCTGCTCGCCGCGCGCGGCATTCCGACGCGGGTGGTGTCGGTGCCCTGCATGGACCTCTTCCTTGAAGCGTCCGACGCGGCGCGCGCAGCCGTCATCGGCACCGCGCCGGTGAAGGTCGCGGTCGAAGCTGCAATCCGGCAAGGCTGGGATGCGATCGTGGGTTCGGACGGCATTTTCGTCGGCATGAACGGCTTCGGCGCCAGCGCACCGTACAAGGACCTCTACAAGCATTTCGGGCTGACCGCGGAGGCCATCGCCGACGCCGCGCAGAAGCGCGTCTAGAGCCGGTATCCGGCCCACAGGCCCGGCCTCCGCCGAGCGGAAATACGGCCAAAACATGCGGCACACGCACGTGCCGCATGGCGGGGCTGCACTTTCGTAGAGTAGCCGCGCATTCCGTCGACTAAATCGGAACCGGACCCGGCTTGCGCATTGCATCGCGCCGTCATTCGAGGCAAAAACCCTCCCGAAATCATCAGTTTCGAACCTTCGAGGAGAAGTTGAATGGCTATCCGGGTCGCGATCAATGGATTTGGACGCATCGGCCGCAATGTGCTGCGCGCAATCTACGAAGCCAAGCGCAAGGACATCGAGGTCGTCGCCATCAACGACCTCGGCCCGGTCGAAACCAACGCCCACCTGCTCCGCTACGATTCGGTGCACGGCCGCTTCCCCGGTGAAGTGACCGTCGAGGGCGACTCGATCAATCTCGGCAATGGCAAGATCAAGGTCACCGCGGTCCGCGATCCCTCGACACTGCCGTGGAAGGACCTCGGCATCGACATCGCGATGGAGTGCACCGGCATCTTCACCGCCAAGGACAAGGCCTCGGCCCACCTGACGGCGGGCGCCAAGCGCGTGCTGGTCTCGGCCCCGGCCGACCGCGCCGACGCCACCATCGTCTACGGCGTCAACCACGACCAGCTCACCAAGGATCACATGGTCGTCTCCAACGGCTCCTGCACCACCAACTGCCTCGCGCCGGTGGCGAAGGTGCTGAACGATACGGTGGGCATCGAGACCGGCTTCATGACCACGATCCACGCCTACACCGGCGACCAGCCGACCCTCGACACCCTGCACAAGGATCTTTATCGCGGCCGCGCGGCGGCGATGTCGATGATCCCGACTTCGACCGGCGCCGCCAAGGCGATCGGTCTCGTGCTGCCCGAACTCAACGGCAAGCTCGACGGCGTCTCGATCCGCGTGCCGACCCCGAACGTCTCGGTGATCGATCTCAAGATCGTCGCCAAGAAGGCGACCACCAAGGAAGAGATCAACGAAGCGATGAAGCGCGCATCGCAGCAGGAGCTGAAGGGCATCCTCGCGACCACCAGCGCGCCGAACGTTTCGATCGACTTCAACCACGATCCGGCGTCGTCCACCTTCGCATTCGACCAGACCAAGGTGCAGAACGGCACGCTGGTGCGCGTGCTGTCGTGGTACGACAACGAGTGGGGCTTCTCGAACCGCATGGCCGACACCGCCGTCGCCATCGGCAAGCTGATCTGAGAGAACTCGCGGGCCTCATCCTTCGAGACGCGCGAAGAGCGCTCCTCAGGATGAGGCGGGAGTTAAACTCTCTGACCGGAGAGTTTAACTCCCCTCCGCTGTTGAAATTCACCCTCATCCCGAGGAGGACCGCAGGTCCGTCTCGAAGGATGAGGCCGGAATGGCAAGGTCCGACGTGACGAATACCTTTCGCACCCTCGACGACGTCAACTTGAAGGGTAAACGCGCACTGGTGCGCGTCGACCTCAACGTGCCGATGGACAACGGCCGCGTTTCCGACACGACGCGGCTGGAGCGCATCGCCAACACCATCACCGAGATTTCGGACAAGGGCGGCAAGGTCATCCTGCTGGCCCATTTCGGCCGTCCGAAAGGCAAGGTCGATCCCAAGGAATCGCTGAAGCCGGTCGCGACCACGCTCGGCTACGTCCTGCGCCGCCATGTCGGCTTCGCCGATGACTGCATCGGCGACGTCGCGGAGAAAGCCATCGCGGCGATGAAAGACGGCGACATCCTTTGCCTTGAGAACACCCGATTCCACGCCGGCGAGGAAAAGAACGATCCGGCGTTCGTGAAAGAGCTGGCGAAGCTCGGCGACATCTGGGTCAACGATGCATTCTCGGCGGCGCACCGCGCCCACGCCTCGACCGAAGGCCTCGGCCATGTCCTGCCCGCTTACGCCGGCCGCACCATGCAGGCCGAACTCGACGCGCTGGAGAAAGCGCTCGACGCACCCACCCATCCGGTGATCGCCATCGTCGGCGGATCCAAAGTTTCGACCAAGCTCGATCTGCTGGAGAACCTTGTCACCAAGGTCGATGCGCTGGTGATCGGCGGCGGCATGGCCAACACCTTCCTGCACGCCCAGGGCGTGAATGTCGGCAAGTCGCTATGCGAGAAGGACCTGGCCGACACCGCGCGACGGATTCTGGCCAAGGCCGAAGGGACCAACTGCGCCATCATCCTTCCGGTGGATGCCATCGTCGCCTTCCACTTCGCGGCCAACGCGCCCTCGCAGGCCTACGGGCTCGACGCCATTCCGGCCGACGGCATGATTCTCGACATCGGGCCGCAATCGGTGGAACGCGTTCGCGCGGCCATCGACGACGCCAAGACGCTGGTCTGGAACGGACCGGTCGGCGCCTTCGAAATGGCGCCTTTCGACCGCGGCACCGTTCAGGCGGCGAAGCATGCCGCGGCCCGCACCAAGGCCGGCCAGCTGATTTCAGTGGCGGGCGGCGGCGACACGGTTGCGGCATTGAACCATGCTGGCATCGCCGACGATTTTACGTATGTTTCGACCGCAGGCGGGGCCTTCCTGGAGTGGATGGAAGGGAAACCTTTGCCGGGCGTCGAGGTTTTAAGAACGGGCGCGGGCCGCTGATTTCACCGGATCGCCCCCGGCTTTTCGCACAGTGGATATCAAACGGATGATGCGCGCCCCGCGCCATCCGAACAACGCGGAGAACGAAGACAGATGGCTCGCATCACCCTGCGGCAGTTGCTCGATCATGCGGCGGAGAACGACTACGGCGTTCCCGCCTTCAACATCAACAACATGGAGCAGGCGCTCGCCATCATGGAAGCGGCGTCCTCGCTCGACGCACCGGTCATCATCCAGGCCTCGCGCGGCGCACGCTCCTACGCCAACGACGTCATGCTCAAGCACATGATGGACGCAGTGACCGAAATCCATCCCTCCATTCCGGTCTGCGTGCATCTCGATCACGGAAATGAACCCGCAACCTGCATGACCGCGATCCAGGCCGGCTTCACCTCGGTGATGATGGATGGCTCCCTCAAGGCCGACGGCAAGACGCCGGGCGACTGGGCCTACAATGTCGGCGTCACCAAGACGGTGACCGACATGGCGCATCTCGGCGGCATCTCCGTCGAGGGCGAACTCGGCGTCCTCGGCTCGCTGGAGACCGGCATGGGCGACAAGGAAGACGGCCACGGCGCGGAAGGCAAGCTGTCGCACGACCAGTTGCTGACCAACCCCGACGAGGCGGTGAAGTTCGTCGCGGAAACCAAGGTCGACGCGCTTGCGATCGCCATGGGCACCTCGCACGGCGCCTACAAGTTCACCCGCAAGCCCGACGGCAACATCCTCGCCATGCACGTGATCGAGGAGATCCATCGCAAGCTGCCGAACACGCATCTGGTGATGCACGGCTCGTCGTCGGTGCCGCAGGATCTGCAGGACATCATCAACCAGTATGGCGGCAAGATGAAGCCGACCTGGGGCGTGCCGGTCGAGGAAATCCAGCGCGGCATCAAGCACGGTGTGCGCAAGATCAACATCGACACCGACAACCGGATGGCGATGACCGGCCAGATCCGCAAGATATTGCAGGAGAACCCGGGCGAGTTCGATCCGCGCAAGTATCTCAAGCCGGCCATGGAAGCGATGACCAAGCTCTGCAAGGCGCGCCTGCAGGAGTTCAACACCGCCGGACAGGCCAGCAAGATCAAGAAGGTGCTGACCACCGCACAGATGGCGCAGCGTTACGCCAAGGGCGAACTCGACCCGAAGATCGCGTAAATCGCCCGCAACGTCCTGTGGTTTCATCGTGGCCGGGACCTGATCCCGGCCATTTCGATTTCAGGATCGGTCGCGACGGGCACGCTCTTGCGGCGCTTCGCGAACGGTGACAACAGATTTTGACATGACTTTCCGCTAAGAGAGACCGCTCACCCCTCTTTTGGCCGCACTCCGAAGGCAACAAGCACGCACCATGGCCGCCAAACCTGCTTCCCTGCCGCCCGTGCCGCGCATCTATCTTGCAACGCCGCCCATCGCCGATCCGGCGCCCCTCGCCGCCGGTTTGCCCGCGTTGTTCGCTGCGGCCGACGTGGCGGCCGTGCTGGTTCGGCTGGCGCCGGGCGACGATCGTACCCTGATCACCCGCGTGAAGGCGCTCGCCCCGATCATCCAGAACGCCGGCGCGGCGCTGCTGGTGGACGGCCATTTCGAACTGGTGGCGCGCGCCGGCGCCGATGGCGCGAACCTCCACGGCATCCCGCAGATGGAGGAGGCCATGCCGACGCTGAAACCCGACCGCATCGTCGGCGTCGGCGGACTGCAAACCCGTCACGACGCCATGTTGGCCGGCGAAGCCGGTGCGGATTACGTCCTGTTCGGCGAACCGACCGCCGACGGCGAGCGGCCCTCGGCCGAGGCGATCGCCGAACGGCTGCAATGGTGGGCGGAACTGTTCGAGCCGCCATGCGTCGGCTATGCCGCCTCTCTCGAGCAAGCCGGACTTTTCGCGAGCACCGGCGCGGAATTCATCATGCTCGGCGATGCGATCTGGAACGACCCGCGCGGCGCGCAGGTAGCGCTCAGCGAAGCGGGCGCAACAATCGCGCAGCAGCATCGCGCCAGTTTCGGAACGGCGAAGGAGTAGCGACCCAATGAGCGCGCGCCGTGCATGGTTGCTGGTTTGGTCCGTCGCGTGCGCGAGCGCGCTCGCGATGCCGGCCTCCGCGCAACTGTCGCTGACGCCGCAGGTGGAACAGAAGCCGGCTCCCGCTCCCAAGGCAGCCAGGCCGCCGGCGAAAAAGCCTGCGCCAAAGGCGGAAAGCAAGGCCACGCCGAAACCGGCGAAGGACAAGCCCGCCGATGCCAAGGCGAAAGACGACGACAAGGCAAAGGACAAAAGCAAGGATACGGCGACTGAAGCTCCCGACGATCCCAACGTCGATCTCGCTTACGGCGCCTATCAGCGCGGCTACTACCGCACGGCGGTGAATATCGCGACCAAGCGCGCCAATGAACTCGGCGATCCGAAAGCGATGACGCTGCTCGGCGAAATCTATTCCAGCGGCCTCGGCATCAAGCGCGACGACGCAAAAGCGGTGCAGTGGTACACGCAGGCTGTGGAACGCGGCGACCGCAACGCCATGTTCGCGCTCGGCATGATGCGCATCGGCGGGCGCGGCGGTCCGGCCGACCGCGCGGCGGGCGCGAAACTGCTGGCTTCATCCGCCAAACTCGGCAAGCCGGAAGCCGCCTACAATCTGGCGCTGCTCTACATCGAAGGTCAGGTGTTTCCGCAGGACCTCAAGCGCGCCGCCGAGTTGCTGCAGGAAGCGGCCAGCGCCGGTAATCCGGAAGCGCAATACGCACTGGCGACCTTCTACAAGGAAGGCCGGGGCGTGGAGAAGAATCCTGCCGAGGCGGTACGCCTGCTCGCCGCCGCAGCGCTGGCCGACAATGTCGATGCCGAAGTCGAATATGCCATCGCGCTCTACAACGGCGCCGGCACCACCAAGAATGTTCCGCTGGCTGTCGCTCTGCTCAATCGCGCCGCGCGCCAGAACAGCCCGATCGCCCAGAACCGGCTTGCTCACGTCCTGATCAGCGGCCGCGGGGCTCCGATGGACAAGATCGAGGGCTTCAAATGGCATCTGGTCGCCAAGACGGCCGGCGCCGGCGATCCCGACCTCGACGCCCAGTTCGCGGATATGCCCAAGGAAGATCAGAAAAAGGCCGAGGATGCCGCGAAAAAGTGGTTCGGCGGCAAATGAGCCGTCCTGTCGTCATGGCCCTTGACGCTCCGGGCGCTTTGTAGCCAATTCGCCCCCTGACATCGCTTGCGGCCGTTGCGCGATCCTTGCCTGCCGCTTCCCGAAATCCGCACGTCCCGAGTCCCATCATGATCCAATCCGCCCTCATCAACGTCATGGTCAAGGCCGCGCGCCGCGCGGGCCGCAGCCTGAAGCGCGATCTGGGCGAGATCGAAAATCTGCAGGTGTCGCTGAAGGGGCCGGCGAATTTCGTCTCCGCCGCCGACAAGCGCGCCGAGGAGATGCTGTACGAGGACCTCAGCAAGGCGCGTCCCGGATACGGCTTCATCGGCGAGGAAGGCGGCACCCGCGAGGGCTCGGACAAGACCCACACCTGGATCGTCGATCCGCTCGACGGCACCACCAATTTCCTGCACGGCATTCCGCAGTTCGCGATCTCGATCGGCCTCCAGCGCGAGGACACCATCATCGCGGGCGTGATCTACAATCCCGCGAATGACGAGCTTTACATCGCCGAGCGGGGCAAGGGCGCGTTTCTCAACGATACCCGCCTGCGTGTCGCCGGCCGCAAGCAGCTGAGGGATTGCGTGATCGCCTGCGGCCTGCCGCATATCGGACGCGGCGACCACGAATTGTCGCGGCGGGAGATGACCGAGATCCAGAATCGCGTCGCCGGCCTGCGCCGCTTCGGAGCCGCATCGCTCGATATGGCCTTTGTCGCGGCCGGCCGCCTTGATGGCTACTGGGAGCGCAACCTCAAGCCGTGGGACATGGCCGCGGGCATCATCATGGTGCGTGAGGCCGGAGGGACCGTCAGCGGTATCGAGGGCGGCGACAACGCGATTGCGACAGGTAACGTCGTCTGCGGCAATGAGATCATCCAGGGCGAACTGGTCAAGATTCTCAAGCCGCTGGGCTGAGACGGCGAGCGCCGCAACCCTGCGGCGGTAAAAAACGACCGACATTTTCAGAAAACATTAGAAAAGCGCGGCCTTCGCACCGGCATGACGCCGACCGCCGTTGTTCGCGCGACAGATGCAAGTTCCACGCAGTTGGGCAAATCCGGGGCGATGCATCTTTTTTCCCGGCTCCGCTGTGCCATACTGATGCGCGACACCTTTCACGCATAAGGGATTGGCGATCAGGACATGACGAAAAACCCCGCTCCCATCACCGCAGCCGAGGTTGAGGTCACCAAACTGTCATCGCCCCGGATCTTCCTGGTCCGGATGCTGGTGTTCCTGATCCTGTGCGGCCTCGTCGCGACGGTGCTCTACAAGCAGATCTGGGCGGCTTTTCTCGCCAACCCCGGGCTCAACGCCCTGATCGGCGCAGTGCTTCTGATCGGCATCATCCTGTCATTCCGGCAGGTGATCCGGCTCTATCCCGAAGTGTCGTGGGTCAACAGCTTCCGCATTTCCGATCCCGGCCTTGCGGTCGATCGCCGCCCGACCTTGCTGGCGCCGATGGCCGCGATTCTGAGCAACCGCTCCGGCCGCATGACGATCACCCAGCAGACCATGCGGCATCTGCTCGATTCGATCGCCACGCGCCTCGACGAAGCGCGCGACATTTCGCGCTACATGACCGGGCTTCTGGTGTTCCTCGGCCTGCTCGGCACCTTCTGGGGTCTGATCGAAACGGTGGGATCGGTTGGCAAGGTCATCGACGGGCTCAAGGTAGGCGGCGAAGCCGGCGCGATTTTCGATTCCCTCAAGGAAGGACTGGCCGCGCCGCTCGGCGGCATGGGCATTTCGTTTTCATCCTCGCTGTTCGGCCTCGCCGGCTCGCTGATCCTCGGCTTTCTCGATCTGCAATCGAGCCAGGCGCAGAACCGCTTCTACACCGATCTCGAAGACTGGCTCGCCGAAACCGTGCGTGAATATTCCAGTGACGCCGCCACACCTGCAGGCGCGATAACGCCGCCGAAGGATCTCGGCCCGATAATGGAAAAGCTGCGCGCCACCATCGAGGAAATGGGCTCCAGCCGCGCCTCGACCACCGCGATGGCCAACCTCGCCGAAGCGATTCAGGGCCTCGTGCACCACATGCGCAGCGAACAGCAGATGATCCGCGAATGGGCCGACGGCCAGGGCGAACAGAATCGCGAGATCAAGAGCCTGCTCGAGCGTCTCGCACGCGAAACCGAGAAGAACTGAGAGGTTTCCGATGGCGCTTTCGCGCAGCCGTCGTAATGACAGCAGCTTCAACTACTGGCCGGGCTTCGTCGACGCGCTTTCGACGCTGGTGCTGGCCGTCGTGTTTCTGCTGTCGGTGTTTCTCGTCGTACAGTTTTTCCTGTCGCAGGAAGTTACCGGCAAGGACAAGGCGCTCGAACGGCTGAACGCCCAGATCGCGCAATTGTCGAGCCTGCTGTCGCTCGAAAAGCTCAGCAAGACCACGCTGGAGGATCAGATCGGTCAGCTCCGTGCGGGCCTTGCCTCCGCGGAAGGCGAGCGCGACCGCGTGAAGGGATTATACGACGGCCTTGCCAGCGCCGGGGCCAATGCCTCGAGCCGCGCCAGCGAACTCGGCAAGGCGCTCGATTCCGAAAAGCAGATTTCAGCGCGGGCGCTGGCGCAGGTGGAAGTCCTGAACCAGCAGATCAGCGCGTTGCGCCGCCAGTTGGCCGCGCTTGAAGAAGCGCTTGATGCATCCGAAAAGCGCGACAAGGAATCGCAAAGCAAGATTTCCGATCTCGGCCAGCGTTTGAATGTGGCGCTGGCGCAGCGCGTGAAGGAACTGTCGCGCTATCGCTCGGAATTCTTCGGACGGTTGCGCACCATTCTCGGCGACCGGCCCGATATCCGCATTGTCGGCGACCGCTTCGTATTCCAGTCGGAAATCTTCTTCGATACCGGACAGGCGGTGCTGCTGCCCGAGGGCGACGCCGAACTCGACAAGCTCGCAACCGCGCTGGCCGACCTGAGCAAGCAGATTCCCGATGAAATTCCGTGGGTGCTGCGCGTCGATGGCCACACCGACGTGCGGCCGATCTCCAGCCCGCAGTTCAAGTCGAACTGGGACCTCTCGGCGGCGCGCGCCATCGCGGTGGTGCAATATCTGATCTCGCGCGGCGTGCCGCCGCAGCGCCTTGTCGCCGCCGGCTTCGGCGAATTCCAGCCGCTCGACACCGCCACCACCGAAGATGCCTACCGGCGCAATCGCCGCATCGAACTCAAGCTGACCGAACGATAGACCCGCCCCGGCTTCGCCGCATGACAGCGCCCTTCAGCCTCCGCAGCTATCGCGCCAGCGACGAAGACGCCGCCGTGGCGCTGTGGCACCGGACCTGGCAGCAAGCCTATCCGTCGATCGACTTCAGCCAGCGCGTGGTCTGGTGGCGCGAGCGCTGGCGCAAGGAACTGGTGCCGTCCGCCGCCATCATCGTCGCGGAGCAGGACGGAGAACTCATCGGTTTTGTGACCGTGGACGCGACCGGCTATCTCGACCAGCTCGTGGTCGATCCGGAAATGTGGGGCTCGCCGCTCGGCGATGCGCTGGTCACTGAAGCCAAGCTCACCTCGCCCCGCGGCATCACCCTGCTGGTCAACATGGACAATGCGCGCGCGATCCGCTTCTACAGCCGCAACGGTTTCCGCCACACCCACGACGACGTCAATCCGACATCGGGACGGCCGGTCTACGCGATGAAGTGGGAGCCGTGAGAACCGGCTCTATGCTTCGTCATGGCCGGGCATGGCCGTTCGAAGAACGGCGTCGCTTCGCTCGCCTATGACTCGGCCATCCACGTCTTCCTTTTACACGCTGACAAGACGTGGATGCCCGGCACAAGGCCGGGCATGAACGCTACTTTCTGCCGATCCTCTACGCGCCCTCGAACTGCAATCGCGCCAAACGCGCATATAGTCCATTGGCAGCGACCAGCGACGCGTGAGTGCCGTGCTCGACAATGCGGCCGTGTTCCATCACCAGAATGCGGTCGCACGACAGCACCGTGGCGAGGCGATGCGCGATCACCAGCGTGGTGCGATGCTGCATCAGTTCCTCGAGCGCGGTCTGCACCAGCGTCTCGCTTTCGGCATCGAGCGCCGAGGTCGCTTCGTCGAGCAGCAGCAATGGTGCGTCGCGCAGGATCGCACGTGCGATCGCGATGCGCTGGCGCTGGCCGCCCGACAGCGTGACGCCGCGCTCGCCGAGCTGGGTGTCGAAACCCTGCGGCAGGCGGCGAATGAATTCAACGGCATGGGCCTGCTCCGCCGCGCGCTCAACCTCCGCATCGGTGGCGTCGGGGCGGCCGAAGCGGATGTTCTCGCGCGCGCTGGCCGCGAACACGGTGACGTCCTGCGGCACCAGCGCAATGCGGCTACGGATCTCGCGCGGATCGGCGTCCTTCACCGCCACGCCATCGATCGACACCGTCCCGCTGACGGGATCGTAGAACCGCAGCAGCAGATGAAACAGCGTGCTCTTGCCCGCGCCCGACGGGCCGACCACCGCGATCTTCTCTCCGGCCCGAACCGCGAATGACACGCCATCGAGCACGAACGCCTCCGGCCGGGTCGGATAGGCGAAACGGACATTGTCGAACGCGACATCGCCGCGGGGCGGCACCAGCAGCGCCGTGGGATGCACCGGCGCCACGATGGCAGGCTTCAACCGCAGAAGTTCGAACAGCCGCTCGGAGGCGCCGGCAGCGGCGGACACTTCGCCCCACACCTGACTGAGTTCGCCGAGCGCGCCGGCGGCGAACGCGGCATAGAGCACGAACTGGCCGAGACGGCCCGCCGTGATATGGCCAGTCAGCACGTCGTGCGAGCCGACCCAGAGAATTGCGACCACGCTCGCGAATACAAGAAAGATCACCACGGCCGTGAGCAACGCGCGGGCGCGTGTCGAATGACGGGCCGCGTCGAACGCCCGGGTCACCTCGCCGTTGAAACGGCCGCGCGCGAGCTTTTCGTTGGTGAAAGCCTGAAGGGTACGGATCGCGCCGATCAGTTCGGCGGCGTAGGACGATGCACTGGCCAGCGTGTCCTGCGCGCCGCGCGACAGCTTGCGAACCTTGCGACCGAACGCCACCAGCGGCAGCACGATCAGCGGGATCACCGCCAGCACGAAGCCGGACAGGCGCGGGCTGGTCACCACCATCATCGTTGCCGCGCCGACGAACAGCACCAGATTGCGCAGCGCCACCGATACGGACGCACCGACGGCGGATTTGATCTGGGTGGTGTCGGCGGTGAGCCGCGACACCAGTTCGCCGCTGTGGGCGGTATCGAAGAAGCCCGGCGACAACGACGTGAGATGCCCGAACACGTCGCGGCGCAGATCGGCGACAATCCGCTCGCCCAGCGTGGTCACCAGATAGAAGCGCGAGGCGCTGGCGATGGCGAGCACAGCGACCACCAGCATCATGACGCTGAAGTAGTTGTTGATCATCGCGACGCCTTCGGGGCTGAACCCGAAGTCGATCATGCGGCGGACGGCGAGCGGCACCGCAAGCGTCGCCAGCGAGGCCACGATCAGGGCTACGAGAGCCGCGAGCGCCTGCCCCCGGTAGCGGCCGACATACGGCGCCAGCGCCAGAAGCGGCTTGAGCCCGACCCGCGCCGGCTTGGCGGCCCCCTCGGTTCCGGGACCGGCGCTCGGAGGCCCCGAAGCGGCGCCCTCCTGTGCTTCCAAGGCGGTTGCCAGCGCCCTGGCAGGGTCCGCAGCCTGCTCTCCAACTCGTTCCGCGACGCTCATTTTTCCTTGCCGATCCGGAGCTTTTTTCACGCCCCAGATAGGCTCCTGCGGCGGCGCTGGCAAATGCTCCGGCGTCACGTTTCCGCAAGCCACGTTCAGGCCATCAGAGCTTGTCTCAGCGGCTATCGTGGGCTATAGAGCCGCGCAATTCGTCCCGAAAATCATCGAAACGACCGGCGCTCCGCGTCAGAGGATTTGTCATGAAAGCCGAAATTCACCCGGATTATCATACCATCAAGGTCGTCATGACCGACGGGACCGAGTACATGACCCGCTCGACTTACGGCAAGGAAGGCGACACCCTGAACCTGGACATCGATTCCAAGTCGCATCCGGCCTGGACCGGCGGCACCCAGCAGATTCTGGATCGCGGCGGCCGTGTTTCCCGGTTCCAGAAGAAGTTCTCGGGCTTCCTCAAGAAGGACTGATCCTTCTTTCAGCGCTTCACGAAAAAGCCCCGGCATCGGCCGGGGCTTTTTTGTTCAGGCTCGGCCGCTTGTCGTCCGAGGTGCCTTCTTGTCGCGTCGAGCCTCAAAACAAGCACAAAGGAGTGCACTCACCACAAATAGCCAAAAGCCGTACGGATAGCTCACAGCCAGCCAGACGAATGCGAGATAGAGGCGGATCGCCAGTGACTTCGCACCGGCTGCAAGATCAAAGACGCCCGCGTCATCCTCCGTGAAAAGAAATAGCCGGGGCCTACCGCTCGAACGCGGCCTTGAGCCGGTCGAGTTGCGGCATCAGCGGATTGCCGCTCGCAACGGGCTCGTGCGCCGCAGCGTGGATCGCGGCATCGAGCCGGCGGATTTTTCCCTGCAGCATCATCGAGCGCTCGATCAGATCCTGCAACGGCTGCGGCAGCTTTGCGATCATTTCCGGCGCGCCGGGATCGGCCGCGCTGAGCTTGACCTTGGTCTTTTCGCGATTGGCCTGACCGATGGTCATCTCGCCTTCCTTCACCGCGCGATGCAGCAACAGCCACGACGCGAGCTGCATCAGACGCGTGGTGAGGCGCATGCTCTCGGTCGCATAGGTCAGGCTCACCGAACGCTCCAGAGTCTTGGCTTCCGCGCGACCCGCGCCATCGAGATAGGCAGCAGTCTCCTCGACGAGATCCATACCGTCCCGAAACAGGGCACCGAACGCCGCCGAATTGGTCAGCCGCTCACTCAACAAAACAAGACCGTCATCGGTCTGCGACTGATCCGACATGGTTAACGCCTCACGCCCGTCTTTAAGGTTCGGTTTATTTGTATGAACAAATCATTGCGCGTCACCGCGGCAGAGTCCAGCCGGGGCCAACCACAATGTCCGGATATGGTTTCCGGGATGACGCGACGATGTAACAAAAAAAGAGCCGCCGGAAACCGGCGGCTTTTGTAGTTGATAACAGGGAGGCGTCAAACAGAGTGGACAGGAGCCACTCGGTGTCCAAAACAAGGACATCACAGTCATAAACGCGAAAGCTTAATGCGTCGTAAATGAGCGATTTTGTTGAGGATTCCTTTGCCAATATGGTCCTTCACGTCCGCGTGTGAAACCGGATTCAGGATTTGAAGAATGCATTGGCGGCATCGCGCGACGCGCGCTTCTTTTTCGCGTCGGCCTTGAGCCGCTCAATCTCCGCCTCGAGCAGCGCGATCCGCTCATCGAGATCGCCGGCCGACAACAGCGACAGATCCTGACCGATTTCGTGACTGATTTTCTTTGTTGGTTTGTCGTCGTCTTCCACTGCCATGCACTGATCCTCCTTCGCGATCCGGCTTCAACACGCCGGGAGGCGGTTGCCAGTCCCCCGGGCGCGGACTAAGCAATGGAACACGTCCATCGCTGCACGCCCGAGGTTCGACATCATGGAACAACTGCCCGCGAAAATGAACGTCATCGCCATCAGCAAGCCCGGCGGGCCCGAAGTGCTGGTGCCTGAACAACGCGACGTGCCGAAGCCCGGGCCGAACGAAATCCTGATCAAGGTTGCAGCCGCCGGCGTCAATCGTCCTGACGTATTGCAGCGCATGGGTCTTTATCCGGTGCCTCCGGGCGCAAGCGATCTGCCAGGCCTCGAAGTCGCGGGCGTCGTCGCCGCGCTCGGCGAAGGCGCGACCAAGCACAAGATCGACGACAAGGTGATGTCGCTCGCACCGGGCGGCGGCTACGCCGAATATTGCGTGGTGCCCGCGCTGCACGCGATCACCGTTCCCGACAACCTCTCGCTGATTGAAGCCGGCGCCATGCCGGAGACGGTGATGACGGTGTGGCACAACGTGTTCGAACGCGGCGGACTGCAGCCCGGCGAAACTCTTCTTGTGCACGGCGGCTCCTCCGGCATCGGCACCACCGCGATCCAGATGGCGAAAGCCCACGGCGCGAAGGTGATCATCACCGCAGGCTCGAAAGACAAATGCGACGCGTGCCTCAAGCTCGGCGCCGATGTCGCGATCGACTACAAGACACAGGACTTCGTCGCTGAAGCGAAAGCAGCGACCAACGGCAATGGCGTCGATGTCATTCTCGACATGGTCGGTGGCGACTACATCGACCGGAACTACGACGTCGCAGCCGTCGAAGGCCGCATCGTTCAGATCGCGTTCCTCGGCGGGCCCAAGGCCACCGCGAATTTCAGCAAGCTGATGATGAAGCGTCTTCATCACACCGGATCGACGCTGCGGCCGCGCTCGGTGGCCGACAAGGCCGCGATGGTCAAGGCAATCGAGGCGACCGTTGTGCCCTGGATCGCGGCGGGCAAACTGAAACCCTTGATGGACAGCGAGTTTCCGCTCAAGGACGCATCCAAGGCGCACGCACGCATGGACGGCGGTCAACATATTGGCAAAATTGTGTTGAAGGTTTAGCCCCGGACAACCGGTCGAAACCCTTTGATTCACTTCATATTCGTGGCATCTATCGCGCTGCCGCCGAAGGCTGGTTCCCCTCGGCGGGGTTAACGCGGAGACCCTCCATTGAAGTCGATCAGATGTCTCGCCCTGCGAGCATCCAGAGTTTGCAATTCGCTCCGTGTTGCGGCCCTCGCTCTGACGCTCGGCGTCGTGATGCTTGCTGGCGCGATGCCCGCCCATGCGGTCGATGCGATCAGCGTGCGCAGCGACGCGCCCGCCATCGATCTGACCGGCGTGCTCGATTTCCAGCGCAGCGACACCGACCGCATTCAGGTATCCACCGCTCCCGGCCCCGACGGCATCGTGCGCCGCATCGAAGTGCGCGCCCGTGAAGGCGGCCACAACTGGGTGGTATTCGCGCTCACCAACAACACCGACGATCAGCTCGACCGCCTGATCGTGGTTCCGCATTATCGCATCGTGTCGTCGGGCCTGCTGTGGCCCGATCTCGGACAGTCGCGCATCGCGACCATCACGCCGTCATCCGGCGATCGCCCCGAGCGGCAGGACAGCGCCACCGCCGACATCTTCCGCCTCACCCTCGATCCCGGCGCGGTTGTCACCTACGTCGTCGAACTGCGCACCAACACCGTGCCGCAGCTCTATCTGTGGGAACCGGAAGCCTACAAGGACAAGGTCAACTCGTTCACGCTCTATCAGGGCATCGTCATCGGCATCTCGGGACTGCTGGCGCTGGTGCTGACCATTCTGTTCGTGGTCAAGGGCAGTATCATGTTCCCCGCCGCCGCCGCGCTGGCATGGGCGGTGCTGGTCTACATCGGCGTCGATTTCGGCTTCTGGGGCAAGGTGTTCGACATGTCGGCCGGCGCCGAACGGGTGTGGCGCGCCTCCGGCGAGGCAATCCTTGCAGCAACGCTCCTGGTGTTCCTGTTCGCCTACCTCAATCTGTCGCGCTGGCACGTGCGCTATTCGCACATCACGATGGGATGGCTCGCCTTCCTTGGCGCACTGGTGGCGCTGGCGCTGTTCGATCCCGCGGTCGCGTCCGGCATCGCCCGCGTCTCCCTGGTGATGATCGCGGTGTTCGGCTTCGCGTTGATCGTCTACCTTTCAACCCACGGCTTCGACCGCGCGGTGCTGCTGATCCCGACCTGGTTCCTGTTCGTGGTGTGGGTGGTGGCCGCCGGCATGACGGTCGCCGGTTCGGTGGTCAATGACATTGTCGGCCCGGCATTGCTCGGCGGCCTGGTGCTGATCGTCATGCTGATCGGCTTCACGGTGATGCAGCATGCCTTCGCCGGCGGCGGCGCAACCTCCGGCGTGGTGTCCGATGTCGAACGGCGCGCGCTGGCGCTGACCGGTTCCGGCGATCTGATCTGGGACTGGGATGTTTCCGCCGACAAGGTGTTCACCAGCCCTGAAACCGAAAGCCTGCTCGGCCTCAAGCGCGGCGCCCTCGAAGGCCCGGCCGCGACCTGGCTCGAAGTGTTGCACCCGCTCGATCAGGATCGCTTCCGCGCCGCGCTCGACAGCGTGCTCGATCAGCGCCGCGGCCGGCTGGTGCAGGATTTCCGCCTGCGCACGCCGGACGGCCATTTCATGTGGTTCGCGCTCAAGGCGCGTCCGGTGGTCGGCTCCGACGGCGAAGTGGCCCGTGTGGTCGGGACCTTGTCCGATGTCACCGAGAGCAAGAACTCCGAAGAGCGGATGCTGCACGATTCAGTGCACGACAACCTGACCGGCCTGCCGAACCGTCAATTGTTCCTCGATCGCATCAACGCGCTCGCCGCGTTCGCCAAATCGACGCCGAACCTGCGGCCGACCGTGATGGTGATCGATCTGGACCGCTTCAAGCAGGTCAACGATTCCGTCGGCATCGCGGTCGGCGACTCGATCCTGCTGACGCTGGCGCGCCGCCTCACCCGCATTCTCAAGCCGCAGGACACGCTGGCGCGTCTCTCGGGCGATCAGTTCGGCCTGCTGCTGACCTCCGAACACGAGCCGGCGCGCATCACCGCCTTCGCTGAAACCATCCGCAAGACCATCCGCGCGCCGATCGCGTTCAACGAGCGCGAGATTTTCCTGACCGCCTCGATCGGCCTCGCGCTCAGCGACCCGCAGGCCTCCTTGAGCGACGAGATCATCAAGGATGCGGAACTGGCGATGTATCATTCCAAGCGCATCGGCGGCGACCGTATCGACGTCTACAAGCCGGTGATGCGCGCCCGCAAGACCGACCGCCTGACGCTGGAAGCCGATCTGCGCCGCGCCATCGAGCGACAGGAAATCACCATCCTCTATCAGCCGATCATGCGACTCGAGGATCGCGTGGTCGCCGGCTTCGAAGCGCTGGCGCGCTGGGATCACCCCAAGCTCGGACGGATGTCGCCCTCGGAGTTCATCTCGATCGCCGAAGAGATTGGCCTGATCGTCGATCTCGGCCAGTTCGTGATGGACACCACCGCCAAGCAGCTCGCGGCGTGGCAGCGTCTGGTGCGCGGACGTGAGCCCGTCTTCGCAAGCGTCAACGTGTCGTCGCGGCAGTTGCTGCGTCACGATCTCATCCATGACGTGCGCGGCGTGCTGTCACGTTCGGCTGTCGCGCGCGGTTCGCTCAAACTCGAAATGACCGAATCCCTGATCATGGAAAATCCGGAGCACGCCGCGCAGATGCTGCACCGGATCAAGGAGCTCGGCACCGGCCTGTCGCTCGACGATTTCGGCACCGGTCATTCGTCGTTGTCCTACCTGCAGCGTTTCCCGTTCGACACCATCAAGATCGACCAGTCGTTCGTGCGCACCACCAGCCGCGGGGCACGGCCGACGCTGCTCAAGTCGATTATCGCCATGGCCCACGATCTCGGCATGGAAGTGGTGGCGGAAGGCGCGGAGACAGACTCCGATGCGATCGAGCTGTATCAGCTCGGTTGCGAGTTCGCGCAAGGCTTTGCCTTCGGCGAGCCGATGGATGCAGACGCCGCGACGCGCCTGCTGACGGGCGACAAGACCGAAACGGCACGGCCGCGCCTGCGCAGCCTGCGGCCGGCACCGAAAACCGCCCCGGCGACGCAGGAATAACCGCCGCTTGCCGGGCATCGCGCTAGCCGCGCGACATTCCTGACACCGCGCCTGCACCGAATTTCCGCTCATGCGCGAGCAGAAAGCGTTTGGCCTCGATTCCCCCACCGAAGCCGGTCAGTGCGCCGTTCGACCCGATCACCCGATGACAGGGCACCACGATCGGCAAGGGATTGGCGCCATTGGCCGCGCCGGCCGCGCGGATGGCAGCGGGCTTGCCGACCCGCGCAGCCAGATCGCGATAGGTGATCGTGCTGCCGTAGGGGATCGCCTGAAGGCTGCTCCACACCGCGTTCTGAAAATCCGTGCCGCCGAGATGCAGCCGCAGGGCGAAGGCCGTACGCTTGCCCTCGAAATAATCGTCGAGTTGCCGGAACATCTCCGCGAAAGGCTCGCGGTTCTGACGCCACCCCGGCTGCGGATGATGGATGCGGCTGCCCTGCTGGAAGGCGATCAGCCTCAGGCACGCCGCATCGCCCGCGACGAGCACGCGCCCGACCAGCGTATCGAGATAGGCATAGCTGACAACTGACGGCGACTGAGCGGCACGCTTCGGCATGCCGCAACCCTAACGCCATAGCTCGCCGCCGCACCACCCGATTTCCGGATGGACCCTCATCGTCTCGTGTCAGGCATGACCGGCGTCGTTCGACAGCATCGCGAGATCGATGCCGATCTTTGCAAGCGCGCGCTGGTACTTGTCCTCGATATCGGTGCCGAAGATCAGATCCGGGTCGGCCGGGCAATGCAGCCAGCCATTGTCCTGTATTTCGTGCTCGAGCTGCCCCGGCGCCCATCCGGCGTAGCCAAGCGCGAGGATCGCATGTTTGGGGCCGTTGCCTTCGGCGATGGCCTTGAGAATATCCAGCGTCGCCGTGAGACTGATGCCCTCGTCGATCGGAAGCGTCGCATTCTTGATCGAGAAATCGCTCGAATGCAGCACGAAACCGCGGCCGGTCTCCACGGGGCCGCCGCGCAGCACCTTCATCGTCTCCGCGTTCTCGGGCAGGCGGATTTCATCCGCCTTGTCGATGATATCGAGCTGCACCAAAAGTTGCGGGAAATCGATGCTGCCCGCCGGCCGGTTGACAATGATGCCCATCGCGCCTTCCGCGGAATGCGCGCAGATATAGATCACCGACCGCGCGAAACGCTCGTCTTCCATCACCGGCATCGCGACCAGCATCTGGCCGTCGAGATAGCCTTCCTCGGCCTCATCCCGCTCGATCGCGATCCTGGTTTGGCGGCGCGATGTCTTCCTGGGAGACTTGGGAGACTTCTTTTCGTCCATTTCAGGCGCTCTCATTCACGGTGTCATCCTGATATTGGGTGCAATTCCTGTCAATCAATCGCCCGGCGCATGCCGGATTTTGCTATCACAAGCTGTTCAATGGTTTGGCTTCAGCTCTCCCGGTAAAGACGTCACATGATCGACATGGTTCCCTTTGGCAGAGGCTCGCGTCTTTTTGGCGCGGTGCTTGCCTGCCTCGCGGCTGCGCCGGCTTACGCGCAGGACACCTCTCCGTGGGTGGTGGAGGCGCATTCATCAGCTCGCCTGCTGGCAGGGTCGCGCAACGGGGCGGTTCTGCTCGGCGGCGTTGAAATCAAACTCGAGCACGGATGGAAAACCTACTGGCGCACACCGGGCGACTCCGGAGTGCCTCCCCGCTTCGATTTCTCGAAATCGGAAAATGTCGAAGCCGTCACGATTCTGTGGCCGACACCGATGAAATTCGACGATGGCGCCGGTGGATTCTCCATCGGATACAAGAAGGACGTGCTGATCCCGCTGCGCGTCGCGCTGAAGAATCCGGATAAGCCGGTCATTCTGCGCGTGCATCTCGACTACGCGGTCTGCGAAAAGCTGTGCGTGCCGGTCGAATCACAGATCGAACTGCCGTTCGTCAGCGTCGCCAGCACCGAGGACAACACGCTCTCCAGCGCACTCGACGCGGTGCCGAAGCCGGCGAATGTCGGCGATCCCAATCCGCTGACCATTCGCGATGTTCGTCGCGACGGCCCGACCAATGTTATCGTCGACGTCGCGGCGCACGAAGCCGAAAAGCCGCACCTCTATGTCGAAGGCCCGACGCCGGACTGGTCGTTGCCGTTGCCGAAGCTGATCGACCAGACAGCGCCCGATCTCAAGCGCTTCACGTTTGCACTCGACGGGCTGCCGTCGGGCGCCAAACCGGACGGCGCGGCACTGAAGTTCACGCTGGTCGGCGGCAGCCGCGCCTACGAATTCAACGTCAACCTGCAATAGCAGAACGTAACCCTCCGTCATTGCGAGCGAAGCGAAGCAATCCAGTCTTGCTTCGTGGCTTCTGGATTGCTTCGTCGCTCGCGCTCCTTGCAATGACGACGAGATTTGCACGTTGCCAACTTAGCGCACTGCGTCGTCCCTGCGCAGGCAGGGACCCATCACCCC
>JBQCHK010000034.1:0-22180 GCA_051954725.1 Afipia sp. | reverse complement strand
AGTTTTGAACTTGTTTGGCGGACTGTCATCCACGTCCAAAGACCTCGTGACTCTGATCACGAGGCCTAACCGCGTGAAATCCATCCCGTCAGTTCGCCTCCCGCCGCACCTCGCTCGGCACCGGTTGCGCGCTGCCGGGCCCTGGCAGGGCGACGGGGCGCAGGCCAATCAGCTCGGCGGTGCGGATCGCGCTGTCGCGCCAGAACTGGAACGAGTTGATGCGGCTGAGCTCGAGGATGGCGATGGCCACTGCCGCCAGGAACGGCAGGCTCTGCAGCACCAGCACGCCCGCGAAGATATAGATTTCGCGGACCTCCTTGACGTTGAATGCCACCAGCACAATGGCTCCGATAATCAGCAGCGTGCCGATCACGGCCTCCCAGAACGCCTGAAACTCAACCGACATCAGCGACCGGCCGCCCTTGGAGGTGCGCGCGAAGGCGAGATGATCGGTGATCAGGCCGTTCGCTACCGCCCGGCAGACGGTCCATTGCACGGACATCGCAGCGATCATGGCGCCAAGCATCTGGCCGGTCTTGATTGGAACCCGCAGCCGGTAAAGCGTCAGGAAGTGCGCCAGCGAGACCACGAACGACGCGATGATCGGCAGCGTCAGGATCTTGTCGGGAATGGCGATGTCCGCGAACGACACCACCGGCACCCAGATCAGGTTGAGGATCGCGACCACCACGCCGAGGCTTTCGGCGCCAAGCCAGTTTAGCCATCCCAGCGCGAATTCACGGCGCTGATCCGGTGTCAGGCGGCTTGCGCCGGGCAGGAAGCGCCGCCAGTGCTTCTTGACGATCTGGAAGCCGCCATAGGCCCAGCGATGACGCTGCTTCTTGAACGCTTCGTAGGTGTCCGGCAGCAACCCGTAGCCGTAACGCTTGTTGGTGTAGTGGGTCGTCCAGCCCTGCTCGATGATCGCAAGGCCGAGGTCGGTATCCTCGCAAATGGTGTCGCCGGCCCAGCCGCCCGCCATGTCCATCGCGGAACGGCGGATCAGGCACATGGTGCCGTGAACGATGATCGCATCGTATTCGTTGCGCTGGACCATGCCGATGTCGAAGAAGCCGGCATATTCGCCGTTCATGGCATAGTGCATCAGCGAGCGGTCGCCGTCGCGATGCTCCTGCGGCGCCTGTACAAGGCCGACGTGCGGATCGGCAAAGGCCGGCACCAGATCCTTGAGCCAATCGGGCGTCACCACATAGTCGGCGTCAATCACGCCGATAATCTCGGCGTCGGGCGCGGTACGGGCCATCGCGATCTTCAGCGCACCAGCCTTGAAGCCCTGAACCTTCTCGGCATTGATGAAGATGAAGCGCTCACCGAGGGCGCGGCAGTGATCCTGAATCGGCTGCCAGAACGCCGGATCCGGCGTGTTGTTGATGATCACCACGCATTCGAAATTCGGATAATCCAGCCGCGACACCGCATCGAGGGTCTGCTTCAGCATCTCCGGCGGCTCAAAGTAGGCCGGGATATGAATAGACACCTTGGGAAACACGCCGTCGGCCGGGGCGGGCAGCGGCTTGGCGATCAGTCGCTGCGGCGCGCGCCCGAACGCGACCGTGGCGATTTCCTCGATCCGCGCCATCGCGATCAGGATCAGCGGGACCAGCAGGATGATGCCGAGTGTTAATGCGAAGGCTGAGCCGAAGACGAAATAGTGTGTATTCCAATAGGCGAAAATGGTCGCCACCCACGCGCCGACGGCGTTCGCGGCGGCCGTCAGGACGAAAGCCTGCGCGGCTGTCGGGGCAACAAGTCGGAAGATCGGAAGGGACAGCAGGATGCCGACGAGGACCGCGATCGTCGCGATCTTCCAGTAATCCTGATCCTCAATAGGGCCGGTCCACGAGAACTTCGGCTCGCGATCTGCATTAAGAATACCCCAGTAAGGGCCTACGCCGCCTTCGAAAAATTTCCATGGCTGATCGATGGCTTCGACGATGTTGTAGTCCATGCCGATCGCTTCGGCGCGGGTCACGAAGTTGCGCAGGACGCTGGCCTGCTCGAACGGGCCTGGATTGGCGTTCCGCAAATTATAGCCGGCGCTGGGCCAGCCAAATTCAGCGATTACGATCCGCTTGCCCGGGAACGTCTCCCGCAGCAGGCCGTAGATGTACATGGCCTGATCGACGGCCTGCTTGTCGGTGAAGTTTTCCCAGTAGGGCAGGATGTGGGCCGCGATGAAATCGACGGACGAGGCGAGTTCCGGATTGTCGCGCCAGATGTTCCAGATTTCACCCGTCGTTACAGGAACATTGACCTGTTTTTTTACTCGCTGGATGAGCTGGATCAGGTCGGCGACTTTCTGTTCGCCACGGTAGATGGTTTCGTTGCCGACGACGACGCCGATAACGTTGCTGTTGTGCTTGGCAAGATCGACTGCGGCGCGAATCTCGCGCTCGTTGCGTTCGGGGTCCTTGTCGATCCAGGCGCCCACCGTGACCTTGAGACCGAATTCCGCTGCGATCGGGGGGACCATTTCGACGCCGCCGGTCGACGAATAAAGGCGAATGGCCCTCGTCATCGTGGACAGCTTTTTCAGGTCCGCGCGGATTTTCTCGGCGGTCGGGAAATTATCGACATCCGGATGCCCGGTCCCTTGGAACGGAGCATAGGACACGCTTGGCAGCATGCCGCGGAAGTCGGGAGCGTCCTGCCGATCCCGAAGCAGACCCCAGATGGCAGCATGGGCGGCGGCGACACATAAAAGAACGGCGACGACTGCGCGCATCGCAACAAACCATCAGGGGCAAACATGGCAGGGGAGCGAGCCTGTCCCCTAAGCTCGACCAAGGCGGAGGCAAATCAGCTTATCCAACTCAGCCTGTCTATGCCACGCGATTTAACAACTGGTATGACGACGTGGCGTTTTGAGGGCACCACCACAGCAGAACGACGGAGAAATCCGTTCGTTCCGCCTCGCGCGAATTTTATGGAACTATTTGGCCGGAGGATTCGGCGCCGCGCCGCCCTGCTGCTGTGGAGCGGCTGGCGGAGGAGCGGGCGGGGTCGCAGCCGCTGCTTCAGGCTGTGCGCCCGGATTGATCCAGCACGCATGGACGCGGCTGTTCAAACTATCCGCAACCTTGTTGTCGATCGTGCCGCCAAAGCGGACGAGACAGCGGAAAGCGGCCTGAACGTGGCCACCCGGACAGCCGAAACGATCATAGAGGTCGAGATGACGGAATGCGGTATCCAGATCATCTCGCCACATCAGGCCTACCACGCGCCGTCCGAGCCAGACACATTCTGGATTGCCCGCCGGTCCATTGATTGCCTGGGCGGCTTCCACGAACTCGGCGGCTTTGCGCTTGCTGTCCCGGGCCGCTGCTGCGGCTGCTTCCGCCGCGTTTGGCTGCTGCTGCTTCGACTGATCCTGGGCGCGCAGATCGCCACTCTGGGCAATCGCGGCTCCGATTCCGATCAAAAGCGCAGCACCCGGCACCGCCACACAACGCATGGCCACACGGCGGAAAGTGGTGAGAAAACGACGCATAAAGTCCCCGATCAATTGCCTGCCTGTCCGACGTTCATCAGCACCGCATCCGCTCGAGCCGAAGTCTGCCAGAAAGCTCCTGTGATCGCCCCCGGGTTCGTTCGCTTGATGCCGCCCAAATTGGTCCCCATTGCGGCGGATAAGACAATGTCACCGCACCAGAATCCCATGACGGACATTTGCATTTTTGTCCAGTAAGGCGGAGGTCCTGCCGACGCTTTGGTAAAGGGCTGGGGCGCGCCGGGTGGTGGGTTGCGTTGTGCCGGCACTTGGCAGGTCATGCCTGACCGGGTAACGACGGACCTCCAAACGGAGGATCGGACCCATTTCGCTTCGTACCCCGCTCGCGCTTCTTGTCGTTTCGCTCGGAATTATTGCCGGAACCTGGTGGTGGCTTGCCAAACCGGTCACGTTGGCGCGTGCCCCGATCGACCCGGCGGCCAAGCTGGAATGCGTGTCCTACACGCCGTTCCGCGGCGATCAGACCCCCCTTAACCCATCGCTGTACGTCCCGGCCGATCAGATCGCGGCCGACCTCGCGCAGCTTGCCAAAATCACCAACTGCATCCGGACCTACTCGGTCGATAGCGGGCTGGATCAGGTTCCAGCGCTTGCCGAGAAGGCCGGGCTCAAAGTCATTCAGGGCATCTGGCTCGGCAGCAACCGATTGAAGAACAGCTACCAGATCGACACCGCTGTCGATCTGGCCAAGAAGTACCCCGGCGTCATTACGTCGCTGGTGGTTGGCAACGAAGTGTTGCTGCGCGGGGAAATGACTTCGACCGATCTGGCGGCGACCATTCGCGCCGTGAAAGCGCGCGCGGGAGTTCCCGTCACCTACGCCGACGTGTGGGAGTTCTGGTTGCGTTACCGGGACATCTATAGCGCCGTCGATTTCGTGACGATCCATATCCTGCCGTTCTGGGAGGATTTTCCGGTTCGCGCCAAGTTCGCGGCAGCTCACGTCGATTCGATCCGCAAGCGGATGGCGGCGGCATTTCCCGATAAAGAAATCCTGATCGGTGAAACCGGCTGGCCGAGCGCCGGACGCATGCGTGACGGAGCGCTGCCCTCGCGCACCAATCAGGCGCTGGTGGTGTCGCAGATCCTCGAACTGGCCCGCCAGGAAAAGTTTCGGGTGAATCTGATCGAGGCTTACGATCAGCCTTGGAAACGTCAGCTCGAAGGGACGGTCGGAGGTTATTGGGGGCTGTTCGATTCAGCCAAGCGCGCGCTGAAATACCCACCGGGACAGCCGATCACCAACTATCCGTTCTGGAAATTCTATATGGCCGGCGGCATGGCATTTTGCGTGCTGATCTACGCCGTGGCGTTCCTTTCATTGCGGCGGAAACCATGGTCGTCGCGGTTTGGATCGTGGCTGGCGGTTTCTCTGTCGGGCACCGTCGGCGGTGCGCTCGCCGGCCTCGCCGTGGACAAGATGTTGCTCGAAGGCTTCGGAACTGCCGGTTGGATACGGGGCGGCCTGTGGCTCGCCGTGGCACTGATTGCGCCCTTGATGGCTGCCAACGCGGCGATCGCAGGACGCCCGCTTCCGACCTTTCTCGAGGTGATGGGGCCGCGCGAGGGGCGAACACCGCTTCGGGTCCAGCACATTCTCGGTCTGGTGCTGATCGTGCTGGTGCTGCTTGCGACCGAAAGCGCGCTGGGGTTCGTGTTCGATCCGCGCTATCGCGACTTTCCGTTTGCGGCGCTCACCATGGCTGTGGTTCCGTTCTTCGCCGTGATGGCGATCAATCGACCGGTCAATGGCCGTCGTCCGGTCTCGGAAATGGGCTTCGCGGCGCTGCTGGCGCTATCGACGCTTTACATCGGGTTCAACGAGGGCCAAGCGAACTGGCAGTCGCTGTGGACCTGTGGCGGCTATCTGGTGCTGGCGCTTACGCTGTTGCAGGCGCGGGCCGTGCAAAGCCCAAAATCATAAGTCCGATCGCCACGCCGGACAGCCCGATATTGTAGAGCACGATCCCAAATCCGGCAGCGATCAGGCCGCCGGTCAGCGTCACGATCGAGGGCCGGATCAGGTGCAGGATGGCGATGATCAGGGCCACGATCCCAAACGCCGAATGCTGGAACAGCCAGGTGATCATCAGTCGCGTCTTGCACAATACGGTCGGCAGGCCGCCTTCACAGGCTAGCGAGACCGGCGAATACTCGATCGCGAAATAACGCAGGTAGAGTGCGTAGCCGACCGACAGGAAGCCGACGATCAGCAACCATTGAACCTGCAGCGCGGTGGGGCGGAAGGGATCTTTTTTCATGGCGGCGGGACTATGGTGCGATTTGTCCGATCAGACAACCTCGGCTGCCAGGTTCCTGGCGCGGATCGGCTGTCAATTCGACCGAATTCCGAGAAACGAGCCCAAGCCGCGCTGTGGCGGCGGCGCGGGAGGCTGGGGCGCAGGTTCCGCGGCCGCTTCCTTGGCGCGCTGGCGTTTGTGCCTGCTGACCTTCGCCGGTTTCTTGCGCTCCATGTCGAGCCGTTGACCGTCGAAGACTGTGGTTTCACACGCTCGCTTGCCCTCGATCAGGCTTGCGCAGATTTTCGCCGCAGCGGCGGCATCAGTCAGGGGCCCGGCGACCAGATGCAGCCGCATGCCCAGTCCGGCATGACGTTCTCGCACCACGATGATCGGTTCGAGGGAGGCGAGCAGCGCGCCGTGCGATTTGGTGACCCCGCGCCACAGCGCGCGTAACCCTTCGACGGAATTCGCGCTTCCAATATCGATACCGAACTCGGTGCGCTCGACGATGTTTTGCGTAGAACCGGCTGCAGGCTCTGGGTCCACTACCGCTGAGAGGGACGCGATCTTTGTGAGGTGAGGCTCAGCCTTCGGCGGTGAGGTCGATGCTGTAACGTCTGTTTTCCTGTCGGCGGGTTTCCCGGATGTTGCTTGCACGGTGGTTGCCGCCGTGGTCGCGACGGGAGCAATCGCAGGGGCGGGTGATGCAGCCGGCTTTGCCGGCGCCTTGGCGTCCATCGCCATTTTGGTGTGAGGCGCGGCTGGGAGAGAATGGCTTATGTGCAGCGGGTCGGGAATTGTCAGGACCGGCGGCATAGAGACTTCGGGCCATGCGACGGGGACGGGCGCGGTCGCCTGCCGTGACACTGCGCCGGTCACCGAGTTGAGATCCTGCTCGAGAACCGTGACTCGCGAATAGAGGCGGTCGCGGTCGCCGTTGAGCGTATCGATCGCGGCGGCCAGTCGCCGGGTTTCGCTCTGGCTCTCCTTGGCGATCCACTGCACCTGCTGCGATTGTTTGACGAGGCTGGCGAGGGCAGTCTGGTCGTGCCGCAGATTGGTGCCCCAATGGGTTGCCGTGAACGCGACGGCGACAGCGCCCACGGACACGGCGGCCCATGATCCGAGACGCCACAGGGTCCTGCGGTCGAACTCGTCCTCTTCGGCGAGCAGACGGCTCATCCAGCCCGAGGAGGAATCCTCATCGGCCAGATTGCCCTCAAGATCGTCACGAGTCCGAGACATGGCGATTCTGTGGCCCTCCCAGCGGCCAAGGCGAATCAATCCCCAAATATTAACAGGAACCGGTTGGAGGCGCGCCGGGAACGCGGGGCTTTTGTCGGGTGGCGCTGTCGGCTAAGACACCGCACCCGGCGGATGGGCCACGCCGTAGCACCTGTATCAAGGTCCCGGTTCGGAAATTGCGATGGTTGCCAGATCCTGCCTTACGATTGTGCTTGCTGCAGGCGAGGGCACCCGGATGCGATCGTCGCTGCCCAAGGTTCTGCATCCCGTAGCGGGGAGCTCCTTGCTCGCCCATGTTCTGCGCGCGGCGCCACGTGGTGATCGTACCGCTCTGGCTGTGGTCGTTGGTCCCGATCATCAGGCGGTGACTGACGAGGCGACGCGCATCCGCCCTGACGCTGCGACCTTCACGCAGCGCGAGCGCAAGGGGACTGCCCATGCGGTGCTGGCAGCGCGCGATGCGATCGCGAAGGGCGCCGACGATCTACTGATCGTTTTCGGCGATACGCCGCTGGTGACGGCCGCAACGTTCGATCGACTGCGGATGGCCCTGCGCGAAGGGGCTGCGCTCGCGGTGCTGGGATTTCGCGCAGCCGATCCGACAGGGTATGGCCGCCTGCTGGTGGATGGCGATCAACTGGTCGCCATTCGCGAACAGGCGGATGCGAGCGAACAGGAACGCAAGGTTACGCTGTGTAATGCGGGAATGATGGCGTTCGCCGGCCGGTCGGCGCTGCAAATTCTCGATAAGATCGGCAACGGCAACAGCAAGAACGAATACTATCTGACGGATGCGGTGACCATTGCCCGGGAACTCGGATTGCGTGCGACCGTCATCGAGACCAGCGAAGACGAAGTGCGCGGAATCAACACCAAGTCTCAACTCGCGGAGGCAGAATCCGTCATGCAAACAAAGCTGCGACAAGCCGCGCTTGATGCCGGCGTCACCATGATCGCCCCGGAAACGGTGTTCCTGGCCGCGGATACCACGTTCGGGCGCGACGTCACTATCGAGCCGTTCGTGGTGATCGGTGCCGGCGTGTCGATCGGCGATGGCGCTGTGATCCACTCGTTCTCGCACATCACCGAGGCGGAGATTGGAAAGAAGGTCTCGGTGGGACCGTATGCGCGCATCCGTCCGGGCACGACGCTGGGCGAGGGCGTGCGGATCGGCAACTTCGTCGAGACCAAGGCGGCGTTTATCGGCGCTGGCGCCAAAGCCAACCATCTTGCCTATATCGGCGATGCGCATGTCGGCGAGAAAGCCAATATCGGCGCCGGTACAATCATGTGCAACTATGACGGTTTCGACAAACACAGGACCGAAGTTGGCGCAGGGGCATTCGTGGGCTCCAACTCGTCGCTGGTTGCGCCGGTGAAGATCGGGGCCGGGGCTTACATCGGCTCCGGATCGGTCATCACCCGCGAGGTCCCAGGCGATGCGCTTGCGGTGGAGCGCAGCGAACAGGCGGTCAAGCCGGGGTGGGCCAAGCGTTTTCGAGAGATGAAACTGCTTAACCGCAAGCCGAAGACCTGAAAGAGCGAAGCCGGACGGTTAACGGCTTAACCGTGTTTCAATCGGCAACAATTATTGAGTCCGGGCGGGTGTGAATCCCGATATGAAAACTCCGTACTTTGCAGCTATTTAAGGACAGATAACCGCATGTGCGGCATCGTGGGAATTCTGGGGCGCGGCCCGGTCGCCGATCAACTGGTCGATTCACTGAAGCGGCTCGAGTATCGCGGGTATGATTCCGCTGGCGTCGCCACGCTGGAAGGCGAACATCTCGATCGCCGCCGTGCCGAAGGCAAGCTGAAGAATCTCGAGAGCCGTCTCAAAGCCTCGCCGCTGCATGGCCATGCCGGCATCGGCCATACGCGCTGGGCGACGCACGGCAGGCCGACTGAGACCAACGCCCATCCTCACGCCGCCGAAGGCGTTGCCGTCGTCCACAATGGCATCATCGAGAATTTCCGCGAGCTGCGCGCCGAACTCGAGGCGCAGGGCGTCACGTTCTCGAGCGAGACCGACACGGAGGTCGTGGCGCATCTGGTCAATTCGTATCTGGCGAAAGGGTTCAAGCCGGCCGATGCGGTGAAGGAAACACTTCCGCGATTGCGCGGTGCTTTTGCGCTGGCCTTCCTGTTCCAGGGCGAAAACGATCTGATGATCGGCGCACGCAAGGGCTCGCCGCTCGCGGTCGGTTACGGCGATGGCGAAATGTATCTCGGCTCCGATGCGATTGCGCTCGCGCCGCTGACCGATGACATCAGCTATCTTGAAGATGGCGACTGGGTGGTTTTGACCCGCAACAGCGTGATGGTTTTCGATCAGTCGAACGCGCAGGTCCATCGCGACGTCATCAAGTCCGGTGCATCGACATTTATGGTCGACAAGGCCAACTATCGCCACTTCATGGCGAAGGAAATCCACGAGCAGCCCGAGGTCGTCGGTCACACGCTGGCGCGCTACGTCAATATGGCGACGGAGCAGGTGGCGCTTCCCGTCGAGCTGCCTTTCGATTTCTCAACGATCCAGCGTGTGTCGATCACAGCGTGCGGCACGGCAAGTTATGCCGGCTTTGTCGCCAAATACTGGTTCGAGCGGCTGGCGCGGTTGCCGGTCGAGCTCGATGTTGCCTCCGAATTCCGATATCGCGAAGCCCCGCTGCGCAAGGGCGATCTGGCGATTTTCATCTCGCAGTCGGGGGAGACCGCCGATACGCTGGCGGCGTTGCGCTATGCCAAGTCGCAAGGTCTGCACACGATCTCGGTGGTGAATGTCACCACATCGACAATCGCACGCGAGAGCGAAACCGTGCTGCCGACGCTGGCGGGTCCGGAAATCGGCGTCGCTTCCACCAAGGCGTTTACCTGTCAGCTCATGGCGCTGGCAGCGCTTGCCATCGCGGCCGGAAAGGCGCGGGGAGAGCTTTCCGCCGAGGATGAGAGCAAGCTGGTTCACGGCCTCGTCGAAGTGCCGCGCCTGATGACCGCCGCGCTGGCGCTTGAGCCGCAGATCGAGCGGCTGGCCCGCGACATCGCGAAGTCACAGGATGTGCTCTATCTTGGCCGCGGCACCAGCTATCCGCTGGCGCTGGAGGGCGCGCTCAAGCTGAAGGAAATTTCCTATATCCATGCCGAAGCCTATGCTGCCGGCGAACTGAAGCACGGCCCGATCGCCCTGATCGACGAGAAGATGCCGGTGGTCGTGATCGCGCCATATGACAGGGTGTTCGACAAGACTGTTTCGAACATGCAGGAGGTTGCGGCGCGCGGCGGCAGGATCATTCTGATGACCGATGCGCAGGGCGCACGGGAAGCAACTGTCGAGTCGCTGGTGACGATTGTGCTGCCGGACATGCCTGCAACCGTTACGCCGATGGTCTATGCCGTGCCGGTGCAACTTCTCGCCTATCATACTGCGGTGGTAATGGGCACCGACGTCGATCAGCCGAGGAACCTGGCAAAATCTGTCACCGTCGAATGACAAACTGCCGCAGGCAGGCTGACACGGTAAAATCTGTTACACTGCCGCCGGTTGCATTGATCCGCCGCCGTCCTATGTCGCTGGAATGAGACGAACCTGGCATGACTGAACCTTCGCCGCCCAAGTTCCCGGGCGACCTGCCTCCCGGTCCCGTATCCGACGCCGCGCCGCGCGGCTTCGTGGCGCGGATACGGAATTATTTTCTTACCGGTCTGATCGTCGCGGGCCCGATTGCGATCACTTTCTATCTGACCTGGTGGTTCGTCACCTGGGTCGATGGCATCGTGCGGCCATTCGTGCCGTTTGACTATCGACCCGAGACTTATCTGCCGTTCGGAATTCCTGGTTCCGGTCTGGTCGTCGCAGTGTTTGCGCTGACTTTCCTTGGCTTTCTCACCGCCAACCTGATCGGCCGTACACTGGTTGATTTCGGCGAGCGTCTGCTGGGCCGGATGCCGGTCGTGCGTGCCATCTATCGCGGCCTGAAGCAGGTGTTCGAGACACTATTTTCCAGCAACGGTTCGAGCTTCCGCAAAGTGGGCCTGGTCGAATTTCCTTCTCCGGGAATGTGGTCGATTGTCCTGATCTCACAGCCGCCGGGCAAGGAAATATCCGCCGGTCTGCCGGGCGAGGAGGAGCACGTCTCGGTGTTCCTGCCGTGTTCGCCAAACCCGACCACCGGCTTCTTCTTCTACGTTCCGAAGAGCAAGGTTATTGAAATCGACATGAGCACCGATCAGGCGGCGACGCTGATCATGTCCGCGGGTGTCGTCCAGCCGGACAGCGAAGCGCAGAAGAAGATCGCGGCTCTGGCGGCGACGGCGCAGGTGGCCAATGCCGCAAACGCGGCGAGAGAACCGCAGGCGGCGAAGGTCGATTAGGCATTATCCCGCGCCGATCAGCGGCACGGCTTCGTCGCGTTCGTAAAGATAGAGCAGGCAGCGCAGCGCGTCGCCGCGCTCGCCGGTCAGTTTTGGATTGTCTTTCATGATCCGAAGCGCCTCGTCGCGCGCTTGCGTGATCAGTTGGCCGTGGACCTCGGAACGGGCAATGCGGTAGCCCGGCATGCCGCTCTGGCGTGTCCCGAGAATATCTCCTTCGCCACGCAGTTTGAGGTCTTCTTCGGCGATCCGGAAGCCATCGGTGGTTTCCCGGATGACGCGCAGCCGCGCCGCTGCGATTTCACCGAGCGGTTCACGATAGAGCAGAATGCAGGTGGAGGCTTCCGAGCCACGTCCGATGCGGCCGCGCAACTGGTGAAGCTGGGAAAGACCGAAGCGTTCGGCATTCTCGATGACCATGATGGTGGCCGCGGGCACGTCGACGCCGACCTCGACGACTGTGGTTGCGACCAGAAGCTGAATTTCCGCTGCAGCGAACTGCGCCATGACCCGATCCTTGTCGGCGCCCTTCATCTTGCCATGGACGAGACCGACGCGATCGCCGAATCTTTCTTTCAGGCTTGCGAAGCGCTGCTCCGCATCAGTGAGGTGATCGATGTTTTCGGATTCCTCGACCAGCGGACAGATCCAGTACACCAGCTTGCCGCTGTCGAGCGCGCGCCCGACACCATCCATGACCTCGTTCAGGCGACTGGCTGAAATCGCGCGGGTGTCGATCTCCTGGCGTCCCGCCGGCTTTTCACGAAGCTCAGAGACGTCCATGTCACCGAAATAGGTCAGGACCAGCGTGCGCGGGATCGGCGTTGCGCTGAGGACAAGCACATCGACAGCTTCACCTTTAGACGTCAGCGCGAGACGTTCGCGGACGCCGAAGCGATGTTGTTCATCGACGATCGCCAGCGCCAGCGCCTTGAACACGACATCGTCCTGGATGAGGGCGTGGGTGCCGACGAGCAGATCGATATCGCCGTCCTCAAGTCGTTTGAGAATGTCGCGGCGCTCTTTGCCCTTTTCGCGCCCGGTCAGGATCGCGACACGGATGCCGGCCTGTTCGGCCAGCGGCGCGATGGTTTTGATATGCTGACGCGCGAGGATTTCCGTTGGCGCCATCAGCGCGGACTGCTTGCCGACTTCGGCAGCGGCGGCCGCAGCCAGCAGAGCAACCACAGTCTTGCCGGAGCCGACGTCACCCTGCAGTAACCGCAGCATCCTCACGGGCTGGTTGAGATCGTCCGCGATTGCCTTGGCCGCGGCCTGCTGCGACGCCGTCAGCGCATAGGGCAGGGCATCGATCACCTTGTGCCGCAAATGTCCGTCGCCGGCGTTGCGCACGCCGGCCGGTCGTCGCAACTGCGCCCGCACCAGCGCGAGCGCGAGTTGTCCCGCCAGCAGCTCGTCGAACGCAAGCCTCGACCAGAAGGGCCCGTCGGGCAGAATGTCAGCCGGATCGAGCGGCACGTGGACGTGGTTCAATGCTTCTGCGATGGGCGGAAACGAACATCGCCGCATTACCTCGGGGCTGATCCATTCGGGAAGCTCCGGAAGCTTCAGCAGCGCCTGTGCGATGGCCCGGCGGAGCGATCCGATCGCGAGGCCTTCGGTGAGCGGGTAGACAGCGTCGATCCCCGAGAGCTTGGCGAAGCCTTCCTCATCGACGACACGATCGGGATGGACGATCTGGAGCGTGCCATCGAACATCTGGGCGGTGCCGGAGACGTACCGCTTCTCGCCGACCGGCAGAATCTTTTCGACATAGCCGGGTTGCGCGCGGAAGTAGGTCAGGATCACGTCGCCGGTTTCGTCGCTGGCATAGACGAGATGCGGCGCCCGCGATCGTCCGGGCGGCGCCGGACGGTGACGATCGACGCTCACTTCGAGCGTGACGACTGTGCCGGGAACCGCCTCGGCGATCTTGGGACGGGTTCTGCGGTCGATGACGCTCACCGGCAGGTGCAGCAGGAGATCGACCAGGCGCGGCGTCTCGTTCCGCCCCAGCAGGTAGCGCAGCAGCTTGTCCTGTTTCGGCCCGACGCCGGGCAGGCTTGTCACGGGCGCGAACAGAGGATTGAGCAGGGCAGGACGCATCGGTGCGACTCGGTCAGGGCTGGTCGATACGTGAATTGCATAACGCGGATGCAGCCGGAGAGAAATGCTGACATCCGTGATTATCGACGCTATATCACCCCCGCCCGGCACGTCCGGGCTTTTGGCGTTGAGGAAAATTGTTCACATGACCGGATCATCACGATCGAGCGACGGCCTCGACCCGCGCCGCAAACGGCTGCTGTTCCGCTGCTGGCATCGCGGCACCCGCGAGATGGATTTGCTGCTTGGCCGTTTTGCGGACGCCAATATCGGAACGCTGAGCGATGCCGAGGTTGAGGATCTCGAACGGCTGATCGAGCTGCCGGATCATGACCTCTACGCCGCGCTGAGCGATACGCGGCCGCTCGCGCCCGAATACGACGCAGGCATTTTCCAGCGCATCAAGGTGTTCGCCGCGACGGACCCCGCCACATGAAGCCGCCGGCACGCTCGCCCGCCGAACTGTTGACGCCGGGCCGGACCCTGACGCTGGCTAATGTGGCCGAAGGCGCGGAAGGGCTGGTGACCTCGGATCTCGCCCGCGCGATCGCTGCGCGGAAGAACGCGCCGGCCGTCAGCCTGACCGTGGTGTGTCGCGACGGTCCGCGCATGGCGCAGCTTGCCAGAGCTCTGGAATTCTTCGCGCCCGATCTGGCGGTGATGCAGTTTCCCGCATGGGACTGCCAGCCTTATGACCGCGTGTCGCCGCACGGTGGCGTGCTGGCGCAGCGCCTGACCACTCTGGCACGGCTGTCCCGGCTCACCGGCAGCGACAAGCCGTTGATCGTGCTGACCACCGTAAATGCCATCGTTCAGCGCGTGCCCGCGCGCGATGTGATCGCGGCGCAGGCGCTGTCGGTCGCGCCCGGCCATCGCGTCCCGATGGACTCGATCGTGAACTGGCTGGAGCATAATGGCTACAACCGCACGTCGACCGTGCGCGAGCCGGGTGAATATGCCGTGCGAGGTGGCATCCTCGATCTGTTTCCGGCAGGGCTGGATCAGCCGGTCCGCTTCGATTTCTTTGGCGATACGCTGGAATCGATCCGCACCTTCGATGCGGAATCGCAGCGCACGCTGCTCGATATGCGGGCGCTCGATCTGGTGCCGGTGTCGGAATTCCAGCTTGTCACCGAGACCATCCGTCGTTTCCGAATGGGTTATGTGGCGGAATTCGGCGCGCCTGAGCGCGACGATCCGCTTTACGAAGCCGTCACGGAAGGCCGGCGTCATCCCGGTATGGAGCACTGGCTGCCGCTGTTTCAGGAGCGGATGGACACGCTGTTCGACTATCTCGACGGCGCGGTTATCGCCATCGAGCCGCAGGCCGAGGACGCCGCACGCGAACGCTTCAAGCAGATTACGGACTATTACGAGGCGCGGCGCGAGGCGCTCGAACATCCGGGTGGCGGCGCCCTGTACAAGCCCCTGCCGCCCGACCGCCTGTACCTGACCGAGGTCGAGTGGGGCAAACAGCTCCAAGACGCCGCGCTCGCCAGGCTGACGCCCTTTGCTGTGCCGGAAGGTGAAAACATTATCGACATCGGCGCGCGGCAGGGGCGGGATTTCGCGCCTGAACGAGGCGATACCTCGGTCAATGTGTTCGAGGCTGTGGTGGCGCATATCCATGCGCAGCAGGCTGCACGGAAGAAAGTTGTTGTCGCGCTGTGGAGCGAAGGTTCGCGCGAGCGCATGGCGAGCATGCTGTCCGACCACAAGCTGGTCAATCTCACCAGCGTCAATACGTGGCGCACTGTACAGGCCACGCCGCGCAATGAGACGACACTGGCTGTCGTGGGGCTCGAGTCGGGCTTCGAAACCGACGCCGTCGCGCTTATTACCGAGCAGGACATTCTCGGCGACCGCCTTGTTCGCCCGCGCAAAGCCAATCGCAAGGTCGAGAATTTCATTTCCGAGGTGACGAGCCTGGCGACCGGCGATCTCGTTGTGCATGTCGAGCACGGCATCGGGCGTTTCGTCGGCCTGCAGACGCTTGAGGTGTCCGGCGCGCCGCATGACTGTCTCGAACTGCATTACGCGAACGAGACCAAGCTGTATCTGCCGGTCGAGAATATCGAACTGCTGTCGCGCTACGGTTCGGAGCAGGCCGGCGTCGAACTGGATCGGCTTGGCGGCGGTGGATGGCAGGCCCGCAAGGCCAAGCTGAAGAACCGCATCCGCGAGATCGCCGGCGAACTGATCAAGATCGCCGCCGAGCGCATGCTCCATGAGGCGCCGAAATTCCCGCTGCATCAGCGCACGTACGACGAGTTCTGCGCCCGCTTTCCATACGAGGAGACGGAAGACCAGCTCACGGCGATCAATGCTTCGTTGCATGATCTCGACACCGGCCGCCCGATGGATCGCCTGATCTGCGGCGACGTCGGTTTCGGCAAGACCGAGGTGGCGTTGCGCGCGGCCTTCGCGGTGGCGATGGATGGCAAGCAGGTGGCCGTGGTGGTTCCGACCACGCTGCTGGCGCGTCAGCATGCCAAGAATTTCGGCGAGCGGTTTCGCGGGTTTCCCGTGAACGTCGCGCAGGCTTCGCGCCTGGTGAGCGCAAAAGAACTGACGCAGGTCAAGAAGGGCATTGCCGATGGCAGCGTCGACATCGTGGTCGGCACCCATGCACTGCTCGGCAAGACCATCAAGTTCAAGGACCTCGGGCTGCTCATTGTCGACGAGGAACAGCATTTCGGCGTTACTCACAAGGAGCGGCTCAAGCAGTTGCGCGCCGAGGTCCACGTGCTGACGCTCAGTGCGACTCCGATTCCGCGTACCCTGCAACTGGCGCTCACCGGCGTGCGCGATCTGTCGATCATCGCGTCGCCGCCGGTTGACCGCCTCGCGGTTCGCACCTTCGTTGCGCCCCACGACCCATTGATGATCCGCGAAGCATTGCTGCGCGAACGCTATCGCGGCGGACAGGCGTTCTATGTGTGCCCGCGCATCGACGATCTTGCCGAGGTCAAGGACTTTCTCGACAAGAACGTCCCCGAGATGAAGGTGGCCGTCGCGCATGGCCAGATGCCGCCGACCGTGATCGAAGACATCATGTCGGCGTTTTACGACGGCAAGTATGACATTCTGCTCTCGACCACGATCGTGGAATCCGGCCTCGATATTCCGACCGCCAACACGCTGATCGTCCACCGTGCGGACATGTTCGGCCTGGCGCAGCTCTACCAGTTGCGCGGTCGTGTCGGGCGTTCAAAGCTGCGGGCGTACGCCTTGTTTACGCTGCCGGCGCAGCACAAGATCACGCCTCAAGCCGAGCGCCGCCTGAAGGTTTTGCAGTCGCTCGAAAATCTCGGAGCGGGATTCCAGTTAGCCTCGCACGATCTCGATATCCGCGGCGCCGGCAACCTGCTTGGCGAGGAACAGTCCGGCCACATCAAGGAGGTCGGATTCGAACTGTATCAATCGATGCTGGAGGAGGCGATCCTCAACCTCAAGGCGGGCATTTCCGAGCCAGTTGCCGACCGCTGGTCGCCGCAGATCACGCTCGGGATGCCGGTGCTCATTCCGGAGGATTACGTCACCGATCTGCCGGTGCGTCTGTCGCTTTATCGCCGTCTTGCCGATCTCGAAACCGACGATGAAATTGCCAACTTCGGCGCCGAGTTGCGCGACCGGTTCGGCCCTCTGCCGGACGAGGTGCGCTATCTGTTCAAGATCGCCGCGATCAAGGCGTACTGCCGCCGCGCCAATATCGAGAAGCTCGATGCCGGGCCGAAGGGGGCGGTCATTACATTCCGTGACAACAGTTTTGCCTATCCGGACAAGCTGGTGTTCTTCATCAAACAGCACGGACAGGCCGCGAAGGTGCGCCCGGATATGAAGGTCGTGTTCTTCCAGAACTGGGAGACGCCCGACGAGCGTATTGAAGGAACAACCGAAATCCTTCGACAATTGGCCAATATCGCTGAAGGGCGCACGGCCGCCTGAAGGTCAGGACACCGCGCGCTCGCGCTCGTCGTCGAGACGCGCGAGAAGTGCATCCACGGTGTCACGTGGCCGCAGGCTGGTCACAGTGACGTCGGGGTCGAGCCGTTCGGTGCGCTTTTGCCCGAAGACGGTCTGCTTCATCACGCTGGTCAGGCGCCGGGCGATCATTTGCGCGGTTCGCAGGTCCGTTTCGGTAAAGACGGCGATGATCGTTCCGTCCTCGCTCAGCGTCGCGAAATCCATGCGTCGCATCAGTCGGCTCAGGATGCGCGCGGCGTCATAGCGCGAGCGTTCCTGAACCGCCGGAAAGCTGAACTTCGCCAGAGCCAGTCCGGTCCCGCGCGACAGGGTTTCGGTGACTGTGTGAGCGAGGTCGCGATGGAAGGCGTGTTCAGTCAAAAGGCCGGTGCGGGGATCGAGCAGGCCGCCGACGTCGATCGATTTGAGGACGCGGTGCAGCCGTGATTCGAACGCGCGCAGGCGGATCAACGGAAGCGCGCTGGCCGCAAGATCCTGCGGCATCTGTGCGGTGATTTCCAGGTTCGGCAGATCGTAGTCTCTCAGGCCGCCGATCTGCGACAGGACGATCGGCAGATTGCGAAAACGCGGATCTTCCGACAGGACCATGAGGAACGCGTCAACAACGCGCGGCGTGAACCCTTCACCGATAACGATGCCGTCGATTTCGCGCGAATTGAGATGCTTGGCGGCGGCCTCGATGCTGAGCGCGCCGACAACGGCGGACTGTTCGCCTAGCACAATCGACAGCGCAGGAAACGAACCGCCGCGCCCGAGCAGCAGAACGGTCGCGTCCTGTAGCGGATCGTTTTCAGGAAGACGCACCGGTGGCGATTTCTCGTCGGCGAGCCGCCGCAGCACAGTGGCGTGCAGAAGCCGTGTCCGCAAAACCGCGTTGAGCCGTGTCGCGATGCGCGTCGGACTTCCAGCGAGCGAAAATGGCTGGACGTTTGCCGGAAGCGGCGGTTGTGGATCGACAGCAATCACCGGCACGAGCGGTTCGAGATTTTCGGTCTGGTGCGCCAGCGCGGCGAGGAGCGGGCCATTGTCGCCATCGCCAGCAACGATAATCGCGGCGGGCTGGACGCGCGCTACAGCATCCGCCGCCCCGGCCCAGTCCGTGTCGATAACCGGAAAGACTTTTGCCTCAGTAAGCGCCCGCGCCACCGACGGGGTGGGCCGGTTTGACACGATCAGAATGGGGCCTTGCTGGGACATGACGCGATTGGAGTGCCACCTTGTTAGATGCGAGACGCATCCTAGGTCCGGCCCCTTAACGCGTGGTCAATGGAAAGGTCGACTTTCGGCACAGTCTGGAACCCGAGTCAGTCGGCGGGCTTTCGATCGCGAAATGCTTCGGTCATCAACGGGTTAAGACCCAGTTCTGCAAGTGCTTCACGAGCTCGCGCGTTGTCGCTCGTGCGGCCCGCGAGGCGGTAACCGTTGATCTGGTCAGGGAGGGCCGTCAGCATGGCGCCGGCAGCCAGGCGCTTCGCCCACTGATCCAGATCGTGCCAGCGAAATCGGTATCCGCCGACCGCCGCAAGCCCCGCAGGTGGCGCGGTGATGTCGATGGTGCCGTTCTGGCGATCACGTCGTGCAGCATATCCCGTGTCGACGTAATCGATGGCGGGCTCGGCTGTCAGCGGGTCCGCAGACTTCCTTGCCGGTCGGTAGGCGTTTACGGGCACCATGGGTCCCCGCAGGCCCAGAGTTCCCTGCGCCGTGAGGATGATTTCGCCGGCGATCCGCGACGTGCGATCGCTGCGTGGTGCGCCATGCGGGCCAAACGAGACGGACGCGGGGATGCCGTTTTCTGTTCGGCGCGCGCCGAACAGGCCCGCTTCGCCAAACAGGTAGATGTCGGTGAAGGTGATCCGCTCGCGTGGCCAGTCGGGACTGGACGTCACGCGCTCGGGCGTCCGCCAGAGTCCCACCGCACGCTGCAGCGTCGGCAGGCCATCCAGCATTCCGCTTTCGGCAAGCCGCTGTGCCGCGGGAGCCGGTGCAATCAGGGTATCGCAGCCGTCGTCGCGGATCTGATCTTCCAGCGTCTGGGGATCGAACGGGTGGTGCAGGGAGAGCGTGCCTCCGCTCAGCAGCCAGGTGACGACCGAGGATGCGAGGCCACCGAAGGACGACGGAAGAACCGCCGACATCAGCCGCGCACCCTGAGGCACGCCGCTTTCCAGGAAGGCCGCGAGCCCGCCGGCAATGACGCTGACGTGGCTGCGTGGCACCGCGATCAAGCCATCCGCCGTGACATCGAAGGAAACGATCGCGGCTTTCCGGGCATCCCAGACCGGGGCGGGAACCGTATCGCTGCCCGCAACGATGGCTGGATCGAGCGGCGTCATGCCCTCGGGCAGGTTGGTGCCAAACCCGAAAACATGGCGGATCGAAAATGCTTCCGCGGCCGCATTCATGGCAAGGTCGGCGTGATCAACGATCTCGATCCGGCTCGCCCCGACGATCGCGCGGGCGCCGACGCGGTTCAGCGCATCGGTCAGTTCGGCATGGCGCCAGAGTTGCGGAAGCAGGGCAACGATCAGACCGGCCCGCCATGCGGCAAGCAGGGTCAGAGCGTGTTCGATCGTATTGGGCAACTGTACCGCGATGACCGAGCCGGGCGGCAGGCCAGCAGCCTCGAACTGTGCTGCAAGAGCGGAAATCGCGCGGTCAGCCTGGGCGTAGGTCAGGCGAAGCGGGGCCTGCCCGGTAAGCCGAGATTTATTGGCTGGGTCGCACAGCGCCAGTGCGTCCGGGTGGCGTGCCGCCGTCCGGGCAAACAGACTGTCGAGCGTTGGCGAGACGCTTGCGGTCATTGTCGGCGGTTTGACCCTCTGCTGCACGTCGCCCTTCACGTCGCTACGGTGTGCGTTCTGGTCGCGACCACCACGTTTCCGGCAGATATCCGGACAGCGAAATGGTCCTAGGTCGTTCTATCCGATTCCAGCGCGCAATCCATTGCTGTGGAACGTTGAACACTGGAATTGCGTAATGGCCCGCCATCAGGGCGCGGTCCAGTGCCCGTACCGCGCTGACGAAGCCGGGGCGTTCCCGAGCCTCCAGCAGCGCAACGATCATGGCGTCGATGGCCGGGCTTCGCGCTCCCATGTAGTTGCGGGTTCCCTGGGTGTCGGCCGCAGCGCTGCCCCAGTAGAAGGCCTGTTCGTTGCCTGGCGACAGCGACTGATCCCAGCGGTTCTGGATCATGTCGAAGTCGTAGGCGAGGCGGCGCTGGTCAAATTGGACCGCATCGACGACGCGGACGGAAACCGTAATTCCGGCCCGCTTGAGGTCCCGCGCATAGGCGAGCGCGACGCGCTCCTGATCGCGCGTGGTGGTGAGGATTTCGAAGGTCAGAGGGGCGTGGGTGGCACGGTGCCGAAGGACGCCGTCGTCCAGCTTGTAGCCTGCCTGCGCGAACAGGGTCAGCGCGGCGCGAAGTGTTCGCCGGTCGCGCCCGCTGCCGTTTGTGGTCGGCAGGTGGTAGCTTCCGTCGAAAATGTCGCCGGGAATGCTTTTGGCGAAAGGTTGCAGCAAGGTGCGTTCACGCGCATCAGCCGCGCGGCCGTACGCCGAGAGTTCTGACCCGGCGAAGAAACTGGCGGAGTGCCGGTACAGGCCGAAGAAGTAATTCCGGTTGATCCACTCGAAGTCGAAAAGCAGCGTCAAGGCTTGCCGGACATGGATATCCGCGAATACCGGTCGCCTCGTGTTGAAGACGAGAAATTCCGAAGGCTGGGGCAGTCCGGTAGTGATCGTGTCGCGGATCACTTCGCCGCGCTGCGCTGCAGGAAAGCTATAACCTTCGTGCCAGCGCAGCGGCTCGGTCTCGACGCGAAAATCATAGAGACCGCGTTTGAAGGCCTCGAATGCGCCGTTGGCTTCGCGATAGAAATCCAGGCGTACCTCATCGAAATTCCAAAGCCCCCGGTTCACGGGCAAATCGCGGCCCCAGTAGTCGGGATTACGGGTAAGGGTCACGCTCCTGCCGGCCTTGACGGCGGTGACCCGGTAAGGCCCTGAGCCCAATGGGGCTGTCAGCGACGTTTCCTCGAATGTCGCGGGACTGACGGCGTGCTCGGCGACGATCGGCATAAGCCCGAGGATGAGCGGCAATTCGCGGTCGCTGGTGCCTCCGAAGTCAAACCGCACGGTGCGTTCGTCGATCGCTTCTGCCTTTGCGACCTTGGCGTAATAGAGCCGGTGATTGGGCCGGCCGTGGTCGCGCAGCAGCCGCCACGAGAACAGGACGTCGCGCGCAAGCACGGCCTTGCCATCGGAGAACCGGGCGCGCGGATTGATGTGGAAAGTCACGTAGCTGCGCGCGTCGTCCGTTTCCACGCTCTGCGCCAGTAATCCGTAGAGCGTGAACGGCTCGTTCTGGCCGCGTGTCATGAGACTTTCGACCACGTAGCCGCGGATTTGCTGGACCGCGAGGCCTTTGACGATGAACGGATTGAGGCTGTCGAAGGTCCCCACCAGACCAAACGTCAGCCGGCCGCCTTTTCGCGCGTCCGGGTTGGCGTAGGGCATGTGGGAGAAGCTGGCGGGCAAGGCGGGCTTGCCATGCATCGCGATCGCATGGGTGGAGGCGGCGTCCGCTGGTGCTGGGATAAGCAGGAGCGAAACGCTCAAGGCGCAAAGCCTCGCCAGCCCGGTTATGCGCCCGATCCGGCCCATCCGATCAACCCTGTTTGATTCGGTTTCT
>JBQCHK010000033.1:0-241334 GCA_051954725.1 Afipia sp. | reverse complement strand
GGGCAAGCCGACCAAGGGCAAGAAGACGCGGTCGAACAAGTCGACCAACAAGTTCATTCTCATCAGCCGCCACAAGCGGAAGAAGTAAGGATCGCCGGACATGGTTCGTTCAGTCTGGAAAGGCCCGTTCGTCGAGGGTTCTCTGCTCAAGAAGGCAGATGCCGCGCGCGCGTCCGGCCGTCACGACGTCATCAAGATCTGGAGCCGGCGCTCGACGATCCTGCCGCAGTTCGTCGGCCTGACGTTCGGCGTCTACAACGGTCAGAAGCACGTTCCGGTCTCCGTGAACGAGGAAATGGTTGGCCACAAGTTCGGCGAGTTCTCGCCGACCCGGACCTTCCATGGCCACGCCGGCGACAAGAAAGCCAAGAAGTCCTGAGGACCCAGTCATGAGCAAACCTAAGCGCGAACGGGTTCTTCCCGACAACGAGGCCAAGGCCGTCGCCCGCATGCTTCGCGTCTCGCCGCAGAAGCTCAATCTCGTCGCGCAGCTGATCCGCGGCAAGAAGGCATCCTCTGCGCTCGCCGACCTGCAGTTTTCGCGCAAGCGGATCGCGATCGATGTCAAGAAGTGCCTCGAATCGGCTATCGCGAACGCCGAGAACAACCATGACCTCGATGTCGACGCGCTGGTCGTCTCCGAGGCCCATGTCGGCAACGGCATGGTGATGAAGCGTTTCGCTCCGCGCGGCCGTGGCCGTTCGGGTCGTATTTACAAGCCGTTCTCGCAGCTGACGATCGTTGTTCGTCAGGTCGAGGCGGAGGCTGGCGCCTAAGGCGCGGGAGAGAACGATGGGTCAGAAGATCAATCCAATCGGGCTGCGTCTCGGCATCAACCGGACCTGGGACTCCCGCTGGTTCGCCAACAAGGCCGAATACGCCAAGTTGCTCCACGAGGACGTGCGCATCCGCGAAGTTCTCATGAAGGAACTGAAGCAGGCTGCCGTGGCGCGTATCGTCATCGAGCGCCCGCACAAGAAGTGCCGCGTCTCGATCCACTCGGCCCGTCCGGGTGTGGTGATCGGCAAGAAGGGCGCCGACATCGACAAGCTGCGCAAGAAGGTTGCCGAGATCACCGAGTCCGACGTGGTCATCAACATCATCGAAATCCGCAAGCCGGAGCTCGATGCGACGCTGGTGGCGGAGTCGATCGCGCAGCAGCTCGAGCGCCGCGTTGCGTTCCGCCGCGCCATGAAGCGCGCCGTTCAGTCGGCGATGCGTCTCGGCGCCGAAGGCATCCGCATCAACTGCTCGGGTCGTCTGGGCGGCGCGGAAATCGCCCGCATGGAATGGTACCGCGAAGGCCGCGTGCCGCTGCACACGCTGCGCGCCGACGTCGATTACGGCACGGCGACCGCGTTCACCACGTTCGGTACCTGCGGCGTCAAGGTCTGGATCTTCAAGGGTGAAATCCTCGAGCACGATCCGATGGCCCAGGACAAGCGCATGGCTGAAGGCGACAGCGGGCGTCCGCGTCGCGATGCAGCCTGATAGGTCAAGACAAGAAAGTTCGAGGGCGTAAGCCATGATGCAACCTAAGAAGACAAAGTTCCGCAAGGCGCATAAGGGCCGTATCCACGGCGTCGCCTCGTCGGGCGCGACGTTGTCTTTCGGCCAGTTCGGTTTGAAGGCGATGGCTCCGGAGCGCATCACCGCGCGCCAGATCGAAGCCGCGCGCCGCGCGCTGACCCGTCACATGAAGCGCGCCGGCCGCGTCTGGATCCGGGTGTTCCCGGACCTTCCGGTGTCGAAGAAGCCCGCCGAAGTGCGCATGGGCTCCGGCAAGGGTTCGCCGGAATTGTGGGTGGCGCGGGTCAAGCCGGGCCGCATCCTGTTCGAGATCGACGGCGTCAACGACCAGACCGCGCGTGAGGCGCTGACCCTGGCCGCCGCCAAGCTTCCGATCAAGACGCGCTTCGTCGCGCGCATTGCGGAGTAACCGAGATGGCCGAGATGAAGGCTGAAGACATTCGCGCGATGAGCCCCGACCAGATGGAGGACGCGGTCCTCAATCTGAAGAAGGAGCGTTTCAACCTGCGCTTCCAGCGCGCTACCGGGCAGCTCGAGAACACCTCGCGCCTGCGTGAGGCCCGCCGCGACATCGCGCGGATCAAGACCATCGCCGCGCAGAAACGCGCTGCGGATTCGAAGAAGAAGTAAGGGGCGAAAGATGCCGAAGCGTACTCTCCAGGGCGTCGTCGTCAGCGACAAGCAGGACAAGACCGTTGTCGTGCGTGTCGACCGCCGCTTCACCCACCCGATCTACAAGAAGACGATCCGTCAATCCAAGAACTACCACGCGCACGACGAGAACAACGAGTTCAAGGCGGGCGATCAGGTCTGGATTGAAGAGAGCAAGCCGCTCTCGAAGTTGAAGCGCTGGACCGTGGTCCAGGGCGAGAAGAAGAAAACAGCTTAAGCGCAGTTCGCGCATCAGAAAGAGGACGAGGTGCATCAATGATTCAGATGCAGACCAACCTCGACGTGGCCGATAACTCCGGCGCGCGCCGTGTCATGTGCATCAAGGTTCTTGGCGGGTCCAAGCGCCGGTACGCGACGGTGGGCGACATTATTGTCGTCTCGATCAAGGAAGCTATTCCACGCGGTAAGGTGAAGAAGGGCGACGTCATGAAGGCGGTCGTCGTTCGCGTTGCCAAGGACATCCGTCGCGCCGATGGTTCGGTGATCCGCTTCGACCGCAACGCGGCCGTGCTGATCAACAACCAGTCGGAGCCGGTCGGCACCCGTATCTTCGGGCCCGTGCCGCGCGAGCTGCGCTCCAAGAACCACATGAAGATCATCTCGCTTGCGCCGGAGGTGCTGTAATGGCTGCCAAGATCCGCAAGGGTGACAAGGTCATCGTGCTGACCGGCCGCGACAAGGGCCGGACCGGCGAAGTGTTCGAAGTGCGTCCGGCCGAGGGCCGCGCGCTGGTGCGTGGCGTCAATCTCGTCAAGCGCCACCAGAAGCAGACGGCGCAGCAGGAAGGCGGCATCATCTCCAAGGAGTCGTCGATCCACCTGTCGAACCTCGCGCTGCTGGCCAAGGATGGCAAGCCGACCCGCGTCGGTTTCAAGATTGAGGCAGACGGCACCAAGGTGCGTGTCGCCAAGCGTTCGGGAGCTGAGATCGATGGCTGAGACCGCATACACGCCGCGCCTGCGCACGGCCTACGACCGTGAGATCCGCGCCAAGCTGACCGAGCAGTTCGGTCTGACCAATGCGATGCAGGTGCCGCGGCTCGACAAGGTCGTGCTCAACATGGGCATCGGCGAAGCCGTCAACGATCGCAAGAAGGTCGAGCTCGCTGCGGGCGACCTCGCGCTGATCGCCGGCCAGAAGCCGATCGTCACGCATTCGCGCAAGGCGATCGCGACGTTCAAGCTGCGCGAAGGCCAGGCCATCGGCTGCAAGGTCACGCTGCGCAAGGCGAAGATGTACGAGTTCATCGACCGTCTCATCAACGTCGCGCTGCCGCGTGTGCGAGACTTCCGTGGCCTCAACCCCAAGAGCTTCGACGGCCGCGGCAACTACTCCCTCGGCCTCAAGGAGCACATCGTGTTCCCGGAAATCGACTACGACAAGTCGGGCGAGACCTGGGGCATGGATATTACGGTTTGCACCACCGCGCCGAACGATGAGCAGGCGAGGGCATTGCTGACCGCACTCAATTTCCCGTTCCGGCAGTGAGGCGCTGACTTCAGCGTTTCAGACGCGGAAAGGTATGGAGACTACTCGTATGGCGAAGAAAAGTTCGATCGAGAAGAACAACCGGCGTCAGAAGATGACGAAGAACGCGGCGGCCAAGCGTGCGCGGCTGAAGGCGATCATCGGCGACAAGACCAAGCCGATGGAGGAGCGCTTCGCGGCGACCCTCAAGCTTGCCGAGATGCCCCGCAACTCGTCGGCGACGCGCATTCGCAACCGTTGCGAAGTCACCGGTCGTCCGCGCTCGGTCTATCGCAAGAACAAGCTCAGCCGCATCGCGCTGCGCGAACTCGGTTCCAAGGGCCTGATTCCGGGCCTTGTGAAGTCAAGCTGGTAAGGGGAGGCTGCGCATGTCCACGCACGATCCGATCAGCGATCTCATCACCCGCATCCGCAACGCGCAGATGCGCAACAAGTCCAAGGTTTCGACCCCGGGCTCGAAGATGCGCGCCAACGTGCTCGAAGTGCTGAAGTCCGAGGGGTATATCCGCGGCTACGCCACCGTCGAGCATGCGTCGGGCCAGAACGAGCTTGAGATCGAACTGAAGTATTTCGACGGCGAGCCCGTGATCCGCGAGATCGAGCGGGTGTCGAAGCCGGGGCGCCGCGTTTACGCTTCGGTGAAGAACCTGCCGCGCGTCAAGAACGGTCTCGGCATTTCGGTGCTGTCGACGCCGAAGGGAATCATGGCTGACCACAGTGCGCGCGAAGCGAACGTGGGCGGCGAAGTTCTCTTCACGGTGTTCTAAGGAAGGAAAGAACGATGTCACGCGTAGGCAAAAGGCCCGTCGCGATCGCCTCCGGCGTCACCGCGAATGTCGAGGGCCAGACCGTGAAGGTGAAGGGCCCCAAGGGTGCCCTGCAGTTCACCGTGCATGACGACGTCTCGGTCGAAATGAAGGACAACGTGATCCGCGTTGCTCCGCGCTTCGAAACCAAGCGCTCGCGTTCGCTGTACGGCACCGCCCGTGCGCAGATCGCCAACCTGGTCGAAGGCGTCACCAAGGGCTTCGAGAAGAAGCTCGAGATCACCGGCGTCGGTTACCGTGCCGCGCTGCAGGGCAAGAACCTGCAGCTCTCGCTCGGCTACAGCCACGACGTGATCTATCCGGTTCCGGAAGGCATCACCATCACGGTGCCGAAGCCGACCGAAATCACCGTGACCGGCAACGACGCCCAGCGCGTCGGTCAGGTCGCTGCCGAGATCCGCGGCTATCGTCCGCCGGAGCCTTACAAGGGCAAGGGCGTGAAGTACGCCGACGAATTCATCTTCCGCAAGGAAGGCAAGAAGAAGTAACGGAGCCGGTCATGTCGAAACTCAAGATTACGAATGCCCGGCGCAAGCAGAGCGTGCGGCTTGCGCTGCGCCGCTCGGCCAATGGCCGTCCACGCCTGTCGGTGTTTCGCTCGTCGAAGCACATCTACGCGCAGGTCATCGACGACCTGAAGGGCGAGACCCTGGCGTCGGCATCCTCGCTCGAAAAGACGATGCGCGACGGCGGCAAGACCGGCGCCAACATCGATGCGGCCAAGGCGGTCGGCAAGCTGCTGGCGGAGCGCGCGGTGAAGAACGGCGTCAAGGAAGTCGTCTTCGATCGCGGCGGCTATCTCTACCACGGCCGCGTCAAGGCACTGGCCGACGCAGCTCGCGAAAGCGGACTTAGTTTCTAAGAGCGCTGGCTTCTGATTTAACGGAACACAAGGACAGAGGCATCCGCCTCTCAAGGATTGGACAAAACATGGCAGCTGAACGCGAACGCGGTGGACGCGAACGGGGCGGTCGGGATCGGGAAGAGCGCGACAGCGAGTTCGTCGACAAGCTCGTCCACATCAATCGTGTGGCGAAGGTCGTGAAGGGCGGTAAGCGCTTCGGTTTCGCGGCGCTCGTCGTCATCGGCGACCAGAAGGGCCGTGTCGGCTTCGGTCACGGCAAGGCGCGCGAAGTGCCGGAAGCCATCCGCAAGGCAACCGACTCGGCGAAGCGCAACCTGACTCGCGTCGCGTTGCGCGAGGGCCGCACGCTGCATCACGACATCGCCGGCCGTCACGGCGCCGGTCGCGTCTACCTGCGCGCTGCTCCGGCCGGTACCGGCATCATCGCCGGCGGCCCGATGCGCGCGGTGTTCGAGACCCTCGGTATCCAGGACGTGGTGGCGAAGTCGATCGGCTCGTCGAATCCGTACAACATGATCCGCGCGACCTTCAACGCGCTGAAGCATCAGGATTCGCCGCGTTCGGTCGCTAACCGCCGCAACCTGAAAGTGTCCACATTGCAGTCCCGCCGCATTGGCGGGGATGCTGAAGTTGCCGCCGACTAAGGGCGCGGTCCGGAGGATTGAAGATGGCCAAAACCATCAAGATTGAGCAGACCGGCAGCGCGATCCGCCGCCACAGCTCGCAGCGCGAGACCCTCGTCGGTCTGCGTCTCAACAAGATCGGCCGTGTGTCTGAGTTGCAGGACACGCCTGAGGTGCGCGGCATGATCTACAAGGTCAGGCACATCGTCCGCGTCGTGGACGAGAAGTAAGGAACACGGCAATGAAGCTCAATGGAATCGCCGACAACGCCGGCTCGCGCAAGAAGCGCATCCGCGTCGGTCGCGGCATTGGCTCCGGCAAGGGCAAGCAGTCCGGCCGCGGCGGCAAGGGCCAGACCGCGCGTTCCGGCGTGCGCATCAAGGGTTTCGAAGGCGGCCAGATGCCGATGCATCGCCGTCTGCCGAAGCGCGGCTTCAACAACATCTTCCGGCTCGATCTGACCGAGGTGAACCTCGATCGCCTCCAGGCCGCGATCGATGCCAAGAAGCTGGATGCCGGCAGCACCATCAACGCCGAGTCGCTGGTCAAGTCCGGCGTTCTGCGCCGTTCCAAGGACGGCGTGCGACTGCTCGGCCGCGGCAAGATTACGGCGAAGGTCACGATCGAAGTCCACGGCGCGTCGAAGGCGGCTATCGAGGCTGTCGAGAAGGCCGGCGGATCCGTCAAGATCCTGGCGCCGAAGAAGGCCGAAGGCGAGGCTGCTTGATTTCGTCGTTCCCGGCCTTGTGACCGGCATCCGCGACGTTACTTCTGTAGAAGTTTCAAGAGCGTGGATGACCGGGCGGGCCCGTTCACGGCGATCAAAAGAATGAGGAGCCTCGCAAATGGTCTCTGCGGCTGAACAACTGGCGGCAAACCTCAACTTCTCGGCGCTCGCGAAGGCCGACGAACTGAAGAAGCGCATCTGGTTCACACTGGGTGCGCTGCTTGTTTATCGGCTGGGCACCTACATTCCGCTGCCCGGCATCGATCCCCAGATCTGGGAGCAGACCTTCCGCTCGCAGGCGGGCGGCATTCTCGGCATGTTCAACATGTTCGCCGGCGGTGGCGTCCACCGCATGGCGATCTTCGCGCTGAACATCATGCCGTACATCTCGGCGTCGATCATCATTCAGCTTCTGACCACGGTGTCGCCGCAGCTAGAAGCCCTGAAGAAGGAAGGCGAGGCGGGCCGCAAGATCATCAACCAGTACACGCGCTATCTGACCGTGGTGCTGGCGGTGTTCCAGGCTTACGGCATTTCGATCGGCCTCGAAGGCGCCGGCAACGTGGTGTCCGATCCGGGCCTGTTCTTCCGGATCTCCACGGTCGTCACGCTCACCGGCGGCACCATGTTCCTGATGTGGCTCGGCGAGCAGATCACCTCGCGCGGCATCGGCAATGGCATTTCGCTGATCATCATGGCGGGCATCGTCGCCGAGCTTCCCTCCGCGATCGCCGGCACTCTTGAGCTGGGCCGTCAGGGCGCGCTCTCGACCTTCCTGATCCTCGCCATCATCGTGATGGCGGTCGTGGTCATCGCCGTGATCGTGTTCATGGAGCGTGCGCAGCGCCGGCTGCTGATCCAGTATCCGAAGCGTCAGGTCGGCAACAAGATGTTCGAGGGCCAGTCCTCGCATCTGCCGCTCAAGCTCAACACCTCGGGCGTGATTCCGCCGATCTTCGCGTCGTCGCTGCTGCTGCTGCCGACGACCATCGCGAGCTTCAACGCGGGCAGGGGGCCGGAGTGGTTTCAGTGGCTGACCACGCAGCTTGCGCATGGCCGTCCGCTGTTCCTGATCCTCTATCTCGCGCTGATCGTGTTCTTCGCGTTCTTCTACACCGCGATCGTGTTCAACCCGACCGAGACGGCGGACAACCTCAAGAAGCACGGCGGATTCATTCCGGGTATTCGTCCCGGCGAGCGCACGGCGGAATACATCGACTATGTGCTATCTCGAATCACGGTCGTCGGTGCTATCTACTTGGCGTTTGTCTGTCTGATTCCGGAAATCCTGATCTCGTACGCTTCGGTGCCGTTCTATCTCGGCGGTACGTCGCTGCTGATCGTGGTCAGCGTGACCATGGACACCGTGGCGCAGGTGCAGGGCTATCTGCTCGCGCATCAGTATGAAGGGCTGATCCGGAAGTCGAAACTGAGGGGCCGTCGTAAATGAGGTTGATTCTTCTCGGGCCGCCGGGGGCGGGCAAGGGAACTCAGGCGCAGAGGTTGGTTCAGAAGCACGGCATCGTGCAGCTTTCTACCGGTGACATGCTCCGCGCCGCCGTCGCGGCGGAAACGCCGATCGGCCTCAAGGCGAAAGACATCATGGCGAGCGGCGGGCTGGTGCCCGACGATGTCGTGGTCGGCATCATCGCCGATCGCATCGAACAGCCGGACGCGGTCAATGGTTTCATCCTCGATGGGTTTCCGCGCACCGTGCCGCAGGCCGAAGCGCTCGACGAGCTTTTGAAGGAGAAGGGCCTCGAGCTCGACGCCGTGATCGAGCTTCGCGTCAACGAAAGCGCGTTGCTCAACCGCGTCGAAGCTCGCGTCGCGCAGATGCGCGAGCGTGGCGAAGACGTGCGGGCGGACGATACGCCCGAGGTGCTGTCGAAGCGCCTGGCGAGCTACCGCGCCCAGACCGAGCCGCTGGTCCATCACTATTCGGACAAGCGCAAGCTCATCACGATCGATGGCATGGCCAGCATCGAGGATGTCAGCGACCAGATCGCCCACGTTCTGACGGCGCTGGGGGCCACCGAGGCTGCCAAGCCGGTCGAGGTCAAGGCCAAGCCGAAAGCCAGTAAGACGGTCCGCAAGACCGCCAAACCGGCTGCCGCCAAGTCCAAAAAGGCGCCGGCCAAGGCTAAAAAGGCACCGGCCAAGGCTAAAAAAGCTCCAGCCAAAGCCAAGAAGGCCGCGAAGAAGGCCCGCAAGGCTCCGGCCAAATCGGTGAAAAAGGCGGCCAAGAAGGCCGGGAAAGCGGCCAAATCGGCCTTGAAAACGGCCCGCAAGGCCAAAAAGGGAACCCGGAAGGCCGTCCCGGCCGCCCGGAAACGCCCCTCCGCCACCAAGGCCCGGACGGCCTCGAAATCCGCCCGGAACCCGGCCCGGAAGGGCGCCAAAAAGGTCACGAAAGGGCGAGCCAAGGCCGCCAAAAGGTTGACGAAACGTCGTTGAATCCTTTAATAAGCCCGCATCCAAGTCGGATGATTTCCAGACGATGCCGGGCCCCGAAGGACTCATGGGGAGGGCGTCGTGTTCGCGTTTGTGAGCAGGCGCCCGACAAGAGCATGAAGCCGAAAAGTGCGAAGCGGTTTTCGGACGGCTTCATACTCAGGCTTCAATAAAACATCAGCCGATCCGAGATGGACGGCGACAGGAGTTAAGACCGTGGCCCGTATCGCAGGCGTCAATATCCCGACCAACAAGCGCGTCGTCATCGCGCTCCAGTACATTCATGGCATCGGCCAGAAGAACGCGGCCGACATCATGGACAAGGTCAAGATTCCGCTGGAACGCCGCGTCAACCAGCTGACCGACCAGGAAGTCCTGCAGATTCGCGAAATCATCGACCGTGACTATCTTGTCGAGGGCGATCTTCGTCGTGAAGTCGGCATGAACATCAAGCGTCTGATGGACCTCGGCTGCTACCGTGGCCTGCGTCATCGTCGCGGCCTGCCGGTGCGCGGTCAGCGCACGCACACCAACGCCCGCACCCGCAAGGGTCCGGCGAAGGCGATTGCCGGCAAGAAGAAGTAACAAACCAGTTTCGGCGGCGTCGCGAACGATCATGTCGCACGCCGCCTTGGTGTAGCCGCTGGAATCACGGCGGCGTTGAGATCGTAAGAAGGAACTACAATGGCTAAAGAGGCTACCCGCGTCCGCCGTCGCGAGCGCAAGAACATCGCGTCCGGCATTGCCCACGTGAACTCGTCGTTCAACAACACGACCATCACCATCACCGATGCGCAGGGCAACACCATTGCCTGGTCGTCCGCCGGCACGATGGGTTTCAAGGGTTCGCGCAAGTCGACCCCGTATGCGGCGCAGGTCGCGGCCGAGGACGTGTCGAAGAAGGCGCAGGAACACGGCATGCGTACCCTCGAAGTCGAAGTTGCCGGTCCGGGTTCGGGCCGTGAGTCGGCGCTCCGTGCGCTGCAGGCTGCGGGCTTCACCGTCACCTCGATCCGTGACGTGACCACGATCCCGCACAACGGCTGCCGTCCGCGCAAGCGCCGTCGCGTCTGATTTGACTGCCGCGGGCGGTTGGTGCCCGCGTTTATTTTCAAGTGCGATGACGCGGCTTTTGCCGCGCCGCGATTACCTCCAACGCCAAGACGCCGAAAGGCATGGGTGACCCAGTGACGATCCAGAAGAATTGGCAAGAACTCATCCGTCCGAACAAGCTGCAGGTGACGCAGGGTTCGGACCCGACCCGTTTCGCGACCCTGGTTGCGGAGCCGCTCGAGCGCGGTTTCGGCCAGACGCTCGGCAACGCGCTGCGCCGCGTGCTGCTGTCGTCGCTGCAGGGCGCCGCCGTTCAGTCCGTCCACATCGATGGCGTGCTGCACGAGTTCTCCTCGATTGCCGGTGTGCGCGAGGACGTCACCGACATCGTGCTCAACATCAAGGACATCTCGATCAAGATGCAGGGCGAAGGCCCCAAGCGCATGGTCGTGAAGAAGCAGGGTCCGGGCGCTGTCACCGCCGGTGACATCCAGACCGTCGGCGACATCGTCATCCTCAATCCCGAGCTGCAGCTCTGCACGCTCGACGACGGCGCCGAGATTCGCATGGAGTTCACCGTGAACTCCGGCAAGGGCTACGTCGCTGCCGACCGCAACCGTCCGGAAGACGCGCCGATCGGTCTGATCCCGGTCGACAGCCTGTTCTCGCCGGTTCGCAAGGTCTCCTACAAGGTCGAGAACACCCGCGAGGGCCAGATCCTCGACTATGACAAGCTGACCCTGACCATCGAGACCAACGGCGCGATTTCGCCGGAGGACGCGCTCGCTTATTCCGCGCGCATCCTGCAGGACCAGCTCAACGTGTTCGTCAACTTCGAGGAACCCCGCAAGGAGGTTGCCGCCGAAGTCATTCCGGACCTCGCGTTCAACCCGGCCTTCCTCAAGAAGGTGGATGAGCTCGAGCTGTCGGTGCGTTCGGCGAACTGCTTGAAGAACGACAACATCGTCTATATCGGCGACCTCGTGCAGAAGTCGGAAGCGGAAATGCTCCGCACCCCGAACTTCGGCCGCAAGTCGCTGAACGAGATCAAGGAAGTGCTGGCTCAGATGGGTCTGCACCTCGGCATGGAAGTGCCGGGCTGGCCGCCGGAGAACATCGACGAGCTCGCCAAGCGCTTCGAGGATCACTACTGATCTAGGTTTCGCAATGGCCGGTTTCCGCCGGCCATTGTTTCGCGGGCGAACGCAGGAAGCCCACCTGAGCAACATGTCCGACGAGCGGTCGTGACACAGATTGAAGGATACATCACATGCGTCACGGCAAGGTTCATCGCAAGCTCAACCGCACCGCGGAGCATCGCAAGGCGATGTTCGCCAACATGGCGGCCGCGCTGATCAAGCACGAGCAGATCGTCACCACGCTGCCGAAAGCGAAGGAGCTTCGCCCGATCGTCGAGAAGCTGGTGACCCTCGGCAAGAAGGGCGGCCTCTCGCTGCGCCGTCAGGCGATCAGCGAGCTGCGCGACCACGATCAGGTCAAGAAGCTCTTCGACGTACTGGCAACCCGCTACAAGGATCGTCAGGGCGGTTACACCCGCATCATCAAGGCCGGCTTCCGCTATGGCGACAACGCGCCGATGGCCGTCATCGAGTTCGTCGATCGCGACGTCGATGCCAAGGGCCAGGATTCGGGTCCGGTGCAGGGCGGCGCTGAGGAATCCGAAGCGGCGTAAGCTTCTTCGCGACACGGAATTCAAAACGGCGCCTTCGGGCGCCGTTTTTTTGTTTGATCTATTCGGTCGCGACCTCATGGTTCAAGAGGCGCAAGATGCGCTTCTCATCATGAGGTCTGATCGGGGCAATGGAATTTAGCCTCATCCTGAGGAGCGGCCTGCTGGCCGCGTCTCGAAGGAGGCGGATAGCCTCAAAGCGTGCCCACGGCGTCGTGAATACGCCTGGGACCGCCGTCGATGGCATTTGCGGTTTCGTGCGCCATATGGAGACGATCAGCAGAAGGAGCATTCCATGCACATCGATCTGTCAGGCACTGCGGCCCTCGTCACGGGTTCGACCTCCGGCATCGGCCATGCCATCGCCAGGGGACTTGCGGAGGCCGGCGCGAAAGTCATCGTCAACGGACGGACCCAGGCCAAGGTCGATGCGGTTGTCGCAGCGCTGAAGAAAGCGGTCAGTGGTTCGGTCATCGAAGGCGTCGCGGCCGATGTCTCGACGGCGGAGGGCTGCGCCGCGCTGGTCGAGGCGGTGCCGAGCGTCGACATTCTCGTCAACAACACCGGCATTTTCGAGCCGAAGGAATTCTTCGACATTCCGGATGAGGACTGGCATCGCTTCTTCGATGTCAACGTGATGTCGGGAATACGATTGTCGCGCGCCTATATGCCGGGGATGCTGAAGCGCAACTGGGGCCGGATCATTTTCATCGCCTCCGAATCCGCGATCATGATTCCCAAGGAGATGATCCACTACGGCATGACGAAAACGGCGCAGCTCTCGGTGTCGCGTGGCCTTGCCGAACTCACGAGAGGGACTGCCGTTACCGTCAATTCGGTGATGCCGGGACCGACAATGTCGGAGGGCGTCGAGACCTTCGTGAAGGATCTCGCCAAGCAGAACGGCCAGTCGGTCGACACCGCGGCTGCGAACTTCATCAAGCAGCACCGGCCGTCGTCGCTGATCCAGCGGTTCGCGAACGTGGACGAGATCGCCAATATGGTGGTGTATGTCGCATCGCGTCAGGCGTCGGTGACCAACGGCGCGGCGCTGCGTGCCGAGGGCGGGCTGGTGCCGACGATCGCGTGAGGGGCGGATTTGACCCTCATGGTGAGGAGCGAGGCGAAGCCTCGTGTCTCGAACCATGAAGCTGCAGTGAGTGGCGATAAGGTCGTTATGCGGACTCTGCTGCTTTTTATCCCTCCCCTTGTGGGAGGGTCGGCGAGCAGGCGCGCCGGGGTGGGGGCGATCAATAGTTATCCAGCCCCCACCCGACGTATCGCTCGCTACGCTCTCGATGCGCCACCCTCCCCACAAGGGGGAGGGAGAGAAGTCCCGGACGCGAGATGCCCGGTAGAGTGACGAATTGCTCCGCGACGTGAAATACGTCGTTGACCCTACCACCCCTCGAGCACCAGCTTGCCGGTGGAGCGGCCGCCTTCGATGGCGGCGTGGGCCGTCTTCAGGTTGGCGGCGTTGATCTTGCCGACCACCTTGTCGAGCGTGGTGCGCAGGACGCCGTTATCGATCAGGTTGGCGACGTCGTCGAGCAGGCGATGCTGCGCCACCATGTCGGCGGTCTGGAACGACGAGCGCGTGAACATCGATTCCCAGTGCAGCGAACCGGCCTTGCCCTTCAGCAGCGACGCGTTGAGCGTCGCCGGATCGTCGATCAGGCCGAGCTTGCCCTGCGGCGCGAGAATCTCCGCCAGCGCAGGGAAATGCTGATCGGTGCCGGTGAGGCTGGCGATCAGTCCGACCGGCGGCAGCTTGAGTTTCTCGATCTGCTCTTTCATCGGCTTGGTGTGATCGATCACCGCATGCGCGCCGAGGTCGAGACACCATTTGGTGGATTCGGGGCGTGACGCGGTCGCGATCACCGCAAGTCCGGTGAGACGGCGGGCGAACTGAATCATGATCGACCCGACACCGCCTGCGCCGCCGGTGATCAGCAGCGTGCGCGGTTCGATCTTCTTGCCGGGCGCGACCGCGAGGCGATCAAACAGCAATTCCCATGCGGTGATCGAGGTGAGGGGCAGGGCCGCAGCCTGCGCGACAGATAGCGACTTCGGCTTGTGGCCGACGATGCGCTCATCGACCAGATGGAATTCGGAGTTGGTGCCCTGACGCTGGATCGAGCCGGCGTAATAGACCTCGTCGCCTTTCTTGAACAAGGTCGCATCGGGGCCGACCGCATCGACCACACCGACCGCGTCATAGCCGAGGATCTTGTATTCGCCTGCCGGCGGTTCAGCGCGTTTGCGCACCTTGGTGTCGACCGGGTTCACCGAGACGGCCTTCACGGCGACACGCAGGTCGCGGCCGCGCGGTTCCGGCACTTCGGTTTCAAAATCGATCAGCGCGTCTGCCGCGTCGATCGGCAGCGACTTCTGGTATCCGACGGCTTTCATGGAACGGTCTCCGTTATGTCGGGCAGCATTCGCGCCGCCGTCCGTTCAACTGCCGATCTACAGGCATATTTGCAAGTACTGTCAGAAATGGTAGGTAGTACCCGAATTGATACTAATGGAAAATACCGTGATGAAACGCAAGAATTTCTCCTGCATGCCGGGGTGCTCGGTCGAAACCACGCTCGATCTGATCGACGGGAAATGGAAGGGCGTGATTCTCTATCACCTGCAGAGCGGGACATTGCGGTTCGGCGAACTGCAGCGCCGGATGCCCGGCGTCACCCAGCGGATGCTGACCAAGCAGCTGCGCGCCATGGAGGACGACGGCCTGATAGTTCGCAAGGTCTATCCCGAGGTGCCGCCGCGCGTGGAATATTCGCTCTCCCAGATGGGACAACGGCTGCGGCCGGTGATCGATGCGCTGAAAGCCTGGGGCGACGAGGAGCGCACCCGTCGGGAAGCGCTGGGCGGAGCGTCGGGCAAGGGCAGGGGTGAAGGCGTGTCGCCGGAGCGCGCGGCCTGACGCTGATTGCCGTCGCGCAAAAGCCTGCTTTTGCTTCTCTTGATCGGGGCGGGCGACTATATCTCCGCCATCACATATGGGATTTCCTGAATGAGCTTTTTTCGCGCCACCGCGGCCCTTGTCGCCTCCCTGATTGCCGCGTCACCCGCGCTGGCGCAGGACCGCATCGTTCCGTCGTCGCAGACTCAGCTGCGGCTGTCCTACGCGCCGATCGTGCAGCATGTGCAGCCGGCCGTTGTGAACGTCTATGCCGCCAAGGCGGTGCAGAACCGCAACCCGCTGCTTGACGATCCGATCTTCCGCCGGTTTTTCGGCGTGCCCGGTCAGCAGCGCGAGCAGGTCCAGCGGTCGCTCGGCTCCGGTGTGCTGGTCGATCCGTCGGGGCTGGTCGTGACCAATAATCACGTCATCGAGGGCGCCGATCAGGTCAAGGTCTCGCTCGCCGACAAGCGCGAGTTCGAAGCCGAACTGGTGCTAAAGGACAGCCGCACCGATCTTGCCGTATTGCGGCTCAAGGGTGTGCACGAGACATTCCCGACACTCGATTTCGCCAACTCCGACCAGTTGCAGGTCGGCGACGTGGTGCTTGCCATCGGCAATCCGTTCGGTGTCGGCCAGACCGTGACCCATGGTATCGTGTCGGCGCTGGCGCGCACGCAGGTCGGCATTACCGACTATCAGTTTTTCATCCAGACCGATGCGGCGATCAATCCGGGCAACTCCGGCGGCGCGCTGGTGGATATGACCGGCAAGCTGGTCGGCATCAACACCGCGATCTTCTCGCGCTCAGGCGGATCGCAGGGCATCGGCTTCGCCATTCCCGCCAACATGGTGCGGGTCGTGGTGGCATCGGCAAAGAGCGGCGGCAAGGCGGTGAAACGTCCATGGCTCGGCGCGCGGCTGCAGGCGGTGACGCCGGAGATCGCCGAGACGCTCGGTCTGCCGCGGCCAGCCGGCGCGCTGGTGACCAGTGTCGCGCCGAACAGCCCCGCGGCCAAGGCCGGCATGAAGGTCTCGGATCTCATCGTGTCGATCGAGGGGCAGGGTGTCGATGATCCCAACGGCTTCGACTATCGCTTCGCCACTCGTCCGCTCGGCGGTTCGGCCGAGATCGACGTGCGCCGCCAGAACACCGTGATCAAGCTGAAGGTGCCGCTCGAAGTCGCGCCAGATACAAACCGCGACGAGATCGTCATCAAGTCGCGCACGCCGTTCCAGGGCGCGAAGGTTGCCAACATCTCGCCGGCACTCGCCGATGAACTGCGGATCGATTCCAATGTCGAGGGCGTGGTGGTGACGGGGCTTGCCGACGATGCGCTCGCGGCCAATGTCGGTTTCCAGAAGGGCGACATCATTCTCGCGGTCAACGGCAAGAAGATCACTTCGACTCGCGAACTTGCCCAGATCACCAGCGAACGCGCGCGGCTGTGGCGCATCACCATCCTGCGCGGCGGCCAGCAATTGTCGGTGACGCTGGGGGGGTAGGTTTGGCGCGAAGCTTCTCTTTACCTCGCCCCGCTTGCGGGAGAGGTCGGCGCGAAGCGCCGGGTAAGGGGCCGAGCGTTGATATCGACGGGTTTAATTGTTCGGGGCATTTGCCCCTCATCCCAACCTTCTCCCCGCAAGCGGGGAGAAGGAGAAGAACTGCAGCATGAACGCCAAGTCCACCAGTCCAGCATCGAATCTCTTCGCCGCGGCGGGGCTGGAGCAGGATGCGCCACGCCCGCTGCCGGAGAAGCTGCGGCCGCGCGCGCTCGCTGACGTGGTGGGACAGGATCACATCCTCGGTCCCGATGGCGCGCTGACGCGGATGCTGGAGACCCGCACGCTGGGCTCGCTGATCTTCTGGGGCCCGCCCGGCACCGGCAAGACCACCGTGGCGCGCCTTCTGGCGGACGCCACCGAACTGCATTTCGAGCAGATTTCCGCGGTGTTCTCCGGCGTCGCCGATCTGAAAAAAGTGTTCGATACCGCGCGGGCCCGCCGAGAGACCGGCAAGGGCACGCTGCTGTTCGTCGATGAGGTCCATCGTTTCAACCGCGCCCAGCAGGATTCGTTTCTGCCGGTGATGGAGGACGGCACCGTGGTGCTGGTCGGCGCCACCACGGAAAACCCGTCGTTCGAACTCAACGCCGCGCTCCTGTCCCGCGCGCGTGTCCTCGTTTTTCATTCGCTGGACGATGCGGCGATCGAGAAGCTCTATGCGCGCGCCGAGGAGATCGAAGGCAGGAAGCTGCCGCTCGATGACGAAGCCCGCGCCGCGCTGGTGCGCATGGCGGATGGCGATGGCCGCGCCGCGCTGACGCTCGCCGAAGAAGTCTGGCGCTCGGCGCGGGCCAGCGAGATTTTCACCATCGGCGAGCTGCAGGATATTCTGCAGCGGCGCGCGCCGATCTACGACAAGTCCGCCGATGGCCATTACAACCTGATCTCCGCCCTGCATAAATCGGTGCGCGGGTCCGATCCCGATGCGGCGCTGTACTACCTCGCGCGCATGCTCGACGCCGGCGAGGATCCGCTGTTTCTCGCGCGCCGCGTGGTGCGGATGGCGGTGGAGGATATCGGCATGGCCGATCCGCAGGCGCTGGTGATCGCCAACGCCGCCAAGGATGCCTACGATTTTCTGGGCTCGCCCGAGGGCGAACTGGCCATCGCGCAGGCCGTGATTTACGTGGCCACCGCGCCGAAATCCAACGCCGGTTACATGGCCTACAAGGCGGCCATGCGAACCGCGAAAGAGGCGGGGTCGCTGCTGCCACCCAAGCATATTCTCAACTCGCCGACCAAGCTGATGAAGTCGGAGGGTTACGGCGATGGTTATCAGTACGATCACGATACGCCGGATGCGTTTTCGGGGCAGGACTATTTCCCGGAAGCGCTGGGGCGGCAAACCTTCTACGATCCGCCCGAGCGCGGGTTTGAACGCGAGATTCGCAAGCGCCTCGATTATTGGGCGAAACTGAGAAAAGACAGATCATCATGAGCCGCCGCTTCAGGAAGCCGCTTGAGAAGAAATCGGTGCGCGATGCGAAGCGCACGGAGAAACGTGGACCGGGCAAGTTCGCCGCCAAGAAATCGTCCGGTAAGCGCGGACCGGCGCAACGTGCTTTCGACAAGCCCGCTCATGCGCGCGACGACGCACCGCGCCGTCCGGCGAGGCCGCAAGCCGCGCCGCATGATGACGCGCGACCCGAGAAGGAAGCACCGCAACTGCCGACCAAGGTGCAGACGGTTGCCGTCACCGCCGACGAAAACAACATGCGGGTCGATCGTTTTCTCGAAGCACGGTTTCCCGGCCTGTCCTTCTCCCACATCCAGCGCATTGTCCGCAAAGGCGAGCTGCGGGTGAACGGCAAGCGCGCCGACAGCAAGGATCGCCTGAACGAGGGCGACAGCGTGCGCATTCCGCCGCTCAAGCTCGATGCGCCGAAGGGTGCGGGCGCGCTGTCCGACGCGGCGCAGAAGGTGCGCGACGAACTGCAGAAGATGATCCTGTTCGAGGACGCGGACGTCATGGTGCTGAACAAGCCGGCCGGGCTTGCGGTGCAGGGCGGTTCGGGCCTGTCGCGCCATGTCGACCAGATGCTGGAGACGATGCGCGACGCCAAGGGGCAGCGGCCGCGTCTGGTGCACCGTCTCGACCGCGAGACCTCGGGCTGCCTGCTGGTCGCCAAGACGCGCTTTGCGGCGAGCACGCTGACCGGCTCGTTCCGCCATCGTTCGGCGCGCAAGATTTACTGGGCGCTGGTCGCCGGCGTGCCGAAGCCCAAGCAGGGCCGCATCTCGACCTATCTCGCGAAAGAGGAGAGCGAGGAGGATTCGATCATGCGCGTCGCCGCCCACGGCGATGAGGGCGCGAGCCACGCGGTGACGTATTATGCGGTGGTCGAAACCTCGGCGCAGAAACTGGCATGGGTGTCGCTGAAACCGGTCACCGGTCGCACCCATCAGTTGCGCGCGCACATGGCCCATATCGACCATGCCATCGTCGGCGATCCGAAATACTTCAACAAGGAGAACTGGCAGTTGCCCGGCGGCATCCAGAACCGTCTTCATCTGCTCGCGCGCCGTATTGTCATCCCGCACCCGCGCGGCGGCGTGATCGACGTCACCGCGCCCTTGCCGCCGCATATGCTGCAGTCGTGGAACCTGCTCGGGCTCGAGGCCGAGCGCTTCGATCCGATCGAAAACGCGCCGGAGGAGTGACGGTTGCGCGACGTGGCGCGAGTGACGATATGAAGGCAGGAAATTGTACGTTGACCTTCCTTCCTGTCATGCCCGCGCTTGTCGCGGGCATCCCGCTTAGTAAGGCGCGGTGCCAACCTGATCGGGATGGCCGGAACAAGTCCGGCCATGACAAACAGAGCCGGACGGACATGAAGTGGCCTAACCGAAATCTGCAGCTTTTGATATTCGCCGTCGCGCTGGCATTCGCGCCTGCGCTGGCGATGGCGCAAATTCCGCCGCAACAGCCGCCGTCGATCCTGCCTCCACCGCCGCCGCCGCCCCCACCACCCAAGATCGAGGTGCCGCAGGTGCCGAAAATGGATTCGCCGCCGCCGTTCGAACTGCAGAACACCAAGCCCGGCCGGGTGCGCAACGATACGGTCCCGGAGACGCCACGCGTGCGCGGATCGCGACGCTCGTCGTTCGGGGAGCGCGTCACGCGTTGTCTGGAGGAGGGCGCTGCGATGGGACTGGGGCCAAACGAGCGTTCCGAATATTCGCGCGCCTGCGCCAACCGATAGATGGACCGATCCGATGCGTGAACTGTTCGATGAAGTCGCCGGCAAGTCGCCGCTCGATCCCCGCGAAGCTTCGCGCAAATCGTCGCGCACACCCCTGCGCAAGCGGTTTTATACGACAGCGGGCGTAATCGAAGAGAATGGCGGCTTCACCGTCGCGCTCGACGGCAAGCCGGTGCGCACGCCCGGCCGGCATCCACTGGCCGCGCCCGTCCGCGAACTGGCCGAGGCCATGGCCGCGGAATGGGATGCGCAGGCGGACATGATCGATCCGATGACGATGCCGCTGACGCGGCTCGCGCACAGCGTGATCGACGGCGTCGCCGACAACATCCCGGCCGTCGCCGACGATGTTGCCAGATATTTCGGTTCGGACCTTCTGTTCTATCGCGCCGGTTTTCCCGAAGCACTGGTGGCGCGGCAGGGCGAGCACTGGGACCCCGTGCTGCGCTGGGCCGCGGACGACCACGGCGCGCATTTCATCCTCACCGAGGGCGTCATGCATGTGGCGCAACCGGATACGGCCATCGCGGCGATGCGGGCGCTGCTGCCGGAGGATGCCTGGCGGATCGCGGCGATGCATGTGATCACCACCATCACCGGCTCGGCGCTGCTGGCGGTCGCGCTGAAAGAGGGCGGGCGGACCCCGGAGCAGATCTGGGCAGCCGCTCATGTCGATGAGGACTGGAACGCCGATGCCTGGGGCGCCGACGAGGAAGTCACCGAGCGCCGGGCCGTGCGGCAGCGCGATTTCGAAGCCGCGGTTCGGGTGCTGAAGGCGCTTTCCTGACACATTCAGTTAACGAGAGGTTTACGACGTCGGGCTAGCTTCCCTGGCAAAGGAAGCACCATGTCGATCGCGATCAACCCCGTTTTCCCGGTGATCGCCGCCCAGGGCGTGGCGGCCGATGTGGCGTTGCAACCCGGCACGGTCATCGATGCCCGGGTGATGAAGGTGCTCGAGAACAATCTCGTGCGCATCGCCATTGCGTCGCTGTCCATCGAAGTTCTGTCCGAAGTGCCGCTCAAGGTCGGCGATACGCTGCAGCTTGCGGTGTCGCAGACGCCGGACGGCATCCGCCTGCAGGTGGTGCCGGGGCAGGGCAATGCCGCCCAGCTGCCTGCGCAGGCCGCGTCCCCGGCGACGATCGTGACAACAACCCAATCGGTAACGCGGCCGGCATCGCCTGCCGCCGCCTCTTCGGGCGCGGGGCACGCCGGCGCTTCGGCTGCCGCCGACGAGGTCGCGAAGACGGCCGCCGTATCGGCGCCGGCCGATACCCGTGTCGCGCGGCCGCTGACCAATCTCGAGGCGCTCGCGGTCTCGGCCGCGGTGCAAAGCGCGGCGGCGCGGCAGGGCAGTCTCGCGCCCCTGTTCGCCAATCTCGGCGTTGCCGTCTCGCTCGATAGCCTGCCGCCCGAAGTGCAGAAGGCGGCGGCGCAGTTGCTGGCGTCGCGTCCCGGGCTCGATGAGTCCTTTACGGGGGACGCAATGAAAACCGCGTTCCGCAATTCCGGCCTGTTCCTGGAGCGCACGCTGGCGTCGCCGCAGGTCGCCTCGCTGCCGCTCCAAGGCGAGCCGCTGCCCGACCTCAAGGCCGCGCTGATCGTGTTCCGTCAGACGCTGTCGAACTGGCTCGGTGCGCCGCAAGTGCCGCAGGCGACGGATGCGGACCCTGCCGTGCCCGGCGCCTTCGCCCAGCAAGGGCAGGCACGGGCACAGGCCGATATCGCCTCGCCCTCGCTGGCGCCATCCGGACCACAACTCGAATTCGACGAAATTCTGCTGCCACAGGCGTCATTGCGGCTCGATGGCGAGACGTTCGATCTTGACGCCAATGCGCGGATCTTCGAGCCGTCGCGGAATGCCGCGCGAGGCGTACAGGCCAACCTCGATGCGTTGCAGGATGTGCTGCGCGCCTTTCCGAAAGGCGTGCGCGATGCGGTGAAGTCGCTTCTCGAGGCCGAGAACGCATCATCGCCTCACGCCGCTGCGCCCCGCGCGCTGCCCGCGCGAACGGCTGTCGACGAAATCGCTTTGAGCAACGTGCCGCCGCCGCCCTTCAGGGGCGGCGCACCGGCGGCACAGGCGATGGCGCTGCCCACGGTCACCGACGATATGACGGCGGGCGCGACGGTGCATCGCCTGCTCGACGATACCGATGCGGCGCTGGCGCGGCAGACGCTGCTGCAAGCGGCGTCGTTGCCGGAGCGCGCCGATCCGCAGACCCCGCGCGCCGAGCAGGCCGTGCCGCGCTGGAATTTCGAGGTGCCGTTCGCAACGCCGCAAGGCACGGCGGTGGCGCAATTCGAAGTGTCGCGCGATGGCGCAGCCACAGAAACCGAAGCGGCCAAGCGGGTGTGGCGGGCGCGGTTTTCGCTCGATGTCGAACCGGCGGGCCCGGTTCATGCGCTGATCTCGCTGAGCGGAGAGCGCACCTCGGTGCGGATGTGGGCCGAGCGGCCTTTGACCGCGGCGCATTTGCGCAGCGGCGCGGCCGACCTCTCCGAAGCCTTGCGGCGCGCCGAACTCGAGCCCGGCGACATCGTCATCGGCGCGGGCCAGCCGCCGATGCCCACGCCGCCGCGCGCGGGGCATTTCATGGATCGCGCGTCATGACCTCGCTCAAGGACACGCTTGCCGTTGCGCTGCACTATGAAAAAGGCAACGGCGCTCCGCGCGTCGTCGCCAAGGGACGCGGCACCATCGGCGCGAAGATCATCGAAACCGCCAAAGAGCATGACATTCCCATCGAGGAAAACGAAATGCTGGCGGGGGCGCTCTCCAACGTCGAACTCGGCGACGAGATTCCGGAAGAACTCTACAAGGCGGTCGCCGAAGTGCTGATCTTCGTGATGCGGCTGTCGGGACGGATTCGCTGACAATTCGACGCGGCCGCGCAGCTACCGTTCCCGCCGGAAAGGTTCTAGGCTGTTGTCCAACAAACAACAGGGAGCGAAACCATGCCGCCATCCGCATCTGCTGCATCGCAGGAATCGCATCAGGACGCATCTCCGGACTCCTGGCGCGACCTCGCCATGCGCTACAACGCAGCGTGGAACGCGCACGACGTGCCCGCGATCATGGCGTTCCACGCCGACGACACCTCGTACCAGCGCCATGGCAGCCCCAAGGTCTACAAGGGCAAGGAGGCGGTGGCCGAACAGTTCGGCAAGGATATTTCCGGACTGCCGGGGATACATTTCGAGTCCGTCGCGCTTTACGGCAGCAACGATCACTTCGTCTCGGAATCGATCCTCACCGCGACCAAGCCCGACGGAACGCCGGTGACCATGGAACTGGTGGATGTCATCACGCTGCGCGGCGGCAAGGTGGTGCACAAGTCGAGCTATTTCGTCGCGAGCCGCCCGGCGAAGTGAACGCCTGGACCATTTGTTGAATTCGCCGATGGGGTGGTTCGCGTGGAGCCGTCAAGCGCGGGCTTGCTCCGCGCATCCATCTGAAAGACGTCATTTGAAAATGGATTGCCGGGTCAAGCCCGGCAATGACAATCCCTTGGTCGCGGCATGGCTCTGCGTTTTAGAGGAGCAAGGGAGCGCACCTTTTCCCTCTCCCACAAGGGGGGAGGGAAAGAGGAATTCTGCGGGCTCGATCGTCATCACCGGGTTTGTCCCGGTGATCCACGTCTTCCTTTGAGTGCTATGATAAGACGTGGATGGCCGGAACAAGTCCGGCCATGACGGTAAGCGAACGACTACTCCTTCGCCTTCGCCGCCACCTGCGCTGCCAGCATCTGCTTGGTCGCGGCGACGTCCACCAGCGGATAGGTGTCGAAATGGGCCGGAATCCTGTCTGCCCATTCGTTGAGAATGCGATGTAGCACGTCGTTGCTCTCGACATCGAAGATCGCGACGAGGCCGCGGCCGACGCGCGGATAGGCGTGCTTGCAGATGCCCTTGTCCTGATACTGCGCGAGCCACGGCCAGAAGTCCTGGCGCGTCGCGGCGAGGTCTGAAGGGCGCTCGGGGCGCGGTGTCGAGATCACCAGAAACAGCATGAAGCCTCCGTAGCGCGCCGTCAGGTGCGCGCGTTTTTGCCGATGCGGCCGAGATGGGTGAACGAAAATCCGGCATCGTATTTCAGGCCGTAGCCCAGCGCGCGATCGATGCCGATATGCGCGCTCCAGATCAGCGCGAGGTGCATCGCCAGCGCGGAGGGCACTACCATGCCGACAATGCCGAGCAGCATCGGGATGATGGCGGCATGGGCGGTGTTGTAGACCGCCGCGCCCGCGCGCGGGCCGCCGAGGTAGCCGAGAAAGCTGAGATCCGGGGCGAGCAGCAGGATCGCGAACATGGTCCACGAGCCTTCGAAGTAGCTGTAGAACACCACCGAGGCCATCGCGAGCGCCACGCCTTCCAGCCGCAGCAGGGTGCGCACCCCGCCGCTGGCGGCGCCTGCCGCGTTGGTCCCGTCCTTGTCCACCATCACGCCGATTCTCCCGGAAGCCATTGATTGATACGGGATTCTGGTCTCCGGGTCCGGCGTCATAGAACCGTTTTCCACCGCCGAAACGCGTGCTAGACAGACGGCAATCTCTCACCAAGCAGACGGCCGTCCGGCCGCCATCCGGGGCGAAAACGCAATGAAAGACATTCTCGAACGGCTCGATGAACGGCGCGCTGGCGCGAAACTCGGCGGCGGCGAAAAGCGCATCGAGGCCCAGCACGGCCGCGGCAAGCTGACCGCCCGCGAGCGTATCGAGCTGCTGCTCGACAAGGGCTCGTTCGAGGAATTCGACATGTTCGTCGAGCATCGCTCGGTCGAGTTCGGGATGGACAAGAACAAGGTCCCGGGCGACGGCGTGGTCACCGGCTGGGGCACCGTCAACGGCCGCACCGTGTTCGTGTTCGCCAAGGACTTCACCGTGTTCGGCGGCTCGCTGTCCGAGACCCACGCGCTGAAGATCACCAAGCTGCAGGACATGGCGCTGAAGGCGCGGGCGCCGATCATCGGCCTTTACGACGCCGGCGGCGCGCGCATCCAGGAGGGCGTCGCGGCGCTCGCGGGCTATTCCTACGTCTTCCGCCGCAACGTGCAGGCCTCGGGCGTGATCCCGCAGATCAGCGTCATCATGGGCCCGTGCGCGGGCGGCGACGTCTATTCGCCGGCGATGACCGATTTCATCTTCATGGTGAAGAACACCAGCTACATGTTCGTCACCGGCCCGGACGTGGTGAAGACCGTGACCAACGAAGTGGTCACCGCCGAAGAACTCGGCGGCGCGTCGGTCCATGCCACGCGCTCGTCGATCGCCGATGGCGCGTTCGAGAACGATGTCGAGACGCTGCTGCAGATGCGCCGGCTGATCGACTTCCTGCCGAGCAACAACACCGAAGGCGTGCCGGAGTGGCCGAGCTTCGACGACATCGAGCGGGTGGACAATTCGCTCGATACGCTGATCCCGGAGAATCCGAACCAGCCTTACGACATCAAGGAACTGATCCTGAAGGTGGTGGACGAGGGCGATTTCTTCGAACTCGCCGATACCTTCGCCAAGAACGTCGTCACCGGCTTCGGCCGCATCGCCGGCAAGACGGTGGGCTTCGTCGCCAACCAGCCGATGGTGCTGGCGGGCGTGCTCGATAGCGATGCCTCGCGCAAGGCCGCGCGCTTTGTGCGGTTCTGCGACGCCTTCAACATTCCGATCGTCACCTTCGTCGATGTGCCGGGCTTCCTGCCGGGCACCGCGCAGGAATATGGCGGGCTGATCAAGCACGGCGCGAAGCTGCTGTTCGCATACTCGCAGTGCACGGTGCCGCTGGTCACGATCATCACGCGCAAGGCCTATGGCGGCGCGTTCGACGTGATGGCGTCGAAGGAGATCGGCGCCGACATGAACTACGCCTGGCCGACGGCGCAGATCGCGGTGATGGGCGCCAAGGGCGCGGTGGAGATCATCTTCCGGCAGGACATCGGCGATGCGGAAAAGATCGCCGCGCGCACCAAGGAATACGAGGATCGTTTCCTGTCACCGTTCGTCGCCGCCGAGCGCGGCTACATCGACGACGTGATCATGCCGCACTCGACCCGCAAGCGCCTCGCCCGCGCGCTCGCCATGCTCAAGGACAAGCACGTCGACGTGCCGATGAAGAAGCACGACAATATTCCGTTGTGAGGGTACTAATGGTGTAAGCCGCAATTTTTGTTGCTCTAGATTTTCCCGCGAGGCCATTTCCAAAGATTTTATGATACGCAGAGAAATCCGCAGTGATCAGTAGCATTTCAAGAATTGCGGCTGGGACGATGATCGTGGCAGCAATGGTTCTTGCTTACATTGCCGGGCCCTGGGTTATCCTATTGACAGTCATGAGGTCAGCTAACCCACACTATGCACCAAGCTATCTTGTTGCGCATTTTATAACTTCGATACCGCTTCTTTTCGTTGGTGTTTTTGGATTCCTGTGGGTGTGGTTGGAGAGAAATCGGCAATTCTATCGTTCGGCAGCGCTGTTACTCGCTGGCGGTTGGGCCGTAGTGCTTATTTTTCTAAAACCATCTGGGATCAGTCAGCTCGCATATGTTTATGCGACATTTCACGAGTCCCAATGGCGCATGTTTTTCCGCGCATTCGGGATTGTGAACCCAGGGTGACGGCTTTTAGTTGGATCAGCTAAGCATCCGTTATTATTGAGTCTTGTTCCATCCTTGCGACGCTCCGAGAGAAGCTCATGCCCAACCACCTCTTCATCGTCCGTGCCGTCGTCCCCGATGAATCGCAACGCACCGCGTTCGATCAATGGTATTCGCGCGAGCATCTGCCCGATGCCGTGAAGGTGTTCGGCTGCACGCGGGCGTGGCGGACGTGGAGCGCGGTCGATCCGTCCGTGCATCAGGCGTTCTACGAATTCACCGACCGCGCCTCGCTCGACGCCGCGACCGGCGGCGACGAGATGAAGCGGCTGGTGCGTGACTTCGATCGCGACTGGCCAGGCATCAAGCGCACGCGCGATATTCTTGTCATCGCGGAGACGTGGCCCGCAGCGTGAGTTGCGGGCAGGTCGCACGCGTCTGCACACTAAACTGTCATTGCCGGGCTTGACCCGGCAATCCATCCTGACTCGCTTTTACGAGATTGATGGATGCGCGGGTCAAGCCCGCGCATGACCCATTTTCCCATGCCGGTAGCGCAAGCGCCATACCCCACCCGACATGTTGTTAGCTGCACTCGCAACACGCCATACTCCCCACAAGGGGAGGGATGAAGAGCGCTCGCTGCGGGCCTCGCTACTGAAGAGCATAGCTTGTTCGCGGATCGTCCCACATTCTCGATGTCATCACCGGGCTTGTCCTGGTGATCCCGATAAGGCGTGCACGGTGCTCGCCTAAGCGGGATGGCCGGGTCAAGCCCGGCCATGACAGGAGGACACTCCTTGTCTCGAGAGTGCGCCCTTCTGTCCCTCCCCTTGATGGGGAGGGTGGACGGCGAAGCCGGCCGGGTGGGGTGGCGGAGCGTATTGCAGGTAGTTACCGATTGCCTGGTGTCGGACGCCCACCCGACGTGTTGTTCGCTGCGCTCGCAACACGCCACCCTCCCCACAAGGGGGAGGGATGAGGAGCCACGCTGCGCGCCCTCAACATGAGGGCGGGCGTTGCAGGAATCACCACCGGACTGTGCTACCTAAAGCCATGCTCTACGCCGACTCGGTTCTTTTCGGCTTCGGACTGGTGGCCATCGTCGCCGAGGCGATGACGGCGGCGCTGGCGGCCGGCCGCCGCAAGATGGACTGGCTCGGCGTCGCCATGCTCGGCGCGGTCACCGCGCTCGGCGGCGGCTCGGTGCGCGATGTGCTGCTCGGCCATTATCCGCTGCTGTGGGTGAAGCATCCGATGCTGCTGGTGCTGACCGGCGTGTCGGCGCTGCTCACCATCGCGCTGGCGCAGGTGATCCATCGTTTCCACATGCTGTTTCTGGTGCTCGACGCCGTCGGCCTCGTGGTCTTCTCCATCATCGGCTGCAACGTCGCGCTGGCCATGGGTCAGCCGCTGATCATCGTGGTGGTGGCGGGCATGATCACCGGCTGCGTCGGCGGCGTGCTGCGCGACATCCTGTGCACCGAGATTCCGCTGCTGTTTCGCAGCGAACTCTACGCCACCGTGTCGCTGACAACCGGCGCGATCTATGTCGCGGCGACGCAATACGGCCTGAACCATGTCGTCGCGGTGGTCGGCGCTTTCATCATCGGCCTGGCGTTCCGCCTGCTGGCGATCCGCTACAAGTGGGAAATGCCGAAGTTCATTTACGAGCGCGAGACGCCGCCGCACTGAGCCGGGGTTTTCGAAGAAATGCGTCCGGCAAGCTGCATCAGTTTGGTCTTCGTCCGATCGTGAATGACAGGCTCGATATAGCGCCAGATCGCCCAGGATATCGCCGAGATGGCGGCGATGATCGCGAGGACGGCAGGAATGACATGGCTTGGCGCGAGACGCTCGAGCACGACATAGCCTGCCTTCTGGTGCAGCAGGTAGAGCGGGTAGGTCAGCCCCCCGAGCGCCAGCGTCACGTCGGCCGGCAGCCACGTCCGCCGCATGCGGGTGGCGAGCGCAATGGCCGCGATCGAAATCAGGCAGATGACGGCGACCGTCCACTGCGCTTGCGGGTCCGCGCCATGATCGGTCAACCGCCCGAGCTTGTGAATCGCCTGAAACACCGCGATGCCGACGGCGAGAACCAGCAACGCGTACAATCGCGGATCGCGTCGCCCACGGCACAGTTCATAGAGCAGCAGGCCGGTCGCGAAGAATCCGCTGTCGTCCGCCAGAAACACTTTCTCGATCGCAACGGCATCGACGGTCAGTTCGTTCAGCAGCGAGATCGCGAGCCATGCAAGGACGATCAGGTCGATCCGGGATGGGAAGAGGCGGGTCGCGATCAGGAGGGCGATCCAGAGATAAAACACGATCTCGATCACCAGCGACCAGTACGCGCTGTCCATATAGGGCTGGTGGAGGACCGTCGCGGCGACGAACAGGTTGGCCAGCCATTGCGTCAGCGTGACGTCGAAAGTCGGTTGTCCAAATGCCAGTGTCAGCAGAGCCGTGAGCGTCATGCACAGGACGAAGGTCGGATAGATACGGCTGAAGCGGGCGATGGCGAAAGTCGCGGTTGTTCGGCCATCGGCCGAATAGGCGATCACGAAGCCGCTGATGGTGAAAAACACCGACACGCCGAGATAGCCATACATGGCAAACGGCGCGAGTTGTGGGATCGCGACATGGGTCGCGCCATGAACCGCCGGCCCCCAATAGCCGTAGTGATAGACGATGACGCCGAGCACGGAGAGCAGCCGCAGCAGGTCGAGGCCGCCAAAACGGGGTGCTTTCTTTGGAGCTGTTTCAGAGGTGAGCATCGCGCGGGAGGTCCATGAACCTCGGCATACGATGCATTGCAGACCTGAAAACACCCTTAACCCGATAGCGGGATTTGGAGTGTATCGGCCCTCAGATTTCAGCTTCCACCGCGTGGCCGTTGCGCCAGCGCGCGATGACGCCGGCGGCGATCTGCATGGTGACGCCGAGCATCCACCAGCCGGCGATGGCGTAGGTCCAGCCGATGCCGGCGACCGGATCGGTCACGATCATGTAGACCGAGGCGAAGGCGGCGAGCGAGGCGAGGAATGTGCCCGCTGCGCTGAGCAGTTCGACGATGTCGGTTTTCGGCAGGGCTTCGCCGCTTTGCGCACGTCGGCGCAGCACGCGCGGAATGTCGATGCCGACATAGAAGCCGAGCGCGCCGATGACCACCATGCCGAGGACCATTCCGAACGAGCCGAACAGCGCAATTTCGGTGCCTGACATATGCGTCGCGACGAACAGTCCGCAGGATGCGCCTGCCATGGCGAGGCCTACACGCTCGATGACGTGGGCGCATCGGCTGATGAAACTTCCGGTCAGGGGCAGGTCGGCGTCGCTCATGGGCCGATTAAACACCCGCCGATGGAAGCCGTCCTGTAAGGCGACAGCTTTATCGGCCCCGGACGGATCACATTGCGGGGAGGTTCCCTTTGCCGCAGCGCGGCGATTTCCCCGCGCTTGCAGCACGTCAGGACGGGGCGCGCAATAAAAAGCCCCGCCGAAGCGGGGCTTTTCGAATGCTGGTCACCACCAGGTGCGGCAGACGCGGCGGCCGGGGCCCCAGTAGCGGCACTTGCGCACGACCGGCGGCCGAACCACGACACGGCCGCGGTTGGCGCGGCAGCGGCCATAGGCGCCGCGATGGAAGCCGGGGCCGCAGCCGCCGGCCACATGGATCACGTCGCCGCTCGCGGGCGCGACAGGGGCGGGCGACATTGCGTTGGCGGCGCCGAAGCCGGCAATCGTGGAAGCAAACAATGCAGCAACGAATAATTTTTTCATGAGCGTATTCCTTCTTTGAGTCGGCACGGTAGCAAGTATCCCTAAAGTGATTTTGCGGCGTGGCAAGAGTAAGGAGCGAAGATGAATGGCTGTTCAGACAGCGGGAAAAATTTCAGAAAAAGTTCGCCGCGCGTGAATTGAATCAGGAACGGATCGCGCCGTTCGGAGGTTCAGTTTCAGTTCATGCCGGTGGCGCGATGATGATGCGTCCCGAGAATCGAAAGAGGAGACACGCATCATGGAGCGCCGTGATTTTCTGAAAGCAGCTTTCGGATTCGGCCTGGGCGCCGTTGCGCTTGCGTCGGCCGCGAAGGCCGCGCCGCTCGCCGTGCAGCCGCTGGCGGGCGGACAGGCGCCGCAGCCGGAGGTCAAGGCACAGCCGGCAGTGGCCGATGAAAACGATGTCGCGCAGGCGAAGGTGGAAAATGTGCACTGGCGCCGCCGCCATTGGCATCGCCGTCATTGGGGCTGGGGCCATCGCCGTCGCCACTGGCGCCGCTGGCATCGCCGGCACTGGCGTCGGTATCGCCGCCGCCACTACTACTATTACTGAGTTCGTCGTGTAACGAATCCCCGTCGCTGGCCGTGATGGCCGCGGCGGGGTTTTGTATGCGGACCAGGAAGAAGATCGCGCGGGTCGGAAGCGTCGCGACGCTGCCAGCGACCCCTCATGGCGGGGATTAGCCCGGCCATGACCGTCAACAGCGTCCGGAAATCCTAAAGCTTCGGCGCGTTGCCCGACGATGTCCGGTTCAGCGCGGCGTTCTTTTCCGCCGCGAAGGCATCGGCGTCGATCTTCGCGGCGCTGACCACACGCTTGAAATCGATCAGCGTGAATGTCGCCTGGCCGACGCGATCGGGCGTGCTGCCCGCCGCGAGCGTGACGTCGAGCAGCCCGTCGCAATGGGCGCTTTTCGCTTCCGTCAGCAGCGCGTTGAGCGATTTGTCGGCGGTCGCCTCGACATGCTTGAGCGCCGCGATGCAGCTTCCCCTGCCGTTGGCATCGTTCAGCGCCACCGCGGCTCTTGGACTGACCGGCCCATTCAGCGCCTCGAGCGCGGATGCGGACGTGTATTTCTGTTTCACCGAAACGATCTTGCCCTTGCGGTAGAAGTAATAGAGGTGGCCGTCGCCGATCACCGTGGGCCTGCCGTACTTGTCGGTGACATGCGCGATCATGTCGGCCTTGGTCGGCTGGGCGGTATTCGCGAAACCAAGGTGGCGCACCACGAGATAGGCGAAGTTGCCGCTGGCGGGCGAGGAGAAGTTGCTGGCGAGAGATTCGCCCGGATGGTTCGGCGTTTTCGGTTTGTCGAACGTCATCGCGGTGACGTAGCTGACATTGGTGCTACCGAATTTCTGCTCCGCCGTCCGGGGCTTCACGCCGGGCAGGTCCTTCAGATAGCTTTCATACAGCGCGCGCGCCTTGTCGGCATCGACATGGCTCGACAGCCCGACGATGTCCGGCACCAGTTTGGCGGAGAAAGCGGTCTCCGGCGTTCTGGGCTTGATCTCGTAGGCGAGGGCGGGGGCAACAGCCGCAATCAGGACCAGTCCCGCAAGCAACGCGCGTTTCGACATAAATCACCTGTCTTCAGAAAAATGGATAACAAAAGCGGGCCGATTACGCCGATTTTTGCCGGCGACTGTCAACTGTACCCTCGCCGCACTCAATCCAGCGGACGGCCGAACAGGGCGGCGAACTCGCTTTCGCCCTTCGGGGTGAAGGTCACGATCCGGTTGCCGGGATCGCGCCGCGCCCATTTCAGTTCCGTCAGCCGCGCCAGCATGGCGGCGCCGAGCGCACCGGCGAGGTGGCTGCGCCGCGCGCTCCAGTCGAGGCAGGTCTTGCACAATGGGCGCCGTGTGTCCTGAAGGGTGGCAAGGTCGATGCCGAATTTGGCGATGAACTGCTCGCCTTCGGCGGTGAGGGCAAGCGCGCCCTTGTGCTGGCGAATGAATTTCCGCTCGGTCATCGCATCCAGCATCCGCACGCCGAACGAGCCGGCGAGGTGGTCGTAACAGACACGGGCGCGGCGCAGCGCCGGATCCTTCGGCCCGGTACGCACCCGCACGCCGGCGCGCGTCGCCAGCACCATCAGGCTTTCCAGCGCGGTCGCGACCTCGGGGCCGGCGATGCGATAGTAGCGATGGCGGCCCTGTTTCTGCGGTGTGATGAGCTGGCCGCCCTCGAGCTTGGCGAGATGGGAACTGGCGGTCTGCGGCGTCACGCCGCCTTCCTGCGCCAGTTCGCTCGCGGTCAGTGCGCGGCCGCTCATCAGCGCGGTCAGCATGTTGCAGCGGGCAGGATCGCCGACCAGCGAGGCGATCATCGCGATGTCCGGGCCTGTTTTCATGCTTCGATCATAGTCGAAATATTTACGCACCGCAACGGTTAGGGTGATGGAACACCAGAAGCAGGAGATTGGCGTGACCATTACCGTGTTCATCCGCTACCGGATCGACCCCTTCAAGCGTCATTTGTTTGAAGACTACGCGCGGCGCTGGCTCACGATCATTCCTGCGTGCGGCGGCGATGTGCTGCGTTACTGGATGCCGCATGAGGGCACCAACGATATCGCCTTCGGCCTGATCTCGTTCGCCAGTCTCGCAGATTATGAGAGCTATCGCGCGCGGCTGCGCGCCGACGATGGGGGCAGGGCGAATTTCGATTTCGCCGAAGCCAACCAGTTGATCCTTGGCGAGGAGCGGACGTTTTTGAGGAGAGTGGAAGGATGAGGGAGACCGAAACAAATTCGCTTGTGAAGTCGGGCGCGGAACGATTTCATGGCGCCAATTCGCGCAGCGTGTTGCTGTGCCAAACAGGGAAACGATCATGGTTGCGAATGTCGAACAGAAGCGCGACGCGTTCTGGAAGCTGCATGAAAGCGGATGCTTCGTGATCCCGAACCCCTGGGATGTCGGCAGCGCGTGTCTGCTGGCGAGCATGGGCTTCAAGGCGCTGGCATCGACCAGCTCGGGTTATGCGTGGTCCACGGGCCGCCAGGACAATCACGTGACCTGCGATGACGTGCTGGCTCATCTCAGGCTTATCAACGACGCCACCGATCTTCCGGTCAACGCCGATTTCGAAGGCGGCTTCGCCGACGATCCGGCGGGTGTCGCCGCCAACGTCACGCGCGGCATCGCGACCGGTGTCGCTGCGCTGTCGATCGAGGATTCGACCGGCAAGGCCGATGCGCCGCTCTATGACAGCGCGCTGGCAATCGAGCGCATCCGCGCCGCGCGGCAGGCGATCGACGCCAGCAAAAGCCGGGTCATGCTGGTCGGTCGCTGCGAGGGATTCCTCGTTGGCGTCACCGACATCGACAAGGTCGTCGCGCGTCTCGTCGCCTATGCCGAGGCCGGCGCCGATTGCCTTTACGCGCCCGGCCTGCGCACGAAGGAACACATCGCGGCGGTGGTGAAGGCTGTGGCGCCGAAGCCGGTGAATGTGCTGATGGGCGCGCCGGGTTTCAGCGTCGCCGAACTTGCCGATCTCGGTGTGCGGCGGATCAGCGTCGGCGGCGCGCTGGCGCGCGCGGCATGGGGTGCGTTCCTGCGTGCGGCAAAGGATATTGCCGACAACGGCTCGTTCGCCGAATTCGGGAACGCGGTATCGCACGCGGACATCAATGGGATGTTCGGGAAGCGATAGAGTCAGTTTCGTTGTCAGCGATGTATGCTCGATGTCATCGCCGGGCTCGTCCCGGCGATCCCGATAAGCGGGGCACTGTGCTTTCCTAAGCGAGATGGCTGGAACGAGTCCGGCGATGACAGTCAACAAATGAACTCCTCATCCTGAGGAGCGCATTTTCGCGCGTCTCGAAGGATGAGGCCAAGGTCGCGGCCTCATGGTTCGAGACGGCGCTTCGCGCCTCCTCACCATGAGGTTTCCGGTCGCGGCCTGTGCGGCCCTCAACAAAAACGGCGGACCTCCATGGCCCGCCGTCATTGCATCTGATCTCACGTCCTTACCGCGAAGGGGCTGCGCCACCCATGGCCGGGGTCTGGCCGACCTTCGGCTCGCTGTTGGTATTGGCCGGTCCAGGCTGCGCCGCGCCACTCGGCTTCGCAGAGCCGGTGGTCTGTCCCGGAGCGGTATTGGGCGCATTCGCATCCTTCTGCGCCGGATTGGCCGGTGCCGGGGCGGGGTTTGCGCCGGTGGTCGCCGGCGCCGTCTGCGTCGCGACAGAGCTACCGCTCGGCGCGATAGCGGAATTGTTCAAGCCGTAGAAGACCACGCCCAGAATCGCGATGATGGCGATGGCGAACAGGGTGATCCGACCACTGCTGGCCGGGCCTTCCACCATTTCCGGATCGGGCTGGAGTTCGCTGTCGAGTTGCTCCGCCCGGCGAATCTCTTCGTTGGCGGGGGTGCGTTCATTCGGATCGCGTTCGAGTGCCATGTGTCAAATCCTCCATCCAGTGATGCGATAACAACCTCCCGAAGCGGAAAGGGGTTCCCGCCCGGGAAGGTCTGCATGCGGTCACTGCGTTGATGAGGGCGGCGGAGCCGGACGTGCCGGGGCCTGGCCTGTGGTCTGTCCCGGCGCCCGGTTCATATCCGTCGTAACGGCGTTCGGCCGGGTCGTCGTCGAGGTCCGGTCTGCGTTGAATCCCCACAACGCCAGCACGACCGCCACCAGCAGGCCGACGCCGATCAGGGCCTTCAGTGGCTTGGCGCGTTGATGATATTCAAAGTCCTCAATCCGGGAATGGGTCTTGTCGAGCGTCGCCATCGGGTCCGGATCATTCCTGAAATGAGTGGTCATCGGTAAACCCTCCGATCTGCCAAAGCTCCGCAAAGCCAATGGTCCGTGAAGCGGTTGGTTCCCGGATATGTGAGGGGTGGCCGCAGGGCAGCCTTGCGGAACCGGTGGCTGGCGCGAAATCAGCCGAGTCGAGGTCTTTCAAACATCCGTTTGATGCATGGATGTGATGGTGCATGGCACAATCAACGTTTTGACTGGAGTGCCGTAAAAAGCGCCAGCAACGTCCTTTCGACACGCAGGCTCGCAGCGACACAAGGCGCAATCGGCAGGCATCTTCCGGGAAGGAAATTACGCTGGATAATCCGGCAGTTGAGGCCGTCGGATTTATGATGCGCGATCCACGGAAATCGACATAGACTGATTCCAAAGAGACCTTATTTCACAACAAGAAGCCGCAACGTCCGACGGGAGAAGAGGCGGAAATGGGAATCAACCAGGGGCCGATCAGTCTCGACCAGAAGTATACGCAGGACTCGGGGCACGTTTTTCTCACAGGCATTCAGGCCTTGGTGCGCCTGCCGATGGCGCAGATCCGGCGCGACCGCGCCGCCGGCCTGAACACGGCAGGTTTTGTCACCGGCTATCGCGGCTCGCCGCTTGGCGGTTACGACCAGCAGCTTCACGCCGCGCGAAAGCATCTCGAACAGTACAACGTCAAATTCCAGCCCGGCGTGAACGAGGATCTTGCGGCGACCGCGATCTGGGGATCTCAGCAGCTCAACCTGTCGCCGGGCGCCAAGTATGATGGCGTCGTCGGCATCTGGTACGGCAAGGGTCCGGGCGTTGATCGCTGCGGCGACGTTTTCCGCCACGGCAACGCGGCGGGGTCGGCCAAGAACGGCGGCGTGCTCTGCCTTGCCGGCGACGATCACGGCGCCAAGTCCTCCACCGTGCCGCATCAGTCTGACCACGCTTTCATCTCGGCGCTGATGCCCTATCTCTATCCGTCCTCGGTTCACGAAATGATCGAGATGGGTCTGCTCGGTATCGCGATGTCGCGCTATTCGGGCTGCTGGGTCGGCATGAAGGTCATCACCGAGACGGTGGAAACCACTGCCGAGGTCGATCTCACCGACGAGATGAAGCCCTTCATCATCCCGACCGATTTCGAGATGCCGCCGGGTGGACTGAACCTGCGCTGGCCAGATGACCGTTACGCGCAGGATCAGCGCCTGCAGGACTACAAGGGCTTCGCCGCCATCGCGTTCGCGCGGGCGAATAACGTCAACCGTATCACCATGGATTCGCCGAACGCACGGTTCGGCATCATGGCGTCCGGCAAGAGCTACGAGGACGTGCGCCAGGCGCTGCGCGAACTCGGCATCACCGAAGAGGTCGCCGCCAGGATCGGCCTGCGTCTCTACAAGATCGGCATGCCGTGGCCGCTGGAGCCGGAAGGCGTGCGCAAATTCGCGGTCGGTCTTGAAGAAATCCTGATCGTCGAAGAGCGGCGCGAGATCGTCGAGAACCAGGTCAAGCAGGAGCTGTTCAACTGGCGCGACGACGTGCGCCCACGCATCGTCGGCAAGATGGACACCCACGACAAGCCGTTCCTGCCGTTTGCGCAGGAGCTGAGCGTCGCGGGTATCGCGACGTCGCTGACCGAGCGGCTCCTGCAACTCGACCTCAATCCCGAAATCGTGGCGATGCTGCGCGCCAAGGCCGACTGGTTCAACGGCCGTCAGGCGTCACAGGTGCAGGCGGTCGCGCCGGTGACCCGCACGCCGTATTTCTGCTCGGGCTGTCCGCACAACACCTCGACCAAGGTGCCGGAAGGCAGCCGCGCCTTCGCCGGCATCGGCTGCCACTTCATGGCGTTGTGGATGGACCGCAACACCGAGACCTTCACCCACATGGGCGGCGAGGGCGTGCCGTGGACCGGCGTCGCGCCGTTCACCAACGAAAAGCACGTGTTCGCCAATCTCGGCGACGGCACTTATTTCCACTCCGGCAGTCTGGCGATCCGGCAGGCGGTCGCCTCCAAGGCCAACATCACCTACAAGATTCTCTACAACGACGCGGTCGCGATGACCGGCGGCCAGCGCCATGACGGTGATCTGTCGCCGCAGCAGATCACCTTCCAGCTTCGCAGCGAAGGCGTGGGTGAGATTTATCTGGTCTCGGAAAATCCCGACGCCTATCCCGCCAATACCATCGCGCCGGGGACAAAGCTGGCGCATCGCGACGATCTCGACAAGGTGATGCGGACGCTGCGCGAAACGCCGGGCTGTACCGCCATCGTGTTCGTGCAGACCTGCGCGGCCGAAAAGCGCCGTCGCCGCAAGCGCGGCATCATGGAGGATCCGTCGCGCCGCGTGATGATCAATGCCGCGGTGTGCGAAGGCTGCGGCGATTGCTCGGTGCAGTCGAACTGCATCTCGGTCGAGCCGCTGGAAACCGCGCTGGGCCGCAAGCGCACCATCAACCAGTCGAGCTGCAACAAGGATTATTCCTGCGTGAAGGGCTTCTGCCCGTCGTTCGTCACCATCGACGGCGGCTCCCTGCGCAAGCGTGCCGCCGCCGACCTCGGCGATCTGGGTAATCTTCCGCCGCCGGCATCGGTGCCATCGCTCGACAAGCCGTACAACATCGCGGTCGGCGGCGTCGGCGGGACCGGCGTTTTGACCATCGGCGCGCTGCTCGGCATGGCCGCGCATATCGAAGGCAAGGCCAGCATGATCCTCGACATGTCCGGCCTCGCGCAGAAGGGCGGCGCGGTGCTGAGCCATGTGCGGCTGTCGCAGAACCCGGCGGAGGTGACATGTTCGCGCATCGTCACCGGCACCGCGGACCTCGTTATCGCCGCCGACGAGGTGGTGGCGATCGCCAAGGAAACCATCACGCTGTGCGAGTCCTCGCGCACCCACGGCATCATCAACACCCACCTGATCCCGATTTCGGATTTCATCCTCAATCGCGATTTCGATTTCCAGCGCCGCAAGGTCAATCATGTGCTCGAAGCGGCGCTGCGCAAGGATTCGTCGTTCCTCGACTTCACTCATGCGGCGGAGTTGCTGCTCGGCGACACCATCGCCACCAATATGATGATGATGGGCTTTGCCTATCAGAAAGGCCTGCTGCCGGTCGGCGCCGAGGCCATCGAGCAGGCCATCGAGCTGAACGGCGTATCGATCAAGATGAACACCCAGGCGTTCCGGCTCGGACGGCTGGCGGCGGCAGACCCGGCGCGGCTCGCGGCGATGATGAAAGAGGAGACAGCGGCGCCGAAGACACTCGCCGAGATGACACTCGACGAGATCATCGAACATCGCACGAAGCTTCTCACCGACTATCAGAGCGCGGCCTACGCGCGCCGTTACCGCAAGCTGGTCGATCAGGTGCGGGAGGCGGCAAAAAGCGGTGGTTACGGCGAGGCGTTGCCGCGCGCGGTGGCGATTAACTACGCCAAGCTGCTTGCCTACAAGGATGAGTACGAAGTCGCGCGTCTCTACACGGACGGGGCATTCGCCAAGGCGCTGCACGATCAGTTCGAGGGTGATTTCAGGATCAGCTTCAATCTCGCACCGCCGATCCTCAACAGCGGCGTTGATTCCCAGGGACGCCCGCGCAAGCGCGAATTCGGCCCGTGGATGATGAAGGTGTTCGGCGTGCTCGCGAAACTGCGCTTCCTGCGCGGTACGCCGCTCGATCCGTTCGGCTACAACAAGGATCGCAGGATGGAGCGCGATCTGATCGCGAACTACGAGCGCGATGTTGCAACCGTGCTCGATCTCCTGTCGCCGAAGACGCTGGACACCGCCATCGAGTTGCTGTCGTTGCCCGATCGCATCCGCGGCTACGGCCCGGTGAAGGAGAAGGCGATGGCCGACGCGAAATCGCAATACGAGCAGTTGACCAAGGACCTTGTCAATCCGCCGCCGCTGCCTGCACCGCAGATCGCGGCGGAATAGAACGCTGCAAGCCGCATGGTTCGCCCTGCGAAACTCAAGCCGCTTGCCATTCCGCGCTCAAAGGGTGAGAAATTCCGCTGACAGGAAACGCCAGCGGAGTTTTTCGTTTGAATACCAGAGGAACAGCCTACATCGCCGGGATCTACGAGCATCCGACCCGGCACGCACCCGACAAATCCACCCCGCAACTCCATGCAGAAGTCGCCAAGGGCGCGCTGGAGGACGCGGGCCTCACCAAGGACGATGTTGACGGCTATTTCTGCGCCGGCGATGCGCCCGGCGGGGTGATGGCGATGGCCGATTATCTCGGCCTCAAGCTCAAGCATCTCGATTCGACCGAAACCGGCGGCTGTTCTTACATCATCGCGCTCGGCCATGCGGCACAGGCGATCGCGGCCGGCAAGTGCTCGGTGGCGCTGATCACGCTGGCCGGAAAACCCCGCACCGGCCCGATGCCACCGCGCGCTGTAGGTGCGGAAGTCGATTTCGAGGCGGCCTATAACGCCACAACCCACAACGCATACGGCATGTGCGCCATGCGCCATATGCATGAGTTCGGAACCACCAGCGAGCAACTCGCCTGGATCAAGGTCGCGGCCTCGCACCACGCCCAGTACAACCCCCACGCGATGCTCAAGGATGTGGTCACCGTCGAGGACGTTCTCAACTCGCCGATGATCTCCGATCCGCTGCATCGTCTTGATTGCTGCGTGGTGTCGGATGGCGGCGGCGCGCTGATCGTCACGTCGGAGACCATTGCGAAGTCGCTGAAGAAGCCGCTGGTGCGGATGATCGGCCACGGTGAGGCGCTGAAAGGCCCGCGCGGCGGCAAGGGGCTGGACCTCACATACTCCGCCGGCGTGTGGAGCGGTCCGCGTGCGTTTGAAGAAGCGCGCGTCACCCACAAGGACATCAAGTACGCCTCGATCTATGACAGCTTCACCATCACGGTGCTGATCGAGATCGAAGACCTCGGCTTCTGCAAGAAGGGCGAGGGCGGCAAGTTTGTCGCCGACGGCAACCTGATTTCCGGCGTCGGCAAGCTGCCGTGGAATACGGACGGCGGCGGTCTGTGCAGCAACCATCCGGTCAACCGCGGCGGCATGACCAAGATCATCGAGGCCGTGCGGCAGTTGCGCGGCGAGGCGCACCCCAAGGTGCAAGTGCCGAATTGCGATCTCGCGCTGGTGCATGGCACCGGCGGATTGCTCGGCGTTCGTCATGCGGCATCGACCGCGATTCTGGAGCGTGTCTGATGTCTGGCGCAGCAAAACTACCGACCCCCACCGGCAATCCCGAAACCGCGCAGTTCTGGGACGCGGCGAAAGAAGGCAAGTTCCTGATCAAGCGCTGCACCGCCTGCAACGAGCCGCATTACTTTCCGCGTGCGATCTGCCCGTTCTGCGGTTCGGACAAGACCATATGGGAAGAGAGCAAGGGCGAGGGCGAGATTTACTCGTACAGCCTGATGCGCAAGTCCGCGAACGGGCCGTATGCGATCGGTTACGTCACCCTCGACGAAGGGCCATCGCTGCTCACCAATTTCGCCGATTGCGAACTGGAGAGCCTGAAAATCGGCCAGCGCGTGAAGGTGGTATTCAAGCCGACCGACGGCGCGCCGCTGCCGTTCTTCACGCCGGTGAAGTGATGTGATTGTTGCCCCGGATGCTGCGCAGCGCGGGAGCGGTGCGCTGCTGATCCGGGGCCATTCCAGTTGCTGAGTTCGTTACGATCCCGGTTCTGCGAAGCAGCGTTTCACGCGGCATCGCGCCCGGGACAAGCAGAAGAATCGAGAGGAAACGACACATGCCGATCAAGTACGATGAAGTGATGGCGCTCAAGAATATCGGCCAGAAGTATTCGTGGACCGACCGCGAAGTCATGCTCTACGCCATTGGCATCGGCATGGGCGCCGATCCGATGGACGAGAAGGAGCTGTCCTTCGTCAACGAAGGTTACTACACGCCGCGGGAGTTGAAGGTGGTGCCGACCTACGCTTCGGTTGCGGCGTGGGGCTCTGGTCCCGGCCACATCGACGTCAACCGCGTGATGGTGGTGGATGGCGAGCGCGACATCACCTTCCACAAGCCGATGCCGGTGAAGGCCAATATCACTGCCGACTCGCGCGTGCTCGGTGTGTTCGACAAGGGCAAGGACAAGGGCGCGGTGATCCGCCGCGAGACGGTGCTGCGCGATGAGGCGGGCGATCCGCTGGCGACGCTGGTGGCCTCGCAGTTCGCGCGCGGCGATGGCGGCTTCGGCGGTCCCAGCGAAGGCCAGCCCGAGCCGCACAAGATCCCCGAGCGCAAGCCGGACATGACCGTCGACATTTCGACGCGGCCCGATCAGGCGCTGCTCTATCGCCTGTGCGGCGATCGCAATCCGCTGCACTCCGATCCCGAATTCGCCAGGCGCGGCGGTTTCGATCGGCCGATCCTGCACGGCATGTGCACTTATGGCCTGAGCTGCCGCGCGGTGCTGCAGACCTATGCCGATTACGATCCGAAGGCGTTCAAGCGGCACGCGGTGCGCTTTTCGTCGCCGGTGTTCCCGGGTGAAACCGTGAGCTTCGATCTGTGGAAGGACGGCAACGTCGTCTCGATCGAGGGCAAGGTGAAGGCGCGCAACGTGACCGTCATCCGCAACGGCATGACCGTTCTGGCCTGAGAATTATGCTTCTCGTCATGCCCGGCCTTGTGCCGGGCATCTCGCTTGGGGACGCATGGTGCCTCTTGAGGCGAGATGGCCGGAACAAGTTCGGCCATGACAAGGGAGAGATACGAAACCACAGGAGTTCGATATGGGTTTGCTCGACGGCAAGGTTGCAATCATCACCGGGGCGGGCGGCGGTCTCGGCGAGGCTTATGCCAAACTGTTCGCGCGTGAAGGCGCATCGGTGGTGGTCAACGACCTCGGCGGTCCGCGCGACGGCAGCGGCGCCGACAAGTCGATGGCACAGAACGTTGTCGATGCGATCAAGGCCGCGGGCGGCAAGGCGGTCGCCAACGGCGCCGACATTTCGACCATGGCGGGCGGGCAGTCGGTGTTCGAGGATGCGATCACGAATTTCGGCCGCGCCGATATTCTGGTGAACAATGCCGGAATCCTGCGCGATGTCACCTTCGCCAAGCTCGACGAAGAGAACTGGGACAAGGTGATCAAGGTGCATCTCAAAGGCACCTTCTGCGTCACGCTGCCGGTGTTCAAATGGATGAAGGAGAACGGCGGCGGCGTCATCGTCAACACGTCGTCGACGTCCGGCCTGATCGGAAATTTCGGCCAGAGCAATTACGGTGCGGCCAAGGGCGGCATCTGGGGGCTGAGCAACGTGCTCGCCATCGAAGGCCGAAAATACAACATCCGGCTGTGGACGCTGGCGCCCGGCGCGCTCACCCGCATGACCGCCGACCTGCCGCGCTACAAGGAAAACCCCGGCGCGGCGATGGGGCCGGACGAGATCGCGCCGGCGGTGCTCTACATGGTGTCGGAACTATCGGGCGATCAGACCGGAAAGGTGCTCGGTGTTTCCGGTCCGCGCGGCGTGCGCGAGATGAAGATGCTCGAGATGGAAGGCTGGAAACCGGGCGGGCCGTGGAAGGCGCAGGACATCGTCACCCACGCCAAGGACATCTTCTTCGACGATAACGACAAGATGGCCGCGCGTCGGTTCTAATCACGCGAGGTGGCTCGTGCCCCGGATGCGGTGCGGCATGTATTGACGCACTGATGATCCGGGGCCGTTCCAGACTCCGAGTGTGGAACGATCCCGGGTCTGCGCGGCAGCGTTACACGCTGCATCGCGCCCGGGACAAGTCGCCCACCGCTGCGCAGGGCGCGTTTACTCTCCCCACAAGGCGGAGGGATGAGGGGCAATCTCGCTGCAAAACCCCGGCAAATCCGCCCCCTTTGACCGCCCCGGCCGCGGGGGTATGATCCGGTCCGCGCGCGCCAGGACCGTCCCGGTGCGCGGTCCAGCGAAAGAACAATCCGGATATGAAACTGACCCCTGAGGCGAGCGGTACGTTCGCCATTGCGCCGACGCCATTCTTCGACGACGGCCGCATTGATTTCGAATCCATCGACCGTCTGACCGATTTTTACGCCGAGGTCGGCTGTAACGGCGTCACTGTGCTCGGTATCCTTGGCGAAGCGCCGAAGATGGAGGCGCAGGAATCGCTCGATGTCGCGACCCGCTTCATCAAGCGCGCCAGGGACAAGCAGATCATCGTCGGCGTATCGGCGCCCGGTTTCGCCTCGATGCGCGCGCTGGCGCGGGCCTCGATGGATGCCGGCGCCGCCGCGGTGATGATCGCGCCGCCGCCGCATCTGCGCACCGACGACCAGATCACCACGTATTTCCGACAGGCCACCGAGGCGATTGGTGAGGACGTGCCATGGGTGCTGCAGGACTATCCGCTGACGCTTACCGTCGTCATGACACCGGCGGTCATCCGCAAGATCGTGATGGACAGCAAGTCGTGTGTGATGCTCAAGCATGAGGACTGGCCGGGGCTGGAGAAGATTTCGACGCTACGCGGCTTCCAGAAGGATGGCTCGCTGCGGCCGATGTCGATCCTCACCGGAAACGGCGGCACCTTCCTCGATTTCGAGATGGAGCGCGGCGCCGACGGCGCGATGACCGGTTATGCGTTCCCGGACATGCTGGTCGATGTCGTCAACCTGTCGAAGGCCGGCAAGCGCGACGCCGCGCATGATCTGTTCGACGCGCATCTGCCGCTGATCCGCTACGAGCAGCAGCCGGGCGTCGGCCTCGCGGTGCGCAAATACGTGCTGCACAAGCGCGGCAAGCTGACGTCCGCCGCGCAGCGCAAGCCGGGTTCGGCGATGAGCGCGACCGCGCGCGCCGAAGTCGATTATCTATTGTCGCGCGTCGCGCGCACCGACAAGAGGGCGAGCCTCACATGAGCGAGACAGTGACCCGCGATCCCGCCAAGGCGTTGCGCACGGCATCGACCGTTCTGCTGTTGCGCGACAGCGCCGGTGGCGGAATGGAAATCTTCATGGTGCAGCGGCACCACCAGATCGAGTTCTCGTCAGGCGCGCTGGTGTTTCCCGGCGGCAGCATGGACCCCGGCGACCGCGAGATCGCGGCCGACAGCGCGCTGGTTCCCCATGCCGGCGGTCTCGATTTCGAAGCAGCGGCGATCCGCGTCGGCGGCATTCGCGAAACCTTCGAGGAAAGCGGCATCATGCTGGCGCGTCCGCAAGGCTCGGATGAGCTGATCGCGGCGGCGCAGCTTGCGCCGCTCGAACCGCAGCGCGCCGCGCTCGACGAAGGCAAGGTGAGCTTCGCGGATATCCTGCGCCAGAATGGCTTGATGCCAGCGATCGATTCCCTCGTGCCGTTCGCGCACTGGATCACGCCGGTGCAGTTGCCCAAGCGTTTCGATACGCATTTTCTGCTCGCGCTGGCGCCGCCGGATCAGGTCGGCCGTCACGACGGCCATGAGTCCGTGGACTCGATCTGGCTGTCGCCGAAAGAAGCGCTGGCCGGGGCGGAGAGTGGGCGCTTCAAGCTGCCGTTCCCGACCATCCGCAACCTGATCAAACTCGACCGGCTTGGCAGCGCCGAGGCGGCGATGGATTACGCGCGCAAGACGCCGGTGGTGACGGTGCAGCCGGTCATGAGCAAGACGGACAGCGGCCTGACCCGGCTTCAGATTCCGGTCGAGGCCGATTACGACGGCAGCGTGTTCGAGGTCGAGCGGCCGTAAGGGGCAGACTTGGTTTTGGCCTTGTTGGCAGGAACTTCCTGCCTGTCGCCATGGCCGGATTTATTCCGGCCATCCACGTCTTTTCTGGCTGACCGTTCGTCAAGACGTGGATGCCCGGGACATAGGCAAGCGGCAGCGACGCCGTTCTTCGAACGGTTATGCCCGGGCTTGACGAAGGTAGTAAGCACTCGGATGCGACCGTCCCATTGAAGCCGGATTTCTCCGTCACCATAAATGCAGGCGTACCTGTTGCGCTGTGGACGACGTGATGAGACGGCTGAAAATGATCGTGACGTTCTTTCTCGTGCTCCTGCTCGTGCCCATCGGCATTTCCGCCGCCAGCTATTTCCTCTCCAGCCGCGCCTCCGCCAACTGGTGGATGGCGGACCGTTCCAGCGCCGGCGTGCTGCCGCCCGCCGCCGCCAATTCCGAGGCGGTCGTACGGATTTATGCCGCGCGCACGGTGCGCTGGCGCGGCATCGTCGCGGTCCATAGCTGGATCGTGTTCAAGGAGCAGGGCGCCGAACGCTATAGCCGCTATGACTACACCGCGTGGGGCGAGCCGATCCGCGTCAACGGCTTCGTCGCGGACGGCCGCTGGTTCGGCCAGATGCCCGAAACCGTATTCAGTGCAGACGGCGCGGCGGCCGCGCTTCTGATCCCGAAAATCCGCGGCGCCATTGCTGCCTACAAATATCGCAACCTTGGCGATTATCGCGCGTGGCCCGGGCCGAATTCGAATACGTTCGTCGCTGCGATCATCGATGCGGTGCCGGAAATGAAGGCGGTGTTGCCGCCGACCGCCATCGGCAAGGATTTTCCCTATGACGGCGACTGGCTCGGCCGCACCGCGTCAGGCACCGGCTGGCGTGCGACATTGGGCGGCTATCTCGGCATCACCGTCGGCTGGCTGGAGGGCATCGAGCTCAACATTCTCGGTGCGGTGCTCGGCATCGATGTCCGCCGTCCGGCGATCAAGATTCCGGGCATCGGCCGGCTAGGCATGAGTGCCGCGGCGGGGTGAGGGATGTCTTCACCTCTCCCCGTTTCCGGGAAGAGGCCGGATCGATCTTGCGATCCGGGCCGCGGGCCTTTCCACGATGCGAGCTTTGCTTCTCACCCCAACCTTCTCCCCGCAAGCGGGAGAGGGAGTGAAGCGTGTCCGCAAGTTGTTCCTCATGGTGAGGAGGCGCATAGCGCCGTCGCGAACCATGAGGCCAAGACAGCAGCCGCGTCACCGCCTCGTCCTTCGAGACGTAGGCTGCGCCTGCTCCTCAGGATGAGGAGAAACGCTCCATATTGATGCCAAGCATCTCTCCGCCTTATAACGCGCCATGCTGATATTCCCGCCGCGCCGGATCGTGTGCCTGACCGAAGAAACGGTGGAGACACTGTATCTGCTGGGCGAGCAGGATCGCATCGTCGGCGTTTCGGGCTATGCGGTGCGGCCGCCGCAGGTCCGGCGCGAAAAGCCCCGCGTGGCGGCGTTTATCTCGGCGGACATTCCAAAGATTCTCGCGCTCGAGCCCGATCTGGTTCTGACGTTCTCGGACCTGCAGGCCGACATCGTCGCCGGTCTCATCCGGGCAGGAATTGCGGTTCATGCCTTCAACCAGCGCGACATCGCGGGCATCCTCGCGATGATCCGCACGGTCGGTGCGCTGGTCGGTGTCCCGGATAAAGCTGATGCGCTCGCGCGTGGCTTCGAGGATCGTCTGGCGCGGATCGCAGCGGGTGCGAACGGCGCGCTGCGCCCGAGAGTCTATTTCGAGGAATGGGACGATCCGCTGATCAGCGGCATCGGCTGGGTGTCCGAACTCGTTGGCATTGCCGGCGGCAAGGATGTGTTTCCGGAATTGAGTGCGAAGAAGTCCGCGACCGAGCGGATTGTAGCGCCAGAGGCGGTGATCGCCGCCGCGCCCGATGTCATTCTCGCTTCGTGGTGCGGAAAGAAAGTCGTGCCCGACAAAATCCGCCGCCGTCCCGGATGGGATGCGATCCCGGCGGTGCGCAACGGTCGCATCGTCGAGATCAAGTCGACGATCATCCTGCAGCCGGGCCCGGCGGCGCTGACCGATGGTCTCGATGCGATTGCGGCGGCGTTGCGGACGATCTGACTCGTCATTTGAAAGGCAGGAGGTTGTCCATCCTTTGAGACGTGCATCAAACGTCTCCGGATGCAGTGCGCTTTGTATCGCACCGCATCCGGGTCATTGCACTCGTTTGTTAACTGATCAGCGCTGCGCCTATGCGGCGCGGCGCTCCGCCGTCGGCGTCACGTTCTGGTTCAGCCTGAACAGATTCGCCGGATCGTAGCGCCGCTTGACGTCGGCGAGGCGCTGATAGTTGACGCCGTAGGCGGCGGCCACACGCTCGGTCTCGTCTCCCGGCATGAAGTTGACGTAAGCGGTGCCGGTTGCGTAAGGCTTCGCGGCCTCGAACAGCGCGCGTGCCCACGCGATGCAGGCGTCATCCATGCCAGGTTCGCGCCAGCGGGTGTGCATGTTGAGGACGAAATGCGATTGCCGCTGCGGAAACGCCGTCGCCTCGATGGGAACGCGCCCGGCCGCGCCGCCGACATGGGCGAGAGCCAATTCGCATTCAGGTCCGGGCAGGTGCCACGCCGCATCAAGAAGAACCTCGATGAGCGGGTCCGAAAGCTCCGTGAAGTCGTGGCTCTTCCAGTAATTGCGGGCGCCCGGCTCAAGGAGGGGATCAAACGCGCGCTGCCATTCGGCGAACGGAGTAGGCCCGACGAGATCGACAATCGGATTTCCGATCGAACGGAGCTTGGCCGCCACGGCCTTTCCCGTCTCGGGGTCGCCGCAATAGCAGATGCCGAGCACCAGAATTTCCTTGCCGTGCCATTCGGCAGGCACAAACGGTGCCGGTGGCGCCTTGCGCATGATGGTCCAGCAGGTCAGTTCATCGGGCGCGGCTTCGAGCGCCGCACGGTATTCCCGGAGAACCGTTTCTGCGTTCTCGAGGGGGTGAATGACGAGCCCGGCGAGGACTTGCGGGCCAACCTGATGGAGCTTGAATTCGAACGCGGTGACCACGCCGAAATTTCCGCCGCCGCCGCGAATGGCCCAGAAGAGATCGGGGTTGTCCGTCGCGCTGGCGCGCACCAGTTCGCCATTGGCGGTGACGACATCGGCGGAGAGCAGATTGTCGATGGTGAGGCCAAGCTTGCGCGTGGTCCAGCCGAAACCGCCACCGAGCGTCAGGCCGGCGATGCCGGTGGTCGAGTTGATTCCGGTCGGCACCACGAGGCCGAATGCCTGTGTTTCCCGGTCGACATCGCCAAGTGTTGCGCCAGGTTCAACGACGGCGCGCTGCGCGACCGGATCGACGCGGATCGATTTCATCTGCGATAGATCGATCATCAGGCCGCCGTCACAGACCGCGTTGCCGGCGATGTTGTGTCCGCCGCCGCGAACCGCCAGGAGAAGCCCGTTATCGCGTGCGAAGCGCACGGCGTTGATGACGTCGGCCGCGCCCATGCACCGTACGATCACGCCGGGCCGCCGGTCGATCATGGCATTCCAGACAGTCCGCGCCGTCTGATAGTCCTCATCCGTGGCATAGAGCAGGGTGCCGCGCAGTGTTGCGGTCAATGCTTCCAGCGCGCTGGCGCTGATCGTCGTTCTTCCACCGTCGAGAGTCGTAAGGCTCAGATCATTCATGACGGGCTCCTCCCTCGGTCTTGCCTCCAGCCCATGTTGAATGACGTTTCGGCCACGTGGCGGACGCCCGACACGCCGACCGCCGGGGTCAAGCCCGGATTACGATGCTGCCGGGTAGCTATGGCGATAAGGGCCGTTGTCAACGCGATGCGGCGTCGCGACGCGATCAGTCTTTCGGGGGATGGATGTCACACGCGCGGCAGTGCGTTCTTCATTGCTACTGCAGGGGAAGAGCGCCGTTCTGTTTTGGTGAAACTATTTTTGCCCGGTTCTGGCGCGCAGAACGAAATCTCACGCGAGCCGCTAGGCCAATCGGCGAATGCAAGGAATCATGATCCCGGGACAATGGCGCGCGAGGCGCGTGAAAATGGAGGGGACATGAAACGGACATTGCTTCTGGTGGCGGCGAGCCTCGTGCTGGCCGGACAGGCATTCGCGCAAGGCAAGCTCGACAAGGTGGTGCGGATCGGCGACATGGGCGATATGTCCGGTCTTTACGCGGACATCGGCGGCGCAGGCTCGGTGGTCGCGGCGCAAATGGCGATCGAGGATTCAGGGCTCACGGCGAAGGGCTGGAAGATCGATGTCGTCTCCGCCGATCACCAGAACAAGCCCGACGTCGGCGTCACCATCGCCAAGCAATGGATCGACGTCGACAAGGTCGACGTGGTGGTCGATCTCGCCAGCTCCGGCGTCGGTCTCGCGGTCGCGAACATCGCGAAGGAAAAGAACATCGTCAATCTCAACTCCGGCTCGGCGTCGTCGGACTTCACCGGCGCACAGTGCAACGCCAACACCATCCACTGGGTCTACGACACCTACATGCTGGCGAATGGCACCGGGAAGGCGCTGGTGAAATCCGGCGGCGATACCTGGTTTTTCCTCACCGCCGACTACGCTTTCGGCGCGGCGCTGGAGCGTGACACCAGCGCGGTGGTCCTTGCTAACGGCGGCAAGGTGCTCGGCAGCGTCAAGCATCCGCTCAACAACGCCGACTTCTCTTCCTTCCTGCTGCAGGCGCAGAATTCGAAGGCCAAGATCGTCGGCCTTGCCAATGCGGGCGGCGACACCACCAATGCGATCAAGCAGGCGGCGGAATTCGGCATTGTCGCCGGCGGCCAGAAACTCGCCGGCATGCTGCTGATGATCTCCGATGTCCATGCGCTCGGGCTCAAGGCCGCGCAGGGCCTCAACTTTACCGAGACCTTCTACTGGGACCTCAACGACCAGACCCGGGCGTTCTCCAGGCGTTTCATGGCGCGCTACAAGAACAAGCCGCCGACCATGGTGCAGGCGGGGGTCTATTCGTCGCTGATCCACTATTTCAAGGCGCTGGAGGCACTCGGCGGCAACCCGCACGACGGCGCCAGGGTCGTCGCCAAGATGAAGGAACTGCCGACCGACGATCCGCTGTTCGGCAAGGGATCCGTCCGCGCCGATGGCCGCAAGATGCACAATGCCTACCTGTTCGAGGTCAAGAAGCCGTCGGAATCGAAATATCCGTGGGACTATTACAAGCTGGTCGCCACCATTCCCGCCGATGAGGCCTTCCTGCCGCTGTCAAAGAGCGTGTGCAAACTCGTCAAGCATTGAGCAATGGAGAATCTGCCATGCCCGCGACAGGCGCGGGCATGGCAGAGGTGACCATGGTTGTCTTTGCCTGATCGTTGGTCCGGGGCCATACTTGCCGATCAGCGCTGATGAGATTAGAAGTCATAAAATATCAGAAAAACTGATCGTATGATTTCGCTCAAGCAGCTTCGTTATTTCGACGCCGTCGCGCGCTCGGGTCATTTCGGCCGGGCCGCGGAGCAGTGCGCCGTGACTCAGCCGGCGCTGTCGATGCAGATCCAGGAGCTGGAAAAGACCCTCGGCATTCAGCTTCTCGAGCGCAGCCGCAACGGGGTGATGCTGACCGAAGGCGGCAAGGACATCGCGCAGCGCGCGGCCCGCGTGCTGGCGGATGTGCGCGATATTGTCGACGCGGCGCGGCGGCAGGGCGGCGTGCTGTCCGGCCCGCTGCGCCTCGGCGTCATTCCTTCGATTGCACCCTATATCCTGCCGCAACTGCTTCCCACGGTGCGCAACGCGTTTCCCGATCTCGATCTCCACATCCGCGAAACCCAGACCCAGTTGCTCACGCGCGAACTGCTCGACGGTCAGCTCGATCTGTTGCTGCTGGCGCTGCCGATCGAGCATCCCGACATCGAAACTGTCAGCCTGTTCGACGATCGCTTTTTGCTGGCGATGGCGAAATCGCATCGCGTCTCCCACCATGTGCGCGCAACTCCCGATCTCCTGAAGGACGATCGTCTGTTGCTGCTGGAGGAGGGACATTGCCTGCGCGATCAGGCGCTGGCGTTCTGCAATCTGCGGCGGATCGAGAACATCAACACTTTCGGCGCGTCGTCGCTGTCGACGCTCGTGCAGATGGTGGCGAACGGTCTCGGTATGACGCTGTTGCCCGAACTCGCCGTGCCGCTGGAAGCCAGGCGCGGCGACATTCACCTGATGCGTTTTGCCGATCCGGAGCCGCAGCGCACGATCGGCCTCGCGTGGCGGCGCAGCTCGCCGCGCAAGCATCATTTCGCCGAACTCGGCAGCATGATCGAGGCGACGAAGGAGCGGACGAAATTGTGATCATCCGGTACCGTTGCCGGCCGCCGCGTTCCACGATCACGCAGAAATGACGCATTCCGCCACGTCTTCGAACGTGTGCTGTCTCATGCAATTCGTTGTACAGTTGAGAGGGCAGGGGCTGTGCTGCGTTGCATCCAGTTGCAGCGCTTCAAAATCCAGCACGGAGGTCCGCCATGAAAGTCAAGGACGTGATGCACAAGGGCGTCGACTGGGTCAGCCCGACCACTCCCGTCAGCGAAATTGCAAAACTCATGCGTGGTCATGATGTCGGCTGTATCCCGGTCGGCGATGACGACAAGCTGGTTGGAATGGTGACCGATCGCGATATCGTCTGCAAAGGACTCGCGAACAATGGATTCGACGCCAGCCGGGCGATGGCGCGCGATGTCATGACCGAAGGCATCCACTGCTGCCGTGAGGATGACGATCTCGCCAAGGCGATGGATCATATGGAGAAACTGAAGGTGCGCCGCCTGCCGGTCATCAACAAGAGCAAGCGAATGGTCGGCATGCTCAGTCTCGGTGACGTCGGCACATTTGCACCGGCGGAGATGCTGTCGGATTGCGTGAAGAGCGTCTCGGCACATCACGCCTGAAGCGTACTAACGCCGCCCCGCGATATAAGGCGAATCCTGCGCCGCGGATGACAAGCCGGTTGATCGGCCATCGGAATCGACATCCGATGACCGATCATAGGTCCGCGAACATCAGTGAGCGATGCGCCGCTGCTCCGGCCATCGCGCCGTCGCCGACCGCGAGCGCGACATTGCCTGCCATGCGGGCGACATCGCCGCAGGCGAACACGCCGGGCACCGTCGTCTGTTTCATCCCGTCGGTTTTCACCACCGGTCCGGTCGGGCCGTGCTCGAAGTCGCAGCCGAGCTGGTCGGCGAGCGGGTCCTTGCTGCTGATCCGCGTCACCGTAAACAGGCCGTCGAGCACGATCGCGCGGCCGTCGCGCAACTCGACCGTCGCGTGATCGCTGATCCGCGAAATCGGCGCGCGCTCAAGGGCGACGCCGCGCTTGCGCAACTGCGCAAGCTGTCCATCGTCGGGCACGAACGTCTCGTTGAGGAACAGCGTGGTCTCGCCCCAGTCGGGCAGCATCAGGGCATGATGCATCGACAGCTCCGAGGATGCGACGACGCCGATGCGGCCGCGCCGCAGTTCATAGCCGTGGCAATAGGGACAATGGAACACGCTCTTGCCCCACCGTTCGGCAAGTCCCGGTATATCGGGCAACTGATCGCCGACGCCGGTGGCGAGGATCACGCGTTGCGCCTCATGGCTTTCGTTGGCGGCATCGATGGCGAATCCCGTCGCGGTCTTGCGCGTGGCGGCCGCCCGGGCGTCGAGCCAGGTCACGCTCGGATAGGCGAGGAGTTGCGCCCGGCCGTCGGCGGCGATCGCGCCGGGCGCGCGGCCGTCATGGCCGAGGAAGCCATGGGAGGATTCGGCAAAGCGGTTGCGCCGCAGTCCTTCGTCGATCACCAGCACGGAACGGCGGGCGCGCGCCAGTTGCAGTCCAGCGGAGAGGCCGGCATAGCTGCCGCCGACGATGATGGCATCGTAGATCATGCGCGTGCTTTCGGTTTTTGCGATGAGCGGAATTGCGCGGCGCGACGACGATAGTCGTCAGCGAGCGCGGCCAGGGTGACGTCGCCGAGGCGGCGGATCAGCAGCGCTTCGGCATCCTGGAATGCGCCGGTGAGGGCGTGATTGACGGCCTGTTCGACAAGGCAGGGCGGACCTTCGAGATGGATGCCGATGGCGAGGAGTTCCGGCGATCCGAGCGCCTCATAGATGTCCTTCAGCGTCACCCTGGTGAGGTCGCAGGCGATCTCCCAACCGCCGCCATGGCCTTTTTCGGAGCGAACGAACCCGGCTTCGCGCAGGCCCGCCATGGTGCGGCGGACCACAACCGCGTTGGTGTCCATGCAGGCCGCCAGTTCCGCCGAGGTCATCGGCCGGTCCTGCTCGGCCATGTGCAGCAGGGCGTGAAGGGTCGCGGACAGTCTGCCGTCTCGTCTCATGTAACTTTATATGATACATGATGCGGAGGGCGTCAAGAGTGGTCGCGCGCGGGGACGGCATTGAAACATGGCGGCGCTGGCGCGCAGCCATGGTCGATGCGTGCGGTCAGCCCTGCAGCAGCAGTTGCGGCTGTTGATCATCCGGCGTCGTGCCGTCGAGCCAGTCCTGTTCCTCGGCGAGTGCGAGCCATGCGGCTTCCATGCGCCTGTAGCGCCGGGCCATCGCTTCGTCCGTGGCATCCTCTGCGAGTTGCTGGCAGTTCGCGGCGTTGCGCCGGAATTTCTCTGCGTCCTTCACGATCATCGCTCCGGCTCGTTGTCGGTGCGCTCGGGGCCTTTGTTGTGCGGATCGAGATCCTCCTGATCCGGCTGGGGCGAAGGCTTCGGTCCGTCCTTCTGCGCACCCTGTTTGCCGCCCTGATCCTGCGCACCAGGCAGGTTGTTTTCATCCTTGCGCGTTCGCGGCTGGGTCGTCATTTGCGTTCCTTCGGCGGGGAGGGATTGCGCTTGCTGTCGCTGTTGAGGTCGGTACTGCGCCGGATCGCGCGGAACATTCCGATCTGCGCGAGCCCGATGAGCCCGCGCGCGCCCGATTCTTCGATCTTCACGCGTACCGTGGTGCGCGACTCCATGTCGAATTTGACCTTGGGGGTGGACAAGGTTCCAGAACGCTCGGTGTCGTTGACCAGGCGGTGCGATGTGTCGCCAATCCGTCCATTGGGCAAACCTTCCGTTGTCCCGAACCGGCGATCTCTCGACACGACGCAACTCCTTGCCACGCAACGCGAACATTCAACGGTGGCTGGCGGATTTCGTTCCCGTTCGGGCGCGCCGAAAGGCGTCAGGGGACGATGATGCGATGGCGGATCGCGATGGCGACAGCGTGCGTCCGGTTCGCTGCGCCGAGTTTCCGGGCGGCCGTCGCGAGGTGTTCTTCAACGGTTCGTTGTCCGATGTGAAGAATGGCGCCGATCTCGTAGGCTGTTTTTCCCTGTGATGCCCATGACAATGTCTCGCGTTCCCGCGCGGTCAGCCCGTGGTCCGATTCAGGTTGCGAGTCGATCAGCTTGCAGACGGCCTCGAACACGTAGAGCGACATCAGGTGTAGGGCCGGCTTGCTGTAACGGTTGAGATCGAGGTCCTGGCCGCCCAGCGAGATGCCGGCCTTAAAACCGCCAATGCCATGGATCGGCGTGATGAAACCTTTCGACATCCGGAAATCGATCGCCCGATCCATCACCTCCGCCGCGCCGGGTTCTTTTGCGCGGTCGTAGGGCGCCTCCGCCCATTCGAACGGGGTCGTGGTACGCCGGCAATAGCGCACGACAGGATCGCGATGTTCGTAGTTGTTCCGCGTGTAGAGATCGAACCAGCCGGCGGGCCACCGCTTGGCGATCACCCGCGAGGAGAAATCGCCACCGGCAACAAGGGGCAGGCCGGCGATAATGATCGTTTCAAAGCCGAAGCGATTGAAGGTCCGTTCCGCGTCGTCCATCACGCCGGAAACCGTCGTATGCCTGTTCAGCCTTGCGACGAAGTCGAAAGCATCCCGCCTGTAGTCCAGGGTCGCCACCGCGACAGCTCCTCAGCCTTCCTTCCGGCAGAGTAGGGCAAGATTCCCGGAGCCGCGAGCGGTTTTCGCGGTGTGGCGCGCAAAGACGTGCTCGAAGGGGTGGTTCTCGCCAGACGAAACGGTGGGGTACCGGGTTCGCAGATGAGCCTGAATGGCGCGCTCCGAGAGATTCGAACTCCCGACCCTCGGAATCGAAATCCGATGCTCTATCCAGCTGAGCTAGGAGCGCGTGGCCCGGTTATCCCGGAAAATGCGGTAACTTTCAACCACCGAATGCGCGGTCTCCCAGCAGGGAAATCGCACTAAACCGCTGACGCACGGACAAATTCCGTCGCGGCCTCCATCACAGCCCACAAGGCCTGCTTTTCGCCGCGATTAAAGTATGCGGCCCTTGATCACCAGCCTTGTTGTATCGGAGCAAAAAATGGGCCGCCGCCCCGGCGCGTACGTCTCGTTGGGGGACTGGGATCGCGCTGGAAAAAGAAGCCGAAGCCGTCGTCCTGTCGGCTGCCGTCGCCCCAGCCGTCGTCGTCCGCGGCAAGAAGTTCGCTCGGCTTGCGCGTGATGAAGCCACCCTGCGGCTGGTCGCTGAGCACCGCAACAAACTCGGTGCGATAGTTGGTCTCCTCGCTCAGCGGCTCGTCGGAGATGACGATTGAGGATCGCGGCAACGCGGTCGGCGCGATGCGATCAAGGACGTCCTTCGGAATGGTGATGCGATCGAGCGCGCTTTTGGCGCCATCTCCATTCTCGACCGTGACGGCGGTCCAGCGCAGGCTGGCGCCGTTGCGCGCCACCGCCGTGAATACGTGGGTGCCGATCGGTTTGTTCGGGTCGCGGATCGTAATCGGAACCTCGATGGTTGTATCGAACACCTCGCCGCCGCCGTCCGGCGCCGGCTTGTGCGTGTTGCGCCGGACGTACAGCGTCCGCGTCGCGCGGCTGATGTAGATTGAGGCTGGCTCGATCGCGAGCTTTGCGTCGAGCGCCGCCCTCGCTGTGTCGGCTTTCTTTGTTTGAGCTGTTTTTGCCGCGTCTTTCGCGATGCGGGCTGCGTCGAGCTTTGCTGACGTGTCGGCCCTGGCGGTGTCGAATTTGGTCCCGAGTTCCGCTGCGAGGGCCGCGGCCTTTTGCCTGCGATCCTCGGCCTTCGCCCTGGCCTGGTCGGTCCTGGCGGCGGCCACCGTCTTGTCTGCGAAGGCGAGCCTTGCGTCGGCGCGAGCCTTGAGCCGCTCCAGCTTGCGCAGAGACTTTGCGAGCGTGGCCGATTCGCGGGCCGTCGTCGCAGCAGTCTTTTTAGCCTTGTCGGCCTCCATGGCGGCGTCTGCGGCCGCGCGTGAGAGTGTATCGGCCTTTGCCGGCGCCGCCGCGATGGCGTCTGCATTGGGCGCGAAAAGCGACAGCGTCGGGTGAGAAAAGTCGAGCGGGGCTGCGTCGTCCGGCGAGATGATGACGCGCATTCCAATCTGCGTCTTGTCAAACAACTTTTCCGCAAACCCGTAAGGCATTCGCACGCAGCCGTGTGACGCCGCATAGCCGGGCAACGGCCCGCCATGCAGCGCGAGGCCGTTCCAGGTGATGCGCAGCATGTTCGGCATCCAGGCGTCGTCATACATGGTCGAGTGGTGGTCCTTGTCCTTCTCGACAATGGCGAAGACGCCGGCCGGCGTCTCGCGTCCTTTGACGCCGGTCGACACCGGCGCCCGCAGGATCCAGCCCTCGGCGTCATAGAACGTGACCTGCTGGCTCTTGATCGACACGATCGCCATGATCGGCTCGCCTGCCTCGCGCTGCGCCGCCGTCTCGGCGGGCTGTGTGCGGCGCGTCTGCTTTGCCGCGGCGTCGGCGACCGGCATCATCAGCGCTGTTATCGCCGCGACCGTCACAACAGCTGAAGATCCCCAGCGACGTATTGCTCCGGTGGATTTTGCCAACGTCGATCGATCCACCATTCCATTCCTCATTTCGGGGCATGTCCGCTGCCGTCACCAAGCCTCACATATCTGACTCGTGAGGAACAAGCAGACTTGCAGCTGAAATTGGCACAAAACGGACGGCGCGCGTGAGCCTATTCGCCGTTGCGGGCAGGCAACACTTCGAGGAAAAGGCCGCTGCCTGTCCGATCAGGCTATTGCACGGTCATTTCCTTGTCAGAACAATGATCATGTCCGCATGTCTGGCTGTCCAATCCGGTTCCGATGAGGCTGGAATGATGAACCCGCGGCGACCCTCAGCAGTATCAGCGCCTGTGTTGCGATCCGCCATTTTTGCGACAGGGATTGTCGGCCTGCTCACGGTGGGGTCCGAAGGATATCAATCCACCGATGCGTCAGCTCGCACGGACCCCCATGCTCCCTCCATCGTCACCACCGAGGAGATCGCTCCTGCGCCTCAGGCGAACTCGATATCCAGCAACGATGTGGATCAAACCGATCCGACCTCTGATCTGGCGATGACCGACGTGCCGCCCGGAGACATCGCGCCCGCACCGGTCGCTCCGGCCATGCCGGAGCCGGCTGACGAAACGGCTCCGGCCCATGTGCCGGATGCGTCATCGACTGAACCTGCGCGTGTGGAGGTTGCGAGCCTGAGTCCGCCGGATGTCGAACCTGTCGCGACCGAAGACGTCACGACATCCACCGAGATCGTCGACGAATGTCTTGTCATGGATATCTGCGTCGATCGATATCTGTGGGCGCTTTATCAGCGGACGCCCAAGGAGGACACGATCAAGGTGCCTGAACGGCGGAAGGTCTCCGTCAAGCGGAAGGGCAAGAGGGTGACGGTCACCAGAACCTTCATCAGGCTCGTCGATCAGGATTTCGGGTGGAAAGATCCAAAGGCGGCGGAACGAGTCCACCTGTCGATGGCGGACTATGTGATCGGGGGCATGGATCGGAGCTTCAGGCGGAAACTGTTCTACATGCTTCATGCGGCGGAGGCGGCGGGCCTGTCGCCCGGCATCACCAGTGGATTTCGTGACGACTATCGTCAGTCGATCGCAAGCGGGCTCAAGGCGGCGAGCAACAGGTCGTATCATGGCGGCAGCCTGCGCGGCGGCTATGGGCATGGGCTGGCGGCGGATGTGGTGAGCGTCGATGGTGCGACGCGCGATCAGCGATTTGCTTCCTCGGCAAGGTTCTGGAAATGGGTCGACGAGCACGGGAAGGAGTTCGGAATCGGCCGCCCGTATCTCGGCAAGGACCCGCCGCATGTCGCGCCCATCGACGGCGAGGAATATGCGAAACACAATCGCGGTACCAGACAGGCGGAATCGCGCGTGAAGAAGACAAAGCGCGTGGCCGCGCGCGACCATTCGCGCCACGCGAAGCGCGCGAAACCCGCAGCCCTCGCTCAACGCTGAAAGGGATTGCACTGCGAAGCTCCGCCATCTCGCGGAGGGCAAGGGCGTAGAACGGCAGGACGCCGCTCCGGATGCGCGTGCTATTTTTCCCGAGCCAGATTGGCGATGGTCTTCACGACCGGCGAACGCCAGAGCGCCTTTGTGGTCAGCATCCAGCACTCGTACTGGAAATCGGCATCAAGGGTGAGTTCGACGAGTTCGCCCCGCGCCAGTTCGTCCTCGAACAGGAATTGCGGGCCGCGTGCGACAAAATCGGTTTCGGCCGCCATCCGCTTGATGAGATCGTAGTCGTCGGAGAGAAAGGCTTCGAGGTTCTGCGTGTGCTGCCCGTCGATCTCGCCGAGCCAGGTCGTGAAGTCCGGCGTGATGCCGGCACTCGCAAGCGATAGGCGCATGAGCTCGGGCGCGGACAGCGGCGCGGGTCTGCGGGCCGGATGGTCGGGCCGGGCGACGACGATGTAGCGATCCTCGAAAATCTTGATCCGGATCAGCTCGGTCTGGGTTGCCGCGATCTCGCGATGGCAGAACACGACGTCGAACTTGCCGGTGCGCAGCGCGCGCATCATCACGTTCGGTGACGCATAGCGCGTGACGATCCGCAGTTGCGGAAACGTCTGTGCCACCTTCTGGACGACTTTCGGCAGGGGGCGGAGGCGGGTGGCCGGACCGACGCCGATCCGCAACATGCCGGCCTCGCCGCACGCCATCTGGTCGAGTTCCTGACTGAGCGACGTCACGCCCTGCAGCAGGGCGGAGGCCTGGTCGGCGACGAACTGACCGTAGGAGGTCGGTCGAGCGCTGGTATTGGTGCGCTCGAACAACTGGACGCCGAGTTTGGACTCGAGGCGGCTGATGCTTTTACTCAGGGTGGGCTGCGAAATGCCAAGGGATTTCGCAGCTCCACTGAAACTGCCGGAGCGGGCAATGGCGACGATCTGCTCGAGTTGTCGAAGGTCCATGCCCGAACCTTAGCAGAGTGAGCTGGCGACAGCGAGTTGGGCTACTCGGCCTGGCGCCGCCCGACACGGATCGGAATGGCGATCATTGCGCTGAGGATCAGCGACAGGCCGGCCACCGCGAACGCTACGGTAAAGTGGCCTGTGTGCGTTTTCACCACCCCGAAGAAGTAGGGGCCGATGGCGCCGCCGAGATTGCCCGCGCCGTTGATCAATCCGATGGCTGCGCCTGCGAGCGCCGGCGGAAGGATCTCGCTCGGCAGCGTCCAGAACGGACCGAAACGTCCGAGGAAGGCGCCGATCGCGATGGTTAGGCAGATGACCAGAGGCAGAGTGCCTCCGCTCGTCATTTGCAGGACGATCAGCGAAAGGCCGGCGATCGCAGTGGCGGCGATCATGTGCCATTTGCGCTCGCCCAGCCGGTCGGAACTGATAGCGACGCTCATCATGGCGACGATGCCGACCAAGGCGGGCAGGGCCGACAGCAGTCCGACGACGCCGATCGAGAAGCCGCTTTCCTTGAGCGTGGTCGGCAGCCAGAAGTTCACGCCCCATTCCGCCATCAGCGCGAAGAAATTGTAGAACACAAGCAGGAGCACGCTGGGATGCACGAGGGCCGAAAGCCAGTGTCCGCGCGGCTTGGCTGTGGCGCTTTCTTCGGTCGCGAGGGCCGCGACAAGGCGCGTCCGCTCGTCCTCTGCCAGCCATTTGGCGTCGTGGGGATGGTCGTCGATGGCGTACCACCACACGAGTGCCCACAGAAATCCGGGCGCAGCCTCGATCACGAACATCCAGCGCCAGTCGGAGTACGACAGGATCAGGCCCGAGATGGGGCCGGCGATCATCGGGCCGATCGGCAGACTGAGCAGGAACAGGGCGTTGGCGCGGGCGCGCTCCGCCTTCGTGAACCAGTTCCGGATCAGGACAAGCGTGCATGTCAGCACACCGCCTTCGGACAGCCCGAGGGCGAAACGGTTGAGGCTCAACTCCAGCGGGGTATGGACGAAAGCTGTTGTGAGAGACACCGAACTCCACAGCAGCAACAGGACAAGGAGCACCCGCTTCGGACTCCATGTCGAAGCGAGCCGTCCGGCGGGAATCTGCAGGACGATGTAGCCCCAAAAGAACAGGCCGGTGGCAAAGCCAAGGGCTGCCGGCGTCAGATTGAGATCCTTGCGGACAAACGGGGCCGCCATGGCCAGGTTGCTGCGATCGACATGCGCGAGCACGTACATCACGAACGCAACGCCGAGGATTCGAACCCAGCGATTGCCCTTCACCATCGTGTCGATGGTGGAGCGGTTCGTCTGGCGCTGGACCTCGAGGGTCGGCTGGCGGATGGAAGCAGGAGCGGCATCGGTCATGGCTTCGCCTCCGGCGGGTTTCAGGACAGGAGTCCGGGTGGGACAGGGGTGTAGAGCTTCTTGGTGGGCAGGCTGGCCATCACCTTGTCCGGCCCGCCACGGCTCTCGATCAATTCGCGCTGCGCTTCGTTGGCGCGGCGATCTTCCTGCTCGGGATCGACGATCGTCCGCAATTCCGCTTCGAGGTCGCGGACTATGCCGGCGTGGTCCGGGCGGGCGGCGAGATTGCTGGTTTCTTCGGGATCGGCTTCGAGGTCGAACAGCTCCGGAGCAAAGCCGACATAGTAGATGAACTTGAAGCGGCCCTTGCGCAGCATGTAGCTCGCCGACGGCGAGCCGGCCGCGTGATATTCGCTGAACGCGATGCGGTCGAGATCGTCGGGCTTGCGCGCAAGTTCGAACAGCGAGGTACCGGGAAGGTCGCCGCGTTCCGGCGGCAGGCCGACCGCATCGAGAACCGAGGGATAAACGTCGACGAGCGAGGCGGGCGTCTCGCATGTCGCGCCGGATGGCACGCCGGCTCCGGCGATCATCAGGGGAATTGCGACCGCTTCCTGATAGTGGTTTGATTTTCCCCAGAGGCCGCGCGCGCCGGCGTTTTCGCCGTGGTCGGACGTATAGATGACGCGCGTGCTGTCGCGCAGTCCCGCTGCATCGAGCGCGCCCAGAACTCGGCCGACCTGCGCATCCATGAAGCTGATGAGGCCGAGATAGGCGGCATAGGCAACGCGCTGGTCCTCGTTTTTAGGCGCGCCGCCCGCGATCAGGTCCGCCAGCCAGGGATGCGGCTGATAACCCGAGCCGGGACCGAACTTGGCGTCGGGCATCGCGCTTACCGGATAAAGGTCGAAGAATTCCTTCGGCGCGATGAGGGGATAGTGTGGCGTGACAAAGCTCACGAACAGCACCCAGGGCTCGCTCGCACCCGCGGCGTCCGTCAACCATTGTGCCGCGATATCGGCAACGCGGCGGTCGTAGCGCGTGTATTCGCTTTCGCCGGCACTGGCATTCTCGGCGATGGCCGCGCGCCGGCGTGGCGGCGGCACGAATTCCGGAAACTGTTTTCTGATCGACAACTGGATCATGCCGACGCCGTCGGTGATGTGCATCGGGATGTGCTGTTTGTCGAACCCGACCGGGTCTTCCTCGCGCCGGTAGTGCAGCTTGCCGATCGACTCGACGCGAACGCCCGCCTCCTGCAGCCGATGGCCCCAGCTCGGCACCTTTCCGTCATAGGCGATCGAGTTGTCCCAATAGCCGATGTCGTGGATGTAGCGGCCTGTCGCGAAACTGGCGCGGGCGGGTACGCAGATCGGGCACGAGGTGTAGGCATCGACGAAACGCGTGCCGCGCGCCGCAAGCGCATCGAGGTTCGGCGTTTTCGCCAGGGGATGCCCGGCACAACCCATCATTCTGGCGTTGTGTTCATCGGACATCAGAATCAACAGATTCCGAGCGGGCATGGGCGATCCTCCGTTTATGTTCGTTTTGGCGTGCGTGACTTGCGCGCTCACACAGAGTGTCCGCTCAATGCTCGGCCCAGATAGCGAAAAAGATGATCAACTGTCATAGCCCGCAGCTATGGCGGCCAACCGGCGGTTCGCCGCGAGTGTGGCGCTGAACGAGTGTCGATGCCGGAGTCCGGTGCAGGCTCATCGTCAGGAAAAGCTGCGCCGATTTGTTCGCCACCGATTGTCGATCGGATTCTCAATAGCGGGCGCGCGGGCTCTCGCTCAGCCGTGGATCGGGCACTTGGAGAAGAAAGGGCGTGCCGCTCATCAGCGCGAGCAGCGTCTGGCGTGGTGGCCTGAAAAAAGGAGCGCCTTGCTCTATCTCAGGATGATCGGGACTGCGTGCTGCCGAAGCAAAGAAACGATGGTCAGAGGGTGGAAAAGTCAAAAATTGTTCAGTAATTTCAAATATATATCGAGATCCATAGGCGGGTTGCGGCCGATGCCCGGACGGCATCAGTTGGATGAGGCCGCGAGCCTGCGACCTTCAGTATAGCTGTCCGGCACCACGCTCCCCCTCAGAGCCGGATGATATGTTGTCGGTGTATTGCGCTCCGACTCGTAACCGTCGGAATCCAACGAAGGGGTTTTGCATCGCGGCGTGCATTCATGGATATCTGTTTCATTCTTGCCGATGGCTAGCGACGTCGGTCCAATTCCAATTGGATGGATCATGCGGTAGAAATGGGTGTTTGTTGTATTTGTGGTCCATGAAGCACCCGTCAAAGCCTCGATCCGTCAGTATCCGTGATGTCGCAGAACGCGCCGGCGTATCGCTCGGCAGTGCGTCCCGCGTCATCAATGGCGCCGCCAACGTCACGAATGGCACGCGCGAGCGCGTGCTGGCTGCCATTGCAGAGCTGAACTATCGCCCCAACCACATGGCGCAGTCCTTGCGCCTGCGCTCGTCGCGCACCATCGGCTGTATGCTGACGGACGTCACCAACACCCTCTATGCGGGCCTGTTTCGCGCGCTCGAGGACCGCTTCCGCACCGAAGGCTATATGTTGCTTCTGGCCAGCGGGTTAAACGATGCGCAGCGCGAGATCGACATTTTGTCGACGTTTCGCAGCAGGGGAATGGACGGAGTCATTCTGGCGCCCGGCAATGAGCGCGATCCCGAGGTGGTAGCGGCTGTCGAGGCGCTGAATGTGCCGGCAGTGATCCTCGATCGCGACATCCGCAGCAACAAGGATCGTGTTCTGTTCGAGCAGGTCGCTGGAATGCGCCAGGCCACGGAAAACCTCCTCGAGTGGAATCATCGGCGCATCGCGCTGGTGCTTGGACAGACGCCGCTTTCGCCGCTACGGCGGCCCATGCGCCGGCGCGTCGAAGGTTTCCGTGCCGCGTTCGCGATGCACAACCTTGCTGTCCCCGAGGATCTCATCGTCTGCGTTGACGAGGCTCGTGACTCCGCGTTCGAGCGGGTCAAGCGAATGCTCGCGGGTCCGTCGCGGCCAACCGCGGTCATCGCTCAGGGCACCAACATTCTGAACGAATGCCTGAACGCCATTAACGCCGCCGGCCTGAAAATTCCGACCGACATTTCCGTGGTGACGATCGGAGACCCGCTCTTTGCGCGCACCTATATCCCGCCGCTGACCACCCTGCGGCTGAGCGCGCGGCAGATTGCCGAAGCCAGCGCCAATCTGCTGCTCGCCCGCATTCGGGGCGATACGCCGAACGCGCCGCCACGGACGCTGCGCATTACCGCACAGTGGGTGCCGCGCGGGTCCTGCGCGCCGGCCCCCGAACTGGCCGACGCGCGCAATTAGCGACCTCCGCATTTCGCCCTGCTTGACCGTCGTCAGGTTGTGCGGACGATCCCGTAGGCGAGGCCGCCATCGACCTGAAGGGCGTGGGCGTTCACGTAAGTGGATTCATCCGAAATCAGGAAGAGGCACGCGTAAGCGACCTCCCATCCTGTCCCTTGCCGGCCGAACGGTACTGCGGCGGCGCGAGATGGTCGTCGTCGCGAGGCTTCCCGGCCCATCGGTGTATCCATCAATCCGGGCAAGACGCTGTTGCAGCGGATGCCCATCGGCTCGCCGGCCGCCGCGATGCTGCGTGCGAGGGCCACCTGTGCTGCCTTCGATGATTCATAGGCCGGGTTACGGCCGGTTGAGCGCAGACTGGCGAGGGAGGACATCAGCACAATGGCAGAGCCTGCCGGCATGATTTCCAGTGCTGCCTGACTGAACAACATGTGGCTGCGCACATTGACCGCGTATTCATTGTCCCAGTCCTGCGGCGTCTGTTTGGCCAGAGGCAGTCCTCGCGAGATGCCGACATTGAGCACCAGACCGTCGAGCCCGCCGAGGCGCTCAGCGCAGCGCTTCACCAGCGGCGCGATGACTTCGGGCCGCGAGACGTCGGCGACCTCCGCAAACGCCCGGCCGCCTTCGGCGTCAACCTGCTTCACCGTCTGCGCGACAGCTTCCTCCGAAATGTCGACACACGCCAGGCTGGCTCCCTCGCGTGCGAACAACAGCGAGATGGCGCGGCCGTTGCCGACAGGCGGATTGTCATCGGCGATGACGCGCTGGCCGGCGCCAACGACGAGAACCCGGCGTCCTTGCAGACGTCCGCGTCCGGGTGATTGCCCGAGCGACGATGTCAACAATTGCCGGGTTGGGTCGATTTCGGTGGAAGGCAGATTCATGGTGCTCATCTCTGTGTGAACGCGGTGACGTCAGTTGGCAGTAGCGGGTGTTTCGATGTCGACCTCGAAGTTTTCAAGGAAGCGGCTGACCAGCATGTAGAAGCCGATGGTGAGCACGAGCTCACCCATGCGGCGATGGTCGAGCCGCGCGAGAACGGCGTCGAAGAGCTCAGCCGGGGCCTTGACGTCATGGACGACCGTGTCGGTGAAGCGCAGGATCAGGCGCTCCGTTTCGTCGAAGACGGGATCGTCGATGTTCTCGGCGACAGCCGCGATTTTTTCGTCCGGAACACCGATCGACCGGGCGAGGCGGCGGTGCTGGTGAACTTCATACTTCGCGTCGGAGAGGGCTCCGACGCGAAGGATGACGAGTTCGCGCAGGTGTGAATCCAGTGCGTTCTCGCGCAACAGGGCTCCGCCCAGTTTAAGAAAGCCCACGGATGCGGCCGGCCCGGCGTGGGGCAGCATGCGGTAGAGATTGAGCGGGCGGCGTTGTTCAAGCATGGCGGTGTATTCCGCCGGTGCCTGAGTCATTTCGAAGTACGGGATACGAGACAAGACGATCTCCTTGCGTGGTTACTTGTCGAGCCAGATGCCGCGCATGCGGATGAGGCTGTTCTGCATGGGCGGGACATCCTTGACGTAGGGATGAGAGACGGCGTTGTAGGTGGCGCGGATGGGGATCAATGCGATCGCCTCGTCGGAGAACGTCTGCGCGATATCGCAGTACAGTTTGTGCCGGGCGTTGGGATCGGCTTCCTTGCGAGCCTGAGCCAGCAGCGCGTCGACCTTCGTCGTGTCATGACGCGTCACCGGTTTACCCGCCGCTCCGCCGAAATAGTACGAGAGGACGAGATCCGGATCGCCGCCGATGTCGCTGAAGCGCCAGACGTCCATCTGATAGTCACCGGAAAGGCCGACGCGAACGTTCTGGCTTTGCTCCACTAGGCGGATGTTCACATCCATGTCGGCGTCTCTTGCGAACTCCTTGATCATCGCGGCCTGGCGCCGTCCGGCGGGCGTGTTGGTGCTGACCAGTTCGAACTTCAAGGGAGCGCCGAGGGATTTGACCAGTCCCTTCGCGGCATTGAGATCGTAAGAGCGCCATTTCAGATCGGGACAGAACGCCTCCGAATTTCGCCCGAGCAGGTCCGACGTCGGTGTGGTGGTGTCGAGGAAGATCGTGTCGATCATCGCCTTTGCATTGAAGGCGTGGACCACCGCCTGGCGCGCGCGTGGATCGTTGAATGGCGGCTTCGAGTGATTGAAGTTCCACATGAAGCCACCTGAACCTTCGTAAGTCAGGACGGTGAGCTTCGAGTCTTTCTTGGCATCGAGAACGTGGTTTGCGGTGTCCAGACGCCCGATGTCGACTTCACCCGAGCGAATGCTCTGGTAGCGCGTGTTGGCGTCGGGCAGAATCCGGAAGACGACCTTGTCGAGGTAAGGCAGCTCGCGGTCCCAATAGTCCGGATTGCGCTCCAGAGTGAGGCGGTCGCCGGCCTGCCAGCTTTTGAAAACGAAAGGTCCTGTCCCCACCGGATGGCGATGAAAGCCGTCGGGGTTCTGCTTCAACGCCGTCGGGGAGCCAATGAAATTGATCAGCGTTTCGAGCGCGAGCGCCGACTGCAGTGCTGGCCACGGCCCCTTCAGCGCGAAGCGCACGGTGTGATCGTCGATCTTTTCGACGGCTTTGATGGGCGCAAGCATCGACGTGTTGACGCCGCTATCCTTCGCCATCAGGTGTTCGTAGTGGAAGACGACGGCATCGGCGTTGAAGGGCGTGCCGTCATGAAATTTCACGCCGTCACGCAGCTTGACGTTCGCGCTCAGATGGTCGGGCGCTTCGGTGAAATCTGTGGCGAGGCGAGGGACGATCTTTTTGCCTTCGTAAGCGAACAGCGTCTCCATCACTGCTAGAGCAGGCCCTGACGTGTTTTGGTTGAAGATGCGCGCGCGGGTGTGATTGAAACCGCTGAATTCCGCCTCCGACGCGATGGTGAGCGTTCCGCCGCGCTTGGGGGCTGCCAGTGCGGATTGCGCAAGGCCGAAGTGTGCTGCGGTCAGAACAATGGCAGCGGTGAACGCCTTGTGGCGGCTAACGCGACACAGAGTCATGCTTGGGTTTCCTCCTTGGTCTTGGCTGGTTTTGTGTTGATGGCATAGGGAAAGTGACACGCCACGTCGTGCCCCGGCCCGACGGATTGCAGTTGAGGCGCGACTTCGGCGCAGCGACTTCGGGCGGCCGGGCAGCGGCTGCGGAAATGACATCCCGACGGCAGTTGCATCGGTGACGGCATCTCTCCCTGTAAATGGATGCGTTTCCTCTGGCTGTCCGGCGAGGTTTGCGGGATCGCGCTCAGAAGCGCCGCGGTGTAGGGATGGGCAGGTGCATCCAGCACAACGCCGGCCGGCCCGGTTTCACAAAATGCCCCGAGATACATCACAGCCACCCGATCGGCCACGTTGCGCACCACGGCCAGATCATGGGAAATGAAGAGCATCGTGAGCCCGAAAGAAGTTCGCAGCGTATTGAGGACGTTGAGGACCTGCGCGCGCACCGAGACGTCCAGCGCCGAGGTCGGCTCGTCGCAGACCAGCACGCTGGGGTCGAGGATCAGGGCGCGGGCGATGGAAATGCGCTGGCACTGTCCGCCGGAAAATTCGCGGGGATAGCGGTCCAGCGCATTGGCCGGATCGAGGCCGACCTGTTCAAGCGCGGCCACAATCCGCTGGGGCGCGCTCGCATCGTACAGGCCATTGACACGCAGGGGCGCGGCAAGGATGTCGCGGACACGGCGCCTGGGATTGAGCGACGCGACCGGATCCTGAAAGATCATCTGGAAGCGGCGGCGCTTCGGCTTGAGCGACCGCTCCGATGCGGTGGCGATGTCTTCGCCGTCGAGATGGATGGTGCCGGTCGCCGGCGCTTCGAGGCGCATGACGGCGCGCGCAACCGAGGATTTGCCGCAACCGGATTCCCCGACCAGAGCCAGAGTCTCGGCGCGGCCGATTGCAAAACTGACGCCATCCACCGCACGTACGACGGCGCCCGAAGCGGTCGCGTATTCGACGCGCAGGTTGTTGACCTGAAGAACCGGGGAGGAGTCGGGAGCAGGTTTCACGATGCCTCCAGCGGATTCCAGCAGCGCATGCCCCGATTGTTCTCCACGACCAGTGGCGGGGTTTCCTGACGGCAACGGGAGACCTGGCGTTCGCATCGCGGAGCGAACCGGCATCCCCGCGTCTCGCCGACGACTGCAGGCGGGCTGCCGGGAATGGCGTAGAGCTGCGCATGTGGCGGATCGGACAGTCTGGGGATCGCCCGCAGCAGGGCGCCCGTGTAGGGCATGCGCGGCGCACTGAACAGCGACCTCACGCCGGCGCGTTCGACGATCTGCCCCGCATACATCACGGCGATCTCGTCGGCCTGTTCGGCGGCCACGCCGAGGTCGTGGGTCACCATTATCATCGTCATCGCCCGCTTCGTGCGAAGGCTTTTCAGCAGTTCGAGAATTTCAGCCTGAATCGTGACGTCGAGCGCCGTGGTCGGCTCATCGGCGATCAGAAGATCGGGTTCGCAGGCGATCGCCATGGCGATCACCACGCGCTGTCGCATACCGCCCGACAATTCGTGGGGATACTGATCGTATCTGCGCTCGGGCGACGCGATGCCGACCTGCTGCAGCAGCTCGATTGTCCGCTGTTTCGCCGTCCGGCTGTCGAGGCGAAGATGACGGCGCATGCCTTCGACCAGCTGCGAGCCGACGGTCCGGACCGGATTGAGCGAGGTCATGGGGTCCTGGAAAACCATCCCGATGCGGCGGCCACGGATGGTTTGCAGGGTCTTTTCGGATGCGCGCACCAGATCGTTGCCGTCGAAACAGATGCTGGATTCGGCTGGAATCTGAGCCTGCCGCGGCAGCAACCGCATGATGGCGCGCGAGAGGACCGATTTGCCGGAGCCTGATTCACCGACAATGGCGAGCACGCCGCCACGCGGAATATCGAGGCTGACATCCTCCACCGCATGGAGGAGGCCGCGGGCCGTCGGAAAGCGGACGCTCAGGTGACGAATGCTGAGGAGAGCGTCGCCTGAAGTTATCGAGGGCGAAGCAGGCGTCGCGTGAGGTTTGCCCGGCACGTTCACGATAGTCCTCCGCCATGTCCGAATTTGTCCTGGCGCAGCGCGTCGCCGATCAGGTTGAGGCTGAGGACTGTCAGGAACATGATGACCGCGGGGATGAGCGAGGCATGGGGCACCCGCTCCAGAGCTTCGCGGCCTTCGGCGATCATTCCGCCCCAGCTTGGCGTTGGCGGCGGTACGCCGACGCCGAGGAAACTCAGCGAGCCCTCGGCGACGATCATGACCGACATGATCGTCAGCACATAGGTCAGCAGCGGCATGACCATGTTGGGAAGGATCTCGCGGAAAAGGATGTAAGCGTTGCTCGCGCCGGCCGTGCGTGCCGCGAGGACGAATTCCTGTCCGAGCAGGGGCAGGGCATGGGAGCGGGCGATCCGCGCGAAGGCGGGGATCGACATGATTCCCAAAGCCAGCGTAACGTTCTGGACAGACGGACCGAGCACCACGGTGAGGCCGAGCGCGAACACGAGGCTCGGGAAGGCCAGCATCGCGTCGAGACCTGCGAGGATGATCGTGCGGATCCAGCCCGTGTAATAGCTGGCGACGAGGCCGAGCAGCGTGCCCGCGATCAGGCCAATGAGCGGCGCGCCCAGGCTCACGATCAGCGAAACGCGTGCGCCGTAAACGGCCCGCGCGAAAATATCGCGACCATCGAGGTCGGTGCCGAACCAGTGCGCGAGACTTGGATGGCTTTCGGGATGAGCGAAATCCATCTCGGTCGGGTCGAGCAACGGCAGCAGCGGCGCCGTGACCGCGAGTGCCACGACAAGGCTGATCCAGCCCAGCGGCAGGATCAGGTGTCGCCGTCTGGCGAGGAACGAGCGCGCCTTACGTGCCATGGCGCATCACGCGAGGGTCGAGCACCGCATAGGCCGCATCGACCAGCAGGTTCACGAAGACAAAGGCAACGCCGATGAACAGGACGACACCTTGCAGCATGACGTAGTCACGCTGGGTGATAGCCTCGATGAGCAAACGTCCGACACCCGGCAGGGCGAACAGTGTTTCGATAATGACTGCGCCGCCGATGAGGTGACCGATATTGATCCCCATCACGGTAATGAGACTGAAGGAGGAGGGGCGCAGGGCATGGCGCAGCAGGACGTACCATTCGGGTAATCCCTTGGCGCGCGCCACGGCGATGAAAGGTTCGCGCAGCGTGTCCGCGATGTCGCTGCGCAGCAGGCGCATGTAGACCGGTGCCTCGACCAGCGCCAGCGTGACCGCCGGCAAGGTCAGCGAACGGATCGTGTTCCAGCCGCCTTCGGCCCATGGGACATAGCCGGTGGCGGGAAGCCAGCCCAGCCAGATCGCGAATACGAGAATGAGCAGAAGCCCGAGGACGAAGTGGGGCACGGCCAGCACGCCGAACGCCGCGCCCGTGAGCGTCCGGTCGAGCCGCGAACCCTCGCGGTATCCGGCGATCATGCCGAGAGGCACGGCCACCAGCAATCCGAGCAGCTGCGCATAGACCATCAATTGAAGCGATACAGGCAGCCGGTGCGCGATGGCGTCGACGACGGCTTCGCCGCTCAATGGCGAACGGCCGAGATCTCCCGTGATGGCTTGACCGAGCCAGTGCAGATAACGCTCCGCCAGCGGCTTATCCAGGCCGAGCTGGGCCTCGAGAAGCTGGATGTCCTCCGGTCTTGCGTTTTCGCCAAGCAGAACATCGACCAGATTTCCAGGCAGCAGCTCCAGCATCAGGAAGATGGCAAGGCTCAGGCCGGCGAGCACCATCGCAAGATGGCCCAAACGCCAGCCGAGGCGGCGCGCCCACGCGAGGCGTCGGGAAGAGGTCGGCGTTTCCATGCTGTCATTTTTTAAAACGTTTCATTAAAACGTTTCATTATCATCGATCATAACCGAGGACAACACCTAACCGCGGACTTTGCCGGTCGCGGCGGGGCGACGTTTGGACGCTGTGGCGTTGATGCGGCGCGATGACCGTTTCGATCACCGCGTCGATGACGCCCCGCCAGAGATGGTCTATGTCTCGCGGCTTGACGTGATCCGGTCGTTTTGATCGGGGCTCGTATGCGGGCTGGCTTGCAGCGTCTAGCGAAACTTGTTCAAGGCCTGCGCTGCCTCCGCGCTCATCCGACGGACAATCTCGGCGGCGGGCATGATTTCTTCGATATTGCCGACGCTTTCGCCCGCGGTCAGGCAGGCCTGCTCGATGTCGCCTTCGAAATCATGCATCGGAAGGATTGCGCTGTGGCGTGGCAAAGGTACCCGCTGGCCGCCGAGCATCGTCGTGCCCATCGTCTGCCCTTCGGCATCTCGGATAGCGTCCGCTTCGCGGCCGATCGCCACTCTTGCTCCTTCGTTGACGATAATCCGCATCGGCTGGTCGGGCCATTCCGGCCCGTAGATCGTGGTGACGACTGTGTCACCGACATCCGCTTCCACGACCTTGCGCTTGAAATCAGCGTGAGCATTCGCCTCGCTGGACGCGAGGAAGCGGCTGCCGCACCAGACCGCGTCGGATCTCGGCTTGAGCGACAACGACAAGATTGCGTTGATCGAGTCCTGGCTCCGGGGCATCGACATTGCTGGAAGCGGCAGGACGAGGACGGAACGCGCAGGCTCGTGAAGCCTCTTGCCGGTGACCAGCAGGCGAAGACGGAATCATGCCGCGCTTGACGCCGTGCGACACGCCACTTTCCGGCGCGCTGAAAGTCAGGCTGTCGCGTCGGGGCGCGGCGTCATGTGGCTGAGCAGGTCCATCGGCAGCGGAAAGACGATCGTCGAGGATCGCTCGCCCGCGATGTCATGCAGCGCCGCGAAATAGCGCAGCTGCATCGCCTGCGGTTGCCGGGCCAGGATTTCGCCGGCCTCGACGAGTTTTTCGGCGGCTTGCTGTTCGCCCATCGCGTTGATCACCTTCGCGCGCCGCAGCCGTTCCGCTTCGGCCTGCTTGGCAATCGCCCGCACCATGTTCTCATTGAGGTCGATGTCCTTGATCTCGATGTTGGTGACCTTGATGCCCCAGGCGTCGGTTTGCTGATCGAGAATCTCCTGGATATCGGCGTTGAGCCGGTCGCGTTCGGCCAGCATCTCGTCCAGCTCGTGCTTGCCGAGCACGGAGCGCAGCGTGGTCTGCGCCAGCTGGCTGGTCGCGGCCATGAAATTCCCGACCTTGATGATGGCGCGTTCGGGATCGACGATGCGGAAATAGAGAACGGCGTTGACCTTGACGGAAACATTGTCGCGGGAAATCACGTCCTGCGGCGGCACGTCCTGCACCATCACCCTGAGATCGACCTTCACCATCTGCTGCACGAACGGAATGAGGATAATGAGGCCCGGACCCTTCACGCCGGTGAAACGCCCCAGCGTGAACACGATGCCGCGTTCGTACTCGCGCAGGATGCGAATGGCCGAGGCCAGAAACATGATCACGACAATCGCGAGAAAAAGATAACTCAGATAATCAATCATCATCGCACACCTCCTTCGCCGGCTTTCAGCGCCGGCCGGCGCCGCACCACCAGCGTCAGATCCTTGATGCTGGCCACCTCGACCGTGTCTCCGGGCCTGAAGGCTTCCGCGCCGCGGGCCCGCCAGCGCTCGCCCTGCGTGAAGACGTGACCTTCAACGTCGTTCCAGTCGAGCACCTCGGCGGAGAGGCCACGCATGGCCTGCGCCCCGACGAGGGCCGGAGACTTGCGGGCGCGCCGAAGCGAGCCGAGCACAATCAGAATGAGACTGATGAACAGGGCCGCCGCGATGGCAACGACGATCCATGACAAGCGGTATCCCGGCGCCTGGACCCTGAAGAGCATCATCGCGCCGAGCAGGAAGGCGACGACACCGCCAAAGCCAAGAACCACAGTCGGATTGACGGTCTCGATGACCAGAAGCGTCACGCCCACCAGCATCAGCGCAAGGCCCGCATAGTCGATCGGCAGCATGTTGAGGGCATACAGACCCAGCAGCAGGCAGATCGTCCCCACCACACCGGGTGCGACGGCGCCGGGCGACATGAACTCGAAGATCAGGCCGTAGATGCCCACCAGCAACACGACGAAGGCGACGTTGGGATTGGTGATGATCGACAGAAACTGCAAAACCCAACCGGGTCGAAGCGCATCGATGGCGGCATCTCCGGTTGCCAGCCGCCGTGTCTCGCCGCCGGCGAGGGTTACGGTCCGGCCATCGACCTGTTTCAGCAGGTCGGCCGGGCTGCGCGCGATGAGGTCGATGACATGGGCCTGCAGCGCGGCGTCGGCAGACAGGCTGGCGGCCTCACGAACCGCTTTCTCGGCCCAATCGGCGTTACGTCCGCGCAGTTCTGCGAGGCTGCGGATGAAGGCGACCGCGTCGTTGGTGATTTTGGCGGTCATCGCGTCCTTCGGCTCCTGCGCGTTGTCTGTCTTGCCTTTGCTGTCCTTGTCGGGCGCTGCGCCCGGCAGGCCGGGTATCGGGCTGCCGATCTGCACAGGCGTCGCCGCGCCCAGATTGGTGCCGGGCGCCATGGCCGCGATGTGCGTTGCATAGAGGATATAGGTGCCGGCGCTCGCGGCATGCGCTCCCGAGGGCGCGACATAACCTATGACGGGAACGGGCGACGCCAGCACGTCGGCAATGATCTCGCGCATGCTGGTGACAAGGCCGCCCGGCGTGGTCAGGCGCAGGATGACGGCGTCCGCGCGTCGTTCGCTCGCGGTGGCCAGCGCATCTTTCACGTAGCGGGCGGTCGCCGGTCCGATCGCGCCGTCAATGGTGATTGTCAGCGCAAGCTTGCTGCTCTCCGCCGCCGCAAGGGGTGCGGGAGAGAGGACAAGAACGGCGGCTGCAATTGCCGCTATCAGAGCCGCCTGTACGATCCGCACAGCAAGGACTCCCTTATCGTGATGATATGGGGAGAACCTCGCTCGATCTCAATATGACGGTGCGGCCTTATTGCGGCCGGTGCGCCGCCCGCGGATTGCCGCCCGGTCGAGACCAGCAGCTATTTGCTGTGCAGCCGTCCGCGTCGGAATCGTCTTCGACAATGTCGTCCGCGATCCGCCGCGCCGTCCGGCGTCACAGCGCCATCTGGCGGCCGATTTCCGCCGGATCGAGCGCTGAGCGATCGCAGGCGAATTTCACCGTACCGCGGTCCATCACGATGAAATCGTCGCCGAGTTCGCAGGCGAAATCGAGATACTGCTCCACCAGCACGATGGCGATGTTGCCGAGGCTGCGCAGATAGGCGATCGCGCGGCCGATATCCTTGATGATGGACGGCTGGATGCCTTCGGTCGGCTCGTCCAGCAACAACAGCTTCGGACGCATCACCAGCGCGCGGCCGATGGCAAGCTGCTGCTGCTGGCCGCCGGACAGATCGCCGCCGCGCCGCCCCAGCATCGATTGCAGCACGGGAAACAGCGAGAACACGTCGTCCGGGATGTTGCGGTCGCGCCGCGCCAGCGGCGCAAAGCCGGTGCGCAGATTTTCCTCGACGGTGAGCAGCGGAAAAATCTCGCGGCCCTGCGGCACCAGCGACATGCCGCGTCGCGCGCGCTCGTGCGGTTTCAGGGTGGAGACGTCCTTGCCGTCGAACGTGATGGCGCCGGAGGAAATTGCCTGCTGGCCCACCAGCGCGCGCAGCAGGCTGGTCTTGCCGACGCCGTTGCGGCCGAGCACGCAAGTGACCTTGCCGGGCGTCGCAGTAAGCGAGACGCCGCGCAGCACCTGCGCCGCGCCATAGGAGAGTGTGATGTTGTTGATGGTGAGCATGGCCTAGCGTCCCAGATAGACTTCGACGACGCGTTCGTTCTCGGAAACCTGGTCGATCGTCCCTTCCGCCAGCACGCTTCCTTCGTGCAGGCAGGTGACCTTGACGCCGAGTTCGCGCACGAAGGTCATGTCGTGCTCGACCACGATCACGGTCTTGTCGCGATTGATCTGCCGCAGCAATTCGGCGGTCTGGTGGGTTTCCACGTCGGTCATGCCGGCGACCGGCTCGTCCACCAGCAACAGCTTGGGGTCCTGCGCCAGCAGCATGCCGATCTCGAGCCATTGCTTCTGGCCATGCGACAGGCTTCCGGCCATTGCATGACGCAAATCGATCAGGCGGATGGTCTCGAGAATCCGGTCGATCCGCTCCGCGCCGGACGGTTTCGGTTTCCAGAACAGCGTCGCGCCGACGCGGCGGTCGTCGCGCAAGGCGAGCAGCAGGTTGTCGTCAACGGTCTGGTTCTCGAACACCGTCGGCTTCTGGAACTTGCGGCCGATGCCGAGTTCGGCGATTTCGGCTTCGTCGAGCCGGGTCAGGTCGGTGCGGCCGTCGAACAGAACGTCGCCTTTGTCGGGCCGCGTCTTGCCGGTGATGATGTCCATCATCGTGGTCTTGCCGGCGCCGTTGGGGCCGATGATGGCGCGCATCTCGCCGGGCGCGATGGTGAGCGACAGGTTATTGATGGCGTGAAAGCCATCGAACGAGACATGCACGCCGTCGAGGTAGAGCATGGCGGAGGTCTTGCGGGTGTCGGGCGCGATCATCGTTCACTCCGCCATGTGAGGCTTGACGGCATCGTCGGCGAAATAGGCCGCGTCGCTTGCACCGTCCGACGAGGGTTTGTTTGCGTTCCGACGTGCGGCGCGATTGTCCGACCAGCCATAGAAGGTGCCGAGCAGACCCTTGGGCAGCAGCAGTGTGACGAACACGAACAGCGCGCCGAGCAGGAACAGCCAGTAGGGCGCCAGCGCGCCCGAGGTGAATGCTGTCTTGGCGTAGTTCACGGCGAAGGCGCCGAGCGCCGCGCCGATCAGGGTGCCGCGCCCGCCGACCGCGACCCAGATCACGGCCTCGATGGAATTGGCCGGGGCGAATTCGCCGGGGTTGATGATGCCGACCTGAGGCACGTAAAGCGCCCCGGCGACACCGGCGAGGCATGCCGACAGGGTGAACACGAACAGTTTGTAGGATTCCACGCGATAACCAAGGAAGCGGGTGCGCGATTCAGCGTCGCGGACCGCCAGCAGGACCTTGCCGAGCTTGGAATTGACCACGGCGCGGCAGATCAGGAAGCCCAGCGCGAGCGCCAGACAGCTTGCCGCGAACAGCGCCGCGCAGGTGCCGTCGGCCCGTATGTTGAAGCCGAGAATGTCCTTGAAGTCGGTCAGGCCGTTGTTGCCGCCGAAGCCGAAATCGTTGCGGAAGAAGGCGAGCAGCAGGGCATAGGTCATCGCCTGGGTGATGATCGAGAAATAGACGCCGGTGACGCGCGAGCGGAACGCGAGCCAGCCGAAGCAGAAGGCGAGCAGTCCCGGTACCAGCACCACCATCAGCGCCGCGAACCAGAAACTGTCGAAGCCGTACCAGTACCACGGCAGCGCCTTCCAGTTGAGGAACACCATGAAGTCCGGCAGCACCGGATCGGCATAGACGCCGCGCGTGCCGATCTGCCGCATCAGGTACATGCCCATGGCATAGCCGCCGAGCGCGAAGAACGCGCCGTGGCCCAGCGAGAGAATGCCGCAATAGCCCCACACCAGATCGATCGACAGTGCGAGAATGGCGTAGCAGACGTATTTGCCGAACAGCGAGATCAGGTAGGTCGGCACATGCAGCGGCGAGGTTTCCGGCAGCAGCAGGTTGAGCAGCGGCAACAGGATGCCGGCCACCGCGACGATGAGGAGGAACACCGTGGTGCTGCGTTCCAGCCGTTGGGTGAGAGGAAACACCGTCATGCTTCGATTGCCCGTCCCTTGAGTGCGAACAGGCCGCGCGGCCGTTTCTGGATGAACAGGATGATCAGCACGAGGATCGCGATCTTGCCGAGCACCGCGCCCGCAACCGGTTCGAGGAATTTGTTGGCGATGCCCAGCGTGAAGGCGCCGACTAGCGTGCCTCCCAGATTGCCGACGCCGCCGAACACCACCACCATGAAGGAATCGATGATGTAGCTCTGGCCGAGGTTCGGGCTGACGTTGTCGATCTGCGACAGCGCGACGCCGGCGATTCCGGCAATTCCGGAGCCGAGGCCGAAGGTCAGGGCGTCGATGCGCGACGTGGCAATGCCCATCGCCGCCGCCATGCGCCGGTTCTGCGTCACCGCCCGCATCTCGAGCCCGAGGCGGGTGAAGCGCAGCACCAGCAGCAGCACCGCGAAGGTGGCCAATGCGAAGCACAGAATCCACAGGCGGTTATAGGTGATGCTGATATGACCGAGATCGAACGCGCCGCTCATCCAGGAAGGATTGCCGACCTCGCGGTTGTTCGGGCCGAACGCGGTGCGCACCGCCTGTTGCAGGATCAGCGATAGGCCCCAGGTCGCCAGCAGCGTTTCCAGCGGCCGGCCATAGAGAAAGCGGATCACGGTGCGCTCGATCAGGATGCCGATGAGGGCGGCGACCAGAAAGGCAAGCGGCAGCGCGATCAGCAGCGAGTAATCGAACATCGCGGGATAGCTGGTGCGAATGATGTCCTGCACCACGAAGGTGGTGTAGGCGCCGATCATCACCATCTCGCCATGCGCCATGTTGATGACGCCCATCACGCCGAACGTGATGGCGAGGCCGATCGCCGCCAGCAGCAGCACCGAGCCGAGCGAAAGGCCGTACCAGGCGTTCTGCACCATCGACCACAACGCGAGGCGGCTCTTGATCGCGGCGATGGCGCTCGCCGTGCTGTCCGTCACCGCGCGCGGCGCATCGCCTGGAACGCTCGAGAGCAGCGCTAGCGCATCCTGATCGCCGCGCGCCTTGATAGTGGCGACGGCGACAAGCCGGTCGGCTTCGCTGGCGTCGGTCTTGAACAGCAGGATCGCGGCCCGCGCATTCTCCAGCGCCGACTTCGCCTCCGAACTGGTTTCCTTCTTCAGGGCCGCGTCGACCGCGGGCAGCGCGCCGGCATCGTGGCTCTTGTACACCGCCTGCGCGGCGGCGATGCGGGTCGCCGGATCGGGCGAGAGCAAGGTCAGGCTGCCGAGCGCAGCTTCGACGCGGCGGCGAAGCCGGTTGTTGAGGCGAACGGCGCTGGCATCCGGCGGCAGTGCCGCCGCTGCGCCGGTAGTCGCATCGACCGTCTTTCCGTCGGCGTCCTTGATGAAAACGGCCTTGCTTGCTTCGTCGGCGTAGAGGCGGCCGTCCTGCAGTGCCTTGACGATGGCGAGGGCGCGGGGATGGCCGCTGGTTTCGAGCTGGCTCACCGCATCGGCGGAATCGGAAAAGCTGCCGGCGGCGAACAGCGCCACGGCATCGTGGAACGGATCGGCGGTGGCGGGCGTGGCGGCGGCCAGCGCGGCGGTGACAATGAGCGCGGCGGCGAGGACCCGGCGGGCGAGTATCGTCATGCGCGAACGAAGCCGCGGGAAGATAAAGGAGCGAGGAGACACGGCGCGGACCTCGAACAGGGTGGGGGAAGGCGGACGGCAGTGACGCGCGGCCGCCTTCCAGTGTCAGCGGAGCGGGCTCAGGACGACTGGCCGCCGCACTTCTTGGTGACCTTGTTGTAGTTGCCGCACTTCAGCGTCACCCAATCGGCTTCGAGATCCTTCGAGCCCGGCAGGTAATCGGACCACGCGTCGCCCGGCACCAGCTTCGCCTTCTTCGGATCGTCCGGCGAGACGACGTTGAACTGGCCGTCAGCCTGGATTTCACCGATCAGCACCGGCTTGGTGATGTGGTGGTTCGGCAGCATCTCCGACACGCCGCCCGTGAGGTTGGCCTGCTTGATGCCCGGCAGCGCGGCGATCACCTTGTCGGGTTCGAACGACTTGGCCTTTTCCACCGCCTTCACCCACATGTTGAAGCCGATGTAGTGCGCTTCCATCGGATCGTTGGTGGTGCGCTTGGGGTTCTTGGTGAACGCGTGCCATGCCTTGATGAAGGCGGTATTCTCGGGCGTCTTCACCGATTCAAAGTAGTTCCAGGCGGCGAGATGGCCGACCAGCGGCTTGGTGTCGATGCCGGCGAGTTCTTCTTCACCCACCGAGAACGCGACCACCGGAATGTCGGTCGCCTTGATGCCCTGATTGCCGAGCTCCTTGTAGAACGGAACGTTGGCGTCGCCGTTGATGGTGGAGACCACCGCGGTCTTCTTGCCGGCGGAGCCGAAGGTCTTGATCTTGGAGACCTCGGTCTGCCAGTCGGAGAAGCCGAACGGCGTGTAGTTGACCATGATGTCTTCGGCGGGCACCCCCTTCGACTTCAGGTAGGCTTCGAGAATCTTGTTGGTGGTGCGCGGATAGACGTAGTCGGTGCCTTCAAGCACCCAGCGCTTCACCTTTTCTTCCTTCATCAGGTAGTCGACGGCGGGAATCGCCTGCTGGTTCGGCGCGGCGCCGGTGTAGAACACGTTGCGTGCGCTTTCCTCGCCTTCGTACTGCACCGGATAGAACAGGATCGAATCCAGTTCCTTGAACACCGGCAGCACCGACTTGCGCGACACCGAGGTCCAGCAGCCGAACACGACGCTGACCTTGTCCTTGGTGATCAGTTCGCGTGCTTTCTCGGCGAACAGCGGCCAGTTCGACGCCGGATCGACGACGACGGCCTCCAGTTTCTTGCCGAGCACGCCGCCTTTCTTGTTCTGCTCGTCGATCAGCATCAGCATGGCGTCCTTCAGCGTGGTTTCGCTGATGGCCATCGTGCCGGAGAGCGAATGCAGGATGCCGATCTTGATGGTGTCGTCCGCGGCATGCGCGGTCCCGAAGGTCGAAAGACCGAGAAGCAGGCCGGAAGCTGCCGCCAGCAAGCCGCGACGGCTCAATGGCAGAAGTGCCTTTGTGGAAAATGTCATGAAGTTCTCCCTCACCATGGAAGACGCGACAGATTACTCTGGCCGTCTGTCCCATGGATTATGCGAGAAGCGTGCCACCGGTTGGCGAAGCTTTAACCAGTTGAGCCCACAGACCGAATCGCGCTCGCGCGATATGCGGCCAAAGCCGGTGCGCCGTGCAGTGTGATCAATTTCTAGGCTGCATTCGCGCGCGCGCCGTCTAATGTTTAGGCAGAAGCTTCCGGTTGCAGCACCGCGCGCCTTCTTCCACGCCACTTGTCGCAACGCTTGCTCGCTTTTCAGCAAAAAGTCCGATCCGAACAGACGCTAACGTTATTGACTTGTCATTCCAGAATTCTTATGTGGTCGACATGGCCAGACCCAAGGAATTCGAAACAGACAAGGCGCTCGGCGCGGCGATCAAGGTGTTTGGGGAACACGGGTTTGCCGGCACTTCGGCGGGCATGCTCACCGACGCGATGGGTATCGGCCGGCAGAGCCTTTACGATACCTTCGGCGACAAGTGGCAGTTCTATTGTCTTGCCGTTCAAAGTTATAGTGAGAGCGAGACGAGCGCGCATATCGCCGCCCTTGGCGAAGGGGACCGCGCCATCGACGGAATCCGGGCGATGATCGCGCGCGTGGTGGCGACCGCGCGGCGCCCCTGTCTGGGCTCCAGTTCAGTCAGCGAGTTTGGCAGCAAGCAGAAGGATCTGGCCGACGTACGCGCTCCGAGTGCGCAGCGTCTGCAGCGGGCGTTGACCGACAGCATTGTTGCGGCCCAGGCGGAGGGCGATGTTGCGGGCGACGTTGCTCCTCCGGAACTGGCCGCCTTCCTGATTGCCCAGATCGCGGCGATCCGGCTGGCGGCGCGCGGCGGCGCCACGCATGCGGCGCTGGCCTCGCTGGCGCAATGCGCGTTGCGCGCGCTCGGGTAAAAAATTTGGCCAATTCTGGAATGATCGATCAAGAAAGAAAGGATGAAGCATGAAAGTTGTCATGATGACCCAAAGCGGCGGACCGGAGGTTCTGGTCTACGCCGACCGTCCGGATCCCGCGCCGGGGCCCGGCGAGGTCCTGATCGAGGTGGCCGCCGCGGGCGTGAACTTCATGGATATCGGCGTGCGCCGGGGCATGGCGTGGTCTACCGATCCGGACCCCAAGACACTGGGAGTTGAGGGGGCCGGGCGGATTCTGGCTCTGGGCGAGGGCGTCACCGGCCTCGCGCCGGGCGAGCGCGTGGCCTGGGTTTATGCCCCGGGCAGCTATGCGGAAAAGATCGTGGTCAAGGCGGAAGCCTTGGTGCCGGTGCCTGACGGCATCGATGAGCGGACGGCGGCTTCGGTGATGATGCAGGGGCTGACGGCGAGTCATTTCGCGACGGACTTTTATTCGGTGCAGCCCGGCGATACCGCATTGGTTCACGCGGCGGCCGGCGGAGTCGGAACGCTGCTCACCCAGATCATCCGTCTGCGTGGCGGGCGTGTCATCGGGCGCGTGTCGTCGTCCGACAAGGCGGCGATCGCGCGGCAAGCCGGAGCGGAGCATGTCATCGTCGATAGCGAAGGCGCGTTCGCCCCGGAGGTTATGCGCCTGACGGACGGGCGCGGCGTGGATGTGGTGTACGACGGATCGGGACCGGTGACCTTTCAGGGATCGCTCGATGCACTACGGCATTCCGGCACGTTCTGTTGGTTCGGCCCGGTGCTCGGTGCCCCCGGCGCACTGCACCTGATGGATCTGCCGCGAAGCATCAAGATCGGTTACGCCGTCTTTATGGACCACGTCCGCACGCCTGAACTTTTGCGCGCACATACCGGACGGCTGTTCGACTGGATTCGTTCCGGCGATCTGAAGGTGGCGGCCAGCCATATCTATCCGCTCGCCGACGCGGCCCGGGCACATCGCGATATGGAAAGTCGTGCGACCACCGGCAAGCTGCTGCTGATCCCCGGGGAATGAGTGGCGAATGGCTGCGATGCACGCAGCCATTCTCATTTGCCTCGACCGGGGAGACATTGTAGTCCGGAACGAGACGAGCACACTGATCGGCATGCCGCTGCGATGCTGGCGGCATGGGACGTTTGCGATTTCGCGGAACAATCCCGAGGCGCAAACATGCGCAGTTGGGAGCCGCGATGACGAAGATCGAAGACTCGACGCCGGTTCTGGTCGGTTGCGGCGATGTAACCGATATGACGACGCCCGCCGACCAGGCCCGCTCGCCGTTCGATCTGATCGCGCAGGCCGGGCGCATCGCGCTCGCCGATACCGGCGCGCCGGCGCTGGCGGACGCGATCGACACTGTCGCCATGTTGCGTCTGTTCGCCGACACCTCGCACAGGTTCGCGACCCGGCTCGGCACCTCCACCAATCCGCCGCGCAGCGTGGCGCGGCGTCTCGGCTTACGGCCCTCGCGCGAGGTTTATACCTGGAACGGCGGGAACATGCCGCAATACCTCGTCAACTCCTATGCCGAGCAGATCGCGCGCGGAGACATGCGTGCGGCGCTGATCGTCGGTGGCGAGGCGCTTCGCACGCAACAGGGCGCGGAGCGGGCTGGAATCGAAGGAGTCTGGAACGAGGACCCGGGCGGCCAGCCTGAACTCGTCGGCGAAAGCCGGCGTGGCTGGAACGATCAGGAAGACCTGCATGACATGCGCGCCGCGATCGTCATGTATCCGCTGATCGAGAATGCGGTGCGCGCAGAGAAGGGGCAGGACGTCGCCACCCATATGCGCCGGATGGGCGCGCTGTTTTCCCGCTTTGCCGAGGTCGCGGCGCGCAATCCGCTGGCGACGCGGCGCGAGGGCTTTTCGGCGGAGCGGCTGGCGACCGTCAATGAAACCAACCGGTGGATCTGCTTTCCCTATCCCCGCCTCATGAACGCCAATGCCTTCATCGATCAGGCCTCGGCCTTCATTATCACTTCGGTCGGAGAGGCGCGGCGGGCCGGGGTGCCTGAAGAAAAATGGGTTTATCTCCATGGCTGCGCCGATGGGCATGATCATTGGTACATTACCGAGCGTCCCGACATCGCCCGGTCGCCCGCGATGGAGCGCGGCGCGCGCCGCGCACTGGCGATGGCCGGAAAAACCATCGACGAGATCGATTTCCTCGACCTCTATTCGTGCTTTCCGTCCGCTGTTGAAATCGCCTGCCGCGAATTGGGGATCGCGGAAGACGATCCGCGCGGCCTGACCGTCACGGGCGGCCTGCCGTATTTCGGAGGGCCGGGAAACAGCTACGTCGTCAGTTCGATTTCCGAAATGATCCGGCGGACGCGGGCGCAGCCCGGCAGCTTCGGTCTGGTGACGGCGAACGGCAACTACATCACGAAACATTCCTGGGGCGTCTATTCGACCATCCCGACGCACGGCCCGTGGCGTCGCGAGGCGCCTGACCTTCTGCAATCCGAACTGAACGCACTGCCGAAGGCGCCCTTTGCCGAGACACCGTCCGGCGAAGCGGTCATCGAAACCTACACGGTGGTGCACGGCAAGGACGGGCCGAAGACCGGAATTGTGATCGGCCGCGAACGCGACAGCGGGCGGCGGTTCATCGCGAACACACCCGACGACGCCGCGACGCTTCTGGATCTGCAGGAACGCGAAGGGCTGGGGCGCCCGGGTCTGGTCAGGCGCGCAGGTCAGGTGAACATTTTCGTTCCGGCCTGAGGCTGCGGGCCCCCGCAGGCGCGCAACCTCGCCCGATCGATGCGAGCAGGGCACCGACTCCTTCGGGGTAAAGCGGCGGCCCATCGACGCCGGACGAATCCGGGGGCTCGATGGAAAGGCCTATCCGCCGATGTCCTTTTTCTTTTGCAGATATTCGTCGCGGTTGATTTCGCCGCGCGCGTAGCGCTCCTCCAGCGTGTCGAGGCCGGGCGAGCGACGTGGATGTGCATAGTGCATCGACGATGGCCCGGCGAATGATCGCACCAGCCAGGCGACGAATGCCGCGATGGCGACCACAACCGCTATAAGGATCACGAGGTGAAGCAGGCCATAGCCGAACCCGCCATAGCCGCCCATCATTCCCCAGCCTGGTCCGTAACCGTATCCCATGATCATTGCTCCGGCTGAACGAAACCGTTGTGGCGATCGAATTCCAGACGCTGCACCAGCTGGCTGCCCTGTTTGGTGACGATGTCAGCCGTGATGGTGTCGGCGTCTTTTTCCCTGATTTCACCGATCATCAGGTTCGGATTGCGGATCATGTGCTGGAGATAGGTCTTCACCTGATCGATCGTGAGGTTGAGGTTGCCTTGACCGGAATAACCCGGCCCGTGGCCGTACATCATGCCGGGCCCCATGCCGCCCCAGCCGTGCATGTTCCAGCCCGGCCCGCTGCCCATCATTCCGTTATTGTAACCGGGACCCATCATTCCGTTGTTGTAGCCGGGACCCATCATGCCGTTGTTGTAACCGGGGCCCATCATTCCATTGTTGTAGCCGGGGCCCATCATGCCGTAGCCGCCATAGCCGCCCATCATGCCACCGTAATATGGCTGCGCCTGCGTCAGTGACGGAAGCGCCGCGACGGTAGCGGCCAACACCGCGAACGCAGCAGCAGAACTCAACAGAAACTTGCGCATGCTACCCTCCGCTCATCTCTCGAAATAGATCGGCTTCTGTTTAACCCTCGGGCGGGTTACCGGTTTTGATCGATGTCAATCTCAAACGCTTGTGATACGGGGCAGGGAAGAGAAGAGACGGCGGGCGCGATGATCGATCTTGAACGCCATGGATAACGTCCGGCCGTTTCTTGGCCGGCGTCTCGCTCACGCCATCCAGCAGCACGCCATCTGTTTCATGGGCCGCCATCATGCGGCGTGTCGCAGTTTTGCGCCGCACGTGAAAAGGCCCGCGAGGCGGGGAGCCTCACGGGTCTTTTTGTCGTCAGCCTTTGGCAGACCTTATTCCGGAGTAACCTCGATCAGCGCGTCGAGCGCCACTGCGCCCTTGCCCTTGTCGAGGATTACCACCGGATTGAGGTCGATGCTTTTCAGTCGACCTTCGGCGCTGGCCGCAAAGCGCGACAGGTTCGCCAGCATCTGCGCCGCCGCCTCGACATCCGCGGCGGGCCGCCCGCGCGCGCCATTCAGGATGGCGGCGATGCGCGTACTCTCGATCATGTCGCGCGCCTCGGCGGCGGTGAACGGGCAGCGGCGGAGCACTGAATCGTTCATCAGCTCGGCATAGATGCCGCCGGGGCCGAACACCGCGATCGGGCCGAACACCGGGTCCTGCTTGATCCCCATGATCGCCTCGGTGCCGCCGCTGACCATTTGCGCCACCAGCACGCCCTCGATGCGCGCGCGCGGCGCCTTGTCTTTGGCCCGCGCCATCAACGTGCGAAATCCTTCCGCGATGTCTTCGGCGCTCGACACGCCCACCAGCACGCCGCCGATTTCGGTCTTGTGCAGGATGTCCGGCGACAGAATTTTCATCACCACGGGAAAGCCGATGCGGCGGGCCGCCGCAACGGCGGCGTCCGCGTCGGCGCAGGCCTGCTCCTCGGCGAAACTCACGCCGTGGCGGCCGAGAAGCGCCTTGGCGTCGGCTTCGCTCGGCGTCGTTTTCGGCAATGCGATCGGCGCCGCTGCGGCGAGGGCGGGTTTTTTTCCGCGCGCGGCGAAACTCGCACCGAGCTTGCCCATGGCGGCGACCGCGGCGACCGCGCGGTCGGCATCCTCGAACACGGTGACGCCGAGCGCCTCATAGGTCTTGCGCTGTTCGGCCGAAACCACCGCGACCAGCACGATCAGGGTGTTCGGGAAACGCTCGCGCTTTTCGCTGATCTCCGCGTGAAGAAGCTTGCCGAATTTTTCCGTTCCCGCGACCTGGGCGAAGAACGCGATGATCGACGAATAATTGCCTTCGGTGGTCATCGCCTCGAAACAGGTATGAAGCAGCGAGGTGTCGTTGATGATGTGCGCGGTGCAGTCGATCGGATTGCGGAACGATGCAAACGGCACGATCTTCAGCAGCCGTTCCTGCGTCGCTTTCGGCATCTGCGGCATATCCACGCCCCATGCCTCGGCGGCGTCGCTCATCAGCACGCCCGCGCCGCCGCTGACGCTCAGCACGCCAAGGCGGTTGGGGGCGGGGTAGATGCCGTGCGCGGCGACCCGCGCGAAGTCCAGCAACTGGTCCGCCGACTCGACGCGGATCGCGCCGAACTCCTCGAAGATGGCATCGGCGACGCGATCGTCGCCGGCGATGGAGGCGGTATGGGACGCCGCCGCCTGCGCGCCGAGCTGGCTGCGTCCAACCTTCATGATCAGTACCGGCTTGCCGGCGTCGCGCGCTGCGGCAAGGCCCGCCATCAGCGCGCCGCCATCCTTGACGCCTTCGATATAGGCGGCGATGACGCGCGTCCGCGGATCCGAGGCGAGGCAGCCGATCACTTCGCCCACCGAGACGTCGGCCTCGTTGCCGGTCATCACGCACAGCGGCGCGCCGATCCCGGCGTTGCGCGCCAGCGTCGCCAGATGCGAACCGAACGCGCCGGACTGGCTGACGATGCTGACGCCGCCGTCGATCGGCCAGCCGGTCTCGAAGGTGGTGGTGAAGGTCGGAAACCAGGCGCAGCGCGCGTTGAACAGGCCCAGCGAGTTGGGGCCGAGCATGCGCAGTCCGTTCTCGCGCGCGACCTGCGCCAGTTCGGCCTGGGCTTTCGCGCCGTCCTCGCCGATCTCGGCAAAGCCGGAGGAGAACACGATGGCCGCCTTGCAGCCGCGCGCGCCGAGCTGGCGCAGGGTGTCGGCGACGTGCGCGGCGGGCACCGCGATGATCGCGGCGTCGGGCGCTTCGGGCAGGTCGGCGATCGAGGGGTAGGCGCGCAGCCCCTGAATCTCCGAACGGTTCGGATTGACCGGATAGATCCGGCCCTTGAAGCCGGCTTCCAGCATCCACCAGATCGGCCTGCCGCCGATGCGGCTGCGGTCGGACGATGCGCCGATGACGGCGACGGAAGACGGCTCGAGCAGGGCGTTGATCGAGGCGAAGTCGTAGGTCTTGTCCATGAATGACGTACTCGCGAAAGGCTGGGACGAGGATCGCGGCGGGCGCGCGATCAGTTGCTCGGAAGGTTCAGGACGGCCTTGGCGATAATGCCACGCTGGACCTGACTTGTCCCGCCGGCGATGGTCGAGGGCCGCGACTGGAAGAACATCGTCGCGCCTTCGGCCTGCTCGGCGTTGTCGTCGTTCGAGACCACGCCGAGGTCGCCGGTGATGGCGAGAATTTCCTCGGTGACGGCCTGGTAGGTTTCGGAGCTGAGCATTTTCAGGATGGAGGCTTCCGCGCCCAGCTCGCCGCCGTTCTTCACGAAGTTGGAATAGTCGGCGTAGAGCGTCAGGAAGTCCTCGTAGTCGAGGCGCAGTTTCGTGTAGCGCTCCTCGCTGAATCCGGTCAGCTCGCTGTCGGCGCTGGCGGCGAACTGGTCGAGACGATCGATCGCGCCCTTCACGTAGCGCGGGCTGCCGACGAACAGGCGCTCATGGCCGAGGAGGGCCTTGGCGATGGTCCAGCCTTTGTGCAGTTCGCCGACGAGACTGTCGGCCGGAATCCGCACGTTGTCGAAAAACACCTCGCAGAATTCCAGTTCGTCGGACAGCGTGCGGATCGGGCGCACGGTGATGCCGGGCGTCTTGAGGTCGATGAGGAAGAAGCTGATGCCTTCCTGGCGGATGCGCGGCGCGGGATCGGTGCGCGCCAGCAGGAACATCATGTTCGACTGGTGCGCCATGGTGGTCCAGATCTTCTGGCCGTTCAGCACCCAGTGGTCGTTGTCGCGAACGGCGGACAGACGCAGCGAGGCGAGGTCCGATCCGGCGTTCGGCTCGGAATAGCCCTGACACCAGATGTGTTCGGTGCTGATGATCTTCGGCAGGTAGTAGGCCTTCTGCTGTTCGGTGCCGAAGCCCATCAGCAGCGGCCCGAGCATCACCAGTCCCATTTCATGCAGGCGCGGGACGCCGATCGCGCTCAATTCGTCGGCGAACGCGATCTGGTGCGGAATGTCGAGGCCCATTCCGCCATGCTCGACCGGCCACGCCGGAGCGATCCAGCCCTTCTGCGACATCTTCTTGTTGTAGTCGGCCACATCCAGCGGGCCGACGCGCCGGGCGACGTGCAGCAACTCCGGCGGGAAAATACTGAGAACGTAGTCGCGGACCATCGCGCGGAATTCCGCCTCGGGCATCGAATTGTAATCGGTCATTTTTGCAGGCTCTCCCTCGTCGCGCGATGACGTTCTCGGCGCGAAGGGCAAAACGTAACGCTCGCACGCCAGCCGGTCAATTATAGGAATGCCATTTTTATTTCTGAACGAAGAGGCGTCTGCGCACGCGCCCGGCATCGGTCAGATATACGAACGAGATTTTTATTGTTGAACGATGACGGTTTGCCTGCTACTGACAACATCCAGAAAAGTGCACGTCGCAATGAAATGGCGTGCCGAGAGGGAGGGTTTCAATGAAGCATCTGGTTCGTCTTGCCGCGGGCGTTGCGGCGCTCGCTCTGGTGTCGGCGCCGGCCGTCGCCAAGACGCTGACTTACGGCTCGTATCTCAGCGCGCGGCATGCCACCAACGTCGATAGCGTTCTGCCGTGGATGAAGGCGGTCGAAGAAGCGACCAAGGGCTCGCTCACGTTCAAGCTCGCGGCGGACGGCACGCTGGTCAGCGGACGCGACTCCTTGCAGGGCGTTCGCGACGGCCTGGTCGACATGACGATGATCGTCGACTTCTATACGCCCAACGATCTCAAGACGAGCTCCATCCTCACCGAACTGGCGATGCTCGGCACCGACGCCGTGAGCATGACCGGCGCCATCAACGAGATGCAGTTGCTCAACTGTCCGAGCTGCCTCAAGGAAGGCCAGGACAACAATCTCAAGATCATGGCGATCTACGCCGCATCGCCTTATCATCTGATGTGCAACAAGCCGTTTCCCACGCTCGAGTCGCTGAAGGGCGCGCGCATCCGCGCCACCGCCGCGTGGGCGATCTTCTCAAAGGCGATCGGCGCGACGCCGGTGAACGTCACCTCGGGCGAGCAGTATGAAGCGCTGCAGCGCGGGCAGGTCGACTGCACCATGATCAACATCGCGGCGCTGACCAATTATTCGCTGTTCGAGGTGGTCAAGTATGTGGTCAAGCTGCCGATCGGCACCTTCCACGGCGGCCACGTCTATAATGCGAACACCAATGTCTGGGACGGCTTGAGCGCAACCGAGAAGGCTGCGTTCATCGGCAACATTCCGAAGGCGATGGCCAACCTGACCAAGGGCGCCATTGAAGCGGATCACAAGGCCATCGAAGTGGCGAAGGCCGCCGGCGTCGTGTTCGCCGATCCCGATCCGGCGCTGGTCGCCGCGCTCGACAAGTTCAAGAAGGACGAACTCGTTCGCGTCAAGAAGCTGGCCGAGAGCCGGGGCGTCAAGGATCCCGACAAGCTGTTCGCCACCTTCCAGACCCTGATCACCAAGTGGGAAGGCAAGGCGAAGGACATCGGCACCGACTGGGACGGCTACGCCAAGGCTCTCGAGACCGACATCTACAGCAAGGTCCGCTGAGCGACGATGGATACGCCAGCCGCACAACAGGAGGAGGTGCCCGGTCTCGTCCGGGCAGCCTCCTCGCTGCTGATGGTTGCCGGATCGGTCGCCATGTCAGCCATGATGCTGCACATCTGCATCGATGTGTTCAGCCGTTTCATTCTCGGAACGAACATCGTCGGCACGCTGGAGTACGTCACCTATTTCTACATGGTGGCTGTCGTGTTCATGCCGCTGGGCCGTGTCCAGGAAGAGCATGGGCATGTGTTCGTCGAGGTCGTTGCGCAGTTTTTCCCCGCTACGCTCAGCCTGTGGGTCGACCGCGCCGCGCAGTTCTGCACGCTCGCCTATACCGGCTTCATCGCCTACTGGGGATGGCAGGAGACCGTGCGTTCGTTCTCGCGCGAGGAGGTCGTGACGATTTTCCAGACCGACCTTCCGCTCTGGCCCTCGCGTCTGCTCGTGCCTCTCGGACTTGCCGCAATGTGTCTGGTCATCCTCGCGCAACTCGCCGGAAGCTTCCGCTCCGGGCGGTCGCCTGCGCGCGGGTCGGCGACCCATTGACCTGGAGCCTTTCATGACACCGTTGATGATCGGATTCTCGGGAATCCTCGTTCTGTTCGTATTGCTGGCGCTGCGCGTTCCGATCGCGGTCGCGCTCGGCGCGGTTTCGCTGGTCGGCATCGGCTTCATTCGCGGCTTCGATGCGGTGTATGGCGCGGCGCGCAGCATGCCATACGCATTCGTCGCGAAGTGGGAACTGTCCTCGATTCCCATGTTCCTGCTGATGGGCTCGATCGCCTATTACTCGGGGCTGACCTCGAGCCTGTTCAAGACCATGCGCATGTGGTTCGCCTGGCTTCCCGGCGGTCTGGCCGTCGCCACCAATTTCGGCTGCGCGGGTTTCGCCGCGGCGTCCGGATCGAGCATGGCCACGGCGGCCTCGATGGGACGCCTGACCTTGCCGGAAATGGAACGCTACGGTTATCACCCCGGCCTGGCCACCGGCGTCGTCGCCGCCGCCGGCACCCTCGGTTCGCTGATCCCGCCGAGCATCATGATGATCATTTTCGGCATGATGACCGAGACCTCGATCGGCAAGCTGTTCATCGCCGGCATTCTTCCCGGCATTCTCACGGCGGTGGTCTATGCGGTCATGATCGTGGCGCGGTGTTCGGTGAATCCGGGCCTTGCTCCGCCGCTCAAGGAAAAGATCACGTGGGGCGAGCGCTTCGCCGCGCTGGCGGGCACATGGCAACTGCCGGTCCTGATCCTGATCGTCGTCGTCTCTCTTTATAGCGGTCTGGCGACGACGACCGAGGCGGCGGCGGTGGGTGCGTTCGCCGCGCTGGTCATGGCCGCGATGAACCGGACCCTGACCTGGACGGTGATCCGCTCCGCGATGACCGACTCGCTCAAGAGCACCGCCACCATCCTGTTCATCTCGTTCGGCGCCATCTTCTTCAGCCGCTTCCTGACCTTCTGCGGCCTGCCGCAATACATGGCCGGCCTCGCCGGGACGATGGCGGATAGTCCGCTGCTGCTGCTGCTGTTCGTCGGGATGATCTATCTTGTCCTCGGCATGTTCCTCGATCCGCTCGGGCTGCTTCTGCTCACCGTGCCGATCTTCCTGCCGTTCTTCGAAGCCGCCGGCTACGAGAAGGTGTGGATGGGAATCATGGTGATCAAGTTCATCGAGATCGGGCTGATCACGCCGCCGGTGGGGCTCAACGCCTTCGTGGTGAAGGGGATCGTCGGCGACAAGATCAGCCTCGGCACGATCTTCCGCGGCCTGACATGGTTCATGGCGGCGGAGGCCGTGGTGGTCGTGCTGCTCACCGTGTTCCCGCAGATCGTCATGGTGCTGCCGAACCGGATGTGATCCGCTCCCGCGTCCTCGCGAGGATGCGCAAACAGGAGCGCCATCGTTCGCGTGGAACGATGGCGCTCTTTCTGTTTCAGTGGATCGTCTCGCCGCACATTCGGAGCGTCCGGAGCGATCAGGCGTCTAGAGCGACTGGGTGTCGCTGATCTGGCCCTGGATCTTGGAGATCTGGCGCGCGGTCGCGACGGTTTCCGCGATCAGGCGCTTGCTGTTGAGCTTGAAACGCTCGCTCGGCGCGCCAAGGACAAGGCCGCCCATCAGCCCCCGGCTGCCGAACAGCGGTACCGCGACGGCGGTCAGGCCGAGCGTCGAGGAGCCGGTCGTCAGCGCATAGCCGCGCTTGCGCACCTCCTGCAGCATCGCCTCGATGTCGGCGCGCCTCGTCTTGGTGTGCTCGGTGAGCTTGAGAAACTTGGTGCGGCTCAGATAGTCGTCGACAAAGCGCTTGGGCAGATAGGCGAGGATCGCCAGCCCGCCCGCGGTGGAATAGAGCGGACGGCGGTCGCCCACGGTCGCCGCAAAGCGCAGCGCCTGGCTGGATTCGGCTTTGGCGATGTAGGCGAGTTCGTCTCCGCCCGGCACCACCGCGCAGATCATTGCGGTTTCCTGCGTGGTTTCCGCGAGCCGATGCAGCGCAGGCAGCGCGGCCTCGGGAAAACTCCTGCGGGCGACAATCGCCGAGGCGAGGGTGAAGGAGCGGCCACCCAGACGATAGATGCCGTCGGCATGATCGGCAAAACCCCACTGGGTGAGCGCGCGCATCAGGTTGAGAACGCTGCTCTTCGGGGTTGCGATTCGCCGGCTGATCGCGGCGAGGGTCATGCCCTCGTCCTCTTCGGCGAGAATCTCGAGAATGGTCAGCAGGCGGTCGGCGGATCGGGGGGACGCCTGTCGCGTCTGCGTCTTTTTGATTCCTTTCATGCTTGCCCCGAAAATACCGTCACCTGGTTGGATGGCCGCTGACCCCAGCGGCGCAGCGGCCAGACTATCACGCTATCTGCCCTTGAACATCGGCCGCCGCTTTTCGCGGAATGCGCGCGTACCTTCAAGGAAATCTTCGGTGCCGAATACCACAGCCTGTCCCATTTCCTCGCGCAAAAGATAGGCGTCGAGCGTGTCGTTGAGGCCGGCATCCATCAGCAGTTTCGACATGCCGATGGATACGCCCGGACCGCGCGCGATGCCAGCGGCAAGCTCCCTGACCTGATCGAGAAAGCCTTCGTCGGGCAGCACGCGGCTCACCATGCCGATCTGCGATGCTTCCTGCGCCGTGTAGGTGCGGTTGCTCATGACGAAATCCTTGGCCCGTGCAAGACCGACGACGCGCGGCAGCGTCCACAGCAGGCCGAGATCGGGCATCACGCCCACCCGCGGAAAGCCGGCGGCGAAGTAGGCGGATTCGGACGCCACGATGATGTCGCCCAGCATCGCGAGCGAGGCGCCGGCGCCGACCGCCGCGCCGTTGACCGCCATGATGATCGGCTTTTCGACGCGCGCGAACCGCCGCACGAAGGCGTGCGAGACGTGCATGCGCTCGCGCGTCGCCATGGTGCCCGGCGTATCGTCCATGGTGCGCAGGTCGCCGCCGGCGCAGAACGCGGCGTCCTTGCCGGTGACGATCAGCACGCGCTGCGCCGGATCGCTGGCGAACGCTTCCATGTTTTCGGTGAAGGCGTTCTTGAGATCGACCGACAGCGGATTACGCAGGTGGGGCAGGTTCATCTGCCAGACGGTGACGCCGCCATCCTGCGAGACGCGCAGGGCCGGTTCGGAGGTGGCTGAAGTTTGCTGGGACATGGTTTCCTGCTCCCTGAGGTTTTGCGTTCTTGATTGACGATGCGGATTAGGTGCGCGGGGTGGCCTTGGGCTCGCCCGCATAGTTGCGGCCGCCGAGCAGCACGGTGCCGCCATCGACCGGAATCAGCGCGCCGGTGACGTAGCTCGCCAGCGGCGAGCCGAGAAACAGTGCCATGTTGGCGACGTCGGCCTTCTGGCCGACGCGGCGCAGCGGCACGCGGCTCTCGAAACGGCTGCGCTCGGTTTCCGCCAGCAGCTTGTCCAGCCCGCCGGTGCCCTCGATGGGGCCGGGCATGATCGAATTGACCCGGATGCCGTATTCGCCCCATTCGAGGGCCAGCACGCGCATCACCTGATCGAGTCCGGCCTTCGCGGCGCAGACATGGACCTGCATGGGGGCAGGCGACACCGATTGCGGTGCCGAAACGTTGATGAACGACGCGCCCGGCTTGCGCGCGAAGTCGAAGCCCGCGCGCATCACGTGAAAGGTGCCCTGCAGGTCGATATCGATCACGACCTTGAAGCCGTTGGGCGACAGGTCGGTCGCCGGGCACAGGAAGTTGCCGGCGGCGCCCGACACCAGCACGTCGAACGGGCCGTGCGCATCGTGCGCGCTCTTCATGGCAGCCTGCACCTGATCCATGCGCCGGACGTCGCCGATCAATCCGAGAACCTTGCCGCCGTGGCGCTCGAGCTGCGCGACCGCGGCCTTCACATTGTCGGCGGTGCGACTCATGACGGCGACATGCGCGCCTGCCGCGGCGAAGGCATCGGCGATGCCGAGATTGATGCCGCTCGTGCCTCCCGCGACGAACACGGAAGCCTTCGAATAGTCAAACGTCGCCATGAGTGCCTTCCCGGGTTGTTCAAATATATAAACGCTATTCGCATTGTTGACCATCCAAAATGGACATGCAATAGAATTCGTAATTTCAAAAAAAAGGGAGGCTCGCATGTTCGCCAAGGCAATCACCGCGCACGAACCGGAACACAGGCGCATCCTGAGAGCGAACGCGGAGGATTTCCTGTCGTCGCATCCGATCTCGGCGTTGCGCGCCAGCGCGGAGAAGCGGTCGTTCGATCGCGCCTTCTATCGGCAGCTTTGCCAGCTCGGCTGGGTCGGCATGCTGGCGATGTCGGAAGGCGAACTCGATGCCCGTGATCTTGTTGCGCTGCATCGCGAACTCGGACGCAAGGTGCTGCCCGAGCCGGTGCTGGCCAGCGGAGTCATGGCCGCGGGCATTCTCGCGGACGCGGCCAATCCGGCGTTCGCCGCAAAACTCGAAGAGCTATACAGCGGCGAGACCATCGCCACTCTCGCGTGGCAGGGCGGCAGCGGCGACCTCGACGCTGCTGACTGCGGCGTGACGGCGACCCGAAGCGGCAACGGCTGGGTGCTCGACGGCGCCGCGCGCTTCGTGCCGTGGGCGAGCCATGCGGATGCGATCATCGTCGCCGCCAAGACCGACGGTGGCGTTCTGCTGGCCTGGCTGCCGGCGCAGACGCCGTCCATGACGGTCCAGCGCGCCATGGGCGTGGACCGCACCGAGTCGTCCTCGGTCGTTCTGGAGCGCGTGACGGTTGCGGGCGAGGCGATCATCTGCGCGCCCGATCGCGGCGCGGCCTGTCTGAACAAGGTGCTGGACCTCACGCGGCTTGCGGCGTCGGCGGAAATGGTCGGCGCGGCGGAAGCGGTGTTCAAGCTGACGCTGGACTATCTGCGCGGCCGCAAGCAGTTCGGCCGCACTATCGGCAGCTATCAGGCGCTGCAATTCGCGGCGACCGACATTTTCGTTCAGCTCGAGCTCGCGAACTCGGTGCTGTCGAACGCCGCGCGTCTCCACGCCGAGGGCGATGCGCAGAGCGTCGCGCGCGTCGCCGCTTGCAAGAGCCGTTGCGGCGATGCGGCGTTCCTGGCCGCGCGCGGCGCGATCCAGATGCACGGCGCCATCGGCTACACCCACGAATGCGACGTCAGCCTTTACGTCAAGCGGATCATGCAGCTCAACGCATGGCTCGGGACGCCCGCGCGTCATCGCCAGCGCATTCGCGCGTTCCAGCCCGCGTTGCAGCGCGCGGTTGCCTGATCACACAAAAAGAGCCTGAACGGAGAGAAGCGAATGGCCGAAGGAGTGGTTTACGATGTCGTCGACTCGATTGCGGTGCTGCGGGTCGACAATCCGCCCGTCAACGCGCTGTCTCCCAATGTGCGGCTCAAGCTCAATGACCTGATCCGCAAGGCCGATGCCGATCCGTCGGTGCGCGGCGTCGTGCTGACGGGGACGGGGAAAGTGTTCATCGCGGGCGCGGACATCAAGCTGATCAACGCACCGCGCACCGGCCTGACCATCGGCGATTTCCTGTCCTACGTGGAAGGAATGAAAAAGCCGGTGGTGGCGGCCATGCAGGGCGCCGCACTGGGCGGCGGCTTCGAGGTCGCGCTCGGGTGCCACGCGCGCGTGGCGCAGGCCGGCATCAAGGTCGGCCTGCCGGAAACGACGCTCGGCCTCATCCCGGGAGCGGGCGGCACCCAGCGTCTGCCGCGCGTGGTTGGCGCGGCCACCGCGCTGGACATGATTGTCACCGGCCGGGCGATCGGCGCGGACGAAGCGCTGCGTCTCGGTGCGGTGGATGCCGTCGTTGCCGATGGACTGCTCGACGAAGCCTTCCGCATGGTGCGCAAACTGGCCGAGAGCGATGCGGCGCTGCCGCGGGTGCGCGATGGCTCGCCGCAGGGCGCTGCTGCCTCGCTCGCCGAGGCGCGCGCCGCGTTCGATGCGAAGGCGCAGGCGTATCTGCACGACGGCAAGCAGGCCACCAGGGTGGCGGTCGAAGCGGTCCGCGACACGTTCGAGCACGCGTTCGACGATGCGCTAGCCCGCGAGTTCGAGGCTTTCACCAGGCTGCGTCAGGGCGCAGTGGCGCAGGCGATGATCCACGCCTTCCTCGCGGAGCGCGCCGCGAACCATGTGCGGGGCGTCACCCGCGATACGCCGCGCGCCGGCGTCAAGACGGTCGCGGTGATCGGAGCGGGCACGATGGGCGGCGGGATCGCCATCACCCTCGCCAATGCCGGGTATGCCGTGCGCGTGGTCGATGCCGCGGAGGCCGGTCTTGCAGCGGCGCGGGAACGTCTCGCCAAGACCTACGAGGATCAGGTCAGGCGCGGGCGCATGACGGCGGCCGCTGCCGAAGCGGCGCAGGCGCGCTTCTCGTGGTTCGTCGGCCTCGAAGAGGGCGTCGCCGACGCCGACATGGTGATCGAGGCGGTCTACGAGGACATGGGGCTGAAGAAGAAGGTCTTCGCCGATCTGTCGCGTCTGGCGCCCCGGCACGCCATCCTCGCCTCGAACACCTCGTATCAGAACATCGATGACATGGCGCGGGAGACGGACCGTCCCGATCGCGTCGTCGGCATGCACTATTTCAGCCCGGCCAATGTCATGAAGCTGCTGGAGATCGTGCGCGGCGAGGCGACGTCGGCCGAAACGCTGGCGACGGTGATCGATCTCGCCCGCAAGACCGGCAAGGTGCCGGTGGTGGTCGGCGTCTGTTACGGGTTCGTCGGCAATCGCATGTTGTGGCAGCGCACGGTGCAGACCCAGAAGCTGCTGCTCGAAGGCTGTTCGCCCCGCGAGATCGACACCGTTCTCACCGATTTCGGTTTCCGCATGGGGCCGTGCCAGATGCAGGATCTGGCTGGCGTCGATGTCGCCTGGCGTCTGCGTCAGGCGCGCGGCGAGCGCATGGAGCCGGTCGACACCATCGCCGATGCGGGCCGCTGGGGCCAGAAGACCGGCAAGGGCTATTACCTCTATCCAGAGGGGGCGCGCGCCGGCGTCGATGATCCGGACGTGATGGAGATGGTCGCGGGGGTCGCCAAGCGGCTCGGCGTCGCCCAGCGCAAGGTCGGCCGCGAGGAGATTCATCAGCGCCTGCTGTTTCCGCTGATCAACGAAGGCTTCCGCATTCTCGCCGAAGGCATCGTCGAGCGCGCGAGCGATATCGATGTCGTCTATCTGCACGGCTATGGCTGGCCTCGCGATAAGGGCGGGCCGATGCACTACGCCGAAAGCTGCGGGCTGAAGACCGTCGCCGACGCGCTCGAGGCGATGGCAGACCGGACGGGCGACGATGATCTGCGTCCCGCGCCGCTGCTGCGCCGGATGGCCGAGAGCGGCGACAAGCTGGCGGATTTCCAGATCGGCAGGAACTGAGATCAACAGGGCAATCATGAGCAAACGCAAAAGCCGCGCCTACATCATGGGCGCGTATGAACATCCCACGCGTCTGGCGACGGACAAGACGATCCCGCAGCTTCACATGGAGGCGGCGCTCGGCGCGCTGGCCGATGCGGGGCTCGGCCTCAACGATGTCGACGGATTTTTCTGCGGCAATGACATGCCGGGCTTCGGCGCCTTCGCGATCGTCGATTATCTCAACCTGAAACTGCGCCATATCGACACCACCGATACCGGCGGCTGCTCCTACATGATCCACGTCGCCCATGCGGTGGAGGCGATCGAGGCCGGAAAGTGCAGCGTCGCGCTGATCACGCTCGGCGGGCGGCCGCGCGCCGAGGGCGCGCAGACCGGCACGGCGGCGCGGCCCTATCATCACGCGCAACCCGACATTCCATTCGAACTGCGCTACGGCAACGTCATCGCCGGTTCTTATGCCATGTGCGCCAAGCGCCACATGCACGAGTTCGGTACCACCAGCGAACAACTCGCCTGGGTGAAGGTGGCAGCGTCCCATCACGCGCAGCACAATCCGCGCGCCCTGCTGAAGGATGTGGTGACGGTGGAGGAGGTGGTGAACTCGCCTCTGGTGGCCGATCCGCTGCATCGGCTGGATTGCTGCGTCATCACCGATGGCGGCGGCGCGCTGGTCGTCACCAGCGCCGAGGTCGCGGCGAAGCTCAATCGGCCCCGCGTCGGCGTGATCGGCATGGGAGAGGCGATGAAGGGTCAGAACGGCGGCCAGGTCGATCTGACCTATTCGGCCATCGCCAATGCCGCGCCGCGTGCCTTCGCGGAAGCTGCGATCACGCCCGCGGACATCAAATACGCCTCGATCTATGACTCGTTCACCATCACCGTGCTGATGCAGATCGAGGATCTGGGTTTCTGCGGGAAGGGGCAGGGCGGCCGTTTCGTGGCCGACGGCAACCTGATCTCCGGCGTCGGCCGTCTGCCTTTCAACACCGACGGCGGCGGCCTGTGCAACAACCATCCCAACAATCGCGGCGGCATGACCAAGATCATCGAGGCCGTGCGCCAGTTGCGCGGCGAGGCCCATCCCGCCGTGCAGGTGCCGAACTGCGATCTGGCGGTGGCCAGCGGCATCGGCGGCTCGCTCGGCTTTCGTCATGCGGGCAGCGTGGTCATTCTGGAAAGGGAAGCATGATGGCTGGCGACAACAAACCGGAGGCGCTCGATCCGCAGACCTTCGGCAACGCGGAGACCGCTGCGTTCTGGCGCGGCGCGGCCGAGGGACGCCTGCTGATCAAGCGCTGCGAGGCTTGCGGCGCGCATCATTGGTATCCGCGCGTCCATTGTCCTCACTGCGGCGCGGGCAAGACCGAGTGGGTGGAAGCGTCCGGCAAGGGCACGATCTACTCGTTCACGGTGATGCGGCGCGGCGGAGGGCAGGTGCCCTGCTACGTCACGCTCGATGAATCGGTGTCGATCTTCACCAATATCGTCGATTGCGATCCCGACAGCCTCGAGATCGGTCAGCGCGTGCGCGTGCAGTTCCGCGCCGAGAAGGACGGCGTCATGGCCCCGGTGTTCGCGCCGGATAAGGATGCGTAAATCCGGGCGCAATCGCCGCGCGGACACGGCTTGAGGTGAACAGATGAATATTGCCAACTGGCTCTATCAGACCGCGCTGTGCTGGCCCGGACGCCCGGCGGTGCTCGACGGCGATGCGGTGTTCCACGATTACGCCGCGCTGCTTCAGGCCGTCTGCAATCGCAGCGAAGAATTCGCGACGGTGTACGGCGTCAGGCGAGGCGACCGCGTTGCGATCTTCGCCAGGAACGCGCCCGAATATATCGAGATCCTTTATGCGTGCTGGTGGAGCGGCGTGGTCGTGGTGCCGGTCAACGCCAAGCTCCATCCCCGGGAGGCGGAGTGGATCGTCGAGAACGCGGGCGCGTCGCTGGTGTTCACCAGCGACGGCGACGTGTTCGCCGGAAACGACCGCATCCGCGAGGTGAAGGTGTCCGCCCCGGTCGGCGCGACGGCATCGGTCCGCCCGCCGGTGACGCTGGAGGGCAGCGATCTCGCCTGGCTGTTCTATACATCGGGCACCACCGGGCGTCCGAAAGGCGTGATGCTCAGCCACGGTAACCTTGTGCTTATGTCGCTGTGCTACACGCAGAACGTGGACACCCCGCGCATCGACGATCACATGCTGTACGCCGCGCCGATGTCGCATGGCGCCGGGCTTTACATGATGGCGCAGACCCGCGCCGGCGGCGCGCATGTGGTGCCGGCCTCGCGCGGTTTCGACAGCGACGAAATCATCGCGCTGGCGAAGTCGCACGGCAATCTGGTGTTCTTTGCCGCGCCGACCATGGTGAAGCGCCTGATCGCGGCATCGCGGCAGGCAGGATTCGACGGCGAGGGAATCCGCACCATCATCTATGGCGGCGGTCCGATGTACGCCAACGACATCGACGAGGCGCTGACGCTGTACGGTCCGCGCTTCGCCCAGATCTACGGACAGGGCGAAACGCCGATGACGATTTCGGCGCTGCCTCGCGAACTGGTGGCCGATGAATCGCAGCCGCGCTGGCGGGAGCGCCGCGCCTCGGTGGGGATCGCGCAAAGCTGCGTCGCGTTGCGGATCGCCGCTCCGGACAACGCCATCCTCGGGCCGAACCAGACCGGCGAAATCCAGGTGAAAAGCCCGACCGTGATGCTGGGTTACTGGAACAACGAGAAGGCCACGGCCGAAGCGATCCGGGACGGCTGGCTGCGCACTGGCGACCTCGGCCATCTCGACGACGACGGTTTCCTCTATCTCACCGATCGTTCCAAGGACGTCATCATCTCCGGCGGCACCAACATCTATCCGCGCGAGGTCGAGGAAGTGCTGTTGCGCCACCCGGCGGTGCTCGAAGTCGCCGTGGTCGGCGAGCCGGAGGCCGAATGGGGCGAGCAGGTCGTGGCGTTCGTGGTGCTCGAGCCGGGCGCGTCGGCCACCGACGGCGATCTCGAGAGCTGGTGCCGGCAGGAAATCGCGTCCTTCAAGAAGCCGAAGCGTTATGTCTTCACCGGCGAGTTGCCGAAGAACAGCTATGGCAAGGTGCTGAAGACCGAGTTGCGGCTGCGCACCGAACGCTAGGCGAGACGGCCTGAGCGGCGGTCACATGAAGCCCGGGTTGCGCGGCAGGTAATGCGCCCAGTCGCCATAACCCGGCGAGGCCATCAACAGCATCGGGAAGGTGATGCGCATGCCGTGATCGACCGCGAGGTTCAGTGCATCGACGCAGGTACCGGGCAGGAACGCCGATATTTTTCCGGGGGAGCGATCCGCCGCCAGCCTCAACGCCGTCGTGAAGGCATCGCGAAGGGCGCCGCCGCGCAGGACCGCCAGCGGCCCGATATGGCCATTGGCCGCGACATAGCAATAACCGATGCAATCGTTGCCTGCGTAAAGCAGCATCCCGGTGGTCGCGGGATCGTCGAGCAGGAAACGGTGGTGCTTCTCGCGCGACACGCCGATGGCGTGGGCGTCGATTTCGCCGAGTTGTTTCATGGTGGCGTCTGCGCCGTCGATCGCGGCGGTGCGCAGCGGCGGCTGCGGCAGCCGTTCCAGCACCCGCGCGGGATCGGCGCTGAAAAAGTAGATCGGCGTCTTGGGGAAAAGGCCGTGCCGCATGTAGAGGCCTTGCGACACACGGTTGAAAGTGAATGTGATGAGCGCCTTGTGGGCCGCGTTGGATTTCCGCGCGTGCTCCATGGCTCGTGTCAGCAGCTCGTTTCCGATGCCTGCGCCCTGTTGGGCGGGATCGACGAAGAGCTGCGCCAGAAACCAGACATCGCCGCACACCCAGCTCCAGGCGAATCCGAGAATGGTGCCGCTGTCCTCCGCGATCCAGAGGCCGTCGGGATCGTCCCTGAGCGAAAACAGCTGGAAGCCGGGCGCGCTGGTCGCTGCCATCGGGCCGAAGCCGTGCTTCACGGTCAGGTCGTTGATGGTGGCCACCACCAGCGCGTCGGCAGTGACCAGATCGTCGGCTCGGGCAGGTCTGTAGACCAGTGACACCGGACACCTCCCTGAACGGGGCCGTTGAGGCGAACCTCGGCCGCGACATTATATTCAGTCACCACACGATTATATCACTGCGGAACGGAACCCGGTACAGGCAGGGTCCCTGCGGTCAGGCAAACCGCCGGGCGAAGGCGACGCAGATGACGATGACGCCGGTCGCGGCGATCATCGTCCACGCTACCGGCTCGCCGAGCAGCAGCCACGCCAGCGCAAGACCGAAGAACGGCTGCAGCAGCTGCAACTGGCCGACGCTGGCGATGCCGCCGAGGGCGAGGCCGCGATACCAGAACACGAACCCGATGAGCATGCTGAACACCGAGACGTAGGCGAGGCCGAGCCACGCCGGTGCGCCGATGTCCTGCCATGACGCGGGCAGGGTGACGATGGTCAGCGCCAGCATCAGCGGCGCGGCCAGAACCAGCGCCCACGAGATCACCTGCCAGCCGCCGAGCCGGCGCGCGAGCTTTGCGCCTTCCGCGTAGCCAAGGCCGCACAGGATGATGGCTGCGATCATCAACAGGTCGCCGGTCAGCGATCCGGAGCCGCCGCCCGACAGCGCGAACGCGACCACCACCGCGCTGCCGAGACATGAGAACACCCAGAACAGCGGCTTCGGCCGTTCGCCGCCGCGCAGCACGCCGAAGATCGCGGTCGCCAGCGGCAGCAGGCCGACGAACACGATCGAATGCGCCGACGTAACGTGCTGGAGCGCCAGCGCCGTCAGCAGCGGGAAGCCGATCACCACGCCGACCGCGACGATCGTCAGCGATACAAGGTCCGCGCGTCCGGGCCGCGCCTGCCGCAGCAGCAGAAGTAGCGCCGCGCCGAGCAGCGCCGCGATCATGGCGCGGGCGGACGTCAGGAACAGCGGAGAGAATCCGAACACGGCGACGCGCGTCGCGGGCAGGGAGCCGCTGAAGATGACGACGCCGAGCAGTCCGCTGCCCCAGCCGTCGATCGATGTGCCTGCGCCGGTCATGTCGCGTCGCGTCCTTTTAAGTTTCAGAGCCGAAAATGTGGTCAGTATCCCTGTTTTCGTCATGGCCGGGCATGGCCGTTCGAAGAACGGCGTCGCTTGCATTCTTCTCCCTCCCCCTTGTGGGGAGGGTCGGCGAGCGTAGCGAAGCCGGGGTGGGGGTGCTTCGCATTAAGTCATGGTTGTTCAAACCCCACCCGCCGCATTGTTCGCTTCGCTTTCAATGCGCCACCCTCCCCACAAGGGGGAGGGATGAGCACAGCGTAGCTGCTGATGCGGTCATGGCCGGACTAAATCCGGCCATGACCGAGTGGTGCGCAACCACCTCACGTCAATGACGTCCTTCGAGTCGGACTCTCAGAGCACGAGGAATAGACGATCCCGGCTGGTCACGGCAGGGACGGATCGATACAATTCCGCAGAACTGTATTGATCGATGGAGCCATACACTTGGGCGCGACAAGATCGGCACGTGACGACAACGGGACGCGGACTCTCACTGTCATGAAAGCGATCCGCGCCAAGGTGGCGAGCCGCGCGCTCGCCGCAGGCGATCGCCTGCCGTCGATCCGGTCCTTCGCGGCGACCATGGGCGTTTCGCCGTCCACGGTGGTGGAAGCCTACGATCGCCTCGTGGCCGAAGGCCTGATCCGCGCGCGGCCCGGGTCCGGTTTCTATGTGTCCGCCACCGCGCTGCCGCCGCTGGCGCTGGCGGACAACCAGCCCCAGCACGATCTCGCCGTCGATCCGTTCTGGGTGTCGCGCCAGTCGCTCGACGCCGATCCGTCGGCGCTGAAGCCGGGGTGCGGCTGGCTGCCGCCGGACTGGATGCCGGCCGACGCGCTGCGCCGGGGATTCCGCGCACTGGCGCGGGCGGATGACACTATTCTCTCGGATTACGGCGCCACCCGCGGTTCGCCGGGGCTGCGCCGCATTCTGATGGGGCGATTTGCCGAAGAGGGGATCGCGGCAGCGCCGGATCAGCTACTGCTCACGGCGTCAGGCACGCAGGCCATCGATCTGGTCTGCCGTTTCCTGTTGCGTCCCGGCGATACGGTGGTGGTGGACGATCCCTGCTATTTCAATTTCCGCGCATTGCTCCGCGCCCATCAGGTGAAGATCGTCAGCGTGCCTTACACCCCGTCGGGGCCCGATCTTTCAGCGTTCGAGGCGGTGCTCGCCGCCGAACATCCACGGCTCTACGTGACCAACTCGGCGCTGCATAATCCCACCGGCGCGACGCTTTCGGCGCAGACCGCGCACCGCTTGCTCAACGCCGCCGCCGCGCACGATCTCACCATCGTGGAGGACGACATCTTCGCCGATTTCGAGCCCGAGCCATCGGCGCGCCTCGCCGCGCTCGACGGACTGAACCGGGTGATCCGCATCGGCAGTTTCTCCAAGACGCTCTCGGCTTCGGTGCGCTGCGGCTACATCGCCGCGCGCTCGGATTGGGTCGCGGACCTCGTGGACCTTCAGGTCGCCACCGGTTTCGGCGGTCCCAGTCAGATCGCCACCGAACTGGTGGCGCATGTGCTGGCGGGCGGCGGCTATCGCAAGCACGTCGAGGATTTGCGCCGCCGTCTGGCGCGGGCGCGGCGGGATGTCGCCGACAAGCTGCAACGCATCGGGATCGAGCCGTGGCTGATGCCGCGCGGCGGATTCTATCTGTGGTGCCGCCTGCCGGAGGGGTGCGATTCCGCCGAGGTGGCGCGCGCCGCGCTGGCGCAGAATATCGTGCTCGCGCCCGGCAATGTGTTCAGCGCGTCGCAGTCGGCGGCGGCGTTCATGCGGTTCAACGTGGCCCAGTGCGGCGACGCCCGCGTGATGCCTGTCCTGCGGCGGGCGATCGATAAAAGCCGCGCCGCCTGACTTCGCGCGCCGTCAGCCGACGCGGCGCGGTTCGGGGGCGAACGGGCTGAGGCCCAGCCATTCCTGCATCGCGTGTGCGATGCGGGGATCGCCGTCGATCTCGACCCGGCCGGCCTCGACCTCCTTGCGCACCACCGTCAGTCCCATCCAGATGGCGGTCATGCTGCGCAAGGAACTGGTGACGAGGAGGTCGATCTCGAATCCGGGATCGATGCCGCACAGATCGACCGCGCCGGCGTCCACCACCAGCCACCAGTTCTGCTGCGCCGGCTGCAATTCGGGATACCTGAACTGGATCGTGCAGCGCCGTGGCGGCAGCGGCTCGGGGCTGAGATGACGGCGCATGTCCCACATCAGCAACGACGGGTCGAGGTTCTTCAGCGTCAGCCGCGACTCGATCCATCGCTGTCCCCAGAAGCCGAGGCCGACAATGAGCGGGCGCAATTCCTCGCCGGCTTCGGTGAGGTGATATTCGGTGCCGCCGTTCGCGTTGCGGATCGCGTGGATGACGCCCGCGCGTTCCAGCTCCTTGAGACGCTTCGACAACAGCGCCGGCGACATGCGCGGCACGCCCCGGCGCAGGTCGTTGAAATGCGTCGTGCCGCAGAGCAGTTCGCGCACCACCAGTGCCGTCCACCGCGCGCACAGGATTTCCGCGGCCATCGCCACCGGACAGAACTGGCCATATCCACCGCGATCGTCCATCGACGTCATCCCGCGTCGTTGTCCACGCACGACCGATGCGCAAAACCGATGATCCGCAAGCCTAATCCGAAAGAGCGAGCCTCGAAAGGCCGGCAGTACAGTTCGTGAACTGGACGCCCGCCGTGCTGACCCCGATCGTCGCGCATCACCATGCGATGGGAGGGTCATCATGCTTGGAAAGGTCACATCGATGCTGGCGGCGGATGCGGGTGCGGCATTCGACCGCGCCGGCAATGCCGTGAAGGTCGCCCGCGAGATCGCGCCGGTTCTGGCGGAGCGCGCATCAAAATACGACGAAAGCGATGCTTTCGTCGCCGAGAATTACCGATTGCTCAAGGAGTCCGGCCTGGTGGAGGCGGGCGTGCCGCAGGAGCTGGGCGGCGGCGGCGCGGACGTGGCGGAGCTGGCCGAGATGCTACGTACTCTCGCGCACGCCTGCAGTTCCACCGCGCTCGCGTTCTCGATGCACACGCATCAGGTCGCGATTCCGGCGTGGCGCTGGCGTCACCAGAAAGTGATGGCCGCCGAACCTCTGCTCAAGCGCATTGCCGCCGAGCGACTGATCCTGCTGTCGAGCGGCGGCTCGGACTGGATCGGCGGCTCGGGCAAGGCGGTCCGGGTCGATGGCGGCTATCGGGTGTCCGCGCGCAAGGTCTTCACGTCGGGCGCGCCGGCCGGCGACATGCTGGTGACCAGCGCGCTCACGGAGACCGGCGAGGGGCCGGCGGTGATTCATTTCGCCGCATCGATGAAAGCGCCGGAAGTCACCGTCACCGATACGTGGCACGCGCTCGGCATGCGCGGTACCGGCTCGCATGATGTCGTGATCGAGGACTTGTTCATTCCGGACGCCGGCGTCTCGCTGATCCGCCGGGCCGGCGAATGGCATCCGGCCTTTCAGATCATCGCGACCACGGCGTTTCCGCTGATCTACGCGGTCTATCTCGGCGTTGCCGAACATGCGCGCGATCTTGCGATCGATCTTGCCAGACGCAAGCCGCCGACGTCCTACAGCCTCGAGCTTGCCGGACGGATGGAGACGGCGCTGCGGGCCGCGCGACTCGCGCATCGCTGGATGCTGGAAGTCATGGGCCGGAACGATCCGTCGGCCGTCACCGTCAACGACATGATGATCGGGCGCTCGCTGCTCGCCGACAATGCCATCCGCACGGTCGAACTGGCGCTCGAACTGGCGGGCGGGGCGGGCTTCTATCGCCGCAACGGGCTGGAGCGATGTTTCCGCGATATTCAGGCGGCGCGGTTCCATCCGCTGCAATCGGGACCGCAGGCGCATTACGCGGGCGCGATGGCGTTCGGCCTGCCGGTGGCTCACGTGTTTTGAGCGGGCGCGCGGAAACCTTCCGTTAACGCCACCGGCGCCGCGCGGTTTTTGACGAGGCCTGACCATGGTACTTTCCGGTATCGGGAACACGCCATGATCAGCCTTGTCAGAGTCTCCGATGTTCTGGCCGTGACCGCGCAGGTTGCCGGGCGCGCGCCGCAGACCATCGACACCCAGGACGACAACGCCACGGCCTATTGGGCCGGGCGGTTCAACGTGTCGTCGGAAGACCTGTTCGCCGCGATCCAGGAAGTCGGTCCGTCGGTGGCCGCGATCCGGCGTCATCTGAACAAGTAGAGACTGCCTTTGTAGGCCGGCTGTGCACCTCCGCATCCTGAGGAGCGCACTTTTGCGCGTCTCGAAGGATGAGGCCACCATCTCGGCATGAGGGGGTGTCAGCCGAGTGGCGCACCGTGCCTTGTCCCGGGCGCGGCGCAGCGTTCTTCACGATGCGGCGCAGACCCGGGACCGTCCCAGGCTCGGAACGTGGAACGGCCCCGGATCAGCGGCGCACCAATTTCGTGCTGCGCCGCGTCCGGGGCACCATGTCGCGATGGCTGCCTTCGCCCCCCAAAACCTCGTCATCCGCCACGATTTGGCCATGCCGGGCAGGCGGAATAGGACACGTGGCCGTCATGCTTAACGAATTGCCAACACAGTCCGGCCAGAGTCAGATGGTCAGGTGGCTGCGGGATCGTGCCATGCCGCCTCAACAGGTTTGCCGACGTTGATACGTGCTCTCGTTTTGTCCCTGATCGCGATGCTGCTGGTCGTGGCGCCCGCGCGCGCAGACCTGCGGATCACGCGCGACCATGGCGGCTATGTCGAGCAGTACAAGGAGAAGTACGAGCGCATCCGCCGGCGCGGCGAGCGGGTCATCATCGACGGCATCTGCAACTCGGCCTGCACGCTGGTATTCGGCATCGTGCCGCCGTCGAAAATCTGCGCGACGCCGCGCGCCAGCCTCGGTTTTCATCAGGCCTATTACGACAAGGCCTACACGTTCGGCATCAAGGTGACGACCTCGGCCGGCACCTCGGACCTGATGTCCTATTACACGCCGGCGATCAAATCGTGGATCGCGCGCCACGGCGGCCTCACGCCCGAGATGAAGAAGGTCAAGAACGGGGTCGAACTGTGGAAGATCGTCGATCCCTGTCCGGAAGATTTCTGACGTCCCGCTGAACCGGGCTAGACTGGTTTCGCGGACCTGCTGCTTTCTGCGAAACCATTTTCAGCCATGCGCGAAATTGTCGTTTCCGCTTTGATTTTTCTAGGCCTGGTCGCGGCTTCGTTCGGAAGCCTGCTGTTCCATTCGAAACTGCCGCCCCGGCACCGCGAGGACGACACGCTCGCCGTGGTGCGGGCGATCACCAACATCTTCGTCGTGATGACGTCGCTGGTGCTCGGCCTGATGCTCAATTCGGCGAAGGGCACCTTCGAGTCGGTGGATCGCAATGTCCACACCATCTCCACCGACATCATCCTGCTTGACCGCTGGCTGCGCCTGTACGGTCCCGACGCCGGCGAGACGCGGCAGCGGCTGCTGGCCTACACCGAGGAGACCGCATCGCGCATCCGCAACAGCACGCCGCTGGTGGTGGACCGCGCGCGCGAAAACCTGATCGACGCGGTGGGACATGGGCTGCGCGCGATGACGCCCGCGGATGCCGAGCACATCGCGCGCTGGAACGACGCGATCCGGCAGTTTCACAGGATCGTCGAACTGCACTGGATTCTGGTCGAGCAGTCCGAGGGCACGCTGCCGATGCCGATCATCGCGCTGATGGTGGCCTGGCTGCTGCTGGTGTTCGCGAGTTTCGGCTATCGCGCGCCGTGCAACGCCGTGGTGGCGACCAGCCTCATCGTCTCCGCCGCGCTGATCGCGGGCGCCATCTATCTCATCCTGGACATGGACGTGCCGTTCGCCGGACCGATCCAGGTGTCGCCCGCGCCGCTGCAGCGGGCGATCGCCGAGTTGCGGCGCTGAGGACGGTCTCGCGCTTGCCTCTGTGGGCAGGGTATGATGCAACCCGAATCCCCACATCCGGTTATGATCCGTGCCGTCTCTGTCCCTCATCGTCATCACCAGGAACGAGGAAGCCGCCATCGCGCGCTGTCTCGGCTCGGTGGCGTTCGCCGACGACATCGTCGTGGTCGACAGCGGCAGCACAGACCGGACAGTGGAGATCGCGCGCGGTCTTGGCGCGCACGTCACGGTCACCGCGGACTGGCCCGGTTTCGGGCCGCAGAAAAATCGCGCGCTCGATCTGGCGCGCGGCGACTGGGTGCTGTCGCTCGACGCCGACGAATGGATCGATCCGCAATATGTCGCGGCGATTAGGCGGGCGATCGCCGATCCGGCCGCGCCGGATGCTTTCCGCATATCGCGGCGCTCGCGCTTCTGCGGGCGCGTCGTCGATCATTGCGGCTGGTCGCCGGACTACGTCGTCCGCCTGTTCCGCCGGGGCCGGGCGCGGTTTTCCGACGATCTGGTTCACGAACGTCTGGTGGTCGATGGCGTAACCGGCAGGCTCGATATCCGGATGGATCACGATTCGATCGAGTCATGGGCCGACGCCGAAGACAAGATCGAGCGCTATTCGATCGCGGCGGCGCGGCAGATGGCGGCGCGCGGCCGCAGGAGTTCGCCGCTTCGCGCCGTGCTGCACGGCTGGGCGGCGTTCGTCAAAACGCTGGTGTTTCGCGCGGGCTTCCTCGACGGCGCGACCGGATGGCAGGTCGCGCGCTACAATCGCCTCTACACCGAAGCGAAATGGCGTCGCGCCGCCGAGTTGCAAAAGCCGGGGCGGAAATAAACTTCGTGCCCCGGATGCGGTGCGGCACGCAGTGACGCGCTGCTGATCCGGGGCCGTTTCACACTCTGAATTTGGAACGATCCCGGGTCTGCGAAGCAGCGTCAGACGCTGCATCGCGCCCGGGACACGAAGCGGGTTAGAACGTCACGACGCCGCGGATCGATTCCCCGCGCTTCATCAGGTCGAACGCCTTGTTGATGTCGTTCAGCGGCATCACGTGGGTGATCATCGGATCGATCTGGATCTTGCCCTGCATGTACCAGTCCACGATCTTCGGCACATCGGTGCGGCCGCGCGCGCCGCCGAACGCCGTGCCCTTCCAGACGCGCCCGGTGACCAACTGGAACGGCCGCGTCGAAATCTCGGCCCCGGCGGGCGCCACGCCGATCACGATCGACTGGCCCCAGCCGCGATGGCACGCTTCCAGCGCCTGCCGCATCACCGTGACATTGCCGGTGCAGTCGAAGGTGTAGTCCGCGCCGCCGATCTGATCGGCGCCGGATTTCGTCATGTCCACCAGATAGGGCACGAGGTCCTTGCCGACTTCCTTCGGGTTGACGAAATGCGTCATGCCGAAGCGTTCGCCCCACGCCTTGCGGTCGTTGTTGATGTCGACGCCGATGATCATGTCGGCGCCCGCGAGCCGCAGGCCCTGCAGCACGTTGAGGCCGATGCCGCCGAGACCGAACACGATCGCTTTCGCGCCTTGTTCGACCTTGGCGGTGTTGATCACCGCGCCGATGCCGGTGGTGACGCCGCAGCCGATGTAGCAGACCTTGTCGAACGGCGCGTCCTCGCGGATTTTCGCCACCGCGATCTCCGGCAGCACGGTGTAGTTCGCGAAGGTCGAGGTGCCCATGTAGTGGTGGATCGGCTTGCCGCCCATCGAGAAGCGTGACGTGCCGTCCGGCATCAGGCCCTGACCCTGGGTCGAACGGATCGCGGTGCACAGATTGGTCTTGCGCGACAGGCACGACGGGCACTGGCGGCATTCGGGCGTATAGAGCGGAATGACGTGATCGCCTTTCTTCACGCTGTTGACGCCGGGGCCGACATCGACCACCACGCCCGCGCCCTCATGGCCGAGAATGGCGGGAAACAGCCCCTCTGGATCGGCGCCCGACAGGGTGAACTCGTCGGTGTGGCACACGCCGGTGGCCTTGATCTCGACCATCACTTCGCCCTCGCGCGGGCCTTCGAGCTGCACAGTGGTGATTTCCAGCGGCTTGCCTGCGGCAATGGCGACGGCGGCGCGAACGTCCATGGTTTCGTCCTCGTAATGTCAGTGTGGATTGGCCGGAGAGGGTCAGTCTGAGTGCGTGTTATGTGTTTGCGCGTGAGCGGCCGCGCGCAAATCGGCGATTGCCGCCTAACATACGTTCGGGCAATCAGGTCCGCAAATGAATCAGAATGTCACATTCGAGCGGGCTCTGACGCGGGCGGCGCCGGCCATTTTCGTGGTGCTGTGGAGCAGCGGCTTCATCGCCACCAAATACGCGCTCGCCGGCGCGGAGCCGTTGACGTTCCTGTTCATCCGCATGGTCGCGGTGGTGGTGCTGATGGCGATCATTGTCGCGATCGCGCGTCCGAAATGGCCGAACCGCACCGAAGCCTGGCACAGCGTTGTGGCGGGGCTGCTGGTTCACGGCTTCTATCTCGCGGGCACCGCCATCGCGATTTATCATTCGGTCCCGGCGGGATTGTCGGCGCTGATCCCCGGTCTGCAGCCGATCCTGACCTCGACGCTTGCCAACCGTTTCCTCGGCGAGCGGGTCACGCCGCAGCAATGGCTTGGCCTGCTGCTCGGGCTGTCCGGCGTGCTGCTGGTGCTGCACACGCGCCAGATGTCCGGGCAACTCGGCTGGGGCTGGCTCGGGACCTGCGTCGCGCTGGTCAGCATCACGCTCGGCACGCTGTACCAGAAGCGCTATTGCAGCCGCATCGACTGGCGCACAGGCAATCTGATCCAGTTCGTTGCGGCAGGTGTTCTCTACGCAATCGGCGCGGTTCTGTTCGAGACCCGGCAGGTGGTGTGGTCGTGGGAGTTCGTGCTCGGCGTCGGCTGGCTGGTGGTCGCCCTGTCGATGGGCTCGATCGGCCTGCTGTACTGGCTGATCCGTCACAACGGCGCGACGCAGGTCGCGAGCCTGTTCTACCTCGTGCCGGTGGTGACGGCGCTGATGGCCTTCGTGCTGTTCGATGAGCATGTCGGCTGGCTCGGCGTTCTCGGCATGACGATCTGCGCGGCCGGCGTGTTCATCGTCAACAAGCCGGCCGGGAAGGGCGCGCGAGGAAGTTAGAGATGCGAGTGCCCGGACGCGGTGCGGTGTTCTTCACACCGCTCCGCTGATCCGGGGCCGTTCCAGACTCTGAGTATGGAACGGTCCCGGTTCTGCGAAGCAGCGTTACACGCTGCGTCGCGCCCGGGACACGAGAGGCGATCATCACGGTTTTAATGTTGTCCTCACGTGATTTCCGACATCATCACCGGGCTTGTCCCGGTGATCCCGCTGAGGTGAGCCCGGTGCGTCCATGATCGGGATGGCCGGGACAAGCCCGGCCATGACGGTTCAAGGAATGCGACGAGCGCAACGACACCCCTCATGGTGAGGAGGCGCCGACGGGTCCGCGCGAAGCGCTGCCCGATGATGAACTCCGCGCCGTCTCGAACCATGAGGCCGTGATCGTTCGACATTGCGGCCTCATCCTTCGAGACGCGCGCCATGGCAGGCGTAGCCTGCGTAAACCTGGCTACGGGCGCGCTCCTCAGGATGAGGAGATGGCCTCAATGACGATCAGATTCACCCCCGCGTCTTTTTATACGCCGCCAGCGCGCGCTCGCGTCCCGCCTTGTGATCGACAATCGGCTCGGGATCGGTCTTGCCGAGCGTGACGTTCGCGCCGGCAAGCTCCATCGGCGTCGCCTCCCACGGCTTGTGGATCAGCGGCGGCGGCAACTGCGCAAGCTCCGGCACCCAGCGCGATACATACGCGCCGTCGGGATCGAACTTCTCGCCCTGCAGGATCGGGTTGAACACGCGGAAGTAGGGCGCGGCATCGGCGCCGCAGCCCGCCACCCACTGCCAGTTGGCCGGATTGCTGCCGGCATCGGCATCGACCAGCGTATCCCAGAACCACGCTTCGCCGGCGCGCCAGTCGAGCAGCAGATGCTTGACCAGGAACGACGCCACCACCATGCGCACGCGGTTGTGCATCACGCCGGTGTGCCACAGTTCGCGCATGCCGGCATCGACAATGGGATAGCCGGTGAGGCCGCGCTGCCACGCGCGCAGCGCCCTGGCGTCGCGCCGCCACGGAAAATCGTCGAACGAGTCTTGCAGATTGCGTTTGTGCAGATCGGGATGGTCGAACAGCAGGTGACGGCAGAATTCGCGCCAGCCCAGTTCGGCAAGGAATTTGTCGATGTCGCGCGCCAGCGAGGGCTTGCGGTCGGCGGCGAACCGCGCCGCGTGCCAGACCTGACGCGGCGAAATCTCGCCGAAGCGCAGATGCGGCGACAGGCGAGAGGTCGCGTCGCGATCCGGCCGGTCGCGGTCGCTCGCATAGCCTTTGACGTCATGCTCGAGAAAGTCGCCGAGCCGCCTGCGCGCCGCCGCTTCGCCCGCCGTCCATGTCTCGCGCAAACCTCCGGCCCAGTCGGGCTTTGCGGGTTCAAGCTGCCAGTCGTCGAGATCGTCGCCGGCGACGGCTTTCGCCGCCGCAAGCTTCTTCGGCGCAGGCAGCGGCGCAGGCGGATCGCCGAGGCTGAGCACGCGCTTCCAGAACGGCGTGAAGACGCGCAGCCCGCGGCCCTCCTTGTTGCGGATGCGCTCGGGCGGCACCAGAAGGTCGCCGGCGAAGGAGTCATGCCGCACGCCGATCTTGTCGAGCGCATCTGCGACATGACGTTCAAGCGCCGCCTGCGGCGGAATGTGGCTGGTGTTCCACAACACTGCATCCGCGCCGCTCTCGCGCGCGAGTTTCGCGATAATGTCGACGGTGTCGCCGCTGCGCAGCACCAGTGATTGGCCGAGCGGCGTCAGGCTTGCGTTCAGCGCGCGCAGCGATTGCGCCAGCCACCAGCGTGCCGCGCCCCCGGTCGGCCGCGCCTTCGGCGTTTTGTCGTCGAGGACGTACAGACAGATCACCGGCGCGCCGGTCGTCGATGCGGCATGCAGGGCGGGATGATCGGAAAGACGCAGGTCGTCGCGGAACCAGACGATGACGGGAGCGGGCACTGTCATCCGCGCATCTAACCCGATCGCGCATCGCGTGTCTGTACGGCGAGAGCAGGTTCCTCAATCGTGCCGTGGCAGTCCCAGCCGATAGACCCCGCGAAAGTCGTTCGGATCGGCGGGCTTGCCTTTGCGATAGATGACGAGACGTCCCGCCTGCGCCAGCGCCACGGCCGTGCGCCGGATCGGCGACAGCAGGGCGTGCCAGTCGCCTTCGGTGGCGATGCCATGGGCGATCTCCGGCGCGCTCAGGGTTTTGCCATGGGCGCGGGCGAGCACGGCAAGGATCGCGTCATCGAGCGGCAGGTCGGCGAGGGACATTTTCGAATCGGATGTGGTCATGGCCCTTGCCATGGCGCAGTCGTGCCCACGTGACAAGTGCGGTTATGATCCCGACAGCGCGCGCCAGGCGTTGGAGGAGAATTGCCGGCGCGCCAGCACGGTGATCACCGCCAGCGTCGAGCCGAAAAAGATCCACGGGCTGATGAACCAGCCGAGATAGCCGAGCGCGAGGAAGAATGCGCGCTGGCCGCGGTTGAAATGGCGGGCGGCGGCCTGGAACACCCGCGTCACCCGCATCACGTGAGCCTGCGCTTCGGGGGTGTCGTGTTTGTCGGCGGGCGGCGTCGCCCCGAGCAGGATCGCGACATAGTTGAACAGCCGATAGGCCCAGGCGAACTTGAAGAACGCATAGACGAAGATCAGCGTCAGCCCGATGCATTTGAAGTCCCACAACGCCGGCGTATTGCGGATGCCGAGCGGCAGCGCCGCGATCACCGACATCGCGGCATCGGTCGAGCGCAGCAGGGAGAGACTGCCGCCGATCGCGAGCAGGGTGGTGGAGGCGAAGAACGCGGTGCCGTTCTGCAGCGACGCCATGATCTGGGTGTCGATGATGCGGACTTCGCGGTCGAGCATGCGGCGCATCCACACCTCGCGATAGATGTTCATGCGCGCGCTGAGGCTGTCGCGGCCATGGCCCGAGCGTTCGAGCACAAAGGCATAAGTCGCCCATGCGAGGACGAAAAAGCCGAGAGCGAGGATGTCGGGAAGGGTGAAAGTGTCCATGGTCCGTTACGGCTGCGAGCAATGGCGCGATGCTGCCATGATGCGGCGAGTGCGGCAATGGAGTGACCCATGCCCCGATGCTGTGCGGCGTTCTTCATGCCGCTCCGCTGATCCGGGGCCGTTCCACATTCCGGGCGTGGAACGGTCCCGCATCTGCGAAGCCGTGTTACACACTGCATCGCGCCCGGGACACAAATGGATGGACCCTTCGAGACGCAATCCTGCGTATTGCTCCTCAGGATGAGGGAGACGCGCGACGCGGGCGCTGCCGTTGATCGCCGTGCGCGGTCCATGTCAGGATGGCGCTTCTCACGGAGATTCCCGCAATGGCGCTGACGCTGGTGATCGGCAACAAGAACTATTCGTCATGGTCGATGCGGCCATGGATGGCGCTGAAGGGCGCGGGCATCCCGTTCAACGAGGTGTTCATTCCGCTCTACACCGGCGACGCCGACAAGAGACGGATTCTGAGTTTCACCCGCTCGGGCAAGGTGCCGGCGCTGATCGACGGCGACGTCACGGTGTGGGATTCGCTGGCGATCATCGAATACCTCGCCGAAAAATTTCCCGACGCCGGCCTGTGGCCGAAGGATGTGGCCGCGCGGGCGCATGCGCGTTCGATTTCGGCGGAGATGCATTCCGGCTTCATGCCGCTTCGCAACGAATGCGGCATGAACATTCATCGCCCGGTGGGCGCCCGGACGTTGTCCGACGATGCACAGGCCAACATCGCCCGCATCCAGCAGATCTGGACCGAATGCCGTGAGCGCTACGGCCAGCAGGGGCCGTATCTGTTCGGTGCATTCGGCGCGGCCGACGCCATGTTCGCCCCCGTGGTCCATCGCTTCCGGACCTACGCCATCGAGGTAAGGCCGCCGGTGCGCGCCTACATGGAGACCATGCTCGCCGACCCGGCATTCGCCGAATGGACCGAAGCCGCGCTTGCTGAAACGCTCGTCATCGACCGTTTTGAGGATGCCTGACCAAGGGAATCAGGCTGCCCCGGAACGGTCATGATATCAGGGTGACAGGACGGTATTTGGGTATTCTGCAAGGCATGGCTGAACGCCGTCCCCGCCGGCTCAGGCGCGCTCCACCCACGCGTGCAGCGCAACAAGGGTTCGGCTGCAAGTTGTCCGCCAACTCATTGAAATATATGAAAAATACGCGTTGCCGCCGACTCGCCGGCGTCGTGAGCCGCATGGCCCTGGGAAGGGGCCGAAAGTTCCCGCATTCGACCGGAAAATAGCGATTATCGTATTGAAAAATATGCATGATTTTGGCCTTTGCCATGCATGGGTTTAACTGGCCAAAACTGCGCTGCAGTGCTATAGGCTGCTCCCGGACATTCCATCGCCCGCCAGCCCTCTTTGGCGGGCTGTCATTTTCCGTACCGCGTAATGGAGCAGTATGTTGAAGCACAAGTATGTCGTCGGAGAGACCGTCTATTTCACCGCCAGCAACGTGTCGCGTCCTGCAGCTAACGGCACCTACGAAGTGATCCGCCTGCTTCCGACCGATGGCGACGACTGCCAGTACCGCATCAAGAGCTCGACCGAAGCCTTCGAGCGGGTGGCAAAGGAAAGCCAGCTCGCCGCGTCGTAAGAGAACCGCGCCGCCCTCGAGCGGCGCGTTCTGCTTTCTGGTTTCGTTTCGATCTCAAGGGCAGCGCGAATGAACCAGACCATGGATTCGACCTGGGTGCCCTCGCTGGACAGTCTCTGGCACTCGCCGAACCTTCCGATGTGGCTGACGCTGATCGCCGCCGGATTCTTCGTGGTGATTTTCGTGATCACGGTGTTTCGTGCCGACCGTTCGCTGGCGAACGGCGCGCTCACCGTCATCACGCTGCTCTCCATCGGCATCGCCGTCACCGCGATGACGCGCGCCTCGTTGCGCGAAGGAACGAGCGGCCAGCCGGCCGTGTCGCCGACCCCCGGCCAGCTTGCGGGATCGCTGCCCGCGCTGTCCTGCCTCGACGGACTTGCCGGCGACAGCGTCGAAACCGCCTGCGAGAAGGCGCTGTTTGCCTCGGCGGATTCCACCGCGGCCGCGGTGTCCTATTCCGCGGCCCAGATCACCAGGCTCGAATCCTATGGCCCGCTCGCCGCGGCGAACAAGGTGATGACGCCCGAACTGCAGGCCTTGCGCCGCGCGGTGGAGCGCGATCGCTTCGGCCTGATCGCGCACGTGCTGACGGTGCGTGACGGTTGCACGCAGACGGCCTGTCCGTTCTTCCGCTCGCTCGCCAACACCGCGCAGATCGCCAACAACATGGACCAGAAGGTCTATGAGGGGATCGTTGCCCGTTACGCGCCGTTGTGGGGCATGCCGCATGTGGCGAGTGAACACGCTCTTCCGAACGCAGGCGCGGCCGCCGCCGCCGCCGCAGTGCCGGGTGCGTCCAACATTCCGACGGGACGGCCGGTGTCCGGCGATTTTCCCAGCGCCGCCTCGATTCCGCCGGTCAACATCATGACGTCGGAACCCGTGGCGCAAAGCGCTCCACCGCAGGACAAGCCGGAGAATGCCGCACCCGCGCCGCGCCGCGCACCTGCGCCGGCGGCGAAGAAGACGGAGAGGCACTCTTCACAGAAATCGCGCCCGAGCGCGCCCGTCATGCTTGCGCCACCGGCGCAGGGCAAGGATAACTGATCACGCTCACTCGAACTTGCGCACGACGCTCGCGCTTTCGCGCGGCATTGTGCGCCAGCGGTCGCCAGTCAATGCCACTTCATCTCGTCAAGCTCAGTGTCGGCGCGGAGTCGGTGAAAGACCTGAAAGGGTGGATCGCCGAGCGCGTCCGGCTCGCCAAGCAAAAAGGCCTGCCGGGCAGGCATATTCACATCACCCGCATGACTCCCAAGCGCGAGGAAGAACTCCTCGATGGCGGGTCGATCTACTGGGTGATCAAGGGCGAGATCGCCGCGCGCGAGAAGCTGCTGGCGATCGAACCGTTTCGCGACAAGGACGGCATCGGGCGTTGCCGTCTCGTGATGCAGCCGAAACTCATCCCGGTCGCGCCGCGGCCGATGCGTCCGTTCCAGGGCTGGCGCTATCTCGACGCCAAGAGCGCGCCACCCGATCTCGGCAAGGCGGCCGAGAGCATCGCGAAAATGCCCGAGCCGCTGCGCAAGGAATTGCGCGAACTCGGGCTGCTCTAGGTTCAAACTTTCACGTTGTCGATCAGCCGCGTGGTGCCGATCTTCGCGGCGACCAGCAGGCGGATAGGCCCATCCTTCAGCGAAGCGATCGGAGCCAGCGTTTCGGCGTGCCGTGCTTCGAGATAGTCGAGCGCAAATCCGGCGTTGGCGATCATCTTCGCGCCTCCGGCAAGCGCGGCCTGAATGTCGTCTCCGGCGCGGATGTGTTTCACCGCTTCCTTCATCGCGCGAAACAGCGTCGGCGCGGCGCGGCGCTGGTCCGGCGACAGGTAGACGTTGCGCGATGACATCGCCAGCCCGTCGCGCTCGCGAACGATCGGACCACCGACGATCCTGACGCCAAGATCAAGATCGCGCGCCATGCGCGTCACCACCTTGAGCTGCTGATAATCCTTCTCGCCGAACATCGCGAAGTCGGGCCGCACCTGCGTGAACAGCTTGGTCACGACAGTCGCAACCCCGCCGAAGAAATGCGGACGAAAGCGATCCTCCAGTCCTGCGGTAGCAGGGCCTTCGGGCGCGACACGCGTGGAGAATCCCTCCGGATACATCGTCTTCACGTCGGGGTGCCAGACGAGGTCGACGCCTTCGGCCGCGAGCTTGGCGATGTCCTCCTTCCAGGTCCGCGGATACGAGCCGAGATCCTCGTGCGCCGCGAACTGCGTCGGGTTGACGAAGATCGAGACCACGACTTTCTTCGCTCGCCGCCTGGCGAGCCGCACCAGCGAGATGTGACCGTCGTGCAATGCGCCCATGGTCGGCACGAGCGCGATGGTCGCGCCGCGCTTGCCGAGTTCATCGCGCGCGCGGCGCAGGGACGGAAGCGTGCGAACAATGCCGGGAGCTTTGGCCATGGAAACTCGGGATTTGGCGGTCGGAACGACCGGAAGGTTGCAGTGCGGAATCGGCGGGAACCATATCAAACGGCCGACCGGAATTGCCAGATGGGCCTCTCCCGCGGCGGCGGTATTTGATTAAATTTCTATCTGCCAGCGCCTCAAACTCGGGCGGCTCCCGGCCGGCGGGCGAAGGCAGGAACTTCTGGCTGGCCGGGGCATTGATTCCATGAAGATTTGCGACGTTCCCGGGTTCGGTTTGAAGCGGTGTAGCTGGTTTTGCGCTGCACAAAGCGTAGGCGGGCTTTTCGTCACATAATTGAGAATTATATAGGTTTTGTCACACCAGTGTGATGAACTTACTGGACAAGGCGGAAGGATTCTAAAACACTTGAATTAAAGGCCGATCTCGCCTGAGGCCGATCGTGCCACGGTGTCTTCGAGGACGACTATGAAGCGCGGAATTATCATCTTGCTTGCGGTTTGTGCGGTCGCAGTGACCGGTTACTTCACTGCGAGCAAATGGCTGATCCGTCACGAGCGATTGTCGTTTTACGACTCGACGCGCGATCGTCCGATCGATGTCGATATTGCGGTGCGTCGCGACAAGGAAATGCAGGCGAATGCCGGCATGCTGACGCTGCCGGTCGCGATCGTCAATCACGGCAACACCGTCAAGTACACCGAGTATTCCTTCCTTTCGAACGTGCTGGCCGCGCGCGGTTACATGGCCATCAGCATCCAGCACGATCTGCCGCGCGACGCGCCGCTGGTGACGAAGGTGGGTGAGCTCTATGTCGGTCGCCTGCCGGTCTATGAGCGCGGCGTCGCCAACATCGAATTCACCATCGCGCAGATGAAGAAGGTTCAGCCCCACGCTGACTATTCGCATCTCACCATGGTCGGCCATTCCAATGGCGGCGACATCGCGATGTTCTTCGCCAAGGAGCATCCCGATGTGGTGAAGAAGGTCGTGACGCTCGACAATCTGCGCGTGCCGTTCATGACCGACGGCCGGTTCAAGATTTTGTCGTTCCGTTCGAAGGACCCCAACTTCAAGACCGATCCCGGCGTGATCCCTGATGACGAGCAGTGTGCAGAGTCCGGGATCACCGTGGTCAAGACTGGCTATCAGCACACGGATATGAGCGATCGTGGGCCTGAGAAGGTCAAGGAAAGCATCCAGCACACGCTGGACAAGTTCCTGAGCGATGACAGCGTGCTCAAGCCGGTCAATACCGACAAGATCAAGGTGCCGAAGCCTGGCCCGGTCGCGCAAATGGCGCCGGCGGGCAAATAAACCTCGGCGGTTGGCGGGGCATTCGACCTTTCGCGGAATTGCGGAAAGCGTCGCTAACGCGCGGCGGCAGATGGCTACGTCCATTGACCCGATGCGGCGATGCCGCCACATAGAGCTTGCCTGAACCGCGAGCTTGCGATGTCCCGCGATCCGACTGCATCGAAATCTTCCACGCAGATTCCGTCCGCGACGGAAGGCCCGGCGTTGCCGGGCACGCCGTCGTCCGCCTCCGACATTTCCGCATTCGTCGCGAAGGCGCGCGCCATGGCGACCCATGGTGCCGGCAAAACCGGGCGGCTGATCTTCGCGCTCGACGCCACCATGAGCCGCCAGCCGACATGGGACATGGCCTGTCAGCTTCAGGCCGACATGTTTCGCGAGGCCGGCAGCGTCGGCGGTCTCGATGTTCGGCTGGTGTATTTCCGTGGCCTCAACGAATGCCGCGCCACCGGCTGGATTTCCGACACCGCGAAACTGGCGCGCCTGATGAGCGGGATCGAGGTGCAGGGCGGACATACCCAGATCGGGCGCGTGCTGTCCGAGGCGCGGCGCGAGGCGGTGAAGGAGGGCGTCCGGGCGCTGGTGTTTGTCGGCGACGCAATGGAAGAGGATGTCGACGACCTGTGTGCCAAGGCGGGCGAACTCGGCTTGCTGAAAGTGCCGTGCTTCATGTTTCAGGAAGGGTATGATCCGGTGGCCGAAGGCGCCTTCCGCGATATCGCCAAACTCTCGGGCGGTGCCTGGTGTCGCTTCGATCCCGGAGCGGCGGCGCAACTGCGCGAACTGCTGCGCGCGGTCGCGGCCTACGCCGCCGGTGGGCGCGAGGCGCTGGCGCGGCTGTCGAAGAGCGTTGCCGGAGCGCAGGCGTTGCTGACACAACTGAAATAGCAGGTCAGCGAGAGTGGCGACGCTGTTGCTGCGCGACGATCATTCGTGCTTACCAAGATGTCGGAACGTCATAAATACGAAGGCGCGGCGCATCATGGCCGCGCAACGGAACGAAAGCCCTCCGGACCATGCCCACACTGATCGCAGGGATCATTGCCGTCGCGCTGATCTATGCCGCCCTGAACATCATCAAGGGCGCTGATCCGAAATTTCTGGCGCGCATCATCAAGGCCGGAGGGGGCGTGCTGGCGCTGGCGTTCGCGGCTTTCATCGGTGTGCGCGGAGAAATCGCGGTGGCGATCCCGATCGCGATCTTCGGCGCCGGCCTGCTCGGCTGGTCACCGTTCGGCGCCAGGCTCGGGTCGGCATTCGGCAACTGGGGCGGCAGCACCCGCAAATCAAACGGGCAGCAATCCCAGGTACGGTCCAAGTTTATAGAAATGACGCTGGACCACGACACCGGTGCGCTTGAGGGGCGTCTGACGGCCGGACCCGAAGCGGGGCGTGTACTCGACGACTTTACGCTCGACGAGCTTCTCGCGCTGGCGCGGGGCTTCGACGCCGAGAGCTGGGCCCTTCTTGAAAGTTATCTGGACCGCCGGTTTCCCGCCTGGCGTCAGAACGCGCATGACGCATCGGCAGGAGGGTTCCGACAGGATCGCGGCGCGGCGCCGGGCGGCAAAATGACGCCGGAGGAGGCCTACCAGATCCTTGGCCTGCAAAGCGGGGCGAGCCGCGAAGAGATCGGGCGCGCTCATCGCTCCCTGATGAAGAAACTGCATCCCGACCAAGGGGGGTCGACGTATCTCGCGGCTCGGGTGAACGAGGCCAAGGATACTCTGCTTCGCACGCATCGCAGTTAACTCCACGCAACAAGACGCTACCGTGCGAGCGGCTTTCCCGTGTGTCTGCTTGATGCCCCGTGGTCGTCCGCCGTTGTCCGGCGTGATCGATTGAACTTAAGGTTTTAGAGACCAAACCTTGAAAAAGGGTTTTCGTCCGTGCCGCGCGCAGGGGGCGATTATCGCCGCGCGTTGCGTCCTTCGATGACGACAAAGCCCGCGAAGCTTGTGCTTCGCGGGCTCTGCGCATTCGATGGTGTGACGCTCAGTTGCGAATGGTGATGCAGCTGATGTCGGATCGCTTCAGCTTGCGGCAGGCGGCTTCCGCAGAGCCCTGGTCGAGCCCAGCGAAGCGGGCGCGATACAAGGTCTTGCGGCCCTTGGAAACAGTTTCGGTGAACGGATCGGCGCTGCCAAGGAGCGCGCGCGCATTGTCGCGGGCGGCCTCGAGACGCTGACGCGCTTCACGTTCGCTTTCAAGCGCGCCGACCTGAATGATCCATCCGCTGCGGGCGGACGCTGCCGGCTTGCTTGCGTTGCCGTGCGAGACGGCCTGCGGCTGGGGAGCGGCTGCCGGCTGCGGCGATGTCGACTCGTTGGCCAGCGCGGCCGCCTGTGCACCGAGCGTCGAAGGCGGCGCGCCGCGATTGGGATCGGCATACGCCATCGCGGTGCGCGGCGGCGGAAGCGGCTGCGTGGGTGCGGGGCCAAGCGTGCCCTGACCAAGACCCGGGCTCTGATGCGAAATCGCTGTGGGAAGCGGGGCGGGGAATCGAACCTGAGGAGCGGCCGCGCCGGTGCGGACCGGCTCGACCTGCGGCTTGGCGACTGGCTCTGGCGGGCGGACAGGGAGGGCACCTGTCGTGGTTTGTGCCGCCGCAACCGGCACCGGTGCAGCGGATGCGGCCTTGGTGCCGCCCATGCGGACGTGAACGGTTTTTACCCGTACCGGCTTCATGGGCTCTTCGGATCCCGGCACGATCGACATCGGAGCGGAAATCACGCCGCTGGTGAGCGGAGCAGGGGCAGGCTTCTCGGCCTGGGCTTCTGCCTGCGGGTCGGGCGCGCGCGGAGCTGGAACCGGGACAGGCTCAGGGATCGCGGATGCGAGCTGAACGGCGCCCTGCACCTGAACCACCGGCGGAGCTTCCGGCGTGACGCGGGCTTTCGAGGCAGCATCTTCGCGCGCCTCGTTGGCGGCGACTTCGCGCGCAGGGGCGCGTTCGGTGATGGCGGCCACAGTACGGCGCGTTGCGCCCTCGTCGATGTGCTCGGCCAGCAGTTTGCGCATGGCCGCATCACGCGAGCCGCCGCTGCGGCCGCCGAGCACCACGCCGATCAGATAGCGGTTGCCGCGCTTAATCGAGGTGACAAGGTTGAAGCCCGAGGCGCGCGTGTAACCGGTCTTGATGCCGTCCACGCCCTCGACGCTGCCGAGCAGCCGGTTATGGCCGCGGATAACACGGCCACGGAAGGTGAAGGCCTTGGTGGCGAAGTAACGGTAGTAGCGCGGGAAGCGATCCTGAATGGCGCGGCCGAGCAGGGCCTGATCGCGGGCGGTGGTGACCTGATCGTCATCCGGAAGGCCGGAGGCGTTGACATAGGTGGTCTTGTTCATGCCGAGCGCGCGCGCCTTGCGCGTCATCATCTTGGAAAACTCGTCCTCGCTGCCGCCAAGCGCTTCGGCGACAACGACCGCGGCATCGTTGGCCGAGCGCGTGACCATGCCTTTGATCGCATCTTCGACGCGGAGGGTCTGGCCGGCCCGCAGGCCAAGCTTGGTGGGGGCCTGGGCGGCGGCATGCGCCGACACTTCCATGGCCGAGTCGAGCGTGATCTTGCCGCTCTCGAGCCGTTCGAACAGCATGTAGAGCGTCATGATCTTGGTGAGCGAGGCCGGATGGCGGATGGCGTCAGCGCTGGTCGCCTGCAGCGTGGCGCCGGAATTGCCATCGACAATCAGCGAGGCGAAAGGCGGATTGTAGCTCGAGCGCTGAACGTGATGATGACGATGCTTGGAGTGACGGCGGCGGGCGTCAGCACTATCGGTGGTGATCAGGACGGCAGCCGAAACGGTCGCAAGACCGAGCAGAATGCAACGGGCGGTCCGGCTGGACGCAAGTTTGACACCGATCATGAACTTCCTCGTCCAGTTCCCAGACTCATCGCCCCGTTCTGAGGCCAAATTTTGGTCAGCGCACAGCTAATTTCCGCGATTGGCTCATTAATGAGCAAAATCGCATAATCCACTGGGCCGCAGGCGTCGGTAAGGCGCTGGCCAGATGCGGTTTTTCGCCCACCTGCACGATACGGTCGACGCAAGTTGTCACGGTAAGTCGCCACGGTTTCCAAAAGGTTAAGCAACTGTTTCTTCAACCCTTTGTCTTTGTTTCAGATTTGCGAAATTTGTGCGACGCAATAAAAACGTTGACGGACATTGTGCGATGCGGCATTATAAAGGCGGTCAGGGACCCGCTGAGGTTTTCCAGCGGTATTTTAATGCAGTTGGGAAAAGGATCATCCATGTTCAAAGTTGAAGACTTTCAGCAGCAGGGCAAAGAGCAGTTCGAGGCCGCGGTGGCTTCCGCCAAGACGTTCTCGAACAGCCTTCAGGCAATTGCTGTGGCCTACGGCGACTACTCCAAGAAGTCCTTCGAAGACACCAAGTCGTATGTCGAGAAGCTCTCGGGTGTGAAGTCGTTCGATAAGGCGCTCGAGGCGCAGACCGAATTCGCGAAGTCGACCTACGAGACCTTCGTAGCCGAGTCGCAGAAGATCGGCGAACTTTACTCGGACCTCGCCAAGCAGGCTTACAAGCCGTTCGAAGGCCTGGTTGCCAAGTTCACGTCGAACACCGCGCACTGATCTTCCGTTTTATCGGAACGCGAAAGCCCGGCCTTGCGGCCGGGCTTTTTGTTTGTCTGCCTCGGTGCGCGCTGATGCGCCGATTATTTGGCGATGCGCAGCTTGAGCAGCGACGCGCCGATCTGGGTGAAGGCGTCGCCAATTCCGCTGGCGGTGGTGGTCGGGAAGAACGCACCGCTATCGGCGCAATATTTGAGGACCGCCGATTCAGGATCACCGTCGGTATTGACCTGAATGGTGTAGATTGCAGTCTTGCCGTTTTTGATATCCTTGATGTTGTCGCACAGCATTTTTTGGCGCGCGTCGACGCTCGAGGACCAGTTCGAGCCATCGCCATACCAGCGGTCCTGCGTGTTCATACCGTCCGAGAGCAGGATGATAGCATCGGTATAGATATAATTCGGATCCTTCGCCGGCGTGTTCAGCGGATCGCCCTTCTGAAGCGACATCCAGGCCCAGAACATGCCGATCGCCTGGTTGGTTGCTCCACCCGCCACAAGATTGTTGATCTTGCCTTTGAGCGTCGTGTCATCAATCGACGAGTCAGACTCGGTGGCAGTGTAGGCGGAGGTCATCGGCAGGATTGACGATCCGCAGACGTTGTTGCCCCAATAGTCGACGTACTCTCTGGCGGGGAAAAGCGTCGCTGGAGTGCTTGAATCAGGTGCAGCGTTATTCGTGTCATAGTCCCCGGAACTTGGCGAACTGTCGCTTGCTCCGCGATCGGCCACGCAGCCTTTCCACTTCTTGAGGCTGCTGTTGGCGGTCCAAGTGCCGCCTGCAGCAGTGCAGCTGCTCCTCGTTTTCCTGGTGGACTTCGAGCAACTGCCATACGTCGTGTTCCAGTCGAGCCAGCTCTTATAGTCCGCCAGCTTCGACGATCCGATAGTGCCTGCCTGCGAGCCAAGGTTGACCATCACGTTGAACGGAATGATCGAGATGTAAACGTCATCGGTCGTCTTCGCTGAGTCCTTCAGCTTGTTGATGAGCGCTATCGCGGCTGTTTTCATCGCGGGAAGCTTCCCGCTGGAATTCATCGAGCCGGTGATGTCGAGCGCGATCGCGACGCGGAGCTTGGTGTTGCCCCAGGTCGTTGTCGAACTGCTGCCGAAATTGATCGTCGGAAAGCCTGCGACCTTCATGAAATCGGTCTGCATGGCGCCGCCGCCCGAGAGGGCGATAGTCGCGCCTTTGCCGGTGTTCGGCGTGAACTTGGCGCTGATCGGGCCAACCGGCGCTTCGGGGTGGTTGTACAGCGCCTTGAAATAGGCCTGCGCTTTTGCGGTCACCTGATCGTCGCTCAGGGTCCCGGCCGCGGCGTCCTTCGACACCATCAGGGCGGCTGTGTCGAGCGCGGTCTGCAGCGCGGTGCGGGCATTGTTGACCCGGGCGTAGTCGATGGCGGCGCCTACCAGGGCCAGCATGGGCAAAATGGCGATCGCGAAGAAGACCGCAACGTTGCCGCTTTCGGCACGGCGGAACCGCGCTGCCGCGCAGCGGCTCTGTTTGAGAAGCGATCCAGCGAACATGACATCACCAGGAGAAAAGTGGCGTTGGGATGTCACCTAGGCGCGAGGCATGAAGAGGTAGTAAAATGCAGTGATGAATAACGGGTACACCGGGGTCCGGAGGCCGGATCGCGCCTTATTCACTGACCGTAAGGTGAATGGGATATTTCCCGATTTCTTCAAATTTGAGCGAGTTTGGGCCACGTCTAGCCAGTGAGCCGAGTGCATCGGCCGGGAACCAGAACGGGAAATGGCACTCAAGCGCCTGTTTCTGTGGGTTAGGACACCGGTTTGGAGCCGGCAAGTTTGCATCTAATCCAGGTAAAATGGTGCATATCGGCTTTGTCCTGGCGCGGGTTTGGCGCACAATTTCCCACGAGGGATTCGATAATCTCGGCCGCAATTTCATCGAATTGCGGGGCATTCGTTAACCGGAGCGGTCGGGGCTGGGTTCGTTCCGGCCGTCCGGTTCTCGTCTTACAGGAGGTAATTTGCCGTGCTTGCGGCGGTTACGGAGTGGACCCATATTCGTCGGACGGGACGCGCGGCTACCCAGGGTGGGACGTGGCTACAGTCCCGGGGGATTTCGAACGCGCGAGCCATGCTGCACTTGCCAACAAACGCCAACAGGCCGGAAACGCCGGCCGTGAACCTGCGCCCCGTCGCTACCGCACCACGTTTGGGCAAGGATGAGGACCGCACTGGTGGGCCAGTGGGGCCGACCGCGTCGGTCATCACTAAAACCAAGCCCAGAACCAAGCGGCCGAGCCTCTATCGCGTGCTGATCCTCAACGACGACTACACGCCGATGGAATTCGTGGTCCACGTTTTGGAGAAGTTCTTCCAGAAGGACGTTGAAGCCGCGACCAAGATCATGTTGCATGTTCATCATCACGGCATTGGTGAGTGCGGCGTGTTCACCTACGAGGTCGCCGAGACCAAAGTGACGCAGGTGATGGATTTTGCGCGCAAGCATCAACATCCTTTGCAATGCGTAATGGAAAAGAAGTAGCATTGCCGTCGGGTACAATCCTGGAACCGGGATCGCGTTACGGAATTGATTCAGGGTTCAGGGAATAGCCGGATGGAAAGGCGATCATACACAGGTCTTACGACGGGTGGCCTTACGATGGTCGTGAGTAGCCGAGCCGAACGTAGCGAACGAGCAAGTGATCTGAAGCTGGCGGGGGCCATAAAGGAAGCGAATGCCGACTTTTTCTCAAAGCCTTGAACAATCCCTGCACCGCGCGCTTGCGATCGCAAACGAGCGTCATCATCAGTATGCGACTCTCGAACATCTTCTGCTTTCGCTGATCGATGATTCCGATGCCGCTGCCGTGATGCGTGCCTGCAGCGTCGATCTCGACAAGCTCCGCACCAGCCTCGTCAACTACCTCGAGACCGAATTCGAGAACCTCGTCACCGATGGTTCCGACGATGCGAAGCCGACAGCGGGATTCCAGCGCGTGGTTCAGCGCGCGGTGATTCATGTCCAGTCGTCCGGGCGGGAGGAAGTAACCGGCGCCAACGTGCTGATCGCGATTTTCGCGGAGCGCGAGAGTCATGCCGCGTACTTCCTGCAGGAGCAGGACATGACGCGCTATGACGCCGTCAATTACATCAGCCACGGCATTGCGAAGCGCCCCGGCGTGTCCGAGGCGCGGCCGGTGCGCGGCGTCGATGAGGAGGCGGATGCCAAGAGCGGCGACGACGCCAAGAAGAAGGGCGAGGCGCTCGAGACTTATTGCGTCAACCTCAACAAGAAGGCGCGTGACGGCAAAATCGATCCGGTGATCGGCCGCAATGCCGAGATCAACCGCGCCATTCAGGTGCTGTGCCGCCGGCAGAAGAACAATCCGCTGTTCGTCGGCGAGGCCGGTGTCGGCAAGACCGCAATCGCGGAAGGTCTGGCCAAGCGTATCGTCGAGAGCGAAGTGCCGGAGGTGCTGTCCGCCGCCACCGTGTTCTCGCTCGACATGGGCACGCTGCTCGCCGGCACCCGTTATCGCGGCGATTTCGAAGAGCGCCTGAAGCAGGTGATCAAGGAACTGGAGGCGCATCCCAATGCGATCCTGTTCATCGACGAGATCCATACCGTTATCGGCGCCGGCGCGACCTCCGGCGGCGCGATGGATGCATCCAATCTCCTGAAGCCGGCGCTGGCTTCGGGCTCGATCCGGTGCATGGGCTCGACCACTTACAAGGAATACCGTCAGCACTTCGAGAAGGACCGTGCCCTGGTGCGAAGGTTCCAGAAGATCGACGTCAACGAGCCGTCGGTGGAAGATGCGATCGGCATCCTCAAGGGCCTCAAGCCGTATTTCGAGGACTATCATAAGCTGAAGTACACCAACGACGCCATCGAGGCGGCGGTGAACCTGTCGGCGCGCTACATCCATGACCGCAAGTTGCCGGACAAGGCGATCGACGTGATCGACGAGTCGGGCGCGGCGCAGATGCTGGTGCCGGAGAACAAGCGCAAGAAGACGATCGGCATCAAGGAAATCGAGACCACGATCGCGACTATGGCGCGGATTCCGCCCAAGAGCGTATCGAAGGACGATGCCGAGGTGCTCAAGCATCTTGAGCAGACGCTCAAGCGCACCGTGTTCGGACAGGACAAGGCGATCGAATCCCTGTCGGCGTCGATCAAGCTCGCTCGTGCGGGCCTGCGCGAGCCGGAGAAGCCGATCGGCTGCTACCTGTTCTCGGGCCCGACCGGCGTCGGCAAGACCGAGGTCGCCAAGCAACTCGCGGCCTCGCTGGGCGTCGAGCTGCTGCGCTTCGACATGTCGGAGTACATGGAGCGCCACACGGTTTCGCGCCTCATCGGCGCGCCTCCGGGCTATGTCGGCTTCGACCAGGGCGGCCTGCTGACCGACGGCGTCGATCAGCATCCGCATTGCGTCGTGTTGCTCGACGAAATCGAGAAGGCGCACCCGGACCTCTACAACGTGCTGCTGCAGATCATGGATCACGGCAAGCTGACTGACCACAACGGCAAGCAGGTCAACTTCCGTAACGTCATCCTGATCATGACGACCAACGCGGGCGCGGCGGATCTGGCGCGTCAGGCGTTCGGCTTCACGCGCAGCAAGCGGGAAGGGGACGACAGCGAGGCGATCAATCGCCAGTTCGCGCCGGAGTTCCGCAACCGTCTCGATGCCATTGTGTCGTTCGCTCACCTGAACGCCGACGTGATCGGCATGGTGGTCGAGAAGTTCGTGCTGCAGCTCGAAGCCCAGCTCGGCGACCGCGACGTCACCATCGAGCTGTCCGACGCCGCCAAGTCCTGGCTGGTCAAGGAAGGTTACGACGAGCAGATGGGCGCCCGGCCGATGGCGCGGGTGATCCAGGAGTACATCAAGAAGCCGCTGGCGGACGAAGTGCTGTTCGGCAAGCTCAAGGGCGGCGGCCATGTGCGCGTCGTGTTGGGCAAGGACGAGCAGGGCCTCGACAAGATCGGCTTTGAGTTCCTTGATGGACCCGTCACGCCGAAGCCAGAAAAACTGCCGGGCGCACGCAAGCGGGTCCGCAAGCCCAAGGGCGGCGATGGCCCGAAGGGGCCGGCCAAGGAACCGCTCGTCAAGGCTTGATAGCGCTATGAGATCGAAAGGCCGGGATCATCTCCCGGCCTTTTTCGTGTCTAGCTTCTTCCGGGAATCATGGAGTCGTGGCGGGTGAACACCACCGCGATCACGGCGCCGCTGAGTTCCGCGATCGCGCCGCCAAGATAAGCGAGCCGCAGGCCGCTGAGCATGTCGTCCTGTGTACCCCGTCCTGCGTGGCTTGCGTAGATCGCGCCGAGGACGGCAATCCCCATGGTCGCGCCAATCATCCGCGTGGTGTTGATCAGTCCGGACGCGGTACCGGAACGTGCGGCGCCGACCGCAGCGACGGCGACCGCATTCACCGGCGCGGTGTTGAGGCCGAGCCCGATGCCGATCACGATCAGCGCGGCCTGGACAAGCCACCGATTGGGCTGCGCGGTCGCCACGCCCGCCAGCAGCACCAGTCCGCCGCCCATGCAGCCCATGCCTCCGGTCAACATTACCCGTGCGCCGAGGCGGTGCATCAACGCGCCTGAGCATTGCGAGACGATGACGAAAGTTAGCGAGATCGGCATCAGTTCGAGCCCGGCGATAAACGCGGACGCGCCGGTGACAGCCTGCAGATAGAGCGGTGTCAGAAACAGCATAGCGTACATGCCGAACGTCATCAGTCCGGCGATGGCCAGAGCGGCGTTGAATTCCCGGTTGCGGAAGATGTCGAGCGGCACCATCGCGCCGGCGCGGCCGCGCTCGAACCGCAGGAATGCCGTCGCCGCAACGCTCGCAATTGCAACCAGCGCCAGGATGACAGGCGACGTCCAGCCGCGGTGTTGGCCTTCGATGGTGACGAACGACAGCGCGCCGAGAACGATGACTGCGAGTATTTGCGCAATCGGGTCGAGATGACGGCCTTCCGGATGGCTGCTTTCAGGCACGCGAAAATAGCCCAGTGCGATCGCGGCGAGGCCGGCTGGCACCGAGAGAAAGAAGATGCTGCGCCAGCCGGCGCTGTCCACCAGCAAGCCGCCGATCGATGGGCCGATCGCCATGGCAAGGCCGTTACAGCTTGCCCAGAAGCCGAGTGCGCGTCCACGCGCGGACGCGTCAGTGAAGGTCACAGCGATGATGGCGAGGGACGAGGGGATTTCGAGCGCCGATCCGAGACCGGTGAGGGCGCGTCCTGCAATCAACACCGGCCCGTTTGGCGCGAGCGCGCAAACCAGCGATCCGATCACGATCATGGCCAGTCCCCACAAGAATACGCGCAAACGTCCGTAAAGATCGCCGAGCGTGCCGCCGGTCAAAAGAAAGGTCGCGTAGGCGAGATTGTAGGCGTCCAGCACCCATTGCAGTTCATTGATGCCGGCGTGGAGATCGTCCCCGATGTGCTTGAGCCCGAGATAGACGACGCTCGAATCGAGTTGCGCCAGAAACACGCCGAGACACATGGTGATCAGAACGACGCTGGAACCGGCATGCCGACGGGTGTCCATCTCGTCGAGAATGCCGGGAGTGATTTTGGAAGAGGCTTTCATGTGGGAACCATAGGTGTGATGAAGCGTCCCGCCACCCGGTTTCGGATGGGCACGGTCCTCACGGCTTGAAGCATTCTTCGAGGTTCGAATGCTTCGATTGGGATCGAACGATCGGGACGTGAACCCGTTCAGGCGCACGCGCGTTAAGGACATGAAAAAGCCGGCAGAAAGCTGCCGGCTTTGCGTGATGCCTGGTGTTGGGCGCGCGATCGGGTCGTCAGTTGAGGTGTTTCAGCGTCTCGGTGATGTGGTTGAATTTGTCCTCGATCGCGTGACCCGTCATATGGCCGATGCCCGCGGCAACGAGACCGCCGGCCGTAAGGACGAGGAGAGAGTCGAGGCCGATGCCTGCGGTTTCATCGGAGAAGAATCCCTCAAGCCTGCGCCGGATCGCTTTGCGCCGCGCGGCGAGATCGATCACATTGCGCGGATCGTCATCGTGAGAAAACGCAAGGCCGGCCTGATCGTGATTCTGCCATGCGATCTTCGCGCGAACTGTTTCGCCGCGATGGCGAATGGTGAGGTTGACGGCGTCCGGCAGCGCCGTGCCTTTGGGGAATTCAATTCGCGCGCCGTCGCCGGAGTAGTTGCGGATGACACAATCATACACCGACTGGCGTCCATTGAAGTCGATGGCTGCGCCGTAGAGCACGCGCGCCCTGCGAGTTTTGCGCCGTTCATCCATTTCAATCGCCCTCATTTACCAATTGTTTATCATATCGGGGCGCCACACACGTTATAAGGGTGGGGCAACAGCGATCACGATTACGGTTAATATCGCGCGTTTCGAAAAGTGCTGAAATTGCAGGCTTTTCGCTAGAGTCTGAGGCTCCTGTCACAGGGCTCCGAACATGACGCCTGCAATCTCGCGTTTCGCTTTGGGCCTATGCGCCGCGCTGCTGCTGTCTGGAGGCGCTCGCGCGGAAGGTGCAACAACTCCGGTCGCTCCCGCCCCCGCAAACGGAAATGCCTCCGAGGCCGCAGGAAAGACCGCCGCGTCGCCTGATGCGTCCGCCCGCGAGTCGATGTGCCTGATGATCGAATCCGCAGCCTCCGCGCATGGCTTGCCGCTGGAATTTTTCGCGCGCGTGATCTGGCAGGACAGCCGGTTCCAGCCCGACGCGGTCGGGCCGGTAACGCGCAATGGGCAGCGCGCGCAGGGCGTCGCGCAATTCATGCCGGGCACCGCCAGTGAGCGCCGTCTGCTCGATCCGTTCGATCCGGTTCAGGCCTTGCCGAAGTCCGCCGAGTTTCTCGCCGAGTTGCGTGCGCAGTTCGGCAATCTCGGTCTAGCCGCTGCGGCGTACAACGCCGGCCCGCGCCGTGTGCAGGACTGGCTTGCAGGCAGCGGCTTCCTGCCGGCGCAGACACGGAACTATGTCTATGCGATTACGGGAACCTCGGTGGATGAGTGGGCAAGAGCAGAGAAGGGCGGCGCCATCAAGCCCCGCGCCGCACCGTCGAGTTGCCGCGATCTCATGGCGCTCCTCACGCGCGCGCCCAATCCGTTTGTTGCCGGGCTCGAACAGCGTGTGAAAATTGGCGCTGACAGTCCTTGGGGTGTGCAACTGGCTGCGGGATTTTCCCGGGACAAGGCGCTGGCGATGTACGCGCGCTCGATGAAGCGCCTAAGTACCGTGATCGGCGACCGCGACCCCAGCATTCTCAGCTCCGTTTTGCGCAGTCGCGGGACGCGGACGTTCTATCAGGTGAGGATTGGCGCCGACACGCGTGACGCCGCGAACGAGATGTGCGGCAAGATTCGGCGCGCGGGCGCAGCGTGCATCGTGCTGCGCAATCGTGGTGTTCGCGGCTGACGCATCATCGCGTTGCGCAGGCCAGACCTTCGCGGGGCGAGGGCTTCGTCTCCCTTTGTTCCCTTGACGTGTCATGCCCTTTCGCAGACGAGGGGCACAATCTGATCCGTATCTGCCGAGGCCTCATTTGACGCTACCCGCCGCCGATTCCCCGATATGGCAAAGCAGATCGGGCGCCTTCGCGCAGGGCGTGCGTGCGGCCGTGACTTCGGTTCTAGGCCTGGTGCTGTTCGCGACGTTCATCGGGATCGGTGCGTTCGCGCATGATGCCGGATTCAGCCTGACCTGGGCGGTGGCAGGAAGCGTGCTGATCTGGGCCGGCCCGGCGCAGATCATTCTGATCTCGACCTCTCATGCTGGCGCCAGTCTGCTTGAATCCGCGTTGGCGGTGACGCTCAGCGCCATCCGGTTGTTGCCAATGGTGGTGGTCGTTCTGCCGATGCTGCGAACAAGACAGACCAGGCTGCACCAGCTCGCGCTGCCTGCGCATTTCACCGCCGTGACCTTCTGGGTGGAAAGCGTGCGGCTGCTGCCGCTGGTCCCGCGCGAAAAGCGTATCGCCTTCGCCAACGGGCTCGGTACAGGGTTCGTTGCGCTGTGCGTGATCGCCACGGCATTCGGGTTCGGTCTGGCAGCGAAGCTGCCGCCTCTGTTCGCTGCCGGCATCCTCTCGCTGACGCCGCTGGTGTTCTTGCTGTCCACCATCCGCAATGGGCGCGATATCGCGGACCGCGCGGCGTTGCTTCTCGGGCTTGTGTTCTATCCGCTGGTCTCGACCTACATGCACACGGGAATCGACATTCTGGTCAGCGGTGTATCCGCAGGCACCATCGCTTATGGCCTCAACTGGTGGGCGAGGCGCAAATGAGCGAGCTTGTCGGCGGCTGGTACCCCTTCGTGATCCTCGTGGTAGCGGGCTTTCTGCCTAACGAGATCTGGCGTCTGCTGGGCCTCGTGATCGGGGGCGGTATCGAGGAAAGTTCGGAATTTCTGGTGTGGGTTCGGGCCGTCGCAACCGCCATCCTGGCCGGCGTCATCGCCCAGATTCTGATCGTGCCGCCGGGCGCGCTGGCCAGCGTACCCGACGTCATTCGCTACAGTTCGGTGATTGTCGGAATTGCCGCGTACTTCGCCGCTCGCAAATCAGTCTTTATCGGCGTGGTGTGCGGCGAGGTTTTCGTCCTCGCCGGCACGTGGCTGATGAAGTGATCAGGCTTTCAGCGCCGCGATGAGGCGTGCGGCGTGGTCTTCCAGCACCTTGGGATCTTCCTTGCGGGTCGCGGGGGGCAGCAGCGCGACGCCCTCGTTGCGCGGCATCACATGCATGTGCAGGTGATAAACCTCCTGACCGGCGGCAGGCTCGCTGAACTGCGCGATCATCACGCCGCCTGCATTGAACGTTTTCATCGCGGCGAGTGCGATCTTCTGCGACACCCGTGCGACGTGAGCGAGATCGTCCGGCTGGATGTCGAGGATGTTACGGGCCGGTGCCTTCGGAATCACCAGCGTGTGGCCGATGGTGCGCGGCATGATGTCGAGGAATGCCAGCGTGTGTTCGTCTTCGTAGACCTTGTAGCAGGGCAGTTCGCCGCGCAGGATTTTCGCGAAAATATTCTGGTTGTCGTATGGGGTCATGATCCGTCCCGGAAATTCAGCGGCGTACCATCGCCGCGCGGGCGGGCCTCGTCAAGCGGCAGTGGTTATGTCCGCTCCGCTTTGCCTGCGGCGATTTCACCGATGCGATCGGTCAGATCGTTGAAGTCGCGATGCAGGCGCTCAAGGGCGAACGCAAGGCCAAATATGCGGCCGGCATCCTCGAAGTCGAGCGGCCGGATCGCGCCGGTCTGGCGCAGTTCGTGAAACGTCCTGGTAAAGGCGAAATAGCTTTCTTCGACGTCGTCGCGCGAGATCGGTTTGCGCGTGTCCAGTCCGTTTATGCATCGTTCGGCCAGAACCGCCTGCGACCGCAGCAATGCGGCTGTCGCGGGCGCAAGCGAGGCGGCGACTGACTCCGGCAGCGGTGATCCCAGCGTATTGTCGACCAGAACGAGGTCGTTGCGGATGCGCCAGAGCGTACGCGGAATCGACGGCGGAATGGTGTGATCGGCGAGCCGAGAGGCTCGCTCCCGATCGGCCTCCTTCATCGCCTGTTCGACGGTTGCCAGCGCCTGCCGCAATGCCGGGTGTTCCGTGGATGGCGCGATCGCCTCGCCACGCGCCATTGCATCCGCCTGCGCCAGCAGTAACCGCTGGATACGCCGGAGCACGGCGACGGCACGCTCGAGAATGATCTCGTGCGAGCGGGCCGGCAGGATAAAGACGGTCGCCAGAACGCCGATAGCGCCGCCGAGCGCGATCTCGATCACTCGATCGATCACGAAATCCTGCACCGCCACGTCCGGCGGCTGGCTGAGAAGCATGATCGCAGCGGTGACGGGAGCAATCCGCAACTGCGGGTACAGTGCCGCGCCGATTACGGCGATCCCAGTCACGGCCAGAAGCGCGCTGCCCTGGCCAAGCAGTGTTCCGGTATGGAAGGCTGCGGCGAATCCGCCGAGCAGGGCGCCCGCCAACGTGCCGATCATCCGGTCCGATGCGGCACCCAGCGTGCCGCCGATTGAGCCCTGAATGACGATCAGGACAGTGAAAACCGCCCAGTATCCCTGCTGGAGATTGAGCGCCTTGTATGCCGCATATGCGGCGCCTGTCGCGATTGTGACCCGAAAGGCCTGGCGCAATGTTGCACCGTGTCGGCCGAACAGGTCGCTGATTTTGCCGGTGATCGGATCCAAGGTGCCGTCCCGCGATTCTGGTGCTGTCGATCCCGATATTCGCAGAACCGGACGTATCGGGGGAGAGGGAAGGGCCTCCCGCCAATGGCATCGCGCATCTGAGCCGGCGATGGATCAGTCGTCTGGATGAGCCTTGCGGAACGGGGCGGCTTCGGTCAGTTCGCGAACAGAGTCACGCACATAGGCGCGCTCATGCTCGAGATAGTCGCTGATTGCACGGCGCAGCGACGGATTGGCGATATAATGCGCCGAACGAGTGGTCTGGGGCAGGTAGCCGCGCGCAATCTTGTGCTCGCCCTGTGCGCCGGCCTCGACGGTCTTCAGCCCGCGCGCAATCGCAAAGTCGATCGCCTGATAATAGCAGACCTCGAAATGAAGAAACGGGTGGTGCTCGATCGCGCCCCAGTTGCGGCCGAACAAAGTCTCCGATCCGATGAAGTTGATCGCGCCGGCGATCCAGCGGCCGTTGCGCTTCGCCATCACCAGCAATACGTCGTCGGCCATTGTTTCGCCGATCAGCGAGAAGAACTTACGGTTCAAATAGGGGCGTCCCCATTTGCGCGAACCCGTCTCCATGTAGAATTCAAAGAACGCGTCCCAGGCGTCCTCGGTAATATCGCTGCCCGTGAGATGATGGATGGTGATGTCGCTTGCGAGAGCGTCTCGGCGCTCGCGGCGGATTGCCTTGCGATGACGCGAAACGAGCGTGGCGAGGAAATCCTCGAATGTCTTGTAGCCCTCGTTGCGCCAGTGAAATTGGCGGTCGGTCCGCAGCAGAAATCCGCGGTCGGCGAGGAAGTCGGCTTCTCGTCTGCGGGCGAAAGTGACATGAACCGATGACGCATGAACCGCATCGCATAATCCGATCAGACCGCCTGCCAAAGCCTCGGCAACGCGTTCGGTGTCGACCCCCTCGCGGATCAGAAGGCGCGGCCCGGTTGCCGGCGTGAAGGGCACGGAAGCCTGCAGCTTGGGATAATAATCGCCGCCGGCGCGCTCGAATGCATCGGCCCAGCCGTGATCGAAGACGTATTCGCCCTGCGAATGGCTTTTCAGATAGCAGGGCACGACGCCGACGATCTCGCCGTCAAGCCGCGCCACCAGATGTCGCGGCCCCCAGCCGGTGCGGGGCGCGGCCGAGCCGGAGTCTTCCAGCGCCGCAAGAAAGGCGTGCGACACAAAAGGGTTGTAGCCTGATCTCGATTTGCCACCCGAGGCCTCCTCGGCGCCGCCGGCGGTGCGTTGCGCAGGGTGCGCACAGGCATTCCAGTCCGCTGCCGGAACATGCGCAATCGACGGAACCGCCTCAAGCGTGATGTCGGAAGAATCCATCAGATCAAACGAACCTGCGTGCGGGAAAGACCGGCCGGATCAATCCTATAGATCGGTGTCCGGGGGTGTCACTTCAAGACGCCGTGGGCCTGTCGGCCGGAACAAATCCCTCGAAGGTCATCTGATCGGCATACTGTTCCGTCCGCGCACGCTGTTCGGACGTCCGCACGGTCCATGTCAGCAGCGCGCAGCCAAAGATGTTCCGGGCGACCCATGGCGCGAAGGCGGGCAGATCATCGATCTTGTAGCTGACGAAATGCGGTCGGGTCCGGAATGCGTGGCGCAGACCGCGCATCTCCCGGGTCTTTTCCGGGGGCAGGCGCTTCCATTCGCCCTGATCGTAGTAACGTTCGGCGACAATGCCCCGTACGAGCTGCGGCGCAGTTTCTCGAACCGCCAGCACCTGGTCGGGGTCGAATGACATGGTCGCCGCCGGGCCGCGATATCCCGCCAGCACCTCGGCCATGCGCGCCACCAGCTTGCGGTCGCCGATAAAGCGGCTTTTGACCTCAATGACCAGTGGTACCCGGCCGGCCGTGAGATCACACAGATCGCCGAGCGTCATCATGCGCTCGCTCGTATCCTTGAACGGGACCTGCTTGAGCTGTGCCGCGGTTAGGTTGAGCAGTTCGCCTTGGCCATCGGTAAGGCGGCCGAGGGCATAGTCGTGATGCACCATGGCTTCGCCATCGGCGGACAGTTGAATGTCCACCTCGATGGCGAAATTTCCGGCGATTGCGGCCATCACAGCGGACGGCATGTTCTCGACGATGCCGCGGGTGCGATCATGCAGGCCGCGATGCGCGACCGGTCGTGCTGTCAGCCATTCCGGTGTGCGCGACATGGCGATCAGCCGACCTCGAAGATGCCTTCGACTTCGACTGCTGCATCCGACGGCAGGACGGCGACGCCGACGGTGGTGCGGGCATGACGGCCCTTGTCGCCGAAAACATTCACCATCAAATCAGACGCGCCATTGAGCACCTTGGGGCCATCTAGAAAATCCGGTGCCGAATTGACGAACCCGCTGAGACGAACCACGCGCGCGACCTTGTCGAGGTCGCCGAGCGCGGCCTTGACCTGCATCAGCAGGTTGACGGCACATCCGCGCGCCGCAGCGACACCTTGCTCGACCGTGACGTTGGCGCCAAGCTTGCCTTTGGCGATCAGCTTGCCGTCCGGCGTGGCGCAGACCTGACCAGAGACGAACAGCAGATTGCCGGTCCGAACGAAGCCGACGTAGTTTGCGATCGGTGCCCTCGGCGCCTCCAGCGTGATGCCAAGCGCTGCGAGCTTCTGTTCAACCGTTCCTGCCATATCTGTCTCCCCGGTACATAAATCGTGTTGTGGCCTGCTTATGTCGCCTATCGCAGCCGATCCCGCAAGCGGGAGTAATGCGGGTCAGCGAATTCAGGCGTGGGCAACGTCAAGTTCTGAATGGTCACCCTCGCACGTGGTCACTTCGACAGTAATGTGGCTGAGGTGCGCGATACCCGCGAGGCGGCTTTTGTATCGCGCCGGAGCCTGCGGGTTGTGGGTGACAATGGAAATGATGGCGGCGTGATGGCCCGGGCCGACCTGCCACAGATGGAGATCGGAAATCCGATCGCCGCCGGTTTCGAGGCGGCGGCGAATGTCGTCGGCGATGTGTCGATCAGGCACGACGTCGATCAGCACCACGCCTGCACTTTTCATCAGGCCGTAGGCCCAGCTTGCGATCACGATGCTTCCGATCACGCCGACAACCGGGTCGATCCACAGCCAGCCGTAGGCCCGGGCCAGCAAGAGCGCGACGATGGCAAGCACGGATGTGGCGGCGTCCGCAAGGACATGGATGTAGGCGGCGCGTAAATTGTTGTCGCGGGCATGATTGCGGTGATGATGCCCGTGGTGATGATCGTGGTGATCCTCATCGGCGTGATCGTGGTGATGATGGTGATGATGATCGTGATCGTCCCGAAGCAGCCACGCCGATGCGGCGTTGACAGCCAATCCGGCTGCGGCAATGGCGATAGCTTCCCCGTAGGCGATCGGCACGGGTGCGGCGAGGCGGACCAGGCTTTCATAGGCGATGCCCAGCGAAATCATCGCCAGAACCACGGCGCTGGTGAAGGCAGCCAGTTCGCCGAGCTTGCCGGTGCCGAAGCCGAAACGGGGATCATGAGCGTGCCTTCGGGCATAGCGATAGGTCGCGGCCGCGATCCCCAGCGCCATCGCATGGGTGGACATGTGCCAGCCATCGGCGAGCAGTGCCATTGACCCGAAGAGCGTGCCCCCGACGATTTCGGCGAACATCATCGCAACGGTCAACCCGACGACGAACCAGGTCCGGCGCTCGTTGCGGGCATGGTGCTCGCCGAGGAAAACATGATTGTGCGTCCAGTTGTCGAGCGAGTGAGAGTGCATCCATCACCTGTGGTCGGTGGAATCTGTCCGTCGGGGAATTATACCCGCTCGCGTGGCCAAGGTCTCGGGAAAGGGCCGAACGGCTGGTTGGAGCCGCTAAAAAGACCCAATTGACGAGGCAATCTGCCAACGGATTTCATGGGCGGCCCGTTGCCGCACCATATTGCAATCAGTATGTTTTGATTCGCTTGTCCCAGGGAGATTGCATGCGTTTTCCTCAACCTGCATCACGGTTTCGTCCTTCCATCCGGCGCTCCGTGTTTGCTGCGGCCATGGTATCCCTTGCGGTTGTTCCGGGTGCGGCCGGTGCGGCGACGGCGCCGTTTCTTGCCCACCAGGCAGTTTACGATCTGAGCCTGAAGAAATCCCGGGGCAATGCCAGCGGCGTCAACGCAGTCCGCGGACGGATTCTCTATCGCTTCGGAGGTAGCGCCTGCGAGGGGTATTCGACAGAATTCCGCCAGGTCTCAGAACTCGACAGCGGCGAGAACAAGACGACATTGAGCGATCTGCGCTCCACGAGTTGGGAAGATGCGGAGGGCAAGAGCTACCGCTTCAATATTGAAAGCCGGATGAACGAGGGCGATACGACTCAGGTCGATGGCATCGCCGAACGCTCGGCGGATGGCGTTACGGTGAAGCTGAAACAGCCCGTGGCCAAGACCTTCAAGCTTGGCAAGGATGTCGTGTTTCCCACCGAGCAGGTGAGGCGGATCATCGAAGCGGCGAAGGAAGGCAAGACCATTCTCGAACTCGTGGTCTACGACGGCTCGGATGGCGGCGAGAAAGTCTACAATACGCTGACAGTGATCGGTCGACCGATTTCAGGCGATGCACAGCCGAAAACGGCCGATCCGTCGACGGCGAACAACCAGCTGAAATCGCTGACGCGCTGGCCTGTGACGGTCAGTTATTACGATCGGGCGGTGAAGCAGGACGCCGGCGAGCAGACGCCGGTCTATGCCATGTCGTTTGAATTATATGAGAACGGCGTGTCCCGCGCGCTGGTGCTCGACTACAACGACTTCGTGATCGCCGGCGCCATGACCGAGTTCAACGTCAAGGACAGCAAGCCCTGCAAGTGACGCGTTCCTCGTGGTGAGGATCGGGTTCACTCGGTCTTCGGTGGTCCTTCATAGGCAATGCCGCGGATCAGCGAGGCATTGCCGAACTTCTTGCGTACATCGTCCATCGCTCGCTCGGCGTGAGCCGCGCGGCGATTGAGCAGATCGGTTTCATCGGCCATCGAACCGGGTTTGAGCGCGCTGACGCCGGCGCCGATCAGGCGGAATGCGGTGCCGTCGATCTCGCGCGCCAGCATTTCGCGCACGGTCGCGAAGATTCGGGTTGCAAGCTGCGTCGGGGTCGACAGTGATTGAGCTCTTGTCCGCTGGCGGAAATCGGCGGTCTTGAGCTTCAGCGTGATGGTGGTTCCGCACAGGTCGCTGCTTTTAAGCCGCGCCGACACTTTCTCGCACAGCCGCCACAGCACGCGCTCCATGGTCGCAAAATCGCTGATGTCATCCTCGAACGTCGTTTCGCTGGAGATGGTCTTTGCGTTGCGGTCCGGCACCACCTTGCGGTCGTCGATACCGCGCGCCAGTCGCCACAGCCGCCGTCCTTCGCTGCCGAACTGTTTCATCAGGTCGGTTTCGTCGGCGCGCTGCAGGTCGCTGATCACGCGAAAACCGCGTTGAGCGAGTTTTTCCTGTGACGCGGGCCCGACGCCATAGATGAAGCCGACCGGCTTGTCCGCCATCATGACCCGTGCATCGTCCTGACCGAGCACCGCGAAGCCGCGCGGTTTATCGAGATCGGAGGCGACCTTGGCGAGGAACTTGTTGGCGGACAGCCCGACCGACACGGTAATTCCGATATCGCGCTCGACCTCGCGGGCGAACCGCGCCAGCACCTTGGCGGCGATCATGCCATGGACGCGCTCCGTGCCAGAAAGATCGAGAAATGCCTCGTCGATCGACAGCGGTTCGACCAGTGGCGTCAAAGCCATCATGGCCTGGCGGACTTCGCGCCCGACGCGAACGTACTTCGCCATGTCGGGTTTGACGACGACGGCATGCGGGCACAGGTCCAGCGCCTTGAACATCGGCATCGCCGAGCGCACGCCGTAGGTGCGGGCAACATAGCAGGCCGCGGACACGACCCCGCGCTTGCCGCCGCCGACAACGACCGGCTTGTCGGCGATGTCTGGATTGTCGCGCTTCTCCACGGTGGCGTAGAAGGCGTCGCAGTCGATATGCGCCAGCGCCAGCCGGCGGATCTCGGGGTGACGGATCAGGCGAGGGGAGCCGCATTGCGCGCAGCGCAATCCCTTCTCGGGCGCATCGGACAGGCAATCCCGGCAGAATCCGGGGTTATGGTGAAGCGAATCGCACTGCGATTGCTCGCTCACGTGACATCACTCCCAGGTCGGCTCGTTCAGCGCGTCGCGGGCGGCGGCGATGGTCGCCGGCGGCAGTTGCGATGAATCCGCAAACTCCTTCACTGTTTCGTCGTCCCGCATCACGAAATCGAGCACGCCCGCAAGGAACTTGGGGTCGGCGGCTGCGGTGCGCAGGGTTTCCGGGCCGATACCGCTCTCGGATAGGAATAGTCCCAACTTCTCGGGTGCTCCGGCGAGGAAGGTCAGCGCCTGAACCGCCACGATTTCAGCGACTTCGCGGGGGCTTTGTGGCCGCTTTGTCATTGGTCTTATTTGCCTTTCCGTAACTTATGGTCTCTATTTTGACCCATCATGCCCGAGTCATTCCGGCGTGGCGAATTCTATTGATTGCCGGCTAACAAGGCATTTTGGGGAAGTGGAGGGCCAGGATGGCCAAAACCGTCCTGATCGTGGAAGACAATGAGCTCAACATGAAGCTCTTCCGCGATCTGCTTGAAGCCCATGGCTATCAGACTGTCGGCACAAGCAATGGTCGGGAGGCGCTGAATCTTGCCCGCCAGCACCGCCCCGATCTGATCCTGATGGATATCCAGCTTCCGGAGGTGTCCGGCCTCGACGTCACCAAATGGATCAAGGCCGACGATGAATTGCGCGCAACGCCTGTCGTTGCGGTGACCGCCTTTGCGATGAAGGGCGACGAGGAACGAATCCGCGAAGGCGGATGCGAGGCTTATTTATCAAAACCGATTTCAGTCGGAAAATTTATCGAGACCGTTCGACGGTTCATCGGTTGAGGGGAATGCAATGTCCGCGCGTGTGTTGGTTGTCGACGACGTCCCGGCGAATGTGAAGTTGCTCGAAGCGCGGCTTTCGGCGGAATATTTCGATGTCGTCACGGCGAATTGCGGAATGCAAGCGCTCGAAATCTGCGAGCGTGCGGAATGCGACATCGTCCTGCTCGATGTCATGATGCCGGATATCGACGGATTCGAAGTTTGCCGCCGGCTGAAATCCAACCCACGTACTCACTTCATTCCGGTGGTCATGGTGACTGCCCTTGATAGCCCGTCCGATCGTGTTCGCGGGCTTGATGCCGGCGCGGATGATTTCCTCACCAAGCCGGTTTCTGATGTCGTTCTGATCGCCCGTGTCCGTTCGCTGACGCGACTGAAGATGATGACAGACGAATTGCGGATGCGCGCAATCACGTCGCATGAAATCGGCGTGCAGGCGCCAGAGCGAGAGGCTGTCGCCGACACCGGACGGGGCGGTCGCGTCCTGCTGGTGGACGACCGCCCATCCTCCTATGAGCGTCTCGCGCCGATGCTGGCCGTCGAACATTCGGTCGATGTCGAGCCTAACCCCGCCGACGCGGTGTTTCACGCGGCCGATGGCAACTATGATCTGCTGATCGTTTCGCTTGGCCTTGAAAATTTTGATGGCCTGCGCCTTTGCAGCCAGGTTCGTTCGCTCGAGCGAACCCGCAGCCTGCCGATTCTCGCGATTTCCGACGCCGACAACAACGCCCGCCTGCTGCGCGGTCTCGAAATCGGCGTCAACGACTATCTGCTGCGCCCTGTCGACAAGAACGAACTGCTGGCGCGGGCTCGCACGCAGGTGCGAAAGCGCCGCTATACCGACCATCTGCGCGATAACGTGCAGAACTCGATTGAAATGGCGATCACCGATCAGCTTACCGGACTGCACAATCGCCGTTACATGGAAAGCCATCTCGGCACACTGGCGGAGCAGGCGGCTCTGCGCGGCAAGCCGCTTGCGCTGATGATGCTCGATATCGACTACTTCAAGTCGATCAACGACGGCTATGGTCACGATGCCGGCGACGACGTGCTTCGGGAGTTTGCGGTCCGCATTCGCAAGTCGATCCGTGGCATCGATCTCGCTTGCCGCTATGGCGGTGAGGAGTTCGTCATCGTCATGCCTGAAACCGATCTGCACGTCGCGGGCATGGTCGCCGAACGGCTGCGCCGCGCCATTGCCAGCGAACCGTTTGCCATCGAAAGGGGCATGAAGCGGATCGAAGTTACGATTTCGGTCGGCATTTCGACGCTCGAACGGAAGGGCGAGCCCGTGAGCGATGTGCTCAAGCGCGCCGACCAGGCGCTGTACCGGGCCAAGCATGACGGCCGCAACCGCGTGGTCGCGGCCGCGGCTTAAGCATCAGCGCGATTGTCGCGTTTGCTTGCCCTGGTCGCCGCGTCTTCCTCGGATTCGAAGTAAAGTCCCGAGGTCGGGTCGATCCAGTACAGATGATCGTGCACGGTTTTGACGCCGGCAACGTTTTCCGCTGCGACAACGATTCCTTGTCGCAATCGTTCATCGGTGATCATGCCGCACAGATCGACCACGCCATCGCGGACGAACACGTCGACGGAAGGCCAGGACTGACGGTTGATTTCCGCGAGGATGCGGGTGCGGATGTGTTCGTCGTCGGCCGTTGGATCCGGAACGTCCCGCGCGAGACTGGCGAGGGCGCGCACGAAGTTCTGGCGGCTGATGATGCCGACCAGCTTCTTCCCCTCGACGACCGGAAGACGTTTGACCCCGTATTTCTCCATCAGGGCGACAACGTCAACGAGCGGAGTATCCTCGGTGACGGTCTTGACGTCCTCCGTCATGATCTCGCGGACCTTGCGGCCGGCTGTTTTCACATATTCGGTGGCCTGCCGCCCGGGACCGATGAAGAACTCCAACCAGCGCGGCCGCTTGCGCTGCGTTCCGAGCTCCTTGCGACGGAGCAGATCGCGCTCAGTAACGATGCCGACAAGATTGCCGGCTGAAACAACGGGCAGGCCGCTGACGTGATGGTCGAGCATCAGCCGGGCGGCATCTGCGATCGATTCATCAGGGGCAACCGTGATGACTTTGTGAGTCATGATGTGGTGGGCTTTCATGGAGCACCTCAAGATTGTTGAATAATTTTCAACCTGGGGCGGGATGCTTGCTTTGATCTGGGTCAAAGAGCGACATTCCGGCACTGCCTATTCTGATCCAGTTTCATCGAAAGCTTTTGCAGAGGACACCGATGGCCGTCAGGGATCTGTTTTTTCCGCTTGTGAGCTATCCGAGACCACCCGCGAAAGCCGCGATCGAGCATGTGCTCGACCTGGGGCAGAACCTTTCGCGAGGCGAGAGCGAGAAAGGTTCTGCGATCCGCGTCCGGATTTCTGCGCTGATCTACGAGATTGAAGTCGAAACCGGTCTGTACTTCGAAGGGGCGAGTATCGGAACGTTTGTTGACGAGCAGAATCGAAAAAGTGCTGCTTGTGCCCAGACGCTGCTGAAGCAGTTCGAAGAGAGTGCCGCGCATCATGATGTGATGCATCGGTGCCGCCTTGAACATCGCACCATGTACGGTGCGATTACGCATATGATCGAGGCGGCGAGGTTGCATCATATGACTGTGCGTCCTCAGCCCAGGGGGGACGATAATCAGCAGAATCTCACGGAGCGGCTGATTTTCGAATCGGGACGCCCGGCATTGATCTTTCCGGAAACCTCGGCGCGCCCGCTTGCTACGTCATTCGCGAGCATTGCGGTGGCCTGGGATGGAAGCCGCCCGGCCACGCGTGCGGTAGCGGACGCCATGCCGTTCCTGCGCCGAGCCAAGTCCGTGCGTGCTTTTACGGCGACTGATGACAAGCCGTTGTCGTCCGAGCAGGCGCAGCAGTTTATCGATTTCCTCGCGGATCACGGCGTCAGCGCGGTCCATGAGGATGTCAAAAAGACCGAAGATCATTCGATCGGCAGCTTTATGGAATCATACGTCGCGTCGCGCGGAATCGACCTGCTGGTCATGGGAGCCTATGGGCATTCCCGGCTCCGGGAGTTCATTCTCGGAGGCGCAACCCAGTCGGTGCTGGTCAATCCGCCGTGCTGGACGTTCCTGTCGCATTGATCGTGGAAGGTCGGGGGAAGTTTGGCGACCCGTCGCTAAGCCACGCGACCGGCATGTCCACAACGCAAAACGGAGCCGCAGGGGCTCCGTCGATCTTTGCAAATATCTGAAAAGATTACTTGATCTTGGCTTCGCGGAATTCGACGTGCTTCTTCGCGACCGGATCGTACTTCTTCTTCACGAGCTTGTCGGTCATCGTGCGCGAGTTCTTCTTGGCGACGTAGTAGAAGCCGGTGTCCGCGCTGGAAACGAGCTTGACCTTGATGGTGACCGCTTTGGCCATGTTCAGAACCTCGAATGTCAGGAATCAGGCGGGTCGGCTGGCGCAGGCACCGCGTTTGGGCCGCAACCTAGCTTCCAAACCTCCAAAGTCAAGGTTTTCGGCGGGTTCCGGTAAGGTCTGAGGGCGCAAAAAACCCGGGAAACCGGATTTCTGGCTCAAATTTCGCCAATCCAGGCCTTAGCCGGCTCCAAAATCCTGCGGGGTGAATGGCAGGTCCAGAACCTGCCATTCCTGATATTTGTCGGCCGGCAGCATGTCGTAGGGCTGGCAGGCCTGAAGCGCCCGGATTGCGGCCTGCATCAGCAGTGGCCCCTTGGCTGAAGCGCTGGCCTCGATCAGCGCCGGCGGCGTGGCAAGATTTCCTGTCTTCAGCAGCCCGACGCGCAGGACCACCCGCACATCGTCCGCCGGGGATACGCTCTCGGGGAGTTTGGCGCAGGTCCGAAGATGGGCCCGGAACTTGGACACCACGTCCTGTGGAATTTTCGCGGCCGTCGTCTCGGGCGTGTAGCCACTGTCGCTCATGTTGAACATCGTGCCGTATTTCTCGGTGATGTCGGGTTCGGCACGGGGGATCGGCGCAGCAGACGGGGGAGGCTGGACAGGCTCCGCGGCGGCGCGTTCCGTGGCTTGCTCTTCGGCGGGGTCCTTGACTGGTTCTTTCTGCTGTTCGGCCTCAGGCGTTGCCGCAGGCTGGTCCAGTCCTGGTACGATGGATTGCGCTGGCTCGTCCTGTTCCGCCTGTTCCGAGGCGTTGCCCCCCCCGTGGTCCGTCGGTAACTTCGCCTGATCGGGCGTGACGAGATCCACCGTAATCGCTTCGGCGGGGGCCGGATCGAACAGCTTGATGCCGGATCCGAACACGACCCAGGCGACAGCAGCCGCGTGGGCGGCCACGGAAAAAACGATGCCTGCGCGCCTGAGGAATTGTAGTCTGCCCATTCTCGATCAACGCCTGAACGCCAACACGCCGCCAGCATAGCAGGCGGCGTGCACGGGTGGTCGATCTTTTGGACTGTATGCGCGGGCTAGATGATGTCCCGCTGCATCTTGCCGCCATAGAAGTGGTAGAACGGCACATCGGCAACGTGCGACAGCGGGCCCGTCTTGAGGCGAGCGTCGAGTTCGCGCAGCACGTTTTTGGTCATCTGGTGGGCATCGGCCAGTGGCTGGGAGCCGAGTTCGACCCAGACCAGTTCGACCAGTTCGGCATCTGCGTGAACGACGCCTTCGACGCGATGGGCGATGGCTGATGCATCCGCGGTAAAAAAGCGCGTGTCGAACCGGCGAACACGGCCAGGCGGCGTGATCGCGCGTGCGATCAGGAAGAGGCCGGACGGATCGGGGAGCAGGCCGCAATCCGCGAACGGCTTCCATTCTCCGGTGAGCTTTGCGGTATCGGAGCGAGACATCGTTGTCGGCTTGCGGCCGAGACACAAACCGGTTTCCTCGCAGGCTTCACGGATGGCTGCGATGGCCAGGGCGCGCGCGCGCGATGGCGCGATCTTCGGGCTGCCGGAGATCAGCTTCTTTTCGAGCGCCGCCGGCATTTGCGCGGCTACCGGAATGCGGTTGTCGGTTGCATCGACGCGGCCGCCCGGAAACACGAACTTGCCCGGCATGAACACGACCTTGTCGTGGCGCCGTCCGACCAGAACCTTCGGCACGCTGCCGCTGCGGTCCACGAGGATCAGCGTCGCTGCATCCTTGGGGCGGCGGTAGGGGTGATGATCTTCTTCTTTTTCTTCCTTCTCGGGCGCGCTCATGACAGGTCGGCTCCCTTGGTCGCGCGAGCCATCACGCTGTTGGGGTCGATGCCCTTGCTGTCGTCGAAGCCGTGCATCCGCAAGGCCCACTGAAATCCGACGACGGCACCCTTCACCGGCTGAAGCAGCATCAGCGAAGAAACGAGCGTGAGCGGAAGATAGATCGCCAGTTGCAGCATAATGGGCGGCGCAAAACGTGTTTCGATCGCAAGCGCGAGCGGCACCACGATATGACCGACGATAACAATCACCAGATACGCTGGCAGGTCATCCGCGCGATGATGGGTGAAGTCCTGTCCGCAATGCGAGCAGGAATCGGCGGTCTTCAGGAAGGCGCGAAACAACTTGCCTTCGCCGCAGTTCGGGCAACGTCCGCGCCATCCGCGCGCCATCGCACCCCACAGATCGCGTTTCGGCAGGACCGCCTTGGCCGCTGTCCAGGTTCTGACCGGTGGTGCCGTTGCGCTATCCATCATCTGCCTTTCTTCGATTTGCCCGGCTTCTTGGGTTTGCCGGACTTGTTCTTCGTTTTGCCTTTCGACCTGCGTTCGGAGCGAGTCTTGCCCTTCGCCTGTCGTCCAAACGTTTCCACCGCTCGTCCACGGCCATCCTGTTTGCGGCCGCGCCGCGGAGCAGAGGTGCCCTCGGACAACAATTCGAACCGCAATGCGCCCGCAACCGGTGCTGCTTCTACCAGACGAACCTCGACCACGTCACCCAGCCTGTGCATGGCACCGCTGCGCGAACCGATCAGGGCATGCCGCGTCTCGTCGTAGTTGTAGTACTCGGTCCCGAGCGTGCGCACGGGAATCAGGCCGTCAGCGCCGGTTTCATCGAGTTTCACGAACAGACCCGCGCGCGTAACGCCGGAGATACGGCCCGTGAACGTGGCGCCGACGCGATCCGCCAGGAAATGCGCGATCAGCCGATCGGCGGTTTCGCGCTCGGCTTTCATCGCGCGACGCTCGGTCAGTGAAATCGCCGCCGCGACTTCTGTGAGCGTTTCAAACGACTCTGTGTCGGGCAGCGCGCCGTCGCCGAGGCCGAGCCCGCGGATCAGGGCGCGATGGACGATGAGATCGGCATAGCGCCGAATCGGGGAGGTGAAGTGCGCATAGCGGCGCAGGTTGAGTCCGAAGTGGCCATAATTCTCGGCGGCGTATTCGGCCTGCGCCTGCGCGCGCAGCACCACTTCGTTGACGAGGGACTCCGCGTCACGACCTTTGACCTGCGTCAGGATGCGGTTGAACACCGATGGCCGCAGTGCGCCGGTCGCCGAGAAGGGCATATCCAGCGTTTTGAGAAAGTCGCGCAGGTTGTGGATCTTCTCGACCGTCGGCTCGTCATGGACGCGGTAGATCAGCGGCAGCGCCTTTTTCTCGAGAGCCTCGGCCGCTGCAACGTTGGCGAGGATCATGAATTCCTCGATCAGGCGGTGCGCGTCGAGTCGCTGCGGCGTCACCACGCGATCCACCGTGCCGTCGGGCTTGAGCAGGATCTTGCGCTCCGGCAGATCAAGGTCGAGCGGATCGCGCTCTTCGCGTGCGCGCTTCACCAAATCGTAGGCGTCATAGAGCGGCTTCAGGATGGGATCGAGCAGGGGGCCGGTGACATCGTCGGGACGGCCATCGATTGCCGCCTGCGCCTGCGCATAGTGCAATTTTGCCGCCGAACGCATCAGCACGCGATGGAAGGTGTGCGACTTCTTGCGTCCGTCTGGCCCGATGACCATCCGCACCGCGAGCGCGCCGCGCGGTTCGCCGGGCTTCAGCGAACACAGATCGTTTGAAATTCGCTCCGGCAGCATCGGGACCACGCGGTCCGGGAAGTAGACCGAGTTGCCGCGACGGAGCGCCTCGCGATCGAGTGCCGATCCGGGGCGGACGTAGAAGGCGACATCCGCGATAGCGACATGGACGATGTAGCCGCCCTTGTTTTTCGGATCCTCGTCCAACTCGGCGTGAACCGCGTCGTCATGATCCTTGGCGTCGGGCGGATCGATGGTAACGAGCGGAATGTCGCGCCAGTCTTCGCGGCCTTGCAGAACGGCCGGGCGTGCAGCGTCCGCCTCGCGGACGGCATCGCTCGGGAATTCCTGCGGAATGTCGTGCGCGTGAATGGCGATCAGGCTGATCGCTTTTTCGGTTTTCAACGATCCGAGCCGTTCTTTGACGCGACCGGTCGGCAGGCCGTAGCCGCGCGAGCGCATCAGCACCACGCTCACCAGATCGCCATCCTGCGCGCCATTGGCGTCGGCTTCGGCAATGGCGAGTTCGCGTCCGGCCTGCTTCTTGTCGATGGGGATCATCCGTCCGCCGCCGGCCGGCATGGCGCGGAAAATGCCGAGGACGCGGTGCTGAGTCTTGTCGAGCACCTTGATGACGCGGCCGCTATAGGCGGCGCGCTCATGTTTGCCGTCCGGCTTCTCGATCCGCAGCAGCGCGCGGTCGCCGACACCGGCGATGGTGCCGGGCTTGGCGCGGCGCGGGACGTGGACCCGAATGATCGGAGCGGGGCCGTCAACCTCTTCAAGCCATTCGGCCGGCGTGGCGATCAATTCGCCATCGCTGTCCTGTTTGGTGATGTCGGCAACGAGCGTTGGCGGGAGCGACTTGGCTTCGCGCACGCGCTTGCCGCGCTTGGCGATGACGCCTTCGTCGGTGAGATCGCGCAGGATCTTGCGCAACTCGGCGCGCGCTTCGTTTTTCAGCCCGAAGTGCCGCGCGATTTCGCGGGTGCCTGCTTCGCCCGGATGGCTGTTGACGAACGCGACAATGCTCTCCCGATCGGGAAAGGCCGTTGCCGCGTCGCGCTTCTTGTTCATCAGCCCCGTGCTTTTCCGGCGCTCTTCTTGGCCGCAGGCGTTTTGGCGGCTGCAACCTTGGGCGCTGCCTTGGGAGAAGCCTTGGCGCGCGGCTTGGCGGCGGCCTTCTTTGCAGTTGCTTTCTTTGTGGCGGCTTTCTTCGCCGGCTTGGCTGCGGCTTCGCCTGCGTCCGTCTTCGCCGCTTTGCTTGCTTTTGGCTTGGCCGTTTTCTTCGCGGCGCGCTTGGGCTTGCCACCACCCTTGGCGGCGCGCGCCTCGATCAGCGCGATCGCTTCCTCAAGCGTGATCTGCTCCGGCTCCTTGTCATCCGGGATCGTGGCGTTGATGCCATCGATGGTGACGTAAGCGCCGTAGCGGCCCTTCTTGAGCATGATGGTGCCGCCGCGCGCCGGATACTCGCCGACCGGCTTGCCGGGATCGGCGCCGAACCGCCGGCTCGGACCCTTGGCGATTTTCTCCGCGATCAGTGTGACGGCGCGGTTGAGGCCGATGTTGAACACATCGTCTCCGGCCTCGAGGCTGGCGTAGGTCTTGCCATGGCGCACGAACGGGCCGAAGCGGCCGATGCCGGCGGTGATCGGCTCGCCATCCTCCGGATGCTTGCCGACTTCGCGCGGCAACGACAGAAGTTTGATCGCGAGCTCGAACTCCACGTCGGCGGGCGACATGTTCTTCGGAATGCCGGCGCGGCGCGGCTTCTCGCCTTCGGCATAATCATTGGGTTCGCCAAGCTGGATGTAGGGGCCGAAGCGGCCGGCCTTCACCGCAACCTCCAGGCCGGTTTGCGGATCCTTGCCAAGCGGACGGTCGCTTGCGCCGCTGGAGGAGGCGAGCGGGCGGGTATAGCGGCATTCAGGATAGTTCGAGCAACCGACGAACGCGCCGAACTTGCCGGCTTTCAGGTTGAGCCGGCCGGTGCCGCAGCTCGGACACTGGCGCGGATCGCCACCGTCGGCGCGGGGCTCGTAGATGTGCTCGCCGAGCATCTCGTCGAGCACGTCGAGAACCTCGCTGACGCGCACGTCCTTGATGTCGTCAACGGCGCCGATGAAGTCGCGCCAGAAGTCGGCGAGCACCTGTTTCCAGGCAATCTCGTTATTGGAAATCCGGTCGAGCTTTTCCTCGAGGTCGGCGGTGAAGTCGAACTCGACGTAGCGGGCGAAGAATTTTTCGAGGAACGCGACGACAACGCGGCCCTTGTCCTCGGCGGAGAGGCGTTTCTTCTCGAGCTTGACGTAGCCGCGATCCTTCAGCACCTGCAGGATCGAGGCATAGGTCGAGGGACGGCCGATGCCGAGCTCTTCCATGCGCTTGACCAGCGAGGCCTCCGAGAAGCGCGGCGGCGGTTCGGTGAAATGCTGGGTGACGCTGAGGCTCTCGCGCTTCAGCGCTTCGCCTTCACTCATTGCGGGCAGGCGGCGGCTTTCGTCGTCCTCGGCGTCGTCGTCGCGGCCTTCCTGATAGACCGCGAGGAAGCCATCGAACTTGATGACCTGTCCGCTGGCGCGCAGTTCCAGGACACGGCCGCCGGCCTTGGCGGTGATGTCCACGGTAGTGCGCTCCAGTTCGGCCGATTCCATCTGGCTTGCGACCGTGCGCATCCAGATCAGTTCGTAGAGACGAAGCTGGTCATTATCGAGCCGCGACTTCAGCGAAGCGGGACGACGCGAGATGTCCGTCGGGCGGATCGCTTCGTGAGCTTCCTGCGCGTTCTTGGCCTTGGTCTGATAGTTGCGCGGCACATCCGGCACGTAATTCTTGCCGTAATCCTGGCCGATCACCGAGCGCGCCTGCGCGATCGCTTCATTCGCGATCTGCACGCCGTCGGTTCGCATATAGGTAATCAGGCCGGTGGTTTCGCCGCCGATGTCGATGCCTTCATAAAGACGCTGCGCGATCCGCATGGTGTGCGAGGGCGCGAAGCCGAGCTTGCGGCTGGCTTCCTGTTGCAGCGTCGAAGTGGTGAAGGGGGCCTGCGGGTTGCGGCGCGCGGGCTTGGCTTCCACCGAGGTCACGGTGAATGCAGCGGCCTCCAGCGATTTCTTGAAATCCTCCGCCTCGGCGCCGCTGCCGATGTCGAGGCGCGGGATTTTCTTGCCGTCGGCGCCGACGAGGCGCGCTTCGAATGTTTCCGCGCGCGGCGTCGCCAGGGTCGCGACCAGCGACCAGTACTCGCGCGGCACGAACTTTTCGATCTCGAGTTCGCGGTCGCAGACCAGGCGCAGCGCGACCGACTGCACGCGTCCGGCCGAGCGCGCGCCAGGCAATTTTCGCCACAGTACGGGGGAGAGCGTGAAACCTACCAGATAATCGAGGGCGCGGCGCGCCATATAAGCGTCCACCAGCGCGCCGTCGATCTCGCGCGGATGCTGCATCGCCTCGGTCACCGCCTGTTTGGTGATGGCGTTGAAGACGACGCGCTCGATCTTCTGATCCTTCAGCGCGCGCTTTTGCTTCATGATCTCCAGCACGTGCCAGGAGATCGCTTCGCCCTCGCGATCAGGGTCGGTTGCCAGGATCAGCTTGTCCGCGCCCTTGAGCGCCTTGGCGATGTCGTTCAGCCGGCCCGCTGCCTTGGGGTCGGTCTCCCAGATCATCTGAAAATCAGCGTCCGGATCGACGGAACCGTTCTTCGCAGGAAGGTCGCGCACATGCCCGTACGACGCCAGAACCTCGTATGACGAGCCCAGATACTTGTTGATCGTCTTGGCCTTGGCAGGCGACTCGACAATGACGATATTCATTTTATTCCAATGGCTTATGGGGAAAGCGCACGCCGGAATCGAGGGATTCAAGGAGGCTGTTTCGCCCGATACATGGGTAAATTGCCCCAGCCTGTCAAATGGACATCTGGTGAATAGGGCTGCCAAACGATTGCTGTCGGGATGATATTTAACTTAAAGTTGTACACGTATTGCGTGTGTACATTGATAATGCTATTTTTGAGTGAGGAGCCCGACCGCTTCAGCCGGGGATTGCAATGCATCGGCACGGCGTGAAACGCAGCCACGATCAGCCAGATTCAGCGCCTGGCGATGGAGGGCCGGGCGAAGCGGCAGCCTTTATCAGCGGCGCAGTTGCCGAACTTGCGGTGCTCGCCAGACGGCACGGACATGATGCGCTGGGCTTCCTGCTCGACATGGCACAGATGGAGGCAGGTGACATCGCCCACCGTCATTACAAGCCGGGGGAGCGTTAGTCAGAAATGCCTTCGCAGATGGCGGCTGCAAGCCGCTCTAGATCAGCGAGACCATTCCACCGCCATGGCGCTCGAGCCGGCCGGCAAGTTCCAGTTCGAACAGCACGGTGCGCACCACTGCGGGCGAGACACCGGCCATTCGAACCAGATCGTCGATGCCGATGGGCGAGGGACCGAGCAGGATGACGACGCGCGTCCGCTCATCGGCGTGCGGTTCATCGTCGATGGGATCGTCCTCGCGCTCGTTGACAGGTAATTCGACCGGCCGCCCTATGATCGGCTGGACTGCGTCGATGACGTCGGCGGCGCAGGTTGTGAGCGTTGCACCCTGCTTGATCAGATCGTTGGTGCCAGCCGCGCGCGGGTCGAGCGGCGATCCGGGCACCGCGAATACTTCGCGGCCCTGTTCGTTGGCGAAACGCGCGGTGATCAGCGAGCCGGAGCGGTGCGCCGCCTCGATGATGACGACGCCGAGCGCCACGCCCGAAATCAGGCGGTTGCGGCGCGGAAAGTCGCGGGCGCGGGGAGCATGGCCGAGCGGCATTTCCGAAATCGCGCCGCTGCCGCTGTCGATCATCTCCAGCAGCAGGTCTTCGTGCTCAGGGGGATAGATTTTGTCGAGGCCACCAGCGAGGACGGCCACTGTGCCGCTGGCCACTGTGACGCGATGCGCGGCCTGGTCGATGCCGCGGGCAAGGCCCGATGCGATAACAAATCCAGCATCGGCTAGGTCGCACGCCAGCGTCTGGGCGAACTTCAATCCCGCGCCCGAGGCATTGCGCGAGCCGACAATTCCGATCATCGGCCGCATCTGGATGCCGCTGACGCCGCGCACGCCGAGCAGCGGCGGCGCGTCATCGATCAGCGCCAGGCGCGGTGGATAGCCATGTTCTCCGGGCGCCAGCAGTGCGACCCGCATTCGTTCGCTGCGCGCGATCTCGCTGGCGGCTTCATCGTGTGAGCAAATCCGGCCCGGTCGCGAAGCGCCACCGCGTTTCGCGAGGTCCGGCAAGCGATCGAGTGCGGCGCGTGCGCTGCCGTAGTGATTGACGAGAGAGCGGAAAGTACGAGGCCCGACATTGTCGCTGCGGATCAGGCGCAGCCAGTCGATCCGCTGCGCGTCGGTCAGCCTGACAATATTCGGTGCCTGCGTGTCCACGCTGCCCTCCAGCCGGACAGAGTGTTGCGCAAGATGCGAAAAGCGGCAATCGGGAAGGGACGGTAAATCAGTGTGGCGGTTCGTTAGCTCTTGCTTCCGATCTTGCCTTCGGTGCCATTCAACAGGCGCTGGATATTGGCGTGGTGCATGATCCACAGCAGCACTGTCAGCACCGCAAACAGCAGCGCCAGCGCGGGGTGACCGTCGAAATAGAGGCCGATCGGGGTCAGCGCGCTCGCCACCAGCGCCGATAGCGAGGAGTAGCGTGACGCGAACGCGACAGCCAGCCAGACCGCGCAGAACGCGAGCGCCGCAGGCCAGAACAGGCCAAGCAGCAGACCGATGTAGGTGGCAACGCCCTTGCCGCCCTTGAATTTCAGCCAGACCGGAAACAGGTGGCCGAGGAACGCGCCAAAAGCTGCGGCGATCGCCGCATCCGGCCCTGCGGCCTGTCCGGCCACGATCACCGCGACGGTCCCCTTGAGCATGTCGCCGATCAGAGTCGCCGCGGCGAGGCCCTTGCGGCCGGTGCGCAGCACATTGGTGGCGCCGATATTGCCGGAGCCGATCGAGCGCAGGTCCTGAGTGCCCGCAAATCGGGTCAGGATCAGACCGAACGGAATCGACCCGCAGAGGTAGCCGAAGACGAGGGCAATCAGGAGAGTGATGGTCATCTAGACATGCTCGAACACTGTGCGTCCGCCGACAATAGTCCGGGCAACGCGGCCGGTGAAGCGGGCTTCATCGAACGGAGTGTTCTTGCACTGCGATTTGAGGTCCGCCGGGTCGAGCACCCACGGCGTATCGAGGTCGATGACGATAACGTCCGCCGGGCTGCCGGGACGCAACGTGCCTCCGGGCAGGCCCAGCAATTCGGCAGGCCGGGTCGACATGGCGCGGATCAGGGTTTTCAACTCGATTTCACCGGAATGAACCAGCCGCAAGGCTGCCGACAGCATGGTTTCGAGTCCGATGGCGCCCGGTGCCGCCTCCGCGAACGGCAGACGCTTGACCTCGACGTCCTGCGGATTGTGGTCGGACATGATCACATCGATGAGGCCCGAGGCGAGGGCGGCGACCAGCGCCTGCCGGTCTGGCTCGGTGCGCAGCGGCGGCGACAGTTTCAGGAACGTCCGATAGAAGCCGATATCGTTTTCGTTGAGCGTGATGTGGTTGATCGACGCCGAGGCGCTGACCGGAAGTCCTGCGTCTTTGGCGCGCTGAAGGATCTCGAGCGACTCCGCGCATGTCAGCGAGGCGGCGTGATACCGCCCGCCGGTGAGGCCGACGAGACGCATATCGCGCTCAAGCATGATCGCTTCCGACGCGGTCGGTATGCCGAACAGGCCAAGCCGGGATGCGAACTCGCCTTCGTTCATCACGCCGCTGCCGGTGAGGTGCGGATCTTCCGTGTGGTGGACGATCAGCGCCTCGAAGTCCCGGGCGTAGGTGAGGGCGCGGCGCATGACCAGTGTGTTGGTCACGCTCTTGTCGCCATCGGTGAAGGCGACGGCGCCCGCGGCCTTGAGCAGGCCGAACTCGGTCATTTCGTCGCCGTTCATGCCCTTCGTCAGCGCCGCCATCGGGTGGATGTTGACGATGGCGGTGTCGCGGGCGCGGCGCAGGACGAAATCGACCGTCGCCGAATTGTCGATCACCGGCTTCGTGTCGGGCTGGCAGATCACGGTGGTGATGCCGCCTGCGGCCGCAGCCTGACTGGCGGACGCGAAGGTCTCGCGATGGCCCGCGCCGGGCTCGCCGACGAAAGCGCGCATATCGATGAGGCCGGGCGCGACCGCCTTGCCGGCGCAATTAATAATGTCTGTGCCCTCGGGCACGCCAGCGCTGCCGATGCCGCGGCGGGCATCCCGGATCATGCCGTCGGCGATCAGCACATCGCCGGGACCATCGAGATCGCGGGAGGGATCGATCAGCCGAGCGTTGGCGAGCAGGATCGGGCGTCGGTCGGTTCGCATCGTCGCCCCCGTTATGCGTTAGGCAGGTTGCGGGCGAGCGCTTCGAGCACTGCCATGCGCACCGCCACGCCCATTTCGACCTGTTCGCGGATCAGCGATTGCGCACCATCCGCGACGATCGACTCAATTTCCACGCCCCGGTTCATCGGTCCCGGATGCATCACCAGCGCATCGGGTCTGGCATAGGAGAGCTTGCGCTGATCGAGCCCGTAATAGTGGAAGTATTCCTGCGATGACGGCACGAACGAGCCGTTCATGCGCTCGCGCTGCAGCCGGAGCATCATCACAATATCGGCCCCGTCGAGGCCTTCGCGCATGTCGCGCGCCACCTCGACGCCCATGCGTTCGATGCCGGGCGGCAGCAGCGTGGAGGGCGCAACCACGCGAACGCGCGCGCCCATGGTGTTGAGCAGCAGGATATTGGAGCGGGCGACACGCGAATGCAGCACGTCGCCGCAGATAGCGACGAGGAGGCCCTCCAGCCGCCCCTTGTTGCGGCGGATGGTCAGAGCATCGAGCAGCGCCTGCGTTGGGTGTTCGTGCGCGCCGTCGCCGGCATTGATCACCGAGCCGTCGACCTTCTGGGCGAGCAGTTCCACAGCGCCCGAAGCGTGGTGGCGCACCACCAGAAGATCGGGATGCATCGCGTTCAGCGTGACCGCCGTGTCGAGCAGTGTCTCGCCCTTGCGGATCGATGAGAATGACACCGACATGTTCATGACGTCGGCGCCGAGACGCTTGCCGGCGATCTCGAACGACGATTGGGTGCGCGTCGAGGCTTCAAAGAACAGGTTGACCTGGGTGCGGCCGCGCAAATTGCTGCGCTTCTTGTCCACCTGTCGATTGACCTCGACATATTCTTCAGCGAGGTCGAGGAGGCCGGTGATGTCGGCCGCGGAAAGGCCCTCGATGCCCAGCAAATGCCGGTGGCCGAGGACAAAAGACGATTTTGGTGCTGGGGTCATTAAAGCCAAAGCTATAGGCAGACTTGGAGAGAGGGGCAAGGGCGATTTCCCATGTCGGACAGGCTCTCCCCAGCCTGTGGCAGCTTAGGGTTAAACGGAGCGAAGGGCCGGTTCGTGACATGAAAGCAGTACTGACAGTTGGATTTCTTGCCTTTTGGGGGATGACAGCCGGCGTGGCGGCGCAGCCTTTGCCCGGAAGCTTCGTTTTTCTGGGCGCCGTCGACCCCACCATCCTGCAGGACATCCGCTATGCCGGCTCGAACAATTTTGTCGGCCGGCCGCTCAGGGGGTACGAAGCGGGCGAGTGTATCGTCACCCGCAGGGTGGCTGTGGCCCTCGCGCGAGTGCAGCGGGACCTGGCACCGCGCGGCCTGTCGCTGAAGATGCTGGATTGTTATCGCCCGCAACGCGCGGTGGATGACATGTATGCCTGGGCGCAGGACGGGCGCGAGACCGCGGCGCAGCACCGTTACAATCCAAAGATGAGCAAGGCCGACCTGTTCCGGCGTGGCTATATCGCGCGTCGATCCGGCCATTCCACCGGCCGGGCCGTGGACCTGACGATCACGCAACTGCCCGAGCGTCGGACGGCGCCGTTCGATCCCAACACGGACTATGCCGACTGCACGGGACCGGAACGCTATCGCGCGCCGGAAGGCAGCGTTGACATGGGCACGGGTTATGACTGCTCGGACGAGAAGGCTCATACTGCGTCGCGTGCCATCACGCCGCAGCAGCGCAAATGGCGCGATACGTTGGTTTCTGCAATGGCGCGGCAAGGTTTCGTCAACTTCCGGCTGGAATGGTGGCACTTCTCGCTGCCCGGTGGCCCGAACGTGGCGTATGATTTTCCGGTAACAAGGCGCCGCTAGACCGTCACCCTGGCTTTCAGCCCGCACGGTCGATGACAGGATGTTGGGAACGATGACGCAGCTTCAGCGCAGCACCCGCGAGATTTTCAATCAGTCGACACCGTTCGAAGACATTGATCTGTTCACGACCGACCGGGCACTGGTCGAAGCCGTGGCGATGAATGGCGGCCGGAGCGCCGCAGGTGAATTGTCCGAATTCGGCCGGCACTGGGGATCGGCCGCGATGGCCGAGCGGGGCCGTCTGGCCAACGAGAATACGCCGAAGCTGAGATTGTTCGACTCGCGTGGCTATCGTCGCGACGTGGTCGAGTTTCATCCGGCCTATCATGAATTGATGGCGCATAGCGCACACGCCGGGATTCACAACTCGACATGGAACGACAAGGGCGAGCCCGCGGGCGGCGCTTCGGAAGTGATCCGTGCGGCCAAGTTCTTCATGGCCTCGCAGGTTGAGACCGGTCATCTGTGCCCGATCACCATGACCCGCGCCGCGGTCGGCGCGCTGGGTGCCGATTCTGCGCTGCGCGCAAAGGTGATGCCGGTGCTCGGCACGCGTGCCTATGACCCGGCCTTTGCGCCGTGGTGGGAAAAGCGCGGCATGACCATGGGCATGGGCATGACCGAGAAGCAGGGCGGCACCGATGTGCGCTCCAACATCACCCGCGCGGTGCGTGACGGCGAAGCCTATCGCATCACGGGGCATAAATGGTTCATGTCGGCGCCGATGTGCGATGCATTCCTGGTGCTGGCGCAGGCCGAGGGTGGGCTGACCTGCTTCTTCCTGCCGCGTTTCGCGCCGGACGGCAGTGTCAACGGCATTCATTTCCAGCGTCTGAAAGACAAACTCGGCAATCGTTCCAACGCATCGTCGGAAGTCGAGTTCGATGAGGCTTATGCGGTGCGGCTCGGCGAGGAAGGGCGAGGCATTCCAACCATCATCCAGATGGTGTCGCTGACGCGCCAGGACTGCGCGACGGCTTCCGCCGGTCTGATGCGCTCGGGGCTCGCGCATGCACTCCACCATGCGCGTCAGCGCAGCGTGTTCCAGAAGCATCTCGCCGATCAGCCGCTGATGAAAAGCGTGCTGGCGGATATGGCGCTGCATGTCGAGGCCTCGATCGCGCTTGTGATGCGACTGTGCCGGGCGTTCGATCGCGCTCCCGCAGACAAGGCGGAAGCCGCATACATGCGGCTGCTGACGCCGGTTGTGAAGTACTGGACTTGCAAGAGTGCGCCGGGATTTCTTTATGAGGCGATGGAGTGCCTCGGTGGCAATGGTTACGTCGAAGAGGGAATTCTCGCCCGCCACTATCGCGAGGCGCCGGTCAACGCGATCTGGGAAGGCTCGGGCAATGTAATGTGCCTTGATGTGCTGCGAGCGTTGTCCCGCGAAGGCGACGCTGCGATTGCCGTGCTGCATTATCTGACCGCAGTGACGATGGGGCTGCCAGGTGCTGCCGAGGCTGTGGGCTTTATCGCCAAGGCCTTCGGCGAACCTGATGTCGAACGCGTCGCGCGCCGCGCAGTGGAAAAGCTGGCGCTGGTCGCGGCCGCCGCGGCGCTGAACGAAATTTCTCCGCGGCATGCCGAATTGTTTGCCGCGACGCGTCTGGCTGAGGATCACGGCAGTCTGTACGGCGCGGTGGATCTTGCCGACGCGGACATCCGCGGACTGCTTGATCGCGCCTTGCCGCAATGATGCTTCGTTTATGAAAGCCTTCGAATGACGTCTCTCGAAAGTCCTGTCGATCCGGTTGCGCCTGCGCCCGCTGCGCCATCGTCCCGTCCACCGCGCGTCTGGAAGTTCTGGGGGACGCTTCTGTGGGGGCTGTTCGCGTTCGTCGCGATGTTCCTCGGGCAGATCGTGGTCGTCGCCTACGTCATTGCGACGCGGGACGCCTCGCTTGACCTCGATACGATGAAAGCCCTGCTGAGCAGCGGGACCACGATTTCGTGGTCGGTGATCATGGGGTTGCCCGCCGTCGTCGCGGCGCTGTGGATCGCGATCCGCATCTCACGTACGCCGTTTTCGGATTATCTCGCGTTGCGCTGGCCGGGATGGAAAAATCTGCTTATCGGAATCGTCAGTCTCATCATTCTCATCTTTGCCTGGGATCTGGTGTCGAAGAGCGTCGGCCGTGATGTCGCGCCGGGCTTCATGGGTGACGTGCTCAAGTCCGCCCGCGCCGATAATGCGTTATGGCTGCTTGTGGTGGCCTTCTGCGTTGGCGCGCCGGTCACCGAAGAGTTGTTCGCGCGCGGATTCCTCTATCGCGGCTGGTCGGAATCGTTCCTGCGCCCGGCTGGCGCGATCCTGCTATCGTCGCTGGTCTGGACTGCGATGCACCTGCAATACGATCTGTTCTTTCTTGGCGAAGTTTTCTCGATCGGCCTGCTGCTTGGCTATCTGCGCTATCGCAGTAACTCGACATGGCTGACGGTGATCGTTCACGGCATCAATAATCTGGCCGCAACATTGCAGACGATCTGGCTGACCAGCCATTCATAGTGTCATGCCGAGTAGGCGATGAACACGGGCATGGTAAAGACGGCCAGCGCTGTCTGAATGGTCAGGATTTCGGCGACCAGCGGCGCGTCACCTCCCATCTGTCTCGCCAGCACATAAGCGCTCGAGGCTGTCGGGACCGACGAGCAGCACGCGACGATTGCAAGGTTGACGCCGGAAAGACCAAAGGCATGGCCGAGGCTGATTGCCATGACCGGCATCAGGATCAGCTTGAGGAAGATGGTGACATAGGCCACCGCGGGCGGACGCAGCACGCCCTTGAGCTGGAGGCCTGCTCCGACCACGAGAAGGCCCAGCGCCAGCGAGGACCGGCCGAGCGCGTCGGTCAGGTCATTCACCCAGCGCGGCAAGGCAATGCCGGACAGGTTCAGGGCCAGCCCGATGATGCAGGCCCAGATCAGCGGGTTCTTGCAGATGGTGAGGAGGATGTGCGGCCATGACAGGCGCGTCGGCGCGGCATAATGCGCGAGCACCCAGACGCTGACGATGTTGAGCAGCGGAATCATCGCCACCATCGCGACCGAGGCCAGCGTGAGGCCGATATCGCCGTAGAGATTGCCGGCCACCGCCAGCGCGACGTAGGTCTGCCAGCGGCATGAGCATTGGAACAGCGAGGTGAAGCTTGGTCCGCTTAGACCCAGTCGCGCCTGCAGCAGCGGACGCAATGCCAGACACAGCATCATCATCAACACCACGGCAATCAGGAGCGCGCCGCCGACGCCCGCGACCGGCACGCCGCCCAGCTTGGCGCGGGCGAGAGTCTGGATCAGCAGCACCGGAAACAACACGTAGTAGACAAGCCGTTCGAGGCCGACCCAGTGCGCTTCATCCTCAAGGAGAACGCGCCGTAATCCGAATCCGATCACGATCAATAGAAAAACGGGCAGGAGAGCGGCGGCAACGGCAAGCATCGTTCAGGTGTTTCCGGTGGATGTGCGCAGCGCCGCGAGCCGGTCCAGTGCGCCTTGCAGAATGAAAATCGCGGCGTGCTCGTCAATCACTTTGGCTCGCCGTGCTCGGCTCATGTCGAGTTCGATCAATTCGCGCTCGACGGCTGCGGTGGACAGCCGCTCGTCCCACAGCCCGATGGCCAGATCGGTGAGCTTGGCGAAGTTGCGGGCAAAGGCCCGGGTCGACTGCGCACGGGGACCCTCGGTGCCGTCCATATTGATCGGCAGCCCGAGAATGAAACCCGTCACGTGACGTTCGCTCGCCAGCGCCAGCAGGCGGGTCGCATCGGCCGTGAACGCCTTGCGCTGAATGGTCTCGACGCCGGTGGCAAGTCTGCGATCGGGATCCGACACGGCCACGCCGATGGTTTTGGTGCCCAGATCGAGTCCGATCAGGGCACCACGGGCTGGCCAGTGTTCGGCCGCATCGGTCAACGGTAATATCAGCGCTGGCATGGACCGCTTATCAGCGGCACACGCGGCGATGTAAAGCGGGGAGAGGGCATGGATGGTCTGACGTTATTTGGTCTGTTCGCCGTGTCGGCGATGCTGATCTGTTACGCCTTGGAGGACCGGCACCCTATGTTCATTCTCGGATTCGCCGTCGCCTGCGCGCTTGGGTCGGCCTACGGCTTTCTTCAGGGAGCCTGGCCGTTCGGCGTGGTCGAGGGGATCTGGGCGGTGGTCGCGCTGCGGCGCTGGTTCAACCGGCGGCTGGCGATCGTCTGAGTGGACAACCAACGTCGCATTGTCAGGCGTGTCCGGGTTTGACAGAACGCCGGTGCAATTGATGAAGGGAACGGGATGATGTGGCCGAATCGCAGACTGCTCGACCTTTTCAAGATCGAGGTTCCGATCGTCCAGGCGCCGATGGCCTCCGCCATGGATGCTGAACTTGTCATCGCGGCCAGTGAGGCCGGTGCGCTCGGGTCGCTGCCATGTGCCACGATTTCCGTGGAGAAGGCCCGTGAACAGGTCCACATCATTCGCCAGCGCGTCAGCGCGCCGCTCAATCTGAATTTCTTCAGCCACACGCCGGTTGCGGCCGATCCGGCGCGCGAAGCAGGCTGGCGGAGGCGTCTTGCTCCTTATTACCGGGAGCTGGGCCTCGATCCCAACGCAGTCGTTCAGGGTGCGAACCGCGCTCCGTTCGACGCGGCGATGTGTGCGCTTGTCGAGGAGGTGAAGCCGGAAATCGTGAGCTTCCACTTCGGACTGCCGGACAAGGAGATGCTGCGCCGGGTGAAGGCCGCCGGCTGTCTCGTCGTCGGCTGCGCGACCACAGTGAATGAAGCGGTCTGGCTCGAGAACAACGGCGTCGACGCCGTGATCGCTCAGGGCGCCGAAGCTGGCGGGCATCGCGGCATGTTCCTCACCGAGGACATTGCGTCGCAGCCGGGCACCATGGCGCTGGTGCCGCAGGTGGTGGATGCGGTGCGTGTGCCGGTGATCGCGGCGGGCGGAATAGCTGATGGTCGCGGCATTGCTGCGGCATTCGCGTTGGGCGCGGCAGGTGTCCAGATCGGAACCGCGTATCTGCGCACACCCGAATCGAAGGTCAGCCCGCTAGCACAGGCCGCGCTCGCTGAGGCGGACGACAATTCCACCGTGATCACCAATGTGATGACGGGGCGACCGGCGCGAGGCGTCATCAATCGCGCGATGCGGGACATCGGTCCGGTATCGCCGGACGCGCCGGCATTTCCCCATGCCGCCACGGCGTTTGGTCCGCTGAAGACCGCTGCGGAGAAAGCGGGCAAGGTCGATTTCACCAATCTGTGGGCTGGGCAGTCGGTCGCCCTTGGCCGCGACGTGCCCGCGGCCGATTTGACGCGGTCGTTGGCGAACGCTGCGCTTCATCGTCTGAAGCAGCTTTCGGAATAATTCCGCCGGAGCAAGCGCGGGTGAGTCGCCGCAAGTCTTTGACAGATGGCAATAAATTTCCGGCGTGCGGGGAACTGCCCGTATGGCCGTGGCGGTCCGGGACCAAATGCTCTATAGGGCGGGCTGAATTGCGCCGCTTCGGAGTTTCCCTGCCATGTCAGTTGATGCCGCCACCGTCCGCCGGATCGCGCACCTCGCGCGTATTGCGGTGAAGGAGGACGAGGTGCCCCATCTCCAGGGTGAACTGAATGCGATCCTGGCGTTCGTCGAGCAGCTTTCCGAGGTCAATATCGACAACGTCGAGCCGATGACGTCCGTGATTCCCATGGAGATGAAGAAGCGCAAGGACGTAGTCACCGACGGAGAAATTCCTGACAAGGTGCTCGCCAATGCGCCGGCGACCGAGGATCATTTCTTCCTGGTGCCGAAAGTCGTAGAATAATCCCGTCGAGAGGTTCGCGGCATGTGCCTGCTGTGCGAGGACGAGAAGGCCTACAAGGCCTACATGGATTATCTCGATGCCATGGAGCGGCAGGGCCAGTCTGCCGACCAGGGCAAGGCGATGGATGCCGTTGCCGCAACCATGATGGCCTCCGGCAAGGATGTTGCCGACACGGCGCTCTCCACACACTTTCCCGCGGCGCCTGCGCCCCGGTCTCCTTTCTCCTGCGATCCGGTTGATGAATGACTGATCTGACTGCTCTTTCGCTTGCCGATGCCCGCGAGGGTCTCGTGCAGAAATCCTTCACGTCGCTGGAACTGACCGACGCCCATCTGGTGGCGATGGAAAAAGCGCGCGCGCTGAACGCTTATGTGCTCGAGACGCCGGAACAGGCGCGGACGATGGCGCGCGCAGCCGATGCGCGCATTGCGAAGGGCGAGGCGGGGAACCTTGAGGGACTGCCGCTCGGTGTGAAGGATCTGTTCGCGACCATGGATGTCCGCACCACAGCGTGCTCGAAGATCCTCGACGATTTCAAGCCGCAGTACGAATCCACCGTCACGTCCCAGCTCTGGCGAGACGGCGCGGTGATGCTGGGCAAGCTGAACAACGACGAGTTCGCGATGGGCTCGTCCAACGAGACGTCCGCTTTCGGACCGGTCGTCAATCCGTGGCGGCGAGACGGCTCGGACGTGAATCTGGTGCCGGGCGGCTCGTCCGGCGGCTCCGCATCGGCGGTGGCTGCGAACCTTTGCGTCGGCGCGACCGGCACCGACACCGGCGGCTCGATCCGCCAGCCTGCGGCGTTCACCGGCATCGTCGGTATCAAGCCGACCTATGGCCGCTGCTCGCGCTGGGGCATTGTCGCGTTTGCATCCTCGCTCGATCAGGCGGGGCCGTTTGCCCGCACGGTGCGTGACACCGCGATCCTGCTGCGCTCGATGGCCGGGCACGACCCGAAGGACACGACCTCGGTGGATCGGCCGGTGCCGGACTACGAGGCGGCCATCGGCAAGTCCGTGAAGGGCATGAAGATCGGTATTCCGAAGGAATATCGTCTCGACGGCATGTCCCGCGAGATCGAAGCGCTGTGGTCGCAGGGTGCGGAGTGGCTGAAGGCGGCGGGCGCCGAACTCGTGGAAGTGTCGCTGCCGCACACCAAATACGCGTTGCCTGCCTACTACGTGGTCGCGCCGGCGGAGGCCTCGTCGAATCTCGCGCGCTATGACGGTGTGCGCTACGGCGCGCGCGTCGATGGCCGCAACATCATCGAGATGTATGAGCGGACCCGCGCCGAAGGCTTTGGGCCGGAAGTTCGTCGTCGTGTCATGATCGGGACCTACGTGCTGTCGGCGGGTTACTACGACGCCTATTATCTGCGCGCGCAAAAGGTCCGCACGCTGATCAAGAAGGATTTCGAGGATTGTTTCGCCCAGGGCGTTCAGGCGATCCTGACGCCTGCGACGCCGTCGGCAGCCTTCGGCATCGGCGAAAAGGGGCAAGCCGATCCGGTCGAAATGTACCTCAACGACATTTTCACGGTCACCGTGAATATGGCGGGCCTACCGGGCATCGCGGTGCCGGCCGGCAGCGACGGGCAGGGACTGCCGCTCGGGCTGCAACTGATCGGCCGGCCGTTCGAGGAAGAGACGCTGTTTTCCCTTGGCGAAGTGATCGAGCAGGCGGCGGGGCACTTCACGCCCAAAAACTGGTGGGCGTAGGCGTCGCGCATTAACCAACGCGCCGGTGTTGAGGGATTGCCGGCCCGCCGGGTTGGCCAAATCCTGATGGCTCGGCGATAATGCGCTGTCTGGACAGCGGTGATCCATGCGGGCGGTTCGAGTCTTTTTGAGCGTGGCGGCGGTGTGTGGCGTGCTGCTTGGCTGCGCGTCCATCCAGAACGAGCCGGTCAACATACCCGGCAATCCGGACAATCTCGCCAACCGGCTCGAACATGGCTTCAAGGAAGAGGCGCTTGCCGACGATATCGTGATCGGCCTGTCGTTCTCCGGCGGAGGCACCCGCGCCGCGGCGTTCTCCTTCGGCGTGCTGTCGGAGATGGCGCAGGTTCCGGTTCGCGGTCACGGCGGGCCGATGATCGACCGCATCGATTTCATTTCCGGTGTTTCCGGTGGCGCGGTAACCGCAGCCTACTATGGTCTGAAGAAGCGCGCGGCGCTCGCCGACTTCCGGGAGAAATTCCTGCTGCGAAATGCGGAGGAGGGGCTGCAGACCGATCTGTCGCTGGCGACACTTCCGCGCGCCTTCGCCGGCGGCATCAATGATTCAACCGGCTTCCCGCGCTGGCTCGACGCAAACCTGTTCCACGGCGCGACCTTCGGACAATTTCGCGCCGTCGGCCGCCCGCGCGTGTGGATCAACGCGTCGGATATCTACAACCGCACGCCATTCGTGTTCGGCGCGACCGCTTTCCGCGCCATGTGCAGCGATCTGTCCGAATATCCGCTCGCCAGCGCGGTTGCAGCCTCGGCCGCGGTGCCCGTCGCCTTCGCGCCGGTGGTGATCCAGACCTTTCCCGGCAAATGCAAGGATCCGCTTCCCTCGTGGATCGTCAAGGCGCGCGACAACCCCAACGCGCCGCCAATGCTGAATGCATTCGCCAAAGCGATCAGCCGCTATCACGACGGTTCGATCCCTTACATCAAGCTGCTGGACGGCGGGCTGGTCGATAATTATGGCCTGTCCGGCTTCACCATCGCCCGGCTCTCGTCGGACACGCCCTACGGTCCACTGACGCCGGTGCAGGCGGTGAAACTCAGACGGGCGCTGTTCCTGGTGGTGGATGCCAAGACCGGCGCGTCCGGAAACTGGGTCAATACCGTGGAGGGGCCGAGCGGCGTCGATCTGGTAAAGGCCGCGGTCGATACCACCATCGACGCCAGCGTCGCGGGCAGCTTCACGGCGTTCGATACCACGATGTCCGACTGGCAGTCGGCGCTGGTGCGCTGGCGCTGTGGCCTGTCCGCTGCTGACCGCAAGCGCTATGGCGCGCCGGCCAACTGGAATTGCCGGGACATCAAGTTCTTTGTCGGACGGCTCGGCTTCGACCAGCTTGAACCGGGACGGGCCGCACGGCTCGAAGCGATCCCGACCCGGTTCCGGTTGCCGCCGCAGGAAGCCGACGATGTCGTTACAGCTGGCCGCGACGCCTTGCGTGCCAGCCCGGTATTCCGCCATTTCGCTTCCAGCTTGTGAGATACGCCGGGAGGGTTTTCTGTTCCCTCCGGCCGGAGTAAAAGCCGCCCCATGAACAAGACCGTCAATCCGAAGAAACTCATCAAGGGCGCGACCGGCGACTGGGAAGTGGTCATCGGTCTGGAAGTCCATGCCCAGGTGACCTCGAACTCCAAGCTGTTCTCCGGTGCATCGACCGCATTCGGCGGTGCGCCGAACGATCATGTCTCGCTGGTGGATGCCGCCATGCCGGGCATGCTGCCGGTCATCAACGAGGCGTGCGTGGCGCAGGCGATCCGCACCGGGCTTGGGCTGAAGGCGCAGATCAACCTGAAATCCACCTTCGACCGTAAGAACTATTTCTATCCGGACCTGCCGCAGGGCTACCAGATCAGCCAGTACAAGTCGCCGATCGTCGGCGAGGGGGCGGTGACCGTCGAACTCGCGGGTGGCGAGACCGTCCATGTCGGCATCGAACGGCTGCATCTGGAGCAGGACGCCGGCAAGTCGATTCACGATCAGCATCCGACGATGTCTTTCGTGGACCTGAACCGTTCCGGCGTGGCTCTGATGGAGATCGTCTCTAAGCCGGACATCCGTTCGGCGGAAGAAGCGCAGGGCTATGTCTCGAAGCTGCGCACCATCCTGCGCTATCTCGGCACCTGCGACGGTGACATGGAGAAGGGCAACCTGCGCGCCGACGTCAACGTCTCGGTGCGGCGGCCGGGCGAGCCCTACGGCACCCGCTGCGAGATCAAGAACATGAATTCGATCCGCTTCATTGGCGAGGCGATCAAATATGAGGCGCGCCGCCAGATCGAGATCATCGAGGACGGCGGTCAGATCGACCAGGAGACCCGGCTCTATGATCCGGACAAGGGCGAGACCCGGTCGATGCGTTCCAAGGAAGAGGCGCATGACTATCGCTACTTCCCCGATCCCGACCTTTTGCCGCTGGAGTTCACTCAGAGCTATGTCGATGCGCTGAAAGCGGAATTGCCCGAGCTGCCGGACGAGAAGCGGGCGCGTTTCGTGTCCGAGTTCGGTTTGACGCCTTACGACGCCAGCGTCCTGGTGGCGGAGCGCGAAAGCGCGGACTTCTACGAGAACGTGCTGTCGCAACTCTCCGACAAGGTTCGCGACGGCAAGCTCGCCGCCAACTGGGTGATCAATGAGCTATTCGGCCGCCTGAACAAGGAAGGCAAGGACATCCTGTCCTCTCCGGTGTCGGCGGATCAGCTTGCCGCGATCGTCGACCTGATCGGGCAGAAAACCATTTCCGGCAAGATCGCCAAGGATTTGTTCGAGATCGTCTGGGCGGAAGGCGGCGATCCGCGCGCCATCGTGGAAGAGCGCGGCATGAAGCAGGTCACCGATCTCGGTGCGATCGAGAAGGTGGTGGACGACATTGTCGCCGCCAATCCCGACAAGGTGGCGCAGGCGAAGGAAAAGCCCGCGTTGATCGGCTGGTTCGTCGGGCAGGTGATGAAGTCGTCGGGCGGGAAGGCTAACCCGCAGGCCGTGAACGATCTGCTGAAGGCGAAGCTCGGCATCTGACGCGCGACTGGAAGCAATTCCGGTCTCGGTTTGCTTCCGGTCAGTCACGGCGAATGCGTTCGTCCCGACTTTTGACGCGATGATGAACGAGCGCGACGGATCAAAAGGCGTCGCTCAAGGTGCACCGCGCCACCTCCAAGATGAGAATCTGATTCGCAGAATGCCCGTCAAAAGTTCGCCCTTGGCGAGCGCAGATCGGCCGTACGGCAAAAAATCCAAAAAATAATTTCATTGCCAAATTTTGCGACTCAGAGTCCGCGAGACGCGTTTTATGCGTATCGCGACGTGTCGCGCGAATAAGCGCCGTCGTCGATTTATTGTTCGCGTGAATCAAAGATAGGCGCGCGGCACAAGCGTTTCTTTGAAAGTTGCGATCACTTGCCGTGAAGATTCTGCGAATGCGATCGGAGTGCGCGAACATTCATCGTGGAGTCGCTGCGCGATGTTTGCGAAGCGCAGCTTGCCGCATGCGTCAACACTTCCTTAAGCGGGACACTGTTTTTTTTAACGTGTTGGTGTAATCCGTTTGAAGTGCACTTCGATTCCCGAGTGCACATGAGCGAACAAGCCATCTCACTAACTTTAAGAGGGCAACATGGCCAAGAAAGCTAAGAAGGCGAAGAAGGTAGCCAAGAAGGCAACCAAGAAGGTTGCTAAGAAGGCGAAGTCCGCGGTGAAGAAGACCGCGAAGAAGACCCGCAAGGTCGCCAAGAAGAAGAAGTAAGGCTCCGCCTTACGGAATTGTCGGCAGCTTGATGTCGGCAACGTCACATGAGCCGCCAGGCAGCGTTTGTTTCTCAATGAACGCAGACCGGCAGCTCAGGTTGATGACAGAGGGTGTCGGCGAGACATCAGGCGAGACGGTCGGATCGCCATCCGCGCAGGGGCAACCCTGTCGAGGGACGGTTCGGCAGAAAAGCAAAAGCGCTTTTCGTCGTTGCGGAGATCAATCCGCAATTTCACCGGATCGGTTATCCGGCTGGAATCTCGGCTCTGACGTGTTCACCGACGCCCTCGTTCCTTTCCGGGCGTCGGTGTCGCCCGAAGGATCGGCTGTCGGCTTTGCCGCGCCCCGTTGTTCGCCGGACCAGATGCCGGCTTTCCTCGACCAATGATCCCGAACACGCGGTTGCCTGGCAGGCCGCTGCGGATGGACGTCGTCGCGCTTGCGGTGCGCGGATCTGACGGCGTTGGAGCGATGGTTATCGCTTTGCGAAAAGCCAGGGTGAATCGTTTTTCACCATTCGCAGAAACTATTGGAAATTGCGGATTTCCTGAATTGCCCTGAACTCGTGCCGTTCGGGCGTTCAGATTCGATTCATCGCGATACTTAAACTGCCTTTCAAATTTTACGGGTCAAATGATCGCAACAAGCCGGTGAACGGCAACGCGAATAACAGGCGCGTCGATCAAATGGACAGGAGCCGCATCCGGGACATCCGGTCGGCCTGGCAGGATGGAGAAACGGGATGTTCCAGGACACGATCAACACCACGGCTGCGCTGCCGGTGGAGAGTGCTGCGGATGGCAATCTGCTGTTCGATCTCGGTCTGATGTATTCGACCGGTCGCGCTGGCCTGGTCGATCTCGTCGCCGCTCACAAATGGTTCAATTTGGCGGCGCTGAGGGGCAGGGTGGATGCGATCCCGCTCCGTCGTGAGATTGCCGAGTTGATGACCGAGGAGCAGATCGCGCTGGCGCAGCGCGAAGCGCGCGCCTGGATCAGCCTGCATTGATACTGTCTGCTCTGGATCGTCGCAGGCGCGCCTAACGGAAGTTCCCTCGATGGAATCCGCCGCCGGCGTCCGCGCGGGTGAGAGCGTCTATTTCTTGCAGTCACAACGCTCACTCGCATCGCGGGCGTCAGGCGAGTGCTGCGATCTGGGATGCATAAGCTGGCGGAGACGGAGGGATTCGAACCCTCGATACCCTTTTCAAGGTATGCTCATTTAGCAAACGAGTGCCTTCAGCCGCTCGGCCACGTCTCCTTCGAGGCTCGATATGCCTGACACGAGGGAGAGCCGCAAGGCCAGAGTGCTCATTTAGGCAACCGAATTTTCCTCGATTCACCGATCCACATGCGGTGAGGCGCGAACGCGCGGCGCTAGGGCGCGCGCGTCCAAAGCAGCCTGCGGACAGCTTCACTTCCGGCTCGCCGGGTCCGTGGAATAGTCCAAAAATACCTGTTTAATTTCTGCTACTTCCCGCGCTGCGTCAACGCACCGCAGTGGCGCAAAAGTCACGTCCGGAATGTCTCTGCCGATGTCACCTGACCGTCACCGGATTCCGGGTGCGCTGCTGTATTCGGCGTTCCGAGGGGCATGGAATTCCAGGCCGCTTCACCTGACGGATCGTCGGTTTGCCGACCAGTGCTGACCGGCGTGCCGCAGGTGGCAATGGCCCGCAGCGGCCGGGATGTGGCCTCGCTGCCGCACCCGGCAGCCGCAGGCTTGAACGAGAAACTGGAGAAGTGACGTAATGACTATGATGAAAAGACTTATTCTCGGATCGGCGGCGGCGCTTGTCGCAGTTACGGGAGCGGCGGCTGCCGATCTTCCGCTGAAGGCGAAGGCGGTCGAGTACGTGAAGGTCTGCTCGCTCTATGGCGCGGGCTTCTACTACGTTCCGGGCACCGATACGTGCGTCAAGATCGGCGGCTATCTGCGCTCTGATCTGACGATCAATGGTGGAACACACCACAATCCTTACTGGAACGGCGCTGGCGGCATGGAAAGCCGCACCGCCAACGACTTCAACGTTCGTTCGCGCATGGCACTGCGGGTCGATACCCGCACGGCAACTGAATACGGCGTGGTGCGAACCTTCGGGCAGACCAACTGGCAATGGTCGACGGGCGATGTCCCTGCCGGTGGCGCCGCAGTGGTCGAACAACTCTTCGTGCAGTTTGCCGGCTTCACCATCGGCAAGTCGGCGTCCGCATACTCGACACCGTGGAACGGTTCGCCGGGCAACAACACGTCCTACCTGATCGGCGGCAACGACACCGGCACCGGCGTCAACAACATCCAGTACACCTTCAATGCGGGTAACGGGCTGACCGCCAGCATCGGCGTGGACGAGGGCGCTGCCTATGGCCGCACCGTTCTCGCCAATCTCGGTGTGCTCGGTTCGGCGACTCCGTCCGCGCTCGGCATCGCTCCGAACGGCTACGGCGGCCAGGCTGCGCCGGATGTGGTCGGACGGCTTCGGCTCGATCAGGCCTGGGGCCTGATTCAGCTCTCTGCCGCCGCCCACAATGTCCATGCGGGCTACTACGATGCAGGTCTGGAGACGTCTGGTCATCCGTCGGATGTCTGGGGCTTCGCGGTGCAGGGCGCGATCGAACTTCGCAATCTGCCAACCGGACCGGGCGACAGTCTCAAGCTCGATGCGACGTATGCTGACGGCGCCACGCGATATGTGATCGCCACCAGCAGTACGTCGCCGAGCTTCGCCATGTTCGGCGGCGGCAGCGGCGGCGCCTATCAGAGCGTCGGTTTCGGCTTCACGTCGGATGGCGTGTTCGGTGGCGGCGCAGCCGGCGACGCGACCACAGGCTCCAGCATCCAGAAGACCCAGGCGTGGGGCCTGCGCGGTGCCTACACCCACAACTGGAATCCGTACTGGCAGACGAACCTGTTCGGCAGCTACGCGGCTCTGAATTACAACGGAACCGCAACCGCGATGTATTGCGCCGGCTATCGGGCTCGCGTTGCCGGAACGTATGGATGCGATCCTAACTTCGCCGTCTATCAGGTCGGTCTGAGAACGGGCTGGACGCCGGTCAAGAACCTCACGCTGAGCGCTGAGGTCATGTACGCCTATCTCGACCAGAACTTCGACGGCGCGGCGGTGATGTCGCCGGGCGGGACCAAGCCGACAGCCGTGTATTCCTTCGGGGATCAGGGCACGACGTCGGTCAACTTCCGGATCCAGCGCAGCTTCTGATCCATAACGACAGACGGCTCCGGCGTCATCGCCGGGGCCGTTCGCTGGGCAGCGCGTCCACGCGCGGCTTGCGGCCAAATAATCCCACAACTTGCGACGTTTGCGGCTCTTTAGCCGACGGTTTTGATCCGGAATCGCCCTCGTGGCGGAAGCGTTGATTCGGGCGGCTTTTCCCGCTTTCTCACAACCTTGAGGACAGCAGGCCGATTCCCGCCATTTTTGCGCCACATCGAACGAGCCGCGAAAACATAAGCAAAGACAGATAGTTGCATGTGTGTCGCGAGGGTGTCTGAGTGTTATTTGTGCAACACTTGTTTGAAAACGGCGGGAACTGCGCGGTTCTGTGACGGTCCTTTGTTGCGCCTTTAAGGACCTTGGGTAATTGTGGCGATGCGACGGAGGGGGGCATCCCGAGGTCGTCCCGTTTGGGGGTTTCGCTTAAGTCGCTCGCGTTTGTGCGGGAGTGTCCGAAAGCGCGAAGCGACCAAGCGGTCCACGGGGATCAGGGAACCAACCTCAGGTGTTTTCACCGGTAGGCCGGAAACCTTCCCTACAAAAGCAACTTGGAGGTTTTATGAGCAAGATTAAGAGCCTTATCCTCGGATCGGCGGCGGGTCTCGTCGCGATCGGTGGAGCACAGGCGGCTGATCTTCCGTTGAAGGCCAAAGCGGTCGAATACGTGAAGGTTTGTTCGCTGTATGGCGCCGGTTTCTACTACATCCCCGGCACCGACACCTGCATCAAGCTCGGCGGCTATCTGCGCGTCGACATTGGCGCTCTCGCGACCGCCAGCCATGGCCCGTACTGGAGCGGCGCCGGCGGCCAGGGCAATCGCTACGCGGACAACTACACCTTCCGGTCCCGTATGGCGGTCACCGTCGATACCCGCACCGCGACCGAATACGGCGTGGTTCGCACCTTCGGCCAGGGCGACTTCACCTTCGACTCGCGCAACGGCGGCGCCACCGCGTGGGATCCGGTCAACACCCCGGCCTCGGGTACGTTCGCGGTTGAAAACGCATTCGTGCAGTTCGCTGGCTTCACCTTCGGTAAGTCGGCTTCGGTCTACTCGACTCCGTGGCACAGCGTTCCGGGTAACTACTCGGTGTTCCTGCTCGGCACCGAAGACTCGGTCACCGGCGTGAACAACATCCACTACACCTGGGACTTCGGCAACGGCTTCTCCGCCAGCCTTGGTGTTGACGAAGGTGGCGCCTACAGCCGCACCACCCTTGCCAACCTGAACACGTCCAACCCCACCGCCATCGGCGGTCTGAGCCAGGGTTACGCTGGCTTGGCGGCTCCGGACATCGTCGGCAACATGAAGCTCGACCAGGCCTGGGGTCTGATCCAGTTCTCGGCTGCTGCCCACAACCTGCACGCGGGCTACTACACTGCGAATCTCGAGACTTCGGGTCATCCGTCGGATACCTGGGGCTTCGCGGTTCAGGGTGCCTTGCAGCTCAAGAACCTGCCGACCGGCCCCGGCGACGACATTAAGTTCGTTGCTGGTTACGCGGATGGCGCGACCAAGTACATCATCGGTACTGCTGTGACTTCGCCGAACTTCGCCGTCTTCGGCGGTGGTGATGGCCTTGCTTACCAGAGCATCGGTTTCGGTTCGACCACCGACGGTGTCTTCGGTCTCAACGGCAGCATCGAGAAGACCAAGGCTTGGGGCGTCAGCGGTGCGTTCGCGCACAACTGGAACCCGAACTGGCAGACCACCGTGTTCGGCGGTTACGCATCGGTTAGCTACAACGACAACGCCAAGACCCTGTACTGCGGTGGTTACGGCGCGACCGTTGCTGGCCAGGGCGTGAGCTACACCTGTAACCCGGACTTCTCCGTGGCGCAGATCGGTACCCGTACGACCTGGACCCCGGTCAAGAACCTGACCCTCGGTGCGGAAGTCATGTACTCGCACCTCGACCAGAACTTCACTGGTTCGGCGGTCATGTCCCCGGGCGGCACCAAGCCGGCGGCTACGACCTACAACTTCAAGGACCAGAACGTTGTTTCGGGCATGTTCCGCATTCAGCGTAACTTCTGATCGGTCTCGCCTCACGGCGATACCCATCTAGGTTGGAAGCCCCCGGCAGCAATGCCGGGGGTTTTTCTTTGTGGTGATTAAGGTAATGGCGGCTACGCCGCCGCCTCTCTCAGGGGGAGGGCTCGTGCTTCGTCTTGAAACATAAGGTCAGTTGTTCGCTGGCCTCATTCCTCAAGACGCAATTTTTCGGACCGTCGCTCAGGATGAGGGACGGCCATTGATCTTGGTGAATAACGCTTGGAAGCTGCGCCGCTTGTCAGCCGCAGCGGGCGCAGAAATCGACAATCCGCTTGATTGTGGGAGCGTCTGCGAGGAGCGGAGCGTGGCCTTCGTCGGGCACCTCGACAACCTCCAGATCCGGCCGCCGTGCCTGCATGTCGCGTACGCTTTGCGGCGACAGCAGATCGGAGAGGGTGCCGTGAATGAGCATCAACGGCACGCCGGCAAGTTTGTCGAACAGATCCCAGATCGGCGGCATCGGCGTCTGCGGCGTGATCGCCGCGAAACCATCGGCCAGCCGGGAATCATATGTGCGAACCAGACCATCACCGCTGTCGCGGAAGGCACGATGGGCCCACTCCATCCACTGCTGATCGTTGAGTGACGGAAATACCGGGCCGAACAGATCTCGCAGGCCTCTGGCGGCTTCGTCCCAGGTCTTTCGCGGCGGCGGATCGGTGATGTAACCCTTGATCTTCATCAGCCCGCCGATCTCGAGCGCCGGGCCGATATCGTTCAGGATGACGCCCGCCAGAAGATCCTTTTTCGCTGCAGCCAGCGCCATGGAGATGATGCCGCCACGTGATGTGCCGAGCAGAATCGCGCGATTGACCCCGGCGATAGCTGCGAGCGCGAGCACGTCACCCATCTCCACCGGGACGGCGTACTTCGCCGGATCGGGGTCGTAGTCCGACAGGCCGCGACCGCGATAGTCGATCGCCAGCACGCGCCGCGGCATCTTTGGATCTGTTGCGAGCGCCCGCGCGATGTCGTCGAAATCCTCGGCGGTGCGCGTCAGGCCAGGGAGGCACAGCACCGGCAGTGCCGTGCCGGTTTCGGGACCAATCATACGGCCGTGCAGCTTGAGACCGTCGGCTGATTTGCAGAAGAGATCGTGAAACTGCGCGCTGGACATTCCGTCTGAACTCCCGAAGTTAGCGGATCCGCCACTCGTCATGGCCGGACTTCAACGTGCGATCGCAACAAGGACGCCAATGCCCGGCACAAGGCCGGGCATGACGGCTGTGAGCAATCCATGTGGCGAAGTCTATTCGGCCGCGCCGCCGCGCCGCAAGTCAGCTTCGATCAGCAGCCGGGAGCCGCCACCGAAGCGGGACCGGTAGACCTGCAGGTTTTCCATGATGCGCTGAACATAGTTGCGCGTTTCCGAGTATGGAATGCGCTCAACCCAATCGACCGCATCGACATTCGGATCACGCGGATCGCCATAACGTGCGATCCATTTTCGCACGCTGCCGCGTCCGGCATTGTAGCCCGCGAAGGTCATGATGTAGGAGCCACGGTAGTCTTCGATCAGGCCGCCGAGTTCAGCCGCTCCGAGCGTGGCATTGTATGAGGAATCGTTCTTGAGGCGGTTGAGATCGAAAGCCGCGCCGTACTTTCTCGTGACGTATTTCCCGGCGTCGGGCGTTACCTGCATCAACCCGTAGGCCTTCGCCGGCGACACCACGTTCGGATTGAAGCCGCTTTCCTGACGCGCGATCGCGAACACGATAGCCTTCTCGACCTTCGGCCCGATGTCCCGGTAAGCGGGAATGCCGGACACCGGATAAGCGTAGTGGTCGAACGGCAGCCCGCGATTGAGCGCGGCCTTGCCCACCAGCAGCAGGCCTCGCGCGTCATTGTGGCGCTCGGCCAGTTCGCAAAGCGCCAGCAAGGCATCCTGATCTGCCCGGTCGCCCATGTCGGCCAGGATCGGCACCGCGGCGTCGTCCTCGTTCAGAGCGTAGAGCAGGGCCACGGCGCGCACGACCTCGAGGTGCTCGCCACCATGCGAGCGCCCCGGAGGTCCATTGATGCCGATCTGCGGCAGATGCAATTTGGCACGGGCAAGCTGACCGTAATAGCTCGTCGCATGGATCGCTGCCGCCTGATAAGCGCTGCGGGCCTCCTGCATGCGGCCGGCGGCTTCCGCGGCGCGGCCCTGCCAGTAACCGGCGCGGGCGAGCGCAGTTGGATTGACGGTGTTCATGCTGATGCGGGCGAAGTGCTGCGCGGCGGTCGCCGGATCGTTGAGGAAGCGCAGCGCGATCCAGCCGGCGGTGAATTGGTGCTGGGTCTTGTAAACGGAGCGTTCGGGCACGGTTGCATCGCGGGCCACCAGATAGGCCATGCGGTTGTCGCCCTTGTCGAGCAGTTCGCGCGCGAGAACCCGGCGTTCGATCCACCATTCGTTGGTGTTGATGATCCGCGCCGGCTCCCGTGGCGCATGCAGCATCAGTCGGCCGGCTTCGGCAATCTCGTCCTTGCGCCGCAGGTACTGGATTCGACTCAGGACATAGACCGCGTCGCCATGGAGTTGCGACGGCACGGCCGTGAGCAGGGCATGCGCATTGGAGGCGCGCTTGTCGACGGCGATCCGCGCCTTCACCAGCGCGACATACCCTGAGCCCAGCCGTTTCGCGGCGCGCATCGCGCCGCTGTAATTGTTGTCGTAAAGCAGCATGTCCATGCGCGCGTGATCGTCGCCCCGATCAATGAGCGCGCCGAACATCTCGCGCGCGGTCTCTTCCGTTGTCTCGGGGAAGGAGTCGCTGCGCCATGCGTCGCTCACCAGCCGTTCAGCGCCGCGACGGTCGCCTCGACCGAGCAGGACGCGGGCCAACATGAACTTTCCCTTGGCCGTTTCCGGCTGTTCGTTGCCGAAGAATGCGAGGATGGTGGCGTCGTCACGCTTGTCGTCCCACAGCGCGGCTTCGCCCCGGCGGCGCAGGAAGGACTGGCTCGGCCAGCTCGGATTGGCTGCCATGAAAGCCAGATAACGATCCGACGATGCGCCATTGTCCGGGCTGCGCAGGATGATCCATTCGGAAAGCTTGCGCGCGACGGGATCGCTGATTGATGTCTGGAGCTGAGTGGCGTCCTGTGGTTTGCCGGCGCGTACCAGTTCGATGATCTGTTTCAGCGCCCCCATGTCGGCGCGCGACGTCGATGACGTTCTGGCTACGGCCAGCGGCACGGACGGCTTCTTCGGAGTGGCCATGCGCGGCGGGACCACTGGAGTTGCCGGGACGTGCGGCGAAATCGGCGACGTGGCTTTGGCCGAGGATTGGGGCGCGGGCAGTTTGGCGATCGGCGGCGGCGATTGCGGCACCACGCTTCGCGGAATCGGCCGCGGTTTCGGCACCGGCACAGCCGATGCCGAAGCGGGCAGCATCATCGTCATGCTGGCAGCCGCAAGCACCGCGAACCGGCGAAGCAGATAGGGGCGGTCGGATGACGTCACGGCGTTCCCCGGCGGCGAATCAAGAAATGGCTGTGGTTTCAGGTGTATTTCATTGATTGTGTGGACAAAACGCTAAATGTGCTAGAATGGTCAGAATGCCGCAACACCACGGCGAAATCGCGGCTGCGAGGCGTCATTCACGGATGTCGCGGCTCGGGATTTCGCGGCCTTCCGTGGCGGCATGGAACCCGCTATCAAGTTGCTCATCGCCGGCGGAAAAGAGCCGGTCTCTATTGAAGTTTTCGGAGAATGACTATGGCCGCCAAGACGAAGTTCCGGGGTTCCTACACCGCCTTGGTCACGCCGTTCAAAAATGGTTCGATCGATGAAGCTGCGTTTCGCAGTCTTGTGAGCTGGCAGATCGAGGAAGGCACGCATGGCCTCGTCCCGGTTGGCACAACCGGCGAAAGTCCGACGCTCAGTCACGACGAACACAAGCATGTCGTGGAATGGTGCATCGACGAGGCCAAGGGGCGTGTTCCGGTGATCGCGGGCGCGGGTTCGAACTCGACCAAGGAAGCGATCGAACTCGCCCAGCACGCCGAGAAGGCGGGTGCGGATGCGGTTCTCGTAGTGACGCCATACTACAACAAGCCCAACCAGGAAGGCTTGTATCAGCACTTCAAGGCGATCAACGATGCGATCGGGATTCCGATCATCATCTACAACATTCCGGGACGCTCGATCGTCGATATGTCGGTCGACACCATGGCGCGCCTGTACGAGCTGAAGAACATTGCCGGCGTGAAGGATGCGACCGCGAATATCGTGCGGGTCTCGCAACAGCGCGCGGCAATGGGGGAGGACTTCAACCAGTTGTCAGGCGAGGACGCCACCGTGCTGGGCTACATGGCGCATGGCGGCCACGGCTGCATTTCGGTGACGTCGAACGTGGCGCCCCGGCTGTGTTCCGAATTCCACGGTGCGCTGATGCGTGGAGACTATGCCGCTGCCCTCAAGATTCACGACAAGCTGATGCCGCTGCACGTCAATCTGTTCATGGAGCCGAGTCCGGCGCCGATCAAGTATGCGTTGTCGCTGCTCGGCAAGATGTCCGACAAGCTGCGCCTTCCGATGGTCCCTGCGTCGGATACGGCCAAGGCGGCGGTCCGCAGCGCGATGGTTCACGCCGGCCTGATCAACTAGACAACTCGTCCTGGCAATAACAGCAAAAGGGTGCCTGCCGATGCTTGAGGAATTTAAAAAATTCGCTCTTAAGGGAAACGTCGTTGATCTCGCGGTGGGCGTGATCATCGGCGCAGCATTCGGTGCGATCGTCAACTCGATGGTTGGCGACATCATCATGCCGATCGTCGGCGCGGTCACAGGCGGCCTTGATTTCTCGAACTATTTCACTCCGCTATCGGGCACGGTCACGGCGGGCAATCTTGCCGATGCCAAAAAGCAAGGTGCAGTGCTGGCATGGGGAAATTTCTTGACGCTCACGCTGAACTTCCTGATCGTCGCGTTCGTGCTTTTCCTCGTGATCCGTGTCATGAATCGCCTCAAGGCCAAGCAGGAAGCGGCGCCTGAACCGGCGGCGATGAGCAAGGATCAGCAGCTGCTGACTGAAATTCGCGATATTCTGAAGGCGAAATAATCTGCGTCGCAGATGAGGCCGCACTGGCAGTTGCGCCCTCCGATCACCATTTGCGTTCTTCCGCGTGGCCGGTGGCTTCGCGGAAGATTCTTGAGTTGTCAAAGCGTCGCGTCATGACCGAGAAAAAAGTACGTCCGATCAAGGTCGTGGCCGAGAACCGCAAGGCCCGGTTCAACTATGCCATCGAGGATACGATCGAGGCCGGCGTGATGCTGACCGGCACCGAAGTGAAGTCGGCGCGCAACGGCAAGTCGACGATCGCGGAATCCTATGCGGACTCCAAGGGCGGCGAAATCTGGCTGGTCAACGCCAACATCCCCGAATATCTGCAGGCCAACCGTTTCAATCATGAGCCGCGGCGGCCGCGCAAGCTGCTGCTTCACCGCAAGCAGATCAATCGCCTGATCGGCGCTATCGAACGGCAAGGCATGACCCTGATCCCGTTGAAAATGTATTTCAACGAGCAGGGACGCCTGAAACTCGAACTGGCGCTGGCGAAGGGCAAGAAACTTCACGACAAACGCGAAACTGAAAAGAAGCGCGACTGGAGCCGCGAGAAGGGCCGCTTGATGCGGGCACGAGGATGACATCAGCCAATCAGCCGAATTTGCACGATGTGGACTGGAGCAAGATTCCGGCACCGGAGGATGACGGCGCAGCCGCACATCTGAAAGGCGCGCGGATCGCGGCGGTGGCGCTGCCCGCGACCGACGGCTCGTCGATCACGCTTGCGGATGTTCCCGGACGTATCGTTGTGTTCGCCTATCCGCGCACGGGCGAGCCCGGCAAGATCAGTCTGGTCGACGATTGGGACATGATTCCCGGTGCGCGGGGCTGCACGCCCCAGACATGCTCGTTCCGCGATCTCATCGGCGAACTGAAGGCGGCCGGTGCCACTCGCGTATTTGGCCTGTCGACGCAGGGCACCGACTATCAGCGCGAGATGACGGAACGGCTCCATGTGCCGTTCCCGGTGCTCTCAGACAGTGAACTGAAACTCACGCGCGCCATGAACCTGCCCACGATGGACGTGGCGGGCCTAACGCTTATCAAGCGTCTGGCGCTGGTGATCGACGATGCCAAGATCACGCATGTGTTCTATCCGGTCTTCCCGCCGGACAGAAACGCGGGGGATGTGCTGGCCTGGCTCAAGGACAACCCGCGCTGACACCAAGTTCAAGTTGATGCCGGCATCAGCATGATCGCGTGGGGCGATCAGGCGGATAGATAGCTGCGCACGCTGGCGAACACCGCCCTGAACATCTCGGGTGTGAGGCGTCCGGTATTCGTGTTGTAGCGAGAGCAGTGATAGCTATCGAACAGCCGCAGCCGGCCGGACTGGAACTCCGCGCCATGACCGAACGGAACATCGGCCAGTCGTAAGCCGAGCGCCCGCAAGGTCGACTCGTGCGAGACCCGGCCAAGCAGCACCACGGCACGCAGTGCCGTCATGTTCTCGATCAGGCCGGTGAGGAACGGGCGGCAGGTCTGGATTTCAGCGGGCAGCGGCTTGTTCTGCGGCGGCACGCACCGCACCGCGTTGCTGATGCGGCAGTCGGTGAGGGTCAGGCCATCATCCGGTCGCGCGTCGTAGTGACCCGTCGCAAAACCGTACTCCACCAGCGTCGCGTAGAGCAGGTCGCCTGCATAGTCGCCAGTGAAGGGGCGGCCGGTGCGATTGGCCCCCTGAAAGCCAGGCGCAAGGCCAACGATCAGCAGTCGCGCGTCCTGCGGGCCGAAGGTCGGGACGGGGGCGTTGAACCATCCGGGATGGGCCGTGCGACTGGCCTGGCGATACTCAACAAGCCGGGGGCACAGCGGACAGTCATGCCCCGGTTCGTTGTCGCTTGCTTCAATGCGCTGAAGTTGTGCGGGGCCAGCGCTCAGGCGCCGGCTCCGCTTGGTGCTGTCTTCAGTCGAAGTCTTCGTCATCGCCCCGTGGTGCAATCGTGCTTGTCGCCCGCTGCAGGAATTGCGGCGTGTGCTGGCGCGGTTCGCGCGGCGCCGGGCGGTCTCCCGGGTCGCGGCCGAGCTTGGATTGTAGATGCACCAGATCGGTAAAGACATCGGCCTGGCGACGCAACTCGTCGGCGATCATCGGCGGCTGGCTTGAAATCGTGGAGATCACGGTGACCCGCACGCCGCGGCGCTGGACGGCTTCCACAAGCGAGCGGAAGTCGCCATCGCCGGAGAACAGCACCATCTGGTCGATGTGCTCGGCCAGTTCCATGGCATCGACAGCGAGCTCGATGTCCATGTTGCCTTTCACCTTGCGGCGGCCGCTGGCGTCGATGAATTCCTTGGTCGCTTTGGTGACGACGGTGTAGCCGTTGTAGTCCAGCCAATCGATGAGCGGACGGATCGACGAGTATTCCTGATCTTCGATGATGGCCGTGTAATAGAATGCCCGAACCAGCGTGCCGCGAGACTGGAATTCGGTCAGGAGACGCTTGTAGTCGATATCGAACCCGAGCGTCTTGGCGGTCGCGTAAAGGTTCGCTCCGTCGATGAAAAGAGCAATCTTGTTGGAAGCGGCAGCAGGCATCAGTTTTGGTCTCACGCGGTTGTTGAAACTTTTTTGGCGCGGCGACGGATCACCACGCATTCCCATTACAAAAGTCTCTGATAGGTGCGTGCTCTCTCACCTTCTGGCAGAGAAGCGGCGCGGGGGGCTGGTATTCGGCCGGAACCGCCACACTGAGCAAGCAATGTAGCGAATTCTTGTCCATTGGCATTTTGCCTCAGCCCTGCTTCGCTGTTTGCCCAGTCTTGCCGGGCGCGGCAAGGATCATATGTCAAAAAGAGTATATTTTCGCCGTGAATAAAGGAGTTATATTTTCCTTGTGAATATTAAAGGCGGGCGGCAGGGAAATTGGTGGTTGCGATTCGGAGCCAATCGCTATACCAACCGCGCATATCGGGACATTTTGGGCTAACTCACGGAGCGGCATCTTATGGCGCGCGTCACTGTCGAAGACTGCATTGATAAGGTCGACAATCGGTTCGACCTGGTTCTGCTGGCTGCTCACCGGGCCCGGATGATCTCGTCCGGTTCCCAGATCACGATCGACCGCGATAATGACAAGAATCCGGTGGTTTCGCTGCGCGAAATCGCCGATCAGACCATTTCTCCGGAAGATCTGAAGGAAGAACTGGTCCATTCGTTGCAGAAATTCGTCGAAGTGGACGAGCCGGAGCCGGATACCATTCCGCTGATCGGTTCGGCCGGCGCCAGCGTCGATGCCGACGACACCGAAGTCGCGGTCGAGCGGATGACCGAGGAAGAGCTTCTGAAGGGCCTAGAAGGGCTGACGCCTCCGGAAGAGCAGCCGGAAGAAGAGGAATAAGGACGTTCGGGCCGGTCTTCCGGTCGTTCAAGTCCAGTAATGGGGGCCGGATCGCGCGATCCGGCCCTTTTTCTATTCCCGTTTTCTATTCCGGAGGCAGGCCGATGGCCCGCCGTTGCATTCATTGAGATTTTTTCCGGATTCCTTGCGATCAGGGCTTAACCCGGCGATATTGTCGTGGCCGGTATTTTCCGCTTTCCCGACCCTCCGAGGCACTTCGAAATGGCGTTTGTGCGCCGCACTATTGAGCAGACCATGGCTCCCGCCGACGCGATGGCGGCCGCAGCCCCTGCCGACGTGGTGCCGACCCGTCCGCCAGCAAAGATGCCGCGAGCCAAGATGATGCGCCAATATGAGCTCGTCGATCGGGTTCGGGCCTACAACCCTGATACCGACGAGGATCTCCTCAATCGGGCCTATGTCTACGCCATGGTCGCCCATGGCGAGCAGAAGCGGGCCTCGGGCGATCCCTATTTCTCGCATCCGCTGGAAGTGGCTGCGATCCTCACCGACCTCAAGCTCGATGACGCCACTATCGTGGCCGCGCTGCTGCACGACACCATCGAAGACACCGAATCCACCCGCACCGAGATTGACCAGATTTTCGGCCCCGAAATCGGCGCGCTGGTTGAGGGCCTGACCAAGCTGAAGCGGCTCGAACTCGTGTCGCGCGAAGCCAAGCAGGCCGAGAACCTTCGCAAGCTGCTGCTCGCTATCTCCGCGGATGTTCGCGTCCTGCTGGTCAAGCTTGCCGATCGCCTGCACAACATGCGTACGCTGGAGTTCGTGCCGGAAGCGTCGCGTCAGCGGATCGCGGAGGAGACCCTCGATATCTATGCGCCGCTCGCCGGCCGTATGGGTATGCAGGAAATGCGCGAGGAGCTTGAGGACCTCGCGTTCCAGGTTCTGGATCCGGATGCGCATGCCGTTGTCACGCAGCGGCTCGATGCTTTGACCGATCGCAATCTCAACCTGATCGGCGAGATCGAGACGCAACTCACATCGAATCTGAAGAAGAACGGCGTGTCCGCCCTGGTGATCGGCCGCCGCAAGCAGCCGTTTTCGATCTGGATGAAGATGGAGCGCAAATCCATCGGCTTCGAGCAGTTGTCCGATATTTTCGGCTTCCGCATCATCGTCAACAGCGTCGCCGAGGCCTATCGCACCGTCGGAATCGTACACACCACGTGGCCCGTGGTCCCCGGACGTTTCAAGGATTACATCTCGACGCCCAAGCAGAACGACTACCGCTCGATTCATACGACGGTGATCGGCCCCGGCAATCAGCGCGTCGAATTGCAGATTCGTACCGAGGAGATGCATCGCGTCAACGAGTACGGCATCGCGGCGCACGCCTTTTACAAGGACGGTGTCGGATCCCCGAATGAGCGTTTGCAGCGCGAGTCGAGTGCGTTCGCGTGGCTGCGTCGCACCGTTGAAGTTCTGTCGGAAAGCACGAACCCGGAAGAATTCCTCGAACACACCAAGATGGAGTTGTTCCATGATCAGGTGTTCTGCTTTACGCCCAAAGGCAAACTGATCGCGCTGCCGCGCCGCGCCAACGTGATCGACTTCGCCTACGCCGTTCATACCGACGTCGGCAACAGCGCGGTGGGCTGCAAGATCAACGGAAAATTCGCGCCACTGTCGTCCGAACTGCAGAACGGCGATGAAGTCGAGGTGCTGACCTCGCAGGCGCAGTCGGCGCCGCCTTCGGCATGGGAGCAACTCGCGGTGACCGGCAAGGCGCGTGCTGCGATCCGTCGCGCGACCCGCACCGCGGTGCGCGATCAGTATGCGGGCCTCGGCCGGCGGATTGTCGAGCGCCTCTGCATGCGTGCCAAGATCGCTTACGACGACGACAAGCTGAAGGGAGCATTGCCGCGACTTGCACGCGCCTCGATCGAGGACGTGATGGCGGCGGTGGGACGCGGCGAGATCAAGGCGTCGGACGTCGCGCGCGCGATGTACCCTGACTACAAGGAAGAGGCGCGAACCGGCGTCAAGAAAGGCACGACCAAGAAGCCGGCGGCGAGTGCGAAGTCCGCAGAGTCGAGCGCTATTCCCATTCGCGGGATCAACAAGGACCTGCCGGTCAAGTTCGCGCCCAATGGCGGCGCGGTGCCGGGCGACCGGATTGTCGGCATCGTCACGCCGGGCGAGGGCATCACGATCTATCCGATCCAGTCACCCGCCTTGAAGGATTTCGAGGAAGAGCCCGAGCGCTGGGTCGATGTGCGATGGGATACAGACGAGGCCGCGCCGCGGCGTTTCCCCGCCCGCCTGCATGTGCAGAACGTCAACGAGCCTGGCAGCCTTGCACAGGTCGCCGGCGTGATCGCCGAGCATGACGGCAATATCGACAATATCGGCATGAGCCGGCGGTCACCGGACTTTACGGAATTGACTATCGATCTCGAGGTCTATGACCTCAAACATCTCAACGCTATTATTTCGCAATTGCGGGCCAAGGCTGTTGTCGCCAGCGTTGAGCGCGTCAACGGCTGATATTGTTTCGGACTGTCCCATGCATCATGCTCCTCCGCTGCGGCTTGGCGTCAACATCGATCACGTCGCCACCGTGCGCAATGCGCGCGGCGGCTTTCCGCCCGATCCGGTGCGCGCGGCGCTGCTGGCTATCAAGGCCGGCGCCGACGGCATCACCGCGCATCTGCGCGAGGATCGCCGTCATATCCGCGACGACGACATGGCGCGCCTGAAGGCCGAACTGTCGAAACCCGAGATCGCCAGGCCTCTGAACTTCGAGATGGCGGCCACCGCGGAGATGCTGGGGATCGCGCTGGCGACCAAGCCTCATGCAGTATGTCTGGTGCCCGAGCGGCGGACCGAGGTGACGACGGAAGGCGGCCTCGACGTCGTCGGTCAGCATAACGCGCTGGCGCCGTTCATCGCGCAACTCAACGACGCCGGAATTCGCGTGTCGTTGTTCATTGCCGCTGATCCCAAACAGATCGACACCGCCGCGAAGTTGAAAGCGCCGGTGATCGAAATTCACGTCGGTGCGTGGTGCGATGCCCTTGCCGAAGGGCAGACCAAGAAAGCTGCGGCGGAGTGGGATCGCATCGTGGCAGGCGCCGCGCAGGCCGCGTCGCTCGGTCTCGAAGTCCATGCGGGTCATGGCCTCGACTATGTGACCGCGGAAACCATCGCGGCGCTGCCGCAGGTCGTCGAACTGAACATCGGCCACTTTTTGATTGGTGAAGCCATCTTCACCGGCCTGTCGCAGGCTGTGCGCGACATGCGCGCGGCGATGGATCGCGGCCGCAAGAAGATCGGTCCGCATCTATGATCATCGGGATCGGCTCCGACCTGATCGATATTCGCAGGATCGAGAAAGTCATCGAGCGCCACGGCGAACGGTTTCTGGACCGCATCTTCACCGACGCGGAGCGTGCGAAGGCGGAGCGGCGCGCCAAGAGCCACAAGATGGTTGTCGCCACTTACGCCAAGCGGTTCGCGGCCAAGGAGGCCTGCTCCAAGGCGCTGGGAACCGGCATCCGGCGCGGGGTCTGGTGGCGCGACATGGGGGTGATCAATCTGCCGGGCGGGCGGCCCACGATGAAACTGACCGGTGGCGCGCTGGTTCGGCTGGATTCGATGATTCCGCCGGCCATGGAAGCCCGGATCGACCTCAGCATCACCGACGACTGGCCGTTGGCGCAGGCTTTCGTGGTCATTTCAGCGATTCCGGCCTTCCAGGACTGATGACGGCCGCCGCCGCACCAGGCGACGGCGGAAAGCTCTCCAGTCAAGCGAAATTTGTCATATTTATCAAACAATTGACCGCTTTGTCGCGAGCGATTGATTGCGCCGCCTGCGACAAGCGTCTAAAACCCGCGCGGGTGATTTGGCGCCTCTTTCGGGCGCCCCCACAGGAACAAGAAGAGCTATGAGCGTGTCATCCGGAACCAAATCCGAAGGCGGCGTTGGCGAGACCATCCGCGTCGTTATTCATGCGCTCATCATTGCGCTGGTGATCCGGACCTTCCTGTTCCAGCCGTTCAATATTCCCTCGGGTTCGATGAAGGCGACGCTGCTGGTCGGCGATTATCTGTTCGTCTCGAAGTATTCGTATGGCTACAGTCACTATTCGATCCCGCTGTCACCGCGGATTTTCTCGGGCCGAATTTTCGGTTCGGATCCGAACCGTGGCGATGTCGTCGTGTTCCGCCTGCCCAAGGACGACACCACCGACTACATCAAGCGTGTGATCGGCTTGCCGGGTGATCGCATTCAGGTGAAAGAGGGCCTGCTTTACATCAATGATGTGCCGGTGAAGCGCGAGCGTCTGCCCGATTTCGTCGGCGAGGATCCGTGCGGCTCGGATGCGACCGCGCGCGTCAAGCAGTGGCAGGAAACATTGCCTAACGGGGTGACGTACAAGACGCTCGATTGCGTCGATAACGGCTTCTACGACAACACCAATGTCTACACCGTTCCCGCCGGGCATTTCTTCATGATGGGAGACAACCGCGACAACTCCACGGACAGCCGCGTGCTGTCGGCTGTGGGTTACGTGCCGTTCGAAAACCTGATCGGCCGTGCGCAGATGATTTTCTTCTCCATCGCAGAAGGCGAGCAGGCCTGGCAGATCTGGCGATGGCCGGTGTCGGTGCGATGGAATCGGATTTTTTCATTCGTGCGATGAGCAGCGAGACGACGGGTACGAAACCTCCGGCGACCAAATCGGCTGACGCAGTTGCGGCAGAGCCTGAGGCCGCGCTTTCCGAGCGCGCGCCTGAAGAGGGCGTGCCGGCCGCAACGGCTGAGCCGAAACCGAAAAAGTCCATCCGCAAGCCGAGTGCGAAAGCGATCGCCAAGGCCATCGAGCAGCGTATCGGCCACACATTCGCCGAGCCCTCGCTGCTGGCGACCGCATTCACCCACGTCTCGGCTTTGAAATCGTCGCGCAATCGGGCCGACAGCTATCAGCGCCTCGAGTTTCTCGGCGATCACGTTCTGGGCCTGATTGTCTCGGACATGTTGTATCGTGCGTTTCCGAAAGCCGATGAAGGCGAGTTGTCGAAGCGCCTCGCCAATCTGGTGCGCAAGGAAGCCTGCGCCGATGTCGCCAAGTCGCTTGGCTTCAATGAAGGCATCAAGCTTGGCACCGTCGGTCCGGGTGCGGGCGCGCGTCTGCGCAATTCGGTCCTCGGCGACATTTGCGAAGCGGTGATTGGCGCTGTGTTTCTCGATGGTGGCTATGCCGCTGCCGCGCAGTTCGTCGAGCGCAACTGGACCGAGCGGATGCACAAGCCGATCCGGCCGTTGCGCGATCCCAAAACCGTGCTGCAGGAATGGGCACAGGGGAAGGGGCTGCCGACTCCGGTCTATCGCGAGGTCGAGCGGACAGGTCCGCATCATGATCCGCAGTTCCGCGTGGCGGTTGAATTGCCCGGCCTGATGCCGGCCGAGGGTATTGGCGGCAGCAAGCGTGCGGCTGAAAAGCTGGCTGCCTCGGCATTGCTTGCCCGCGAGGGCGTATCCGGCGGAAAAGATGGCTGAAGACCCTTCACAAGACGACATCCCGGAGATTGCAACGCCGACCCGCTGCGGTTTCGTTGCACTGATCGGCGCGCCGAACGTCGGCAAATCGACGCTGGTCAACGCGCTGGTCGGCTCGAAGGTCACGATCGTATCGCGCAAGGTGCAGACCACGCGCGCGCTGATCCGTGGCATCGTGGTCGAGGACAACGCCCAGATCATTCTTGTCGATACGCCTGGCATCTTCTCACCCAAACGGCGGCTCGATCGCGCAATGGTGTCGACCGCATGGAGCGGCGCGCACGATGCCGATCTTGTTTGCGTGCTGATCGACGCGCGTCAGGGGATCGACGAGGAGGCGGATGCGATCTTCGCGAAACTCGCCAACGTCAACCATCCGAAATTTCTCGTGCTGAACAAGATCGACGTCGTTCCGCGCGAACAATTGCTCTCTTTGTCCGCCGGGGCGAATGAGCGTCTGCAGTTCGATGCGACTTTCATGGTGTCGGCGCTGACCGGCGATGGTGTGGATGATTTGCGGCATGCGCTGGCGCATGCGGTGCCGGAAGGACCGTTCCACTATCCCGAAGACCAGATGTCGGATGCGCCGTTGCGCCATCTCGCGGCCGAGATCACCCGCGAGAAGATCTACCGCCATCTGCACCAGGAGTTGCCGTACCAGTCCACGGTCGAAACCGACAGCTGGACCGAGCGCAAGGATAACTCGGTCCGTATCGAGCAGACGATTTTCGTGGAGCGCGACAGCCAGCGTAAGATCGTGCTCGGCAAGGGCGGAGCGACGATCAAGGCGATCGGCGCGGAGTCCCGCAAGGAGATTGCTGAAATCCTTGGAGTGCCCGTTCATCTGTTTCTTTTTGTGAAGGTGCGCGAAGGGTGGGGCGAAGACCCTGAACGCTATCGCGAGATGGGGCTGGAATTTCCCAGGGAATGAGCGGGCGCGACATGATCGTTCCGGAGAATATTCGGCGTTTCGAAGTATTGCTCTACGCATCGCTTCTGCTCGATACGCTGTTCGTTCCCTTCCGCGACGATACGTTTGCGACGGTCAGCGATGACATGCAGGGCGCGGCCAAGCTGGTGACCGCAGCGTTTATCATGCTGTTCATTTTCCTGGTCTGGCTGGCGGCGCAGCGACGCCGGAACTGGGCACGCTGGATACTGTGCGCGTCGTTTGGATTTTCGCTGGTGACCCTGTTTCAAACCCTCAGTGAGAGCGGTCTCGAGTTCGGCACGACGATCGATCTTTTCTCGACCGCGTTGACGGCCGCGGGCCTGTACTTTTCGTTCACCGGCGATGCCGTGGGCTGGTTCGACTCCTGACGCGGGCCCGATAGCCAAATCTGCCGCGGGTGGGAAGATTGTGCCGGGCCGGCAGCGCACGTTCGGCGGAAAGGCCTGCGTTTTACGGAAGTTTTGCGTGTTTTCGGGTGGCATGCGCCTTGCCTGAACAGGAGCAGTGCTTCAGCGGAGGCGTCATGCAAGTCCAGGCCGGGTCTTCTTGTTCGCCATATGTTGCGCAGGTTGCCACGTGGCGAAGTCAAAGCACCGAACAGGATACGTCCGGCGCGGGACAAGCGACGGCGCTGTCTGGCGTCGAGCGCTATGATTTCTCCAGCATGTCGCCCGCGCAGATGCGGGAGGCCGTCAACGGCCTGATCCGCAACGGCGCGATGAGTCTCGACGAGTCGAGTTCCCTGCTGGCGATCATGGCGCCGCCATCCGCCCGATTGAGGGTCGATGGCTCGCATCTTTCGGAAGCCGAAGGCGCGAAGATCGACAGCACGCCGGTCGATGCCTTTTCCTTGCTTCGGGATGGCGTTGCCGGAGCGCGATCCCGACATGACGCCGATCAGGAAGCGCGTCTGTCAGCCACGATTGCCGCACTTGAGCGAATTCAGGGCACCACATCGTCCGTGGACATTCGGGCCTGAGCGCATCACGCCGCGCGCGTCGGTGCGTGATCTGCTAAACTCGATCCATGGAATGGATCGACGAGGGCGTTGTTCTGGGAGTGCGGCGGCATGGCGAAACCAGCGCCATTGTCGAACTGCTGACCCGTTCGCACGGCCGCCATCTGGGCCTGGTCCGGGGCGGGGTCAGCTCGCGAATGCGCCCATTGCTGCAGCCCGGCAACACGGTCAGCGCGGTTTGGCGCGCCCGCCTTGACGAGCAGCTCGGATATTATCTGCTGGAAGGGACGCGGCTGCGGGCGGCGACCATGTTTGCGTCGTCCCACGCGGCCTATGGCATTACGCACCTTGCCTCACTGGCCCGCTTGTTGCCGGAGCGTGATCCCCACGAGGACATCTACGAATTGCTCGAAGGCATTCTCGATGATTTCGACGATGCCGGCGTCGCCGCGATCCGGACCGTCCAGTTCGAACTGGCGATGCTCACCGAACTCGGTTTCGGGCTCGATCTTTCCACCTGCGCCGCCACCGGTGTGACGACAGACCTGATTTATGTGTCGCCGAAATCCGGCGGGGCTGTTTCACGCGCGGCGGGCGAGCCGTGGCGAGACAGGCTGCTGCGGTTGCCGCCGTTCCTGCGCGAGGATCATGCTGGCGCCAACGGCTGGTCGGTCGAGGATTTGCATGATGGTTTCCGGCTGACCGGAACGTTCCTGCTGCGCCATGTGCTGGAGCCGCGCGGGCAGGGGCACTCCGACGCGCGGGACGGTTTCATCGCGGCGGTGACGCGGCCCCGGGCCAGAGCGAGCGCGACATAAAGGAAAACGGGTCGGAAATCCGGCCCGTTTCAATCAGTCCAATTGAGGGTCCCGACCTGTCACCAGCGGTAGTAGCGGTGCCGGTAATAGGGCCGCGCGTAGCCGTAATAGGGCCGCGGCGCATAGTACGGGCCGGGCGCGTAATAGCGCGGGGCGGTGCGATAGCAGCTACGGACCCAGGCAAAGCCGTTCCAGACCCGGCTGCAGACCAGACGGACCTGCTCGGTTTGTGCAGGAGCAGTGACACCGCCCGGCAGTGTCATTGCCTCTGCGCGGCTGCCGACAAACGATCCGGCGCCGACCAGCGCTACGGCGGCGATCGCCGCAACAATCAAACGACGCATTTTTTCTCCTCCTGGCCCAGTGAGTTCGCCTGGCGGGGTGCCGGCGATCCTTCAAGACGTACCGTTTTACGGCCAAATTCTTAATGCCCGCCAGTGGCGGAGTTCCCACTATCGCAAGGATTGCGGATAAGTCATGGCGAAGGGAGGTCCGAGGGTCTTTCGGTGCCTGAAACCGGGGCCAGCACAGCAAGCCGGGGCCGGAATCCGCCTTGTTCATCAGACGGACAGGCGGTAACCCCTCCCCATGGGTAAAAGACTGATTCCCCCGGAGCCGATGGATATTCAGGAGGTTGCGCTCCGCGAGGCGCTCGAGGAGCGCTATCTCGCCTATGCCCTCTCGACCATCATGCACCGGGCTCTGCCGGACGCGCGCGACGGGCTGAAGCCCGTGCATCGCCGCATCCTGTACGGCATGCGGCTGCTGCGTCTCGACCCCGGCACACCGTTCAAGAAGTCCGCCAAGATCGTCGGCGACGTGATGGGTTCGTTCCATCCCCACGGCGACCAGTCGATCTACGATGCGCTGGTGCGCCTCGCGCAGGACTTCGCCTCGCGTTATCCGCTGGTCGACGGGCAGGGCAACTTCGGCAACATCGACGGCGATAACCCGGCGGCCTATCGCTACACCGAAGCGCGCATGACCGAGGTGGCGCGTCTCCTGCTCGAAGGCATCGACGAAGACGCTGTCGAATTCCGCGCCAATTACGACGGACAGTCGAAAGAGCCGGTGGTGTTGCCCGGCGCTTTCCCGAACCTGCTTGCCAACGGGGCGCAGGGCATCGCGGTCGGCATGGCCACGGCGATTCCGCCGCACAACGCGGCCGAACTGTGCGACGCCGCACTGCATCTCATCGACAAGCCGGCGACCAAGACGCGCGGCCTGCTGCGCTATGTCAAGGGACCGGATTTTCCGACCGGCGGCATCGTCGTCGATTCCCAGGATGTCATTGCCGAAGCCTACACAACCGGCCGCGGTGCGTTTCGCGTTCGCGCCAAGTGGCACAAGGAAGAGGGCGCGCGCGGTACCTGGAATATCGTCGTTACCGAAATTCCATGGCTGGTGCAGAAGTCGCGCCTGATCGAGCGCATCGCCGAGTTGCTCAACGAGAAGAAACTGCTGCTGGTCGGCGATATCCGCGACGAGTCGGCCGAGGACGTGCGTATCGTCATCGAGCCGAAGTCGCGCAATGTCGATCCAGAAGTGCTGATGGAGACGCTATTCAAGCAGACCGAGCTTGAAAGCCGCATCGCGCTCAATCTCAACGTGCTGGTCAAGGGCCGCATCCCGAAGGTGCTCGGCCTTGCCGAGGCGCTGCGCGAATGGCTCGACCATCTGCGCGACGTCCTGATCCGCCGGGCGAACTATCGCAAGACCCAGATCGAGAACCGGCTCGAAGTCCTGGGCGGTTATCTGATCGCCTATCTCAATCTCGACAAGGTCATCAAGATCATCCGCACCGAGGATGAGCCCAAGCCTGTCCTGATCCGGACTTTCAAGCTCACCGACGTTCAGGCAGACGCCATTCTCAACATGCGCCTGCGTTCGCTGCGCAAGCTGGAAGAAATGGAAATCCGCCGCGAGGACAAGGAGCTTCGCGCGGAGCTGAAGGGCATCAAGGCGGTGCTGGCTTCGGAAGACGAGCAGTGGAAAAAGGTCGGCGAGGGCATCAAGAAGGTGCGCGACACGTTCGGCCCCAAGACGCCGCTCGGCAAGCGCCGCACCCAGTTCGCCGATGCGCCGGAGCACGATCTTGCCGCGATCGAGGAAGCACTGATCGAGCGCGAGCCGATCACCGTGGTCGTGTCCGACAAGGGTTGGGTCCGCACGCTGAAGGGCCACGTCGAGGATCTGTCGAACCTGTCGTTCAAGACCGACGACAAGCTCGGCTATGCCTTCTTCGCCGAAAGCACGTCCAAGCTGCTGCTGCTCGCGACCAACGGCCGCTTCTATACCCTCGATGCCCAGAAGCTGCCGGGCGGGCGCGGGCATGGCGATCCGATCCGCATGTTCATCGACATGGAAGGTGACGCCAACATTGTGTCGCTGTTCGTCAACAAGGGCGGCCGCAAGTTCCTTGTCGCCAGCCATGATGGACAGGGCTTCATCGTCAATGAAGACGATTGCGTCGCCAACACCCGCAAGGGCAAGCAGGTGCTCAACGTCACCTCGCCGAACGAAGCTGCTGCGCTGGCGGAAGTCGGAGGCGATACCGTCGCGGTGATCGGCGAGAATCGCAAGATGCTGGTATTCCCGATCGATCAGGTGCCGGAAATGGCGCGCGGCCGCGGCGTTCGCTTGCAGCGCTACAAGAATGGCGGCCTGTCGGATGTCACGACGTTCGTTGCCAAGGACGGTTTGACCTGGCGCGATTCCGCGGGGCGCGAGTTCAGCACGAGCTGGAAGGAATTGACCGACTGGCGCGGCAATCGCGCCGATGCCGGGCGTCTGCCGCCGCGCGGTTTCCCGACGTCGAACAAATTCGGCAACAAGATCGGCTGACGCCTGCCTCTCAGCACGCTACGCTATGTGGGCTTGCTGAAGGGAAGAACGATGGTTCGATACAACGAAATCCGTGAAGGCGAGGTCGCCGTCACGCCGCCATCACCGACCGATGCCGGTCTGGTGTTCATCGGCCGCATCCACACGCCGTGGGGCGATCGCATGAAGACGCCGCGGCAAGGCCGTCACGACGGCCCCGTCTGCCGTATCGAAATCTTCGAGCCGTGGGTGCCGGCGCTGAAGGGCATCGAGCGATTTACCCAGGTCGAGGTGCTGTACTGGCTGCACGAGTCGCGCCGCGACCTCGTTCTGCAAAGCCCGGCGAGCGACGCCAATCTTCACGGGACGTTCTCGTTGCGCTCGCCCGTCAGGCCCAATCCAATCGGCACGTCGGTGGCGAAGTTGATCGGCGTTGAGGGCAACACCGTGCTGGTGCGCGGGCTCGATTGTCTCGACGGTACCCCACTGATCGACCTCAAGCCCGATCGTTGCCAGTTCACGCCGATCGCCCCGCCGCAGCCGGGTGATTTTGAGACCGAAGAAAGCTGACACTTCAGCCGCCACGGCTTCGGCCAAGGCGAGTTCTCAACCGACGACGGCGATAGCCTCGATCTCGATCAGCCACTCCGGCATCGCAAGCGCGGCTACACCGACCAGGGTGCTTGCCGGCGGCGGCATGTCCGCAAAAAACGCCGCACGGGCCTTGCCGATCACCGCCCGGTGTTCGGGCCGGTAGGCCACGACATAGGTCGTGATCTTCACGACATCGGCGAAGTTCGCGCCCGCCGCAGCAAGCGCGCGGCCGACGTTGTGCATGACCTGCGTTGTCTGCGCCGCGAGATCGCCTGCGCCGATAAGCGCCCCATTTTCATCCATTGCGACCTGGCCGGCGGTGTAGATCGTACGCGTCCCTGCCGCCACGACGACATGCGAGTAGGCCGGGTTCTGCGCGAGGCCGGTCGGGTGCGGGTGTTCGAGTTTGCTCATTCCGGGATGTCCCCTGTTGCATGCCGCCGACCGTACAGGGCGGGGGCGGTCTTTCAACGTGCATTCCGGAGCAAGCCCAACGTTCAAGGCATCCAGCCCAATCGCTGTTGCAAGTCACTTGCAACAAGCGGCGGCATCTGGCATATTGATCTCATGGAATTGTATCAGCCCGCCGATCCGGCTCCCCGGAACGCCAAATCATCCGCTCAATCTGCCGTGGACGTTCTGCCGGGTGGCTGGCGAACCGATCGTGGCGAACCTTCGCTGGCCAACGTGTTCGGGTCGATCCGGGTTGCCAAGGGCGGCTCGTTCTGGCGCAAGCTGGTTGCCTTCCTGGGCCCGGGGTATCTGGTCGCGGTCGGCTATATGGATCCCGGCAACTGGGCGACCTCGCTGGCCGGTGGCTCCAAGTTCGGTTACGCGCTGCTCTCGGTCGCGCTGATCTCCAATATCATGGCGATCATTCTTCAGGCGCTGTGCGCCCGGCTCGGGGTCGGCTCCGGCCGCGATCTGGCGCAGGCCTGTCGGGATGCCTATCCGCGCTGGGTGTCGTGGCCGCTGTGGCTGCTTGCCGAAATTGCCATCAGCGCCACCGATCTCGCCGAGATTATCGGCACCGCCATCGGTCTCAATCTGCTGTTTGGCATTCCCCTCGAAATCGGCGTTCTGATCACCGCGCTCGATGTATTCCTCATCCTGGCGCTGCAGGCGCTCGGCTTCCGCTGGGTCGAGGCGCTGGTGGTGGCGCTGCTCGGCGTCATTGCGGCGTGCTTCGCGATCCAGATCGCGATGGCGGATCCGAACTGGGGCGAGGTGATCCGTGGCTTTGCTCCGACCACCCAAATCGTCACCAATGGCGACATGCTCTACCTCGCGCTCGGCATTCTCGGCGCGACGGTGATGCCGCATAACCTCTATCTGCACTCGGGGCTGGTTCAGACCCGGGGTTATGGGCAGAGCGAGGGGGAGAAACGCGAGGCGATCAAGTTCGCCACCATCGATTCCACCATCGCGCTATGTCTCGCGCTGTTGATCAATGCGTCGATCCTGATCCTGGCTGCCGCAACCTTCCATGCTTCGGGTAACACCGAAGTCGCCGAACTCGACAAGGCCCATGCGCTGCTGTCGCCGATGCTGGGATCGGCCATCGCACCGACGCTGTTCGGCATTGCGCTGCTGTGCTGCGGCCTGAACTCGACAGTGACCGCGACGCTGTCCGGCCAGATCGTGATGGAAGGCTTCATCAACATCAAGGTCGCGCCGTGGATTCGCCGGCTCATCACCCGCGCCATCGCCATCGTGCCTGCCGCGTTGGTGACGATCTGGTACGGCGAGAAGGGCACGGCTCAGTTGCTGATCCTCAGTCAGGTGATCCTTAGCCTGCAACTGCCATTCGCGATCGTCCCGCTGGTGATGTTCACCGCGAGCAAGGCGAAGATGGGGACATTCATCGCGCCGCGCTGGCTGACGGCAGGCGCCGCGCTCACGGCGGCTATCGTTATCGTGCTGAACATCAAGCTGGTGGTGGATTTCGTCATCGGCTGATCGCGGAGCGAGCGCGCGATCAAGCGTCTTTGGTGTTGCGGTCGAATTTCTCACGCGCGCTTTGAATCTGCGGCAGGTTGGCGAACGCCCACTGACCGAGATTCTGCACAGGTTCGCGCAGCGAACGCCCCAACTCGGTGAGTTCATAATCGACGCGCGGCGGGATCGTCGGAAAGACCGTGCGCGTGACCAGACCGTCCCGTTCGAGGCCGCGCAGCGTGAGCGTCAGCATGCGCTGCGAGATGCCGCCGACCATACGCTTGATCTCGTTGAAACGGCGCGGGCCGTCGCTCAGCAGCATGATCACCAGCACGCTCCATTTGTCGCCGACCCGCGCAAGGATCGATCCGACCGCACGGCAGTCGCCGGGCAGGTGCTGATCCGGCGTTGCGGGCGGGGCAGTTACATCAGTGTGCGCGCGTTTCACGGGTGTGACCGGGTTCAAAAAATGTGCCTTCTTGCAGGATATATCGATGGTCACCCATAGTGTCTAGGTATCAAGTTTATACCAGAGCTAAAGGTGAGCCTATGAAACTGCTCCATATCGACGCCAGCATCCTCGGCGGCAATTCCGTGTCCCGCCAGCTTTCCGCCGCCGCGGTGGAACATCTCCGGCAAACCAACCCGGAGATCGATGTCATCTACCGCGACATCACCGCGACCCCGCTTGCCCACCTGACCGGCGCCCACCTCGCCGCAGCACAAGGAGCAACACCCGAGGCATCTGGTGTGCGCGAGGATGTCGCGGCAAGCCAGGCCGTGCTCGACGAATTTCTGGCGGCCGATGTCGTTGTGATTGGCGCGCCGATGTACAACTTCACTATTCCCAGCCAGCTTAAGGCGTGGATCGATCGCATTCTGGTTGCCGGCAAGACGTTCAAGTACACCGACAAGGGTGTGAACGGTCTCGCGGCAGGCAAGCGCGTCATCGTGGCCATTTCGCGTGGCGGCTTCTATGGCGCGGACACGCCGTCGGCTGCCGGCGAGCATCTCGAAACCTATCTGCGCTGGGTGTTCGGCTTCATCGGAATCCACGATCCGGAGATCATCGTCGCGGAAGGAATCCAGGTCAGCCCCGAACAGCGGGAGAGGGCGATGGCGGATGCGTTGCGGGCAGCCACCAGCTTGCGGGCAGCATAAGGCGACTGTCGCGGCCTCATGGTGAGGGGCGCATCTCAAGCCATGAGCCTCATCCTTGGAGCGCTCCCGAGGAGCGCTCCTCAGGACGATAGTGGCTCAGTCCTGCGGTTCGGATGCGATGGTGCCGGTGGCGTCGATACGGAGCCATCCGCTCGGGGCGAGGCGCTGCTGCGGCAGGAAACGCGCCTTGTAGTCCATCTTCTTCGATCCCTCGATCCAGTAGCCGAGATAGACGTAAGGCAGTCCCATCCGGCGCGCGCGAGAGATATGGTCGAGGATCATAAAGGTGCCGAGAGAACGATCCTGTTCGGCGGGTTCGAAAAACGAATAGACCATCGACAGTCCGTCGCCGAGGATGTCGGTCAGTGCGACTGCGATCAGTTCGCCGCCGCGTCCGGTGATGCCGCTGTCCGCCGAGCGTCGGCGATATTCGATGATCCGGGTCGCCACGTGGCTGTCCTCGACCATCATCGCGTAATCGAGCACGGTCATGTCGGCCATGCCGCCATCGTGATGGCGCTCGTCAAGGTAGGAACGAAAGATCGAGTATTGCTCTGACGACGGAACGGCGCTGCGCATCTCGCTGACCAGGTCGGCGTTGCGCGCCAGCACCTTTCGGAAATTGCGCGTCGGGCGAAATTCGTTGGCGATGACCCGCACCGAAACGCAGGCCCGGCACTGATCGCACGCCGGGCGGTAGGCGATCGACTGGCTGCGTCGAAAGCCGCCATGGGTCAGCAGGTCGTTGAGATCGGATGCCTTGTCGCCGACAAGATGCGTGAAGACTTTCCGCTCCTGCTTGCCCTCGAGATAGGGGCAGGGCGATGGCGCCGTCAGATAGAATTGCGGCGTATTGCGCGAATGCTGTGTCACGTCCGGCCGCCGACCTCGTCAATCGGGAAAACAGGCGTCCCCATCAGCCTGACAGATTCGCGCCGGTCTCCCGCTCCAGCATCGCGTCCCGGACGCGGACCGTCAACAAGTCTGACGGCCCGCGCGGCTGGTTCAGCGCGGCATAGGAACCGCGCTGTTGATAATAACGGTTCCCAGAACCATGTCGTGCAGCAACTGGCGGCGGCCGTTGAACAGGCCGACCAGCGTGATGAACGGCGTCAGGAACGATACCGAAATCCAGTACAGAACGGCATGAACCGCGCCGAGCAGGAAGTAGGGGCGCTCGCCTGTCCAGGTCCGCATCTCGATGCCCATGGTGCGCATGCCGATGGTTGCGCCATGCCGGCCGCCGAGCGAAGCGCCATAGTAAACCAGCGCCCAGATCACGGAGAACGGCGAGACCAGCCAGAACAGGAACCAGCCCAGTCCAAGCGTGACCACGCCAAACAGCGTGATGAAAATCACGGCGAGGATAATCGGAATCGACAGCACGACGAGGTCGATCAGGAACGCGATGAAGCGCTTGGTCAGAACGCCGCGAAACAGTTCGGCATTCAGCCAAGGATCGAATGCGGCACGCGCTCCCGACGGATCGTTGCGCCAGGTGGCGCCGCCGCTGCCGGGATTTCTGGTGTCGGACATCTTCGCTCTCCTCCTGTCCCCTCGGGACATACCCAAGGCACATGGCGACGCCATCCCGGCCGCGCAAGGCGACTTAGGCTCACATGGAGAAAAAGATACAGGCCCGCTCGGTCAGCGGGCGGCCTTCAGCAATTCCGCCGCGCGGGCGGCGAAGTAGGTCAGCACGCCGTCGGCGCCGGCGCGCTTGAAAGCGAGCAGGCTTTCCATGACCGTGCGGTCGCCATCGAGCCAGCCATTGTTGATCGCACCCGCGATCATCGCGTACTCGCCCGACACCTGATAGGCGAAGGTCGGCATCGCGAAGGTGTCCTTCACCCGGCGCACGATGTCGAGGTAGGGCAGGCCGGGCTTGACCATCACCATGTCGGCGCCCTCGGCGATGTCGAGTTCGACTTCGCGCAACGCTTCGTCGGAATTGCCGGGGTTCATCTGATAGGTGCGCTTGTCGCCGGTCAGCGTTTTCGACGAGCCGATGGCGTCGCGGAACGGGCCATAGAATGCGGACGCATACTTTGCCGCATACGCCATGATCTGGACGTCGAGGAAGCCGGCGCGGTCGAGCCCTTCGCGGATGGCGGCGACGCGGCCATCCATCATGTCGGACGGCGCGATGATGTCGCAGCCGGCTTCAGCCTGCACCAGCGCCTGACGCACCAGCACGGCCACCGTCTCGTCGTTGAGGATCTGACCGTCGCGCAGCAGTCCGTCATGGCCATGGCTGGTGAACGGATCGAGCGCGACGTCGCACAGTACGCCAAGCTCGGGAAACTCTTTCTTGATCGCGCGCACCGACTGGCAGACGAGATTGTTCGCGTTGAGCGCTTCACTTCCAGTCTCGTCGCGCAGCGACGGATCGGTATAGGGAAACAGCGCGATACACGGAATGTCGAGCTTCATTGCGCGCTCGGCATCGCGCACGCACTGATCGACGGTGAGGCGATCGACGCCCGGCATTGATGCGATCGGGGTGCGCTTGTTCTGGCCGTCAACGACGAACAGCGGCCAGATCAGGTCGTTGGTGGTAAGAACGTTCTCCTGCACCAGGCGGCGAGCCCATTCGGACTTGCGGTTGCGGCGCGGGCGGATCGACAGATCGAGCGCGGGGGAGGCGCTGCCTACTTCGCGCGGTCCATCGCGCATTTCAATCGGCCGCCCAAATTTGATCGCCATTACCGCAGTCTCCTTGTCTGGAAGCGTTCTAGAGCATTTTGGCGGCAAAGTGGAATCCGATTTGCCGCAACGGGTTCAACGTGGATCATGCCGAAATGCCCGGTTCCGATGTTGAGCTGGCGCAAACCTGTTCGCGTTGCCCAACAAGCGGATTGATTTTGCCGTCCCGGCGGACCAAGACTCCGGTGCGATGAGCACCGAATCCCGTCTTCCGAACAAAACGCGTCTGGTTCACATATTTGGCCAGGCCGCGGAGCCGCGTGAGCAGGCCAAGACAAAATCAAAGGCACAGCCGTCCGTGCCCGACGACGCCGAAACCGGCGGCAACGCGTGGACGTCGCGGCTCGTTTTGTTTCTGCGCGTCATGGCCGTGATCTCGATGACGAAGGGTCTCTATCACTGGGCCCAGATCACCGGCTTCATCGGTGGCGAGGACAGCGCGTTCGAAGCGCAGACCATGCAGTGGCAAAGCGCGACGATTTATTTTGCAGTGATCGAACTCGTCGCTGCCGTCGGTCTGTGGCTTGCGACGCCGTGGGGTGCGGTGGTGTGGCTTACCAGCGTCGTCTCGATGGCGGTGATCGAACTGATGTTTCCCGCGATCTACGGCACCAACTATCTCGTGATCGTTCTCGCCCTGGTGCTGCTTGTGGTTTATCTCGCGCTGGCGTGGATGGCGGCGCGGGAGCGGCCGCCATGATGATCAACGGAATCTTTCCAATTTGAGCGATCCTTGTTCTGGAATGCGACAGGTCGCGCGACGAAGCGTGAACACAGCCCCTACAGCGTGAATCGAGAGTAACAAAAAGCCCCGAAATCACGGGCTAAATCGACTGTTTACCGATTCAAATAAACCTTCTCTTTATGCTGTTGTTTAAGCTGATCTTCAAACGCCTCCCTTACGTTGTGGCTATCAGGCGAGACAAAAGTTTCGTCGAATAAGTCGTAAAACGACAACAGGGGAAGTGTCATGATGAAAGCCGCAGCTACGGCGGTGGAAACCGTTGGTCGCGACCAGAACGCCGCGCCGATCCAGCCTCTCTATCTCGAAGCGTTGACGCTTGTTGAACGGCTCCATCGCCGTCTGCTCGACGTCATCAAGGATGAATTCGATCGTCGCGGCCGGGCCGACATCAACTCGGTGCAGGCGCTCTTGCTCTACAATATCGGCGACAAGGAATTGACGGCCGGTGAGCTGCGGACCCGCGGCTATTATCTCGGCTCGAACGTGTCCTACAATTTGAAGAAACTTGTCGAGATGGGTTTCCTCGATCATCAGCGTTCGCGTGTCGATCGCCGTTCGGTTCGCATCCGTCTGACCGCGCAGGGACAGGAAGTCCGTCACATCGTCGACGCGCTTTATCAGAAGCACGTCAAGACGGTGGAGCAGGTCGGCGGTATCTCGAGCGACGAGTTCGCGACCCTGAACAAGTCGCTGCATCGCCTCGAGCGGTTCTGGACCGACCAGATCCTCTATCGGCTCTGAGTTTTCCCTGAAAGCGGGCCAAGCCGGCGCAAGACCGGCAGCCCTTATCTTTGACGGCCAGCCCTCCCTGGCTTTACCGACGTGCGCGCAAGACGCACGCGGACCGATCTTGCGCGAGATTCCCCTGGCGCGGGATGAAAGTGCCATCTCGCCGGCTTTCCTTGCGGAGAGCCGGCATTTTTGTTGCGGGCAGCGAGCCTCAGAGAATGAGGCCGAACATCACCACGAGAAGCGTCGCCGCGACCGGGTAGTAGAGCCGGTCGTCTGCCGCGATGGCGTCGATGATTTTCATGAGATCCCCAATCTAAAAACGGGCAATTCGGTGGCGGCCAGTTGGTTCCCTGACGATGCCTTTTTTTGTGAAGCGGTTTTTGAAGCGCCATTGCCGGACAAGGGGCGGGTTGGTGCGATGGAACCAAATTCGTGCCCTGCTGTTGGGCAGTTTGCGAACAGCCTCTTTTCCCGATCAGGTGATCCCATGCGGCGCAAATTTCACGATTGGATGGTGGGCAGCGATCCCTACGTGCTTGGCCTGGCAGGCGATGCGGTGCTTGCGGTTTTGACCGCAGGGGTCATCACCGGAAGTATTCGCCTCATCGTCGGATTCCTGTGAAACGGGCGCCCGGCAGAGGCTGAAGGCGGGAACGAAAGGGAATCGACTCGTAAACGAGTCCTGAATCCCGGCGCCTTCCAGCCAAAAATAAAGCCCGAGACTCTTGACCGGAGTCTTTCCATCATTCTCGAATGATGAAGGCGATTCTCAAAATCACCCGCGACCGGATGCAGGTCGCCCTGATGCTCGTTCTGCTGGCGGCATGCTCGCTGAACGTCCTGTTTCTGTGCGCGCGTCTTCAGGGGTAAGGGTCCGGATGCGCCCGGCCGTAGTGGATTTTCTTGCTTTGGCCCCCGAACCGCTCGTCAAACGCGCCCGTTTGAACCGTTAAACCGCTATATCTGGCATAAATGGTCGGTTCCCGGTGCCAGAACTTGGCCGCCGGAGCGGGATATGGTATCTCGCACGCGCCGTTTCCGACCGCCAACCGGAGCACGATCAGGGTTCATCGGAAAACCTGTTTTCCGCCTGAAATGGCTCCCAGATTGAGCCGTCCGCGCCCGATCCGAGGGCTGCGGCGGTGGAGATATTTCGCTCATGAGCTCTTCTGCCAATTCCGGTGCCAAGACCGCATCCACGCCGAACACCTTCTTCACGGCTTCGCTGGCCGATGCCGATCCGGAGATCGCTGCCGCGATCCAGGGCGAACTCGGTCGCCAGCGTCACGAGATCGAGCTGATCGCGTCGGAAAACATCGTCAGCCGCGCTGTGCTCGAAGCGCAGGGGTCGGTGATGACCAACAAATACGCTGAGGGTTATCCGGGCGCGCGTTATTACGGCGGTTGCGAATGGGTCGACGTCGCGGAGAACCTTGCGATCGACCGCGCCAAGAAGCTGTTCGGCGCAGGCTTCGCCAACGTTCAGCCGAACTCCGGCAGCCAGATGAATCAGGCGGTGTTCCTCGCGCTGCTGCAGCCGGGCGACACCTTCATGGGTCTCGACCTTGCCGCGGGCGGCCATCTTACTCATGGCGCGCCAGTCAACATGTCCGGCAAGTGGTTCAAGCCCGCGCACTACACCGTGCGCCGTGAAGACCAGATCATCGACATGGATGAGGTCGCCAAGCAGGCCGAGGCGATCAGGCCGAAGCTGATCATCGCCGGCGGCTCGGCCTATTCGCGGCCGTGGGACTTCAAGCGCTTCCGCGAGATCGCCGACAGCGTGGGCGCCTATCTGATGGTCGACATGGCGCACTTCGCCGGTCTTGTGGCGGGCGGCGTCCATGCCTCGCCGGTGCCGTATGCCCACGTCACCACCACCACGACCCACAAGTCGCTGCGCGGGCCGCGCGGCGGCCTGATCCTGAGCAATGACGAGGCGATCGCCAAGAAGCTCAATTCGGCAATCTTCCCCGGCCTGCAGGGTGGCCCGTTGATGCACGTCATCGCCGCCAAGGCCGTGGCGTTCAAGGAAGCGCTGCAGCCCGATTTCAAGATCTACGCGAAGAACGTCGTCGAAAACGCCAAGGCGCTTGCGGAAACGCTGCGCTCCAACGGCTTCGAAATCGTTTCGGGCGGCACCGACAATCACTTGATGCTGGTCGACCTGCGGCCGAAGGGCCTCAAGGGCAACATTTCGGAAAAGGCGCTCGTGCGCGCGGGCCTTACCTGCAACAAGAACGGAATTCCGTTCGATCCCGAAAAGCCTTTCGTCACCTCGGGACTTCGTCTGGGCACGCCGGCGACCACGACGCGCGGGTTCGGTGTCGCCGAATTCAAGCAGGTCGGCAACCTGATCGCCGAAGTTCTCAACGCAGTGGCGCAGTCGGAAGACGGCAAGGCCCCGGGCGTTGAGGCGGCGGTGAAGGAAAAGGTCAAGGCGCTGACCAGCCGCTTCCCGATCTACCAATAAGGACGCCCGAGAAGGTATCCGCCGATGCGTTGCCCAAGCTGCAACAGTCTCGACACTCAGGTGAAGGATTCACGGCCGACCGAAGATTCGTCCGTGATCCGGCGGCGGCGCGTCTGCATGGCGTGCAACTTCCGTTTCACGACCTTCGAGCGGGTGCAGCTTCGCGAACTCACTGTCATCAAGCGCAACAGCCGCCGCGTTCCGTTCGATCGCGACACGCTGATGCGCTCGGTGCAGATTTCGTTGCGCAAGCGACCGGTCGATCCGGAGCGGGTGGAGAAGATGGTGTCGGCCATCGTTCGCGAACTCGAAAGCGGCGGCGAGTCCGAAGTATCGTCGGAGGTCATCGGCGAGATCGTGATGGAGCATCTGCGCCAGCTCGACGATGTCGCCTATGTCCGCTTTGCCTCGGTCTATCGCAATTTCCGCGAAGCCAAGGATTTCGAGGCGGTGCTTGGCGAACTGTCGGGCGAAGACGATCCGCGCGCGGCGGCATTGCGGAAATGACCGTTCGCGGTCATCGTTGCCGCCCATGAACTCCGATCAGCGCTTCATGCAACTCGCGCTCGCGCTCGGGCGGCGCGGGCAGGGCCGCGTGTGGCCCAATCCCGCCGTCGGCGCGGTCATCGTCAAGGACGGCATCATTGTCGGCCGCGGATGGACACAGCCGGGTGGCCGGCCGCATGCGGAGCCGGAGGCGTTGCGGCGCGCAGGCGAGGCCGCCCGTGGCGCGACGCTCTACGTCACGCTCGAGCCTTGTTCGCACTTCGGCAAATCGCCGCCCTGCGCGGATGCGATCATCGCCGCGGGCATCTCGCGCGTGGTGTCGGCGGTAGAGGACCCCAATCCCGACGTCGCGGGGCAGGGCCATGCCCGGCTACAAGCCGCCGGCATTCAGGTTGATGTCGGTCTGTGTGCCGAGGAGGCCGCGCGTGATCACGCAGGGCATTTCCTGCGCGTGCGCGACCAGCGTCCGCACGTGCTGCTCAAGCTCGCGGTCTCGGCCGATGACAAGATCGCGCTCGCCGGCCGCAGGCCGGTGGCGATCACAGGCGAGGTTGCGAGGGCCCGCGTCCATCTGTTGCGCGCGCAGAGCGACGCCATTCTGGTCGGCATCGGTACGGTGCTGGCCGATGATCCCGTACTGACCTGCCGTCTGCCCGGAATGGAAGCGCGCTCTCCGGTGCGCGTCGTGCTCGATCGTGCATTGCGGATTCCCGGCGACAGCAGGCTGGTCCATTCGGCGCGTGAGACGCCGCTGTGGGTGATGTCATCGGAGGTCGCTGAGGCCCCCGCCGCGGCGAAGCTCGGCGCCGCCGGCGCGCAAGTTCTGCGCGTCGCGACCACCGATCGGCCCCCGGGTCTCGATCTCAAGGCCGTTTCAAACGCGCTGTCTGAGAACGGCATTACGCGGCTGATGGTGGAGGGCGGCGCGCGGGTCGCGTCGTCGTTTCTCGCCGCCGGCCTGGTCGATGAAATCTGGCTGCTGCGCGCACCGCAGGTCATCGGGCCGGACGGTGTCGACGCGCTCGACACGCAACCCTTGTCTGTCGTGACGCAGTCGCCACACTGGCGCGTGCGTGCTACCGAAACGCTCGGACAAGATCACCTGACCATCTACGAGCGCCGCCTCTGATGCGCGGACAGTGGAAACCGGTTTTCCGATCTGATCAGGGCAAACAAAGAGAAAAGTATGTTCACCGGCATCGTTACTGACGTGGGTCATATCGCAAGCCTGAAGCCGACGGCGCAGGGCCAATTGCACCGGCTGCGAATTTCGTGCGCCTACGATCAGACAACGATTGCCGATGGTGCATCGATCGCCTGCAACGGCGTGTGTCTCACAGTGGTGCAGTCGGGCGTTGAGCAGGGCCGGACATGGTTCGATGTCGACGCCGCGGCGGAAACGCTGCGCATGACGACCGCGCAAAACTGGAAGCAGGGAACGAGCCTCAATCTCGAGCGGGCGCTGAAGATCGGCGACGAACTCGGGGGCCATATCGTCGCCGGTCATGTGGATGGCATCGCCACGATCCTGTCTCGCGAAAATCTGCCGGACATGGCGAAGTTCGAACTGCGTGCGCCGCGCGATCTGGCGCGGTTTATCGCCGCCAAGGGGTCGGTGACGCTCGACGGCGTGTCGCTGACCGTGAACACCGCGGTGGACGACGTGTTCTCTGTGCTGATCATCCCGCATACGTTGCAGGTGACGACGCTGGGTGGCTGGGCGGAGGGCACGGAGATTAATCTGGAAGTCGATCTCATGGCGCGCTATGCGGCGCGTCTTACGGAAATGAAGCCGAAATAAAGTAATGGCTGCCATTCGCGGCGTCCGGCGGCTTGCTTTGTGCGCCGCGACAGATACAAAGGCGCCTGTAATTGTTGATAAATCGCAATTGGCTGGACTGTTAAGGATCGAAACATGGCCGAACCGCGCCGCGCGCAACTGAAGGACGATACCGATATCAGCGGCGCCCGCGTCGTGATCGTGGAAGCACGCTTCTACGATGATATTCAGGATGCGCTGCTCGAAGGCGCTGTGGCGGAACTCGACGCGGCCGGCGTCGGCTACGACGTGATCAGTGTGCCCGGCGCGCTTGAGATTCCGTCGGCGGTGGCGATTGCGCTCGACGGCGCCATGAAGAAGGGGCGCTCCTACGACGGCGCGATTGCGCTTGGCTGCGTGATCCGTGGCGATACAATCCATTTCGAAGTGGTTTCGATGGAGTCGGCGCGCGCGCTGATGGACCTGTCGGTGGCGCGCAGCCTGCCGCTCGGGAATGGCATCATCACTGTGAACGATGAGAAGCAGGCGTGGGCGCGGGCTCGTGTCGCCGAACTCAACAAGGGCGGTGATGCCGCGCGCGCGGCAATCGCGATGATCCGGATCAAGCGCCGCATGGCGAAACCCTGATGGCCGACGCTCCAAAAACCGCCCCGAGGAAAGCCAACCGGCGCGGCGCGGCGCGGCTCGCCGCGGTGCAGGCGCTCTACCAGATGGACATCGGCGGCGCCGGCATCAACGATATCTTCGCCGAGTTCGAGAGCCACTGGCTCGGCAGCGAGGTCGAGGGCGACACCTATCTGCCGGCCGAAGCGGCGTTCTTCCGCGATGTCGTTTCGGGCGTGGTGAAGGACCAGAACAAGCTCGATCCGCTGCTGGATGAGGCCTTGAACCGGGGCTGGCCGCTCAAGCGCATCGACGCGATCTTGCGCGCGGTGCTGCGTGCGGGCGCATATGAACTCGACCATCGCAAGGATGTGCCGGCGCGCGTGGTCATCAAGGAATATGTCGACGTCGCTCACGCCTTCGTCGAGAAGGACGAGGCGGGTCTCGTCAACGCCGTACTCGACCAGATGGCGCGCAAATTCCGCGCGGGCGAGCTTTAAAAACCAATCGTTATCCTTGCTACCACTCCGAGGCCCTGCGGCGACGCGCGGACCTCGAAGGGGGACGGCTATCCGTGTATCCTGCCGGCCCATCCTTTGGGCTCGCGCCCCGGCACGGCCGTCAGGATGTGATTGGAGAAACATGGCATCGGGTGAGGATGATCTGATCGCGCGCCATTTCCGGCCGCTCGCAACCGCTCCGGGCGCACTGGGCCTGATCGACGATGCGGCGACGTTCAATGCCGCCGGTGACGACGTGGTCGTTACCACCGACGCCATCGTCGAAGGCGTCCACTTTCTCACCGACGATCCTCCCGATACGGTGGCGCGCAAGGCGCTTCGGGTGAATCTGTCCGATCTCGCCGCCAAGGGCGCGGAGTCTGTCGGGTTCGTCCTGACGCTGGCGTTGCGCGCGGCGCGGGATGAATGGCTCGGTCCTTTCTCGCTAGCGCTGGGTGAGGATGCACGGCGGTTCAATTGCCCGCTGCTTGGCGGCGACACGGTTTCCACGCGCGGCCCATCGATGATTTCGGTCACTGCTTTCGGGCGCGTTCCTCCGGGCCGGATGGTTCGTCGCGATGGCGCGAGAGCCGGTGATCTTCTCATTGTGACCGGTACCGTGGGCGACGCTGCGCTCGGGCTCAACGTCCTTCAGAACGGGGGCGTGGCGGAGATGGTCGCGGGCGACCCGGCAGAGCGTGACATGCTGATCGGCCGCTACCGGGTGCCGCAGCCGCGCAACGCGCTTGCAAGGGCGGTACGCGATCATGCCAGCGCCGCGATGGATGTTTCGGATGGTCTCGCCGGGGATCTCGCCAAGCTGTGCAGGGCGTCCGGCGTGTCGGCTTTGGTCGAAGTGGTGTCGGTGCCGCTATCGCCCCCGGCCATCAAGGCTCTCGCGCGGGGGGCCGCCGATCTTGAAACCGTGCTGGCGGGCGGCGACGACTACGAAATCCTCTGTGCGATCCCCGAGAATCGGTGGGACGGCTTCATGGAAGCCGCGCGCGCCGCGCAGGTTCCGGCGACGGCGATCGGTCATGTCGTGGCCGGCAGCGAGGCCCCTCGGTTCGTCGACGGAGCAGGGCAGGTGGTCGTCCTGAAACGCTTGTCTTACAGCCACTTCTGACAGTTCGGGCCAATGCCGTCAGGCGGCGGCCAGCGCGTCTGGAAACGCCCGAAAAAGCGCCGTTTACGTCTTTGGCAACATTGCGTCAGAGGGGCGATTTTGGCATTGTCCGCGCCGAATTGGGGCGACTTTGGCCGATCGGCACGACTTGCCCCGTTTGCGCCCCGTCCGTCTGTGCGGCCGCGGGCGCTTTTGGGGAAACTTTCAAGGATCTGAGGCCACTTCAATGACAGCTTTATGGTTGATCGTGCTCGCGGGGGCACTTTCTGTTGTGTACGCCATCTGGGCGACTTCGTCGGTGCTCGGCGCCGACGCGGGCAACGCCCGGATGCAGGAAATTGCTGCTGCCGTTCGCGAGGGCGCGCAGGCTTATCTGCGCCGTCAGTACACGACGATCGGCATCGTCGGCATCGTGATCTTTGCGCTGCTGGCTTACTTCCTTGGCCTGCTCGTTGCAGTCGGCTTCCTGATCGGCGCGGTGCTGTCGGGCGCGGCCGGCTTCATCGGCATGAACGTCTCGGTGCGCGCCAACGTCCGCACCGCGCAGGCGGCGACCAAGTCGCTGGCCGGCGGTCTTGAGCTCGCTTTCAAGGCCGGCGCCATCACCGGCCTGCTGGTCGCGGGTCTCGCTCTGCTCGGCGTGACGCTCTACTTCATCTACCTGACCCACTTCGCGGGCCTGGCTCCGAACAACCGCATCGTCATCGACGCGCTCGTCGCGCTGGGCTTCGGTGCATCGCTGATCTCGATCTTCGCCCGTCTCGGCGGCGGCATCTTCACCAAGGGTGCTGACGTCGGCGGCGACCTCGTCGGCAAGGTCGAAGCCGGCATTCCGGAAGACGATCCGCGCAACCCGGCCACCATCGCCGACAACGTCGGCGACAACGTGGGCGATTGCGCCGGCATGGCCGCCGACCTGTTCGAGACCTACGCGGTGACCGCGGTCGCGACCATGGTTCTGGCCGCGATCTTCTTCGCCAAGTCGGCGCTGCTGCCGAACATGATGACGTTGCCGCTCGCCATCGGCGGCATCTGCATCATCACCTCGATCATCGGCACCTTCTTCGTGAAGCTCGGCGCCAGCCAGTCGATCATGGGTGCGCTCTACAAGGGCCTGATCGCCACCGGCGTCCTGTCGCTCGTCGGCGTCGCCATCGCGATCCACCAGCTCGTGGGCTTCGGTCCGCTCGCCGGCGTCGAATACACCGGCCTTGCGCTGTTCGAGTGCGGCGTCGTCGGCCTCGCGGTGACCGGCCTGATCATCTGGATCACCGAGTACTACACCGGCACCGACTATCGTCCGGTGAAGTCGATCGCCCAGTCGTCGGTGACCGGTCACGGCACCAACGTCATCCAGGGTCTTGCGATCTCGATGGAGGCGACGGCGATGCCCGCCATCGTCATCATCGCCGGCATCCTGATCACCTACAGCCTCGCGGGTCTGTTCGGCATCGCGATCGCGACCACCACCATGCTGGCGCTGGCCGGCATGATCGTCGCGCTCGACGCCTTCGGCCCGGTCACCGACAACGCTGGTGGCATCGCGGAAATGGCCGGTCTTCCGAAGGAAGTCCGCAAGGCCACCGACGCGCTCGATGCGGTGGGCAACACCACCAAGGCCGTTACCAAGGGCTACGCGATCGGCTCCGCCGGTCTCGGCGCGCTGGTGCTGTTCGCGGCCTACAATCAGGACCTGAAGTTCTTCATCGCCGATTCCGCGAACCATGCCTACTTCGCGGGCGTGACTCCGGACTTCTCGCTGAACAGCCCGTACGTGGTTGTCGGCCTGCTGTTCGGCGGCCTGCTGCCGTACCTGTTCGGCGCGATGGGCATGACCGCGGTGGGCCGCGCGGCCGGCGCGATCGTCGAGGAAGTTCGCCGTCAGTTCCGCGAAAAGCCGGGCATCATGAAGGGCACCGACAAGCCGGACTACGGCAAGGCGGTCGACCTTCTGACCAAGGCGGCGATCAAGGAAATGATCATTCCGTCGCTGCTGCCGGTGCTGTCGCCGATCGTCGTCTACTTCGTGATCTACGCGATCGCGGGTGGCGGTGCGGCCGGCAAGTCGGCGGCGTTCTCCGCGGTCGGCGCGATGCTGCTCGGCGTGATCGTCACCGGTCTGTTCGTGGCGATCTCGATGACCTCGGGTGGCGGCGCCTGGGACAACGCCAAGAAGTACATCGAGGACGGCCACCACGGTGGCAAGGGCTCCGACGCGCACAAGGCGGCGGTGACCGGTGACACCGTCGGCGACCCCTACAAGGACACGGCAGGTCCTGCAGTGAACCCGATGATCAAGATCACCAACATCGTGGCGCTGCTGCTGCTGGCGATCCTCGCGCACTGAGCGCGAGCGTTTCGCGAAACATCAAGGCCCGCGGCGAAAGCCGCGGGCCTTTTGCATGTGCCGGTGGTGTAGCTCACGCGCTGTCTTGCGCGGCTGATTCCGTTTCGCGGGAAGAGGATGCGCGATAGGGACCTGGAAAATTTATGACGATCCCGCGACAATCCCCGCCGTGTTTTTGACATCGGTCTGCGGAAACCTGACGCGCCGGCTGCGTTATCGAGGTTGGCAGTGTGAACCGCCCGGTTGGCGATTCAAGGGAGCGATGTCATGGCAGCAGACGACGGCGATCCGTTCGAGCAGGGCAAGCTCGCCCGCTACAACAACGAGCCGCGCACGGCCAATCCGTATCCGGAGAATACCGAGCAGCATGCCCGGTGGGAGGCCGGCTACAACTTCGTCGAGAAAGGTCTCGTCGCAGTGTAGCGGCCGGTCACGGTTGAGGCGCGCAGTTCACGCTCCGCGCCTTCCGGTAGCCGCAACGATCAGCGCGGGCTGATGATCTTGAACAGCGGGGTGAGGTAGCTCAGCTCCTGGCCGCTGGTGGGTGTCGTGCGGCTGATGAAGTCGAAGATGCGGCCGTCCTGCAGTCCGTAATTGGCGATGCGGCGCACGCGTCGATCCTGATCGAAATAGATCGCGATCACGCGCTGGTCGATCACCTGCTGATTCATGAAGGCGACTTTTCGCTCCGAGCGCTGCGAGATGTAGTAGAACACCTCGCCGCTCAGGGTGGCGACGGTCGAGGGCGTGCCCATCACGATCAGGACCTGATCCTGGCTGGCGCCGATCGGGATCTGCTCGAGTGCGCCGGGCGGCAGGATATATCCCCGCTGGAACTGTTCGCCGGTACAGGCGACAAGGGTGACGCCGAGCAGGGCGGCTGCGGCAATCCGCAGCGCTGCCCGGCGGGTGGTGCGGTTTTCAACGGTTTTCGGCGTTTTTTGAACGATCAAGGTCATTGCAGAAACTGCGCCTTCCTCTTGCATCGCGCGGAGGGTTGACGTACCCGGCAGGACTTCCAATTGCAACAGGCCGGGCGGCGCCGATAATCGGGCCGCAGCCCATCGGAACCGAAAATGCTTTGGCCCTTCAATCGCTTCAAGAACCCCGGCGTGCCGTCGCGCGGCACCATTGAAGCCATCTATGGCATGGTTGTGGCACAGGCGCGAGAGCCGGTCTTCTACACCCGCCTTAATGTCCCCGACACGGTCGATGGCCGGTTCGATATGCTGCTGCTTCATCTGTGGCTGGTGCTGCGACACCTTCGCGCGACCGAAGGCGGAGAGGGCGTGTCGCAGGCGCTGTTCGATCGCTTCTGCGAGGATATGGACGGCAACCTGCGCGAGATGGGAGTTGGCGACCTGACCGTCCCGAAACGCATGCAGGCCTTCGGCGAGGCGTTCTACGGCCGTACCGCAGCTTACGATCTGGCGCGGGCCGGCGGCGAAAACGATCTCGCAGAGGCTATCGGTCGCAACGTTCTGAACGGTACGCATCCGGAGAGCGCGCGCTCGCTGGCGCAGTATGTGATGGCGGCCGAGTCCGATCTCGTCCGGACGGATGCAGCTATTCTGGCGGGTGGCACGTGGCGTTTTCCACAGCCGCTGCCGCCGGCCACGTAACGGATCGCCGAGGAAAGGACCTCTCATGGCTGGCAAACCCGATTCCGACAGGCCGCCGTCGCCCGGCAAGGATCTGCCCTGGACCGTATCGTTCCCGGTCGCGCAGATTCCCGAAGATGGCGCGCATGTCGTCCTCGAGGCCGACGCGGCGCAGCGGGCGGCTCTCGCCGCGGTTGCCGGATTGCGTGAGGTTTCTTCGGCCCGCGCGGTTTTCAATCTGACCCATGGCCGCGATGATACCGTTCATGCGGTGGGGCGGGTTCAGGCCCAGATTGGGCAGACCTGCGTGGTGACGCTCGATCCGATCGAGAACGCCATCGATGAGCCGATTGATGTGATCTTCGCGCATCCATCCGAGGCGCCGCCACCGCGCCCGCCGGCGCACGACGAGGACATCGATCTCGAGGACATTCCCGATCCGCCCGAACCGATCATCGGCGGAGCGATCGATCTTGGCCGGATCGCCGCGGATTTCCTCTTTTTGGGAATCGATCCCTATCCGCGCAAGCCGGGAGCCGTTTTCGAGCCGCCAAAGGTCCCTGAGGATCCGGAAGAGCATCCATTTGCGGCGTTGAAGGCGCTGAAAGAGGAGCCTCTGCCGGGCTCTGGCAAAAAGAAGAAATAGCGGACTCAAAAATTGGCGGCTGCTGGCGAGTTCCGCCATGCCAGTCAAGATCAAGACATCCCGGTCAAGATGTTGTATCGCCTCAAGGAGGCGTTATTGTCGCAGCCCCGGCTGCGGTCATCCTTCGGCCGTCAAAGATCAGGTTTTCGGAACGACCCATGCCGCAGAAGGTTCGAATTGCGCTAGACGCCATGGGCGGCGACTTCGGCGCATCGGTGGTCGTTCCAGGCGCGGAAATTTCGCTCACCCGACATCCCGACACGGAATTTCTCCTGTTCGGCGACAGCAAGCTGATCGAGGCACAGCTCGACGCCCATCCGGCGATGAAGGCGGCCTCCAAGGTGTTTCACACCGACGTCGCAGTCACCATGGACGAGAAGCCCAGTCAGGCGCTTCGCCGTGGCCGCAAGACGTCGTCGATGTGGCTCGCGCTCGATGCGGTGAGGAAGGGCGAGGCCGATGTCGCGGTTTCCGCCGGCAACACCGGCGCGCTGATGGCGATGGCGCGGTTCAATCTGCGGATGTTGCCGGGGATCGACCGTCCGGCGATCGCCGCGGTGTGGCCGAACCTGCGCGGCGAGTCAGTCGTGCTGGATGTCGGCGCGTCGATCGGAGGCGATGCCCACCACCTTGCGTCGCTGGCGATCATGGGCAGTGCCATGGCCCGGGTGCTGTTCGATCTCGAACGCCCGACGGTGGGCCTTCTCAACATCGGTGTCGAGGAGGTCAAAGGCGTGGAGGAGGTCCGTGCCGCAGCCGAGCTGCTGCGAAGCATGAACCTGCCGCACCTTGAGTTCATCGGTTTCGTGGAGGGCGACGGCATCGGTAAGGGCGCCGCCGACGTGATCGTGACCGAAGGTTTCAGCGGCAATATCGCGCTCAAAACGGCGGAAGGCACGGCGCGCCAGATCGCCGAGTATCTGCGCAGCGCCATGAGCCGGACCTGGCGGTCGAGGCTGGGCTATCTTTTCGCCCGCAGTGCATTCCGCGCCCTGCGTGACAAGATGGACCCGCGAAAGGTCAATGGCGGCGTATTCCTCGGCCTGAACGGGGTGGTGATCAAGAGCCACGGCGGCACCGATGCCGAGGGCTTTGCCTCGGCGGTCGATGTTGGCTATGACATGGTCCGCTACGATCTCCTGACCAAGATCAATCAAACTCTCAACCGCGACGGCGGCACCCTTGCCCGGGTACCGGACGCGCAGGAGGCTGTCTCGTGACTGTGTTGCGTTCGGTCGTGCTCGGCTATGGCTCGTACCTGCCTGAGCGCGTGTTGACCAATGCCGAGCTGGCGCAGATGGTCGACACGTCCGACGAGTGGATCGTCCAGCGTACCGGCATCAGGCAGCGGCATATTGCGGCGGAGGGGGAATTCACGTCCCATCTCGGGCTGAAGGCCGCGCAGGCGGCGATCGCCAAGGCAGGAATCGACGCCCAGTCGATTGACCTGATCGTGCTCGCGACCTCGACCCCGGACAATACTTTCCCGGCGTCAGCGGTTGCGATCCAGAACGGGCTCGGCATCCATCACGGCGCGGCGTTCGATCTGCAGGCGGTGTGTTCGGGTTTTATTTTCGCACTCGCGACCGCCGATAACTTCCTCAAGGCGGGGATGTTCAAGTGTGCGCTGGTGATCGGGGCGGAAACGTTCTCGCGGATTCTCGACTGGAATGATCGCGGCACCTGCGTTCTGTTCGGGGACGGTGCCGGGGCGGTGGTGATCGAGGCCCAGCAGCAGCCCGGCAAGACCTCCGACCGCGGCGTCCTGACGACGCATCTGCGTTCCGACGGCCGCCACAAGGACAAGCTGTTCGTCGATGGCGGACCGTCTTCGACCCAGACCGTCGGCCATCTGCGGATGGAAGGGCGCGAGGTGTTCAAGCACGCCGTCGGCATGATCACCGACGTGATCGTCGATGCGTTCGAGGCGACCGGCACGACTGCTGACGACATCGACTGGCTGGTTCCGCACCAGGCCAACAAGCGGATCATTGATGCGTCCGCGAAGAAACTGCACATCGCGCCGGAGAAGGTCGTTCTGACGGTCGATCGTCATGGCAACACGTCAGCGGCGTCGATTCCGCTCGCGCTTGCGGCGGCGGCTGACGATGGACGCATCAAAACGAACGACCTGATCATGCTGGAAGCGATGGGCGGCGGTTTCACGTGGGGTTCGGCACTGTTGCGCTGGTAGAACAGTCGTTGGAACTTTGCTAAATTTGAAAGGAACTTCCAAGGTTTGCGCGAACCAGCGGTGTTGACCCTCGCGCTCTAACCTCATAATTTCAGGAACGAAATTGTTCGCCGAACTGGGGCAGGCGATGTCAGGAACTGGAAAAACAGTTACACGTGTCGATCTGTGCGAAGCGGTCTACCAAAAGGTTGGACTGTCTCGGACGGAGTCGTCAGCGTTTGTCGAGCTGGTGCTCAAGGAGATCACCGATTGCCTTGAGAAAGGCGAAACGGTGAAGTTGTCGTCGTTCGGCTCTTTCATGGTCCGCAAGAAGGGCGAACGGATTGGCCGCAATCCGAAGACCGGAACCGAGGTTCCGATCTCGCCGCGCCGCGTCATGGTGTTCAAGCCGTCTGCGATCCTGAAGCAGCGCATCAACGGAAACGGCAACGGCGCGACCCCTCCCGCTAACGCGGAGTGAGCGGTCTGTCGTCCTCCTGTGAGGACGGCTGATTTTCCAAATCTGCCGATAAAGCGCGCGCGTGGCGTGAAGCCGTTTCCCCTTAAGCGGAAAACGCGATAGATTCGTGGTGGCAGTGATTCAGTGCCCTGCGATCAAAGGGAGGATGCATTTGGACAAGGCGCCGGATGCATTTCGGACGATCAGCGAGGTCGCCGACGACCTCGATATCCCTGCGCATGTCCTGCGCTTTTGGGAAACCCGTTTCGCTCAGATCAAGCCGATGAAGCGGAGCGGTGGCCGCCGCTATTACCGTCCCGACGACGTTGATCTGCTGCGCGGCATTCGCCGCCTGCTGTATGGCGAGGGCTATACCATTCGCGGTGTCCAGCGCATCTTGCGCGAACACGGCATCAAGGCCGTGCAGGGCCTGATGGACAGTTCGGCGCTTCCCCCTGCGGCGTTTGCCGGCGGGAGCATGGGCAATGTGAAGCCCGCCCGCCGGATCGTTCCCGATACCGACGGGTATGAAAACGGCCACGACGTCACCGACGATGAAGACGATGAGGCCGAGGCATCTTTCGACGACGAAAACGATGACGACGCCGACGAGCATTCTGACGCGTTTGACGACGGCGACCAGGATGACGACGACGCCCCGCGCGAGCCGGTATTTGATCGGCCAATCGCCACCAAGCCTGTGGTCGCGCGGCCGCTGCCGCCAGGGCCATCAAGCGGGGCGGAGATTTATGCGCCTCCCGGGGTGCGGAAACAGCCGGTGCCGGACCGCGGCAAGCTTCAGGCTGTGCTCGACGACCTCGTCAGCGCGCGTGAATTGATCGATCAGGTTCTGAAGGGCGAGAGCCAATCGTAGCCGGCGACCTGACATGCCCGCTTCTGCCTTCTTGCGCCTCAGGCCGAACGACGCTACAGCATCGGACGCCGCACAGGCGGTTCGGAGCGTGGCGCAGCCCGGTTAGCGCACTAGTCTGGGGGACTAGGGGTCGGAGGTTCGAATCCTCTCGCTCCGACCAAATTCTTTCTTAAAAATAAACACTTAGCCGATCGGCGCCTATCTCAATCCGGGTGGGATTTGAGAACCCTCGGCTTGGCTATATCGCCGCCACCCCAACGTTATGCTCTGGTCAATGAGCCCTAGGCTTGGTGGTCTGTCGCTGCGTCAGCTTAGATTTGTCCCAATGTAAGCGGAAGTAGCACGTATCGGAGCCAGCCCGGTGGCAGGAAGATCCGTGCATTCCTACAACGACATCGTTGCCAGAGCCGTGCGGCTCGAACCGGTCGATACCTTGAACGTTGGCATTTAGACTGCGCACGAATCCCGCATCCTTCGAAACCCAAATTTCATGAAGGCATCCGGCCGATCCACAGTATGAGTGGCACCCCAGGGCTCCGTAGTCGATAATGTAATCGTTGATGCCATCCCCGTTCAGGTCGATCGATTTAATGGCCGCCGGCGAGATTGATTTCAGATCACAGTCCTGACGAGCATCTCCTATCGATGCCGCAATCATAGATGGCAGTTCAATTTTTGCAGATCTAAGCAACGCGATGGTCTTGTCATCCGTGGCCCTTTCAGCAGGAGCGGCGCATCTGACATATCGTGCTGGATTGTACTTGCCCTCTTTTATCTCGATCGTATTGGCGTCGATGATTGTCAGAATGTATCGACGTCGCTTTGGTCCCGGAGAGATTCCGCCCTCGCCGTCGCTATTCCATCGATCGACGACATCAAACTTCTTGTCCGATAAGCGGCGGATCGAGATATTTGGAGTGATGTCATCGGCATAGCCACCAAAGTTGTGGCGCTCGGAGCCCTGAAAGACAATGAGCTCTCCTCCGCCAATAGCGTCACCGGTTACTTTTGCTAACCCCAGTCGCTCGAAGGCCTTGCAAGCCAGATCCTGAAGCTTGGGTGAAGATGGTTCAACCAGCGCCCACGCTCCGGAAACTGGATAATTAGTCCCAGCATGTGCACACCAAATCGATAGGACGAAAACTGCAAAAACAGAAATTATTCGCAACATCTCGCGTCTCCCTACGCTCAATGCTTTGCTATTTGAGCCGAGTATCCTTTGGTTGCGGCACGGTTACCATCCGGAATTGCTGTTTATCTATGTCGCCAGGCGGACCCGGAAGACTGAGAAGCTGGTTCGCTGTGGCGATACCAAATCGCTTATTAGCGGGCTGAAATCAGCCCGGAAGCGGCGGGGTCGGATTTCCGGTGAAGCGGAGGTTCGAATCCTCGCGCTCCGAAAATTTATTACATAAAAACAAATAGTTGCTTGGATTTCAGGCTGCGGTTCGGCAGGTGTGCCGCTGTGGGCGGCGACCGCATCAATGCCGCAGTTCGGCCGGAGCAGGGCCGTTATCGCTTCCCAGATAAAAGGGCAGGATAACAGGTTCCACGAATCGCAGAGACGCTCCTTGACCTCCACCGCCCAGGCCGAACTCGATCGCTATTTCGAAAAGATCGAAAAGCGGCTGCCAGAAAGTGGCAGCCGATTCTTGCACTGGCTGCGCAAGCCATCCTCGCTGCTCGCCCGCATTTTGGTTGGCGTCCTGCTGATCCTCGGGGGCATTTTCAGTTTCCTGCCGGTTCTTGGGATCTGGATGTTGCCGCTCGGGCTGATCATCATCGCGCAGGATCTGCCATTTCTGCAGGAGCCCCTGGTCAGGGGCCTGCAATGGGCCGAGGCCAAATGGAGCAAGCGCCGATAGCGCTGGCGCCGGAATACAGGGGCTGGACAGGAAAAAGCCCGGTGCAGCAAAGCTGGACCGGGCAAAGTTCTGGGAGGACCGCCAGACGGCGCGTCCCTGTCTTCTAGATAGATAATCGCCGCTGAAAATGAACTGAATTTACCGCGCAAATGGCGGACAAAACGCCGCACACTTTGCCCGTGCGCAAACTCGCCGCCAGTCATCGGGGATAGATTGTCAGGGTTGCTGACGCATCGAAAATGTCGGCACGCTGAGCGGCAGGCGCCGTGCGTTGTGCGCGTGTGATCCTTGCCTATCTATGCATTGCCGGCCGCATCAAATCGCTGGCACAGGCCCGGCGATCACCGGACCGCTAATTCGGGAGATGGTCATGAGCAAAGGCGCACTCGGGATCGTTGCCGCTCTCCTGGCAATTCTCATTGCAACTATCTGGTGGGGTGCCCAGGGATGGATGACGCACTCCGGTGTCGTGATGACAAAGCACGGCTACATCGCGATGGGCCTCGGCATTTTCTTCTCGCTGCTCTTCGGCTGCGGACTGATGGCGCTGACGTTCTACAGCAGCCGTCACGGATACGATGATTTGCCGGAGGCCAGGATGTCCGGCGATCACGATGCAACCTCCGGATCTCCGCGCAATCCAGCCTGAGATATAAGCCCAATCAATATCGGCGATGCGCGACATGACGCCTTCGTGATGTTGTGCGCTTGGGGGGCGTGGTCGCGTTTAACAAACGTTCAGAACTCAGGATTAGCGTGTGGTCTGTATTCGGTTTTATACTGATTTCAGGTCACGATTGCTGACCGATTGGAAGCGCATTTTATTTCCAAGGTGCCGCACCTCAGGAGAGGATGCATGGGCAAAGAACTGAGACAGCGCCCCCGGATCGATTTCGGCAAGGGGATCGGCGTTCACATCATGGGAATCGACGGCACGTGGCGCCGCCACTGCGCAATGCTGGATATTTCCGAAAGCGGAGTCCTGCTGCAAATCGACGGTTCGATGGCGGGTCTCGATCTCAAGGAATTTTTCCTGCTGCTGTCGTCGACAGGATTGGCCTATCGCCGCTGCGAACTGGTCCGCGTCAATGGTGACCAGATCGGCGCGCGTTTTCTGAAAACGGTGTTCAAGAAAAAAGCGGGATCGCCGAACGATCGTCGGCACCTTGCGGAAAGCGATCACTGATGTCCGTGGATGCACCTGCCAGAGTGGTTGACCCCTGTCAGATTCTTGCGATGTCGATCAGGACGCAGAGCAAGTCGCCATTGATCGGCGTGCTGGAATTGCAAACGACCGACGGCACCGTGCAATGCCAGATCAACGAAGAGACCGCGCAGTTGCTGTCCAGCGATCTGGATCATTTCCTAAGCCAGTCTTGATCCAGTGCGGAGCAGAGGGCCGTGATCCAGAAGCGTCGATTTGAACGGATCAAGCCATCGGGACCGCTCTCAAGATCGGGAAAAGTCATCATCGACCCGAAAACGCCGGCGATCGACTGTGTGATCGTCGATTATTCCGCGGGCGGTGCGTGTCTGGAGGTTCTTCCGCGCGTCCCCCTGCCGAACCGCTTTGAACTGCTGTACGCGGGGACGCGAAAGAAATGCCGTGTGGTCTGGACCAAAGGACCGCGCCTCGGCGTGTCATTCTGACGCACGAAATTCTCGCCAGCTGACAGCAAACCCGCCGGCCGGTTGCCCGGCCGACGGATTGCGTATTGTCGTCGAAGTCTCGTGATTACGCCGGCAACACGGCGACGATCTCGAGCGTCCGCGGGTTGACGATCACGATTTCATCCCGAACGAGGAAGAACTCGTAGCCGCGCCAGGACGGATAGATCGTGACGATTTCCGTCGGCACCGGATGGAAGGTCACAGTGCGTGGAACGTGCGTGCCGACCGAGATCGAGAAGTTCACCTTGGTCACCGGCTTCACATTCTGCTTGTGGATGACCGTAGTGATCTTGGTGCGCTGTTCGCTCGTCAGCTTGGCGCCCGCGCCGGCCTGACCGGTCGTTGTGCTGGCCTTGGTGTCACTCTTGTTCTCGGCCGCATTCTTGTCGGCGCCGTTCTTGGTGTCGGCCTTCATATCGGTCTTCGACTTGTCGTGGCTGGTCTCGGAAGCGGATTTGCCGCCGGACTTGCTCTCGGACTCCGCGCCTTTCGTCTTCATCTCGTGGTCGCGCTGCGCGGAGTCATTGGCCCGAGGCATCTTCTGCTCGGCCTGTCCGCCCTTCATGCTTCCACTCGGCGCCTGATGTTCGGCGCCCTGACCGCGAGTCGTCGGTGCGGATTTCTCGGCTGGCGCGCTGCTCGACGGTGCGCCCGCGCTCGGTGCGGCGGCCGGCGCTTCGCCGCCCTTGTTCATGCCTTGCGCGAATCCCAGCGTGCTACCGGCAACCAGAGCCACGGCGGCAACCGACGTCAGAAGTGTCTTTCTCATATTCTCCTCCATGTATCTGCCCGCATTCACAACGGGAGGACATGGCTGACGTTCCAATGGACGCGGATTTATTGCGTGAATAGCCATTCATGCCGATGGCATTTTTTGGCGCAGGAAAGTTCCAGCGGTCGCCGCGCGCAGGACCTGCTTAGGACGTCGGGGAAACGGAGCGCTTGTAGTCGTGAGTCGCCACCAGCATCGCCCACATCGCGCCAAGCATCATCCAGAAATGGCGCCAGTGATCCACGTCGATGATGAAGGCTTCACCGACTGTGCCCAGGAACGCGGCGAACAGCGCGAGATAGCTGCGTTGCCATGGCACGCGAACGAAGATCAGTTTGAAGCCGAAAATAACGGTGATGAACAGCAGCGCGGGAAATACGATGCCGGAAATCCATCCGCCGGACATGAACGCATTGAGGAACGAATTGTGCGTGTCCTCGGGGAAGAAGCGGGTGAACTGCAGTGGTCCAATGCCCAGCGGCAGATCGAGCGCCATCTGAAAGCCGAGCGCGTGGCGGCCGAAGCGGCCGAAGCGGCCTTCGTCGTAACTCTGGTTGAAACTCGCGCGCTCCTTGAACAGGTTGTCGATCGAGTCGAACGACAACAGGATCGCAAGCAGCACGATCGCTGCGCCGATTGCCGCGATGGTCGTCAGAACGATACGGCGGCGTTGCGCCGTCGAAGGGCTGGTCACATACATCAGGGCCAGCATGAACGCCGAGGTCAGGACCAGTTGTCCCCATGCGGCACGAGAGAAGGCCAGCAGCAGCGCAAGCGCGATGATGCCGAGCGCCAGCGCGGCGCGCACGGATTTTCCAAATGGCTGCGTCACGACGTTCTGAAGCGAAAACAGTGCCGGCAGGATCAGGAATGCAGAGAGGACGTTGGGATCCTTGAACGTTCCGCGCGCGCGGCCATACAGCGTGAGAAGATCGTATCCGCCCGGGACAAGATGGAAGTATCCGGCAACGCCGGCAAGCGCAGCAATGACACCGCCGACGATCAATCCGCGTCGCAGCATGTCGAAGCGCGCCTCGGTATCGTCGGACAGAACCAGCGCAAAGAAGATGACGGTTGTTGCCATGTACCAGGATGTGACGACCCAGTTGACGATCTTGGAGTCGTTCATCAGGTAGGCCGAGCAGATCGTGTAGCCGATATTGAGAGCAAGCAGCATCGCGATCAACGGCACGAACACCGGACGCATTCGCATGCCGGTGATGAAAAACAGGATGATGCCAATCAGCGTCACCAGTTCGTATGGGCTGGGCTCGATGAACACGATCGCGCCGCCGCAGCCCGCTGCCCACATCAATGCACGCTGCACGGCCGCCGTGCGCGGCGGGATCGCAGCGAGCGAGGGGGAGAGGGCATGGGTGGCGGTGATGGCCATGGCTCCTCGCGCGGGCGCGCTAGTAGGCGTTCTCGCCCTTGATCAGGGCCAGCGGCGTCTTGAGAAGGATGTAGGCGTCGAACAGCACCGACCAGTTCTCGATGTAGTAGAGGTCGAACTCGACGCGCTTCTGGATTTTTTCCTCGTTGTCGATCTCGCCGCGCCAGCCGTTGATCTGGGCCCAGCCGGTGATCCCGGGTTTGACGCGATGGCGCGCGAAGTAACCATCGACCGTTTCATCGAACAGGCGCGCCTGCAGCTTGCCCTGAATGGCGTGCGGACGCGGGCCGACGATCGAGAGGTTGCCCTTGAACACCACGTTGAACAACTGGGGGAGTTCGTCGAGGCTGGTCTTGCGGATGATGCGGCCAACCCGTGTCACGCGAGGGTCGTTGCGGGTCACCACCTTGCTGGCGGTCGGATCGGCCTGATGGTGATACAGCGAGCGAAACTTGAAGACGTCGATCCGCTCGTTATTGAAGCCGAACCTTTTCTGCCGGAACAGGACCGGGCCGGGACTGTCGAGTTTCACCGCGAGCGCGACCAGCGCCATGACGGGCGACAGCAGGAGAAGCAGGATGCCGCCGACGATGCGATCGAACAGCCATTTCAGCACCACATCCCAGTCGGTGATGGGTTGTTCGAATACGTCCAGCGTCGGCACCGAGCCGAGATAGGAATAGGAGCGCGGACGAAAGCGAAGCTTGTTGGTGTGCGCCGAGAGTCGGATATCGACCGGCAGCACCCACAGCTTCTTGAGCATTTCGAGAATGCGGCCTTCGGCCGAAATCGGGAGCGCAAAGAGAACGAGATCGATGCGGGTCCGGCGGGCGAATTCAATGATGTCGTCGATCTTGCCGAGCTTTGGCTTGCCGGCGCAGGTGTCGAGCGCGCGTCCGTCGTTGCGGTCGTCGAATACACCGAGAATATGGAGATCGGAATCCTCCTCGGCGTCCAGCGCGCGGATCAGCTTCTCGCCATTCTCGTCCGAACCGACGATGACGGTGCGGCGATCGAGCCGTCCCTCGCGGGCCCAGCGCCGGACCAGCGTGCGTAGAATGAGGCGCGCGATGAACAGCACGGCAATTCCGGTGAAGAAAAACGCCGAAAGCCACAGGCGGGATACCGAGCCGCCGACCTTGGCGAAGAACGACGCGCCGATGAACAGCAGAAAGACGAAGGCCCACGACGACGCCATTCGCGTCATCTGGCGCAATTGTCCGCGAAACGCCTGGACGTCGTAGATTTCGGCGGCCTGAAAGCTGACAACGGTGGTCACGGCGATCATGGCGATCGCGCCGACATAGCTCCATTTGAATCCGTCGAGCGGAGTGACGTAACCGATATAGAGCGCGATGCCGACGATACAGACGAGGATGAAATCGATGATGCGTACCACGCCGGTGATGACAACCGGCGAATAGGCGCCTCGGACTTTCTGCTGGTTGACGATGGCATTCGCTGCGGGCGAAAGCCGTCGCCGCCGCTCGACCTGCGGCGCGGCATCCGTTGCCGTGGCGGAATTGATCATCGAGCGTACGTCGAGCGGTTCCACGTCAGATGTCCGTTGTTTCGCTGCCATGTGGCATTGCGCCGGCACGGCGGAAATAGCTGGCGTCGGAATTACCGGGAAAATCGGAAGATTTGGTTATCGTTGGTAAATTTCAGTTAATCAGTGCCACGTGCGGTGCTGTAACCGGCCATGACGCCGTCCACCATCGCCTTCTGCGAGAAATGGACGAAAATCCGCTCGCGCAGCTCTCTGGCGCGGGATCTCGCAGCATCGATGTCGCTGAGCGCGGTCTCGATGGCATCGGCCATCGCACCGATGTTGTTTCCTGCGAACAGGGCGTCTTCGAAGGGGCCGAAGATCTCGGGAATTCCGCCGATCCGCGCGGCCACCATCGGAATGCCGGCCGCCGCAGCCTCGATCACCACATAGGGCATGGAATCGCCCCGCGAGGGAACGACCAGCAGCTTGCCTTTGGAAAAGCCGTAGCGCGGTTTGACGTGGCCGATGAAGCGCACTGCGTCACCGAGCTTGAGTTTCTCGATCAGCGCCTTGAGTGCATGGGTTTCCTCGCCGTCGCCTGCGAGCGTCAGGGTCACCGGCTTGCCGTCGGCGCGCAGCCGCGCCACGGCTTCGATCAGCAGGTCGGCGCCCTTGATGTAACGAAACTCGCCGACATAGACGAGATCGGTGGCGTCTTCGGCAGGCGCGACGGAATCAAACTCCGCGGCTGTGACGCCATTGAACACGCAGCGCACCAGGCCTTCCGGTTTCCCGATGACGCGCTGATAGGTATCGCGGGCGAATGCGCTTTCGAACAGGAAGAGGTCCGTCCGGTTCATGAAAGCGCGTTCCATCCGGCTGTAGAGCATGCCCTTCAAGGTATCTGGCGGGTAATGCAGCGAGCCGCCATGCGGGGTGTAGACGCGGATGGTCTTTTTCGATTTGCCCTTGAGGCGCACAAAGATGCCGGCCTTGGCGCCATGCCCATGCAGGACGTCGAGCTTGAGCTGGCGCGTGAGATTCAGAAAACGCGGCCCGATCAATGTGTCGCTGGGATGAGGTTCGCGATGAATGGGCATGCGATAGGTGCCGAGCTTCAACCGCGGCGCAATGGCCGCCAGCGCGGCGTCGGCGCGTTCGCCGCCGGTCAGACTGTCGGCGAGAATGCCGACCTCGTGGCCGCGCTCGGCCTGTCCATTCGCAAGATCGAGAATGTGCCGGAAGATGCCGCCGACCGGGGCGCGGACGGCATGGAGAATGCGGAGCGGGCGTACGGTGTCGGGCATGGTCAGAACCAGCGCTCACCGATAACGATCGTATCGCCGGGGCGGAGCAGTGTGCCGAGCGGCACGCTGGCATGCGCGGTCGCCGCTTCGCCGGGACGGGTGAGTTCGACGCTGCTGCGCACTGCCCTCGGTGTGAAGCCACCGGCGATCGCCACGGCGCTCTCGACCGTCATATTGGGAACGTAGGGGTACTGGCCGGGCGCGGCGACCTCACCGAGAATGAAGAACGGACGGTACGTCTCGACCTCGACCGCGACATAGGGTTCGCGCAGATAGCCGCGCCTGAGGCGGGCGGCGATCGAGGCGCTGAGTTCGCCGGTGGTCAGCCCGCGCGCCGGAACCGCTCCGATCAAGGGCATGGTGATCGAGCCGCCGGCGCCCACGGCGTAGGTGTTGGTCAGCCCTTCCTGGCCGTAGACGACGACGCGCAGCTTGTCGCCGGCATCGAGCTGGTAGGGCTCGTCGCCCGGCGCATAGGCGGCACGGGTTGCGGGCACTTCAGGCTTCTGTCGATAGGCGAGGGCATCGAGGCTGCTCGAACCGGCAACCGGCGCGCCCGTGCGCATGCACCCCGAAACGGCGAGCGCGACAAACAGGCAAATGAAGAGCGCGCAACAACGCCGCATGAGCAATCCAGCCGGGGAAAATATCGATTCCGATTAAGGGCACTCATGGTTAACAAACGATGACCATGCCATCCCGGAGGGCGATCGGACGGGGCATTTTGGCGGAATTAACCCGACGGCAACCTTAATGGACTGTAATCGCGCCACTTGTGCAGTGGTGTGCCGTGGGAGTGGTCGATGCGTTTGGCGGACTGGCGTAGCCGGATCAACGCGGCGTTTGTCAGGGACAAGGCGCGAGCGCCGTCCGAGACCCCTGCGCCGATTCCGGTGCCGCCTTCATCGTCAGCGCCGCTGGGTGATATCGATCTGCGCCTGATCTGGCAGGCACTGGTGCGGCGGCGCAATTGGGTGATCGTACCCACCGTGGCGGCCTTCGTTCTGTCGATGGTTGCCGTCAACCTCGTGACGCCGCGTTACAAATCCGAAGCGCGCATTCTGATCGACGGCCGGGAAAACATATTCCTGCGCGCCAATGGTGATCGCGGCGACGAGAGGTCCACGCCCGATGCGGAAGCCATCGCCAGTCAGGTGCAGTTGCTGCTGTCGCGCGACCTTGCGCTCGACGTCATCAGAAAGAACAAGCTGGACCAGCTGCCGGAATTCGATCCGGTTCTGAATGGTCCCGCCCCGTGGAAGAGCGTGCTGTCGCTGTTCGGGATCGGCCGTGATCCCTTCAAGATGACGCCGCAGGAGCGGGTGCTGGAATCCTACTACCAGCGCTTGACCGCCTATGCCGTCGATAAATCCCGCGTCATGGTGGTGGAGTTCCAGTCGCGCGATCCGAAGCTGGCGGCGCAGGTCGCCAACTCGGTGGCCGACGAGTATCTCGTCTATCAGCGCAACACGCGGCAGGATCAGGCCAAGATGGCCGGCCAGTGGCTGTCGGGCGAAATCGAAAATCTGCGCAAGAAGGTTGCCGATGCGGAAGCCCGAGCTGAGGCTTTCCGCTCCAAATCGAGCCTGTTCGTCGGCACCAACAACACCTCGCTGTCGAACCAGCAGTTGGGCGAGCTGAATACGCAGCTCAACAACGCGCGGGTGCAGAAGGCTGACGCCGAGGCGCGGGCCGGCGCGATCGCCGCGATGCTGAAAAGCGGCCGTCCCGTCGAGGCTTCCGAAATTCTGAATTCCGAACTGGTCCGCCGCCTGTCCGAGCAGCGCGTGACCCTGCGCGCGCAACTCGCCGAACAGTCCGCGACGCTGCTGAGCGGCCATCCGCGCATCAAGGAATTGCGGGCGCAGATCGCCGACATTGATCGCCAGTTGCGCGAGGAGGCCGGAAAGATTTCGCGCTCCCTCGAGAGCGACGCCAGGGTAGCCAGCGCCCGTGTCGACAGCCTGACGGCGAGCCTTGACCAGCTCAAGCGTCATGCGACCTCGACCAACAGCCAGGACATCCAGCTCCGTGCGCTCGAACGCGAGGCCAAGGCCCAGCGCGATCTGCTGGAATCCTATCTGGCGAAATATCGCGAGGCCACGGCGCGAGAGAATATCGATGCGGCGCCGTCGGAAGGCCGGATCATTTCGCGCGCTTTCGTGTCGAATACGCCCGCTTATCCGAAGAAGCTGCCGATCGTCCTGATCGTCACCCTGATCACGCTGCTGCTGACTGCGGGCTATATCGCGTCCGCGGAACTGCTGCGGATGACCTCTCCGAGGTTGTCGCGCGACCTGCAGGGCATCTCGCTTGCGCCTTTGCCTGCGATGGATCTGCGGATGACCTCTGCCATGACAGAGATCGGCGAACTGGCGCAGGCCCTGCGCGCCGCTGGGGAGGGTGCGCGCAAGATCACGGTGATCGGCGCTCTCGGAGGCGAAGACGTGACCCTGACCGCGCTGACACTGGCGCGGCAGCTGGCTCGCGAAGCCAAGGTCGTGGTGGTCGATCTCACCATGACTTCGCCGGTGCTCGGTGCGATGTCGATCGATTCCGGGGCTCCGGGCCTCAGCGATCTCATGCAGGCGTCGGCCTCATTCGGCCAGATCATCACCAAGGACCGGATGTCCGGTGTCCACATCGTGGGAGCGGGGCGCAATCCCGATCGCGCGTTGTTGCAGTTCCCGCGGCTTGGATTGGCGATCGACGCCCTGACCCGCGCCTACGATCACGTCGTGCTCGATGCCGGCACGGCTGTGGATCTGCCGACGGCGCTGATCGCCCAGAACGCCCACGCCGTCATCATACCCGATCCCGCCATCACGGCATCGGCGCGCGCCGCCATGCGCGATCAGTTGCTCGAGGCCGGTTTCGCCGACGTGACGATTCTCAGCGGCGCGGCAAAAGAATCCGGAAACGGTGCGCCGGGCGAGCGGACCGTGGCAGCCTGAACCGGGAACGTGGAAGGCCGTCGTCGCTAGCGCTGCAACGCGCCGCGCAGGCGCTGCGCCATCTGCATCAGGGCGGGATTCTGCTTCACCAGGCGTTTGGCATGCGTGATCGACGACATGCCGAAGGCGGCAAGCTTGCCGCGCGCAGTCAGCGGAATGAAACTGTCGAAAATCGGTTCGTCCTCCTTGCAGAACTGCTGCTTGTAGTCGTCCGACCCGATGCCGAGATCGAACGAGTCATGGTTCTGCAGGGCATAGTGGTCCACGATGCTGCGGATCAGGATGACACCCGGGCTGTGCTTGGCGTTCTCGGACATTGTGTAGGTGTTGAACATCATCGAGAACCGTTTGCCACCGGCGACGCCCGCGAAGATCGCGATCACCTCGGAGTCGCACTCCAGCGCATGGATGCCGATGGCGCGGCTGCCATCCGGCAGCTTCGCCATGCAGGTCTCGCGAACGAAGGCTTCGACGCCGGGATCGGCGAACACGTTGGGCAGCTTCTGCGCCGCCATGCGCTGGGGCTTGATCACGAAGAAGGCGTTGAGCAGGCGCTCGATCTCCGCGTCGGTTTCCGCAAGGAGGTAGCGATACCCCGGCAGAGCCTGCAACTTGCGCTCCTTGGTGCGCATGCGGCGGCGGAATCCTGTGCTGATTTTCTGCTCGGGCGAGGTGTGAGACATCACCATCAGCGGGCAGGTGTTGGGCGAGGGCTGTCCCGGCAGCATGGTCATCGGATTGGCGAGTCCGGCCCACTGGCGCGGCTGCTGGGTAAACGCCAGAACGTCGGCGCCATGGTCGCGCATCGCAGCCAGAACCGTTTCGAGGTCGGCCTTCGTCACCGCAGCCGCGACATCGCGTCGCCACAGCCCCATGTTGAATGTCGTGTGCTTGCCGCCGAGAAAGCGAACGACATTGGCGCCGTTTTCCCGGCCCATCGCCAGCGGCAGCAGCATCACCGCATCACCGGCGGAGTTGCGCGCGACGACAATGAAGGGCGTCAGGCCCTCGCTGGTGCCAACATGGTCCTGCCAGGGGCGGAGAAACTCATAGCGCTGGTAGGGCGTCGAAAATTGATCGTCGGTCTCCAGCGTGCGCCATGCCTGTTCCGCCGCGGCGATGCTGTCGAACACGTCCACATGAGCGATGTGGGTGGGAGAGGAGCCCGCCTGCGTCAATGCGGATTGGCTTTCGATCGCGGCAGCCATGGTCATCGCGAGGCCTTGTCTGAATGTCTGAAATATCGGTGCTGCGCCACGCGGGCGTGAATTGACCAGACCTTTCCAAACAAACGTCAACAAAGCGTAATGACGGTCGCGGACTCACGACGGTAAGTGGCGAAGACAGCGCGGGAAAGCCGGTTACGCGGCCGGCTTGTCGGGCCGGGACATCCACGCGATCAGAGGCATTGCGGGCAGCACCCAGCCCAGTCCGGCCACGACGTAAAATATCCCCTGAGCCAGACGCGAAGCAGCCAGCCACGGCGTCTGGGCGATGGTCATGCCGAGCAGGGACCACACCACGACAAGGCAGAGCAGGCCCACGGTTCCGATCAGTTTTCGAGTGCGGATTTTCATGACGGAAACGTGCAGACCCTGCGTGAAAGCGCGCCTTGCGCGGAAAAGTGGCGGGACTATAAGGACCGCGCGAATTCAATCAAGTTGTCGTTTTCTCCATGGATCAAGCTTTGAACGGAGCACCTGCTTCGAATCCCACCCGGTTGCGCGCGGTTCGCGCCTGGCTCGTCATCGTTGCGGCGATGATCGTGTGCACGCTGCTTGTGGGCGGGGCGACCCGGTTAACGGAATCCGGCCTGTCGATCGTCGAATGGAAGCCGGTGGCGGGCATGGTTCCACCGCTGAGCGCCGAGGCCTGGACGCGCGAGTTCGAGGCCTACAAGACCATCCCGCAGTACCGCGAGATGAATCTCGGCATGAGCCTCGACGAGTTCAAGACCATTTTCTGGTGGGAATGGACGCATCGTCTGCTGGCGCGGAGCATCGGCGCGGTGTTCCTTCTGCCCTTTCTCTGGTTCCTGTGGCGAGGCTACATGCCCGCTGACCTCAAGCGGCGGCTATGGGTGATCTTCGCGCTCGGGGGCGTGCAGGGTGCTGTCGGCTGGTGGATGGTGAAATCCGGCCTGTCGGGGCGCGTCTCGGTGTCGCAATATCGGCTCGCTATCCATTTCATGCTGGCGCTGTTCATTTTCGCGGCGATCGTCTGGACGCTGCGCCGCCTCAAGGGGATTCCGCCGGCTCTCGAGGCCAGCCGGCTGAAATGGACCAGCCGGCTCCTACTGGGGCTGGTGTTCGTGCAGCTTTACTTCGGCGCCCTGGTGGCCGGGCTGCGGGCAGGCCATGTCTTCAACACCTGGCCCGATATCGATGGCGGGTTGATCCCGACTGCGGAGCGGCTGTTCTTCGAGCAGCCGTGGTGGCGCAATTTCTTCGACAACACGCTGACGGTGCAATTCACGCACCGCATGGTCGCCTACACGCTGTTCGCGCTCGCGATCGTCCATGTCGTGGACGCAGTCCGCTCCCGCGCCAGCGCAGCGACCGTCAACGGTGCAATCTGGCTTGCCGCCGCAATGACGGTTCAGGCGGGGCTCGGCATCGTTACGCTGCTCCATCAGGTTCCGATCCCGCTCGGCATCGCGCATCAGGCGGTGGCGATCGTGGTTCTCACCCTGGCGCTGTTTCAGGCGGAGCGCCTTGGTGCGAGCCGCCACGAACTGCGCGGTGGGAAACTGGATGTGGCACTCGGTCGCGCCGGCTGAGTTGAGACATTCTAAGTTTCCGGCGGTGTGAAAAAAGCCGCAAAAGACGGCCGTTTTCGCGCGATCAGAGCCTGCTCACTATTTAGTGTGCACGCACCGGCTTTACTCACCTGACGAGGGCGGTAGAAAAACAACTGATATTTCCTGGCGACGACTGCTGACGCCGCGCTCGCGGAATAACCCGACGGGCGGAATTTCAGGAATTCATACTTGCTCTCTCCAAATTAAAACGCGGCGCCATGCCCGGCGCCGCGTTTTCCGTTTGCAGAGAATGTTTTGCCGTTCAGGCGCCAAGCGCCTGTTCCAGGTCGGCGATGATGTCTTCCTTGTCTTCGATGCCGATCGACAGCCGCACCACGTCAACGCCAGCGCCGGCGAGCGCCTTCTGCTCATCGCTGAGCTGGCTATGGGTGGTCGAGGCCGGATGAATGATCAGCGAGCGGGTGTCGCCGATATTCGCCAGATGGGAGAACAGCTTCACGTTGGACACGAGGCTGATGCCGGCGTCGTAACCGCCCTTGAGGCCGAAGGTGAACACCGCGCCGGCGCCCTTCGGGCAGTATTTGCGTGCGAGCTGGTGGTAACGGTCGCCGGGCAGGGTGGGATAGTTGACCCAAGAAACTGCCGGATGCGCCGCAAGCCATTCGGCGACAGCCTTGGTGTTGTCGCAGTGCTTCTGCATCCGCAGGGCGAGCGTTTCGATGCCGGTCAGGATCATGAAGGCGTTGAACGGCGACAGCGCCGGGCCGAGATCGCGCAGGCCAAGGACGCGGGCCGCGATGGCGAACGCGAAGTTGCCGAAGGTCTCATGCAGCCTGATGCCGTGATATTCCGGACGCGGTTCGCTGAGGATCGGGTAGCGGCCATCGCGCGACCAGTCGAAGGTGCCGGCGTCGACGATAATGCCGCCGATTGAGTTGCCGTGCCCGCCGAGAAATTTCGTCAGCGAGTGCAGCACGATGTCCGCGCCGTGATCGATCGGCCGAAGCAGGTAGGGCGAGGCCAGCGTGTTGTCGACGATCAACGGCACGCCCGCTTTGCGCGCGACGGCGGCGATCGCCTCGATGTCGGTGATCGATCCGCCGGGGTTGGCGATGGATTCGATGAAGATCGCCTTGGTCTTCGGCGTCAGCGCGCGCTCGAAGCTCGCCGGATCGTCGTTGTCGGCCCATACGACGTTCCAGCCGAAGCTCTTGTAGGCGTGGTTGAACTGGTTGATCGAGCCGCCGTAGAGCTTGCGGCCCGCGATGAATTCGTCTCCGGGATGCAGCAGGGTGTGAAACGTCACCACCTGTGCGGCGTGGCCGGAGGCTACCGCCAGTGCCGCCGTGCCGCCTTCGAGGGCCGCGACGCGTTCTTCGAGCACGGCATTGGTTGGGTTGCCGATGCGGGTATAGATGTTGCCGAAGGTTTGCAGGCCGAACAGGGATGCCGCGTGATCGGCGTCGTTAAAGACGAACGACGACGTCTGATAGATCGGAGTGACCCGTGCGCCGGTGGTTGGATCGGGCTGGGCGCCCGCATGGATGGCGAGCGTTGAAAAGCCTGGCTGGCGTTCTGTCATCGGAAAGTCCCTTCGATCGCCGGAAAACGGCATGAGAACAATATGCTGCGGGCGGCCCTGATTTCAGTCAAGCCAAACGCCCATTCAAGCTTGAAATGGCAATAGCATTGCCGCTTTTCGTCGCGGCGGAGACGATCATTCTTTCGGCGTGGGCGCTGTAGCAACATCGTTTTTGTCGCGCGCCGCACGGTCGGCTGCCGCCGTCGTGCCGCCGCTGACGCTCGCGCGATGAAGCGAAAGACGCATGCCGCTTGTGGGAGCGGGCGCACGCTTTGAACTCAGTGTCCGCGAATTGACGCCCATCCACTGAATCTCGGAGGTGAGGCGGCCGTATTCGATTTTCGGACAGCGGTTCATCACCACCTTCAGTCCGGCGGCTTCCGCTTTCGCGGCGGCTTCGTCGTTGCGCACGCCCAGTTGCATCCAGATCACCTTCGGCAATACTTTCAGCGAGAGCGCTTCCTCGACGACCGCCATGGCGCGATCGGACGCGCGAAAGATGTCCACCATGTCGATAGGGCGGTCGATGTCGCTGAGCGAGCCGACGAACGGCTTGCCGAGAAGGCTCTTGCCGACTTGTCCCGGGTTGATCGGGATCATGTCATAGTCACGCTCGGCGAGATATTTGAACACGAAGTAGCTCGGCCGCACGTTGACCGGCGACGCGCCGACCATGGCGATGGTTTTGACGCTGGTGAGGATCTGGCGAATGTAGCTGTCGGGGTAGACGTCGTGATTCATAGAAGTTGTCGTCCGGCTTACCGGTCCTCCCATTTCGGATCGCGCTTGGCGATGAAAGCGCCGATGCCTTCCTCGGCGTCACGGGCCATCATGTTCATGGCCATCACCTGCGCGGCGTAGTGGTAAGCCTCCGACAACGGCATTTCCGCTTGCCGGTAGAACGCTTCCTTGCCGATGCGCAGTGTGTAGGCCGACTTGCGCGCGATTTTCTTCGCGAGTGCGATAGCCTCGTCACGCTCCGCGCCGGCCGGTACCACGCTGTTGACGAGACCGATCTCGACAGCGCGTTGGGCGCTGACGGGTTCGCCCGTCAGCAGCATGTGCATGGCCTGCTTGCGCGAGACGTTGCGCGATAGCGCGACCATCGGGGTCGAGCAGAACAGGCCGATGTCGATGCCGGGTGTCGCGAACTTCGCGTTCTCGGAAGCAACGGCCAGATCGCAGGTCGCAACGAGCTGGCAGCCGGCCGCGGTGGCGACGCCCTGTACAGCGGCGACCACCGGCTTCGGCAGACGCACGATGGCCTGCATCATGGCGCTGCAGGCATTCATGATCTGGGTGAAATAGGCGAACCCCGCGTCGGGATCAGCACGCCGCGACGTCAACTCCTTGAGATCGTGCCCCGATGAGTAGGCCGGTCCGTTCGCCGCGATCACCACCGCGCGCACACCGGCGTCATCTCGGATCGAATCCAGCTCCTTATGGAGTGCCGCGATCATCGCTTCCGACAGCGCGTTGCGTGACGCAGGAGAGTCGAGGGTCAAAACTGCGATGCCATCGATCGTCTCGCGTCGAAGCGGCGAGGGTGATGTGGCAGCCGAAGGCGGGCGGGTTGTCGTTGTGGTCGTCATGGCGAGGTCCGTGCATGATCGTGCGTCATTTGCAAGGCAGAACACCGCAAAACGCAAAACCGGATTCTACTTTTGCTGATCGTGCCCTGTGATACAAGGCCGTCATATATGACGCTGTGCAGGACATACCATTAATGGCCAATGCGAAAATGACCGTCGCTGAACTGGAGGCGTTCCTGCACAAGGAGTTTCCTCAGGCCTTCGGAAACGGCGAGATCCAGATCGAAAGTGCGGATGGTGCGACTTGCCTGCTGCGCCAGCCCTATAGCGAGCAGATGTTGCGTCCCGGAGGAACGGTATCGGGACCCACTCTTATGGCGCTTGCTGACCTGGCCATGTATGTGGTGCTGCTCTCGGCCATCGGCCCTATCGGGCTGGCGGTGACGACCAGCCTCAACATCAATTTTCTCCGCAAGGGCTCGCCGGGGCAGGATGTCGTCGCCGCCGCCAAGCTGATGAAGCTCGGCAAGCGCCTCGCCGTCGGGGAAATCATTCTGCTGTCAGGGACTTCGCCGGATCCGATCGCGCACGTGACCGCGACGTACTCCATTCCAGATGCTTCCTGATTTCTCAGGTATCAAAATACCATATTTATAACCTGATGATTTAAAACAAGAATTTTCGACGCGAGGACATTGACGCGTGCGCGGGGTTTATTTAGAACCGCCCGCAATCCGGCGGTTCGCGCCGGCTTCATCTTTTTCATGGATATCCGCACATGAAGTCGTTTTCGGCAAAGCCGGCCGAGGTCGAGAAGAAGTGGGTGCTGATCGACGCCAAGGGTCTGGTCGTCGGCCGTCTCGCCACTCTTGTCGCCATGCGTTTGCGCGGCAAGCACCTCCCGACCTACACCCCGCACGTCGATTGTGGTGACAACGTCATCATCATCAACGCCGCCCATGTCGTCCTCACCGGGCGCAAGCGCGACAAGAAGGTCTACTACAACCACACCGGTTTCATCGGTGGCATCAAGGAACGTTCGGCCAAGTCGATCCTCGAAGGTCGCTTCCCGGAGCGCGTGCTTGAGAAGGCGATCGAGCGCATGATTCCGCGCGGGCCGCTGGGCCGCGTGCAGTTCGGCAACCTTCGCGTCTATCCGGGCGCGGACCATCCGCATGAAGCGCAGCAGCCGGAAGTGGTGGATATCGCATCGATGAATCGCAAGAACATGAGGGCCGCATAATGTCTGATACCATGCAGTCCCTCGACCAGTTGTCGGCGCTCAAGACGGCTTCGCCGGATGCGCCGCAGTACACCAAGAAGGTCGACAAGCTCGGCCGCGCCTATGCCACCGGCAAGCGCAAGGACGCAGTCGCTCGCGTCTGGATCAAGCCGGGCTCCGGCAAGGTCACCGTCAACACCCGCGACGTCGAAGTCTACTTCGCCCGTCCGGTGCTGCGCATGATGATCCAGCAGCCGATCGTCGCTGCCGCCCGTCAGGGCCAGTATGACGTGGTCTGCACCGTCGCTGGCGGCGGTCTGTCGGGTCAGGCAGGCGCTGTGCGTCACGGCATCTCGAAGGCGCTGACGCACTTCGAGCCGGAGCTGCGCACCGTGCTCAAGAAGGGTGGCTTCCTCACCCGCGACTCGCGTGTCGTCGAACGTAAGAAGTACGGCAAGGCGAAGGCCCGCCGCTCCTTCCAGTTCTCGAAGCGCTAATCGCATTGCTCGAATTGTCCGCGTCGCGGACGGCACAGTCGGAAAGGGCGCCTTCGGGCGCCCTTTTTCGTTGTCGGCGCCGGTTCCAGTTGCTGGCGAATTGCAGCTATTTTTCGCGAAAATTATGTGACCGTTGCAAACAGTCTCCCAAGACCTCGCTGTTAGCGTCAGGGTGGCTGAGGGGGCTATTCCGGCTCCGTCCGAGTTAAGCAGAAGCTTTACGATGCCTGCCGGCGCGACGATGTCGCTCGATATATCAACGCTCTACCTTGTCGCGACGCTTGTCGCGGCGTTGCTTGGCGCGATGCTGCTGTTCTTCTGGCGGCAGGAGAAAATCCCGGCGCTGGGATGGTGGGGCGCTGCCTACATTCTCGGAGCGGCCTCGATCGCATTGTGGATCGCGGGCGGGACGACGCTCGGTCCCTGGCTCGCCCTGGCGATCAATGCCGTCGGCTTCATCGCATGCGGTCTCGTCTGGGACGCCGCAAGAGTCTTCCACGGCCGGGCGCCGAGCATCGCCGGTGTCGTTGCCGGTGCTGTGGTGTGGGTCGCGGCGATGCTCCTGATCCATCCGCTGAGCGACGAGACGCGCATGACACTTGGCGCGGCCATCGTCGCCCTCTACGCCGCTCTTACCGCGACGGAGCTGTGGCGCGAGCGGCGCAAGAGCCTGCGCTCGCGCTGGCCGGCGGTGATCGTGCCGATGCTCCACGGCATGGTCCTGATGATGCCGATCCTGATCAGCGACGTGCTGCATCCGCAAGGCGGCGGCCTGAGCGGCTTGTGGGTCGCGGCGTTCGCGGTCGAACTGGTGCTGTATGCTGTCGGCACCGTCTTCATTATCTTCATGCTGGTGTCGGAACGCACCGTGTCCGCGCACAAGCTGGCCGCATCGGTCGATCCGTTGACGGGGCTGCTGAACCGGCGCGGCTTCAGCGAAGCGACCACGCGCATGATCGAGCGCGAAGCGAAAGCCGGACGTCCGATCACCGTGATGATCTTCGACATCGACCATTTCAAGTCGGTCAACGACACCTTTGGCCATGCGGCCGGCGACGAAGTGTTGAAAGTGTTCGCCAACGTCGTCGCCAACACGCTGCGTATCACCGATCTGGTCGGCCGCGTGGGTGGCGAGGAATTCGCGGCGCTGCTGCCGGCGCCGATGGATGAAGCTCTGACGGCTGCGGAACGTGTGCGCGAGGCGTTCCAGAACGCAGGTGTGGCGGTCGATGATGAGCCGCTTGCCACGACGGTGAGCATCGGCGTCGCGGGCGGTCCGGCCAACACCGAACTCGAGGTGCTGATGGCGTCGGCGGACACCGCGCTGTATCAGGCGAAACGCGGCGGTCGCAATCGCGTCGAAGCCGCCGCCGAAGAACCGTTATCGCTCGGCGAAACGCGGATCGGCGCCGCGGTCGCGGAATCCCAAACGCCCCGGCGGGGCGCGATGGCCCGCCTTCGGCAACTGGCCGCGAGTTCGCACGCTTAAGCTTCACGCGCCGGTATGGTTAGCGATGCGTTTACCATCGCGTTCTACCATGAGGCATGATCGGAAGCCGCACCCAGGATACTCACCCGGACATCTCGTCGCTAGAAGCGGCTGCAGCATCGGCGCGCGCCGGTTTCGCATGCATGTTTTCCACCGCGGACGAATATGAAAGCGCTCTGATCAGCGAGCGCCGCGCTCAGGGTCGCTATGCTCCGCCACGGCGCGATTGGCAGCCCCTGCTGCTGACCGGATGCGCCTTCATTCTTGCGGGCGTCCTGCTGATGGTTCTCTGAAAGCCGCCGCTGTCGGGAACAGGGCGCCGGATGGCGCCTTTTTCTTTGCGCGGTTGCTTTGATCGGATTCGCGATTTGCGCTAGAGCGTTTTCAACCGACATGGATAGCGGCGCGCGTGAACAAAGCGCGCCACGATAAAAATTGCCGACAGGACGATCAAAAAGGGCGGAAAGACCATGATTACCGAAATTGCACAGATCGAAGTCAAGCCGGGCAGCGAGAAGGACTTCGAGGCTGCCGTGGCCAAGGCCGAAAGCATTTTCAAGCGCTGCAAGGGCTGGATCAGCTTCGAGCTGCACAAGTCGATCGAAAAGCCGTCGCGCTATCGCCTGCACATCAAGTGGGAGACGCTCGAGAACCACACGGTGGATTTCCGGGAGTCGGCCAATTTTACCGAATGGCGTGCTCTGGTCGGGCCGCATTTTGTTTCGCCTCCCGAAGTGGAGCACACCCACACCGTCAAGGCATTCTGACCGCTTCAACGGCTCAAAAAAAAGCGCCCGACGGGCGCCTTTTTCATGGCGGCGACCGCTGCGGTCAGCTTGCGGCGACCAGAACCTCGGCCGGCTTGTCGTCGTGCCGGACGAAGTCGATGATGACCTTGGCGATGGCGAGCATCGGAAGCGCCAGGGTCAGGCCCCAGACACCGAACACCACGCCGAGCAGGATCTGGAACGCGAACAGTGTCGCCGGCGGAATCTCCAGCGCCTGGCGCTGCAGGATCGGCGTCAGGATATAGCTTTCGAGTGCATGGACGCCCATGAACAGCACGAATGCGCTCAATACCGCGATCCAGCCCGATGAGATGCTGGCGAGCAGGATGATGAGCCCGCCGAGCAGGGCGCCGATGGTCGGGACGAACGCCAGCAGGCCCGCCTGAACGCCAAGGATGAACGATCCGGGAATGCCGATGATGGCAAGGCCGATCCAGGTGACGGCGAACACCGCGCTCATGGTGATCATCTGCGCGATCAGCCAGCGCTCAAGGGTGGTACTGATGCGATCGACCACAATCTCGACCTTGCCCCGCAGCCGCACCGGCGACATGGCCAGAATGCCCTTGCGATAGACCGAGGGCTGCGCCGCGAAGGCGAGGCCGAGAAACAGCACGATGAAGAAGTTGCCCACCGCGCCGACCGTGCCGAGGATCAGCTTCAGGGTCTGGCTGACGATGGCGCCGCCGCCGGAGGCGATTGCGCCCGCGCTCGGCAGGTTGCTTGGCAGATTGCGTGGTGTTGACGGCGTCGTGGTCCCGGCGCCCGGCGTGCTCGAGCTGTTCAGGTCCAGATAGCTGGTGTCGACCCCATGCCGTTCCAGAAAGTCCTTCAGATTGACGATCTGCGTCTTGATGGTGCCGCTCAACGCGGTGGCCTGCTGGGCGATGGTCGAGCCGCCGAGAGTGACGATGCCGGCGAGCAGGGCCGCCAGCACGAGGCAGACGATGACCAGCCGCAGCGCGTGCGGGCCGCCCATGACGCGGTGGAGCTGGTTGCTCATCGCCGTCAGCGTCACCCCGAGCAGGGCGCCGGCGAAAATCAGGAACAGCGTTGCGGCGTAGTACCACGCGAACGCAAGGCCGGCAGCGAAGACGATCACGCCGATGCCGCCAAAGGCAATCGATCTCGCCAGATCGTTGCGGGTCTCAATCCGGGTTTCCGACGGTGTCACGCGCAATCCTCACATCAAAGAGTTGCAGTTTTTCCCGAAACGCACGACTTGGGCAAGCGTGGCGATCCGTTTCAGTAATAATTCACGCCGCGCTTCTATCGTCGCCGGTTCTGGTAACCGGGGATGAACGGCATGTTTTCGCGATGGGCGAAGCGGTGGGCAGGGCTTTTGATTCTGTTCGCGGCGCTCTTGATTGGCGACCAGATCCGGCTGGGACGTCCCGAATACAAATATCGGCTGACGATCGAGGTCAAAACGCCGCAGGGTGTGACGTCGGCCTCGGGTGTGATGTCGGTTCACCCCAATCGTGGCTACACCGGCACCGGGAGCGGCGGCACGCGGACCAAGGGCGATGCCATCTTCGTCGATCTCGGCGGTGGACGGAATGTTGTCATGCTGCTGTTGCACGATGCATCGAAAGCCAGCGCCGATGGGATGAACTATCTGCCGATTTCTGCCTTTGCCGGGGTCGGCCGCAGGGTTGGCTTTCTGGAGGTCAAGCGGCAAGGCGACGCCGTTCCTATAAAGGGCGACGCTCTCCCGTTGCTGGTCAGCCTTGCCGACCCGGCAGATCCGAGAAGCGCGCGCCTGCTCAAGCCGGATGATCTTGAGGCAACGCTTGGCGAAGGCTTCGGCCTGCAAGGCGTCACGCTCGCGGTCGTCCCGACCGGCTGGTGGCCGCTCGATTTCGGCGGCGCGCTGGGCGAACCCGTCACGCGGGGCATTGACAGACCCTTGCCGTGGGCGCTGCAGCCCGCCAGTGCAGCCGCAGCGCTCGAGGCTGCCGGAATCGTGCTGGCGCCAGCGGAGAGCGATCCGACGCGCGCTTTTCGTTTGGAGTGAAAAGGGGGGCAGGTCGCGAGACCGGCAAGCGCCAACAAAAAAGGCGCTCCGGGAGGAGCGCCTTCTTGTCGCCTGCGATGCCGCCGCTGGAGGTTCCGGCGGCAGGGCGAGCTTATTGCGAGTAGTACATCTCGAATTCGACCGGATGCGGGGTCATTTCGAAACGCTCGACTTCGGTCATCTTGAGTTCGATGAAGCTGTCGATGAAGTCGTCGTCGAACACGCCGCCGGCCTTGAGGAACGCACGGTCCTTGTCCAGGCTTTCCAGCGCTTCGCGGAGCGAACCGCAAACCGTCGGGATCTGCTTCAGTTCTTCCTTCGGCAGATCGTAGAGATCCTTGTCCATCGCCGGGCCCGGATCGATCTTGTTCTTGATGCCGTCGAGGCCGGCCATCAGCATCGCGGCGAAGGCGAGGTAGGGGTTCGCCATCGGATCCGGGAAGCGGACCTCGACGCGCTTGGCCTTCGGGTTGGTGGTGTAGGGAATGCGGCACGACGCCGAACGGTTGCGCGCCGAGTAGGCGAGCAGCACGGGCGCTTCATAGCCCGGGACCAGACGCTTGTAGGAGTTGGTCGACGGGTTGGTGAAGGCGTTAATCGCCTTGGCGTGCTTGATGATGCCGCCGATGTAGTGGAGGCAGGTGTCCGACAGGTCGGCATACTTGTTGCCGGCGAAGGTCGGCTTGCCATCCTTCCAGATCGACTGGTGGACGTGCATGCCCGAACCGTTGTCGCCGTAGACCGGCTTCGGCATGAAGGTGGCGGTCTTGCCGTAGATGTGCGCGACCTGATGGATGCAGTACTTGTAGATCTGCATCTGGTCGGCCATGTGGGTCAGCGTATCGAACTTCATACCGAGTTCGTGCTGGGCGGACGCGACTTCGTGGTGATGCTTCTCGACCTTGACGCCCATGCGCGCCATCGCGCCGAGCATTTCGGAACGCATGTCCTGCACCGAGTCCTGCGGCGGCACCGGGAAGTAGCCGGCCTTGGTGCGGATGCGGTGGCCGAGGTTGCCGCCCTCATACTCGGTGTCCGAGTTGGTCGGCAGTTCGGACGAGTCGAGCTTGAAGCCGGTGTTGTACGGGGTTGCGCTGTAGCGAACGTCGTCGAACACGAAGAACTCGGCTTCGGGGCCGACGAACACGGTGTCGCCCACGCCCATCGACTT
>JBQCHK010000032.1:0-39973 GCA_051954725.1 Afipia sp. | reverse complement strand
GACCTCGTCGCGCAGCCGCGCCGCTTCCTCGAAGTTGAGGTCGGCGGCCGCCTCGCGCATGCGGCCTTCGAGATCGGCCAGCACCGCTTCGAAATTGTGCCCGATCGAAATGACGTCGTCGGCCATGCCGCCGTCGCCGACTTCGACCAGCACATGGTCGCGCTCGTAGACGCTGTTGAGAATGTCGCCGATCGACTTCTTCACGCTCTCCGGCGTGATGCCGTTGGCATGATTGTAGGCGATCTGCTTTTCGCGGCGGCGATCGGTCTCGGCGATCGCGCGTTCCATCGAGCCGGTCATCTGGTCGGCGTAGAGGATCACCTTGCCGTCGACGTTGCGCGCGGCGCGGCCGATGGTCTGGATCAGCGAGGTTTCGCTGCGCAGGAAGCCTTCCTTGTCGGCGTCGAGAATGGCGACCAGCGCGCATTCCGGAATGTCGAGGCCTTCGCGCAGCAGGTTGATGCCGACCAGTGCGTCGAACGCGCCCAGCCGCAGGTCGCGGATGATTTCGATACGCTCGATGGTGTCGATGTCCGAATGCATGTAGCGCACGCGGATTCCCTGCTCGTGCAGATATTCGGTGAGGTCTTCCGCCATGCGCTTGGTCAGCACGGTGATGAGCGAGCGATAGCCGGCCTGCGCGGTGGCGCGGACCTCGCCGACGAGATCGTCGACCTGGGTGCGGGCGGGCCGGATGTGTACCGGCGGATCGGTCAGGCCGGTGGGGCGGATCACCTGCTCGACGAAGACGCCGCCGCTTTCGTTCAACTCCCACGCGCCCGGCGTCGCCGACACGCCGACGGTCTGCGGGCGCATCATGTCCCACTCTTCAAAGCGCAGCGGCCGGTTGTCCATGCACGAGGGCAGGCGGAAGCCGTATTCGGCCAGCGTCGCCTTGCGGCGGAAGTCGCCTTTGAACATCGCGCCGATCTGCGGCACGGTGACGTGGCTCTCATCGGCGAACACTAGCGCATTGTCGGGCACGTATTCGAACAGCGTCGGCGGCGGCTCGCCAGGCTTGCGGCCGGTGAGATAGCGCGAATAGTTTTCGATGCCGGCGCAGCTTCCGGTCGCTTCCATCATTTCGAGATCGAAGGTGGTGCGCTGCTCGAGGCGTTGCGCTTCGAGCAGACGGCCCTGCGCGTTGAGCTGATCGAGTCGCCATTTCAGCTCGCTCTTGATGCCCTTGATGGCCTGGATCAGGGTCGGTCGCGGCGTCACGTAATGCGAGTTGGCATAGACCTTGATGAACTCCAGTTCGTCCTGCTTATGCCCGGTGAGCGGATCGAACTCCTCGATGGTATCGATGGTGTCGCCGAACAGGTTCACCCGCCACGCCCGGTCTTCATAGTGCGCCGGGAAGATGTCGATGGTGTCCCCGCGCACGCGGAAGGTGCCGCGGGTAAAGTCGGCGGATGTGCGCTTGTACTGCAGCGCGACCAGATCGGCGATGATCTGGCGCTGGTCGATGCGTTCGCCCTTCTTCATGGCGAAGGTCATCGCGGTGTAGGTCTCGACCGAGCCGATACCGTAGATGCACGACACCGAGGCGACGATGATGACGTCGTCGCGCTCCAGCAGCGCACGGGTCGCGGCGTGGCGCATGCGATCGATCTGCTCGTTGATCGACGAATCCTTCTCGATATAAGTGTCGGTGCGCGGAACGTAGGCTTCCGGCTGGTAGTAGTCGTAATACGAGACGAAATACTCGACCGCGTTGTCGGGGAAGAAATTCTTGAATTCGCCGTAAAGCTGCGCCGCCAGCGTCTTGTTGGGCGCGAGGATCAGTGCCGGCCGCTGCGTCGCCTCGATCACCTGCGCCATGGTGTAGGTTTTGCCCGAGCCGGTGACGCCGAGCAGCACCTGGGTGCGGTCGCGGCGGTCGATGCCTTCGACCAGTTCCTTGATCGCTTGCGGCTGGTCGCCCTTCGGCTTGTAGTCGGACTTGATCTCGAAACGCACGCCGCCTTCGGATTTCTCCGGGCGCGGCGGGCGATGCGGCGTCCACACTTTCAGGCTGCCGTCGTCCTTGCGAAATTCCGGGCGGCCGTCGCGCAGCAGGCTTTCGAGCGACTCGGCAGTCGCCTTCACGCCGAGCGATTCCATCTTGTTGCGCGCGGGCCGGAACGAATCGTCGTCCTCGACATCGTAGCCGAGCTGTTTCGCCAGTTCGGGATCGAGGGTCGGGACCGTGGCGCTGGTGCCGTAATTGGGCGTCTTGAAATCGGACTGCGGCGCTTCGTCAAAGCCGGAGCTGCTCGCGCCCGGCGGCTGCGGGTAGGGCTGCAGCGGCGTGGGGCGCGGCTCGCCCTCGTTGAAATCCTTCGGCGTCGATTTGCGCGCGCGATGAATCGCGGCCTCGCCGCCGGAGCGGCGATCTTTCGAATTCGATGGCGGCGGCTGCAATCCGGTGGACGAGCCGATGCCGCTCTCGCCGCGATTGATCGCGGGGTTCAGCAGTTCGGCCAGCGCCGGCGCGATCGGCTGCACATCGGGACGATGCGCTTTCGATTTCGGGGTTTTGACGGATTTCTTCGGAGTGCCGGGTTTCTTCGCCATGGCCGGAATATGGGACGCGAAGTTGGCAGAGAAAAGGGCCTTTCGTCGCTTTGAGCCGGGAAGTTGGTTGGGATCTCCGGGGACGCGAATGTGGTAGAGTGAAACCGGGTCACGGAGCCGTTTCCACAGCGAAACGGGGGCACACATGGTTGAGACGCTCGATCCCCTGGTGCTTGATTTCGTCGAATGGATCGCGCGCGAGCCGCGCGCCTATTCGGATGTCATGGATGCGTGGCGCACGTCATGCCCGCGCCTGACCGTGTGGGAAGACGCCGTGGATCGCGGCTACGTTTCACGCAGTTCCGGCCCCAGCCCGGCGATGATCGTTATTACGGCTTCGGGACGCGCGTTTTTAACGCAGCATGGCCGCTAGGGCGCGTCAGGTCAGGCGTTCACCGGGCGCAGGCGTTTCAGCACATCCGGCAGATGGGCGTCGACCCAGGCACGAGCCGCGTCCTGATGGCGATGGTAGTACAGACCCAGCGCGATGATCGCGATGCCGATCAACGATAGCGCGAACGGGAACAGCAGCGAATCCTTGAACACCTTCTCGGCGAGGTCGCCGAGATAGATGGCAATGCCGATGGTTCCAAACACCGCGAACACGCGCCGCCCAAGAAACACGGCCAGAGCCAGAAAGCCGACATTCATGGCGCAATACAGCGCCTTGTCGAGCGCGCTGCCATCGGAAGCCGCCGTGATGCCGCCCCAGAAGGCCATGACGCCGAACAGGTAGAGCCAGAACGCGAAGTCGCCCGTGCGCTGCCGTGCGTTGACGATGGTCGCCACGATCAGGATTCCGAGGCCGAACCAGATCGAGACCTTGCGCGAGACCTCCCAGTTGCCGTGCGCCGCGCCTGAAATCCAGGGCACGATGTCCATCGAGAGAAACCACAGCGCGAAGGCGGCGATGAAAGCGATGAAAGGAAAACGGTAGAAGGTCAGCGCGAGCGCCGCGGCGGCGACGGCGGCGATCTCCATGAACACCCAGCTTCCACGGACCCAGACATAGAAGTCGCGCGTTGCGCCGGGCTTGCCGAATTTGCTCCACAGGCCGAGCGCATCCTGCATGCCGTAGACGGCGAGCGGCGCCATCGACACCGCGACAGCGATCAGCAGCCCGCCGGGCGTGTGAAGCTTGCGGGCGGTCCAGAGATAATGACCAGCCCAGGTGAACAGCGCAGCATACACCAGCGCGGTGGCGGCGAGCGCCTGCCCGCCCATTTGCGAGAACGCCAGCGTGCTGAACAGGCCCATGGCGCCCATGATAATGAGCGCGCCGGCGTACCACAGCACATGCACGACATCGAATTTCGGCCCGGCGGCCGGAGCATCGGCAGCGCGGGTGTCGAGGAAGGCAAGCAACGAATTCAGTTGGGGAGAGGTGAGAATGCCGGCGTCCGCCGCCGCTCTCAGATCATTGCTCGAATATCGCATCGCTTGCTCCGTGGCGCGCCGCGTGGGGCGCGGGCCAAGTTTGTCACATCGCCCGGTCGGAGGGTTCAATGAAATGCATGCGTGCCATCACCTGCGCACAGGATCGCGAACGGGTCGTCGGCATTGACTTGTGGAGCGGATCGCGCGAATTTCATGCAATCGCATCTAATTCGGCCGCGCCGGGCGCGCCGGTCTCATTCACATCAGCAGGACTGCAACGATGATCGATCTCTATTACTGGCCGACGCCGAATGGTCACAAGATCACGATGTTTCTCGAGGAAGCCGGCGTTCCCTACACGATTCATCCGGTCAACATCGGCAAGGGCGACCAGTTCAAGCCGGAGTTCCTGGCGTTCTCGCCGAACAACCGGATGCCTGCGATCATCGATCAGGCGCCCAAGGATGGCGGCGAGCCGGTGAAGATTTTCGAATCCGGCGCGATCCTGATCTATCTGGCCGAAAAGACCGGCAAGTTTCTGCCGCAGGATCTGCGCAAGCGTTTCGATGTTCTCCAGTGGTTGATGTGGCAGATGGGCGGCCTCGGCCCGATGGCCGGGCAGAATCATCATTTCAGCGTCTATGCACCGGAGAAACTGCCTTACGCGATCAATCGCTACGTCAACGAAACCAATCGTCTTTACGGCGTGCTGAACAAGCGCCTCGCGGATCGCGAGTTCGTTGCCGGCGACTATTCGATCGCCGACATGGCCGCCTATCCGTGGATCGTGCCTTACGAGCGGCAGGGCCAGAAGCTGGAAGACTTCCCGCACCTCAAGCGCTGGTTCGAGGCGATCCGCGCGCGGCCCGGGACAGTGCGTGCTTACGAGCAGGGGCCGAAGATCAATCCCAATCCCACCATCAGCACCGACGAGCAGAAGAAGGTGCTGTTCGGCCAGACCGCCGCAGTGGTGAAGGGCTGAGGTATCGCCATCGTACCCCGGACGCCGCGCATCGTTAGGACGCTGCACTGCGTCCGGGACAAGTGAGAGGCGAGCGTTCGACAAAATCAAAATACAGCATCGGAAAATAAAAATGACTCGTAAGCTGTTCGAACTTTGCGGCACGGATTCGGAGCGCGTGTTCAGCCCTTATTGCTGGCGCATACGCATGGCGCTGGCGCACAAGGGCCTCGATCACGAAACCATCCCGTGGCGTTTCACCGAAAAGGACGCGATCCGTCCGCACCAGTCGGAAAAGGTCCCGGTGCTGCTTGATGGCGACAAGGCCGTGGTCGATTCATGGGTCATCGCCAATTATCTCGACGATGCATACCCGGATCGGCCTTCGCTGTTCGGCGGCGAGGGCGGCCGCGCCATGGGGCGGATGCTGAACTGGTGGGGCGACACCGTGGTGCTGGGCGGCATCTTTCCGCTGATTGTCGCCGATATTCCGCAGCATCTGCACGAGAAGGATCAGACCTATTTCCGCGAAAGCCGCGAGGCGCGGCTCGGCCGTCCGCTGGAGCAGGTTTCGGCGGAGCGCGACGCCAAGGTCGAGGGTTTCCGCAAGTCGCTCGATCCGTTTCGGCTGACGCTGCGTTCGCAGGCGTTCCTCGGTGGCGACAAACCGAACTACGCGGACTATATCGTGTTCGGCCCGTTCCAGTGGGCGCGCGTCGTCAGCCCGTTCAGGCTGTTGAAAGAAGATGACCCGGTTTACGCCTGGCGTGAGAAGCTGTTCGATGCCTTCGGCGGCATGGCCCGCAACGCGCCGGGCTACGCGGCCTAGTCATAACGTGGCTGTCACACGGCGATAACAAATCGCGATTAGCTGCTCGCATGTGACAGAGCCCGTTTCAGCGATTGTCCATGCCACTGGCGCGGTCGCCGCCGCGCTGACCACGCTATGCTGGCTGCCACAGGCGGTGCGCGTCATCCGTCTCAAGGACACTCGCGCGATTTCGCTGACGACGAATCTCGTGTTCGCGGCCGGCATCGCGCTATGGCTGATCTATGGGATTGCGATCGGCAACTGGCCGCTGATCGCCGCCAACGGCGTGTCGTTCATCCTGACGCTGATCATTATCGCTACAAAACTGCGCTACGGCTGAGTTCTCGTGTGCCGCGCGGCTTCGGCGCGCAGGCAGGCCGGGCACAGGCAGTCCTCGCCGTCGACCGGCATCGGCAGCCGGGCGGCCTCGTTCATGCACCAGCATCGGCCCGACAGGTCGCAGGAAAACGCCGCGCCGCAGCGCGGGCAGGTAAGCGCACGGACGCCGGGAACCGGATCACGATGTCCTGAAGGATCTGTCATCAAGCAAGCCGGGTTTCGAAAGGGCCTTCATCGCCGGTTCATGGTCCGAAGCGCAGGATCGTACCACGAGGCCCAAGCTGCTATCATGTTCCTGCATCCGGCCGATATAGCATTGCGAGACAGCAAATGGCCCGTGATCCGCAAGGCGCTCTGGTTGCACTCAACCGGTTCGGATATGGCGCGCGGGGCGGCGCGGCCGGCGATCTGTCGTCAGCGGCGTCCGATCCGCGTGGCTTCGTCAGGGCGGAGCTGAGCCGGCCGCATGTCGCGATCCTCGATGCGCCGGGGCTCGAGCCGACGCCGGCGCTGACGCAGGAAGTGTACGACTATCAAAGGGACGTGAAACAGCAGCGCCAGGCCATGGCCAGGATCGCCGCGCCCGCCGAGACCGGCATGGCCGAAGCGCCCGCCGGGGACAAGCCGCGTCCGCCCAACATCGTCCAGAAAACCTATCGCGCCGAGGCGCTGGCGCGGTTGCAGCGCGCCACCATGGCGGACTGCGGAATTGTCGAGCGGCTGGTGGCGTTCTGGTCCAATCATTTCTGCATTTCGGCCAGCAAGGGACAGATCGCGCGGATGTGGGCCGGGTCCTATGAGCGCGAAGCGATCCGTCCGCACGTGCTCGGCCGTTTCAGCGACATGCTGATGGCGGTCGAGCAGCACCCGGCGATGCTGTTCTTTCTCGACAACCAGCAGTCGATCGGCCCGGATTCGCGCGCCGGACAACGGCGCGCCAAGGGGCTGAACGAAAATTTCGCGCGCGAGATCATGGAATTGCACACCCTCGGCGTGAACGGCGGCTACACGCAAGCCGACGTGACGGCGCTGGCGCGGATTCTCACCGGCTGGACGTTTGTTGGGCGCAAGGGCCGGCTCGGGCCGCCCGGCACCTTCGTTTTCAACGCCAACGCGCATGAGCCGGGCGCGCAGCGCCTGCTCGGCAAGACCTATCCCGATGGCGGCGTGGCGCAGGGCGAAGCCGCGCTCAAAGATATCGCGCGACACCCTGCGACAGCGAATTTCATCGCGCACAAGTTCGTTGCGCATTTTATTTCCGACGATCCGCCGCCCGCGCTGGTCGAGACGCTCGCAACCGTGTTCAGGAAGACCGATGGCGATCTGCGGGCGATGACCATCGCGCTGCTCGACGCCGATGCTGCGTGGCAGACGCCGATGACCAAAATGCGCACGCCTTACGATTTCGTCGTCGCATCTGGCCGGCTGATGGGCCGGATTCCCGAGCAGCCCAACCGCTATCTTGCGTCGCTCGGCCTTCTCGGCCAGCCGCTGTGGACGCCGCCCGGGCCGAACGGTTTCGCCGACACCAATGCCGCATGGTCCTCGCCCGAAGGCATCAAGCTGCGGCTCGACATTGCATCGCGGATCGCGACGCGGGTGAGTGACGATATCGAGCCGCTGCAGCTGCTCGAGGCGATGGCGGGGGCGGCCGCCTCGCACGACACGCATCAGGCGGTCGCGCGGGCCGAAACCCGTCAGCAGGCGGTCGCATTGCTGCTGATGTCGCCCGAATTCCAGAGGAGATGAGCATGACTGGTCTCGATCTCGATTGCTGCGAAAGCGGCACGGCACGCGGCGTCAGCCGTCGTTCCCTGCTGCTTGGCGCGGCGACGTTCTCCGCATGGGCCTATCTGCCGAAATTCGCCCGCGCCGCCGATGGCCGCGATCCGCGTCTGGTCACCATCATCCTGCGCGGCGCGCTGGACGGGCTGGCGACGGTCGCGCCGGTCGGCGATCCGGATTACGCCGGGCTGCACGGTTCGATTGCGCTGACGCGCGACGGCCCGAACGCGGCGATCATGCTCGACTCGTTCTTCGCGCTCCATCCATCCATGCCGCAATTCGCGCGGATGTATCGCGACAAGAAGGCGGCGGTGGTTCATGCGGTGGCGACGGGCTATCGCGAGCGTTCGCATTTCGATGGCCAGGATGTGCTGGAGAGCGGCCAGCCGGGACCGGGACACGTCAAGACCGGCTGGCTCAATCGCACGCTGGGCGGTTTGCCGCGTGGCGAACGGGTGACGAGCGGCCTTGGCGTCGGCGCGGTCACGCCGCTGGTGCTGCGCGGTCCCGCGCCGACGGTGGGCTGGGTCCCGGCGAAACTGCCGCAGGCCGCGGATGACACCGCGATGCGGCTGATGGATCTCTACACCCATCGCGATCCGGCGCTGGCGAGCGCGCTGTCGCAAGGTTTGCAGATCGAGAAGATCGCCGCGCGCGAGGACGGCATGGCGCCGGCACGCGGCATCGGCGCGATGCGGCTCGCCGCCAAAGGCGCGGCCAAGCTGATGGCGGCGGACGATGGTCCGCGCATCGCGGCGCTGGCGTTCGACGGCTGGGATACGCATGCGCGCGAGGGCGGGCCGGTCGGCCGTCTGGCCGCGCTGCTCGGCGGTCTTGATGGAGCGTTCGCGGAATTCGAAACCGGACTCGGCGAACGCTGGCGCGACACGGTGATCGTGGCGGTCACCGAATTCGGCCGCACCGCGCGGATCAACGGCACCGACGGCACCGATCATGGCACCGGCACCGTGGCGCTGCTGGCGGGCGGAGCCGTCAACGGAGGACGGGTGATCGCGGACTGGCCGGGGCTGAAAACCGCGAACCTCTATGAGGGCCGCGATCTCAAGCCGACCGCCGATCTGCGCGGCGTGATCAAGGGCATCTTGCGCGATCACCTCGGGCTCGGCGAGCGAGCGCTTGCCGATGCGGTGTTTCCCGACAGCGGCCGCGTAAAGCCGATGCCGGGATTGATCGCCTGACGGCGGGCGTCAGCCCTTCGTGATCTGGTCGATCGTGGCGAGATCGTCCGGCGTCAGCTTCCATCCGATCGCCTGAACGTTCTGCTCGATCTGCCCGGGGCCGGAGGCGCCGGCGATCACGCTCGACACCTGCGGCCGCGAGGCCAGCCACGAGAATGCCAGTTCGAGCAGGGTTTTGCCGCGCTCCTTCACGAACGCTTCCAGCTTTTGCACGATGTCGAAATTGCGATCGTTCATGTAACGCTCGCGCAGGTAATCGACCTTGCCGAGGCGGGAATCCGCCGGGGGCTTTTCGCCGCGCTTGTATTTGCCGACGAGCAGGCCGTTCGCCAGCGGGAAGAACGGCAGCAGGCCGAGATTGTAGGTCTCCGCCATCGGCAGCAAATCCTTTTCGATGTCGCGCACCAGCAGGCTGTATTCATCCTGGCACGACACGAAGGCATGGGTGTTGATCTGCCTGGCGATCTGCTGCGCTTCGCTCACGCGCCATGCCGGGAAATTCGAGCAGCCGATGTAGCGCACCTTGCCGTGACGGATCAGGTCTTCCAGCGCGCGCAGGGTTTCGTCGATCGGGGTGCGGTCGTCATAATCGTGCTGCTGGTACAGGTCGATGTAGTCCGTCTTCAGCCGGCGCAGGCTGTCTTCCACGGCCTGCATGATGTAGCGCCGCGACGCGCCTTCCTTGGTGCCGTCGTCGGCCATCGGCTTCGCGTACTTCGTCGCCAGCACGATGTCCTTGCGTCGGTCGCCCAGCACCTGGCCGAGCACGTTCTCCGAGCCGCCGCGTCCGGCATAGATGTCGGCGGTATCGAACAGGGTGATGCCGAGATCGATCGCCTTGTGGATGATCTTGCGCGAGGTCTCGAGGTCGCTGCGCTGGCCGAAATTGTTGCAGCCAAGGCCGACGGCCGAGACACGCAAGCCGGAGCCGCCGAGGTTTCTTGTTTCCATTTGTTGAAGCTCCTGTCAGGGACGGGCGGGGACGGAAGCGAGATTCGCCTCCGCGGCGGCCATGTTGCCGGAGATCGGCACGCCGCGCAAAGCCCGCGCCGACATTCGCCTCACTGCGGTTTCGGCATCGCGCGCGATCCGCTTGCGGTCGGCGCTGAGGTCGTAGGCGACCGGCTCGCCCCAGGTCACGGTGACGTCCACCGCGCCGGCGGCGACCACGCCCAGCAGATGCGGCAGCAGGTCGGCATCGCCGTACCATGCCACCTTGTCACGCAGCGCACGGCCGACCGGCACCCCGCCGATGCCGATATAGGCCACCGACACCGGCTGTACCGTCACCTGCTGGGTGTGGGTGGAATCGCCGATGGCGTGATGGACCGCGCCGATCAGCGCCGAGCGGAAGGGCAGGATGCGGACGCCGTCGCTCGATGTGCCTTCGGGAAACAGCAGCACGGCATCGCCGCCGCGCAGCCGCTCGGCCATTTCGCGCGCCGCTTCGCCGGTCTTGTGGCGGCGCTCGCGCTCGATGAAAATCGTGCGCTGCAGTTTCGCAAGCGTGCCGAATACCGGCCATGTCGCCACTTCGGATTTGGCGACGAACACCACCGGTGCGATGGCGCCGATCACCGGAATGTCCAGCCACGAGGCGTGGTTGGACAGAATGAGCGCCGGGCTTTCGCGGGTGCGCGTGCCGATCTCGGTGACGCGGATGCCGATCGCCTTGCACAGCACGCGATGAAACAGGCGTGGGACTGCGCGCTGCAGGCCGGTGTTGAAGACGACGCCGAAGATCTGGAACGGCAGCAGAACGAAAAACAGCAGGGTCAGCAGGATCAGGATGAAGGCAGCGCGGATCATGAGACGGTCCGGGATGAAGCAGAAGTGCCTATATCCCCGCGGCAAGGCGGGGACAAAAATGCGGCCCCCGTCTAATGTTGCGCAAAGGGGCGTTGCGCGACCGGGGACCGCTTGGGCGAATGATCATGACGGGGACGGACCAGACGCCCGCGCAGGCTAGGCGGGTTCTGTTACACCAAAGTGACAGCGGAATTTGTCCACAGGAACCAAATTCCCGGCTATGCACTTGTCGCGCGGACCACGCGCTGTCGCCGAACCGTTGGGGCCGAAAGGACGTTCATGCCCACCTTCATCTCGCCGTATCTGTTGCCGATCCTGATGCTGTTCGCTTCCAACGTCTTCATGACGTTCGCCTGGTACGGCCATCTGAAGTTCAAAAGCGCCGCGCTGCCGCTCGTGATTGTCGCGAGCTGGGGCATCGCGTTTTTCGAATACTGGTTCGCGGTCCCGGCCAACCGCTGGGGCAGCGCGATCTACAGCGCCGCGCAGCTCAAAACGATTCAGGAGGTCATTACCCTGATCGTGTTCGCCGGCTTCTCGGTGCTGTACCTGAAGGAACCGCTCGGCTGGAACCATGCCCTCGGCTTTTTCTTCATCGCGCTCGGCGCGTTTTTCATCTTTCACAAATGGTCGTGAGGTCTCAAATCGGTCTTGAAGCCTCCGGTGAAAGCGTCTGGAGGATGCGGCACTCGGCAATTCGGCCACCCTCACACGAGGCCAGTGTATCGCGAAGCTCGCGACGCAGCCGCATCAGGGCCTCAATCTTTTGTTCGGTTATTGCAAGGTGGCGTGCCACAAGCTGATCGACCTCCCCGCAAGGCTGCTCGGCGTGTGAAGCGAGCTTTAGAAGCTCACGAATGTCCGCAGTCGAGAAGCCCAGTTCGCGCGCGCGACGGATGAAGTTCAGCCGTTGCAGGTGTTCGTGCGCATAGCTGCGATAGTTTCCGGCGGTTCGGTGCGGCTCCGGGAGAAGCCCGATTTTTTCATAATAGCGGACGGTTTCGATCTTGGTTCCGGCAGACCGGGCCAATTGTCCTATTGTGAATACATGCATGGCTTGACCTGTAGTAGCTACAGGGTGCAGATATAGGCGCTCAATCGTACTGAACAACATGGCCGATCATGAGCGCACATTGCTGTGGACACCACCAACAGGACCCCGGCGGCGACCCTCGCCAGCAGGCGGGTTACCGTCGCGTCTTGTGGCTGGTGCTCGCGATCAATGCAGTCATGTTTGCGGTCGAGATTGGTGCCGGACTTGCTGCCGGCTCGGCGTCGCTGCAGGCGGATGCGCTTGACTTCCTCGGCGATGCCGCCAACTACGCCATCAGCTTGCTCGTGGTCGGCATGGCATTGCGCTATCGCGCGGGAGCGGCCCTTGCGAAGGGCATCGCGATGGCGCTGTTCGGGCTGTGGGTTCTGGGCGTCACGGCGTGGCATGTCCACAGCAGCACGGTGCCGCAGGCGTTCACCATGGGTGGTGTTGGATTGGCCGCGCTTGCCGCAAACGCAGTGTCATTCTGGCTGCTATGGCGCTATCGCATGGGCGACGCCAACATGCGTTCGGCATGGATATGCACGCGCAACGATGTTCTCGGAAATCTTGCAGTGTTGCTGGCGGCTGCAGGGGTATTCGGCACCGGCGCCGGCTGGCCGGACGTGGCAGTAGCGGCCATCATGTCCGCGCTGGCGTTGCAAGGTGCCGCTACGGTCATCAGGCACGCCAGGGCCGAACTCAAGCTGGACAATCAGGAATTGACGCCTCTGTTCAAAAACCGCTGAGCAAAGTTTGGGATAGCTCGTGCCTGTTCATTTCGCTGCAGGCGTAACGCGCGGCACACGGCCGGCGTCGAAGCTTGCGCTGGCGCCATGTGTTGTGGTTGCGATCAGCAGCGACGCGGTCAGGATGATCGCTGCCGTCAGCGACGCGGCGACAATGACGAGGGGTGCTTTCATGAAGTGTCTCCGTCGGGCGGATCGCCCGCCAACCAGACCAGTGCCCCGATTGCGTTGAATGGATGTGCCGTGCCGCGCCGCCGGCTGCAAAAGCCGGCTTGTCGTTCAGCCGAATGGCGCGGCGGCCGCTACCCGGATCGACAGCGCCGCAAAGGCGACGACCAGGCATAGCGACAGCGAGCCGAGCGCGAGTGATGCCGCGACGGCATGGGTCAAACGAGAAGAAGCAATGCGCGCGGGCCGGCTGCCAAATCCGTGGCCCGTGGCGAGCGACCGTATCATGGCCGTAAATCCTTCATGGCGCGGGCGAATCACCCGCGTCACGGAGATGTGCCAGCAATCGCTGTCAGGATTGCGGCGCAACGCGAGCGGATTTTGGCCAAACCGTGGCGGCCCAACCTGCCGGCGCGGGTTATGCCCGCTGTTTACGGGTTTTCCCCGAGGGATCACGCTTCCGCGACCAGATCCTCGTCATTGGCCGGGGTGTCGGGCTTCCAGTTCATCGGCACGAAGCGTGGCTCGCGCTCGACCCGCTTCAGCCAGGCCCGCACCGCCGGATAGCCGGACAGGTCGAAGTCGCACTGGTTGGCGACATGGGTATAGCCATAGAGCGCGATGTCCGCGACGGTGAGGTGGCCGGCGGCGAAGTAGTCGTGGGTCTTGAGATGGTTCTCCATCACCCGCAGCGCCGCGTAGCCGCGTTCCATCCAGTCTTCCAGCGCGTGGGTCTGCAGGTCGCGGCCGCCGCGCACCAGCGCCAGCCAGAAATAGGCGGCGCCGACGCTGGGCTCCAGCGCATGCTGCTCGAAGAACATCCATTGCAGCGCTTCGGCGCGGTCGATGCGATCTTCCGGCGCGAGCGACGTGCCGATCGCGACGTACCACAGGATCGCGTTGGATTCGGCAAGGAAGCGCCCGTCCGCGACCTCGAGCAGCGGCACCTGGCCACTGGGATTCTTCGCGAGGAATTCGGGCGTGCGGCTTTCGCCGCGCAGGATGTCGACCTCGACGGCCTGGTAAGGCGTGCTCAACAGCGCCAGCGCAAGGCGGACCTTGTAGCTGTTGCCGGAGCGCTGCATCGAGTAGAGCTTGTACATTCCGTTGTGCGGGGCCGTGGCTTTCATGGTGTCAGGACAATGATGCGCCGGGGCGCACGCTGCAAGGGCTTCCGACTGGAAACGGTCGAAACATGTCGCGGCGCCACAGTCATCCAGAACAAATCTACTGATCCGGAACCGCCGGCGCGATCACGCCTGCGCGAAGACGTTGCGACGATGGCTCAAACCGCGGTGAACGGCCGTGCCAACGGCGCCTCGTGCGCGTGGTCGCGGATGTCGCGCGCGGCGCGGCGCAGGGTGATGGCGTAGAGGGCAAGCATCGCGATCAGCCCGAGCGGCACGGTGGTGACGGCTGCGATGCCGCGCGACACCAGCGGCACGATCCATGCGGCGGCAAGCAGCGTGATCTCCCAGTCACGAAAGCCGCGCGCCAGTCCGTGACGGACGAAGAAGGCGATCGACAGCGCCAGCACCACAAGGTCGTAGTCGAGGACGTAAGGTGTCGCCAGAAGACTCGCGGTCGCCAGCGCCGAGGCCTTGAGGTCGAATGCAGCATCGCTGCGCCAGAGCCACACGATGCTGACGGCGAGCGCAACGCCGAGCGTGGCCTGCGCTGTGTACGCGACCGGCACACTCGCCCCCCACGCGCTGACCGCCGAGAAGATCGACTGGATCTTCTCCCAGCCGGTGCCGCCCAGTTCGAGCACCACGTGCTGGGTGAATGCCGTTGAGCCGAGAAAGGCCTGCCAGATGCCGGTGCCAAGACACAGCGTGGTGACGATCGCGAGCACGATCACGGTCGCGGCGGCAGCGATGATCGTGGGCCAGCGTCCGGACGCCAGCAGCGCCAGCGGAATTAGAACGCCAAATTGAGGCTTGTAGGCCAGCAGGCCGATCAGCACGCCGGCGAGCCAGGGCCTGCGATCCATCACCTGCAGCGCGCATCCGAGCAGCGCGGTGGTCAGGAAGCCGTTCTGGCCATGGCCGATATTGACGAACACGGCGGGGAAGGCGAGCGCGATCAGCCAGATGCCGTCGCGGGGCAGAATGGCGCGGATGGTGGCGAGATAGGCCGCAAGACCCGCGACCATCCACGCCAGCAGGCCCCAGGCGTAGGGCAGCGCGGTGACCGCGAACGCCACCACGAAAAAGAACGGCGGATAATGCCAGCCGAAGAACGGCGTGGCGTCGCCGAACACGGCTTTTTCGGCTGCATGCTGAAGCGCGGGGACATAGGCGTCGGCGGCCTTGCCCGCCCAGCCCAGCGTTCCGGCCGCGTACACGTTGGAGAAATCGGTGCCGATCGGCTTGCCGTTGCGGTCGACCAGCCCGTCCGACAGCGCGATCCAGACGATGATGGCGAGCGCACTGATCGCAAGCAGGATCAGGCTGTAGCCGCGCATCCGCGCTGGCGTCAGCCATTCACCGGTCCGGAGTTGGTGCATGAAATGGGGCATCGTCGCGGGCTTTATGAATGTTGCGCCGAAGCTACCCGCCCGTTTTTAATGTTTCCTGAACCATCGTGGGCTCTGCGGGTGGCAAAGCGTGGGGCAATAACAACAGTCGCCGCTCACATGACAGTTTCACGCAAACCGACGGTTGCGATGCAACGTCGGGCGCTTTACGGTGCGTGCGCCCGCGCGACACTGCGATTTCGGGCTTTTTGCACCCCTTTTTAGGAGATGATGATGTCGTTCCTGTCCGCTGCGCTTGACCGTGTGAAGCCGTCCGCGACGATCGCGGTCACGGATAAAGCACGTCAGCTCAAAGCGGCCGGCCGCAACGTCATCGGCCTCGGCGCGGGCGAGCCTGATTTCGACACCCCGGCCAACATCAAGCTGGCGGCGATCCACGCCATCGAGGCCGGCAAGACCAAGTACACCGCGGTGGATGGCATTCCCGAACTGAAGGACGCTATCGTCGCCAAGTTCAAGCGCGAGAACGGCCTGACCTACAAGCCCAGCCAGATCACGGTCGGCACCGGCGGCAAGCAGGTGCTCTACAACGCGCTGATGGCGACCATCAATCCGGGCGACGAGGTCATCATCCCGGCGCCGTACTGGGTCAGCTATCCGGAAATGGTGGCGCTGGCGGGCGGCGAGTCCGTGCCGGTGGTCTGCACCGCCGAGCATGGCTTCAAGCTGCAGGCCGCCGATCTGGAAAAGGCGATCACGCCCAAGACCAAGTGGATCATCCTCAACTCGCCGTCGAACCCGACCGGCGCGGCCTACACCCAGTCCGAGATGAAAGCGCTCACCGACGTGCTGGTGAAGCATCCGCATGTCTGGGTGATGACCGACGATATGTACGAACACCTCGTCTATGACGACTTCACGTTCGTGACGCCGGCGCAGGTCGAGCCGAAACTGTTCGACCGCACGCTCACGGTGAACGGCGTGTCGAAGGCGTACTGCATGACCGGCTGGCGTATCGGTTACGCTGGCGGGCCGGAGCAGCTCATCAAGGCGATGGCCACCATCCAGTCGCAGTCGACCTCGAATCCGTCGTCGATCGCGCAGTGGGCGGCGGTCGAAGCGCTGAACGGTCCGCAGGAGTTCATCGCCGCGAACAACAAGGTGTTCAAGGAGCGCCGCGACCTCGTGGTGTCGATGCTCAACCAGGCGAGCGGGATCGAGTGTCCGCGGCCGGAAGGCGCGTTCTACGTTTATCCGTCGTGCGCCGGCACCATCGGCAAGACCACGCCGTCGGGCAAGAAAATCGAAACCGATGAGGACTTCGTCACCGAACTGCTGGAAAGCGAAGGCGTTGCGGTGGTGCAGGGCTCGGCGTTCGGGCTCGGACCGGCTTTCCGCATTTCGTACGCCACCAAAACCAGCGATCTGGAGGACGCGTGCAAGCGAATCCAGCGCTTTTGCGGCAATCTGCGTTAAGTCCACAGTTACCGCTGCATGGAACTAATCTCGATTTCGTGACTTACAATTGATTGGCGGCGTGCTACGTGCACGTCGCTTCTTTGTTTTCCCGCCTTCGCGTAAAAACCCCACCTGGAGACTATCTCATGCGACTGCCCCACCTGTTCGGCGCTGCTGCCGCCATCATCATTGCATCGTTCGCCACCGCGAATGCGCAGGAAGGGCGCACGCAGGTCGGCCTTCTCCAGTGCCACGGCGGACAGAACGTCGGCATGGTCGTTGCTTCGACCACCCAGCTTCAGTGCGTATTCACCAGCCAGGGCCGTCGTCCGGAGCCTTACGTTGCGACCGTGACCCGCTTCGGCCTTGATATCGGCGTCACCGAGCGCACCGACTTCGCGTGGGCCGTGAACGCCCCGACCCGCCGCCTCGGCCGTGGCGACCTGTCCGGCAACTACGGTGGCGTTGGCGGTAACGCCTCGATCGGCATCGGCGGCGGCGGCAACCTGCTGATCGGCGGTTCGAACAACTCGATCGCGCTGCAGCCGCTGAGCGTGCAGGGCCAGACCGGCCTCAACGCGGCCGGCGGTCTCGTCGGCCTCGAACTGCGTCCGGGTGGTCTCGTGCCGCACGGCAAGGCCCGTCATCACCGCCGTCACAAGAAGCATCATCGCCATCACTAAGACCGGCGATCGGTTTTGTCAGAGGCCCGCGCAAGCGGGCCTCTTTCGTTTTGGGCGTGATTTTGATTGGAAGTCGTGTTGTGCCCCGGACGCGGTGCGGCGTTCTTCACCCCGCGCCCCTGATCCGGGGCCGTCGCAAACACGGAGTTTGGATCGGCCCCGGATCAGCAGCGCACCGCTAACGCACTGCGTGGCGTCCGGGGCACGTCGCTTCCACTAGTGCCATCCATGACCGCCTTCATGTTTGGGAAAGGGTGACCACCGCGGCGCGTTGAACAATCACCGATGCTGTGAATAAATGCGAAGCTGTTTTCGCATGGCGGCCGCGCCGCCGTTTTTTGATCCGTTCCTCAATTCGGAGATTGTCATGCGCCGCTTTTCCGCCGTTCTGTGTGTCGCTGCCGCCGCGTTCGCCTCGTCCGTTGTCGCCGCCGGCGCGCAGCAGGGCCGTACGCAGGTCGGCGTTCTGGAATGCCGCAGCGGACCCACGGTCGGCATGATCGTCGGCTCTGTCACAAACTTCGGCTGCGTTTTCCGTGCCGAGGGCCGGCCGGACGATCTCTATGTTTCCACCATCACCAAGCTCGGCCTCGATATCGGCATCACCAATGAGACGGTGCTGTCGTGGGCGGTGTTCGCGCCGACCCAGCAGATCGGGCGCGGCGATCTGTCGGGCAATTATGCCGGCGTTACCGCCAGCGCAGCCGTCGGCGTCGGCCTCGGCGCCAACGCAATGATCGGCGGTTCGGCCAATTCATTTGCATTGCAGCCGCTCAGTGTGCAGGGCCAGACCGGTCTCAGCGCGGCCGGAGGCGTGCAGAGCATGGAATTGCGTCCCGGCCGGTAAGGCAATCGCGCGATCGCGCCACGCGTTCTCGGCGCATTCCGCGATCGAGAGCGGATGCGTTGAGAGCGTCACAATTTTTCTTGATCGCCGCGCGGGGCGGAACTTGCGCCCCGTGCTGCACAGCCGCAAGTTTCTTCCTTGCCAAGCGCGGCATCCCCTGAGACGATCAGGGCTGCCGACCCGATCACGGGCCGAGCTCCAGACAAGGAGGCGGCAATGGGACAGAGCGTCAGAAGTCCCCGCGGTCCCCGGTGCATTGCACTGGTGGGCCCATTCCAGAGCGGCAAGACCACACTCCTCGAAGCCATCCTGTCCCGCACCGGGGCGATTTCAAAATCAGGCACAGTCGAAGCAGGCACGACCGTCGGCGATGCGTCGGCGGAAGCGCGCAGTCATCGCATGAGCGTGGCGCTGACCGCGGCGTCGACCACCTTCATGGACGAGACCTACACCTTCATCGATTGCCCGGGCTCGGTCGAATTCGCGCACGACATGCGCGCGGTGTTGCCCGCGGTCGATGCGGCGGTGGTGGTGTGCGAGGCGGACGAGCGCAAGCTGCCGCTGTTGCAACTGATCATGCGCGAACTGGAAGAGGCGAAGATTCCGCGCTTCCTGTTCCTCAACAAGATCGACAAGGCGACGCAGCGCGTGCGCGAAACGCTGCAGGTGTTGCAGCAGGCGTCGCGCACGCCCCTGGTGCTGCGCCAGATTCCGATCTGGAACGACGGCATAGTGTCCGGATTTGTCGATCTCGCGCTGGAGCGCGCCTTCGTCTATCGCGAACACATGCCGTCCGAAGTGATCGAGCTCAACGGCGGCAACCTCGATCGCGAGAAGGAAGCGCGCTTCTCGATGCTCGAGAAGCTTGCCGATCATGATGATCGGTTGATGGAGCAATTGCTCGAAGATATTCCGCCGCCGCGCGATGCGGTGTTCGACGATCTCTCCGGCGAACTGCGCGACGGCCTGATCTGTCCGGTGCTGATGGGATCGGCCATGCGCGAGAACGGCGTGCTGCGGCTGATGAAGGCGCTGCGTCACGAGGCGCCGGACGTTGCCGCCACGGCCGCGCGGCTCGGCGTTCCTGCGGAAGGCGCATCGCTGGCTTATGTGATGAAGTCCATCCATCTGCAGCATGGCGGCAAGCTGTCGCTGGCGCGTATTTTGTCGGGTCACATCGACGACGGCGCCACGGTGCAGGCGTCGAGCGGCGAGAGCGGACGCGTGTCCGGCATCGTGCCGGTGAGCGGAAGCCAGGAGGGCAAGCGCTCCACGGCGCAGGCCGGCGATACCGTGAACCTCGGCAAGCTCGATGCGGTGAAGACCGGCGATACGCTGAGCACGGGCAAGACCACGCCCGCCGCGCTGGTCGAACTCAGGCCGCCCGCGCCCGTGCTGGCGACGGCGTTGTCGGCGCATGACCGCAAGGACGACGTCAAGCTCGGGCAGGCGCTGGCGCGGCTGAGCGAGGAAGACCCATCCTACATCATCGTTCACAACCCGCGCACCCACGACATCGTCCTGTGGGGACAGGGCGAGATGCATCTGCGCGTCGCGCTCGAACGATTGCACGACCGGTTCGGCGTCAGCGTGAAGCAGCATGCGCCGTCGGTGGGCTATCAGGAGACCATCCGCAAGCATGCCACCGAGCGCGGCCGTCACAAGAAGCAGTCCGGCGGCCACGGCCAGTTCGGTGACGTGGTGCTCGACATCAAGCCATTGCCGCGCGGCAGCGGCATCGTCTTCCGGGAAACCATCGTCGGCGGCGCGGTGCCGAAGAACTATATCGGCGCGGTCGAGGAGGGGGTTCATGACGGCCTCGCGCGCGGGCCGCTCGGCTTTCCCACCGTGGACGTCGAGATCACCCTAACGGACGGCTCCTATCATAGCGTCGACTCGTCCGATCAGGCGTTCCGGACCGCGGCGCGGATCGGCGTCGCCGAGGCGTTGCCGAAATGCGCACCGGTGCTGCTGGAGCCGATCGACACGGTCGAGATCGTCTGTCCATCGGAGGCGACGGCGAAGATCAACGCCATCCTGTCCGGGCGGCGGGCGCAGATTCTCGGCTTCGACAGCCGCGACGGCTGGGACGGCTGGGATGCGGTGCGCGCTATGATGCCCGAGGCGGAGATCGGCGATCTGATCGTCGAACTGCGCTCCGCTACGGCGGGCGCAGGCAGTTTCACCCGGCAGTTCGACCGCATGGCCGAAGTGACCGGCCGTGCCGCCGACCAGATCGTGGCCGCGCACCGCGACGCCGCCTGACCCACCTCGGACATTCCGCATTCTCAGAGCCCCGGCCACTTGTCGGGGCTCTAACGTTTTATAATTGATGTTTTGTACATCATTGAAGATGTGATAAGCATGAGATATAACGTCTCAACGCGGATAAAAGCTATTGATTACATCAGCTCAGATGCGCGCTGCCCGCGCGCTGCTCGGAATCGACCAGAAAACCCTTGCGGACATGGCGGGCCTGTCGCTGCCGACCATCCAGCGGATGGAGGCGAGCGACGGCGTCGTGCGCGGTGTCGTCGAGTCGCTCACCCGCGTCGTCGCGGCCTTCAACCAGGCCGGCGTCGAACTGATCGGTGACAACGCACGCAGCGAACAAGGCGGGCGCGGCGTGCGGCTTAAGGAGCCGCCACAGGCTTAACTTTCCAACGGCTGGACTTTGGAGATGGACATTTCGGCTCGCGCGGTGCGCCCTTCCTCTGAACCGAGCTTCGTCGAGCTGTTCACGCCAAAGCTGATCACCGTGCTGCGCGAGGGCTATGGCCTCGCAGGCTTCCGCGCCGATGTCGTCGCGGGGCTGACGGTCGCGATCGTCGCGCTGCCGTTGTCGATGGCGATTGCGATTGCCTCGGGCGTGACACCCGACCGGGGTCTCTACACCGCCATCGTTGGCGGCTTTTTTGTCTCGCTGTTCGGCGGCAGCCGTTTTCAGGTCGGCGGTCCGGCGGGCGCGTTCATCGTTCTCGTCGCGCAGACGGTGCAGAACCAAGGCCTCGACGGCGTCATCCTCGCGACCATGATGGCCGGCGCGTTCCTGATCGTGGCCGGCTTCCTGCGCCTCGGCACCTACGTCAAGTTCATTCCCTACCCGGTGACGGTGGGCTTCACCGCCGGCATCGCCGTCATCATCTTCGCAAGCCAGATCAGGGATCTGCTCGGCCTGACATTGCCGGGCCATGAGCCGGCGGCGTTCCTGCCCAAGCTCGCCGCGCTCGGCGCAGCGGCCGGCACCGTCAATCCGTCGGCGGTGGCGCTTGCGGCGGGGACCATCGCCATAATGGCGGTGTTGCGTATCCTGCGCCCGAACTGGCCGGGAATTCTGATCGGCGTGGTTGCCGCTACCCTCGCCGCGTCGATGCTCGGCCTGCCGGTGGACACCATCGGCTCGCGCTTCGGCGGCATTCCGGAAACGCTTCCGGCGCCGATGCTACCGGCGTTCTCGTTGCAGAAGATGCAGGCGGTGCTGCCCGACGCCATTGCCTTCGCTCTGCTGGGCTCGATCGAATCCCTGCTCTCCGCCGTGGTCGCCGACGGCATGACCGGGCGACGGCATCGCTCGAACTGCGAACTGGTGGCGCAGGGCGTCGGCAACATGGCGTCGGCGCTGTTCGGCGGCATCTGCGTGACCGGCCTGATCGCGCGCACCGCCACCAACATCCGCGCCGGCGCACGCAGTCCCGTCGCCGGCATCATGCACTCGGTGTTCGTGCTGCTGTTCATCCTGATCGCCGCGCCGCTCGCGAGCTATGTGCCGCTGTGCGCGCTGGCGGCGGTGCTGGTGGTGGTGGCATGGACCATGGCCGAAAAGCAGGAGTTCGCGCTGCTGGTCCGCTCGTCATGGGGCGACGCCGCGGTGCTGCTCGCGACCTTCCTGCTCACCGTGTTTCGCGATCTCACCGAAGGCATCGTCGTCGGCTTCGCGCTGGGCGCGATGCTGTTCATTCATCGCATGGCCTCGGCGACGGCGATCGAAAGCCGTGCGCCGCTCGCACTGGACGACAGGGCCGATACGTCGAATGGCGACCGCGTGCCGTACGATCCGTCGCTCGCCACCGATCCCGACGTGATCGTCTATCGCATCTCGGGTGCGTTCTTTTTCGGCGCGGCCTCCACCATCGGCGCAGTGCTCGACCGGATTCCGAGCGGCCGCAAGGGGCTGGTGATCGACTTTGCGGCGGTGCCGCTGCTCGATTCCTCCGCCGCCAACGTCATCGCGCGCGTCGCCGGGAAAGCGCGCCATCAGGGCCTGCGTGTGTTCCTCACCGGCGCGTCGCCGCGGGTACGGCGCGAACTGCTGATTCATGGCGCGCGGCCGCCCGTCGTGCGCTATCGCAGCGACATTTCGAGCGCAGTGGACGAGATCAAGCTCAAGGCTGCCGTCAGGCCGGATTGACAGGCTCCGCTGCCGCGTGATTTGACCGCTTGTCCGCGCAAAACTTGCGCGGCCGGTCGAATTCCAACGGAGCTGTCGTCGATGAGTGCCAATCCCGCCGCGTGCCTGATCGGGTGGCCGGCCGCGCATTCGCGCTCGCCGATCATCCACAAATACTGGCTGCGCACGCTCGGCATACCGGGCGATTATCGCATCGAGGCGGTGGAGCCGGCCGCTTTCGCGGACTTCATTGGCCATTTGAGCGCGCGCGGCTATCGCGGCGCCAACGTCACCATTCCGCACAAGGAGCAGGCGCTGGCGCTCTCACAGCCCGACGCGCGCGCCCGCGCGGTCGGGGCCGCCAACACGCTGTACTTTGTGAACGACGCATTGCATTCCACCAACACCGACGTCGAGGGCTTCATCGGCAATCTCGATGCCTCGGCCCCGGGGTGGGATCGCGCGCAGGAGGCGCTGGTGCTTGGCGCGGGGGGCTCGTCGCGCGCGGTGATTTTTGGCCTGCTCGATCGCGGCATCGCGCGCGTTCATCTCGCCAATCGCACCGCCGAGCGCGCGCAGGTGCTGGCGAAGCAGTTCGGCGATCACGTGTCGGTGCTTGCGTGGGATAACGTTGAATCGATGCTGCCCCGCGCGGGTTTGCTGGTGAACACCACCTCGCTCGGCATGAAGGGACAGCCGCCACTCGCTATCGATCTCACGCAATTGCCCGGCGATGCCGTGGTCGCCGATCTGGTCTATGTGCCGCTTGAGACCGCGCTGCTCAAGGCGGCGAAAGCGCGCGGACTTGAAACCGCGGACGGTCTCGGAATGCTGCTCCATCAGGCGGTGCGCGGCTTCGAACTGTGGTTCGGCAAACGGCCGCAGGTCACGCCGGAGCTGCGCGCGCTGGTCGAAGCCGATCTTGCGAAATAATTCGCGCTTGCTGCATCACCCGCGCAATTGGGTTACAAGCTGAGGCAGGCGGCCGGCCATGCGTTCGGCTTCACACAGGACCGAGTTGATGAATCGAAACGGAAAGCTGGTCGTGATCGCGATCCTCGCGGCGACGGCCTATGCGGGCTACGCGACCTGGCAGGGCGCGCGCGGGTTCAACCCGACGATGATCGACAAGATCAAGCAGGAGATCCGCGACGACTTCACCCGCAAGGGCAACACGGTGGTCGATGTCGATATGCGCCGTGGCGGCGAGCCGCGCCGTCTGGCCGGCTCGGTGTCGTTCAAGGCGGCGGGCAGCGATCAGCCGCAGCAGAGAGCCTGCACCGCGACACTGGCGCGGGACGATACCTATCGCTGGAGCTGCGAGTAGGGGCGGCCTTTTCAGGTGCCATACGTGCCCCGGATGCTGCGCAGCGCGCTAGCGGTGCGCTGCTGATCCGGGGCCGTTCCAGACTCCGAATGTGGAACGATCCCGGGTCTGCGAAGCATCGTGTCGAAGACGCGCGTGAACGCGCTTTTGACACGCTGCATCGCTCCCGGGACACGAACGGCCTCATCCTTCGAGGCGTTGCGCAAAAGCGCGTTCCTCAGGATGAGGGGCCAGGAATGACGCGCGATGCTTCGAGTCGTCCCGGCAAAAGCCGGGACCCATACTCCCTGGCCTCGCGGGTCGCGACAATTAGAGTGCATGCGTCACAACCGCATCCGGTGGTTATGGGTCCCCGCGTTCGCGGGGACGACATCGAACGGGTTGTATGTCTTATTCGTTCCCTTGTGGCGGGACATGACAGTCACATGGGAATGACGAGTTCGGAGTTCTCCGTCTCAACTCCGCGGGCTGCTGACCGCGTTGGTCTGGAGGTAATCAGTCAGCACGCGGCGGTCGATGTCCTTGACGTGGTTGACGCCGCACAGGCCCATGGTGACGCTGAGTTCCTTGGCGATCACGTCGAGCGCGGTGGCGACGCCCTCCTGTCCGCCGGCGCCGAGGCCATAAATATACGCACGGCCGATCATGCACGACTTGGCGCCGAGCGCGAGCGCGCGCATCAAATCCTGACCCGAACGGATGCCGCCGTCGAACAGCACTTCGATCTGCGAGCCGACATCCTGCACGATGTCCGGCAGCACCGAGATCGAGGACGGCGCGCCGTCGAGCTGACGGCCGCCGTGGTTCGACACCACCAGCGCTTCGGCGCCGGTCTTCACCGCTTCACGCGCATCGACCACGTCGAGGATGCCCTTGATCACCAGCTTGCCCGGCCAGATGCTGCGGATCCACTCGACGTCCTTCCAGTTCAGCGATGCATCGAACTGCGCTGCCACCCAGCCGGAGACCGAGGCGAGATCGTCAACGCCGGCCAGGTGGCCCGCGATGTTGCCGAAGTTGCGCCGCTTGGTGCGCGCCATGCCGGCGATCCAGCCCGGCTTGGTGGCGAAGTCGATGATGTTCTTCAGCTTGAGCAGTTGCGGCGGCACCGTCAGGCCGTTCTTGATGTCGGCGTGGCGCTGGCCGATCACCTGCAGATCGACCGTGAGCACCAGCGCGCTGCATTTTGCGGCAATCGCGCGCTCGATCAGCGCCTTCACGAAGCCGCGGTCCTTCATCACGTAGAGCTGAAACCAGAACGGCTTCTCGACATTGGTGGCGACGTCCTCGATCGAGCAGATCGACATGGTCGAGAGCGTGTAGGGGATGCCGGCGGCCTGCGCCGCGCGGCAGGCGTGGATTTCGCCATCGGCATACTGCATGCCGGTCGATCCCACCGGCGCGAGGATCAGCGGCATGCTGGCCTTCTCGCCGAGGATCGTGGTGTCGAGTTCGCGCCTGGCGATATCGACGAGGATGCGCTGGCGGAATTTGAGGCGTTCCATGTCGCTGCGGTTGGCGCGCAGCGTTTCCTCGGCATAGGACCCGCGATCGACGTAATCGAAGAACGCCTTGGGCACGCGGCGCTTGTGGATCAGCCGCAGGTCCTCGATGCAGGTGATGTCTTTCATCCTTGTGTCCTCGGGCGCTTATTGTTTTTCAGGTTCCAGCGATCATCTAACATGGCTGAAGCATGTGCAAATAGCGTCGCATGATGGAGGACGTCATGAACGATAACGGGTCCCGCCCGGACGCAGCCAGTAAGCGCGAAAGCGAGAAGCGTGTGCTCGAACAGGAGCTTGACGAGGGGCTGAAGGGGACCTTCCCCGCCTCAGACCCGGTCAGCGTGACCCAGCCCGGGCCCGCGGAGCCCGAGAAGGACGACAAGGCCGGCGAGTGACGCCGGGCCTCGCATCCGCGATCGGGAACGGCCACGGCGCTGGCGCGTTGTTTTCCGCCATAACCGGAGCGCGACATGACAACCGCCGAGAAACACGCCAAGGATCAGGCCAAGGATCAGGCCAAGCACCACCAGACCGGGCACGACCCGGCCAAGGACAAAGATCCGAAAAACCGCAAGGAAAAGCTCGACGAGGCGCTGGAGGAAGGCCTGGAGGAGTCGTTCCCGGGGTCCGATCCGGTCAGCGTGACCCAGCCGGCGCCCTCCAAGCATGATCAGGACATCAAGCGAAAGAAGTAGTCTTGTCTCCTGTGGACAAGATCTGTCGCTGGAAGTCAAAAAATATCATATATTTCAATTGGATAAACGGCTCGCGGCGACGCGGGCCGCAGTAATGATTCATCATATTTTTTGAAGCCGCGCCGACGGCAGGGGCTTTATAAGTCGGCCCGGAATATAATGAGGGATGCGCCGCCGAGCCGATGCAGGCATTCGGGCAGCGCAGGGGATATTGATTCATGGCGCGCAAGTATTTCGGGACCGACGGCATCCGTGGCCGGGCGAATGGCCTCATCACGCCGGAGCTGGCTCTCAAGGTCGGTCAGGCCGCAGGACTCGCATTTCAGCGCGGCGAGCATCGTCATCGCGTGGTGATCGGCAAGGACACCCGCCTGTCCGGTTACATGATCGAAAACGCGATGGTGGCCGGATTCACCTCGGTCGGCATGGACGTGCTGCTGCTCGGCCCGATGCCGACGCCGGCGGTTGCGATGCTCACCAAGTCGATGCGCGCCGATCTCGGCGTGATGATTTCCGCCTCGCACAACCTGTTCGACGATAACGGCATCAAGCTGTTCGGCCCGCAGGGCTTCAAGCTGTCCGACGATGTCGAGAAACAGATCGAACAGTTGATGGACGAAAACCTCGACCGCCGGCTGGCCGAAAGCGCGAGCCTCGGCCGCGCCCGCCGCATCGACGGCGTCCATGATCGTTATATCGAATTCGCCAAGCGCACGCTGCCGCGCGATCTCAGCCTGGAAGGCCTGCGCGTGGTGGTCGATTGCGCCAACGGTGCTGCCTACAAGGTGGTGCCCGAGGCGCTGTGGGAGCTGGGCGCCGATGTGATTTCCATCGGTGTCGAGCCCGACGGTTTCAACATCAACAAGGAGTGCGGATCGACATCGCCTGAAGCGCTAAGCCGCAAGGTGCGCGAGATGCGCGCCGACGTCGGCATCGCGCTCGACGGCGACGCCGATCGCGTGCTGGTGATCGACGAACGCGGCCACCTGGTCGATGGCGACCAGTTGCTGGCGGTGATCGCGCAGAGCTGGAAGGAAGACGGCCGCCTCGCCAGGCCCGGCATCGTCGCGACCGTGATGTCCAATCTCGGCCTCGAACGTTTCCTCAAAGGCGAGGGCCTCGACCTGGTGCGTACGCCGGTCGGCGATCGCTATGTGCTCGAGCAGATGCTCCAGCAGGGCTACAATCTCGGCGGCGAGCCTTCCGGCCATATCATCATGTCGGATTTCACCACCACGGGCGATGGCTTCGTGTCGGCGCTGCAGGTGCTGTCGGTGGTGCAGAAACTCGGCCGTCCGGTGTCGGAGGTCTGCCATCGCTTCGAACCGCTGCCGCAGATTCTCAAGAATGTGCGCTATCGCTCCGGCAAGCCGCTCGACAATCCCGAGGTCAAGTCGGCGATCACCGCGGCCGAGAAGCGGCTCAACGGCAGCGGCCGGCTGCTGGTTCGCTCCAGCGGCACCGAACCGGTGATCCGGGTGATGGGCGAGGGCGACGACCGCGACGTGGTCGAGGAGGCCGTCGACATGATCGTCTCCGCGTTGAGTTTCACCGCCGCCGCCTGATCGTCCGTCGCGGCGGTTTGCGCATTGCAGCCATGGGAAACCCGGGCTGGCGCGGTGCAGCGCCAGGCTTTAGGTGAGGGCAGCCGCCGCGCGATTTGCCGTGCGGCCCCTGTATTGAACCCCATTCATTTGCCGGATCGCGCCGTGAACAAGCCCGTCGTCGTCACCGAAGAAACGCTCGCTGCGCCCGTGGTGGTCGAGCCCGCGCAGGCCACGCCGTCGCCGGCCGGTCCGGCCATGACGGTGCTGGCCGGAATCAGTTTCTCGCATTTTCTCAACGACCTGATGCAGTCGCTGATCCCGTCGGTCTATCCGATCCTCAAGGACAACTACGCGCTCGACTTCACCCAGATCGGCCTGATCACGCTGGCGTTCATGTTCACCTCGTCGCTGCTGCAGCCGATCGTGGGTCTCTATACCGATCGCTATCCAAAGCCGTTCTCGCTCGCCATCGGCATGAGCTTCACCTTCTGCGGCCTGATCCTGCTCAGCGTCGCGCATCACTACTGGGTGATCCTGGTGGCGGCGGCGCTGGTCGGCACCGGCTCGGCGATTTTTCATCCCGAGTCGTCGCGCATCGCGCGCCTCGCCTCCGGCGGCCGGTTCGGATTCGCGCAATCGCTGTTTCAGGTCGGCGGCAATTTCGGCACCGCCATCGGCCCGGTGCTGGCGGCGCTGATCGTGGTGCCATTCGGGCAGGGCAGCATTGCTGGCTTCTCGCTGGTTGCCGCGCTCGCCATCTTCATCCTGTTCCAGGTCGGCCGCTGGTACAAGCCGCGCATCGCGCCGCGCAGATCGGCGAAGCCCGTCGCGCATCCGGACGCGCTGTCGGACCGCGTGACCCAGTTCGCGCTGGTGATCCTCGTGGTGCTGGTGTTCTCCAAGGCGTTCTACATGGCGAGCCTCGGCAGCTATTACACGCTTTATCTCATTCACAAGTTCGGCCTGTCGACGCAGGCGGCGCAGCTCTATCTGTTCATCTTCCTCGGCGCGAACGCCGCGGGCGTGTTCTTCGGAGGGCCGCTCGGCGATCGCTTCGGGCGCAAATACGTCATCTGGTTCTCGATCCTCGGCGCGCTGCCGTTCACGCTGATGTTGCCCCATGCCGACCTGTTCTGGAGCGCGGTGCTGAGCATCTTCATCGGCTTCATCATCTCGTCGGCGTTCCCGGCGATCGTGGTTTATGCGCAGGAACTGATGCCGCATCGCGTCGGCATGATCTCGGGCGTGTTCTTCGGCTTCACCTTCGGCATCGGCGGCATCGGCGCCGCGGTGCTCGGCGCGCTGGCCGACCTCAAGGGCATCGACTTCGTCTATCAGGTCTGCGCGTTCCTACCGGCGATCGGTCTGCTCGCCGTGTTCCTGCCCAACGTCAGGAAGAAGCGGGCGTAAGCTACGCGGTGTCATGGCCGGGCTTGCCCCGGCCATCCCGCTTAGGGACGCGCCGTGCCCGCCTCATCGGATCACCGGGACATAGGCGAGCGGAAGCAACGCCGTTCTTCGATCGGCCATGCCCGGTGATGACATCGAATGTTGATGTTGTTCTGAGTAACCAATCCTCATGGTGAGGAGGCGCGACAGCGCCGTCTCGAACCATGAGGCCTGGATTGTGCCGTGCCCCGGACGCGGTGCGGCATTCTTACGCGGCTTCGCCGATCCGGGGCCGTTCCACACTCCGAATTCTCGACGGTCCCGGTTCTGCGAAGCAGCGTTTCACGCTGCATCGCGCCTGGGACATCATTCTTCGAGACGCGCGCAAGATGCGCGCTCCTCAGGATGAGGAGCGTCATGCGTTGTTGCTGTCCTTCAACACACCTTTAACCGTCGTGACGCGGACGTTAGCGAAAGCTTAACCGCGCTCCTTAGGCCAGATTAAAAATCGCGGTTAAGAATTAGGGTTAAGTGCCGCTTAAACTTTTGGTGCGATGGTCCGGCCGTGAGTTTTTGAGTGTGGGGCTCCGTGTGCCTCACCGGCGAAAGGACCGGACTTATGCGTAGCTCCCGATTTCTGATGACCGCTGGCGCGTTAGCGCTGATGTCGAGCACGGCGATGGCCGCCGATCTCCCCATCGCGCCGCCTCCGATGTATGTGCCGCCGCCGGCCGATTTCGGCGGCTGGTATCTGCGCGGCGATATCGGCTTCAGCAATCAGAAGGTGAAGAGCCTCGACAACGCGCTGTATTACACGCCCGGCACGAGCGTGCAGCATCAGGGCCTCGGCTTCGACACTGCGGGAATCTTCGGAATCGGCGCCGGCTATCAGTTCAACAACTGGTTCCGCGCGGACGTCACCGGTGAATATCGCGGCAACGCCAATTTCCACGGCTCCGATCTGGTTTTCACGAACGGTGTTCAGACTGGCATCGACAATTACGGTGGCAGCAAGTCGGAATGGCTGTTCCTCGCCAACGCCTATGCCGACCTCGGCACCTGGTGGTGCATCACCCCGTTCGTCGGCGTCGGTATCGGCACCTCGCGCAACACGATCTCTGGCTTCACGGACAATGGATTGTCGCTTGGCGTTCCCAGTTCGGCGTATGCAGCCAGTGCGTCGAAGTGGAACTTCGCCTGGGCGGTCCATGCCGGCCTTGCCTACAAGGTCTCTCCGAGCCTGACGATGGAACTGGCCTATCGCTACGTCGATCTTGGCGATGCGTTGAGCGGCGACATCATTGCGTATGACGGCACGAACAACGTCTACAATCCGATGGCCTTCAAACACATCACCTCGCACGACCTGAAACTCGGCGTGCGCTGGGCGATCGATCCGGAGCCTGCCTATCTGCCGCCTCCGCCGCCGCTGGTCACCAAGGGCTAAGCGGGCGCGATCATTCTCCAGGAACTTTCACGGCGCGGATTCTTTCCGCGCCGTTTTCTTTTGCGCCGGATGCGCCGTGGGAACGATTGGTTAAGGTTAACCGCGCATCATCAAACACAGTTAAGCGTTTATGACGGAGTGCGGTGATGCGTCGGTTGATACTTGCGGTCGCGATGGCCGGAGCGGTGCAGGGGGCTCAGGCCGCGGACCTGCCGGACTTTCCGGTGCTGCGCGGAGGCCTCAGCGAAGGATTGAGCCGAACCGTCACGATCTGGCAGGGCTACTATGTCGGCGGCCAGGCCGGCTACGGCTCGACCGATATGGATTTCTCGAAATCGCATAGCGGGATCACGTCGCGCATTCTCGCCAACACGGTGATCGAGAACGACATGGCGGTGTCGCAGTGGCCACTGGCGCTGGGCAAGACATCGCAGCGCAACTCGGCCTTCGGCGCTTTCGCCGGTTACAATGCCCAGTGGGAAGACGTCGTGCTCGGCGTCGAAGCCAGCTACATGCATGGCAGCTTCAAAGGCAGCTCGTCCGCGACCATGAGCCGGATTTCGGGCGCCGCGCTGAGCGACGGCAACTTTCACGCCGTCACCGCGACCTCGTCCGGCTCGATGGAGATCACCGACATGGGCACGCTTCGCGTTCGCGCCGGCTATGCCTATGAGAACTTCCTGCCGTACATGTTCGGCGGCGTTGCGCTCGGCAATGCCAACATCGTGCGCAGCGTCACCGTTTCCGATCGATGGGGGGCGACGCCCGCGGATGCACTGACCGCTACGCCCGCCGTGGTTACCGGCAGCGAATCCCAGAACAACCATCTGCTCTATGGCTATTCGGCCGGCGTCGGCGTCGACATGATGCTGTGGGGCGGCCTGTTCGCCCGCGCAGAGTATGAGTATGTGCGCTTCACCGGCGCGGTCGACACCAGCGTCAACACCGTGCGCGGCGGTCTCGGTTACAAGTTCTGACTCTCGCCTCGTGCCCCGGACGCGGTGCGGCGTACGTCATGCCGCTCCGCAGAGCCGGGGCGTTCCACGCTCGGAATTCTCGAAGGTCCCGGGTCTGCTTTGCAACGCAAGCGCGTTGCATCGCGCCCGGGACACGCGTTTCGTCTCGCCGCTGTCGTTGACAGCGGCCGTTTTGGCTGTTGGGCTGGACTTCCGTGAGGAGGCGCGGCCATGAAGATCCACGGTGACCTGAACTCCGGCAACTGCCTGAAAGTGAAGTGGGTGTGCGATGCACTTGCGCTGCCCTACACCTGGGTCGACGTGGACATGATAGCGGGCGGCACGCGCGCCGCGGAGTTTCTCAAGCTCAACAGCGCGGGGCAGGTGCCGGTGGTGGTGCTCGACGACGGCCGCGCGCTGGCGCAGTCCAACGCTATCATCCGTTATCTCGCACGCGGCAGCGCGTTAATCCCCGACGACGATTTTCTTGCCGCCAAGATGGACGAGTGGCTGTTCTGGGAGCAGTACAGCCACGAGCCTTATATCGCGGTGTGCCGGATGCAGATGGTCTATCTCGGCAAGTCGCAGGGCGATCTCGATCCCGAGAAGGTCAAGCGCGGCTACGCCGCGCTGGCGCGCATGGAGCATCATCTCCACGATGCGCGATTTCTGGTCGGCGACGAACCGACGCTCGCGGATATTTCCCTGCTGGCCTACACCCGCCTCGCCCATGAGGGCTGCTTTCATCTCGACGGCTACGCATCGATCCGGCGCTGGGTCGGCGAAACGGAACGGGCGCTGGGACTCTGACGACTGTTTTCAAAGACACGTTTGTATCAGCGAGGTTCGGCGATGATCGCTTTCAATCCATTGACGGCGGCGGGCGTGTTGCTCTCCACCGCCGCGACCGACGCGATCTATGTGATGTTCACGTCGGCGGTGGTGGCGCGGCGGCGTATTCCTGCCGCGAACTGGAGCAGTCTTTGGTATCTGCTCTCGTCCTACGCCGTCATCAGTTACACCGAGAACTGGGTTTACGTCGCGTTCGCGGCGCTGGGGTCGTGGATCGGCGCATACGTGTCCATCACGTTCCTGCACCGGCCGCCGGGCGGCCCGCCGGTCGGCGCCGCGCCGAAGTGAGGTGTGGAGCAAGCAGTGTGATCGTCACCCCACCCGGCTGGCCTGCGGCCAGCTACCCTCCCCATCGAGGGGAGGGATGACTCGCCCACGCATTGCGCTGCAAGCATCAAACCGAACCCTTGATGGTGCACGAATTCTTTTCCCTCTCCCTTGCGGGGAGGGTCGGCCGGCGCAGCCGGGCGGGGTGGGGGATGCCGTCGTGCGTGATGCAACGCTGTCATGTCGGTCTTGTGATCATCTCCGCCGGAAGTTTCTTGACGAAACCCGGAAGCTCCCATATTGACGGCGGCGGGACACCTCCCCCCAACGGGAGGCTAGCTATCTGGAAGGATAGATGATGACTGTAGCGAAGCCCGCTGCGCGGCCGAACGTGCCGCATTTCTCTTCCGGCCCCTGCGCCAAGCGCCCCGGCTGGACCCCCGCAAATCTCAAGGACGCTGCCCTCGGCCGCTCGCATCGCGCGAAGGTCGGCAAGGCCAAACTCAAGCTCGCGATCGACCTGACGCGCGAAGTGCTTGAGGTGCCGGCCGATTACCGCATCGGCATCGTTCCCGCGTCCGATACCGGCGCTGTCGAAATGGCGCTGTGGTCGCTGCTCGGCCCGCGTCCGGTCACCACCATCGCGTGGGAATCGTTCGGCGATGGCTGGGTCACCGATGTGGTGAAGCAGCTCAAGCTCAAGGACGTAGTCAAGCTCAACGCCGGCTATGGCGAACTGCCCGACCTGTCGCAGGTCGACAAGAATTCAGACGTCGTTTTCACCTGGAACGGCACCACCTCGGGCGTGCGCGTGCCCAACGCCGACTGGATCGCCGCCGATCGCGAAGGCCTGACCATCTGCGACGCCACCTCGGCGGCGTTCGCGCAGCCGCTCGACTGGGCCAAGCTCGATGTCGTCACCTTCTCCTGGCAGAAGGCGCTGGGCGGCGAGGCCGCGCACGGCATGCTGATCCTGTCGCCGCGCGCGGTGGCTCGCCTTGAGAGCTACACCCCGCCGTGGCCGCTGCCGAAGATCTTCCGCATGACCAAGGGCGGCAAGCTGATCGAAGGGATCTTCGTCGGCGAGACCATCAACACGCCGTCGATGCTCTGCGTCGAGGATTATCTCGATGCGCTCAACTGGGCCAAGGCGGCCGGCGGCCTCAAGGGCCTGATCGCGCGGGCCGATGCCAACACCAAGGTGCTGGCCGACTGGCAGGCGAAGACCCCGTGGGTCGATTTCCTCGCCAAGGACGCGGCGATTCGCTCCAATACCTCGGTGTGCATGAAGGTCGTCGATCCGGCGATCACCGCGCTGCCCGCCGACGCGCAGGCCGATTTCGCCAAGAAGCTGGTTGCCGCTGTCGAGAAGGAAGGCGCCGGTTACGACCTCGGCGCCTATCGCGACGCGCCTCCGGGCCTTCGCATCTGGTGCGGCGCGACCGTCGAGACCAAGGACGTCGAAGTGCTCACGCAGTGGCTCGACTGGGCCTTCGCCGAGACCAAGGCCTCGCTCGCCAAGGCGGCGTGATGTGTTTCACCTCTCCCTGCGTGCGGGGAGAGGTCGACCGCGAAGCGGTCGGGTGAGGGGCATCTCTTTTGAATTCGCCCTTCTCCCCGACCCTCTCTCCGCAAACGGGGAGAGGGAGCAGACCGCCCAACGGATCACATATCGCCATTCACCGGCTTCGGAGTTGCCCATGATCTCCCGCATCTGGCACGGCTGGACCACGCCCGCGAACGCGGATGCCTACGAGCATCTGCTGCGGACGGAAATCTTTCCCGGCATCCTGGCGCGCAAGATCGCGGGCTTCCGCACCATCGACCTGCTGCGGCGGGCCGTCGGCGACGAAGTCGAATTCATCACTGTGATGCTGTTCGATTCCCTCGACGCCGTGATCGCCTTCGCCGGTCCCAATTACGAAGAAGGTGTCGTGCCGCCCAAGGCGCGCGCCGTGCTCTCGCGTTTCGATGCCACCTCGCAGCACTACGAGATCATCGAGACGCGCCACAACTGATCGCATTCACCGTTCTGATTGGAGTCTTCCATGGCCAAGCCCAAAGTTCTCATTTCCGACGCCCTGTCCCCCGCCGCGGTGCAGATCTTCAAGGATCGCGGCGTCGAAGTCGATTTCCAGCCCGATCTCGGCAAGGACAAGGACAAGCTCGCCGAGATCATCGGCAACTATGACGGCCTCGCCATCCGCTCGGCGACCAAGGCGACCGCGAAGGTGCTCGCCAAGGCCAAGAAGCTCAAGGTGATCGGCCGCGCCGGCATCGGCGTCGATAACGTTGAAATCCCGGCGGCGACGGCCAAGGGCGTCATCGTGATGAACACGCCGTTCGGCAACTCGATCACCACCGCCGAGCACGCCATCACCCTGATGCTGGCGCTGGCCCGCGAGATTCCGCAGGCCGATGCCTCCACCCAGGCCGGCAAGTGGGAGAAGAACCGCTTCATGGGTGTCGAGATCACCGGCAAGGTGCTGGGCGTCATCGGCTGCGGCAACATCGGCTCGATCGTCGCCGATCGCGCGCTGGGCCTGAAGATGAAGGTGATCGCGTTCGATCCGTTCCTGTCGCCTGAGCGCGCCAAGGACATCGGCGTTGAGAAGGTCGATCTCGACGACCTGCTCAAGCGCGCCGATTTCATCACGCTGCACACGCCGCTGACCGAGAAGACCAGGAACATCATCGACGCGAATGCGATCAAGAAGATGAAGAAGGGCGTGCGCATCGTTAATTGCGCCCGCGGCGGTCTGGTCGATGAGCAGGCGGTGGTCGATGCGCTCGACTCCAAGCACATCGCTGGCGCGGCCTTCGACGTGTTCGTCGAGGAGCCGGCCAAGACCAACGTGCTGTTCGGCCATCCCAACGTGATCTGCACTCCGCACCTCGGCGCGTCCACCACCGAAGCGCAGGAGAACGTCGCGTTGCAGGTCGCAGAGCAGATGTCGGACTACCTCCTGACCGGCGCGATCTCGAACGCGGTCAACTTCCCCTCGATCACGGCGGAAGAAGCGCCGAAGCTCAAGCCGTTCATTGAACTCGCCGAGAAGCTCGGTTCGTTCGCGGGCCAGCTCACCGAGACCGGTATCTCCAAGGTCGAGATCACCTATGAAGGTCACGTCGCCGAAATGAAGATCAAGGCGCTGACCTCGGCGGCGCTGTCGGGCCTGCTGCGGCCGATGCTGGGCGACGTCAACGTGGTGTCCGCGCCGGTCGTCGCCAAGGAGCGCGGCATGGTGGTGGACGAGGTCGTCCGCGCAGCGCAGAGCGACTACGAAAGCCTGATCACGATCACGGTGACCACCGAGCGGCAGTCGCGTTCGGTGTCGGGCACGGTCTATGCCGACGGCAAGCCGCGCCTCGTCGCCGTCAAGGGCATCCGGGTGGACGCCGAGTTCGGCAAGTCGATGATCTACATCACCAACGAGGACAAGCCGGGCTTCATCGGCAAGTTCGCGAGTCTGCTGGGCGATGCCAAGGTCAACATCGCGACCTTCAATCTCGGCCGTCACGAGCAGGGTGGCGATGCCATCGCGCTGGTCGAGGTCGATGGCCCGGTGCCGGCGGACGTGCTCGCCAACGTCGCCAAGCTGCCGCAGGTCAAGCAGGCCAAGGCTCTGCAGTTCTGAGGCCCCTGCAAGTCTGAGCGGGCGTGCCCCGGATGCTGCGCATTGCGTCGCGTCCGGGACAGCAGATTTTCAGCGGCCGGGCTGCTGAGGGGCGCAGGCGAGCGGAAGCGGCGTCGGTCTTCGAACGCGACTCCGGTCACGACAATCGAATACGCACCAGGCGCGGTCTCTTCGGGGGCCGCGCTTTTTTGTCGCGCGGGTCCTCACCGTGGCCGCGCGCACGGGCCGGCCCGGGTAAGGAAGATTCAACAGTCTCTCTGTAGAAGAAGAGAATTCTTACTTCAGGCGCGTCCGCGCCGATTCCTTCGGAGAAGCCGTCGTGAAATTCCTGAACAACTGGCCCATCGCTCTGAAGCTGAGCGTTCTGGTGGGTGTGACCCTTATCGGCCTCGTGGCTGCGGGCCTTTTTGCCGGCAGCATGATGAAGACTGAGATGTTCGGCGCGCGCAAGGAGCAGCTGCGCGCGATCGTCGATAGCGCACGCACCATGGCGCTGGGCCTGCAGAAGCAGGTGGAAGCCGGCAAGATGACCAAGGACGCCGCGATCGCCGAGTGGGTCGAGCGGGTCAAGACCATGAAGTACGACAACGGCGGCGGCTATCTGTTCGCTTATACGATGGATGGCATCGCGGTTGTGGTGCTGAACCCGAAGGAGATCGGGACCAGCCATCTCGACAAGGAAGTGAACGGCCGCAAGTCGACCCGCGAAATGCGCGATGGCGTCGCAGCCAAGGGCGACGTCACGATCTATTATTCCTGGCAGAAGCCCGGCCAGTCGGGATTGAGCCCGAAGGTCTCGTACGCCGCCGGTATTCCCGGCTGGAATATGTTCGTCGGCACCGGCGCGTATATTGACGACCTCGACGCCAAGCTGACGCAGATCGCGATGGCGCTGGGCGCGGCGATCCTCGCCATCGGCGCCGTCGCCGGGTTCATCGCCTGGCTGATGGGCCGCAGCATCACCCGCCCGCTCGGTCAGCTCGGTCACCGCATGCAGGCGCTGGCGGAAGGCAAGCTCGACGAGGAAATCCCCGGCATCGGCCGCCGCGACGAGATCGGAGCCATGGCGAAGACGGTTCAGGTGTTCAAGGACAATGCGATCCGCATCCGCGATCTGGAACATGCCGAGGATCAGGCCAACGAACGCGCCGCTGCGGAGCGCGCCGCGATGATGGCCAGCCTGGCCAACGACTTCGAGCGTGACGTCAACGGCATCGTTCGTTCGGTGGCGAGTTCGGCGGCCGGCATGCAGTCGACGGCCGAGAGCATGACGTCGACAGCGAGCGAAGCCAGCAATCGCGCGGCGACGGTGGGTGCGGCCTCGGAGAAGGCGTCGCAGAACGTCGAGACGGTCGCGGCGGCGGCGGAAGAGCTGTCCTCGTCGGTGGCGGAAATCTCCCGTCAGGTGTCGCAGTCCAACGAGATTGCCACCAAGGCGGTGGCCGACGCCGAGCGTACCAACGCGACGGTGCAGGTGCTGTCCGGCGGCGCCGAGAAGATCGGCGAGGTCGTCCAGCTCATCCACACCATCGCGGCGCAGACCAACCTGCTCGCGCTCAACGCAACCATCGAAGCCGCGCGCGCCGGTGATGCCGGTCGCGGCTTCGCGGTGGTCGCGTCGGCGGTGAAGGCGCTGGCCACCCAGACCGCCAAGGCCACCGAGGAAATCTCGGCGCAGGTCGCGGCGATGCAGTCGACCACCAGCGACGCGGTGGTGGCGATTCACGGCATCACGCAGACCATCGCCCAGATGAGCGAGATCACCATGAACATCTCGAGCGCGGTCGAGGAGCAGGGCGCGGCGACGCGCGAGATCGCGCGCAACATCCAGTCGGTCGCGTCGGGGTCCGGCGAGATCAGCCAGCACATTGGCGGCGTCAGTTCGGCGGCGGCGGCCACGGGCTCGGCGGCGTCGGACGTGCTGTCCAATGCCCGCGAGCTCGACACCCAGGCCGGCAAGCTCGATCAGGCGGTCAACCAGTTCCTGTCCAAGGTCCGCGCCGCGTAGCGTGCTTTGATGCGGCCGCCTTGCACGGCGGCCGCATTTTTCCTGATCAAAAGGTATTGGCGTCGGGTTCGCTCTGCCAAATGCCGGCCGGAAGCGCGGCGCAGTAAGGAAGACTCAATAGTCTGACGGTAGGGTGGTGCGTCCATATCCTTGGGCGCGTCCGCGCCAATTCCTTCGGAGAAGCCGTCGTGAAATTTTTGAATAACTGGCCCATCGCCCTGAAACTGGGTGTTCTGGTGGGCGTGACCCTTGTTGGCCTCGTTGCAGCGGGCCTTTTTGCTGGCCGCATGATGCAGAACGAGATGCTGCGGGCGCGGACTGAACAGACCCATGCCATCGTCGATACCGCGCTGACCATGGCGCAGGCCCTGCAGAAGCAGGTCGATGCCGGCAAGATGACCAAGGAAGCGGCGATCGAGGAATGGGCCCAGCGGGTCCGGACGATGACGTATGACAAGGGCGACGGCTATCTGTTCGCCTACACCATGGACGGCATCACCGTCTCGGCGCCGAACCCGAAGCAGATCGGCACCAACCGTCTCGATGTCGAGACCAACGGCCGCAAGCTCGCGCGTGAGTTGCGCGACGGCGTCGCCGCCAAGGGCAATGTGACCCTGCGTTATGAATACATGAAGCCCGGCGAGGAGAAGCCGATCCGCAAGATGTCCTATGCGGTCGCTGTTCCGGGCTGGAACCTGTTCGTCGGCACCGGCGCCTATCTCGACGACCTCGATGCCAAGCTGATGCCGATCGCGATGGCGCTCGGTGTCGCCATTCTCGCCATCGCCGGCATCGCCGGTGTCATCGCCTGGCTGATGGGCCGCAGCATCACCCGTCCGCTCGGCCAGCTCGGTCACCGCATGCAGGCGCTCGCGGAAGGCAAGCTCGACGAGGAAATCCCCGGCATCGGCCGCCGCGACGAGATCGGGGCCATGGCCGCGACCGTCCAGGTGTTCAAGGACAATGCGATCCGTATCCGCGATCTCGAGCATGCCGAACAGCAGACCAAGGATCGCGCCGCTGCGGAACGCGCCGCGATGATGGCCAGCCTGGCCAACGACTTCGAGCGCGACGTCAACGGCATCGTCCGTTCGGTGGCGAGTTCGGCGGCCGGCATGCAGTCGACGGCGGAAACCATGACCTCGACGGCAACCGATGCCAGCAACCGCGCGGCCACTGTCGGCTCGGCGTCGGAGAAGGCCTCGCAGAACGTCGAGACGGTCGCAGCAGCAGCGGAAGAACTGTCCTCGTCGGTGGCGGAAATCTCCCGTCAGGTGTCGCAGTCTAACGAGATCGCCACCAAGGCGGTGGCGGATGCCGAGCGCACCAACTCCACGGTGCAGGTGCTGTCCGGCGGCGCCGAGAAGATCGGCGAAGTCGTCCAGCTCATCCACACCATCGCGGCGCAGACCAACCTGCTCGCGCTCAACGCAACCATCGAAGCCGCGCGCGCCGGTGAAGCCGGTCGCGGCTTCGCGGTGGTCGCGTCGGAAGTGAAGGCGCTGGCGAACCAGACGGCCAAGGCGACCGAGGAAATCTCGGCGCAGGTCGCGGCGATGCAGTCGACGGCGCAGTCGATGACCGCGACGGCCAGCGATGCCTCCTCGCGGGCAGCGACGGTCGGCGCGGCCTCGCAGAAAGCCTCCGGCAATGTCGGCACCGTCGCCGCCGCCGCCGAAGAGCTCTCGAGCTCGGTTG
>JBQCHK010000031.1:0-210380 GCA_051954725.1 Afipia sp. | reverse complement strand
CGCAGCCTCGTGCGCAAAGTGAAAAAGCACACGAGCGTAGTCACCACGGTCACGCCGCATCATCCGGCGTTCCGCACGCGATGGGCTTCCGGCTTGCTTCGTGCTCTCCCCGGTGAACGATGCTATGTCACCGCATCCCTGTTGAGGGTGTCCGCCTCCGGTTGGAAGCGGCTCTCCACCGGACTGGCGCCAGCTTCGGGCGCCGGGACCACACGACTTGGGCCGGACGGAGCAGCGTCGTCGTCAGCGCTTCATCGGCCACTCACAAAGCCTTTCGGCTTCGCCCTGTCGCCTCATCCGCGCCTGACGCTGCTGCGTCCACCGCATCCCGCCTCGCGTTCGTGACGATCGCGATCCGCCCCTCAAGTTGAGACGGGATACGCACAGGATAAGCGCGCACTGCGGAGTGGGGATTGCTATCCCCATCACGAAATGTTTCAGGCCAGGCTCAGACTCTCTGCCGTCATGGCGAGGAGCGCAAAGCGCGTCTCGAACCATGAATATGGCTGTGCCCAGGACGCGGCGCGGTCGATCGAATTACGGATGAACCGCGGGACCATGCCGCGCGAGCCGCGGGCCGGGCAGCAACTCGTAAGGCGCTCGCCAGCCCGGCAATCCGGCCAGCCGCCCGAGCCAGCCGTGAATGGCCGGATGACTGTTCGCGAGGTCGAAGCCGGTTTCCTCGTCGGGGTATGACAGGTAGGCCATGGTCGAGATGTCGGCGATGGTGGGTCGTTCGCCGAGCATGAAGGCGCGGCCGCGCAGGTGGCCATCGAGAATGGACAGATAGTCCTCGATACGCCGTCGCAGATACGCGAGCACCTGCGGGTTCGGCGCCGCCATGAACATGCGCTGATAGCGATAGGGCGCGACATAGCCGGTGAGCTTGTGATTGTCCCAGAACAGCCAGCGCAGCAATTCAAACTGTTCGTCCGCGGAGGAGCCGCCGAAGCGGCCGTAACGCTCGGCAAGCTGCAGCAGGATTGGCGCGGTTTGCGTGAGGCGGGAGCCGTCTGCCTCAAGCACCGGAATTTCGCCCATCGCATTGACGTCGGCGCGCCATTGCGGCGTGCGGGTGACGCCGCCGCCAAAATCTGTCCAGACCGGCTCGAAGGTCTCGCCGCACAGCGTCAACATCAGCGCGAGCTTGTAGCTGTTTCCCGATTCTGGAAAATAGTGCAGCCGGTAGGTTGTCATGCTGGTCTCCATCGGCGCGGGGCATGAAAACCGCGTCCACCGGGTAGAACATCTGATCTTATAAAAAGAACATTTGTTCTGTTCATCTAGAAGGCTTTCAGGGGCTTTGTCAATCATGGCGAAATCTATCGATGCGGCTATGGGGGAGCGTGAGCGGCCGCTGATGGAAGCCACCTTGCGGATCATCGGCCGTGCCGGGCTGGATAGCGTCACGCATCGCGCCGTCGCGACGGAGGCCGGGATGTCGGTGGGGGCAGTGACCCATCATTTCCGCACCCGCGACGGTCTGGTCGAAGCCGCGCTGCGTTTTGCGCTGTCGCGCGAACTAGCCAAGCTGCGCACATTCGCCCTCCGCCTGCAGGACAAGGCATTCGATACGGACGCGTGGATCGATGCGCTGGTGGCGCACTATGCCGGCGAACTCAGGTCGGATCCGGAAACCCATATTGCCTGCTACGAAGCGTTCCTCGCGGCGGCGCGTGCAGCCAGATATCGGGCCGTTGTCGCTGAGTGGTTTGCGGTATGGCAACAGAGCGCTGAGCTCGCGCTGCGCGCCGCCGGGTCGAAAAATGCGGCGCCTGACGCGGACATTTTCGTCTCTACCCTGCTTGGGCTTCTGCTAAAGCAACTGGCATCGCCGCGTCGCGGATTTGCGGCCGAAAGCAGAACTGCGCTCAAGCGGCTCGTCGCCTGCCTTGCTGCGCCATAGTGGTTGCAGCATATCCGCATTCCGGTGCGATGGCTGCCAGAGGCGTGGTGAGTATTGCGTGCGATCGCGATAGCTGCGCGCTGAGCGAGCGGGTTCATCGTCAACAAAAAAGGGACGCGTCTTGCGTCCCTTTTGTTTTTGCGATGATCGCGCGGCTTATTCCGGTTGCGGCACGATGCGGATGTACGGTTTCGGCGACTTCCAGCCGTTCGGGTACTTTTCCTTGGCCTGCTCGTTGGTGACCGAGCCGGAAATGATCACGTCCTCGCCCTGCTTCCAGTTCGCGGGCGTCGCAACGCTGTGCTTGGCGGTGAGCTGCAGCGAGTCGATGGCGCGCAGGATTTCGTCGAAGTTGCGGCCCGTGCTCATGGGATAGACCAGCACCAGCTTGATTTTCTTGTCCGGGCCGATCACGAACACATTGCGCACCGTGGCGTTGTCATTGGCGGTGCGGCCGTCCGCTCCGCCGGCGGTGTCGGCCGGGAGCATGTTGTAGAGCTTGGAGACCTTGAGATCGGTGTCGCCGATCATCGGGTAGTTGGGGGCAACGCCGACGACCTCTTTGATGTCGTCGCCCCAGGCCGCGTGCTGGCTCACCGGATCCACGCTCAACCCGATCAGCTTGACGCCGCGTTTGTCGAATTCGGGCTTCATGCGGGCCAGTGTACCGAGTTCGGTGGTGCAGACCGGCGTGAAGTCCTTCGGATGCGAGAACAGCAACGCCCAGCTATTGCCGATCCAGTCGTGGAAATGGATGCGCCCTTCGGTGGTCTCGGCCTCGAAGTCAGGCGCCACTGCGCCAATCTGGAGTGTCATATCTCGCCTCACGTCATTAGGGGATTTGCGGAAATCCGCAGGGGAAATATAGCCATGCCGCAATAGCAACGGAACGGTGCCGAAAAAAGGACAATATCCTACTCCGTGCGAGGTATGGCTCGATCAATTTATCCTGATTTCATGACGAAGAAGGGGCGGCCGGACTACGCGCGATCGTGAGCCGTGCCTCAAAGAATCCTCTGATGCGCCGCAACGCTGCCGAGCCGCGCTGCGACACCGTTGAACCTGGGAGGGGGGCGCTGCGACCAATCGGCAACCCTCACGGAAAGATTGGCCGCACGGCCGATTCTTTAACGGATCATTTAACCCCGCGTGAAAATGCTGCGGGACACAGAAACGAGTAAAGTACCATGTCTGCCGCTTCGCCGACGTCCGCTTCATTGGCCGATCTGCTGCCGTTCATCGAATCCCCGTCCATTGCCGATGGCGCCGCCGCCGTGCGGGCGCTGGGCCTTGTGCGCGACGGTGTTATTACCGGCGAGGGGCCGACCACCGCAGGCCGGGTGCATTTCTCGCGCTCGCTCGATGCTGCCGACGCCGACTGGTGCGCCCGCATCCTGATGGATGCGTCGGTCGCAGGCCGGCCGGTCAGCCGCGCCGAGGCAGAGGCCCTGTTCCAGATCAACGAGGCTGCCTCGGAGCGCAGCGACGATGGCCGTTTCGACGATTTGCTCGCCAAGGCCGTGGTGCATCACGCCGCATCGGCCTCGGGCCTGCCGGTTCCGCCGCGCCATGTCGCGCTGTCACCGGATGTCGCGATCGAGACCTGGGCGCCTACCAAGGCGGTGGGCGTGAACATCGAGGTGCTGGAGTGGATTTCGAGCCAGATGCGCGGCAAGCGCCGCAGCAATCGCGCGCTCACCATTCTGGCCATCACCCTGATCGGCGCCGCCACGCTGCCGATGGTCCAGACCCTGCCGGGGTTCATGGATCTGGGGATGTGAGGGGACGCGTCAGCGCTTACGGCTGTCGCCGACCTCATCGATATCGCTGAAGTTTGCTGTCATGGCCGGGCTTGTCCCGGCCATTTCGCTTTATGGACGCACTGTGCCCGCCTGATCGGGATCACCGGGACATAGGCGAGCGGAAGCGACGCCGTTCTTCGAACGGCTAGGCCCGGTGATGACATCGAGAGTGACGATCATTCCGCGAGCCACCCGCCGCTTGGCTCTAAGACCTACCGTGCGCCGGATGCGGTGCGGCATGCAATGCCGCTCCGCTGATCCGGGGCCGTTCCACATTCGGAATATGGAGCGGTCCCGGTTCTGCGAAGCAATGCCATAGCGCGTCGAAGACGCGCGTGAACGCGCTCACGGCATTGCATCGCGCCCGGGACACGCCATCCTGCTACTTCACCCCCGCCGACTTCGAGTCCTCGATCCCGACCGTGCGGCCCGGAAATCCGGCGACGTCGAAATAGCGCTGCTTCTCCACGCGCTGGAAGTGCAGCACGGTGCGCAGGCCGTTTGCCGCCGCCCTTGAGGCGATGGTGCCGGTGAACGCCTTCGGCGTGGCGCCGTTGGGCAGCGCCTCGGTCATCACGCGGCCGATCAGCGTGCCTTTGTGCGGCGGGCGCAGGTCCATCACCTTCATCAGGGTCATGCCGATGTCGGCGTTGCTCACCGGCAGCGGATCGGCAAAGCCGGTTTTGAAGTCCGGCCCGACCGCGGCCATGAAATTCATGGTGTCGGCGCGGCTGAAATTGCCGTGCATGCCCTGGCCCTGCTGCAGGCCGGTGTCGGCGACCTCGACGGTGCACAGGATCGGCTCGTCGCATCCCGTCGAATAAGAACGGAAGTTCACCACGATCGCGGGGTTCGGCGTCAGCGCGCGGCCGGCGAGATTGATGCGCGACAGCGGCAGCGTGCCGGGGAAGCTGCCGAGATCGTCGTGGACGAAAATGCCGCTGACGTAATCCTGCGCCAGCAGCGCGTCGATCACCCTGCGCGTCAGCTTGCGTTCCCTGCTCGGCACGTAGACCAGATTCGAGCCGCCATTGGCCGCGACGATGACGTTGGGCTTGTTCGGATTCTTGCCGATCAGGCCGTTGCCGCGGCGCGGATGCGCGCCCTCCGCGACCGGTGCATTGCCATGATCGGGATCGGCCAGCGGCAGGCCGAGCGCATGGGCGAGATCGAGCGCCACGAAGCCCGGCGGCAGGTCGCCGCGGCGGACATTGCTGTAGGTGCGCTTCGCCGCCGGCGAGGTCGTGCTCTCTTTCGAGATCGTCGAGAAGCCGTGATCGGCGGACACTACGATATTGGTGGTCTGCTCAAGGCCGAGATCGCGCAGTGCCTGTCGCACCTGCGCGAGATTGTCGTCGGCATTCCTGATCGCGGCGAGCGAGGTCGGGCCGTTGATGCCCGGCGTCACCTTGCCGAGGCTGTCGCCCTGATTGTGCTGGGTGCCATCGGGATCGCGCGACCACAGCACCAGCACGAACGGCTTGTTGCGCGCCTTGAACCTGGGAAGGATGACCTTCGTCACGGCGTCAGTGAAATATTTCTGCTGCGCGACATTGGCGGTGGTGGCGCCGGGCTTTTCGAAATTGCCGGCGTTGCCGTTGTCGCCAGGATTTTTGCCGCGGCCGGGCGTGACCAGCGGCAACCCGGCTTCGCTGAGTGCCGACTTGATGTCGTCGGACAACGGAATGCCGAGCGTCTTGCCGTCCTTCATCGCGCCGGTCTGGTCATCGATGATGATGGTGTCGCTGCCGCTGCGCGCGGTGTGATCGAACACCAGCGTCGGGCCGAGCTTGCCCACGGCGGCGGTGCTGTAGCCCGCGCGGCGCGCGGCGGCGAGAATCGATTCCTCGTCGAGGAAGTTGCCGTGATAGTGCTCGTCGACATCGCCCATCACCGGGTCGCTTTCGAGGAACGGCGTCACGGTGCCGCCGGACGCACCGACCGGATAGCCGGAATAGATGGTGTTGCTGAATACGCCGGTGTCGCCGAGATAGTGGCCGGTCGCCATGCCCGAAGCGTTCGGCATTGTGAACGTCGGAAACAGCGAATGCGGGTTTTTGAAGTTCACGCCCTGGTCGCGCAACGCGGCCATGGCCGGCGCGGTGTCGGGGGTCACTTTCAGCGCCCGCAGCCCGTCGGGAACGAACAGAATCAGATTGTGGGGCGTGGCGTTGGCGGCGAGGGCCGGCAGGGCGGAAAAGATCAGGAATCCGAGGGAAACGGCGGTGGTTTTGCAGCGCATGGCAGGGCCTTTCTGCGGATGAAAAGCAGGGCTTGGCTTCGCCTCGAATGTGTAGTTTCTGGTCGCGACAGATTTGTTACAACCCGCCATTCATGGCACATTGCCCGCCACCGGCCGGCCCGTCCGGCCCTTCCACCAGGTTCAAGTCAGCTCGCATGTTCAAACGAATTCTGATCGCCAATCGTGGCGAGATCGCCTGCCGGATCATCAAGACTGCCCGCCGCATGGGTATCGAGACGGTGGCGGTGTTTTCCGATGCCGACCGCGATGCGCTTCATGTCGAAATGGCCGACGAAGCTGTCCATATCGGCCCGCCGCAGGCTGCCGAGAGCTATCTGCTGATCGACAAGATCGTTGACGCCTGCCGCAAGACCGGCGCCGAGGCGGTTCACCCGGGCTACGGCTTCCTGTCCGAGCGCGAGGCGTTCCCGCGCGCGCTGAAGGATGCGGGCATCGTGTTTATCGGCCCGAACCCGGACGCCATCGCCGCGATGGGCGACAAGATCGAATCCAAGAAGGCGGCGGCCAAGGCCAAGGTCTCGACCGTGCCGGGCTATCTCGGCGTCATCGAAGATGACAAGCACGCGGTGAAGATCGCCGACGAGATTGGCTATCCGGTGATGATCAAGGCCTCCGCCGGCGGTGGCGGCAAGGGCATGCGCATCGCGCATTCGACGGCCGAAGTCGCGGAAGGCTTCAACCTTGCGAAGGCGGAAGCGAAAGCGTCGTTCGGCGACGACCGCGTGTTCATCGAGAAGTTCATCGTCGATCCGCGCCACATCGAAATCCAGGTGCTCGGCGACAAGCACGGCAACGTCGTCTATCTCGGCGAACGCGAATGCTCGATCCAGCGCCGCAACCAGAAGGTCATCGAAGAGGCGCCGTCGCCGCTGCTCGATGAAGCGACCCGCCGCAAGATGGGCGAGCAGGCCGTCGCGCTGGCGAAGGCGGTGAATTACGACTCCGCCGGCACCGTGGAATTCGTCGCCGGGCAGGACAAGAGCTTCTACTTCCTGGAGATGAACACCCGCCTGCAGGTCGAGCATCCGGTGACCGAACTCGTCACCGGCATCGATCTCGTCGAGCAGATGATCCGCGTCGCCGCCGGCGAAAAGCTCGCCATTGCGCAGAAGGATGTCGCGCTCACCGGCTGGGCCGTGGAATCGCGCGTCTATGCGGAAGATCCGTATCGCAACTTCCTGCCGTCGATCGGCCGCCTCGTGAAGTATCGCCCGCCGGCGGAAAGCAAGTCCGCCGACATCACCGTGCGCAATGACACCGGCGTGCAGGAGGGCGGCGAGATTTCGATGTTTTACGATCCCATGATCGCCAAGCTCGTCACCCACGGGCCGTCGCGCGCCGCCGCCATCGAGGCGCAGTCGCAGGCGCTCGATGCGTTCTATGTCGACGGCATCCGCCACAACATTCCGTTCCTCTCCGCGCTGATGAATCATCCGCGCTGGCGCGAGGGCAAGCTTTCCACCGGCTTCATCGCCGAGGAATTTCCCAAGGGCTTCGCGCCGCGCACGCCGGAGGGCGACGCCGCGCGCCGCATCGCCGCCGTGGGCGCCGCGATCGATCACATCTTCGGCGAACGCAAGCGCCAGATTTCCGGCCAGATGAATGGCCGCGTCGTGCGCCGTGAACGCAGCCGCGTGGTCTGGCTCGATCGCAGCGAGATCGCACTCGACGTGGAGCGCGGCGACGATGGCGTCGTGGTGCGCTTCGTCGAGGCCGACGGCAACCTCGGTCAGCCGCATACGCTGGTATCGTCGTGGAAGCCGGGCGATCCGGTGTGGCAGGGCACGCTTGATGGCCTGCCGGTGGTGGTGCAGGTGCGCGCCATGCCGAACGGTTTCCGCCTGATCCATCAGGGCTATGAAGTTCCTGTGCAGGTCTACACCGAGACTGAAGCCACGGCGGCGCGGCTGATGCCGGTCAATTCGTCCGCGGGCAGCGGCAAGAAGGTGCTGTGTCCGATGCCCGGTCTCGTGGTCTCGATTGCTGTCACCGAAGGGCAGGAGGTCAAGGCCGGCGAGACGCTCGCGGTGGTCGAGGCGATGAAGATGCAGAACGTGCTGCGTTCGGAACGCGACGGCGTGGTGAAGAAGATTCACGCTCAGCCCGGCGCGACGCTGGCGGTGGATGCGCTGATCCTCGAATTCGCGTGAGGCGCGCAGCACCCGTTCGCTCGGCCTGAGAGGATAACGCGATCACGGAAGGCTGCGATGAGCACTGTCATCCGCCACGTTGTGATTCACGGCGCCGTGCAGGGCGTCGGCTTCCGTTACTGGACCGAGAGCGCCGCGCGCCGCCATGGCGTGGGCGGCTGGGTGCGCAACCGCCGCGACGGCACGGTGGAGGCGGTGTTCGCTGGATCATCCAGCGCGGTCGCGGGGATGATCGCCGACTGCAGGCAGGGTCCGTCGTCGGCGCGCGTCACGCGCATCGATGAAGGCGAGGGGACTTCGCAGGACCTGAATCTGCGCGGCGCGGGCGAGAACTTCGTGAGTTTGCCGACGGTGTAACTCTCACTCCTCATGGTGAGGAGGCGCTTTCGCGCCGTCTCGAACCATGAGGCCGTATACCTCTCACCGTCGATAGGGAAAGGGAGAGCCTCATCCTTCGAGACGCATCGCTGCGCGATGCTCCTCAGGATGAGGAGGGGACTGCAGGATGCGCCACGAGCCAGCCACCCGCACTCATCGTCCCCTCTGCGCGCAAACCTCCTTCGCGATCTCCACGAACCGCGCCGCCAGCGGCGACAGGTTGCCGTCGCGCCAGGCCAACGCGATGTCGAGCGTCGCGGATGTGCCGTCGATGGTGAGCGCCTTGATGCCGGGCGGCAGCGTCGGGATGAACGACGCATCGAGGATGGTGCAGCCGAAACCGGATTGAACAAGTTGTAGCAGCACCGGCAGGTCGTCGGCTTCCTCAGCGATGTTGAGCGACAGCCCGCGCGTGCCGATCATGTCGTTCACCAGCGAGCGGAAACCGCGCCAGCGGCTCGATGTGCCGATCACGATCGGCGCGGTCACCAGCATCGGCAGCGTGATCGTGCGCCGCCGCGCCCACGGGTGGCGCGCCGGGACGAGGGCGATCAGGCGTTCGCGCGAAATCGGGATGTTCTTCTGCGGCGGCGTCGAGACGATCGACATGATGAAGCCGAGATCAATGGCGCCTTCCTCGAACGCGGTGGCCTGTTCGGACGACGCCAGCAGCCGCAGGCCGACCTGCGCATCGGGATATTGTTTGCGGAACTCGATGATGATGTCGGGCATCGGTCCGGTCGCAGCGAAGGTCGAATAGCCGACCATGATGGTGCCGCTCAAACCCTGCGCCACCCTCGTGGCGTGGGTGATGGCGCGTGTCAGGCGCTGCATGGTGTCGGCAGCGTCGCGATAGAGCGCTTCGCCGGCCGGCGTGAGGGCCACCCGCCGGGTCGTGCGTTCGAACAGCGCGAACCCGAGCTGCTGTTCGAACTGGCGGACGCTGCGGCTGAGCGCGGGCTGGGCGATGCCGAGCTGTTCGGCCGCCTTGCGGAAGCTCAGCGTTTCGCCGACCGCGAGGAAGTGCTGCATCCGGGCATGGAGGGCAGGGTGGATCATCTCTCGCCGTTTCTCAATTGATGCCTTTGGAGCATTAATTTCGTTCCAAATGGTATTGGACTGATATCAATTCGATCTGTCAAATCCCTCCGTGGCCTGCGGGTCCTTCGCGCGCCGCGCGGCTGCGCGTCATCACCGACATCACCAGAGAGCGACAGGGAAAATCGGAATGCCCAAAGCAAAAGCCATGATCGTCGCGGCGCAGGCCGAAGCGGCCGAGGCCGGTGCGCAGATGCTCGAGGCCGGCGGCAACGCGGTCGATGCCGCGATCGCCTGCGCGCTGGTGCAGGGCGTGGTCGATCCGCTGATGACGGGCATCGCCGGTTTCGGCAGCGCGGGCATCTATTTCCCGGCGCGGAATTTCCATCGCTATCTCGATTTCCATGCGCCGGCCCCGGCAGCGGCGCGCCCCGACATGTGGGAAGACAAGATTGAGGGCGAGGCGCGCGACGGCTACGGCTTCATCCTCAAGGGCAAGGTCAACGATCTCGGCTATCAGTCGGCCTGCGTGCCGGCGTCGCTCAAGGCGTATTACGAAGCCCATGCGCAGTTTGGCGTGCTGCCGTGGCGCGACATCGTGGCCCCCGCCATCGCCTGGGCGGAGCGCGGCTGGATGGTGCGCCCGCACGTCGAATTCTTCTGGTCCGATCCCGGCATGATGGGCCGCGCCTCGGGCCTCGATCGCCTGTCGTTCACGCCCTCGGGGCGCAAGCTGTATTGCCGCGAGGACGGCACCGCCAAGAAGGTCGGCGATCTTGTGCAGAATCCCGACTACGCCAACACGCTGCGAATGATCGCCGATGGCGGATCGGACGTGTTCTACAAGGGCGAACTCGGCCAGCGCGTCGCGCGCGACATGCGCGAGCACGGCGGCCTCATTACCGCCGAGGATCTTGCGAGCTATCAGCCCAAATGGGTCGAGCCGTTGCGCGGCTCCTATCGCGGCTTCGACATCACCACCAACCAGCCGCCCGGCGGCGGCCTGATGCTGATTGAGATGCTCAACATCCTCGAGAATTTCGATCTCGCCGCCATCGGCCACAACACGCCGGAATATCTGCGCGTGGTGTGCGAGGCGATGAAGCGCGCCACCGTGGACAAGGACACATCCATCGGCGATCCCGCGTTCTACGACGTCCCGGTCGAGCGCCTGACCTCGAAGGACTACGCCGCGGCGATGGCAAAGGAGATCGTCGCGCACGTCAAGGCCGACGTGCCGCGGCTGAACACAGGCTTTCCGTCCAAGGACACCACGCAGGTCTGCGTCGTCGATCGCGATGGCAACTGCGTGACCATGACCCATTCGCTCGGTATGCCGTCGGGCGTCATCACCGACGGCCTCGGCTTCTTCTACAACGGCTGCATGGCGGTGTTCGATCCGCGCCCCGGCCGCGCCGGCAGCATCGCGCCCGGCAAGGCGCGCTTCACCTCGGTGTGCCCGTCGATCATTTTCCGCGATGGCAAGCCGTATGTGGTGATCGGCGCGCCTGGCGCGACGCAAATCGCGATGGGCGTGCTGCAGGCGATCCTCAACGTGCTCGACTTCGACATGACCATGACCGAGGCGGTGAGCGCGCCGCGCTTCTCCTCGACCAGCAATGCGATCGACGTGTCGAACCGCATCATCCACGGCACCACGCAAAAGCTCGAGGCCGAAGGCTACGAAATGATCCGCAGCCCGCAGACCTTCGGCTTTGCCGCCGTGCACGGCATTCGCATCGATGGTGACCGCTTCGACGGCGGCGCCGATCCCGGCCACGACGGCATCGCGCTCGCGGTGTGACGCCGAAATCGCGGCCAATGATTTCAGAATTCAGAGGAGGGACTAGAGTGAGTAAACGACTGTTGGGAATGATCGCGGCGACCCTGTTGGCATCGAGCGCCATGGCCCATGCGCAGGTCTCGGACGACAAGGTGAAGATCGGCGTGCTGACCGATCATTCGGGCGGTTTCGCCTATCTCGTCGGCAAGCATTCGGTCGAAGCCACCCAGATGGCGGTTGACGATTTCGGCGGCAAGGTGCTGGGCAAGCCGATCGAGGTGGTGACCGCCGATCACCAGAACAAGGCGGACATCGCCGCGACGCTGACGCGCAAATGGTTCGACACCGAGGGCGTCGATGCCGTCACCGACGTCGCCGGTTCGGCCGTGGCGCTGGCGGCGCAGGAAGTCGCGCGCTCGCGCAACAAGGTGTTGCTGATCTCCGGCGCCGCCACCACCGAACTCACCAACAAGGCGTGTTCGGAAACCACCTCGCAGTGGAGCTACGACACCTATTCGTTCGCCAAGGGCACCGCGAGCCAGGTGACGAAGCAGGGCGGCAAGAGCTGGTTCTTCCTGACCAGCGACTATGCGTTCGGCCATTCGTTGCAGAAGGACGCCAGCCATTTCGTCGAGCAAAACGGCGGCAAGGTGCTCGGCAGCGTGCGCTTCCCGTTCGGCTCGCCGGATTTCTCGTCTTACCTTCTTCAGGCGCAGGCCTCGAAAGCCAAGGTGATCGGCCTTGCCATGTCCGGCGCCGATCTGCTCAGCGCCATCAAGCAGGCGCGCGAGTTCGGCATCGTCCAGTCGGGGCAGGATCTCGCCAGTCTCGTGATCTACATCAACGACATCGAAGGCGTCGGCCTCAATGTTGCGCAGGGCCTGACGCTGACGACCAGCTTCTATTGGGACGCGAACGACGAAACCCGCGCCTGGTCGAAGCGGTTCATGGAACGCTCGGGCGGCTTCATCCCGAACCTGATCACGGCGGGCACCTACGCCTCGGTGCTGCACTATCTCAAGGCGGTGGAAGCCGCCGGCACCGATGACGGCAAGGCGGTCGCCGCCAAGATGAAGGAAATGCCGGTCAACGACTTCTACAACAAGAATGTGCAGATCCGCGCCGACGGCCGCGTCATGCACAAGACCTTCCTGATGAAGGTGAAGTCGCCGGCGGAATCGAAGTATCGCGGCGATTTCTACAAGGTGCTCGCCGAAAATTCGGGCGAGGACTCCTACAAGCCGCTGTCGGAAAGCCAGTGCCCGCTGGTGGCCAAGAAGTAGGCGGGTGGTCTGCGTAAAGTGGTGCCCCGGATGCGGTGCGGCGTTCGTCACGTCGCTCCGCTGATCCAGACTCCGTGTATGGAACGGTCCGGGTCTGCGAAGCAGTGTTGCACACTGCATCGCGCCCGGGACACAGGCGGCCTCATCCTTCGAGACGCATCGCTGCGCGATGCTCCTCAGGATGAGGGGAGCGTGTGATGGCGCCCGATTTGGCGGTGTTACTCGATGTCATGGCCGGGCGTAGCCGTTCGAAGAACGGCGTCGCTTGCGCTCGCCTATGTCCCGGCCATCTCGCTTAGGGGGGTACAGTGCCCACCTGATCGGGATCATCGGGACAAGCCCGGTGATGACAACCGCGTATGTGGTGCTAACGAATGCCCGCCCTCACGCCGCCAGCGCCACTTTCCGGAACGCCGCCGCGATGGTGCGCAATGCCGCGAGCTTGGCGGCATCGCTGACCTTGGAATGCAGCATCACCTTCGATGAACCGAGTTTCGGCAGCCGCCAGGCCGCGCCGACATCGACCACGCCCGGCGGCGCGATCCGCCGTGCCAGCGGCGCGACGCCGAGTCCGGCCTGCGCCGCGGCGGCCACCGCCACCATACCGCCGCCGCTGAAGGCTTCGGTCCATTTGATACCGGCCTTGTCGAGCGCGTGGATCGCGAGCGCGCGCACGCCGCAGGGCGGCGCCAGCGTTGCCAGCCGCAGCGGCGCATCGGGATGACGCACGAAGGCCGGCGAGGCGAACCAGCCGAAGTCGTCGTCGGCCAGCTTCTCGCCGCCGCGCCGGCCGGCTTCCTGCCGCACGATCACCGCGTCGAGCTTTCCGCCATCGAACAGCTTCAGCATGTCGCTGGAAAAACCCACCGTCACCGCGATCGTAAGCGCGGGCGACAGTGCTGCGAGCTGCTGCATGATCGCGACCAGTTCGGGGCCGGCGGCATGATCGCTGATGCCGAGGGTGAGTTGCTGGCGCACCGCCTTCGCGCCGTTGAGCGCGCGGTCGTGCGCCTCCATCAGGACGCGGGCGTGGTCGCGAAAGGCGAGGCCGTCGGCGGTGAGACGCACCGCGCGCGGCGAGCGTTCGACGAGGCGTTTGCCGAGCGCGGCCTCCAGTCGCTGCAGCTTCATGCTGACGGCGGCCTGCGTGGTGCCGGAGGCCTCCGCCGCGCGGGTGAAGTTCTGCAGTTCGGCGACCAGCAGGAATGCCTGCACGTTGGACAGATCGAGCGGGGTCATTGCATCATCAACATTCGTTATCATTGATATATCAAACGATAAGATACCAAAATGACGGCGCCGGGTCTAGCTTCGGATGAGCTTCACGAGGCAACCGAAGGAGAACGACAATGCCCCTCATCACCGTGCGTTATGCTACGTCGCGCCAGTCCGACACCCTGAAGGCGGACATCGCCGCAGCGGTCAGCCAGCTGGCCGCCGACATCCTGCACAAGAACCCGAAGGTCACCGCGGCGATCGTTGAATCCGCCCATCCGGCCGACTGGTTCGCCGGCGGCAAGTCGCTGGCCGAACAGAGCCTGGCGAGTTTCTGGCTCGACATCCGCATTGTCGACGGCACCAACAGCAAGGACGAGAAGGCGGATTACATCGCGGAGGTCTACAAGCGGATGGGCCAACTGCTCGGCCCGCTGCACACCGAGAGCTATGTCCACGTCCATGATGTGCGCGCGGACGGCTATGGTTATGGCGGCGTGACGCAGGAGCGGCGTTACATCGCGCGCAAACTGTGGGTGCCGCCTTATGCGCTGGCGGTGTGAGGGGAGAGTATAGGGCGTAGTGCTTCCGCGAGTCGTCCCGGCGCACGCCGGGACCCATGCTCCAAGGCTTCGTGGGTCGCGCCGCGGTCAGCGTTCGTATTTCACGACAACGCCCAGTGGTTATGGATCCCGGCGTGCGCCGGGACGACATCGAGCGTGCTGGTCTGTTCGCAGCAAACCCTCATGCTGAGGAGGCGCTTCGTAGCCAGGTTTACGCAGGCGACGCCTGCCATGGCGCCGTCTCGAACCATGAGGCCACAATCCGTCCCCCGGACGCGTGCAGCATGAAATGCTGCTCCGCTGATCCGGGGCCGTTCCAAGCCTGGAGTGTGGAATGATCCCGGGTCTGCAGTGCATCGTGAAGAACGCTGCACCGCGCCCGGGACACTGGCGGCCTTATCCTTCGGGACGCATCGCTGCGCGATGCTCCTCAGGACGAGGGCAGAGTGTGATGGCGTCCGATTTGGCTGTGTTTCTCGATGTCATGGCCGGACGTAGCCGTTCGAAGAACGGCGTCGCTTGCGCTCGCCTATGTCCCGGCCATCTCGCGTAGGGACGCATGGTGCCCACCTGATCGGGATCACCGGCACAAGGCCGGTGATGACAGTCGAATGTGCTGTTGAGCGCGTGCCTCGTTGCGCGACAAGGTGAGCAGTGTCGGGCGCTCACTCCGCTGCGGCCGTCGTTCCCGCCGGCTCCAGCACGCCGAACACCTCTTCGAACGCCTGCTTGAGCGCGACATCGACATCATGCAGCGTCACCGGCAGGCCGAGATCGACCAGACTTGTGACGCCATGGCGCGGATCGGCGACGCCGCAGGGCACGATGCCGCCGAAATGCGACAGGTTCGGCTCGACGTTGATGGCGATGCCGTGCATCGACACCCAGCGCTTCAGCCGGACGCCGATGGCGGCGATCTTGTCCTCATGCTGCGCGCCCTTGTCGGGCCGGGCGACCCAGACTCCGACGCGGTCCTCGCGCCGCTCGCCGCTGACATTGAAGGCGGCGAGCGTCCGGATGATGAGTTCCTCGAGGCTCGCCACATAGGCCCGCACGTCCGGCTTGCGGCGCTTGAGATCGAGCATCAGGTAGACCACCCGCTGGCCGGGGCCGTGATAAGTGAACTGGCCGCCGCGCCCGGTGGCGTAGACCGGGAATCGCGGGTCGATCAGGTCGGCGTCCCTGGCGCTGGTGCCGGAGGTGTAAAGCGGCGGGTGCTCCAGCAGCCACACCAGTTCCGGGGCCCGGCCGGCGGCGATGTCGGCCGCGCGGGCCTCCATGGCGGCCAGCGCCTCGGGGTAGGGAACCTGCGATTCCGCGACGCGCCACTCCACGGAACCCGCCGAAGCCGCAAAAAAAGGTGTCAAAGCAAGGTTTTGGCGGGCGTTAACCATTGGGTAACCATAGCGTGGTGATGTCTTGAGATCATTATGTGTGGGCGAAAATTCCGGTGCCAACCCTCGATAAAGTCTCGGTCGATCTGATGGTGGTGCTGGGCACCGCCTCCATGCCGATCCATCAGGTGATGCGGCTCAGCCGCGGCGCCATCATCGAACTCGACGCCACCGAGCAGGACGAGGTCAAGGTGCTGGCCAACAACCTGCCGATCGCCAGCGGCGTGGTGACGGTGAACCGCAACCGGATCGCGGTCGAAGTCAAGCAGATGTTGCCGAAATCCGCCGATCACAGATAGACGTGCGCGACGGCCTGCGGGGCCTTGTCGCCCCGATCCCGATTTGTTACATGGGCGCCGCTGGTGCTCATCAGGTGCCGGTTTAGCGCTCGTGGCGGAATTGGTAGACGCGCTGCCTTGAGGTGGCAGTGGGTAACACCGTGGGGGTTCGAGTCCCTCCGAGCGCACCACCTCACAAAATCAGTATTGATATTATTCAGCTTTCTGCTCTCGCGCCCGCACCTCGTGGGTAGGTGCGGGAATAGATGTTTCCGTTTCGGTCCTCGACAGCTTTTGCATGGCGTCGGCGGCCAGCGCGCGGCGATTTGCGGAGCGCGTGTACAGCGCCGCCATCTGGCCACCGGCCCAGCCGAAAATCGCCTCCAGTTCGGCCACAGTTGCTCCGTGGTTGGCCGCGTTCGTTGCGGCGGCCTTGCGCAACCCGTGCGCTGATTTATTGACGCCAGCGGTACGGCACGCCTCCCGGAACATGTTGCCGAGGCTTTCCTTCGTCAGGGGATTGCCATTCGAGGCTGCGATAAAAGCAAGGTCGCCGGTTGGTCCGGCATCGAGGGTCTTCTGCAACTCGGGCAGGATCGGAATGGTGACCCGCATGCCGGTCTTTTCGGTATCGATTGAAATGATGCTGTTACGGACATGCTGTTTACCGACAACGGCTGCATCGCCCCGTCGAAGGCCGGTGTAGAGAAACATATCGAACATCACCCGCTCGCAGGTGCCGCGCGGCCATCGTCGCTCGAAGGCTGCAATCTCTTGGTCCGTCCAGACCGGGAAGCCAGCCTTCGTTTCGGGCCACGCGCCTGAACCTATCCCGAAGTATGGCTGGTCCTATTCGTCGGCCCAATCGATCGCGAACACACTCCGCCATAGCGTCGTCGATGCCGTGCCTCAGGCGGCGATTGGAAGGAGAAAAACATGAGCCTGGATATGATCGCGCCCGCCCCGGGCAAATCGAAACCTGATGAACTGGTTCCGTCGCGCTACGCGATGAAGATCGGCGATATCGACGTGCTGGTGGTTAGCGATGGCGTGTTGCCGCTGCCGACCAAAATGTTGGGACACAATGCCGATCCAACTGACCGGTCGGCCTGGCTGCACGAGATGTTCCTGCCGCCGGACGCTTTCGACTGGGCGTTGAACGTGGTTGTGGTGCGCAGCGGCGGCCAGACCATTCTGATCGACGCCGGGCTCGGAGCCGACCCGGACTTGCATCTGCCGCGGGCAGGGCAGGTGATCAGGCGGCTCGAAGCCGCCGGTATCGATCTTGGGTCTGTGACCGACGTGGTGTTGACCCACATGCACATGGACCATGTCGGCGGGCTGCTCGTTGACGGGGTGAAGGAGCGGCTCCGTCCCGATCTGCGAATTCACGTGGCCGCGGCCGAGGTCAAGTTCTGGGAAGCGCCGGATTTCTCCCGGACCGATATGCCGCAGGGTTTCCCCGACGCGCTTCGAGCGACTGCCAAACGGTTCGCGAATGCGTATCACAACCAGCTCCAGCAGTTCGACGACGAGCATGAAGTGGCGCCCGGCGTGGTCGTCCATCGCACCGGCGGGCATACGCCCGGGCACGCCGTGGTTCGTCTCGCATCCGGCGACGATCGGATGATGTTCGCCGGAGACGCCGTCTTCGCCGTCGGGTTCGAGCACCCCGATTGGTACAACGGTTTCGAGCACGATCCCGAAGAGGCGGCCCGTGTTCGCGTCAATCTGTTGCGAGAACTCGCGGAGACCGGCTCGCTTCTGGTGGCAACGCACATGCCGTTCCCGTCCATCGGCCGGGTGGCCATCGAAGGCGATACGTTTCGCTTCGTGCCCATCTTCTGGGACTACTGATCCGCCGTCGGCTTGAATTGAATCAGAGTCATATGATCGTCAGGGCTGGCTTCAACGAGGCCAGCCCTGACTGCGTCTTATCTCGAGGAATCGCGCGAGGCGCGCACAGGCTGAGCGAGCCATGGCGTCTCGTTGATCAAATGGGTCGTATCGGTGAGCGTCTGCCATGCCGGGTGATGGACACGTCCTGCAACTTCTTCTGATCAACGCTCTGGGCATTGCCGGCATCGTCGTCTGGCACCTTCAGGGGCCAGGCCGTCCGACCGGCCGCCTGATCGTCCAGATCGTGTTCTTCATCGGCATGAGCCTTGTATTCTACGCCGGGCACATCGCGCCATATCGGTCCGATGGCGTCGATACTCAGAGGTTTGCGGCGCTGGTTTCCAAATCGGCGAGGATACTGTGGTGGACTCATCTCGCGTGGACCATCATCGGCTTCCTTCACATCTATGTCAGGCTCAATCGGAGGCCGCGTGAAGCACATCTCATCCAGGATATGGCCGTTGCCGTTATCTATCTCGGCGTGACGCTTTCGGTCGTCGGTTTCGTTTTCGAAGTGCCGATCGGCACTCTTGTCACGACGTCCGGTGTTGTGGCCATTATCCTGGGCCTCGCGCTGCAGAACACGCTCGGCGACGTCTTCTCCGGAATTGCCCTGACTCTGGGCCGGGCCTATGCAATAGGAGATTGGGTCCAGTTGAGCGACGGGACCGAGGGCCGGGTGACCGAAACCAACTGGCGCTCCACCAATCTGCTGACCGCTGCGCATGATGTCGTGGTATTGCCGAACAGCGTTCTGGCCAGGCAGGGCGTGACCAACCGCAGCCGTCCTGACGAAACCCACCAGATTGCCTTGAGCGTGCGTGTGGCCGCCACGCAAAGGCCGCGCCGCGTCGAAGAAATCATGTCGTCTGTACTGCAGGCTAGTAGCCGTATTGTAAAGAATCCCCCGCCGGTCGTAGCCCTGAAGACTATCGACGCCGTCGCAATCGAAGTCGAATTGCACTTTCGGGTCGATAGCCTTGCCGTTGGAACGTCCGCTAGGAACGAGATTATCGATCTCATCTATGACACATGCAGAACCAGCGGTCTTGCGCTGGTGTTGCCGGCCCAAAGCATTGTCGCCCTGCCGGCATCGGGGACAGCTGGTGCTGACCAATAGCGAAAGATCGTTTGGCGCGACTGGAAGAGTCCCACGGACAGGACAAAGCCGCTTGCGTCGGTCGCCTGTTTGCGTCTGCGACACCGGGAAAAAACGACGGCCGGCCCCGACATGGGAAAAGGCCGGCCGTCGCGGTGGACCGGGCGCTGAGGGGAACGCCCGTCGCACGACCTCGCGCCTGTGGGCGGCCGCGAGGATTTGGTCGATCAAACGCACCTTGTGCGTTTGATCGATAAGGTTGAGGCGCGTGCCTACACTTCCGTGACATGCTCCGGATCGGCCGAGGCCAGCGCCGCGGCGCGCTCGGCTTTCGGCGGATAGATCCAGACGGTGTTGATTTCCTGCTTGGTCTTTTTCGCCTGCATGCCGACCATCTCGACCTTGCGGTCCCAGCCGCGTGTGAACAGCGCGCCCGCTTCACCGAGATCAAGGCAGGTGACATAGCCCTCCTGGTGATAGGGCCGCGCCGGCACGCCCAGCAATTCCGCAGCCGCATTGTGCCCGGCGAAAGCACCCATGCGCGTCGCATGCTGGCATGACATCAGCGCGTAGTTGCCATCGCCGTCACACGCTGCGCGGGCCGCATCGCCCGTGGCGAAGACACCCGGCACGGAAGCGACGCGGAGGCAGTTATCGACCATCAGCCGGCCGAAATTGTCGCGCTCCGCAGGAATCTGCGCTGTCAATGGGTTGGCGCGCATGCCGGCGGCCCAGATCACGGTTGCGCTTTCGATACGCTCGCCACTCGTCAGCGTAACACCGGACTCGTCCAGCGCCGCGACACCGGCTCCGATCCGCGTCTCGATGCCGAGCTTGCGAAGCGCGTCCTCGATGACGGGGCGAGCATCGGTGCCCATGTCCGGCGCGATCGCATCGTTTCGCTCCACGATGATGACGCGGGGGGCGACATTCTTTCCGAGGATCGCACGAAGCCGCGCTGGCATTTCCGTGGCAGCTTCGATGCCGGTGAATCCGCCGCCCGCGACGACGACCGTATCGCGCATCTCCGATGTTGGCCATTTCGGCAATTCGTGCAGATGGCGGTCAAGGGCGATGGCGTCGGCAAGCTGATCGACGCTGAACCCGTGTTCTGCGAGGCCGGGAATGTCCGGCCGGAACAGACGGCTGCCGGTTGCGATCACCAGGCGGTGATAGGGGAGCAGCGTGCGATCGCCTTTGGCGCTGACCACACTGACGGATCGGCCCTTGCTGTCGATATCGTCGACGGTGCCCTGCACGTAAACGACGTCGATCGCCTCGAGCACGTCGAGAAGCGGCGCGGTCAGGGTTTCAGGCTTCGGTTCGTAAAGCCGGGGGCGAACCACCAGTTCCGGTTCGGGCGCGACCAGCGCGATCTCCAGTTCTTCGGGCGAAACACCCTCGATGTCGCGCAGACGGGCTGCGGACAATGCGGCATACATTCCGGCGAAGCCGGCACCTACGATAACGAGTCTCATGTCATTTCTCCAGGGTTTGCAGGTGAGTGAGGGTTTGACGAGGCCGCGCGTCATCGTTGCCGCCCGTGACAGGCGGCAGGATCATGTGACGATGGCGCGCGGAGTCGTGAGTGCGGTGTCGCCTAGGCCGTTATGAACGTCAGAATGTCGGCGTTGACGATGTCGGCGTGTGTCGTGCAGATGCCGTGCGGCAGCTTCTCGTAGATCTTGAGCTTGCTGTTGCGCAGGAGCTTTGCTGACAGAAGCGCTGACGCGCCGATCGGGACAATCTGGTCGTCGTCGCCGTGGAGGACGAGCGTTGGCACGGCGAGGACTTTGAGGTCCTCGGTAAAGTCAGTTTCCGAAAACGCCTTGATGCCTTCATACTGGGCTTTGGCGCTTCCCATCATGGTCTGGCGCCACCAGTTCCAGATGACGGCCTGCGACGGCTTGGCGCCGGGACGATTGTAACCGAAGAAAGGGCCGCTCGCGAAGTCCAGGGAAAACTGCGCGCGGTTCGCAGCAAATTCCTTGCGCAACCCGTCGAATGCTTCGATGGGCAAGCCGCCGGGATTCGCGGATGTCTTCAGCATCAAGGGCGGCACGGCCGAGATCAGAACCAGTTTGGCGACGCGGCCATTGTTGTTGCCGTGACGCGCAACATAACGGGTTGCCTCGCCGCCACCGGTGGAATGGCCGATATGGATAGCGTTGCGCAGATCGAGATGCTCGACCAGTGCGGCGACGTCGGAGGCATAGTGGTCCAGGTCGTGACCCTCACTGACCTGTGTCGACCGGCCGTGACCACGGCGGTCATGGGCGATGACGCGATAGCCTTTGCCGAGGAAGAACAGCATCTGGTTGTCCCAGTCGTCGGCGCTCAATGGCCAGCCATGATGAAACACAATCGGCTGGGCTGACTTCGGGCCCCAGTCCTTATAGAAAAGCTGAACACCGTCTCGGGTGGCGATGGACGTCATCGTATCGATCCTTTCCTTGTTGCGGGTTGAAATGCGCCGTTGTTCACCGGCCATCGATGAGAAATGAAACATGGACGAGACGCCGTACATGAACGCTGATGCCAGGACGCTTCGCCGTGATGGGGCTGCAAACAGCCCGATCGTTTTCTTGCAAGCCATTCGATTGTCTCCGTCGTCATAGGCGTGGACACGATGATGGAATAGCGAAGCACGTATTTCGATGCGCCAGAGTGATTGGCGCACTTGAAGAGACATTGCGGCTAACGTCTGCGCCTGCGCCAATCGCTCGGCGTTTCTCCGGTCAGCTTGCGGAATGCAGCGGCAAATGCGGTCTGCGAGGCATAGCCGAGCGAGGCAGCGACCGTCGCGACCGAGCTGTCCGTGTCCCGCAGCATGTTCATAGCTTGCTCCAGCCGATAGCGTCGTAGCCAGCTGTGAGGCGACAGGCCGGTGCTTGTCTTGAAGGCGCGGCAGAAATGAAAGCGGGACAGCCCGGAGTCGGATGCGAGCGCGGCGAGGGACACATCCGCGTCGATATCCGATCGCAAGCGTTCGATCGCGCGCGTGAGCACCGTCGGCGCTAGTCCGCCGAGCGCGGTCTGATAGACAGACGTCCTGCCGGTGTGCGCGGATAGCAGGCGCGTCGCCAGCAGATCGCTGAGCTGTTGCCTGAAGAGGGTATCCAGCGTGCCGTTGCCTTCCACGGCCTCTGCCGCGCTGACCAGCAGCCGCGACGTTACCAGATCGGGGTGGGCAGTCCGTTCCAGCAGGTCTGCTGGCGTCGCGATATCGGCTTCAATAGCGACGCGGGCAATCGTTGCATCTGGAAGATAGAGCTGAATGATATTCATGGGCTGGTAGATGTCCCATCGAGACGTCGAGCCCGCCGGGATAATGGTCACGGCGCCGTCTCGGGCGGTCCCGGATACGATCGAACTGCCGTTTCGCCGTTCCAGCCGCTGCACGGTGCCGACATATGTCATGACTACATGATCGGTCATCGCCTCGACGACTTCGTGAAATGCGTCGTGACTCCATTGAGCGATCGCGCCGCCCGACAGGTCCGATGCGATGCGAACCGGCGCGGTCTTGAGAACGCGCGACATCTCGCTCACTGGGCGGCGGAGGCCGACGACCGGCGCGTGATCCTGCTGGTTGGTTTGAGAGTATGGCGAAGGATCGCCGGGGCAGGGCTTGCTCATTGCGGCGCCCTCCGGCAACGCGGAAGCGGTGCGGGAACGATGGAGCATGTCCGATCCATAGGCCGGTCGTCGCCGGCTTGCCGGTGCTGGACGTCTTCAAATGTCTCCGCCGATGGCTGGCATGGTGCGCAAGCCACATGCTGGCCGGTTCGCTTCCACATGGCGCAGGCGCAGGCCGAACAATCCATGATGGTTTTCCCCGCATCGTGGCGTTGCAACGGCCGCTCGTGACCGGCAGGCGCCTTGGTTGATGGGGGAAAACTGAGAAATTTCCGGAAGTGCCGATACTATTCCTCGGAATAGCTCGTGCCTGCCAGCGGGCAGGTTGACCTGGATTCCGGGCGAGCACGCTGAAGCCCGGATCGGGATCGTCCAGCGAGGATATCGACCGAAGAATATCAGATGTGCGGCCGCATCGCGCCAGAGCAGTTGGCGCGATTGAAGAGGGATTGCGATCAACCGGCAGGCAGAGGCGAACGGAAGTCCGGCCGCTTCCATGGCTCGGCCCAATTGCCTATCATGGATTTCCATAGGATGCCGTCAGGCCCCGCCATGATAAATTTTCGTCGAGAGCCCTGAATTGGGAGCGATGCGGCGGGCAATCTCGCGCCGGGAGCCGTCGATGACACTTGCAGTGCCTTATATGGATCGCCTCGGCTTCGCGCTTGCGGGCTGCGGCCTCGGCGTCATGTTTGCGCAACTGGTCCATGTGCCGATCGACCATGTCACCGTGATTGCCGCTCTTGCCATCGCTGTAGGTCTTGCGATGACGATCGCCGATCGCAGGCGTGCGAAAAGGGCGATCAGCAAGGCCGAACAGGCCATGCGCATTATCGAGAGTATGCCTGCGCTTGCGTGGTTTGCCGATGCGAACGGGAAGTTTCTCTATATGAGCCGCAGTCCGCGAGCCTTCACGGGCTTGCCCAAAGAGGAGCTCGTGGCCACTGCGGACGATGAGTTTGGCTTTCGCAAGGTCGTGCATCCCGATGACCTTGATTTTCTGCTCGCGGTGTGGCGGCGCAGCCTGCGAACGGGCGAGGACTACCATTGTGAACATCGCATGTGGAGAGCCGGCGCATATCGCTGGTATCGAAGCTCGGGTCTGCCCAAGCGCGATTCCGTCGGCCGCATCGTCGGCTGGTACGGCACGACCATCGATATCGACGAGCAGAAAGTGGCTGAAGCGGCGCTACGCGAAAGCGAGCGTTCGCTACAGCAATTGATCGACGCTGTTCCTGTCCTGATCTGGTGCCTGTCGCCGGAGGGCAATCCCACCTACTTCAATAAGCAGATGGTGGAATACGGCGGTGTGCTTATCGATGAACTGGGCTCATCCGAAGCGGATCGCTTCAATGCGGTCGTCAGGACCATCATCCACCCGCAGGATGCCGTCGCGGTCAGACATGCCGTCGAGGCCGCGGTCAGGACCGGCCAAGGTTTTTCGTTGAGGCATCGTCTTCGTCGCTCGGATGGCGTGTATCGTTGGGTCGACGCCCGCGCGGAGCCGATGCGCAACGACGAGGGAAAAATTGTACGATGGTACGGCGTGTGTCTCGATATTGATGCTCAGATGCATGCCGAGGACGCGCTGCGGCAGAGCGAGCAGAATCTTCAACAGCTTGTCGACGCCTTGCCGATACACATCTGGAGCTGGACGCCGGCCGGCAAGCTCGCTTACGTCAACAAGCGATCACTAGAGGATCTTGGCCTCTCCAAGGCAAACTTCGAGGATACTGTAAAAGTCGCGGAAACGCTGGTTCATCCCGAAGATGCGCCGGAGGTGCTGCGTATATCCGCCAACTGTCTCAGAACTGGCGACCCTTTCATTATGCGGTATCGCCGGCGATGGAAGGACGGCGGTTACCGCTGGCTCGAGGGACGTTGCGAGCCGTTGCGCGACCGGGACGGCACGATCTTGCACTGGTATCAGGTTTCCATCGACATCGACGACCAGGTGCGGGCTGAGGAGGCGCTTCGGACCACGACACGACAGCTGCAGCAGATGATCGACGCCGTTCCCATCAATATCCTGAGCTTCGATGCCGCGGGCAAGCTCACTTACGCGAGCAAGCGATATGCGGACGGCGTGGGCTTACCGCCGGACTATGTCGAGAACTTCGAGGCGTTAGCCCGTCATCTTGCTCATCCTGACGATCTTCCGGTGATGCTCAAGAGGGCGCTGGATGGCTTCGCGACCGGTACACCGTTCGTGAATCGATTCCGGCGGCGCGACAAAGATGGGGCTTACCCCTGGATCGAGGCTCGTGCTCAACCGCTGCGCGATGCATCTGGTGCGATTGTGCAATGGTACATTGTTTCAATTGATATTGAGAACGAGGTCCGGATTCAGGAAGAACTCCGCGAACGTGAACGGTTTCTGTGGCAACTCGTGGAAACGCTTCCGGCCATGATTGACTGTGCTTCGCCAAGCGGCGAGCCGATCTACCGCAGCCAGCGGCTGCGCCAGTTTCTCGGCTATGACCTTGAATCTCTGGACGGTATGGGCAAGAGCCGGTTGGACGGAACGCTGGATGCCGGCGTTCATCCCGACGATGTTGAGGGCGTCAAGGAACGATACGCGCATTGCCTCGCCACCGGCGAGCCGTATGCACGGCGGCACCGGCTGCGGCGATTCGACGGCGAGTATCGCTGGGTGGAAACGCGCGCGGAGGCAATGCGGAACGCTGACGGCGCCATTGTGCAGTGGAACGTGATGTGTCTCGACATCGACGGGGAGGTCAGGGTGCAGGAAGCGTTACGCCTTGCACAGGAGCGGTTGGCGCGCGCCAGTCAGGCGGCGAGCCTGGCCGAACTCTCGGCCTCGATCGCCCACGAGGTGAACCAGCCGCTGGCGGCCGTTATTGCCAATTCCTATGCATGCCAACGCTGGCTCATGGCGGAGCCGCCAAATACCGAGCGGGCTCATCGCACTGTGGAGGCCATCATTCGCGACGCCAACGCGGCATCGGACGTTGTTGGCCGCATACGCGCGTTGTTCAAACAGTCGGTAGATTCTCGCGTTTCCGCGGCGATAGGCAGCATCTTAGCCGAAGCTCGGGAGCTTATGGCGGAGGAGGCGATGCGCCGCTCCGTGCGAGTGCAGATCGATCTGGGCGATCGACTGCCACCTGTCGAAGTTGATCGAGTCCAGCTTCAGCAGGTTCTGATCAATCTCATACGAAACGGCATGGAGGCGATGGATGCACCCGGCGGAGACAAGATCCTGCAGGTCCGCGCGTACGCGCTCGGGGATCTGGTGCAAATCGAGGTCAGCGACCGCGGTGGAGGTATAGAAAGTCCGGACAGGATTTTCGAGCCGTTCTTCACGACGAAGGCGCATGGAATGGGCATGGGACTTGCGATCTGTCGATCCATCATTGAGTCCCACGGCGGGCGGCTGTGGGTCGAAACCGACAGATCGCATGGCACGACGTTCTTTTTTACGTTGCCAATCCAGGCGAAGGCAGCGGCATGAGTGACGAAGACTATATAGTCTTCGTCGTGGATGACGATGCGGCGGTTCGGGAGGCACTCGGCGAACTGCTGGCGTCATACGGAGTGACGACAATGACGTTCGCTTCCGCCGGCGCCTACATGGCCGCGGAGAAGCCCAGGCAACCGGCCTGTCTCATTCTCGATGTCGAGCTTCCGGACATCAATGGTCTGGATCTTCAGCGCGAGATCGCGAATCACGACCATCCGCCGATCGTGTTTATCACGGGACATGGCGACATTCCGTCATCGGTGCGCGCCATCAAGCACGGCGCCGTGGACTTTCTGACCAAGCCATTCAGTGATGCGGATCTGATGCGGGCGATTCGTGCGGCGGTCGCGCAGGACAAGCAGGTGCACGCGGAGCGGGCGGACCTCGATGTTCTCAAACGCCGGTATGACGAACTGACGCCGCGCGAACGGGACGTCCTGCCGCTTGTCATCAGCGGGTTGCTCAACAAGCAGGCGGCGGCCGAGCTTGGCATCAGCGAGGTGACGCTTCAGATCCACCGCAGGAACGTGATGCAGAAGATGGCGGCAGCATCGCTCGCCGATCTGGTGCGTATTGCCGAGCGGTTGCGGATTCCGGTGACTCATTCGCGCCGGACAGGAGAAGAATAGACGTGAACAAAAAACCTGTCATCGCGGTGGTCGACGACGACCCGAGGGTTCTCGAGTCGCTCGAGAACCTGTTTGAATCGGCGGGCTATTCGGTTCTGACCTTTCAATCGGGCTCGTCATTGCTGAGGGCTGGTCTGTCGCGGATTGACTGTCTGATCACAGACATCGGCATGCCGGGTATGGACGGTTTTGAATTGCTGGACACTGTGAAGAAAGCGCGGCCAAAGATGCCGGTGTTTCTCCTGACCGGTCGTCACGAGATTGGCGATCAGCACCGCGCAACCGGAACGGATATCAGCGGCTTCTTCATGAAGCCGTTTGGCGGTCAGGACTTGCTGGCAGCCATCGATCGTACGTTGGGTCATGCAAATTTGGAGGGCGGCAATGATCAATGATTCAGTGGTGCTCCGAAGAGCCGTATCACAACGGACAGTTTTATCGGATCAACCCGTGGTGATCGTCGTGGATGATGATGCTGCGGTTCGCAACGCCGTTCAGAATCTCATGTCCTCGGCTGGCATGGAATGTGTCGCATTCGCATCAACGGGCGAACTGCTGGCGACCAGGCTGCTGGAGCGGCCGGGTTGTCTCGTTCTCGATGTTCGCATGCCGGGGTCGAGTGGCCTCGACTTGCAACGTCATCTTGCCGCGACGGGTAATCCAAAGCCGATCGTGTTCCTGACCGGCCATGGCGATATTCCGATGAGCGTCGAGGCCATGAAGGCCGGCGCCGTCGATTTTCTAACCAAGCCGGTGCGCGATCAGACCTTGCTGGATGCGGTGATCATCGGAATTAATCGCGATCTGGCGTATCGCGCCGCCGCGCGCGCGGTCAGGAGCCGCGTCGAGCGATTTGAGAAGCTGACGCCTCGCGAGCGGCAGGTTTTGCACGAAGTCGCGCGCGGACGGGTCAACAAGCAGATCGCGTTCGATCTCGGCATCAGCGAAGTGACGGTGAAGCTGCATCGCAGCAATCTGATGCGGAAGATGCAAGCCGGTTCGATCGGCGAGTTAATCCGGATTTGGGAAGTTCTGCCCGTGGCGCTGAGGGAAGCGCGCCCTGGCTCCTAAATTCGGCAAGGGTGCGGGGCATCGCGAAAATTGCTATTTGTCTCCAAAGCGGATTTTTGCCCGCACCGTTAGCCTATCCATTTGATGCAATGGCAAAAATAGACATCCTCCGAGCGCACCACCTCGCAAAAATCAGCATTGATATTATTCAGCTTTCGGCTCTCGCGCCCGCACCTTGTGCATGGGTGCGAGAATGGATGTTTCCGGGTTTGCCCCGAGAAGCCGATTATTCATCCATCAGCATCAGGAAATCGCTTTCGCGAACGATTCTTATCGAGGCGCCTGCCGCGATCAAGGTTTCGGCCTTGCTGTGCTTGGTGCTTTTCGCGTGACCGTTGGTCAGTCGCAGATCTGGATCTCCGACCACCAGGATTGTGACTTTCTTGCTCACGGAATCGACGACTTTGCATCCGGCCATTGCCGCCATCTGTGCAGCTTGGGCGCGTTCAATGGATAGCGCGCCAGTAAAAACGATTGTCTCTCCGAATAGGGGACCGTCAGGATTGCCATCTTGAGAATGGCGTTTCCAATCGGTCTTCCGCTTGAATGGCCTCGGGGGAGCGCCTTCAATGCTCTGATACCCAATTTCGTCGATCCATGATTGAAGACTTACTTTTGTCTCCTCTATGGCACGCAACATAATGAGACCCGCCGCCCTCGCATCTTCCGCGGCGTCGTGATGTTTGAAATCGATTCCGAAAGTTGAGGCGAGGTTTTTCAATCCGTAACCTCCGTTCATTCTGAACTGATCCCAGGCACGACGAGCTACTTGAAGACTGTCCAGCCAGACGCAGGGCAGGCCGATCGTGCCGTACTTAGCGGCAGCTCGCGTGAGAGCGGTTCGATCGAAGGGGCTATGGTGAACGATCGCCGTGTTGAGAAGCGCGCTGCTTATCACCGGAAATACTTCTGCCATCGTCGGCCTGCCAGCGACATCTTCTGGACGAATACCGTGAATGGCAATGTTCGAGGGAGCGAATTCATCTTCGGGATCAACCAGAATGGTAAGTGATTTGAACACCTCACCAGCTTGGAAATGAACCAAGCCGATGGAACAAATACTGGCGAAATCGGAATTTGCAGTTTCGACGTCGAGTGCAATGAAATTGGTGATGGGCAATTGAGCCTCCCCAGACCCGCGACTAGCCTAGCGCTCCATAAGCCTCCCGCACAATCCGCACGGAAGTACCGCGACGGCCCATGCTGGAGAGGCGCACTCTCGCTTATTTCCGGACTCCACGGCCTCGCCAAAACGCTCCATATTAAACCCGTCCTCATGGGAGAGCGGCGCGATGGCCTATCGGAATCCACGGGATCTGGCGGATCGGATGGCGCGGCGGCGAGCGGCGTCCGCCGAGGACGGCTACGTCCGGCAGACCTTCACCCAGCCCCGCACGGAGGCTCGCCGGACTGCGCGCGAATTCCTCGATCGCTGGCCGGCCGCGGCCTACATGTCGGCGGTCGAATCCTGGCGCGAATTGCCGGGTGACGAAATCGAGTTCACGATGAAGCGGCTGAGATCGGCGGATTGAACAGACGCGGTGAGGGTGCTTGGACTCTGAGCAGGGCGTTCTTCGTATTTCGATCGCCGTCACGATCCTCCTCGCCGGCGTCGGAATCCTGTTCGGTCTGCTGTCCGGCTCGTTCGCCATCGTGTTCGACGGCTTCTATGCCCTGACCGATGCCAGCATGACCATCGTCGCTCTGCTGGTGTCGAACCTGATCACGTCTTCGACCGCGAGCGGCCCTTCCAGCAACAAGCTGGTCAAGCATTTCACCATGGGCTTCTGGCATCTCGAGCCCATGGTGCTCGGTCTCAACGGCGTGCTGCTGACCGCCGCCGCGATCTATGCGCTGATCAACGCCATCGGCAGCCTGATGGCCGGCGGACGGCATCTGTCGTTCGATCGGGCGATCGTCTACGCCGTGATCACGCTGATCATCTCCGTGGCCATGGCATTGTTGGACCGGCGCGCCAATCGCGCGCTGCAATCGGATTTCATCGCGCTCGACGCCAAGGCGTGGCTGATGTCGGCGGCGCTGACCGCGGCGCTGCTGGTCGCGTTCGTGTTCGGCTTCCTGATCCAGGGCACAGACCTCGCATGGATGTCGCCCTATATCGATCCGGCGGTGCTGGCGCTGGTCTGTATCGTGATCATCCCGATGCCTGCGCCCACCATCAAGCAGGCGATGGCCGACATCCTGCTGGTCACGCCGTCCGACCTCAAGGAGCATGTCGACAAGGTCGCGAAGGACGTCGTCAAGCGCTACGGCTTTTTGTCGTATCGCGCCTACGTCGCCCGGGTCGGGCGCGGGCGGCAGATCGAACTGTATTTCATCGTGCCGCCGGACTGGCCTGCCAAGAAGCTCGAGGAATGGGATCAGATCCGCAACGAGATCGGCGAGGCCATCGGCGACGATACGCCCGATCGCTGGCTCACCATTGCGTTCACCACCGATCCCGAATGGGCGGAATGAACGGTGCCCTGCGGCTGGCATTCTCTTGACGACAACCGCTGGTTCCGCGGGCTTACGCCGCATCTCATGGCTGGTGTCGTTTGACGCAGGTCAATCAACCGACGTCCGCGATGTCCTATTCATGGCGGGTGGCATTCGCAACTGCCGGAAGCCACTCCCTAAAGACCATCTGGCCCGGTGCTTCCCGGCACCGGGCTTTTTTGGGCGACGGTTCGGCGTGGTGTCGGTCCGTCAGTAACCGCCGCGGTAATAGCGCTCGTCGCATTCCGCGACGTAGATGCGTCCATCCGGCGCGCGATAGCGGCACATCGGAGGGCCGCTCCGCGGCGCGGACGAATCCGCCACCGCCGCGCCGCGCAGGGCGCCGGCGCCAGCCCCAAGAAGCGTGCTTCCGGTGTTCCCCCCGATCGCCTGGCCGAGCAGCGCGCCTCCGGCGCCGCCGATGGCCGCGCCGGTCAGGGCTCTCTGCTCTCTTGGCGTTTGCGCGCACCCCGCCAGGGCGGCGCTCAGGGCTATGAGACCAACGGCGGCGATCTTCAGCTTGTTCATCAATGTCACCTCTATCGCTTCAGGGCAGGCAGGTATCTTGGAAAGGAAAGTATCTTGGACAGGGAACATGAACGCAGGCTGACTGGGCGCAAACAAGGCAGCCGCGCCAGATCGACGGCAATCGATAAAAACTGCGCCGATTTTGAACCGTTTTGTGGCCATTAAGGATACCGCCGGGCATCTGGGGGAAGGTGTCCGGTTGGTCTGGTTCCCGAAATCCCGATCCGCAACAAACGCGTGCGACACGCGGGGCGCGTTGGGGCGGGAATGGGACTGGCATTGTTCTTGATGGTGGCGGGCGGAGCGTTCGGATTTGCAGCCGGGCGGTGGATCAGGGTGTTCGTTCTCGAACTGGTGTCGCTGGCGGTTGCATTTTCGGCCGCGTTTGTTCTGCAGCTCAACGGCTTTGGATTCAAGAACGGCGCGATAGCTCTCGTCGGCGTTTTGCTGGTTAGCCAGATCGCCTATTTCGGCGGAATGCTGGTTCGTTCGCGCGCGCGGGTCAGGTTGTTTTTATCGGGTGACGTGCTCGACAACGGACCAGACAGCCGCGGCGAGCGCGATATCGCCAACGACAATGAGAAGCGCGATTGACGCCCATCGCGGGCCGCCCCGCCGCGGTCGCGAGGCCCGGGCGACGTTGCGCCGCAGGGCGCGCGGCATCGGGATTGCGGGACACGTCGTCCCGCTTTGAAGCGTCGCCTGTTTCATGATGGGATATGATCCTCGCCTGAATGTCCTTGAGTTGCTGTTGTGCAAACCCAGGGCCAGCGAGGTGCAGCCTCCCCATCACAGGCAAATGCACTCCGCTGCGACGGGCGCACCCGTTGCAGCGGAGTGAGGTCGATGCGACTGATTCAGGTCAGGTCGCCTTTTTGGCAAACAGCGTCAGCACGCCGTTCTTGTCGACGTTGATGGCCACGACCTGTGCCGAACTCAGGCCCTTGGATTTCAGCGCGGACACGATGCCGGGCGATTCATCGATCGATTTGCGGAGCGACTGCATGTCCCGCTCGCTGGTTTTCGAGGCGAGCTCATCCACTTGCGAGCGCACATCCTGCGGAAGCTCCTGAATGTCGACAACCTGAACGCTCTTGATCTGCGGCGCGGCTTGCTGTGCCTGCGGCTTCGGTTGCGATGACGTGCCTTGAGCGAAGGCGGGCGTTCCGAATGCGAGGCCGATAGCAATGGCGGAGGCTGTCAGGGCGCGCATGGTCATTCCTTTCCGGATCATGGAGGGGATGACACAGATACCGTTCGAATGCGGTGACCGGCGGGTTGCCCTGTATCCATTCGATGAAACTGGTGTGGTGATATTGTGCGCACGCGCGCCGCCGCAGAACGGAACTGCCGGCATGGCAGCCAGCCTTCTCCGTCATTCCCGCGCGCGATGACTTCGGCTAAGCCGGTCGGGTCTTGCAGAGGGAAATGCCCGAATGACCGATCTGACCAATCTCACGGTGAAAGAGAGCAGCGATCTCCTCAAGGAGCGGAAGCTGTCGTCCGTCGATCTCACCAAAGCCTGCCTTGACCGCATCGCAGCGCTCGATCCCAGGCTCCATGCTTTTGTCGAGGTGTTCGCCGACGATGCACTGATGGCCGCGCAGAGCGCCGATCTCGCGATCCGCTCCGGGCACGCGGTCGGGCCGTTTCACGGCGTGCCGTTCGCGCTCAAGGACCTTGTTCATGTGAAAGGCCGCGTCACCACCGGCGGATCGAAGGCGAGGGCGGGGCAGAAAGCCGGCGTCACCGCCGAGATCGCGCGGCGTCTGCTGGCGGCAGGCATGATCCTTCTCGGCAAGACCCACACGGTGGAGTTCGCGTTCGGCGCCTGGGGCACCAATCAGCACATGGGCACGCCGCGCAATCCGTGGGACATGGCGACCCATCGCAATCCCGGCGGGTCGAGCAACGGCTCGGCGGTCGCCGTCGCTTCGCGCATGGCGCCTTGGGCGATCGGCTCCGATACAGGGGGTTCGGTGCGGATTCCGGCGGCGTTCTGCGGCATCACCGGTCTGAAGACCACGGTCGGCCTCATCCCGACCGATGGCGTGTTGCCGCTTTCCAATGTGCTCGACACCATCGGCCCGCTGGCGCGTTCGGTGGAGGATGCCGCGATCCTGTTCGATGTGCTGCGCGGGCAAAGCGATCCGAATGGCGCGGCCGATGCCTCGCTCAAGCGCGGCGTGAAAGGCCTCGTGCTCGGGGCGCTCGACGAGCACAATCGCGCGGCGGTCTCGCCTGCCGTCCTCGCAAACTACGATCATTCGCTGGAGATACTCGCTTCGCTCGGCGCGGAGATCGTAACGCTGACATCGCTGCCGGACCTCGAGCAGTTCAGCGACGCGGCGTCGGCGATCATGGCGATGGAAACCTATTCGTTCAATCAGGCGCTGTACGACGACGATGCCTCGCCGCTCGACGAACAGGTGCGCGGCCGCGTCCGCCGCGGTATCAAGCTGTTCGGCGGCAGCTTCACCCACGCGCTGCGCGAGCAGGAGCGGCTGAGCGCGCTGCTCGATGCGCAACTCGTGGGCATCGATGCGCTGTTGACGCCGACCGTGCCGGTGACGGCGATCCCGGTCAGCGAGGTCGATACGACGACGATCAACCCCGGCTATTTCACCCGTCCTGTGAACCTTGCGGGCCGCTGCGGCCTCGCGGTGCCCAACGGCTTCAGCGCCGAGGGATTGCCGACGTCACTGCAGATCGTCGGCGCACCGCGCGCCGAAGCGCTCATTCTGCGTATCGGCTACGCCTACCAGAACGCGACACAGTGGCATCTGCGAGCGCCGGTGATGGGGTGACCGTGTCCTTTCTTCTCTCTCCCACGAGGGGAGAGGGGAAAAGACCATCCCAGCCTCTTCCTCACGCCGGCTTCTTTGCCGGCGCCGGCGTCAGGGCGTCGAGGATATGGCTGGCGATCCACGACGCGACGATTGCGATGACGGCGGTCGACAGCGCCGCACCGACCAGTGCCCAGTCATGCAGGTGAAAAAATCTCACCGCGACGAAGTTCAGGAACACCGCCGCGATCGGCACGTGCAGCAGATAGAGCGGGAACGACCAGTTGCCGACCGGCACGAGGCGGCGATGGCGCAGAACGCTGCGCGCGCCGCTCGCTTCGGCGCCGGCGAGCAGTGCGACCAGCGCCACCGGCAGGATGCCGTAGCAGATCAACGGATCGAGCCCGGTCATCATGCCGATGAGCGCCGCCCCAAACGCCGCATAGGCAAGCGTGAAGCTTGTGACATGCGGCGCGATGCGCGGAAGGTATTCGGCGATCAGGACGCCGGCGAGGAAGGTCGGAATGCCGCGCAGGATTCCGAAATTGTAGGTCAGCGTGCTCCAGTGCTGCATGTCGCCGAAGCGATAGGCCGCTTCATAGCCGACCACGATCAGCACCGTGAGCACCAGCACGGTGGCCGCGCCCCACGTCCGGATTGCCCACCGGATCGCGGGATAGGCAAGGGTCAACGCGAACAGCGCGCTCAAAAACCATGATGGATAGTTCAGGCACTGATGATCCAGGGTGCCGAAGGCGTGAGTGAGGGTGAGGGTCGGCAGCACGCATTCCCAGCCTGACCGCGTTCCACCGAGCGAGCCGAGATACGCCGAGGCAATCAGGATCGCGACATAGAACAGCGTGGTCGCCAGATGCAGCGGGTAAAGCTTGATGAACCGCTTTTTGACCAGCGGTCCGGCGGTCATGTCGGGTTTTCTCGCATTGACGTAATGCATGAAGAACCCGGAACAGCAGAAGAAATAATCGGTGAAGGTGATGCCGGACAGCGCGGCCGTCACGGATGGAAAATCTTTCTCGAGAAAAAACGCGTAATGGCGCGCGAGAATGCACACGCTGGCAAAGAACTGGACCACGGACACCGTGACGAGGCGTTGAGTCGCCGCTTTTGCCTCTTTGGCAGGCAGGCTGCGCTCGGCGACCCTTGCGTCGTAAACGGTTCCATCCATGCGCTGATCTCCCCACTGGCGCGCAGATGGTCGCGCGGCATGGACAGGTTCACCGCGAAATCCGGCAGCAGCAAGGATTTGGGATGGCGCAACACAGACACGCGCGCAGCGCAGCGATGCGCTGGCGTTGTTGCGTCGTCAGGCGGTGCGCAGCGAGGGAACCGAATTTCTACTGTCGCGACAACAGCAATGCATGGTGCTTGTTCGCATTGCGGGGCTTGCCGAACTGAAACGCCATCGGAACCGGCGAAAGCAGCCGCGCGGCGGCATCGACGCGTGGCGCGCCGGTTTTGGTCAGCCAGATCATGTCACCGCGTGCATGATGCTTGCCGCGACGCGCCGAGGATGACAGCGCCGATACGGCGTTGACCTTGGCGATGGCGGAAGAATGCGTTTTCGCCGGTGTGAACGCGAAGCGCATCGCTTCGGGCGTCGCGGCCATCAGCGCCGGATCGCTCGGGCGAATGTGCCATTGCCACGGCTGGGTCGGGGTTTTCGGCCGCTTCGCCGTGGCCGGCACCACATGCACGATACGGTAACCCCGCGCTTTCAACTCCCGCAGGATCACCGGCAGCGCGTCCTGCGTGCGTTGCTGGATGTCGTGCAGCAGCAGGATGCCGCGGCCCTTCGCTTCCAGTCGCGTCAAGGCAGTCTGCACCACCTTGGCTGACGAGATGTGATGCCAGTCGTCGGCGGGGAAGTCGGCGCTCCACGCCATCAGCCCCTTCGATGCGAGATAGCTTTCGATCACCGGAGAGCGGCGCAGGCCAGGGATCCGCACGAACGGCGCGACCTCCGCGGGATTGCCGAGCGCGGCCACGGTGCCGGCGATGCCCTGCTCGATCTCGGCTTCGGCTTTCTCCGCCGGCATCTTGTTCATGCCGAGGGGATGGTTCTGGGTGTGGGTGCCGATGGTGTGACCGGCGGCATAGACTTCACGCAATGTCTCGGGATACGCGGTCGCCATGCGGCCAACGATGAAGAACGTTGCCTTGACGCATTCCGCGGCGAGCGTGGCGAGGATCGGTTTGGTGTGCTTCGGCAACGGGCCGTCGTCGAACGTCAGTACCACCTCGTGGTCCCTGAGCGGCAGCGTTTCCGGATACTGCATCGAGCCGATCAGGCGATGCTCGGTAGGATCGACCACGATGGTGCGCGACGTGCCGAGCGCGTTGGGATTGGCGCAACTGTCGGCGCGCGCAGGTCCGGCGGCAAAAAGGAAAGCGCAGGTAGCGGCCACCGCTGCGCGGCGCAGAAAGGGAAAAATGGGCATGGGATGCGAAATCAAAATCGGTCCAGTCAAAAAGCCTATGCCGGGGCGATGAACGTCCCCTTAAGTCGCGCCATATCGAATGGCGGTTCAGTGGGTCGCGACAATCCGGTTCGACGCGGATATCACGTGCACCACCCTGTAGCCGTTGGCTTTGAGGTAGCGCAAAAAGGCGGGCAGCATTGCGGCGGTCTGCTTGCGGGGATCGTGCAGCAGGATAATGCCTTTGCGGACGGCGGCGAGGCGTTCGGTGAGGAGTTTGAGCTGGACGTCCGGCGTCATCGGGTTCCAGTCGCTGGCCCACAGGTCGGCGCCGAATACGCTGTAGCCGCGGCCATGGACATAATCGAGCAGGGCCGGGGTCGAGGCGAAGTAGGGGAAGCGGAAGAAGGGCGCGGTCTTCGAGCCGAGCACGGCCTGCACGGCGGCGATACCGCGGTCGATCTCCTGATGCGCCCGCGCTTCCGGAATCGAATCGAGCATCTGGTGCGACCAGGTATGGATGCCGATGCTGTGGCCCTCGGCCTCCATCCTGCGGACCAGCGCGGCATTGGCCTGCACCGTGCGTCCGACAAGAAAGAACGTCGCCTGTACGCATTCATCCGCCAGGGCCGCCAGTACCCGGTTGGTGAAGGGCGGCGAGGGGCCGTCGTCGAAGGTCAGCACCACCTCCTTGTCAGCGAGGGGCAGGGTCTGCGGAAAGCTTTTCAGCCCGACCGACGGAAAGGTCCTGGCATCGACCGCCAGGGTGCGGGCGGTTCCCAGCGCGTCGGGCCGGGGGCACGGGGCAGCCTGTGCCGCGGTCGCGAGGATCGCGGCGAGCACGAACGACAGGATTTTCAGCGAAGTCATGACGGTGTCCGGGGGCGCGATCGGCCGCGCAACGGACATTTAGCATTTCCCGGGGAACTGTCGCGTGCGGAAAGAGCGGTGGAGATGAGCGATTTTCGCAATGTTCCACAGAAGCGCGGCGCATCTGCCCCCTGTCCTGCAGGTTGGGCAGCGCGCCAAGGATATGACCGACGCCCGATGTCGTCCCGCCGCACGCCCGGAGCCATAACCACCGGATGTTATCGTAATCCATGCGCGCTCTGATTGCGTTCGCCCCGGAAGAAATGCGCAGCTATGGATCCCGGCGTGCGCCGGGACCATTCCTGAAAATATCAGGCGTCATTCCCGGCCACTCAGGATGAGCGAAGCGCAGCAACTATTAACTGCCCTTTAACCATAACTGACCGACCATCCTCCCGTACCATTTCCCGGAGGCGGATATGCAACGCTTGCGGCTGAAGGCGGACGGACGCATCGTCGAGCTGCGCGACGGCGAGGAAGCCCCGCTGGCGCCCGAACTTCCCGAAATCGCTGAAAAAGCTGCTCCGGCTGCCACGCCGGCGGTTCGCGAATTGCGCATGCGCGCCAAGCTGACCCAGGCCGAATTCGCCAGCCGCCTCGGCGTCCCGCTCGAAACCATTCGCAACTGGGAGCAGGGCAAGCGGACGCCACGCGGACCGGCGCAAGCCCTGCTTGCCGTCATTGCTCACGCTCCGGAAACGGTTTTCGCAGCGCTGGCAAGCCGCGCACGCCCCAACTAGGGTTGTGCGATATATACTGTCGGCGTCCCGGGATTGATCCGGTGATAGCGTTGGCCCGCGTCGATCCGAGGCGGGATACAGGTTCGCGCACGGAAGCGCGCAACGGATATCAGGAGACGCCATGCACGTGGTCGAAGCCAATGGCGCGCGGATTCCGGCAATCGGGCTGGGGACATGGGAATTGCGCGGTCGCGACTGCGCGCGTGTCGTCGAGCAGGCCTTGCGGCTCGGCTATCGCCATGTCGACACCGCGCAGATGTATGAGAACGAACGCGAGGTCGGAGACGGCGTGCGCTCCTCCGGTGTTCCGCGCAACGACGTGTTTGTGACCACCAAGGTCTGGACCACGCATTTCGCGCCGCTCGATCTCGAACGCTCGACCAAGGAAAGTCTCGCGCGGCTGCGTTTCGATCATGTCGATCTGCTGCTGCTCCATTGGCCCAATCCGCAGGTGCCGCTGTCCGAGACGCTGGGCGCGCTGGCGCGGATGAAGCAGCAGGGCCTTGCCCGCCATATCGGCGTCTCGAATTTCACCGTGGCGCTGATCGAGGAGGCGGTGGCGACATGCCCTGAGCCGCTGGTGTGCGATCAGGTGGAATATCATCCCTGGCTCGATCAGGCCAAAGTGCTCGAAGCGTGCCGCCACAACGGCATGGCGCTGGTGGCCTACAGTCCTATCGCCAAGGGCAAGGTGAAGACCGATGAGACGCTGGGCCGTCTGGCGGCTCTTTACCGCAAGACCCCGGCGCAGATATGCCTGCGCTGGCTGGTGCAGCAGAACGTGGTCGCCATTCCCCGCACCACCAAGGTCGAGCGGCTGTCGGAGAATATCGACGTGTTCGACTTCGAATTGAGCGATGCGGACATGGCGACAATCTCCGCGCTGGCGAATCCCAAGGGGCGGCTTGTCGATTTCGGCTTTGCGCCGAAGTGGGACTGATCCCGGTTCCTGGACAATACGACCCGCGAGTTCTCGATGTTTTTTGTTTTATCCAAGGTCATTGGCTTCGTCGTCACGCCGTCCAACACCATCGCGCTGATCTGCCTTGTCGGCGTCGTGCTGTTGGCAACGCGATGGCGCGTGCATGCGGCGAAAGTCATGGCGACGGGCATTGTGCTGCTGCTGGTGGTGGGATTCTCGCCGCTCGGTGAGGTGCTCACGCTGATTCTGTCCGAACGGTTTCCGGCGTGGCGCGACAACGGGAAAACACCGGCTGGTGTCATCGTGCTTGGCGGCGCGATCAATCCGGAAATTTCGGCGGCGCGTGGCACGCCTGAACTCAACACAGCGGTCGACCGCATGACGGCGGCCGCCGATCTCGCGCGTCGCTATCCGACGGCGAAGATCGTGTTCACCGGCGGCAGCGGCAACCTCATCGACCGCTCGTTGCCGGAAGCGAAGTTCGCGGTGCCCGTGCTGGAAGATCTCGGGGTACCGCGCGATCGTCTCATCGTCGAGGATCGTTCACGCACCACCTTCGAGAACGCCGCTTTCACGCGCAGTCTCGTGCAGCCGAAGCCGGGCGAACTGTGGCTGCTGGTGACCTCGGCCGGCCACATGCCGCGCGCGGTCGGCTCGTTCCGGGCCGCAGGTTTCGAGGTCGAAGCCTATCCGGTGGACTGGCGGACCCGTGGCTGGGTCGATGCCGCGTCGCCCTTCGAGACGCTGAGCTGGGGACTCGATCGCACCGATGTCGCCATTCATGAGTGGATCGGTCTCGCGGCCTACTGGATCACCGGGCGCAGCAGCGCATTGCTGCCGGGGCCGAAAGCGTAGCCTGCTCCGCGCACTGCCGATGCACGGCAGGCATGAAGCAGCAGCGATTGTTGCGTTCCGCCGTGGTGGCTATAAGCCGCCCACGACACAGTTCCGCAGCGGCCAATGCGGTCATCAGGATGCTTCCAGACCATCATGAATCAATCGAGGTGGATCGGTTTTCTGTGCCTCGGCGTCACCGGGCTGGGCTGGGGTCTCAACTGGCCGGGCGTCAAGATCCTGCTGCGTGAATGGCCACCGCTATTCTCGCGCGGTCTCGCGGGCGTCGTCGCTGCGCTCATCCTCGCGGCCATCGCCGCCGGACGCGGCGAGCAATTGAAAGTGCCGCGGGAGGCGATCCCGCGATTGCTGTTCGCCGCCTTCACCAATGTTTTCGCGTGGATGGGTTTCAGCAATATCGCGATGAAATGGATCAGCGTCAGTGAAGGCGCGCTGCTGGTCTACACCATGCCGATCTGGGCGATGCTGTTCGCATGGCCGCTGCTCGGCACACGGCCGACGCTGCGCCATATCGCGGCGCTGGCGCTGGGCCTCGCCGGTCTTGGAATTCTGTTCGGCGGGAAAGGCCTCTCTCTCGGTCACGACAAGCTGCTGGGTGTGGCGCTGGCGCTGGCGGCGGCGATCCTGTTCGCGCTCGGCAATATCCTCAATCGCAAGCCGATTCCGATCCCGCCGATCGCGCTGGTGTCGTGGCAGGTCGGGCTTGGCTGTCTCGCGATGGTTGTGCTCGGCGTCCTGTTCGAAAAGCCGGAGATCGGCGCGCTGTCGGGCGTCGGCTGGGCGGTGCTGGGCTACATGACCATCATTCCGATGGGCATCTGTTACATGACGTGGTTCGAGACGCTGCGCCGCCTGCCGCCGGCGACCGCATCCATCGGCATGCTGATCGTGCCGCCGATCGGCGTGGTGTCGGCCGCGCTGATCCTCGGCGAGCCGCTCGGCCTGCGCGAAGTGGCCGCGATGGCGATCACCCTCGGCGGCGTCACGCTGGCGTTGCAGAAAGCCTGATCGCCGCGCGGCGTTACAGTCCGGTCTTCTCGGTCTGGTCGTAAACCAGCCGCGCGACGTGCTGCAGTTTTTCCTTGTCGGTCGGGCCCGATACGACATATCCGACGCCGTTGTCGGCCCAGAACATTGCGCCGTCTCTGTCGCGTGCGGCGTAGCGCATCTGCGTCGCGTCGGATTTGGTGCGCGACGTGTAGACCGTGTAGCGTTCGCCCGACGCCGTCTCGTACATGAAGAATGCCGCCGGTCCCGCGGGCCCCGGCAACAGCCGTCCGCCGACCAGCTTCAGTCCGGTGGTGTCGAGCTCGGGCGCACGCACCTGATAGCCGCAGCGTTTGCTCAGCCATTGCTGAAGATGGGCACGCTCGCTGCCCGCGACCTCGACCGGGTGGCGGACCTCGACCACGTAGAGCTGATGGGCTTCGAGGGCATCGCCGGTCAGGCTGGCGAACGAAGAGGGCTTCGCGGCGGCGCCATGCGCGACCCAGCCGACGCCGCCGCCGATCACGAACGCGGCAAGGGTCGCGGCGATCGCGCCATAGATCCAGCGCCGCGGCTGTCCCGCAAGACGTTCAATCTCCAGCCGTTGCGGCACCGGCTCGTCGGCGACCGTGTCGTATTTGGCGTGCAGCAGATCGCCCATCGCCTGCCACGAGGCGACCTGCGCGGCGGCGTCCGGATGCGTGGCGAGCCACGCTTCGACCGCTGCGCGCCGCTCGGCCGGCAGTTCACCGTCCACATAGGCGTGGAGTTCGTCCTCGGTGACGGAAATGCTGGTGTCAGTCATGGGCGTGGTCTCGTGTGAATCGGAGTCGTGGAGCCGGCTTTATCCCTCCCCCTTGTGGGGAGGGTCGGCCGAGCGAAGCGGAGGCCGGGGTGGGGGTGCAATTTCGTGCGCGGACGTAACCCCCCCCCGACGCGAGGTTCGCTGCGCTCTCAGCGCGCCTCCCTCCCCACAAGGGGGAGGGAGAAGAAAGCGTGTGCGCTTTAGACTCGTTGTGTGAATCATCTCGTTCGTCCTCATCACTTCACCCGCCGCAGCGCCGGGCGCTGGCCTTCGAGCATGGCGCGCATCTGGGCGCGGGCGCGGGCGAGACGCGACATCACGGTGCCGATCGGCACGCCCTGAATATTGGCGACGTCGCGATAGCTCAGGCCTTCCAGCACGACCAGCAGCAGCACCGCGCGCTGGTCGTCCTGAAGGGTGTCGAGCGCGCGGGCGATGTCGCGGCCTTCGGCCTCGGTGCCGCTCGGCTCGGATTCGGTATCGAGCAGCACGGTCATGTTGGGCTGCCGGGCCAGCGAGCGGCGGCGGTTGCGGTTGAGGTTGGTCAGGATCGTGTAGAGCCACGCCCGCAGGTCGCCGCCGAGAAACAGCTTCTCGGAACGCAGCGCCCGCACCAGGGTGTCCTGCACCAGATCGTCCGCGATATCGCTGTCCCGCGTCAGCGCCCGCGCATAGCGCCGCAGCGCCGGGATCATGGTTTCGACGTTGTGCCGGAAGTCGTTCATGTCACGCCGGTCGGTCATGGCCGGGCCGCCGGTCGGCTGCCCCTGACATCATAACACCCTGGATTTGCAAGTATTCCCCGCTATCGCGTCAAGACACGCCGCCCCGCCCGCCGGGACGCTTGAACCGCCAAATCGGCTATGCGAAGAGGAGCGCCGCATTCCACCCACCAGCACCGGATTTCAGATATGGCGGAGAACATGGGCCTGATGCGCGGCAAGCGCGGCGTCATCCTGGGCGTGGCCAATAATCGCTCGATCGCCTACGGCATCGCCAAGGCGTGCCGCGACCAGGGCGCGGAACTGGCTTTCACCTGGCAGGGCGATGCGCTGAAGAAGCGCGTCGAGCCGCTGGCCAAGGAACTCGGCGCGATCACGCTGGGCCATTGCGACGTCACCGACCCGGCGACCATCGATTCGGTTTTCGCCGAAGTGGAGAAGCAGTGGGGCAAGATCGATTTCGTGGTCCACGCCATCGCGTTCTCCGACAAGGATCAGCTCGACGGCCGCTATCTCGAGACCACGCAGGAGAACTTCACCAAGTCGATGCTGATCTCGTGCTACTCGCTGACCGCGATCACCCAGCGCGCCGAACACCTGATGACCGAGGGCGGTTCGATCCTGACGCTTACTTATTACGGCGCCGAGAAGTGGATGCCCCATTATAACGTGATGGGCGTCGCCAAGGCCGCGCTGGAAGCCAGCGTGCGCTATCTCGCCGCCGATCTCGGCGAGAAGAACATCCGCGTCAATGCGATCTCGGCGGGGCCGATCAAGACGCTGGCGGCTTCGGGCATCGGCGACTTCCGCTATATCCTCAAATGGAACGAATACAACGCGCCGCTGCGCCGGAACGTGACGCAGGAGGAAGTCGGCGACAGCGCGATGTATTTCCTGTCGGACCTTTCGCGCGGCGTGACCGGTGAAGTCCATCATGTCGATGCCGGCTATCACGTGGTCGGCATGAAGAATCCGACCTCGCCGGATATCTCGCTGGCGAAGGAATAGAGGTTTGCTGTCATGGCCGGGCTTGTCCCGGCCATCCACGCCATCGCCCGCTTTTCAAGAAAGACGTGGATGCCCGGCACAAGGCCGGGCATGACGCCTCAAAGACTTCCTGAGTGAACTGACTCCCCGATGCCAAAACCTGTCGTCTATTACATCCGCCACGGCCAGACCGAATGGAATGCGGCCGGCCGCTTCCAGGGTTCGCAGGACATTCCGCTCAACGACACCGGCAAGGGGCAGGCGATCCGCGCCGGCGAATTGCTGTCCGACATTCTTGTCAACGACAGCCACGATCCTTTGAGAATTCCGTTCGTATCCTCGCCGCTCGGCCGTGCGCGCAGCACCATGGAACTGGTGCGCGGCGAACTCGGCGTGCCGCCGCTGGGCTACGAACTCGACGATCGTCTGCGCGAAATCGGCTACGGCCACTGGGAAGGCTCGACGCTGGCGCAGATGCAGGTGTCGCATCCCGAACTGTTCGCCGAGCGCGAGGTCGATAAATGGGGCGTGCCGCCGCCGGGCGGCGAGAGCTATGCGATGGTCACGCTGCGCATGCGCGAGTGGTACGATTCGCTGTTGCAGGACACGGTCGCGGTTGCCCATGGCGGCACCATGCGCGCGCTGCTGGTGGCGCTCGATGTCGAAACGCCGGTCGGCGCTGCCGATCTCACGGTGGAGCAGGGCGTGGTCTACGTCTTCGCCGACGGCCAGGTGACCAAGCATAGTTGAGGAGGTGGGGGCGTCCTTCTCGTCGCGACTCACTTAGTCGTCCCGGCGGACGCCGGGACCCATAACGTTTTCTGTGCCCCGGATGCTGCGCAGCGCGTTAGCGGTGCGCTGCTGATCCGGGGCCGTTCCAACCACAGTGTCCGTAACGATCCCGGGTCAGCGAAGCAGCGTTTCACGCTGCATCGCGCCCGGGAAAAGAAGTGGGTCCCGGCCTGCGCCAGGACGACTCGGAGAGCACAGTCTCGCCTGGTGGTGTTGCGATTTTCGCGACATGTCGCTACGACAATAGGAAATATCCTATTGCGGACTATGCCATGTCCTTCAACACCTTCGGCCATCTGTTTCGCGTCACCACCTTCGGCGAAAGCCACGGGGTGGCGATCGGCTGCGTGGTCGACGGCTGCCCGCCGAAGATTCCGCTGACCGTCGAGGAGATCCAGCTCGATCTGGATCGCCGCCGTCCCGGCCAGTCGCGCTTCACCACCCAGCGTCAGGAAGTCGATCAGGTCAAAATCCTGTCCGGCGTGATGGAGACCGAGAGCGGGCAGGTGACCACCGGCACGCCGATTGCGCTTCTGATCGAGAACACCGACCAGCGCTCGAAGGACTATTCGGACATCAAGGACAAGTTTCGTCCCGGCCATGCCGACTTTACCTATGAGGCGAAATACGGCCTGCGTGATTATCGCGGCGGTGGCCGTTCGTCGGCGCGCGAAACCGCGACCCGCGTCGCCGCTGGCGCCATCGCCCGCAAGATCGTGCCCGGCATGGTGGTGCGCGGCGCGCTGGTCCAGATGGGGCCGCACAAGATCGACCGCGCCAACTGGGATTGGGACGAGGTCGGCCGCAATCCGTTCTTCTGTCCCGACAAGGCCAAGGCCGCGTTTTTCGCCGACTATCTCGACGACATCCGCAAGAAAGGCTCGTCGATCGGCGCGGTGATCGAGGTAGTGGCCGAAGGCGTGCCCGCAGGATTGGGTGCGCCGATTTACGGCAAGCTCGACAGCGATCTCGCCGGCGCGCTGATGACCATCAATGCGGTGAAGGGCGTCGAGATCGGCGCGGGATTCGGCGCGGCCGAACTGCACGGCGAGGAGAACGCCGACGAAATGCGCATGGGCAATAACGGTCCGGTGTTCATGTCGAACCACGCCGGCGGCATTCTCGGCGGAATCTCGACCGGGCAGGCGGTGGTGGCGCGTTTCGCGGTCAAGCCGACATCGTCGATCCTGACCCCGCGCAAAACCATCGATCGCAGCGGCGCCGACACCGACATTCTCACCAAGGGCCGCCACGATCCCTGCGTCGGTATCCGCGCGGTGCCGGTGGGCGAGGCGATGATGGCGTGCGTGATCGCCGATCACTTCCTGCGCCATCGCGGGCAGGTCGGCTGACAGCTAACGCTTTGTTGAACGCAAACATCGCCTGAAAACGCGGGGCAGCGGGAAATACGTGCCCGCGCGCGGTGTTGTGCCGTCCGGGGGCTTCCGTTGTATCGGGAGGAAGCCATGTTCAGGACATTGATGATCGGAGTTGCCACTGCGGCGGCACTCGCTGCGCTTGCGCCGATGGATGCGGTTGCGCGTGGGGGCGGCGGCGGTCACGGCGGCGGTGGCGGCGGTTTCCATGGTGGCGGTGGTGGAGGTTTCCACGGTGGCGGCGGTGGGTTTCGCAGCGCAGGTGGCTTTCATGGCGGAGGCGGATTCCGCGGCGGAGCCTTCGCTATGGGGCGTGTCGGTGGCGCAGCCACAGGAAGCGGTGCACGTTTTGCGGCGGTGCCGGGCATGGGCCGCACGATCGGATTCGCCGGTCGTCCGTTCCATGGCCATTTCGGCCATGGCCGTCACTTCCGGCGTTTCGCGCCGTTTTTTGTCGGTTTCGGCGTGCCGTATTTCTACAACACCTACTATGACGACTATTACTACGCGAACTATCCTTACGACGATTGCTATCGCGTGATCCGTGTTCACACCCGCTACGGGTGGCGCTTGCGGCAGGTCGATGTCTGCGGGTGAAAGTGACATCGGCGCGGCGGCGTATTTTCAGAGGAGTGTCCCGCTGCGTCCCTTGGGTGCTTCGCGGATCGGCACGGGCGATCGTCCATAATCGCCTTGACCCGGCTGCGCCCGCTGGGTCAAGAAAGTGCGTATGTCGAACCTGTCCGTTGAAAGCGTCATCAGTTGGCTGGCCGATGGCGGGCGCTCGGCGCCGCAGGTCGATCTGTTCATGAGCGAGACCTGCGAACGCCTTGTCGGCTGTGGCATTCCGCTGTCGCGCGTCGGCGTGTTCGTGCGCACGCTGCACCCCAGCATGCTGGGGCGCAATTTCGTGTGGCGGCGGGGCGAGGGCGTTTCGCTTGGCGCCATATCCTATGGCGACGAGCTCGAGGATACTTTTCTCTCCAGTCCGCTTGCCATCGTGTTCGAACACGGCCGCGAGGTGCGCCAGCGCCTGACCGGCGAGGATGGCGGCAATGCGCCGTTTTTCGCCGAGATGCGCGAGAAGGGAGCCACCGACTATCTTGCGTCTCCGCTCTTGATGTCGGACGGCACCGTCCACGCCTGCAGCTGGATCACCCACGACGATGGCGGTTTCACGGATGCGCAGCTCGACGGCATCCGCGCAGTGATGCCGTCGCTGACGCGGATGATCGAGATTTTCCTGTTGCGCCGGACCGCGGCCGGCCTGCTCGACAACTATGTCGGCGCCGGCGCCGGCGCGCGCATCCTCGCCGGGCAGATCCGGCGCGGCCATACCGAGACCATGAACGCGGCGATCTGGCTGTCCGATCTGCGCGGCTTCACGCCATTGTCGGACCGGTTGTCGCCGGAAGCGGTGGTGGAGATTCTCAATCTCTATTTCGATTGCCAGGTGCCGATGATCCTCGATCATGGCGGCGAAGTTCTGAAGTTCATGGGAGACGGCCTGCTCGCGGTCTTTCCGATCTCGGCCGACGATAGCGACGCCGATACCGTCTGTGCCCGCGTGCTGGAGGCCGCGCGCCAAAGCCGGGACGCGGTTGCGGCGATGACCTACGCCCATGCAGAAGACAGGCTCGGCAATTTCCGGTTTGGCCTCGCGCTCCATGTCGGCAAGGTGCTGTATGGCAATATCGGCGGCGGCAACCGGCTGGATTTCACCTGCATCGGTCCGGCAGTCAATCTCGCCGCCCGCATTGAAAGGATCGCGGGCCGTCTCAATCGCAGCGTGATCGCGTCGGCGGAATTTGCCCGCCATGGCGATGGAGCCTGGAGCGATCTCGGACCGTTTGCGGTGGCCGGCTTTGCGGCGCCCGAGCGGGTTTACGGTCTACCCGACGAGGATACCGCTGACGGCACGCTGGCGGGCCGATAGGTCCAGCGCTAGCATCATGCCTGCGAGTCGCGCTCACCCTCTGGTGAGCGCCGGATTCGGAACTGCTCTGTTGCCGACGCGTTTTGTGATTGACGACAAAACCGAGGATGGGGCGGCTGCACAAGCGCAGCCGGACAAAGGCCAGAACGGCGCATGGAGCAGCATATTCCGGATTCAGTCGATGAATCCCTTTCGGTCGCGCCGATCAGCCGCGACGAGTTACGCGCCTCCGAGGCGTGGCCAATTGCCTTTTCTGGTCAGCGCAAGGATCATCGCTATTACGAGATCATTGCCGACACGATCCGCGATCAGTTCGAATACGGCTATTTTGCTATCCGGGACGCGACTGGCCGGGTGGTGGCGGTGCAACCCTATTTCATGCTCGATCAGGATGTTCTTGAAGGCGTCAGGCTCGACCGTTCGTCGATCGTGGCGCGCATCCGTCGACGTTATCCGCGCTTCCTGAAGCTGCGCACGTTGATGCTCGGCTGCACGGCCGGCGAGGGGCATCTTGCGAAGAGCGCGCAGCTTCCATCCGCGACCGTTGCGAAAGCACTGGCCAAAGGCATTGTCGATCAGGCTCAGGCGCTGGGTGCGCAGATGATCGTGCTCAAGGAGTTTCCGCGCGACGACCGCCGCGATCTGGCCGCCTTCGTACAGGAAGGGTTCAGTCGCGCGCCAAGCATGCCGATGACGACGCTCGATATCGACTACAGGAATTTCGACGATTACATGGAGAAGGCGCTCAGCGCCAAGATGCGCCGTGATTTGCGCAAGAAATTCCGCGCCGCCGAAAGCGCCAATCTCGAAATGACCGTGACCGACAACGCGGCGAGCTTCATCGACGAGATCTATCCGCTCTACCTGCAGATCTACGAGCGCTCGAGCTTCCATTTCGAAAAGCTGACCAAGGAATATTTCCGCCGCCTCGGCAGCGAAATGAATGACAAGGCGCGCTTTTTCATCTGGTATCGCGGCAACACGCTGATGGCGTTCGCGTTATGCATGGTCGAAGGAGAGGACATTTTCGCCGAATATATCGGCCTCGATTACGCATTCGCGCTGGACCTGCATCTTTATCACTATATCTCGCGCGACGTGATCAGCTGGGCGATGGCTCGCGGATACAAGCGCTTTCGCAGCAGCGGACTGAACTACGATCCCAAGCTGCATCTGCGGCATCAGCTCGATCCGATCGACCTCTATGTGCGCCACGTGTCGCCGCTCGCCAACTGGATCATGCGGCTGGTGCTGCCATGGATCGTTCCGGTACGCTACGATGCGACGCTGCGGAAATTCGCTAACTATCGCGAGATGTGGTGAGGCTGATCCAAACGAAAACGGCGGCCCGGAGGCCGCCGTCGGTCGTTTCGGATATGACGGGCTGTATCAGGCGGCCCGCACCGTGGTGAGAAATTTCTGCACTTCGTCCTTGAGACGCGCGCTGTCGCTCGACAGCATGCGGGCGGACGACAGCACCTGGCTCGACGCCGCGCCGGTTTCGCCGGCGCCGCGGCTGACATCGCCGATGCTGGTTGCGACCTGACCGGAGCGTTCGGCGGCAAGCTGAACGTTGCGGGCGATCTCCTGCGTTGCGGCTCCCTGCTCCTCGACCGCCGCGGCGACCGTCGCGGAGATTTCGGAGATCAGGTTGATGGTGGTGCTGATCTCCTTGATGGTCGAAACCGATTCCTGCGTCGCCGACTGCATGCCGGCGATCTGCAGGCTGATCTCGTCGGTGGCCTTCGCGGTCTGCGAGGCCAGCGCCTTCACTTCGGAAGCCACCACCGCGAAGCCACGGCCGGCATCGCCCGCGCGCGCCGCCTCGATGGTGGCGTTGAGGGCCAGCAGGTTGGTCTGCTCCGCCACCGCCGTGATCAGTTTCACCACATCGCCGATGCGTGCCGCTGCCTGCGACAGTTCGGTGATGTTGGTGTCGGTTTTCTGGGCCTGACGAACCGCTTCGTTGGCGATACGGCTGGATTCCTGAACCTGGCGGCTGATCTCGGCGACCGACGAGGTGATTTCCTCGGTGGCGACCGAAACCGACTGGACGTTGCTGGAGACTTCCTGCGAAGCGGTTGCAGCCGAGCTGGAGATTTCGCCGGTGGTCTCCGCCGTCGACGTCAGGGTGTTGGCGGCCGCCTCGAGTTCGGTCGAGGACGACGACAGCGAGTCCACCAGTTCGCCGATCATGGATTCGAACTCGCGGGTGATGCCGTCAACCCGCTGACCGCGCTGGATCTTCGCATCGGCGTCGCGTGCGGCAACCTCATCGGCGGCCTTCTTGGCGATCAGGGCGTCCTTGAACACCTGAAGCGCGCTGGCCATGGTGCCGATCTCGGTGTTTTCGCCCTGATGTGGAATATCGACAGCAAGGTCGCCGTCGCCGAGGGAACGCATCGGTGCGACAATCGAGGCGATGCCCTTGGACACGTCGCGGACAAGATAAATGCCGACGCCAATGCCGAGAATGGCGCAGATGCCCAGAATGGCGGAGACGATCATGAATCCGAGCTGGTAGGTCCGCGTGGCCTGCGCTCCGGCGGCGTCGGCGCCCTTGTTATTCAGCTCGATGCTCTTTTCGAGAATCTTGTCGGCTTTCAGGCCGATCAGATTCACGGAGATCATGTTCATCTCATGCGCGTCGTGAGTCGAGGTGCTCGTGGCCTTGCGCGACAGGGCGATCACTTCCTGGGCACCTTTCTTGTAGTCGTCCCAGGTTTTCACCCATTCGTCATAGAGCTGCTTTTCCGCCGGGCTGGTGATCTGCTTCTCATAGGCCTGCCGGACCTTCAGGTTGTTATCGACCAGCATCTGCAGGGTTTTTTCCTGCGCGGCCTTCTCGTCCTCGGTTTCGACCAGCATGTGCTCGCGCAACACGCTGCGATAGCTGGTGACACCGGAGCGCAGTTCGCCGAGCAGGCGGACGCTGGGCAGCCAGTTGTTCTGGATGTCGGCGGCGTTGGTGTTGAGGGTCTGCATCTGGCTGATGGCGAGCAGGCCAAGCCCGATCATGGCGGCAAGCAGGAACGAAATGACCGCGATCAGTTTGGCGCGGATGGAGAATTTGGCGAGCATTTGCTGGGATTCCCTGGGTTTTTCTAACCCGTTGGCCGCGATGCGGCGGGCACCTGTAAGCGAGAGCGCCCCGGCCCCCTTTCAGGAGGTTCGGGATCGCGAAGGTAATTTGGGGTTCTTCGGTGAAATGTTGGTAAAGGACGGCCGACTGTCGGCACGATCCGATGCGGCATTTGTGCAGGGGTGATCTTCGCAATCGCTCGGTGAGCGCCCGGGCGCCGTGCATAGGCTGCATGCAGGTCACGGCCTGCATCACGGCCGCGGCCTGTACTAAACAGCGCACGGGCGTACCGGTGACGCCTGTACGGAAGAATGGATGTCAACGGATACGCTTTCGGCGGACGCAGCCGAGCCTGATGGTTTACCTGAGGACCGGCGCCGCTGGGCCGCCACGGCTATCTTCACGACGCTGGCGCTGGCCGCGCTCGACACCGCCATTGCCAATATCGCGCTGCCGGCCATTGCGGCTGATCTGCATGCCAGCGCCGCCGACGTCATCTGGGTGGTGAATATCTACCAGATCGCGATGGTGGCGACATTGCTCCCGCTGGCGGCGCTGGGCGAGATCGTCGGCCATGAGCGCCTCTATATCGGCGGCCTGATCCTGTTCACCGTTGCTTCGCTCGCGTGCGCTTGCGCCGACTCGCTGAGCGCTCTGGTCATCGCACGCGGCCTTCAGGGGCTTGGCGCCAGCGGCATGATGAGCGTCAACACCGCGCTGGTGCGCTTTATTTACCCCGAACGTCAGCTCGGCCGTGGTTTCGGCAACAACGCGCTGGTGGTCGCCGTTGCGCTGTCGCTGGGCCCGACCATCGCCTCGGGAATCCTGTCGGTCGCCTCGTGGGGCTGGCTGTTCGCGGTCAATGTTCCCGTCGGGCTGCTCGCGATCGGGATCAGCTGGAAGACCCTGCCTCGTACACCGCGCGCCAGCCACGCCTTCGACGGCCCTGGCGCTCTCATGGCGGCGTGTTGTCTGGGATTGTTTATCGTCGGGCTGAGCACCGCGACCCATGGCGGCTCGCTGCCGCTGGCCGCCGCCGAACTGGCCGGGGCCGCTATCGTCGGGACGCTGCTGGCCCGGCGCCAGCGCCACCATCCGGCGCCGATGATTCCGGTCGATCTGTTCCGGCGACCGATGTTCACGCTGTCGGCCGCGACCGCGATGTGCTCGTTCGCGGCGCAGGGCCTCGCCTTCGTATCGCTTCCGTTCTATTTCGAGGACGTGCTTGGCCGCTCGCAGGTCGAGACCGGATTTTTCATGACGCCGTGGCCGGTGGTGGTCGGCATCATGGCGCCGATCGCCGGCCGGCTGTCGGATCGTTATCCGGTGGGCATCCTTGGCGGTCTCGGGCTGGCGCTGATGGGGGCCGGTCTCGCGCTGCTCGCCATGCTGCCGGCCTCGCCAGACATTGTCGACATCATCTGGCGGATGGGAGTGTGTGGCCTCGGTTTCGGGTTCTATCAGGCGCCGAATTTGAAAGCGTTGATGTCGAGCGCGCCACCCGGCCGCAGCGGCAGCGCCAGCGGCATCGTGGCGACGGCGCGATTGATCGGCCAGACCAGCGGCGCGGCGCTTGCCGCGCTGTGCTTCGTCCTTGCCGGCCGCAACGGCCCGACATTCGCACTGACTCTGGGAGCGGGCTTTGCCGCGCTTGGCTGTATCATGAGCCTTTTGCGCCTCGGAGCCGCATCGGGGCCGGGCGCACAGCGCTGAGCGTATTCATCAACAAAAGCGTGCCCCGGATGCTGCGCAGCGCTTTAGCGGCGCGCTGCCGATCCGGGGCCGTTCCAGATTCCGAATGTGGAATGGTCCCGGTTCTGCGACGCAGCGTGTACGCTGCATCGCGCCCGGGACACGCGCAACTGCTCCTTACGCCGCCCGTATGGTGGCGATGAAGCTTTGCACCTCGGTTTCGAGATGAGCGCTTTCCTTGGACAATGATTGCGCCGCGGCGAACACCTGGGCCGACGCCGCGCCGGTTTCGTTGTTGCCCTTGCTGACGTCGTGGATGTTACCGGCGACCTGCGCGCTGAGATCGGCGGCCTGCTGGACGTTGCGGGCGATTTCCTGTGTCGCCGCGCCTTGTTCCTCGACCGCCGCGGCGATGGTCGACGAAATCTCCGAGATCAGGTTGATGGTCGTGCTGATTTCCCGGATCGTCGTCACCGAGTCATCGGTCGCGGCCTGCATTCCGGCGATCTGGGCGCCGATCTCGTCAGTCGCCTTGGCGGTCTGCGACGCCAGCGCCTTCACTTCCGACGCCACCACGGCGAAGCCGCGGCCGGCTTCGCCGGCGCGTGCCGCCTCGATGGTGGCATTGAGCGCAAGCAGGTTGGTCTGTTCGGCGATCGCGGTGATGAGCTTCACCACGTCGCCGATCCGGGCGGCCGCCGCCGACAGTTCGGTGATGCTGGCATTGGTCTTTTCGGCCTGTTGCACGGCCTGCTGCGCGACGCGGCTCGATTCCTGGACCTGACGGCTGATCTCGTTGACCGACGAGGTGATCTCTTCGGTCGCGGCGGCCGTGGACTGGATGCTCTCGGACACGTCCTGCGAGGTCTTCGCGGCGGTGTTCGAGAGCTGGTTGGTGACGTCGGCGGCGTTGGTCATCGTGCTCGCGGTGGCTTCCATCTCCGCAGAAGCAGAGGCCAGCGAGCCGACCATTTCACCGACCATGGCCTCGAACTTCCGGGTCAGCGCATCGACGGTTTCGGCACGGCGCATCTTGGCGCTGGCGTCCTGTGCGGCCTGTTCATCGGCGGCCTGCTTGGCGATCATCGCTGTCTTGAACACCTGGACTGCCTCGGCGATCTGTCCGATTTCGGTCTGCTCCCCCTGATGCGGAATCTCGGCCGCGAGGTCGCCATCGGCCAGCGCGCGCATCGGCGTCAGCACCGATCCGATGCCGTTGGCAATGTCGCGCACGATCATGAAGGCGGTCACCGCGCCAAGCGCGATGGCGATGCCGAGCGCGCCCATCACCACCATGAACGCGAAGTCGTATGCCGTCGCGGCATGGTGCCCGGCGGCGGAGGCGCCCTTGTCGTTGAGCGCCACCATCTTTTTCAGGATGCCATCCTGCGCGCGCCCGGCAGGCGTCGCGCGTTTGGCGTTGATTTCGCGGGCGCCGGCGCTGTCGCCCTTGCGCGCATGTTCGACCACGTCATGGGCTGCGGCCTGGAACGTCTGCCAGGTCTTGTTCGCTTCCTCGTAGAGCGCCTTTTCCTCCGGGGTGGTGATCATTCCCTGATAGGTCTTGTTCGCCGCGTCATAGTCCTTGGTCCGCGCCGCGAGGTTACGCTCGATATCGGCCATGAACTTCGCGTCGGGCTCGAGCAGCGAATCGCGCAGGACGGCGCGATAGCGGGCGGCCTGAATGCGCAGTTCGCTCAAAAGGCGGATGCTGGGCAGCCACAGGCTCTGGATGTCGCGGGTGGCGGTGTTGATGGATTTCATCTGGAGAACCGCGAACCCGCCCACTGCTCCGAGCGTCATCAGGAGAAGGGTAACGAGCGCGAAGAGCTTGGTGCGGATCGAGAGCCTGGAAAGCATTTGGAGAATCCTCGAGGGCCTTTCTGGCCGGGCTGAAAACATGACTCTGCGACGATCGGACGGGCGTCCGAATCCGGGCAGGGCGGAGATAATGGCAAGTTCCAGTCGGATGCCCTGTCGCGCGAAGTGGCGGGGCCGCCGCGCTGAAACTGTAGGCAAATTCGGTGAAGTGTTGGTAAATATGGGCCATTTGCAGCCTTTTTCCGGGCAAATGGCTGCGTTTCATTCACCTGTCGTATGTCGCCGGCCTTTGCGGACGGTATCGGATTCCCGCTTTTGCGCGGCGCTGACCCGTGCCACCATCATGCGGGGGTGACGACGGGAGGACCACAATGCGCTGGTGTGTCTCGATCGGAGCAGCGCTCGTCGCTGCAGCCATGCTGGGCGGAGACGTTGTCGGGGTGGCGGCGCCCGCACCCAGGCTGACCCAGAACGAGCCAGTGGATGAATCCAAGCGCGTCGACGTCGAACTGATCCTCGCGGTCGACGTGTCTTATTCGATGGACATGGACGAACTGGCGATCCAGCGCGAAGGCTATGCGCAGGCCGTCACCTCGAGCGAATTCCTTCAGGCGCTCAAGACCGGTCCGAACGGGCGGGTTGCCGTGACCTATTTCGAATGGGCGGCCTCGCACGATCAGAAGGTGATCATCCCCTGGCGCATCATCGACGGACCGGAGTCCGCAGGAGCCGTCGCCGAGGAAATCCTGAAAACGCCGCTGCGCCGCGCCTCGCGCACTTCGATCTCCGGGGCCATCAATTTCGGCATGGGCCTGTTCGCGGACAATCCTTATCGCGGTCTGCGCCGGGTGATCGACATTTCCGGCGACGGGCCGAACAACAACGGCGAGCCGGTGACGGTGGCGCGCGACGCTGCGCTTGCCAAGGGCGTCGTGATCAACGGCTTGCCATTCATGGTGAAGGAGCCGAACTCCTCGACGATGGATATCGCGAACCTCGATGTTTATTACGAGGACTGCGTGATCGGCGGGCCGGGTTCGTTCGTGGTGCCGATCCAGGGGCGCGAGAAGTTCAAGGAAGCGATCCGTACCAAGCTGGTGATGGAGGTGGCGGGACGAGTGCCGGAGCGTCCGGTGATCCCGGCTGCGGCACAGCAGCCGCGTGTCTCGTGTCTGATCGGCGAGAAGATCTGGCAGGACCGGTGGGGCAGGTATTGAGCGAGCTTTGAACCGACGAGAGATTCTTTATACGGCGAGAGTGCTCGGCTTCTACAGTTGTCATCACCGGGCATAGCCGTTCGAAGAACGGCGTCGCTTCCGCTCGCCTATGTCCCGGTGATCCCGCTTAGGTTGGCGCACTGCGTCCCATGTCGGGATGCCCGGACGAGGCCGGGCATGACGACCGAGAATGGGGCGGCAACATCAGTGTCACCGCCGAAACCGCGCCACCAGTTCAACATGCGGCGTGTGGCGGAACTGATCGACCGGCGTCACGCGCTCGATCTTGAATCCTCCGTCGATCAGGATGCGGGCGTCGCGGGCGAAGGTCACCGGGTTGCATGACACTGCCACCACATGCGTGATCTTGCTCGCCGCTAATTGCCTGCACTGCGCCTCCGCGCCCTGACGCGGCGGGTCGAACACCACGCAATCGTAGTCACGCAACTCCTGAGCGACCAGCGGGCGGCGGAACAGATCGCGCCGTTCGGCGGCGAGCGGCTTCAGGCCTTGCACCATTTTCACCGCGTTACGTAGCGCGTCGATCGCCGGCTCATCGCTGTCGAACGCGGCGACACGGAATTTTTCCGCCAGCCGCAGCGCGAACGGCCCGATGCCGCAGAACAGGTCGGCAATGTGTTTCGCGCCCTTGCAGCGCTCGAAGGCAAGATGCGCCAGTGTCTCTTCGCCGGCGACGGTCGGCTGCATGAACGCGCCCGGCGGCAGCGTCACTTGCGCCTTGCCGATCGCAACGACCGGCGGCGCGCGCATGACGACGAGTTCGCCATGCCGCGTCAGGCGCGCCAGATTGTGTCTGGCCGCGAGCCTGGAAATCTCGCTGAGCAGTTTGGCATCGAGAGGGCCGGAGCCGCGCACATCGACATCGAGGCCGTTATCGGCGGCGGTGATCTGGATATCGAGAGGCTTGTTGGCGGGGCGGAGCGCTTCGGCGAGATCGTTCGCGGCGTTGATTGCGCCATGCAAAGCCGGATCGAGGATCGGGCAGCGATCAATGGCGATGATCTCATGGCTGCCTGCCGCCGCGAAGCCGACGCGCAGAATTCCGCTTTGGCCGCGCCGGGCGTGAAACACCACGCGCCGTCGTCCGCTGCCGTGAGCGTCGATCAGGTCGTCAACCTCGCAGGCAATGTTGGCATGGGCCAGCGTATCGACGACCAGCCGCCGCTTCCACGCGCGATAGGGCTCCGGCTGCCAGTGCTGGATAGCGCAGCCGCCGCACACGCCGAAATGCGGGCAGAATGGCGCGATGCGCTCAAGGCTTGCATGGTCGACGTGCAGGAGACGACGGCGATCCGGATGACCGGTGACGTGCTCGACTTCAACGGTCTCGCCGGGCAGGGTAGCGGGGACATAGATCGGCGCGCCGCGATCGGTGACGACACCGTCGCCGCGCTGGCCGACATGATCGATGATCAGGCGTTCAACCACGGCGCGCGCCGATGAAGAATTCGCGGTTGCCGTCGCCGCCGAGAATGGCGGATGGAAATACCTCGATGCCGGTGCAGCCAAGCGAGGCGACAAACGCCGCGATATCGTCGCACACCGCGCGATGGATGGCCTCGTCGCGCACGATACCTTTCTTGGCGAGTTTGCGATCGGCCTCGAACTGCGGCTTGATCAGCGCCAGCAGATGCATCGGCGACGCCGCCAGCGGCAGAATGGCGGGCAGCACCAGCTTCAGCGAAATGAAGCTGACGTCGATCACCACGATATCCGGCCTGATTTCCAGTCGCTTGCCGGCCAGCGAGCGGACGTCGGTGTTTTCCATCGAAACGATCTTCGGATTGCCGCGCAGGCTGGGATGGAGTTGCGCGGTGCCGACATCGACGGCGTAGACGAGGCTTGCGCCATTCGCCAGCAGCACTTCGGTGAAGCCGCCGGTGGATGCGCCGACATCGACGCAAACGTGATCCTCGATGTCGATGGGATAGCGCTCCAGCGCGGCCGCGAGCTTGACCCCGCCGCGCGATACCCAGGGATGGGCGGGCTCCGCTTCAATCACGGCGTCGGCGGGAACGGTTTCGGACGCTTTTTTGATGGTCTTGCCGTTCGCGGTAACGCCGCCAGCTTCGATGGCGGCCTGCGCCCGCGCGCGGCTTTCGAACAGGCCGCGTTCAACCAGCAGGGTATCGGCGCGCTTGCGGTCGGTCATTTGGGCCATCGCTGCTGAAGATTTGCGTCCGATATCGCTCATTCTCGCCGAACGGTCATTGCCGGACTTGATCGGCAATCCATCAGAAAAGCGATGGATGCCCGGGTCAAGCCCGGGCATGACAGTTCAAGTCATATTGTCTTGTTGATGGCGACAGCGAGCTTCACGCCAGCTTGGTCGATGCCGCGTCCTTGCCGAGCGCTTCGAACACCTTGGCGACGATGCCTTTGGCGTCGAGACCGGCTTCGGCGTACATCGCGGCCGGAGAATCGTGCTCGATGAAGCTGTCGGGCAGCACCATGTTGCGCACGCGCAGGCCGCCATCGAGCGCGCCATGATCGGCCAGCGTCTGGATGACGTGGGTGCCGAAGCCGCCGATCGAACCTTCTTCGACGGTGATCAGCACCTCGTGCTCGCGCGCGAGCTTGAGCACCATGTCGACATCGAGCGGCTTCATGAACCGGGCGTCGGCGACTGTGGCGGACAGGCCGTGGGTCGCCAGTTCATCGGCGGCCTTGAGGCATTCGCCGAGCCGAGCGCCGAACGACAGCAGCGCGACCTTGGAGCCTTCGCACATGATGCGGCCCTTGCCGATTTCGAGCGGCACGCCGACATCCGGCATATCCACGCCACGGCCTTCGCCGCGCGGATAGCGCAGGGCGCTGGGACGGTCGTCGAGGGCGACCTGCGTTGCCACCATGTGAACGAGGTCGGCCTCATCCGCTGCCGCCATGATCACGAAACCCGGCAGTACGCCGAGATAGGTGTTGTCGAACGAGCCGGCGTGGGTCGGGCCATCGGCGCCGACGAGGCCGGCACGGTCGAGCGCGAAGCGAACCGGCAGGCCCTGGATCGCGACGTCGTGGACCACCTGATCGTAGCCGCGCTGCAGGAATGTGGAATAGATCGCGACGAACGGCTTGAAGCCTTCGGTGGCGAGACCGGCGGCGAACGTCACCGCATGCTGCTCGGCGATGCCGACATCGAAAGTGCGCTTCGGAAACGCCTTGCCGAACATATCGACGCCGGTGCCGCCCGGCATCGCCGCGGTGATGGCGACGATCTTGTCGTCCTTCTCGGCTTCCTTGATCAGGCTGCGGCCGAACACGCTGGTGTAGGAGGGCGCGTTGGATTTCGCCTTCACCTGCGCGCCGGTGGCGACGTCAAACTTCACCACGCCATGATATTTATCGGGAGAGGCCTCCGCCGGAGCGTAGCCTTTGCCCTTCTGCGTGACGACGTGAATCAGGATCGGTCCGTTTTCTGCATCGCGCACATTCTTGAGCACCGGCAGCAGGTGATCGAGGTTGTGGCCGTCGATCGGTCCGACATAGAAGAAGCCCAGCTCCTCGAACAGTGCGCCGCCGGTCACCATGCCGCGGGCATATTCCTCGGCGCGCAATGCGCGGTCCTCGAAGAATTTCGGCAGCCGGTGAGCAAGGTTCTTCAGCGCTTCGCGCGCCGAACCGTAGGTCTGGCTCGAAATCAGCCGCGCGAGATAGGCCGACATCGCGCCGACCGGCGGAGCGATCGACATATCGTTGTCGTTGAGGATGACGATGAGGCGCGAGTTGAGCGCGCCGGCATTGTTCATCGCTTCATACGCCATGCCGGCGGACATCGAGCCGTCGCCGATCACGGCGATGACGTTGTTCTTGCCGCCCTGCAGATCGCGCGCGACGGCCATGCCGAGACCGGCGGAAATCGAGGTCGAGGAATGCGCGGCGCCGAACGGATCGTATTCGCTCTCGGTACGCTTGGTGAAGCCGGACAGGCCGCCGCCCTGGCGCAGGGTGCGGATGCGGTCGCGGCGACCGGTCAGGATTTTGTGCGGATAGGCCTGATGGCCGACATCCCAGATGATGCGGTCGCGCGGCGTGTCGAACACGTAGTGCAACGCCGTGGTCAGTTCGACCACGCCGAGGCCCGCGCCGAGATGGCCGCCGGTGACCGACACCGCATCAATGGTTTCCTGCCGCAGTTCGTCGGCGTACTGGCGCAACTGTTCAGGCTTGAGCTTGCGCAAAAGCTCCGGCGTCGGCGCGGCGTCGAGAAGGGGCGTGGGTCGCGAATGGGACACGTCAGGATTTTCCGAAATGGTTTTTGGGGTGCGCCCGGCCCGAATGGGCGTCGCGAGGCGGCTCCGTGGCTTATATCAATTCAAAAGCAATGCCAATCCATCGTCGGGCGAAAAGGTCTTTTCAGTATTTCTGTAACCAATTGAAAACAAGTGTGAATTGTCGATTTCGGCGCGTCTCCTCTGTTGCCGGTTCCGTGCCAACGAGACCGTGATCCGCCGCGAGGGCGCCGGAAGAGGGGGGAATCGGCGTTATTGGACGTCGAGCGGCTCGGTGCCGGCAGGCTGACCGTTGCCGTCGGTGGTGATTTTGTCCACGCGAGCTTCGGCCTGGCGCAGCAATTCCTCGCAGCGCCGTTTAAGGCTTTCGCCGCGCTCGTAGATCGCAACCGATTCCTCGAGCGGCACCTTGCCGTCTTCAAGGCGTTTCACGATCGATTCCAGTTCTTCGATGGCGCGCTCGAAGCTGAGCGTGTTGACGTCCGCCTGCGCAGTGTTGGCCATGGTGCATTCCTGGATCGATGATGTCGTTCGCGAAAATGTAGTCGCGATTTGAGGGGGCAATGTGGCGCTACCATAGCGGGAGATTCCCGCGTTGTCATGGCATGGCGCCACAGCACCGTCATTCCCGGGCTTGACCCGGCAATTCACCTTTCAAGAAACGATGGGTGGGCCGTCGAGTCCGCGCATGACATTCGCTGCGCGAGCTTACTTCCCGATCAGCGCGGTGACGTGTTCGGTCACCGAGTCGTGCAGGCCCTGCAGGTCGTAGCCACCTTCCAGCACCGATACCACGCGGCCTTGTGCCGTCTCGTTAGCCAGGTCCATCAGCTTCTTCGTCACCCATCCGAAATCCTGCTCGTTGAGCTGGATGTTGGCGAGCGGATCGCGCCAATGCGCATCGAAGCCGGCGGAGATCACCACGAGTTCGGGCGCGAACTTTTTCAGTTGCGGCAGGATCACGCCCTCGAAGGCCTGACGGAATTTCGCGCCGTCATCGCCGGGGCGCAGCGGCGCGTTGACCACCGTGTCGTGCTCCCCGCGTTCGGAAGCTGCGCCGGTGCCGGGAAACAACGGCATCTGGTGCGTTGAGCAATACATCACGGTGGGGTCAGCCCAGAAGATGTCCTGCGTGCCGTTGCCGTGGTGAACGTCGAAATCCACCACCGCCACGCGACCGATGCCGTATTTGCGCTGCGCATAGCGCGCGCCGATCGCGGCGTGATCGAAGAAGCAGAAACCCATCGGCTTCGCGGTCTCGGCATGGTGACCGGGCGGACGTGTGGCAACGAAGGCATTATCCGCCTTGCCGCCCATCACCGCATCGACGGCGGCGACCGCGCCGCCGACGCCCCGCATCACCGCTTCCCAGGTGCCCGGCGACATCGACGTATCGCCGTCGATATAGACGACGCCTTCCTTCGGCGCGATGTGGCGCAGTTCGTCGATGTAGTGCTCGTTGTGGCAAAGGGTGACCACATCGAGCGAACCCTCCGGCGCCAGCTCGCGCACCAGATCGTTGAATCGAGGCGCGGAGAGAGCCTGCTCCACCGCCTGCATGCGCGCCGGACGCTCGGGATGTCCTTCCGGCGTTTCGTGATGGAAGGAAGCGGAGTGGGTCAGCAGAAGTGTAGTCATTGTCGGTCTGTATCCTGTCACAAAATGCGGCGGTCAGCCCTTCTTGCGCGCGAAGAACGCGGCGAAGGCTGCAGCTGCTTCCTTCGAGGTCAGGCGTTCGCTGAACAGCGCGCTTTCTTCCTCGATGCGGCGCATCAGGTCCGCCGGCGGCGTCTTGAGCAGCTTGCGCGACAGCGCTACAGCCTCGACGGGCAGCGCGCTGATCTGCCGCGCCACCTTGCGCGCCTCGTCTTCGGCATGGCCGGGTGCGACCACCGTGTTGACGAAACCAGCCTGCTTGGCGTCTTCGGCCGTCATCTTCTGCCCCATGACCAGCAGCGAGAAGGCGCGCTGATGACCCATCGCCATCGGCACCAGCAGGCTGGACGCGCCTTCCGGCACCAGACCGAGATGGATGAAAGGCGTCGAGAAACTGGCCGCGGTGCTGGCGACTACATAGTCGCAATGGAAAATCATGGTCGTTCCGACGCCCACGGCAACGCCGTCGACAGCCGCCACCAGCGGCTTGGTGTTATGGGCGAGCGAGCGCAGAAACTTGATCGCGTTCATCGGCCGGTCGCCGGACGCATTGTTGCTGGCTTTCATAAAGTCGTCGAGGTCGTTGCCGGCGGTGAAGGCGCCCGCGCCTCCGTTCAGCACCAGGCAATGGATCGCCGAATTGGCCTGCGCATCATCGATGGCGCGGCTGATCGCGGCATACATGTCCTGCGTCAGCGCGTTCTTCTTGTCCGGCCGCCGCAGCGAGATCACGCGCGTGGCGCCGTCATCGGTGACAGTGACATGGTCGGTCATCGGGCATCCCTTGTCTGGAAAAGCATTCCGGCTGGCAATCGGTTCCCTGCCACCTTACATGATCTGGCAGGACGCCAATATTTATAATGATCGGCTTTATGAAAGCGATTTCGTCAGGAGACGTACGATGCAACTCACCGGCATCCATCATCTGACCGCGATTTCGGCCCACGCGAAGGACAATCTGGCTTTCTATACCGGCGTCCTTGGCATGAGGCTGGTCAAGAAGACCGTCAACCAGGACGACGTCAGCGCCTACCATCTGTTCTATGCCGACGGCAAAGCCAGTCCCGGCTCGGACCTGACTTTCTTCGACTGGCCGGCGGCGCGCGAGCAGCGCGGCACTCGCAGCGTATCGCGCACCGGTCTGCGGGTTGCCGGCGAAAAGAGCCTCGGTTTCTGGCGGGACCGCTTCATCAAGCTCGGCGTACACACCGGCAGCGTGACCGAAGTCGATGGCCGGCTGACGTTGCCGTTCGAAGACCCGGAAGGGCAACGCTTCGTGCTGGTGGACGATGAGAGCGGCGAGGCGCATCCGTGGGAGAAAAGTCCGGTGCCGGTGGAGCATCAAATTCGCGGACTTGGCCCGATCGTGCTCAACGTGCCCGATCTGGCGCGTACCGCGCGCGTGTTGACCGAGGTGATGAACATGCGGCGCGTGCGCGACTACGCGTCGCCCGACAGCGAGCATCGCATTCACGTTTACGAGATGGGCCATGGCGGGCCGGCGGCGGAATTGCACGTCATCGAGCAGCACGATCTGCCGGCGGCGCGGCAGGGCGCGGGCGGCGTGCATCATGTCGCGTTCCGCACGCCGGACGAGGCGCAGTATCACGCGTGGGCGTGGCGGCTCAACGAAGTCGGGCTGCACAACAGCGGCGAGATCGATCGCTTCTATTTCCGCAGTCTCTATTTCCGCGAGCCCAACGGCATCCTGTTCGAGATCGCGACCGATGGGCCGGGCTTCGCCACCGACGAGCCGATGGAGGCACTCGGCGAAAAACTGTCCCTGCCGCCTTTCCTTGAGGATCGACGCAAGGAGATCGAGGCGGGGCTGAAGCCGCTGGGGTGAGGGGATGACAGGTGCCTGGCTTGTGCTCTTCTCTTCCGGTCCCGGCGCACGCCGGGACGACATCTCAAACAAAGCAGCCGCTTTTCGAGCTTCCGCTCGTGAAACCTACCCCATCAGCACCGCATCCGCGCCGGTAACAGCCTCGGCGCTGTCGATCACCGCGCGCTCGAGCGCGCCGGCCTGCACCGCGACGTTCTCGGCGAAGAACCGCGCCAGCGTCACGTAGCGCGGCGCATCGGATTGAAGCGCTTCGTCGCTGCGCGCGGCGAGCGCCTCGCGCGCCAGCATGACGCCGCCGGTGGCCGACGACATCAACCGCAGATACGGCGTCGATCCGGCCAGCGCCTCGTTCGGCGCACTGGCGATCTTTTCGAGCAGCCACTTGCTGGTGCGCTCGGCCGACTGCAGCGCCTCACGCAGCTTCGCGCCGGTGGTTCCGAACGCCGGATCATTCGAGGCCTCGACCTGCTTCACGGTTTCCGAGAGTTCGTTCAGCAAGTCCCACACCGCTTCGCCGCCGGACATCGCCAGCTTGCGCATCACGAGATCCTGTGCCTGCACGCCGTTGGTGCCTTCATAGATGGTGAGAATGCGGGCATCGCGGACATATTGCGCGGCGCCGGTTTCTTCCATGAAACCCATGCCGCCATGAACCTGCACGCCGATGGCCGCGACTTCGTTGCCGACATCGGTGGAGAACGCTTTGGCCAGCGGGGTCAACAGCGCGCCGCGCGCGGCGGCTTTCTCGCGCACCTTGGGATCGGTCGCGCGATGCGACACGTCGATGGCGACGGCGGTGGCGTAGCAGATGGTGCGTGACGCTGCGGTGAGGCCGCGCATCATCATCAGATTACGCTTGACGTCGGGGAAGGCGATGATCGGATCGGAGCCGTCGCCCTGCGAACCGCGCGCCTTGCCCTGTTTGCGTTCCTGCGCATAGGCCAGCGCGCGCTGATAGGCGCGGTCGGCGAGACCGACGCCCTGGATACCGACGCCAAGGCGCGCTTGATTCATCATGGTGAACATCGCGGCCATGCCGCCGTTTTCCTTGCCGACCAGCCAGGCGATCGTGCCGCCCTTGTCGCCCATGGTCATGGTGCAGGTCGGCGAGGCATGGATGCCGAGCTTGTGCTCGATGCCGCTGGCGTAGATGTCGTTGCGCGCGCCAAGCGAGCCATCGGGATTGACGAGATATTTCGGCGCGAGGAATAGCGTGATGCCTTTCGAGCCCGGAGGCGAGCCGGGCAGGCGGGCGAGAATGAAATGAACGATGTTGTCGCTCATGTCATGGTCGCCATAGGTGATGAAGATCTTCGTGCCGAACAGGCGATAGGTGCCGTCGTCCTGCTTCTCGGCGCGGGTGCGCAGCGCGCCGACATCGGTGCCGGCTTGCGGCTCGGTGAGCTGCATGGTGCCGGGCCATTCGCCGGAGATCAGCTTTTCAAGATAGATCTTTTTCAGTTCTTCCGAGCCGTGCGCTTCAAGCGCGTCGATCGCGCTGAGCGTGAGCAGCGGACACAGACCGAACGACAGGTTGGCCGCGCTCCAGATTTCGTTGACCGCCGAATGCACCGCGAGCGGCAGTCCCTGACCGCCCCATTCCTCCGGACCGGACACTGCGTTCCAGCCGCCTTCGCACCAGCGCTTATAGGCATCGGGCCAGCCCGGCGCGGTGACGACACCCTTGTCCGTGAGTTCGATGCCCTTCTGGTCGCCGACCTGATTGAGCGGCTCCAGCACGTCGGTGGCGAACTTGCCGGCTTCCTCAATCACGGACGCGGAAAACTCGGCCTCATAGCCATCATAATGGCCGGCCTCGATCGCGGCCAAAAGGCCGGCGCCGTGGTTGAGGGACAGCAGTATGTCGTTGATCGGGGCGCGATAGGTCATCTCAGGCGATCTCTCTTTGCGATCAGGGCCGGGGGCCACCGTGATTCCATGAAATGGCGGGTTTCTCAACTCGCGCCGACGGGATTTCAGTCGAGGTTAGCCGCGAATAGAGGCGGGCGAAACGGCTGTTTTCCCGCTGGAGAGAAGAGACGGCTCACACCAATGTTCGCATTGCAGGACGGTGCCGGGCCGGCGGAGTGCTCGGCTGGCATGTCATCGTTCAGCCGGCAGTTCCCGGTTGCCCGAGGGTGGTTTTCCCTGACCCGGAAAATACTCTATAGACGCGTTGCAACGTGGAATCGGCGCGGCTATGGTCCCGCCGCTTTTCCGACAAGCGATCCGCAGGGAGCATGTCCGGTGCAGATTGCCCGGAGCGCTCGTTGCCGTTGGGGCGTAGCCAAGTGGTAAGGCAGGGGATTTTGATTCCCCCATGCGGAGGTTCGAATCCTCCCGCCCCAGCCAGGCAGTCCAGGAACGAGTGAGCTTTCCAGCGACAGCGATCGTCGTGAGGGCGGCAATGGCAGCCGTTATTCGCGTCGCCTGTTCTTTTCTGGCCATGGCATTCGCTTTTCCGTCGATCCGTACGACCGCGGCGATGCTCGTCGCCTCATGACCCAATGTGTGAGAACCGACACGCCGGCCAACAACACGCCGCCGATGAGGATCAATCCGTTGGCCGGATAGATCCAGGGGGCAGCAACAGGCTTGGATGAAGGTCCGGTGCGCGGTGTGATCTTGAGTGATGGATGGCGCGAAGCCGCCGGCTTTCGGCATGTCGAGCATCTGAATGAAACCGGCAATCTGCTGGCGCACGTCGATACCTTGTCTCGATGGGATCCTGATCGATCTGGAAAGTCCCGACCGGGACACCCTCGAACTCGTGTTTCAGTTGAACCGCGCCGGCACCGTCCGATGGCGATGTTCGTCGATCACAGCGATCACGCCTCTGGATAACAGGCCCTCCGTTGCCGTCGATGTATCGGCCGACATCGCCGATGGCTCAAAAAGGAGGGCCAGACCATCGATCGTTGCGTTTCCGCCTCAACGCATTGTCTCAGCCTAACCGTAATCCCGAGATTTGTATCAAACATATTGAATTATGGATCCAAGATTGTCATAACGGAGGTGTCGGCGTAAAAACGAAGGAGACGGGGTGTGAATTGTCAGGATTACGACGTCATCGTCCTTGGGGGTGGAAGTGCCGGCATTGCGGCGGCGGTGGCCGCCGCGCGGAACGGCGCCCGTACCGCGCTTGTCGAGGCTGGCCAGATGCTGGGAGGAGAACTTCTCACGGGAATGACAATCGATGGAGCCATCAATGGCCGTGGTGAAGACACGGTAGGCGGCGTTCTCGATAGTCTGCTCGAACTGTGCCGGAGCATGGGGGGCTTCGTGGCCAAGCTGAACGACTGGCGCCTTATTCAGTATGTCGCCTACGACCCCGAGATCATGAAAATCGCGATTCCCCAACTGGTCTTCGACGCCGGGGTCACGGTCCATCTCCAGACCTTCGCCGAGGAGGTCGTCCGCTCGGGCGGCACTGTTTCAGGGCTCGTCGTCCGCAACAAGGGAGGGCGCCAACTCCTGACGGCTCGCGCATTCGTAGATGCATCGGGTGACGGCGATCTCTGCGCCATGGCCGGTGCTGAAATGCTCAGTGTCGGACAGGACGAGAAGCCTCAGCCGATGTCGATGATGTTTCGCATGGCCAATGTCGACAGCGGGGCGCTGCTCGCTTATGTGCGCGAACATCCGGAATGCGTCGCGGTTGGCGAAAGCGACGCGATCCGGGGCGGGCGCACCGATCGTGAAATCACCGAGGAGATCTATCGTCAGGGGCATCCTTGCGTGTTCTTCAAGGGAGATGGCCCTTTGCTAGCGAGCGCGATCCAGAGCGGAGCAATGTTTCCGACAGCTCTTGTCATGATCCAGCCGACGTCTGCTTCGCGGCGCGAGGTCTGCGTTAACGCGACGCGCATTGCGGTCGACGATCCGACGCGAAGCGATAATGTCGCGAAAGCGCTGCGTGTTCTGTCAAAGCAGGTGTTTCAATGCGCAGAGTTTCTGCGCACATCGGTTCCGGGCTTTGGCGAGGCCAGCATCTCGGGCATGTCGCCGCGGATCGGCATTCGCGAGACACGCCGTATCGTCGGAGACTACATTTTGACCGGTGAGGATGTTTTGACGGGTCGAAAACGTGATGACGGTGTCGCGAAAGGCTGCCATCACGTGGACATCCATCAGGACGGCACCGGCCAGATTCGCATCCCTGTGGCCGATGGCGGATCCTACGACATTCCGCTGGCAAGTCTGCTCCCCAAAGGGCTTGAGAATGTCGTGATCGCCGGGCGCTGTCTTTCGGCGAGCCGGGAGGCACAAGGATCGGCTCGGGTTATGGGGAGCTGTATGGCGATGGGACAAGCCGCTGGAAGCCTGACCGCGATGGCAAGCAATCAGACAAATCATGCCAGCCTGCGCGATATTCCGGTCGGCCGCCTGCGCCAGACGCTGCGTAAACAGGGCGCCGTTCTGGATGGTACACGTTAGCTTCAGGCTTATCGCGCGCTCGCGGTTGTCGGTAGCATGGCGCAGACAACCTCCTGCGTGCCGCGGTTGTGAGCCTTCAATTGCTGGCTGAGCTGTTCCAGGTCTTTGGCTTGCACAGCGTCCATCATCGCAGCATGCTCTGCGCGCGACTTGAACTTGCGCTGTTCGGTGTTAAGCGCGGTGCGCTGATATCGCTCTGACAGATCGAACAGCGTTGCGATCGTGCGCAGAAGATGGCGATTGCCGCAGTCGCGATAGAAACGCAGATGGAATGCGCGGTTTTCGTGCATGTAACGCTCAATGTCCGCTTCGGTATCGGGGCTGGCAAGTCGCGCGTGGATTGCGGTGAGGTCCGCGATTCCGTCAGTAATCAGACTGGGCCAGCTCGCGCGGAGCGCCATATCCTCCAGCTTCTCGCGCAGGGAATACAGCTCGACGAGGTCGCTGACCGAATGGCTCGTGACGACGGCGCTGCGATGAGGGCTGAGCTGAACGAAACCGCGCTCGGCCAGGCGCTCAATCGCCTGTCGGATCGGATGGCGGCTCACATCAAGTTGCTCAGCGAGGCGAACCTGATCCAGACGTTCGCCGGCGGGAAGCTCCCCAGCCAGAATCATGCGTTGGATTTCGGAAGTGGCGTAGTCCGCCGCGCTCTTAAAACGGACTGCCCGTTCCACGCAAAATCTCCACTAAAAAGGCTCGTCCGCTATCATGGATCCAAGAAGCTAAATTTTGGACCCAAGAAAGTCCAGACCCGCAGCGTCAATGAGGTGATTGACACACATCTTGTTTGTTGATTGGATCCAAAGATATGGATCCAAATTATAAGAAAGCGGGCAACCAATTCGGACCCGCGTCTGGCATGACTGCTTCTGGTGAGCAGGCATCGGAGGAGGGGAGGACTTGACGATGATGACGACCGGTCGGGCACTTATTGCAGCTGTGGCCCTTTTGATCTGCACGCAGGCTTCAGCCAGTCAGTTGCGACTGGGCGGCGTTCACGCGCCCAATAGTTTCGAAACCCAGGCGCTGAACAAGTTCGCAGAACTGGCTTCCGAGAAATCGGGCGGTTCTCTTCAAATCAAGGTTTTCCCGGCAGGGCAGCTCGGTGCGGCTCAGACCATGATCGATATGATCAGCACCGGCGCAATCGACATGTTTGCCAACGTTGCCGACTGGAATCAGAATCTGGAAAGCGACTTTGCCATCCTGTCGATGCCGTTCACATTTCACGATCTTGATCATCTCAAGTCATTCCTGGCGTCCGACAGCTATCAGGCGATGAAGAAGAAGATGCTTGAAGAAAAGCACGTCCGGGTTGTCGCCGATAATTGGTATCGGCTTCCTCGCATTCTTCTGACCCGGCAACCGGTCGCGAGCATCAAGGATGTTGCCGGCCTCAAGTTACGGATGCCGAATATCGAGTCGTTCATAAAGACGTGGTCTGCCTTTGGCGCAAAGCCAACGATCATTCCTTTCTCGGAAGCGTTCATCTCCATGAAAACAGGCGTCGTGGATGGCATGGAGGCGCCGCTTAGTTCGATCTATTCGCAGAAGTTCTACCAGGTGGCTCCGTATATTGCGATGACGAACCACGGCCTCGCGCCGTTCAATGTGCTCATGAACGAGCGGTCATATGAGGCTTTGCCGGATCGTGAGAAGAAAGCGCTGACCGATGCCGGCGAAGAAGCTGGCCGGTTCTACGTCGATCTCATTAAGCAGAAATTTTCCGATCAGAAAGCCAAGATGATTTCTGAAGGGGCAAAGTTTGTCGATATTCCCCTGCAGCCGTTCGCCGAGAAAGCGAAGGTTGTGGCGGAAGATTTTGAAAGCCGGGGAGTGTGGCCGAAGGGGCTTTTCGCCAAGATTCAAACCATGGCTCCATCCAGCCACTAGGTTGTTCCGCGCTTGACGAGTGCTTGTTCAGCAAGGCCGCATACACATCATGTCCATTTTCCTTCGTGTAGAAAAGGGACTGCGCCGATGCGAATACACAATCGCAGCGCTCAGTCTCTGCGTGATTGTTTTCGCAACCGCGGTCGGTGTTGTCTCCAGATACGTCTTCAATAGTCCGATCATTTGGACGTCCGAACTGTCCCTCTTGGCGCAGGTCTGGCTGACGTTCTTTGGAGCGAGCGCAGTCTACAAGGATCGCGGACACGTCGGCATTGGCGGGCTGATCGAAAAGTGTCCACCTGCTCTGGCGCGGGCTCTGAGGGTCTTTGTGGATCTGACCATTGCGGCGATTCTGCTGATCGTCGCATGTTCGGAAATCGATCTCATCAAGATGCAGAATCACCAGACGATTGCGACATTGGGAATTCCCAGAAGCGCTTCATCTCTTCCCGTAGCTTTCGCCATGATCTCGATATCCTATTCCGCGATTGTCGGGATCTTTTTCGGCGCGAGCCAATCACGGACAGAGGAAAATCCTGACGTCAGCACCCTGGGGAGCGTCAAGTGAATCTTACACTTCTGTTCCTTAGTCTCATCGTCATGATGATCCTGGGGGCGCCGATCGCGCTGGCGTTTCTAGTGTCGGCGGTAACCTATCTGCTTGTCGTAGGTATGCCGTTGTCTGTAACCAGTCAGATGCTGGTTGGCGGTGTCCATAACTATACCCTTCTCGCTGTTCCACTATACGTTCTTGCAGGCGAGTTGATGAACAGCGGGGGCATCACGCGGCGCCTCTTCGAGTTTGCTTCTGCGGTTACAGGGCATGTCCGTGGCGGGCTAGGGCATGTCAACGTGCTCGCCAGCGTGATTTTTGCGGGCATCTCCGGCTCGTCCTCTGCTGATGCGGCTGGTTTGGGGCGCGTCGAAATTCGCGCGATGATTAATGCCGGCTATCGTCCGGAGTTCGCCGCGTCGATTACAGCGGCATCATCGACGATTGGTCCCATTATTCCTCCCAGCATTCATCTGGTGCTCTACGGCGCCATCGCGGAAGTCGGTGTCGACTACCTGTTTCTCGGAGGGATTCTGCCCGGGCTGCTGATTGCTGTCTGTTTGATGGCCACGATCTATCTGCTTGTGGCGACCGGACGTGAGAAATGTCCTCGCCACCCCTGGGTTGGGTTCAGGCGGCTGGGCAACGCGCTTTGGGACGCGATTCTCCCGCTGACCGCCCCTCTTGTCATCGTCCTCGGAATTCTAAGTGGAGTCTTTACGCCGACGGAAGCAGGCGTTTCCGCCGTCGTCTATATTCTCGTTCTTGGGCTTGTCCTGGGTGAACTGCGGCTGAAGTCCATAGCTGAGGCTTTGATGAGATCGGTTCGCTCATCTTCCGTCGTGCTGTTGATTCTTGCCGCGGCAAAGGCTTTCGCCTGGGGACTTACAATCGAGCAAGTTCCGCAGAATTTGGCTGCGGGACTGCTGGCGATCAGCAGCAATCCCAATGTTCTCCTGGCGTTGATTCTCGTGTTGCTGCTCGTGCTCGGCATGTTTGAGAGTGCATCGGCCAATCTTGTGATCATAACGCCAATATTGCTTCCCATTGCGCACTCGATGGGTATCGATCCTGTTCATTTGGGTGTGGTGATTGTTCTCGCGCTCACGATTGGCGTTGTGACGCCGCCGGTTGGGATGTCGCTGTTTATCGTGTCCGATATTTCTGGCCTGCCAGTCGGGCGGATTGCGAGGTCGGCGCTGCCCTATATCGTCGCCCTTATCTTGGCGCTCATTCTCGTGGCTTATATTCCCCAGCTGGTGCTGCTGTTGCCGCGATTGTACGGTTACTCCGGGTAGCGACCCTCGTCGTCGTTCTCCGGTGGGCTTGAATTCGCAATGGCGCCCGCCGGAGCTTTGATCGCCATCACGAGTGGTGAAGCCGGCTAGGCGCGGATTTTGGCATGGACCTCAACTCGGGGGCCGGTCACCCGGGATTTATAAGGTCCTTACACGCAGCCTCCGCATTTCCCATCGCTTCCTTATACCCCTCCGCTTATCTGCATCGGAGCTCCACGTGGAGGAGTTTCCATGCTCGACCTTCTTATGCTCGCTCTTGCCCTGTTCCTGTTTGCGGTGACCGCCGGTTACGCGGTCGCCTGCGCCCGGCTGTGAGGACTGCGATGCCGCTCGATTATTCGCTCGCTGCGGTCGTGACCGCGGGCCTGCTTTGTTATCTCGTCTACGCGTTGCTGCGCCCGGAACGGTTCTAGGAGAGGTCCCATGACTGGCATCGGCTGGGTTCAAATAATCCTGTTTTGCGCAATCATCGCTGCGCTGGTTGTTCCCGTGGGCGGATACATGACGCGGGTGTTCAACGGCGAGAGCACATTTCTGTCGCCGGTTCTAAGGCCGCTGGAAATCGTGCTGTATCGTGCCGCCGGCGTCGACGAGAAAAGCGAACAGCATTGGCTCGCCTATACGCTGGCGATGCTGCTGTTTCATGTCTGCGGCTTTATCCTGCTTTATGCGTTGCTGCGGCTGCAGGCGGTGTTCCCGTTCAATCCGGCCGCTCAATCGGCGATGGCTCCGGACCTCGCTTTCAACACCGCGACGAGTTTTCTCACCAACACCAACTGGCAGAACTACGGCGGCGAGAGCACCTTGTCCTATCTTAGCCAGATGCTGGGGCTGACGGTCCAGAACTTCCTGTCCGCGGCCACCGGCATCGTGCTGGCAGTGGCACTGATCCGCGGCTTCGCCCGCACCTCGTCGCGTACGGTTGGCAATTTCTGGGTCGATGTCACCCGCTGCACGCTTTATGTCCTGCTGCCGATCTGCATTGTCATGACGCTGGTGCTCGTCTGGCAGGGCATACCCCAGACGCTTGGGCCTTACGTCGATGCCACCGGTCTGGAGGGGACGCATCAGACCATCGCGTTGGGGCCGGTCGCATCCCAGGTCGCGATCAAGATGCTCGGCACCAATGGCGGCGGGTTTTTCAACGCCAATAGCGCGCATCCGTTCGAGAACCCTACGGCTCTGACCAATTTCATCGAGATGCTGGCGATCTTCGTGCTGGGAGCCGCGCTGACCAATGTGTTCGGCCGCTCCGTCGGCAATCCGCGGCAGGGCTGGGCGATCTTCGCGGCGATGGGAGTGCTGTTCCTCGCCGGCGTTGCCATCTGCTACTGGGCCGAAGCCAATGGCACCGCGACCCTGCACGCGCTCGGTCTTTCCGGCGGCAACATGGAAGGCAAGGAGACGCGTTTCGGCATCGCGGCCTCGGCATTGTTCGCGGTCGTCACGACAGCTGCGTCGTGCGGCGCCGTTAATGCCATGCATGACTCCTTCACCGCGCTTGGCGGCCTGATTCCGCTGATCAACATGGAACTCGGCGAGATCGTCATCGGCGGCGTCGGCGCCGGTCTGTACGGGATGCTGCTGTTCGTCATCCTCACCGTCTTCGTCGCCGGTCTGATGGTCGGACGCACGCCGGAATATGTCGGCAAGAAGATCGAGGCACGCGAGGTCAAGATGGCGATGCTGGCGATCTTGATCCTGCCGCTGATGATGTTGGGGTGGACCGCGATCGCGGTGGTGTATCCGCCAGCGGTCGCGTCGATCGCCAATGCCGGGCCGCACGGCTTCAGCGAAGTGCTCTACGCCTTCACGTCGCAGGCGGCGAACAATGGCTCCGCGTTCGCCGGCCTTTCCGGCAACACGCCCTTCTACAATATCGCCGGCGCGATCGCGATATTCGTCGGCCGGTTCTGGGTGATCGTTCCGGCCATGGCGATCGCCGGCTCACTGGCCTCGAAGAAGATTGTCGCGGTGTCGAGCGGGACATTTCCAACCACCGGCGGTCTGTTCGTCGGCTTGCTGATCGGCGTCATCCTCATCGTCGGCGGTCTGACCTTCTTTCCCGCGCTAGCCCTCGGGCCGGTGGTCGAGCACCTGGCGATGAACGCCGGCGCCCTGTTCTGACGATTTTGGAGACCGTTCATGGATACTCTCAAGTTGCGCAAGCGGATGCCAGTGGCTGCAACGTTCGACCCGGCAATATTGCTTCCCGCGGCCGGGCAGGCCTTCGTCAAGCTCGATCCGCGTACGCTGATCAAGAATCCGGTGATGTTCGTTCTCGCGGTCGTCTCACTGCTAACCAGCATCATGCTGGCGCGGGATATTGTAGTCGGCGCGCAGACGATCGCGTTTGACCTGCAGATCGTCCTTTGGCTGTGGTTCACGGTCCTGTTTGGAAATTTCGCCGAAGCCGTCGCCGAAGGGCGGGGCAAGGCGCAGGCCGACACGCTGCGGACCATGCGGTCGCAGACACGAGCCAAGCGGTTGCTGATGCCGGACAATCGTGAGCTCTATGAGGGCGTTGCCGCGGAGGATCTGCGGACCGGCGATCTGGTCGTGTGCGAAGCCGGCGACATCATCCCGGGCGATGGTGACGTGATCGAAGGCATCGCATCGGTGAACGAAGCAGCGGTTACCGGGGAATCCGCGCCGGTGATCCGTGAGTCGGGCGGTGATCGCTCTGCCGTGACTGGCGGCACGACCGTGATTTCAGATCGTATTGTGATCCGCATCACGTCGTCGCCGGGATCGTCGTTTCTCGATCGCATGATCCGGCTGGTGGAAGGTGCGGAGCGCCAGAAGACGCCGAACGAGATCGCGCTCAATATTCTCCTGGTTGGCCTGACCATCATTTTCGTGTTCGCGACCGCGACGATCCCGAGCTACGTGGCCTATGCGGGCGGCACGATCTCGGTCGTGGTGCTGGTAGCGTTGTTCGTCACGCTCATTCCCACCACCATCGGCGCGTTGTTGTCCGCCATCGGCATCGCCGGCATGGATCGTCTCGTTCGGTTCAATGTGCTGGCGATGTCGGGCCGCGCCGTGGAAGCGGCAGGCGATGTCGATACGCTTCTGCTCGACAAGACAGGCACCATCACCTTCGGCAACCGCCTCGCCACCGAGATCGTTGCGATGCCGGGCGTCAGCGAGCAGGAAGCAGCAAGCGCCGCGCTGTTGGCGAGCGGCGCAGATGAGACCGCTGAGGGGCGTTCCATCGTTGCCTTGATGCAGGAAAAATATGGCATTGCGCATGAAACGGCATCGTCAAGCACGATGTTTGTGCCGTTCTCCGCGGTGACACGCCTGTCCGGCGCCGATATCGGAGAACGCCGGCTGCGGAAGGGCGCTATCGATTCCGTTCTTGCGTTCGCACGCGATCAGGCTGACCGGGAGGTTGTGGTGCCATCCGAATTTCGTGCCGCCGCCGAGCGCATCGCGCGCATGGGCGGCACGCCGCTCGGTCTGGTGGAGGGCAGTCGCATTCTCGGCGTCATTCATCTCAAGGACGTGGTGAAGCCCGACGTCAAGGAGCGGTTCGCTGCGTTGCGCCGCATGGGTATCAGGACCGTGATGATCACCGGCGACAATCCGGTGACCGCCGCCTCCATCGCGTCGGAGGCCGGTGTCGATGATTTCATCGCCGAAGCCACGCCTGAGGACAAGCTGCGTTATATCCGCGGCGAGCAGGCGGAAGGGCGCCTGATCGCGATGTGCGGCGATGGCACCAACGACGCGCCGGCCCTGGCGCAAGCCGATGTGGGTGTCGCGATGCAGAGCGGCACCCAGGCAGCGCGCGAAGCCGGCAATATGGTCGATCTGGATTCCGATCCCACCAAGCTGATCGAGGTTGTGGAGATCGGCAAGCAGCTCCTGATGACACGGGGCGCTCTGACGACCTTCTCCATCGCCAATGATGTCGCTAAATACTTCGCGATCATTCCGGCGATTTTCGTCACGTTCTATCCGCAGCTCGGCGTATTGAACGTGATGGGACTTGCGACGCCGCAAAGCGCGATTCTGTCCGCGATTATTTTCAATGCGCTGATCATCATCGGGCTCATTCCACTGGCGCTGAAGGGCGTTGCCTATCGCCCGATCGGAGCGGCGGCGTTGCTGCGCCGGAACCTGCTGATCTATGCGCTGGGCGGGATCATTCTGCCGTTCATCGGCATCAAGGCAATCGACCTTGCGGTCTCCACGCTGCATCTGGTCTGAGAGGCTCGTCATGTTGAAGGAAATCCGACCCGCGATCGTTCTTCTGCTCGCTCTCGCAGTGATAACCGGCCTGATCTATCCGCTCGCCATGACCGGGGTCGCTCAATCGCTGTTCCCTCATCAGGCCAACGGCAGCCTGATCGAACGCAATGGTCAGGTGATCGGCTCGGAGCTGATTGGCCAGCAGTTCACGGATGCGAAGTATTTCCATGGACGGCCTTCGGCGACGACGGCGCCTGATCCGGCGGACGCTACAAAATCCGTCGCGGCCCCTTATAATGCCGCCAACTCGATGGGGTCGAATCTGGGCCCGACCAGCAAGGCGCTCGCCGAGCGCATAGGGCAGGATGTCGCGACGCTGAGAAAAGAGAATCCCTCTGCCGCGGTGCCGGTCGATCTGGTCACCACATCAGGCAGTGGTCTCGATCCTGACATTTCGCCGGCAGCGGCGCGATTTCAGGCGCCCCGAGTTGCGGCCGCCAGGGGGCTGCCGGAGGCTGCGGTTGTTGCATTGATCAGCCAGCAGGTCGAAGGGCGCAGTCTGGGCGTCCTGGGCGAGGCTCGCGTAAATGTGCTGAAGCTTAACCTCGCGTTGGATAAAATGAGGCCTTAGACCGGCAACTGAGGAGAAGCATGCCCGGCGATTCATCCACGAGAGCTTCCCCGGACGCGCTGCTTGCCTTCGCCAACAAGGAGGGGCGCGGTCACCTCAAGATATTTCTCGGCGCGGCACCGGGCGTCGGGAAAACCTACGCCATGCTGACGGCCGCTCGTGTTGAAAAAGAGGGCGGCCGTGACGTGGTCGTCGGTCTGGTCGAAACTCACGGCCGACGCGAAACCGAACAGTTGCTTGCCGGGCTGGAAATCTTGCCGCGCAAGCCGATCATCTATCGCAATCAGGTGATGCGCGAGTTCGATCTCGACGCCGCGCAGGCACGCAGGCCGGGCCTGTTGCTGGTTGATGAATATGCCCACACCAACGTTCCGGGCAGCCGCCATCCCAAGCGCTGGCAGGACGTTGAGGAGCTTCTGCTTGCGGGTATCGACGTCTGGACCACGCTCAACATCCAGCATCTCGAAAGCCTCAACGATGTGGTGCAGAAGATCAGCAAGGTCAGGGTGCGGGAAACCATACCCGACAAGGTCTTCGACAGGGCCGACGACATTGTGCTGGTCGATCTCCCTCCCGATGAACTGCTGAAGCGGCTGGCCGAGGGCAAGGTCTATGTGCAGGACACCGCGGTTCGCGCGGTGGAGAATTTCTTCAAGCCGCAGAACCTCACCGCGCTACGCGAACTTGCTTTGCGACGCGCCGCTGAACGCGTCGATGCCGCGCTGGTGGAGCGGATGCAGGCGCAGGCGATCGAAGGGCCGTGGGCGGCCGGCGAACGCATTCTGGCGTGCATCGGTCCCGATGAGATGTCACCGGCAGTGGTGCGGACGGCAAAGCGCCTTGCCAGCCTCATGGATGCGCCCTGGATCGTCGTGACCGTCGAACGGCCGGGCGTGGATATCGGGGCCGCTGCGCGCCAGCGTCTCGATGCGACCATCAAGCTCGCGGAGAGCCTGGGCGCGGAAACGCAGACGCTGACCGGCGCGGACATTCCAGCCGAACTGCTGAAGTTTGCCCGGTTCGAAAACGTCACCCAGATCGTGGTCGGGCGATCCGGAGACAGCTTCGTGGCCGGCCTGTTGCGTCGCTCGCTGCCTCATGAGCTGCTTCGGCGTGTTCAGGACATCGAAATTCATCTGGTGACGCGCGAAAGCGGCGGGACGGACGCGGACAAGCCGAAGCCGGTTCGCGAGCGGCTCTCCGTGCATCCCTCTCAGTTTGTCTATGCGACTCTGGCCGTGGCTACGGCACTCGGTGTCGGGGAGGCGCTGACCAGGCTGACGCCGATCCCGAATCTGTCGATCGTGTTTCTGATGGCGGTGTTGTTCAGCGCCATCAACTTCGGAATCTGGCCGGCGATCTATGCATCGGTGCTGTCTTTCCTGGTGCACAATTTCTTTTTCATCCCGCCGCTCTACCGCTTCACCATTGCGGAGCCGTATGAACTTCTTGCACTGGTAATCTTTCTGGTGGTGGCGATCGTCACCGCCGCGATGGCCGGCCGCGTGCGCGAGCAGGCGCGGGTCTCGGCGGGCCGCGTGCGCGCCATGCGCCGTCTCTACGAGTTCACGCGCCGCCTGTCCGGCCTCGCGACAGCGGACGGCATTGCCGAGGGTGCTGCGGGTGAGATCCATGCAAGCCTCGCGCGGCCGGTCGTCGTGCTGTTGACGCAGGACGATGACCTGATTCTGACCGCGGCGTGGCCGCCAGAAGATACGCTGGATCCGGCGGCTGCGACCGCTGCCCGCTGGGCCCATACCCATGCCGAACCGGCGGGCGCAGACACCGGCACGCTGCCCACGGTCCCATGGTACTTTGTCCCGCTGCGGCTTGGCGACAAGGGGCTTGGCGTTATCGGAGTCGCGAAGGAAACGGGCGAGCCGCCGCTCGATTCCGAAACGCGGGCCTTGCTTGATACGCTGTCTGGCCAGGCCGCTGCGGCGCTCGAGCGCGCGGCCCTTGTTGGCGAAACCGTGCGTGCGCGTACCGCGACGGAAGCTGAGCGCGTGCGCAATACGTTGCTGGCGTCTATCTCCCACGACTTCCGCACGCCGCTGTCGTCTATTCTCGGTGCGGCGACCGGCCTTCTGAGTTATGGCAACAAGCTTGACGACGCGGCCAAGACCGATCTGCTCGGGCAGATCAAGCAGGAGGCCGAAGGGCTCGACGAGATGGTGCGCAATCTGCTCGCGATTACCCGTATCGATGCCGGCGCGCTGGAATTGCGGCGGGACTGGATCGACCTTCGCGAGATTGTTGACCGGATCGCTGGTCACGCGCGGCGGCGTGGCGCGCAGCAGCGCATCGACATCAGCATGTCGCGCGATCTGCCGCTGGTACGCGCCGACGCGGCGTTGACGGAACAGGCGATCGGAAATGTGGTCGCCAACGCGCTCCTCCATACCCCGGCGGAAACGCATGTCGTGATTGATGCCGAGGTCCGGCCGGCGGACGTCGCGCTCCGGGTGACGGACGATGGCCCCGGCATTCCGGCCGAAGTGTTGCCTCGGGCGTTCGACCGGTTTGTGCGGGGCGGCGTTGAGGATGCGAAGCAGGACGGGGGCGAAGGCACTGGCCTCGGACTTGCCATCGCTCGCGGGATCATGGAAGCACATGGAGGTGCAATCACTGTCGAGAGTCCGGTCGACGGGCGGCCCGGGGCCAGGTTTGTGATGACTTTTCCGCGTGAGGATGGCGAATCATGAGCGGCAAGACGCGCGCACTGGTGGTGGATGACGAAGCTGCGATCCTGCGTTTCCTCAAGCCGGCGCTCGAAGCCAACAGCTACGAGATGAACAGCGCCGGAACCGTGGCCGAGGCGGTGAAGCGCATTGCGGCCGATGCGCCGGACATCGTTCTCCTCGATCTCGGCCTTGCCGACGGGGATGGCAAGGATGTCATTCGCAAGGTGCGGGAATGGTCGGATGTCCCGATCATCGTGCTGTCGGCACGCGATCGTGAAGCCGAGAAGATCGATTCTCTCGATCTCGGGGCAGACGATTACGTCAACAAGCCGTTCAACGTCGGCGAGCTGATGGCACGGATGCGAACCGCGCTTCGGCATCGGATGCAGCGCAAGGCGGAGACGCCGTCGTTGCGTGTCGGCGATCTCGAGGTGGATTCCGTGCGCCGCCGTGCGACGCGGGCGGGCGCAGAGATCAAATTGACGCCGAAGGAATTCGAGCTCCTGTCGTTTCTGGCGCGCAACGCGGGTCGCGTGGTGACGCACCGCCAGATTCTGGCTGCGGTATGGGGCGTCGCCCATACGGAAGACACGCAATATCTGCGGGTCTACATCGGGCAATTGCGTCAAAAGGTCGAGGTCCACCCAGACGACCCGCAGGTTATCGTCACCGAGCCAGGCATTGGTTATCGGATGCGCGATGCCTGAGAGGCGCCTTCGCGGCGCTTTGAACCTCGGGCATGTCGCTGTCCCGATTTGCTTTCTCCCAAAAATGAAATTCCGTCGGCGCTATCCCCGTGGTCTCCGGCAGGGACGGCGGCCGCATTCGGCGTCGGTAAGCTCCGGGATGCCGCTCTGAAACGTCCCTGGGGATTCAGGGCGTCGCGGTTGATGCCGCCGCTTGCGCCAGTATAGAATTCCTTAACGCGGCGGCTTTAGTGCTCAAGATCCGAAGGTTGCTGGATAGCCAATGAGAAATGAGGCAGACACCCTTGCTGCACTTCCATCGGCCGACGTTCGCGCACGTCTCTATGATCGGGCCCTGGGGCTTCTCCGGATTGGCGCATGGGAGTGTGAACTCGCAACAGAGCGATTGACCTGGACGCCGGGCATCTACGACATCTTCGGTTACCCAACAGGCAATCCGCTGCGGCGCGCGTCGATCGTCGATCTCTATACCGACGAGTCCCGGCGTCATATGGAACTCGCTCGGGCCGAGGTGATCCGAAGCGGCAATGCGATATGCCTTGACACCGAGATCATGACCTGGCGCGGCGAAAGGCGCTGGATGCGGCTTTCCATCAACGCGATGGCGGAGGGTGGGCGGACCGTTCGTATCTTTGGCTCGAAACAGGACGTCACCTCTGATCGTCAGGCAATGGAGAGCCTGCGGCAACAGGCGGAAACTGACGCGCTGACCGGGCTTGCCAATCGATCTGTTTTTCAGGCGCGTTATTGTGAAGTCGTTCGCGACACCTTGAACTACGGCTCAGCTTCGGCCCTCGTTCTGATCGATCTCGATCGCTTCAAGGAATTGAATGACACGTTCGGCCATGTAGCGGGAGACGCCTGCCTGCGCGAGGTCGCGGCGCGATTGAACGGGGCGTTCAGGAATGCCGGTCTGGTCGCGCGCATCGGTGGGGATGAGTTCGCGCTTATCTTGCGTGCTCCGGTCGCCCCGGCACAAATCGTTCGGGTCCTGCAGGAGACCGTCGTTATGCTGTGCCGGCCGTTCTTCTGGAACGGTCTTCGTCTCGAGATCGGCGCTTCGGTCGGCGCCACGCTTGTCGGCCGTCCCCATCCGCGGCGCATCACCGAGTTGTTCGCGGAGGCCGATGTCGCGTTGTACGATGCGAAGGCGGCCGGCCGTAACAGAGTCTTTCTGTTCAGCAACGAGGGTGGCAGCCGCTCGGCGAGTCTGGAAGCGATAGCGTAATATACAGGCTCGACGGTTTCGCCAGCCGTCGCCGCGGCTTCGTCTTCTCGCTGTAATAATGATCTGTTCTTTCGACGGTGTTCGTTCCGGGAAATGGGACGTCGATCGGTCGGAGATGCGAAACTGGCGGCGCCGGAGCCAGTAGCAGGCTGCGTTCGGTCGGAATTGACCGTCGTGGCATCTGGCCTCGCGGACGGTCATCAGTGATCATTTCTGGCCGATTTCTTGCTTGGCAAATCTTTCGCGGAGTGACTGCTCGAGCGTGCGGCGAGCAGAAGCTGCCGGTTGCATTCTGTTCACACGAAAGGACCGCCATGTTGACACTCGCTGACGAAGCGAACCAAATTCAAGGCGTTGGCACGAGCGAGGACCTGGCCAACCTTGTGGTCGTGCTGGGGTCGGGGCAGACATTGCGCATCGATGCCGAGCGGCTGCGACTGGCGTGCAAATGCGCGCATTGCCTGCGCGCGCGACTCGACGAACGCTTTCCGGATTCGTTCCCGGGAATTGCCATCGTCGAGGTGACAGGCATGGGATACGGCATCAACGTGTCGTTCTCCGACGGCCATGCGCGCGGAATCTACCCGAAGGCCTATCTTGCGGAACTTCTGCAAGTCCCGACCACGCTCTAAGCTTCGTGCTGCATTTTGCGGCAGTCAGGTGGCCATGCTGGCATGAGACTTGCTCCTTTTTTGAATGGTTCAAAACTGTTCGAGGAGTGCGCAGATGCTCATGGATTCCGATCCATCAAAACCTGCGGGCGGGGTGAAAACGCCGGATTGTGGGCGTCCGTCATCGCTTACATCCTCATCCCTCCTGCTCACCGAGAGTGAACGCCCTCTTGGCGGTCCTCCATCCCTGTTTCATCATCTTTCCGCGGGTGAGCGGGAACTGGTCCTGAAGCAGGGTCGGCGGCGGGTGCTCTATCGTGGGCAGACCCTGTTCAACCAGGGCACCAGGCACGATGGCATTTTCCTCATCGAAACCGGCCGCGTCCGTGTGTTTTACATGGCGCCATCAGGGCGCGAGATCACGCTCGCGTACTGGCATCCCGGCAACTTCGTTGGCGGCCCCGAGACATTCGGAGGCGGCGTCCATCAATGGTCGGGTGTTGCCACCAGCAACTGCAGCGTTGTGCATCTCCCCGGCAAGCAACTTCGGGCCTTGATTACCGAGGTGCCCAATCTCGCGGTTGGCTTGATCGAAGGCCTGACTTTCAAGGGCAAGTGCTATTCGGCGCTGGCGCAGATGCTGGGAACCAGATCCATCACCGAGCGGCTGGCGCATCTATTGCTGCATCTCATGGATCTGTACGGGATCGATGATCCGGATGGAACATTGATCGGCACTGCGTTCACGCACGCCGATCTTGCGCACATGGTCGGCGCGACCCGTCAGTGGGTCACGATCAGCCTCAAACGCATGCAGGACAAGGGCGTGGTTGTGACGCGGCGATCCCAGATCGTCGTGGTGCGGCGTGATGTCCTGGAGGCGATGAAGGGACAGGGTGGAGATTAAAATGGCCGTGGTGCCAATTTTTCACCGGACTCTGCATAATGAATATGCATCGGCGGTTTTGGGGAAACTAATCGACGTCTTCACTGCCAGCCTTGTTGCTCCACCCGTTGCCTCCTCTGACTATGCCAGCGTCCGGGCATGAGATCGCGGTAACGGAGGTACATCATGTTTTCTGATGAGATAGGACGGAAGATATCGAAAGCGGCCTGCACGTCCGTAGTGATCGCGATGACCACCATCGCGGCGAAAGCAGAAACTGTCACCATCGGAATTGGAACGCAGGATACGACGACCAACACCGCAACGACCGGAGTCGTGATCCGCGAGTTGCATCTCTTCGAGAAGTATCTCCCGAAAGACGGAAAGTACGCCAATATCCAGTTCAAGCTCGATTGGCAGAACTTCACCTCCGGTCCGCCGCTCACTAACGGCATGATGGCCAACAAGCTGCAGATCGGTGCGATGGGCGATTATCCGCTCGTCGTCAACGGTTACACCTTCGAGAACAATCCCGACAGCAAAAGCCGCCTGATCGCGGTGAGCGCCTATAACATGGATGGTTCGGGCAACGGCATCGTCGTCAACAAGGATTCGCCGTACTATCAGCTCTCCGATCTGAAAGGGAAGCTGTTGAGCGTTCCGTTCGGTTCGGCGGCTCACGGCATGGTTCTGAAAGCAATGCAGGACCGTAAGCTGCCGCCGGATTACTTCCAGCTCGCCAACCAGTCCCCTGAAGTCGGGTCGACCAACCTTCAGGAAAAGAAGATCGACGCACATGCGGACTTCGTGCCGTTCGCCGAACTGCTGCCGTTCCGTGGCTTTGCGCGCAAAATCTTCGATGGCGTCGAAACCAATCTGCCGACCTGGCATGGCGTCGTCGTGCGAACTGACTTCGCCGAAAAGTATCCGGAAGTCGTGGTCGCTTACATCAAGGCGATCATCGCCGCCAACGCCTGGCTACGCGAAGATCCCAAGCGCGCCGCTGAAATGATCGAGAAGTGGACCGGCACCAACAAGGAAGTCGTCTACATTTTCCTCGGCCCGAGCGGCAATATGACGACCGATCCGACCATCAAGCCTGCTCTGATCGATGCCGCGGCGGAAGACGTCAAGGTTCTGCAGAACCTGAAGCGCATGAAGGAGTTCGATCCGCACAAGTGGGTGGATGATCGCTATATCCGCAAGGCTTATGCCGAACTGAAGATGGACTATGACGCCGGCGTCAAATCGACAGCCAATTACGAGGTGTCGGGCCAGGACAAGTTCTGCAACAAGCCGATCACCGAGCCGAGGAAGTCGGGCGAGGTCTGGGTGAGCGGGGAGGGAATCGAGCCGTTCAGCAGCACGGCATGTACCCTCAAGGCATATTCGGATTTCGCGTCCAAGAGCAAGAAGATCAACGTGGCCTACGTGTTCGATACGGCCCGGGGAATCAAGCTCTTCGCCGATAAGGCCTATTACGTGACCGGCGACAACCGCGAAACGATCTCGCCATTCCTGCTCAAGGTCGACGCCGAGGCGTTCGCCAAGAAGTCCGGCAGCAAGGTCGTCGATTTCGACGAGGCGCGGAAGTTCGTCGGCACCGGAGGTTGACATGAATGTGAGCGTTGCGCGCGGCCATCTGCCGCCAGCCCTCGAAGATGTTGCGGACAAGGAGGGCGACGCCGTCATGGCGCCGCCCGAGGAATCGGCATCGCGACGGTTCGGCGTGTGGGCGGCGCGCTGGTTCCGCTTGAACAAGGGGAGGTTGCGCGCCCTTGCACTCGGCATGATCTCGGTCGCCCTGTTTATCCTGCTGTGGCACCTGCTGACGCTCTATCGATTCAACTATTTCATCCGGTTCACGAACGTTCCGTCGCCTCTCGATGTTTACGAGAGCTTTCAGGTGGCGATCCACGATCCCCGATTCTTCATGCATGTTCTGCTGAGTTGCCGGCGCATCGCGATTGGTTTCGTTCTGGCGACAGTCGTCGCCGTGCCTCTCGGACTGATCATGGGCCGGTTTATGCTGGTCCGTGAAGTCATCTTTCCTGTTTCAGAACTGTTGCGGCCGATCCCGGCGATCGCATGGGTGCCGATGTCGGTGATGATGTGGCCGACCAACGAGCAGAGCATCGTGTTCATCACGTTTCTCGGCTCGTTCTTCCCCATTCTTGTCAACACGCTTCAGGGCATGGCGATGGTGGATCCGGTGCTGGTGCGCGCCGCGCGCTGTCTCGGCGCACGCGAAGGCGCGATCTTCCGCGAAGTCTACTTTCCCGCATCGCTGCCGCACATCTTTACCGGGCTGACGGTGGGCATGGGCGTGGCGTGGGTGTCGCTCATCGCAGCCGAGATGATCTCGGGGCAATACGGCATCGGCTATTTCACGTGGGAGGCGTACTCCCTGGTTCAATATGCCGACATTGCCATGGGAATGATCTGCATCGGCGTTCTCGGTCTGGGATCGAGTCTGCTGATCCGCGGGCTGGGCCGTATCGCGATGCCATGGGGGCGAACATGAGCAAGGAACAGAGTGCGCCGGAGCGGCGCGGCCGGATCGACGTCAAGGGATTCTCGCTGAGCTACGAGACCATCGATGGAGCTGTCCAGGCGGTCACGGATACCGATATTCACGTCGAACCTGGCGAGTTCGTGTCGATCGTCGGCCCGTCAGGTTGCGGCAAGTCCACGCTGCTCAATGCAGTCGCGGGCTTTCTGAAGCCGACCAGCGGTGAGGTCACCGTCGATGGTGAGGCAATCAAAGGTCCCGGCGCCGATCGTGGCATGGTATTTCAGCAATACTCCCTGTTTCCCTGGAAGACGGTGGGCCAGAACGTCGAGTTCGGGCTCAAGATGAAGGGCGTTGACAAGTATAAGCGAGCCCGGTCGGCGCGCACCCTGCTGGGGCTCGCCGGCCTTGAGGCATTCGAGAATCATTATCCCGATCGTCTTTCCGGTGGCATGAAGCAGCGCGTCGGCATTGTCCGTGCGCTCGCCACAGGGCCCAAAGTGTTGCTGCTCGATGAGCCGTTCGGTGCGCTCGATGCTCAGACCCGGGTGATCATGCAGCAGATTCTCACCAACATGTGGCAACGGCTGAAAATCTCGGTGTTGTTCGTCACCCACGATATCGATGAGGCCATTTTTCTTTCGGACCGGGTGTACTGCATGACCGCGCGTCCGGGGTCGGTGAAGGCGGAGATCAAGATTCCACTCGAACGTCCCCGGCAACAGGCCATGATGATGTCGTCGGAGTTTCTCGCGCTGCGCCGGGGTTTGATGTCGCTGATCCGCGAGGAAAGTCTCAAGGCCATGGGCGGCGAGATCAACGATCTGGCGATGTCGGGGTTGAACATCGAGCTTGCCGGCCACTCGCTCGCCGACGTTCTTTGAAACGCGATTTCTGTGCGCGGCGAGCGATCAATTCGTCAGGATTGCTCGCCGTATTTTTCGCGAGAATTATCGTCGATGTACTGCCTGGAAAAACTTCGCAACTAATCGACATGTTTGGTTTCGTTGCGATTGATGGATTGGTGCTCAGAGTGAATGTTGAAAGTGTAAGGCGCGCATTGATTGGCGCGCTCGCACCGAATGAGAGATTCACATGAGCGCATTTCAGAGAGAAACCGTTCTTTCGGTTCGGCACTGGACAGATTCGCTGTTCAGCTTCACCGCCACGCGCAGCCCGGGTTTCCGCTTTCAGAACGGCCAGTTCGTGATGATGGGTCTCGAGGTCGAGGGGCGGCCGCTGTTGCGGGCTTACAGCATGGCCAGCGCCAATCACGAGGAGGCGCTGGAATTCTTCAGCATCAAGGTTGCGGACGGGCCGCTGACCTCGAAGCTGCAGAAGATTCGCGAGGGCGACACCATTCTGGTCGGGCAGAAAGCGACCGGCACGCTGATCACGGGCAATCTGTTGCCGGGCAAGCGCCTTCTGCTGCTGTCGACCGGGACGGGCCTCGCGCCGTTCGCCAGCCTGATCAAGGACCCGGAGATTTACGAAACCTACGAGACGGTGGTTCTTGCCCATGGCTGCCGGCAGATTTCCGAATTGGCCTATGGCGAGAAACTGGTCGAGGGCCTGCGCGCAGATGAATTCTTCGGGCCGATGGTTGAAGGCAAGCTTGTCTACTATCCGACCGTGACCCGCGAGCCATTTCGTAATCGTGGCCGCATCACCGATCTGATCGTGTCGAATCGTCTGTTTGACGACATCGGTCAGTCGCCGCTCGATATCGAGACCGATCGCATCATGCTGTGCGGAAGCCCGGCGATGCTCGAAGATTTGCGCGCGATGTTCCAGCAACGCGGTTTTGCCGAAGGCAGCCACAGCGAGGCCGGGCACTTCGTGATCGAGAAGGCATTCGTCGAGCGCTGATGAATTGGATCAAAGGTCGAGAGCGTCTGTTTCGTGACAACTAATTGCTATCCACGTGACGCACGCAGACGCAATCTGACAGTGAAACAACAGGCCAAATCTCCGGCCGAGAATCAGGGAAAGAGCGATGGCAATGGATGAAATCGTTGGCGGCATGTCGGAGGTGTCGTGTGACGTCCTGGTCATCGGCGGCGGTACGGCTGGTCCGATGGCCGCGCTGAAGGCCAAGATGAAGAACCCCAACGCAAACGTCGTTCTGCTGGAGAAGGCGAACGTCAAGCGTTCCGGCGCGATCTCCATGGGGATGGACGGCCTCAACAACGCGGTGATTCCGGGCTACGCGACGCCGGAGCAATACACCAAGGAAATCACCATCGCCAACGATGGCATCGTCGATCAGAAGGCGGTCTATAAGTACGCGCAGAACTGCTACAAGATCGTCGAAGAACTGGATAGCTACGGCATCCGTTTCCTCAAGAACGAAAACGGCGATTACGCCGTCAAGAAGGTCCATCACATCGGCAGCTACGTCCTGCCGATGCCGAACGGCGACACGGTGAAGAAGGCGATCTATCGCCAGCTCCGGCGCGCCCGCATCCTGATTTCCAATCGCTACATGGCGACCCGGCTTCTGACCTCCTCGGCCGGCCGCATCGCCGGTGCGATCAGCGTCAATACTCGCACCGCCGAAATGCTGGTGATCCGCGCCAAGGCGGTGATCCTGTGCATGGGCGCGGCCGGCCGTCTCGGCCTGCCGACCTCCGGCTATATGTTCGGCACTTACGAGAATGCGGCGAACTCCGGTGACGGCTACGCCATGGCGTATCACGCCGGCGCCGCGCTTGCGAACCTCGAGTGCTTCCAGATCAATCCGCTGATCAAGGATTACAATGGTCCGGCCTGCGCCTATGTCGCCGGTCCGTTCGGTGCCTTCACGGCCAACAACGAAGGATCGCGGTTCATCGAGTGCGACTACTGGTCCGGCCAGATGATGCTGGAGTTCTACAACGAGCTTCAATCCGGTAAGGGGCCGGTGTTCCTTCAGCTTAGTCATCTTCACGAGAAAACCATCGAGGAGATCGAATCGACGCTGCACAACGTCGAGCGACCGACCCGCGGCCTGTTCCAGCACGGTCGCGGGATCGATTACCGCAAGGAGTCGATCGAGATGCACATCTCCGAGATCGGCTTCTGCTCCGGGCACAGCGCTTCGGGCGTGTTCGTCGACGATTTCGCGCGCACCACGGTGCCGGGCCTGTATGCCGCCGGCGACATGGCGAGCGTGCCTCATAACTACATGCTTGGCGCTTTTACCAATGGTTCGGTCGCCGGGCAGGATGCGATGGAATTCGCAGACAACAACGACTTCGCGGAGTTCGACGCGGCGGATGTTGCCAGGGAGCAGGAGCGGGTGATGGCGCCCACCAAGCGTGAGGACGGCATCCCGCCCAACCAGATCGAGTACAAGGCGCGCCGTCTGGTCAATGACTATCTGCAGCCGCCGAAGGTGACGCGCAAATTCGAGCTCGGCGCCCGTCGTCTCCAGGAAGTTCGTGAAGACATGAACGAGCGCATGATCGTGCGTAACTCGCACGAGCTTCTCCGCGCGCTGGAAGTCCAGTCGATTCTCGATTGCGCGGACATGGCTGCCTTCGCTTCGCTCTATCGTACCGAAAGTCGCTGGGGCCTCTACCACCTGCGCACCGACTATCCGGAGAAGGACAACGAGAACTGGTTCTGTCACTCCTTGCTCAGCAAGAAGGATGGGCGAATGAGCGCGGAGAAGCGCGCGGTGCAGCCTTATGTCGTGCCGATCGCCGACGACGAGAAGGATCTTTACGACAAGCAGCGGGTGCGCGCGAGCGCCTGAACGATCAAGCCGAAAGGAGACGACAATGCCCTTAGCCAGCTATCAGACCTCCGTGCCCGTCGTTGTCGATGATGCCAAGTGCATCGCCGACAAGGGTTGCACCGTGTGCGTCGATGTCTGCCCTCTCGATGTGCTGCGCATCAGCGACATGACCAAGAAGGCCTACATGGCTTACGACGAGTGCTGGTACTGCATGCCATGCGAAGCAGACTGCCCGACTGGCGCGGTCACTGTGAACATCCCCTATCTGCTGAGGTGAGCCATGAGCGGCCCCTTCGAATCCTATGATGACGTAGAAGACGAGCATGAACGCCTGCGTGCGGAGGATCCCGGCGAGCGCCGCGTCGCGGTGATCACGCTAGGCCATTCGGGCGATCCGGCCGCTATCGGAATCCTCGCCGGCATGGTGAGCGATGTCGATCCCGGTGTTCGCCAGCAGGTCGCGCTCGCGCTCGGAGAATTCGACGGGCCGGAGACGGCTGCAGCGCTGGCGAAGCTGTTGATCGATCCGGAGAGCGAGGTGGCGTCTGCGGCTGCGGACAGCATGGCTGAACTGAAGGACCCGGCCTGCGCCGATGCGATCGTCCCGCTGGTCACTCATGCCCATGCCTTCGTGCGCATGGCGTCGCTGCGGGCACTCAAGGAATTGCGGCGCAAGGATACGCTGAAGCCGGCGCTCGAGGCGCTGCAGGATGCAGATGCCTCGGTCCGCGTTCAGGCGGTCGGCGTCATCGGCTTCCTCAAGCTCGAGGAATCGATCCCCGCATTGACAGCGGCGACGAACGATACCGACCCTTATGTGCGCCGTGCTGCGGTCAGCGCGCTCGCATTCTCGCAGATGAAGCCAGCGGCCGAATCCATCACCCATGCGCTCGCGGACGAGGACTGGATGGTGCGCGAGATGGCCGCTGAAACGCTTGGTCTGAATGCCAATGGCGCTGTCGCCATCGACGCCTTGATTCGCGCGCTGGCCGATCCGTTCTGGCAGGTGAGGCTGAAGGCGACCCGCAGTCTCGGTCGCATGAAGGTGGCCAAGGCTGCCCGTCCGATCTGCGAAGGGTTGTCCCATGAGCAGGCCAATATGCGCAAGGAAAGCGCGGCCGCGCTCGGCGAGATCGCCGATCCCGTCGCGACACCTTACCTGGAGAGCGTGCTCGACGATCTCGATCCCGAGGTGCGCAAGAATTCACGCTGGGCACTTCAGCAGATCGCATCGCAGGCGGTTCGTGCGCGCCCTTAAGTGCCGCTCGAGTTTTCCTGCTAGTCCCCGATCCATGGTCCGGAGAGGCCGATGACCTACGTCGTCACGGAATCCTGCATCAAGTGCAAATACACCGACTGCGTTGCGGTATGCCCCGTCAATTGCTTTTACGAGGGCGACAACATGCTGGTCATCCATCCGGATGAGTGCATTGACTGCGGGGTGTGCGAACCGGAATGCCCGGCAGACGCGATCAAGCCGGACACCGCGCCGGATGTCGCGAGGTGGCTGGAGGTCAACGCCAGATACTCGCAGGTCTGGCCCAATATCACCGAGCAGAAAGAGCCGCCTGCCGATGCGGAGGAGTTCGACGGCATGGCCGGCAAGTTCGAGAAGTTCTTTTCGGTCGAAGCCGGGCAGGGCGAATAGGGGGGCTCCTCCGGCGCTGGCCTTAACTAGCGGAGAATGCGCGCCACAGTCTTGGCGAGAACGCCGTCCGGCGAGGCGAGTTCTTCGATGATCGAGAAATGATCATGGCCGCTCAGCGGCATCAGTTCAGACGGCAAGCCCGCATGTCGGCGCGCCTCATGATAATCCCGGGATTGTCGCTGGAGCTCCGGCAGTTCGGCCTCGCCATAGGTGATAAGCAGCGGCGCCGAGCGCTCCGGCAACTGGCGAATCGGACTGAGCGTTCGAATTTCTTCCTCGGACAGATGCAGCGCGTCGTCGAGATAGCTGAGGCGGCATGGTTCGATATCGAACACGCCGCTGATGGAAAGGCCGGCGTCGGCCTCGCCGAGCGCCATGGCCGTCAGATGCCCGCCGGCGGACCAGCCCGACACAACGATGCGGTTCTCGGCAACTCCATGCTCCAATCCCCGCGCGCGCAGCCATTGCATTGCGCTGCGCACTTCGGCAACGATCTGCGTCAATGTCGCGTCCGGCGCGAGCGTATAGCCGATCAGGGCGACATCGAATCCATGCGCCAGCGGCCCTTCCGCGACACAGGAGAACACCTCCTTGCTGTTGCGCTGCCAGTAACCGCCGTGGATGAAAACGAATAGCGGCGCATTCCGGTGGCCACTTTGAAACAGATCGATCTTGTTGCGCGGCTTCGGGCCGTAGGGGATGTCGAGCAGATCGGGCCGGTCGCGCCGTAGGCGGGCGCTGCGTTGGGTCCACTCCGCCACTTTCTCCACGCTGTTTTTGACCGCCAGTCCGTTGTTATAGGCCGCATCCAGTTCGGCGCGGGTCATGCCGCGCCATACGATTTCGTTCATCCAATTCTGCCCGGTCAGGCGGCCTTGCGGCCGTGGTGGCTATGCAGCCGCAGCGACAGCTCGCGCCGGATGTCGTTGAACTCGGAAGCCACGACATCGCGCGGACGAGGCAGCGAAATCTCCATCTCGCTGTCGATGCGGCCAGGTCCCGGCGACATTACCACGATGCGGTCCGCAAGGAAGATAGCTTCCTCGATCGAATGGGTCACGAACAGGACCGTCAGTCCGGTGCGTTGCCAGATATCGAGTAGCTCATCCTGCAGTCGGTCGCGTGTCATCGCGTCCAGCGCGCCGAACGGCTCGTCCATCAACACCACCTCGGCGTCGTTGGCGAGTACGCGCGCGATCGCAACGCGCTGTTTCATGCCGCCGGAGAGCTGGTGCGGATAGGCGTCGGCGAACTTCTGCAGGCCGACCAGGGAGACAAACCGCTCGACCGTGTCGCGCACTTCCTCGGTGCTGCGTCCGCGCGATTTCGGGCCGAAGGCGATGTTTCCGCGCACCGTCAGCCATGGAAACAGGCCGTAGTCCTGAAACACCATGCCGCGCTGCGGCCCGGGCCCCGGGATGGCAACGTCCCACATCAGGGCGTCGCCCCGGGTCGGCGTCTCGAAGCCGGCGACGATGCGCAGAAGCGTCGACTTTCCACATCCCGATGCGCCGATAAGACAGACGAACTCGCCCTTGTTGATGCGCAGATTGGCGTCGCGGAGCGCCTCGATGCGTTGGCCCTGCATTTCGAACTGTTTGCTGACGCCGCGGATCTCGATGATGGGAACGGGAGCTTTAGACAAAATTGGGACTCCATCGCAGAAGACGCTTGCCGAGCCACATCACCATGCGGTCGGACAGGAAGCCGGCAACGCCGATCACGATCATGCCGGAAATGATGATTTCGGTGCGCGATAGCTGCCGCGCCTCCATGATGATGGCGCCGAGGCCGGTTTGTACGCCGGTCATTTCGCCGACCACGATCACCACCCAGGCGAACCCGAGGCCGAGGCGTAGTCCGGTGAAAATCGCGGGAAGGCTGGCTGGCAGAACAACGCGGAAGAACTGGGCGGTGCCCTGGCAGCCGAGCATGCTCGCCGCTTCGAACAATCTGGGATCGACGGAGCGGACACCGAAAATGGTGTTGACCAAAATCGGGTAGAACGCACCGAGGCACACCAGAAAGAATGCCGAGCGCGGTCCGAGGCCGAACATGATCATCGACAGCGGCAGCCATGCAGTGACGGGCACCGGCCTCATGATCTGCAAGGTCGGATCGAGTAGGCCGCGAATGAGCGGGATGCGGCCGATCATCAGGCCAAGCGGAACAGCCACGGCGACGGCGATGGCGAACCCGCCATAAACCCGGCTGATCGATGCCAGCAGATGAGTCATCAGCGACTGGCTGTAGGCGTCATCGTTGATGCCGCCGAACGCGAGATCGTAGAGCGACAGTGCCACATCGCTGGGCGGTGGAATCAGGCTGTACTTCCGGCCGTAGGTCAGAAGATGCCAGATGACGAGCATCGTGAGCGGGAACAGGATTGCGAGGACAGGGCCTCGCAATCTGCTCCAGATCGGGGCGATCCACGAAGAGGGCCGCTGCTCCGCGGCCGCCTTCGCCGGCACGACGTCGGACAGAATGTCGGACGATGTGCTCAAGCCTTGGTCTCCATCTTCTTGACAAAGCTGGTGTCGAAGAACGTCGCGAAATCGGGCAGCCGCTTGATCTGCTTGAGTGCGAGCATGTGCTCGGCGTAGGTCTTTGACTGGCCAATTTCCTTGTCGCCGAATTTCCATGTCAGCTCGACATTCGGTACCGACTTGTCGATCGCCTCGCGCTTCTGGCCGAGTTTGGCGGTTGCCATCGCAGCCATCTCGCCCGGATTCTGCATCGCGAATTCGGATGCCTTGCGGTGGATGTCGAGAATGACGCTCGTGATCTTGGGATTGCCCGAGAGCGTATCGCGATGGGCGCCGAACACCATGTTCAACGATCCCATGGCCGTGCCGTAGGGATATTCGACGATCTTGCCGATCCCGGTCGCGAGGCTGACGCCGGGACCCGGCTCGGCGCCGACATAGGCATCGACATCGCCGCGCGCGAGGGCAAGGTGCATTTCGCTGAACGAGACGCGAATGGGCGTGATGTCTTTCACTGACATGCCTTCCATCCGCAGCCGTTCGAAAATGAAGACCTCCTGCGTTGAGCCGGGCCAGATCGCGACTTTCTTGCCCTTCAAATCCTTGATCGAATTGATGCTGGTGTCCTTCGCTCCCGCGACCACAGCCATGCCGCGGTTACAGGCGCTGGCGATCACCGCGATCGGCTCGCCAGCGGATGCACCGAGCGTGGCGGCGGCGATGCCGAACATGCCGAAATCAACGCTCTTGGTAACGACGGCGTTCTTGCCCTCCGTCGGACTTTCGAACGGAATCACATCGACGCGATATCCGGCGGGCGTGAACTTCTCGTAGAAGTACGGCGCGATCGAGTGAATGAGTTTGAGCGCGCCCATCTTGATGACGACAGGCTCCTCAGCGCGAAGAATCGAGGGCGCGGCAATGGTTGCGATGCCTGCACCAATCAGAAAATCACGACGACGAATCATGTTCGATACTCCTTGCTGGATAAAAATGTGGTCGCTTGGCCGGCTGGCGGACTGGCTGACACGGGTTGTCTGAGCAAAAGCGATGCCAAGACCGGGATCATCTCAGGCTCCCGCCGATGCGACATAGGGCCGCCAGCCGCCGAACTCGGAAATGTCGCGCGCTCCATCGGTCGCGGCGGCTTCGACAAGAAATCCCTTCATCATGCGGCCGTCTGAAAGACGAACCGTTCCGATGCTCATCGGGGGTGGAACGGTAGCGACAAAGCGCCCGAATGCCTCGAAACTGAGCGACCAGATCTCGGCCTCCATCGCGGCGCCTTTGCCATCGTCGACACGAAGCAGGCCGGGTTTGTTGACGGCACCGGGAAGGGCAAACAGCCGGTAGTCCGGAGAAGTCACGCAGCGCTCGACCAGATGCGCCCCAAGAATGCGCAATTCCCCATTGAGCGGCATGCCGGACATGTGGGCGCCGACAACGATGAGTGCGACTTCATCGGGATGCGACGTTGTCGCGACATTTCCGGCGTTTGCCTGACGTTTGATACCGAGTGCACCGAGTGGCAGGTCGGCACGGGCGTGGAGGGAGTGCGCGAATCCGGCGATTGTCGCATCGTGTCCGGCGGGGGCCAGAAGTGTAACGCCGAAGGGCGTGCCGTCCTCGGAGATGGCGTTTGGAACGGCGATGCCGGCCAGGTCGAGCAGATTGGCGAAGTTGGTGTATGTGCCGAGATTGCTGTTAGGCGTGACCGGGTCGGCTTCGAGTTGGGCGACCGTGTAAGCAGCCGGCGTGGTTGGCACCATCAGCATATCGACGGTCTTCAGTGTGGCGTCGGCCTGTGCGCGCAGTTCGGCAAGCCGATAAAATGCGCGGAACGCATCGACCGCGGACGGGGTCTTGCCGGACAGGATGATATTGCGGGTGACCGGGTAAATGTCGGCGGGATGAGCCTCGATGAATGAGCCGACTGCCGCGTAGCGTTCCGCGATCCACGGGCCTTCGTAGAGCAGGCGTGCCGCTTCGAGGAATGGCGTGAAATCGACCTCGACCACCTCCGCATTGAGCCCCGAGAGACTTTCAATGCTCGAAGAAAATGCTGCTTCGGCCTGCGCATCGCCGAAGAACACACGATCCTGCGTTCGTGGCACGCCTACGCGGACATTATTGCGCGGCATCGTGAACTCTCCCGGCGGAAGAGAGCGGGAGAATGGATCCTCCGGATCATGACCTGCCATCGCCTGAAGTGCGGTGAATGCATCGTCCACCGTCAGTGCGAAAATCGACACGCAATCGAGCGAGCGGCAGGCTGGCACCACGCCTGTTGTCGAAAGCATGCCGCGTGACGGCTTGATGCCGACAATGTTGTTCAACCCTGCCGGAATTCGGCCGGAGCCGGCGGTGTCGGTGCCGAGTGCAAGTGGCACCAGGCCCGCAGCCACGGCAACCGCAGAACCGGAGCTCGAACCGCCGGGTACAAGATGTGGATTGAAAGGATTGCGCGGCACGCCATACGGCGAGCGTACGCCGACAAGTCCGGTCGCGAACTGATCGAGGTTTGTTTTCCCGACAATGATCGCGCCGGCGCGTCGCAATTTTGCAACGACCGTTGCGTCATGTTGCGGTGTGGAAGCAAAAGCCGGGCAGGCGGCGGTGGTCGTCAGCCCCGCGACATCGATGTTGTCCTTGATCGCAACGGGAATGCCATAGAGCGGATAATCGTCGGGATTTTTAGCGGTGAGGGCCCGCGCTTCCGCAATCAGCTCGGCCTCGTCGCGCAGCGATATGAAAATGGCGGGATCGCCATGGGCGCGAATGCGAGCGAGCGTGCGCTCGATGGTCTGCTCCGGCGTGACACTTCGCGCGCGATGCGACGCAAGGATCGAGGCGATAGTTTCGGACACTTAAGACTCCTGCAACTGGCGCCTGCACGCGCCTGTATGCAGTGGTCTATGCAACGAGCGTTCCAGATTTTGGGGTATCGGACAGTTTGGTCTCTGATGCGTATATCGGCACGAACCGACCCAACTTTCCGCATTTCGGGCTTGGTGGCATGCTCGCAGAGGTGCCTGAACGGATCTCTGCCCACGATTGCGTGGGCAGTGAGTATATTTTGGGCAAACCAGGCGTAGAGAACGGGCAAGCCATATAAGCTTGCGGTTGGCGGCCCGCGCCGGATACCACAGGCTCGGGTGCGCAAGATCATGGCCAGTACGCTATTGCTGAACTCTCTCTGGGTCTCACACAAAGACAGACAGAGAATATCACCGAATGAACATCGCCAGCCCGTGAGGCGCAACATGATCGATCGTCAATCGATCATGTTATCGCTGAATCGCAGAGCGGATCATCACGGCATTAATGCGGGAGGCGCGGCCACGCTCTGCTGCGTTGCCGCAACTCGATACAAGTCACTGTTCGTCGCGACACGGCAATGCCGCAAGCGCGCAGAAAAAGCCTCGATCTGGCAATTTTACCTCCGCGGGGGGCCAATCCACCAACAATCGGATCGGATCAATTTAGCTGGAGTTTTAACCGGTCGGCTGATGCCGCTGACGTTTTATGGCCAGCCGTTTGACCTTGCGGGGATCAACCGCCGCGGGTAATCTTTGACGGAACTCGGATGGCCATCGTCAAAGGCCCTGATCATGGAAACGGTCTCCACCAAGTCCGACGCCAGAGATCACTCCGCGCCCCCGCACACCAGGCGCGATGAATTCATTGTATTCTCCATTGTTGCTGCGCTGATTTGGCCGGTTGTCGCCGTTGGCATCGTCGGTGGATACGGCTTTCTGGTCTGGATGTCGCAGCTTCTGCTGGGCCCGCCGGGGCCGCCCAACTGAGTGAGTATCATGAAGGACCCCGGGCTTTCACGTCGGACCTTCCTGTCAGGGCGAGTTCAGCCTTCGCCTTTGCATATCTCCAGCGCGGTTGTCTCGGTCCTGCCGAAGCTCTTGGAGAGCGTGGCCGAGCGATTGGCTGCGCTGCCCGAGGTTGAGGTTCACCACCGCAGTACTTCAAAGATTGTGATCGTTCTTGAAGGTCCTGACAGCGGTGCGCTTGGTGCGCGGCTTGCCGAAATCTCGGGTTGGGACGGCGTGCTGTCCGCCAACATGGTCTACGAGCAGGTCGCCGACACCGTCGAGCATGGAGATGAGCGATGAGCCTTTCACGACGCGACATGCTCAAGGCTCAAGCTGCGGCGATTGCCGCCGCCGCTGCCAATATCAGTCTGCCCGTGGAGGCACAGCCCGTCGCGCAGGGGATAGGTTCACTCGAGATCAAATGGTCCAAGGCGCCATGTCGGTTCTGCGGCACCGGCTGCGGCGTCATGGTTGGCGTCAAGGGCGGTCGGGTTGTCGCCACGCACGGCGATACGCTGGCGGAAGTCAACCGTGGACTGAACTGCATCAAGGGCTACTTCCTGTCCAAGATCATGTATGGCGGCGATCGTCTGACCACGCCGCTGATGCGCAAGAAGAACGGTGTCTATGACAAGAGCGGGGACTTCACCCCCGTAAGCTGGGATGAGGCGTTCGATGTGATGGCCACCCGGCTGAAGGCCATTCTCAAGGACAAGGGGTCGACCGCTGTCGGCATGTTCGGCTCGGGTCAGTGGACGATATGGGAAGGATACGCGGCGACCAAACTCATGCGCGCGGGTTTTCGCTCGAACAATCTCGATCCCAACGCACGTCACTGCATGGCGTCAGCCGCCTACGCCTTCATGCGCACCTTCGGCATGGATGAGCCGATGGGGTGCTACGACGATTTCGAGGCCGCCGACGCCTTCGTATTGTGGGGCTCGAACATGGCGGAGATGCATCCGATCCTGTGGACACGGGTGACCGACCGGCGTTTGAGCCATCCGCATGTCAAGGTGGCGGTGCTGTCGACATTCACCAACCGCAGTTCCGACCTGGCCGACATCCCGATCGTGTTCAAGCCCGGGACCGATCTCGCGATTCTCAACTACATCGCCAACCACATCATCTCAACCGGCCGGGTGAACAAGGAGTTTGTCGACAAGCATACCGCGTTCGTGAAGGGCGCGACGGACATTGGTTACGGGCTGCGCTCGGACAATCCTCTTGAGAAGAAAGCAAAGGGTGCGGCCAACCCCGCCGCAACCCAGCCGATTGATTTCGACGCCTACGTAAAATTCGTCAAGGATTATACGCTTGAGAAAGTCTCTGCATTGACAGGCGTCGAACGCGGCTTTCTTCAGGAACTCGCAGAACTTTATGCCGACCCCAAGCGCAAGGTGATGTCGCTGTGGACCATGGGTTTCAACCAGCATGTGCGCGGAGTGTGGGCGAACCAGCTGATTTATAACATCCACCTGCTGACCGGGAAAATCTCCGAACCCGGCAACTCGCCGTTTTCCCTCACCGGGCAGCCATCGGCCTGCGGCACCGCGCGTGAGGTCGGCACCTTCGCGCATCGGCTCCCGGCCGACATGACGGTGACCAATCCCGAGCACCGCAAGCATGCCGAGGAAATCTGGCGCATTCCTCATGGGGTCATTCCGGAGAAGCCGGGCTATCACGCGGTTGAGCAGGACCGGATGCTGCGCGACGGCAAGCTCAATTTCTACTGGATTCAGGTCAACAACAATCTGCAGGCAGCACCCAACAACACGCAGGAGACCTATCCCGGTTATCGCAATCCCGACAATTTCATCGTGGTGTCGGATGCGTACCCGACCGTCACCGCGCTCGCGGCGGACGTTATCTTGCCTGCTGCAATGTGGGTCGAGAAGGAGGGAGCGTATGGCAACGCTGAGCGCCGCACCCATTTCTGGCGCCAGCTGGTGAATGCGCCGGGGGAAGCACGTTCCGATCTCTGGCAGTTGATGGAATTCTCCAAGCGTTTCACCACGGACGAGGTATGGCCCGCGGACATTCTTCAGGCCAACCCGAATTATCGTGGCAAGACCCTGTTCGAAGTGTTGTACCGCAACGGGAATGTCGATCGCTTTTCAGCGACCGAGATTCCGGCCGACTATGACAATCATGAATCCAAGGCCTTCGGGTTCTATGTTCAGAAGGGCTTGTTCGAGGAATATGGTTCGTTCGGGCGCGGGCATGGTCACGATCTCGCGCCGTTTGACACCTACCACGAGGTGCGCGGCTTGCGCTGGCCGGTGGTCGACGGCAAGGAAACCCGCTGGCGGTACCGCGAAGGCCTCGATCCCTATGTGAAAGCGGGGAAGGGCATCGAATTTTATGGGCAGCCCGACGGTCGAGCCAAAATTATTGCGGTGCCCTATGAGCCGCCCGCTGAGTCGCCAGACAAGGAATTCGATATCTGGCTGGTGACCGGCCGCGTCTTGGAGCATTGGCACTCGGGCTCAATGACCATGCGGGTGCCGGAACTCTATAAGGCATTTCCGGGTGCGCGTTGTTTTATGCACGCCGAGGATGCGCGAGCGCGCGGGATCAATCAGGGTGCCGAGGTCAAGCTGATATCCCGACGCGGCGAGATCAGGACACGCGTGGACATTCGGGGCCGCAATCGTATGCCTCGCGGAGTGGTGTTCGTGCCCTGGTTCGATGCCAGTCAACTCATCAACAAGACCACCCTCGACGCAACGGATCCGATTTCCAAACAAACGGATTTCAAAAAATGCGCGGTCAGGATCACTCCCGTTTGAGCGCCATGGTGCGTCCCGTTCTCGGGGCGGCCCTGAGCGGATTCGTCATTCTGCTGACGGGCGCAATCTATGCGCAGACTGCTCCGCAGATTGTGCCGCGAGTGACCGGCAATGCCGCGCCCATGAGTGAAGCGCCGATTCCGCCGCTCGCAAGGCCGATCACCGACGACAAGCGCGTCATGCGTAACTATCCCGAACAGCCGCCGGTGATCCCGCATTCGATCGACAATTATCAGCTCACGCTGAAAACCAACCGGTGCCTCGATTGTCATCGCCGCCAGTACACGGAGGGCTCGGGCGCGCCGATGATCAGCGTGACGCATTTCATGGATCGCGATGGCCAGGTTCTCGCCGATGTGACGCCCCGTCGTTACTTCTGCACGGAATGTCACGTCCAGCAGACCGACGCCAAGCCGCTGGTGCCCAATACGTTCCAGGACATGCTTCAGGTCCGCGATTCCAGGCAGTGAGCACGCGATGGCCAAACTGAAAGCTCTTCTGCTGTGGTTCTGGCGGATCGTGAGCCGGCCCAGTGCCTATTTCAGCCTCGGCTTTCTTACGCTTGGCGGTTTTCTGTGCGGGGTCATGTTCTGGGGCGCATTCAACACAGCACTCGAACTGACCAATACCGAGAAGTTCTGCGTGTCGTGTCATGAGATGCATGACAATGTGTACCAGGAATTGCAGCATACGGTTCATTTCTCAAACCGGTCGGGCGTTCGCGCCACTTGCCCGGATTGTCATGTGCCGCATGACTGGACCGACAAGATCGCACGCAAGATGCAGGCATCGAAGGAAGTGTGGGGCAAGATCTTTGGCACGATTTCGACCCGTCAGAAGTTTCTCAACATGCGCCTTGAACTCGCCAAGCACGAATGGGCGCGCCTCAAGGCCAACGACTCGCTCGAATGCCGGAACTGCCATTCCGCCATCGCGATGGATTTCACCAAGCAGACGCGTCGGGCCGCGGAAATCCACACCCGCTACCTCGTTTCGGGAGAACGCACCTGCATCGACTGCCATAAAGGTATCGCGCACGAATTGCCGGATATGACCGGAATCGAGCCCGGCTGGCGTGCGCCGCCGGAAATGCGCGATCGGCAAAGCTCCATCGATGTCGAGCGGCAATCGTTGCTGCGCTTTCTCGCCTCCATCGAAGAGGGCTCGCCGTCGAATCAGTGACAGCCGTCCTTGAGGGGCATTGGCGCCGGATACGCGAAGTACGCCTTAAAGGGCCTACGTTCTCAGTGACCGGGCAAACGCCATACACGGGCGTTTCGCCACGCGAAAATTCCGCTCATAGGCCCAATTCTGGCGATCAGGCGGCTCACGCCCTTCGATCAATTTATGGCTGAATCTGGTTCGGCCCCCACCCGAATCCCATGAATGGCCAGCTGGGCGCGTGCCGCGCAAGGAAACACTTGATGTTCCATTTTTCGCAAGCCAATCAGAGGAGTGCGAACCGGGGCGTCATGGGGAAGAGGATAGAGTGTCATCGTCGGTAATGCCTGATGTCCTGGTGATCGGCGGCGGCAATGCGGCGCTGTGCGCGGCCCTGATGGCGCGTGAGGCGGGAGCCTCGGTCCTGATGCTGGAATCCGCGCCGCGCGCGTGGCGCGGGGGCAACTCGATGCATGTGCGCAATCTGCGCTGCATGCACGATGAGCCGCAGGACGTGCTGGTCGAGGCCTATTCGGAAGAGGAATACTGGCAGGACCTGCTGAAGGTCACGGGTGGGCAGACGAACGAAGGTCTGGCGCGGCTGATCATCCGGCATTCGTCGCGCTGCCGGCCATGGATGCGTCGCCACGGCGTGCACTTCCAGCCACCGCTGTCAGGGGCGTTGCATGTTGCGCGCACCAATGCCTTTTTCATGGGCGGCGGCAAGGCGTTGGTGAACGCCTACTATCGCAGCGCGGAGAACCTCGGTGTCCGCGTCCGTTACGATACGCCCGTGAAAAGCCTCGAGATTGTCGACGGCCATTTCGCGGCTGCGATTACCGAGGCAGGAGAACGTATTGCCGCGAAAAGTTGCGTACTGGCGTGTGGCGGATTTGAATCCAATCTCGCCTGGCAGCGTGAGGCCTGGGGCCAGAACGAGCGTGGCGAGTGGCCGGCGGAGAATTTCCTGATCCGCGGTACGCGCTACAATCAGGGCGTGCTGCTCAAATTCATGATCGATGCCGGAGCCGATGCGATTGGCGATCCGACGCAGGCCCACTGCGTGGCGATCGATGCCCGCGCGCCACTCTACGATGGCGGCATTTGCACCCGGATCGACTGCGTGTCGCTCGGCATCGTGGTTAATCGCGAGGGCAGGCGCTTCTACGACGAAGGCGAGGATTTCTGGCCGAAGCGCTATGCGATATGGGGACGTCTGGTCGCGCAGCAGCCGGGACAGACCGCATGGTCGATCATCGATCAGAAGGCGATCGGCCGCTTCATGCCGCCGGTGTTCGATGGAACGAGGGCCGATACGCTCGACGAGCTTGCGCGCAAGATCGGCCTCGATCCCATGCCGTTCATGGAAACGATGCGCGCCTACAATGCCGCATGCCTTGGCGGCACGTTCGATCACACGACACTTGATGATTGCCACACCGAAGGTCTTGCTCCCGCCAAGACCCATTGGGCGCGTCCGATCGATACGCCGCCGTTCCATGCCTATCCGCTCAAGCCCGGCATCACCTTCACCTATCTCGGCATGAAGACCGATCACACCGCAGCGGTGCGTTTTGGCGGAACGCCCAGCGCCAATCTGTTCGCGGCCGGCGAGATGATGGCGGGGAACGTGCTCGGCAAGGGTTACACGGCAGGGGTCGGCATGAGCATCGGCACCGCCTTCGGCCGGATCGCCGGTGTCAACGCGGCGCAAAGCGCGGGCTTTGTGCATCCGGAGTTCAAGAAGGAGTTCGCTTATGCCGCCGCGCTCTGAACCGGCCGTGATGGACGCGCAGCCGGCGTGCGAGGCAATGCACGGATTGGCGACAACGCTGACGGCAAGCGAGCATGATGTCGCGCGCATGATGCAGATTTGCAATGCGTGCCGCTACTGCGAGGGCTTCTGCGCGGTGTTTCCTGCGATGACGCGCCGGCTCGATTTCGCCAAGGCCGATGTCCATTATCTCGCCAACCTTTGCCACAACTGTGGAGCCTGCCTGCACGCCTGCCAGTATGCACCGCCGCACGAATTCGCGGTCAACGTGCCGCAGGCGATGGCCAGGGTAAGGATGCAGACCTATCAGGACTATGCCTGGCCGACGGCGATGGGCCGCTTGTATCGTCGCGCAGGACTCACGGTGGCGCTGGCGCTGGCGGGTGGGCTGTCGCTGTTTCTCATTCTCGCGGTGGCGATGAGCAGTCATCTGGTGCATGAGCCGCTGGCCGGAAACTTCTACGCCATTTTTCCGCATAATTTTCTTGCCGTCATCTTCAGCGCCGTTTTCCTGTTCGCGATTGCCGCGCTTGGCATCGGCGTCGCCAGGTTCTGGCATGAGGTCTCGCCTGCCAGGGACGCTGGCGCGACGCCCGACACCGCCAAGGCTCGCGTGCCGGCCTTTATCGAGGCCACGTCGGATGTCGCCACGCTCAAATATCTTGGCGGCGGACACGGAGAGGGCTGTAACGAGGAGGATGATCGCTTCACGCTGTCGCGGCGACGCTTCCATCAGTTTACGCTGTACGGATTCTTGCTGTGTTTCGCGGCCACGAGCGTCGCGACGCTCTATCATTATGTTCTCGGCCTCGCGGCGCCCTATGACTGGACCAGCCTGCCGGTCATTCTCGGCAGCCTTGGTGGGGTCGGATTGCTGATTGGCCCTGCCGGTCTGCTATGGCTGAATCTGCGCCGTGACCCGCAACATGGGGATATAGCCCAGCGCGGAATGGATCGAGGATTTATCGCGTTGCTGTTTCTGATCAGCGCCACCGGCTTTGCTCTGCTGTTGCTGCGCGATACGCGGTTCATGGCGTTGTGGCTGGCGATCCATCTCGGGACGGTGATGGCGCTGTTCCTGACCATGCCTTACGGCAAGTTCGCGCATGGCGTGTTTCGCTCCGCGGCTCTGCTCAAATACACCATTGAGAAGCGGCTGCCGAACCGGCTTGGGCTTGGTAGCGAGTAAGTCATCTCCATAGCGTAAGCGCGCCGCAGGAGATCGGTCGCTGGATCAATGATCGTTCGCCGTGGCGACAATTCGCCACAGAACGCCGTGTGGCCTGGCCGGCGATAGCCGATACGGCACCCCTTTGCACGCGGTCAGTCTATCTCACTGGATACGGGCGTAATTTTCGTTCAGGGCTTTGGTGTGGAGATTTCGGCCGACAGCGATGGCCGAACTCGATCGTCAATAGCTCGCGGGAACGGTTGTACTTGACTCTTCAAAAAGTAAAAATAATATTACTTACGTAAAAGTCTGGGCAGAATCCAGAACGATAAAAACGATAGGGAGTGAAAGTCGCTGCGCGCGGGGCGCAAGCGAAGGCGGGGGACTCGTTTTCAACGACGCCGCGCAGATGATCACGCAATCGAAACAACAAGCGAACTCTACAAAAGAGTTGTTGCGCGGGCTGCCCGGCAGCACACGACAAACAACATCAACAGGGAGAGAGTTGATCATGAAACGTTTCGTACAAGTCGTCGCGCTCGCCGCGACCTGCGTCCTGGTGGGGGGAGGTGCATCCTTTGCGAAGAGCGTTCTCAAATTCCATCATGATCTTCCGGAGGACAGCGCTCAACACGTCGCGGCCGAGAAATTCCGCGATCTGGTAGCGGAGCGGACCAAGGGCAGCATTGAGGTTCGCATTTTTCCGAACAATGCGCTTGGCGACGACGTGCAGGCGGCGCAGCAGATGCAGTTCGGAGCGATCGAGGGCGGCATCATCCCGACCGCGAAACTCTCGAACTTTCAGCCGACCATGCAGCTTCCGGATTTGCCGTTCCTCTTTCCCTCAGCCGAGGTCGCGCACAAGTTCCTGGATAGCGAAGTTGGCGATGAACTGCTCGCTTCGCTGGGGAAGATCGGGCTCAAGGGCGTGACCTTCTGGGAAAGCGGATTCAAGCAGTTCACCTGCAACAATGCCGTCAACAAGCCCGAGGATTTCAAGGGCCGCAAGGTCCGCGTGATGGAAAGTCCGATCATTATCGAGCAGTTCAGGGCATTGGGTTCAACGCCTGCGCCGATCGCGTTCTCCGAGACATACACCGCTCTTCAGCAGCGCGTGGTTGACTGTCAGGAAAATCCGCTGGTTTCCATCGTCAAGATGAAATTCCACGAAGTGCAGACCAATACGATCATCAGCAACCATGCTTATCTCGGCTACGCATTTGTGTTCAGCAAGCGTTGGTTCGATGCGCTCGATCCTGCCACCCAGAAAATACTGGTGGAGACAGCCCGCGAGGTTACCGCGTTCCAGCGTGAGGAAACCGCTCGCCGGGAGAAGGGCTATATCGACGCCATCAAGGCAGGTCCCTCGAAGCTGAGCACCCTGCCGGCCGAATATCGTGAGTCGTTTGAAGCTGCGACCCGGCCCGTCCATGACAAGTTCAAGAGCTCGATCGGGGCTGATCTTCTTGAGAAGACCTACAAGAAGATCAAAGAGCTGAAAGGCACCTGACGCTGTTACAGCTCAAGACGACGGCGACCGCGCGATCGGTCGTCGTCGGTTTGCCGGGTTTCTCCATTCGCCCATCATAGGAGCGCACGATGTTTGAGCGGTTGGACCGCGGCCTGTCGATCGGAGAGGACTTCTTCATATCGGTGATGCTGATTACGGCGTCCGCTATTCTCTTCGTCAATGTCGTCGGGCGATATGTCTTCAACTACGGATTTGTCTGGGCGGAGGAGGTCGTTCGGTACGAGATCATCTGGCTGGTCTTCGTGGGCGGCAGTGTTGCCGCGCGCAAGGGCATCCATATCGGCGTCGAGGCGCTGGTGCATACCTTGCCGCCATCCGTCCAGAAGTGGGTGAACAGTGCCGTGCTCGTTCTATGCATCGGATTCTGCGCCATTCTCGCTTTTTACGGCTGGGAGCTCGTCGCGCAAACGCGGCAATTCAATCAGCGGACTCCGGCAATGCAGTTCCCGTTCTGGCTCATTCAGCTGGCTATTCCCGTTGGAGCGATGCTGATGGGTCTTCGATTCACGCAATCCCTCATTCTCGCGATGGTTGGCGCCGAGCGGCCGCATGAGACCAACATCATCAACTGAACGATAGAGCATCGACATGACAACAGCGTTCTTCGGTCTGTTTGCGTTTCTGCTTGCCGCAAGCCTGCCGATCTTCATCGTTCTGGCCTTGTCGGTCACGGTCATGATCTGGCTGGGCGGGCTGATGCCACTGGCGATTGTCGTCGAGCGGATGTTCTCCGGCATCGATTCCTTTGCGCTGATGGCGATTCCGTTCTTCATCCTGACCGGAAATCTCATGAGTGTCGGCGGCCTGTCGCAACGCCTGATCCGGTTCGCCGATCTGCTTGTGGGTCGTATGACCGGCGGGCTTGGAGTGACGACGGTCACATCGGCAATGTTTTTCGGCGCCATCTCCGGCTCCAGCCCCGCGACGGTTGTTGCCATTGGTGGAATTCTCAATCCGGCGCTGCGCGCGGCCGGGTATCGGCCGGACTTCTCGATCGGCCTTATTGTCGCGTCGGGGTCGCTCGGCATCATCATCCCGCCAAGCATCGTCATGATTGTCTATGCCGCGGTGACAGGTGTGTCCGTCGGCGCGCTGTTCATGGCGGGGGTCGGGGCTGGCCTGGCGTACGGCCTGGTGTTCATGGCCTACGCGATCTATCACGCCAGAAAATACAACGTTCCGCGCAGCGCACCGCCGACCGGCCGCGAAATCTGGCAGGGCTTTAAGGATGCTTCCTGGGGGTTGGGCGTTCCGGTTCTCATTCTGGGTGGCATATACGGTGGCGTGTTTACGCCGGTTGAGGCCGCTGCCGTTTCCGTCATCTATTCCCTGTTCGTCTCGGCCGTTATCTATCGCGAGAAGACTTTTCGCGAGTTGTGGGCCACGGTCGCCGACTCGGCCGCGACCACAGCGCAAGTGATGATCATCCTTTCAGCGGCGGCCGTCCTGGCATGGTACCTGACGTCGACGGGAATCGCCGTGTCGATCGCGAATGCGATCCTGTCGTTGAGCACCGATCCGGTTCTGCTGTTTATGCTGATCAATGTGGCCGTTCTGATTTCGGGCATGTTCCTCGATGCGGCGTCCATCATGGTCATCCTTGGGCCGCTGCTTTATAAGGTGGGAACCCAGGTCGGCATGGACCCCGTGCATCTCGGCGTCGTGCTCACGGTCAATGGCGCTATCGGAATGTTCACGCCGCCTTTCGGCTTGAACCTGTTTGTTGCCAGCAGCATTCACGGGGTGACCTACGAACAGGCGGTCAAGGGAGCGCTGCCGTTTATTGTCCTTGCAATCGTGGGATTGGCGATCGTGACCTATCTTCCGGATATCAGCATGTGGCTTCCGCGGCTGCTTTATGCAGGTCTTTAGTTTTTTTGCCGTATGGATGCCAGGCCGGAACCTGGGCATCGATATTGTATCCCGCCCGAGGGCGGGCTGGATGGGCTGCTTGGCGATCGCCGCCCGGCAAGTCTGGAACGCACCGGGAACGCTATCTATCTAAGGAGTATTGACAACAGCCGCACCAATCGCCTCTCCATGATATAGATACCCGGTCGCGGCCTGATCGTATCAGCAAGACCCGGTTGCGCCGTTTCTTCGTCCCGAAACTGAAGTGCCATCATGACTGAAAGCGCGACATCAACGAATACGACCCGACGAGCCGTGCGTGGCCGGCGCCCGCGAGATTCGGCTTTGACGAAAGAATCCATCCTGCGTGCAGCTACCTACGAATTCTGTCGAAACGGTCTTGGCGGCGCCCGGGTCGAAGCAATCGCGCAGCGCGCCAAGGCCAATATGCGTCTTCTGTACGCGTATTTCGGCGACAAAAGCGGGCTCTACATCGCCGTTCTCGAGCACGTGTACACTGAAATCCGCGCGGCCGAACAGAAACTCAATCTGGACAATCTCGATCCGGTCACCGCGATGCACGAACTGGTGAATTTCACCTTCACGTTCTTTGGCGAACATCAGGACTACATTTCGCTGATCAACACTGAAAACCTTCAGCGCGCGCGGAATATGCGGAAGTCCCGCAAGATTGCCGATCTGACGCTTCCGCTGGTTACGAGCATCGAGAACATCTTGCGGCGCGGCTCTACCTCCAATGTTTTCCGGAAGGACGTCGATCCGATTAACCTCTATATTTCCATTACCGCGCTGAGCTATTTCCACGTGTCGAACCGATACACGCTGTCGACCATGTTCGGTAAGGATCTGGGCGATCCTGAATGGCTGGAAGGCCGCCGTGCCCACGCCCAGGAGATGATCTTCGGCTGGCTGATGGCTGACGATGTCAAGCACGGCGGCAGGAACGGCTCTTCACGCCCGCAGGGCGAGTCCCGTCGTGGCAAGACCCGGAATCTTCTGCCGGAAAACTCCTAGAGCATCGGCGCCATTACGCGCCGGTGTGGTTGCGTCCCGAGATGCTGAAAAACGGCAACCACAATCTTTCACCGCGAGCGGCAACGGAGCCGGTCGTTGAACTCGGCTTGCTGGCCGATGCCGTGCTTCGAAACGGAGGCGAGGGCGAAATCGTCGCCGCTTTCCAGCGCAGCATCTATGTATCGTTGAACGGTCATCTGATCTGCGTGGGGTCGCGTACTCTGGGCTCCGGTCCCCTTCACGTTCTCTGCGATCGGTGGTTGGCGGATCGTGTTCGTGTCGGGCAGTCGGCCGCCGTCGCAGGTCATGCTCTCTTTGTCGAGAATGCGCCGCTAGCTGATTTTGAAAAGGCGTCGATCTGGAAGCCGGATCCGGCGCCGAACTGGTCGTTGTCGAGCTTGACCGATGGCCTGAAAGCGGCTGACGCGATATGGCGCGATATGCCGGGAGACGACGGGTTGGCGTCGCTGGCAGGCGCGCCCTTGTCGCGCTCCTCCCTTCTGATCGCTGCGGCGAGACCTGGGAGCGATGCGCTTGTCCGGATGGTGGAGCGGGGAGTGCGGGGGGGCGTCGATGAGCCCGCAAACGAGGCTGCAATCATCGATTTGATCGGCATGGGGCCGGGCCTGACGCCGTCAGGCGACGATTTTCTGCTCGGTGGTCTCCTTGCGCTCGACGCGGTCGGCTTGCTCGCGATGCGCAACATTCTCTGGGATATATGCCGCCCGCATCTCGACCGCACCAACGCGATCAGCCGCGCGCACCTCGAAACGGCGGCGCTTGGCTATGGGGCAGCCGCATTGCATGCGGCCATTCATGCCCTGATCGCGGGGCGCACGGAGCTACTTCCTCATGCGCTGTCTGTCGTATCCGACATCGGGCAGACGTCCGGCCGGGACAGTTTCACCGGGGCCCTGCTGGTGCTGCATGCCGTGAGCAGATCGTTCGCACGGTCGTCAGGTTAGCCGTCCGTTCCTTTCCAGAGATTCCGCACAAAGCGCATCGTCATCCCATTTAAAGTTGTGGCCGCCCGGTTATGCGCGCGGACACGGAGGCAAAACACATCTTGACGCTATATAAGTAAGAATATTATTACATTCTTTTGGCGAGGAAGCGTCGATGTTGCAAACGAAAAGAAGCTATCGCGGCATGGTGACTGCGCCGCATCATCTGGCCGCGCAAGCAGGACTCGATGTTTTGTCCGATGGCGGCAATGCAATCGAGGCCATGATCGCCGCCGCAGCGGCCATCGCGGTCGTGTATCCGCATATGAACGGCTTGGGCGGCGACAGTTTCTGGCTGGTGGGAAGAGCCGGTTCGACGCCAGTGGGAATCCAGGCGTGTGGACGGTCGGCCAAGGCAGCCGATCGGAGCTGGTACACGCGACAGGGCTTTGACGCCATTCCATCTCGCGGTCCGCTCGCGGCGTTGACCGTTGCGGGAACGGTGCATGGTTGGGAAACTGCGCAGGAACTGAGCCGTCGCCGTTTTGGCGGGCGTTTGCCGATGTCTCGTCTCCTGCAGGATGCGATCCGCTACGCGTGGGAGGGCGTGCCGGTCACGCGCACGCTACATGAGAACACCAGGAACAAACGCCGTGAGCTTGAGGACGTGCCCGGTTTCGCGGAGGTTTATCTCCCGGGCGGTGCTCCGCTCGCGGTCGGTGCGAAGTTGCGTCAGCCGCGCGTCGCCGACACTTTGGGCCGTTTGGCGCAAGCGGGGCTGTCCGACTTCTATCGCGGAGATATTGCGCGTTCGATGGCTGCCGATCTCGAGAAGCTAGGCAGCCCGCTGCGGCTATCGGACCTTGAAAGTCATCAGGCGTCGCTGGTCACGCCACTCTCGGTGGATGTCGCGGGACACAAGGTCTTCAATATGCCGCCTCCAACCCAAGGGCTGGCGTCGCTATTGATCCTCGCGCTCTACGCTCGCTGGATGGCCAATGAAGCCGACGGCATCGATCATCTGCATCGGTTGGTGGAGAGCACCAAAGCCGCTTTTCGTGTCAGAAATGGCCACGTTACCGATCCTCGCTATATGGAGCGAGCGGCGGAGGATTTCCTGAGCGCGCAGTCGCTCGATGCGTTGGAAGAAACGATATCGCGCGAGCGTGCCGCGCCGTGGCCCGATCCGCCGGCGCAGGGCGATACGGTGTGGCTTGCGGCGACGGATCGCAGCGGCCTGAGCGTGAGTTTCATTCAAAGCATCTATTGGGAATTCGGGTCGGGTGTTGTCCTGCCGGAAAGCGGAGTGACCTGGCAGAATCGCGGCACCAGTTTTGGTCTTGGTGAGAACGATGTGAACAGGCTTGAGCCGTCGCGGCTCCCTTTTCACACCATTCAACCGGCGATGGCCGAACTCAGCGATGGCCGCCTGATGTCGTATGGCACCATGGGTGGCGAGGGGCAGCCGCAAACACAGGCTGCGATCTTCACGCGCTATGCCTTGCATGGTCAGGATCTTCAGTCGACGGTCACGGCTCCGCGCTGGCTGCTTGGCCGCACGTGGGGTGAGGAAAACAACAACCTCAAGATCGAGTCGCGCTTCGACCCGTCCGTGATCGAAGCGCTTCGTTCGCTCGGCCATGACGTTCAGACAGTCGGCGCGTTCGAAGAGTTCATGGGGCACGCCGGCGCTATTGTCTGGCACCCGGATGGTCTACTCGAAGGGGCGAGCGATCCGCGTAGCGATGGTGTCGTCGCAGCGCGTTAAATCCGCTGTTCCCGCTCTATCTCTCAGGCTGTTACTAAAAGTTGTGCCCGCTGGTTCTGCCGGCGGGCACAACTGCGATGGGCGAGGTTGTGTGGTTTTCCCAAATGCGTCGCGCTTCCCGTTTGACAAAGTAAGATTTTTCTTACTAATATTTTTCCATCGAAATGGAGGGTGACGCTGGTGTCGGAAAAACGAGAACAGACGAAATGCCAGGCGCTGCTGACGAACGACCTGACTGTCGTGAATGTCGGGCTGGAAGGTTTCGTGAAGGATCTTCAGGACTGCGGAATCCCGGTCGCGCATGTCGACTGGGCGCCTCCCGCGGGTGGAGATCCGAAGATGGCTTCACTGCTCGCGAAGCTTGGCGTGTGAGGAAGAGACATGAAGCTGATCGAGGAAGCGAACAAGCAGGCACTGTCGATTATCCTGGAAGGCGAGCCCAAGCTCATTGATATCGTTCCAGCAAAGGAAGTGCTCACCGGGCTGAAGGAGCGCATGATCCTTCACTCCGGCCCGCCGATTACGTGGGACAGAATGTGCGGGCCGATGCGCGGCGCCGTCGCAGGAGCCATTGTGTTCGAGGGCTGGGCGCCCGATCTCGAAGCTGCCGCCAAGCTCGCGGCAAGCGGCGGCATCGAGTTTCATCCCAATCATCACTTCGGCGCCGTCGGTCCGATGACCGGTATGACGACGATGTCGATGCCGGTTTTCGTTGTCGAGAATACGCGTTTCTCCAACCGGGCCTACTGCGCGATCAACGAAGGTCTCGGCAAGGTGATGCGTTTCGGCGGCAACGACGAAAGCGTGTTGAAGCGGCTCGCCTGGCTGCGCGATGTTTTTGGTCCAACCCTGGCCAAGGCCATTCGCGCCCGGGACGGCATTGATTTGAAATCCATCATCGCACGCGGTCTTTCGATGGGCGATGAGATGCATCAGCGCAACCTGGCGTGCTCGAGCGTTTTTCTTCGCGAAGTCGGGCCGTCACTGGCGCGGACATCGGAAAACAACGAGACGCTCGCCGAGTGCATCGCGTTCATTGCGCAGAACGATCAGTTCTTCCTCAACATCGCGATGGCGATGGGGAAGGCCATGACCGACCCGGCGAAGGGCATTCGCGGCTCGACGATCGTCACCACGATGTGCCGTAACGGAACCGATTTCGGTGTGCGCGTCAGCGGTCTCGGTGATCGCTGGTTCACGGCCCCGGTGGAAATGCCGGAAGGTCTCTACTTCGCCGGCTTTTCGAGCAAGGACGCCAATCCCGACATGGGCGACTCCGCGATCGTGGAGACGATCGGCCTGGGCGGTTTCGCGATGGGGGCGGCGCCCGCTGTTGCCGGCTTCATTGGAGCCGGCTCGCCGTCGGCGGCTGGCGATTTCACCCGAGCGATGGGCGAGATCACGGTCGGTCAGAATCCTGAATGGACAATTCCCGCGCTGGACTTCGCCGGAGTGCCGACCGGAATTGACGTCAGGCTTGTCGTCGAAACGGGTCTGGCGCCTGTCATCAATACAGGAATTGCGCATCGCGAGCCCGGGATCGGCCAGGTTGGCGCGGGCGTGGTGCGTGCTCCACTCGCTTGCTTCCAGCAAGCTGTCGTCGCGATCGCCGAAGATCTGGGGGTATCATGACTGGGATTGTCCTGAACGAAATCCGCAAGGGCTTTTATCTCGATTCAGTTGCCCTGATGCGATTGTCTCGCGAGATTGCGGCGATGCCCGGCGTCGTCGAGGCAGCGCTCATGATGGGAACGCCGTCAAATCTCGCAATCATGAAGAACGCCGGCCTTCTGTCGGGTGACGTGAGCACCCAGGGCAACGATCTCATCGTTGCCGTCAAGGCCGAGAGTGAACAGGCGGCGCGATCGGCGCTGGACGATGCTCTCAAGGCATTGGACAAGCCGAAGTCGCAGGCCTCGGGCAAAAGCGAATGGCGGCCGCGCAGCATCGCGTCGGCTGTGGCGGCGACACCTGGCGCAAACATCGCCCTGATCTCCGTCCCCGGTGAGTTTGCCGCGGCAGAAGCCCGCAAGGCACTCAATCGCGGTCTGCATGTGCTGATGTTCAGCGACAACGTGTCGATCGCTGACGAGCTGTCTCTCAAGCAGCATGCGCGCGACCTGGGCTTGCTGATGATGGGGCCGGACTGCGGTACGGCCGTCATCAATGGCGCACCGCTTGCCTTCGCCAACAAGCTGAAGCGCGGCAAGGTGGGAATCATTGGTGCGTCGGGTACCGGCACGCAAGAGATTTCCTGCCTCGTCTCCGAAGCGGGCGTCGGGATTTCCCACGCGATCGGTGTCGGCGGACGCGATCTCAAGAAGGAGATCGGCGGGATCACGACATTGATGGCGATCGACGCGCTCGACGCCGATCCAGGCACCGATCATGTGGTTCTCATCTCGAAGCCGCCGCATCCGGAGGTCGCGAAGACCGTGGTTGCGCGGATCGCCAAGAGTCCGAAAACCTATACGGTGTGCTTCATCGGCGCGGCTTCGGCCGATCTGCCCAAGAACGCGCGTTTCGCGGCGACCTTGAAGGAAGCCGCGGAGAAGGCGCTGGGTGGCCGGACAATCGGCGGCGGCTTCAATGCGGCGGCGATTGCCGCGCGCTTCCCGCGCCGCAAGGGAGCAACCCGGATTGAGGGGTTGTTTGCCGGCGGCACGCTTTGCGCCGAAGCCCAGGTCGTTCTCACGGCTGGCGGACGCAAGGTGGCGTCCAACGCAGCGATTCCGGGCATTCCGGCTCTCGACAGCAAGGAAGCCGCCGGACGCGACCGGATCGTCGATCTCGGCGCGGATGAATATACGCAGGGGCGGCCGCATCCGATGATCGATCCATCGGTGCGCGATGATGCCCTGCGAGCCGCGCTGGTCAATCCGGAGATCGCCGTCATCCTTGTCGATCTGGTGATCGGCTATGGGGCCCATGCCGATCCGGCGGGACATCTTGCCGGCATTGTCGCAAATCGCGCGGACAATGCTCCGGTCCTGATCGCGTCAGTGACCGGCACCGAGCTCGACCATCAGGTGCGGTCTGCTCAGATCAAACGTCTGGAAGACGCCGGCATCGTGGTCGCTCCCTCGAACGCGCAGGCCTGTGAACTCGCTCTCGCTGTCACCAACAACGATGCCAAGGTGGGTCAACATGCGAACACTTAACGAAGTCCCTCGTCGTCTGGTGATTGCCATCGGCGGAAACGCCGTTCATCCGGAAGATATCAGCGGCACCTCCGAGGAGCAGAAGTCGATCGCCCGCCAGACCGCGGACGCCTTGCTTCCGCTGGCCCAGCTCGACAACGAACTGGTGATTACGCACGGCAATGGCCCGGTGGTCGGCAAGATCATGATGCGCCAGATGCTGACGATGGATCGCATTCCGCCGATGTCGATGGATATTTGCGTGGCGCATAGCCAGGGCGGCATCGGCTATCTTTTGATGCAGGCCATGGAGAACGCTCTGCGCGAGCAGGGTAACCAGCGTCACGTCGCCAGTCTTTTGACTCAGGTTGAGGTTGACGCCAACGATCCGGCGTTCAGCAATCCGACCAAGTTTGTCGGGCCGTTCTTCTCGGAGGAGGAGGCAAAGCGGGTAGGGGCCGAGCTCAACTGGAAAATGCGGGAAGATTCCGGAAGAGGCTGGCGCCATGTCGTGCCTTCACCGAAGCCGAAGCACATCTGCGACATCTCTCTTGTGGATGCTTTGGTGAAGCGCGGAACGATCGTGATCGCGGGTGGTGGCGGCGGCATCCCGGTGGTGCGGGATGCGCGCGGTGTGCGCACCGGCGTTCCTGCGGTGATCGACAAGGATCTGACGTCTGCGCACATTGCCAACGTGCTCGGCATCGACGAGTTACTGATTTTGACAGCGGTGCCTCGCGTCGCGATCAACTTCGGCAAGCCCGATAAAAGAGAACTCGACCGCGTATCGCTCGAGGAGATCAAGGCCTACAACCGCGAAGGGCATTTCCCTCCGGGCAGCATGGGTCCGAAGGTCGATGCGGCCATTCGCTTCCTCGAAGGCGGGGGAAAGCGGGCAATCATCAGTCATCTCGACTGTGCAATGGACGCGCTGCGTGGAGAAACCGGCACTCACATCGTGCACGAAGCCGCGCTGGTGGCTTCGTGAGTTCAGCAGTCCGTCGGGACCAATGTGGTCCCGGCGGGCTTGTGTTGATTGGAGCGGCGTTAACTGCGGCTCGCCGGACGGGGCCGCGCATGGCATGCTGCTTCCGCAGATTGCTCGAGTCAGAGCACGATGCGCCGGAGCGCGACCTGATTGCCTGCGGTCTCGAATAACCTATTCCTGACGATTGTGCCCGGGCCTGGCCCGGGCATCATGACATCGGGTAGGAACTATGTCGCCGCGCAGTCAGCCTGCTGCGTTACTTGGCGATAATTCCTTCAGGAAGGGTCTGGACATATCTGGCGATGTCACCGGCCGTGGTGATCCAGATGTCGTTGCGCCGCGCGACGATCGCCTGCAGCGCCCGCCGGAGGTGGCGGAGGCGGTAGGGCTGTCCCACCAGATAGGGATGCAGCGCGATACCCATGACGAGCGATTGCTTTTTGGATTGCAGCAACATCTCCTCGAAGTTGTCGATGATCATGTTGGCAAACTGATCGGCCGAATCCTTCCGGCCTGCGATGGAAGGAATATCGTTCAGTTCCTGCGGATAGGGCACGGAAAGAATGCGCTTGCCGTTTCGCGTTGCGAACCATACCGGCTGATCGTCCATGCACCAGTCGAGCAGGTAGTCGTACCCGGCTTCGACCAGAAGATCGGGTGTCAGGGCGGATTGCGAGATCCACGGGCCCAGCCAGCCGGTGGGGCGTTTCCCTTCGGCTTTGACGATCGTGTCGGTTGCTTCCCTGATCAGGTTCCGCTCTTCCGCCTCTGACAGATGCCCCTGCCGTTCCGAATTGGTTCGGCCGTGGCCGACGATTTCGCTGCCGCGTTTGCGGAAGGCGTCCATCACCTCCGGGCAGTAGTGATAGATGCTGCTGTTGACCAGAACCGAGACCGGCAACGACAATTCGTCAAAGAGATCGATCAGGCGCCAGACGCCGACGCGGTTGCCATAGTCGCGCCAGGCGAAGTTCAGGACGTCCGGATGCGGGCCGCCAGGGCAAAGCTCGGCTCCCAAGCCTTCTCCGAAGGCAAAGTGCTCAAGATTTAGGCCGATGTAGACGGCAAGCCGCTTGTTATTTGGCCATTCAAACTGAGGGCGGTGGGCAATCGCGGAATAGTTGTAGCGTCCGTGATGCTTCAGAAGGAGGCGAATTTCCTCGCCCGAGATGCTGTCCGCGTGCGCGGTCTGTGCGGTTGTGTCGCTGGAAACTCGCTTGCCAGTGCGCGCGTTCGTTGCATCATCCATCGTTATTTTCCTTCGTCAAAACCTTCATCGCTTGACTTTCTTCGAATGTTGAAGAAAGTTTTTACTTCCGTCAAGTTCGCGGCAAAGCGACAGCGGGAGGAAAGCCGGATGTTCCCATGTTGGAGCATCCCCATCAATGGGAGGAACGGCACAATGAACGAGATGCTGAATATTGTTCGATGGCGTGCGCTGCAGAGCACGATGCTATTTGCGTTTGCGGCAATGGTGAGTTCGGTGAGTCCGGTGCGCGCGGCGGAGCCGATCAAGATCGGGCTGGTGGCCGCACTGTCGGGTCAGTCCGCTCGCTCCGGCGAAGCGATCACCCGGGGCGCTACAATCGCGATCGAGGAGATCAATGCCAAGGGCGGTGTCCTTGGCCGTCCGCTCGAGCTCGTGCGTCGTGACGATGAAAGCAATCCGGCAAAGGGTGTGATCGCCGCGCGAGAACTCATTCAGCGCGAAAAGGTGACCGCCCTCATTGGTGGCCTCGACACGCCGGTCGCGCTGGCGATCGTTCCGTTTGTCAACAACGTCAAGGTCCCGTTCGTGGACCCGTGGGCTGCGGGGACGAAGATCACCGAGAACGGTGCAGCCGACAATTTCGTTTTTCGTGTTTCGGCAATGGACGACGAAGTCGATCGGGCTATCGTGCAATACGCTCGCAAGAATTTCGGCACCAAGAAGCCGGGGCTGATTCTGGTCAATAATCCCTGGGGCGAATCCAACGAACACGGGTTCAAGGCCGCGCTGAAAGCTGCCGGGCTTGAAGCCGCTGGCATCGAGAAGTTCGAAGGCAACGACGTGGACGTTGTGCCGCAGTTGTCGCGCCTCAAACAGGCCGGTGCGGATGCGCTGTTCCTGGTCGGCAACGTCGGTCCGGGCTCGCAGGTGGTGAAGTCGCTCGATCGAATGAGCTGGATGCCGCCTATCGTATCGCACTGGGGCGTTGCCGGCGGCCGCTTCACGGAGCTGGCGGGCCCAAGCGCAAAAAACGTGATCTTCGTGCAGACCTTCAGTTTCTTCGGCGATCTTTCTCCGGTCGGCAAGAAGGTGCTGGCTGCGCTGGAGAAGAAGTATCCGGACATCAAGGGGCCCGCGGATATCACGCCGGCCGTGGGTGTGGCTAACGCCTACGATACGGTGATGTTGATCGCAGCAGCCATCAACAAGGCAGGAAAGACAACTGGTCCTGCCGTGCGCGACGGCTTCTATGCGATCGACAAGGTCGAAGGGCTGATCAAGACCTATCAGAAGCCGTTCACCAAGACCCAGCACGATGCGCTGTCACAGGATGATTATATCTGGACCCGCTTTGAGGGCGACCACATCATCCCCGTGGCGAAGAAGTAAACCCACCGATAGCCAAGGCAGGCACGCTTATGTCTTTTCTTCCGGCAATTCTGACGGGACTGGCGCTCGGTAGCATGTATGGGCTGCTTGCGCTTGGCTTTCACGTCACCTACGCGGTATCCGGCACAGTGAACTTTTCCCAGGGCAGTTCGATGACCCTGGGCGCTGTTGTCGGGTACTTTTTCCTCGTTGCATGGGGGTGGCCCACGGCACTGGGTATCCCGGTCGTTCTCCTGATCTGCGCCATCTACGGCCTGATCATTGAACGTTACGCCGTGCGCCCCTTCGTCGCGCGGGGCTCCGACAACTGGCTGATGGCCACCGTCGCCATCGGTATCATCGTCGATAACCTGATGCTGTTCGTGTTCGGAAAGGAGCCGCGCGGTTTCCCGTCGTCTCTTGCCGTTCATCCGATCCAGATCGTCGAAGGCGCGGGTGTTTATCCGCTGCAACTCGTCATCCCCGTTATCGGATTGCTGCTTGCGGCGGGCCTGCACCTGTTTACGCAGCGTACGCGTCATGGCGTGGCGATGCTGGCTGTCGTGCAGAATCCCGGCGCCGCGAAACTGATGGGTATCGATGTTGGGCGCATCATTGCGGCAAGCTACGCCGTGTCCGCGATACTCGCCGGAATCGCGGCGCTGTTGATCGCTCCGTTGTTCAACGTCGCTTCCGATATGGGTACGCTGTTCGGCATCAAGGCGTTCGCGGCCGCGATCATCGGCGGTCTGGGCAGCGCCTGGGGTGTGATGCTCGCGGGTCTGTGCCTCGGCATTATCGAAGTGCTCGCCACCACCTATCTCGGGTCGGTTTATACCCAGATCATCACATTCGCCTCCGTCATCCTGATCCTTGTCGTGATGCCATACGGATTGTTTGGCCGTGCTGGAGTGAAAAAGGTATGATGTCTCGCTCGGCTTTTCTCGCAAGTGCTGTCGTTCTGGCGCTGGTGCTTGCATACACCTCTGTCGCTGACAGCTATTCAGTCTTCCTCATCGCCACGATCGCGTTGACGTCGATCGCCTGCATCGGCCTCAACGTGCTGTTGGGGCTGGCAGGTCAGATATCGCTGGGCCACATCGGGTTCATGGCGATCGGCGCCTACACCACTGTTCTGCTCATGGAGCGGGCCGGTTGGCCGTATTGGGCCGCTGCGGGCGCGGGCATTGTTCTCGTCAGCATTGTCGGCGCATTGCTTGCGATGCCGGCATTGCGCGTCCGGGGGCCTTATCTGGCGATGGTCACGATTGCGTTCGGCTTCATTGTCGAGCACGGCACCGTCGAGTGGAAGGATCTGACGGGAGGCGGCAACGGCCTCGTGATCTCCACGCCGCCGACTTTTGCGGGTTTCACTCTTTCAGAGCGTGGCCTCGCCATGGTCGGCGTGGTGCTGGTTGTCATCGCGACATGGCTGTTCGTTCGCCTGAAGAACAGCGGATGGGGCTACGCCATGCGTGCCGCCCGCGATTCCGAGGTGGCGACCCGTTCGGTGGGTATCGATCTTGTCAGCGTGCGCACGATGGCCTTTATGATCTCGGCCGGCATGATGGCCGTTTCCGGCGCGCTGTTCGCTCCGTTGCAGGGCTATATCAGTCCGAGTTCGTTCCCGTTCATTCAATCCATTCTGCTTCTGTTTGCAGTCATGATAGGCGGGGCGGGGTCTGCAATAGGTCCGATCATCGGCGCGCTGCTGGTCGTGCTGTTGCCCGAAATGCTCTCCGACCTGGCGGAATATCGCCTGCTGGTGTTCGGCTTGCTTCTGTTCGCCGTCCTGCGGATGGCGCCCGAAGGCGTGGCCGGTCTGATCGACAGCCTTATCGGGAAATTTTTCCGGCGCTCAGCGCATGCCACCGAGTCCGCAGGGGCGGCCCTCGCAGTCGATCCGGAATCCAGGCTTCGGGTCACCGACAGCAATCCCCTTGATGTCAGCGATCTGTCGATTGCATTCGGCGGCGTGAAGGCGGTTCAGAACGTCACGTTCACGGCTCAGCCGGGTCACGTTACAAGTGTGATCGGTCCGAATGGAGCAGGAAAAACCAGCGCGCTGAATCTGCTCTGTGGTTTCTACAAGCCCAACAGCGGCGCCGTGAAGCTTGGCGCGCGCGACATCACGGGCATGACGTCGCACGCCCTGGCGCGAATTGGCGTTTCGCGAACCTTCCAGACCACACAGCTGTTCGGCTCGCTGAGTATCATCGAAAATACGCTTCTGGCGGAAACGACCGGCAAGCTCGGTGGCATCGTCTCTCCGTTGCGGAGTGTGGACAGCGAGAAGTTCGCGCGAGGACTATTGAGATTCGCGGGTGTGGAGGGAGACCTCGATCGTCAGGCGGATTCCTTGCCGCACGGCGAAAAGAGGCTGGTTGAAATCGCGCGTTCGCTGGCGCTGAGGCCCAAGGTTCTGTTGCTCGACGAGCCTGCCGCCGGCCTGTCTAAGGGTGACAAGCAGCGATTGACGGCATTGCTTCGGCGGATCGCCGATCTCGGCATTGCCGTTATCATCGTCGAACACGATATGCCGATGATCATGTCGCTCAGCGACCACATCGTGGTGCTTGATGGTGGCAGGCGCATCGCCATTGGCGATCCTGCGTCCATTCGCAACGATCCGCTGGTGCGCAAGGCCTATCTCGGCGATGTCACAGCCGGGGAGAAAGTTCGCGTGGCGCGTGACATCAAGCGGGATACGATTCTCGAGATCAAGGGACTCGATGCGTTCTACGGGTTGTCGCAATCGCTTGCGGATATCAACGTCGTGGTGGCCAATGGAGAGGCGGTTGCGGTTCTCGGCGCCAATGGCGCGGGCAAGACGACGCTTATGCGTTCTATTGCGGGTCTGACACCGCCACGCGTCAAGGGCGAGATTCGGCTTTCCGGCGATCGCATCGATAATATCCCGGCGCATCAACGTGCGAGGGTTGGCGTGGTTCTGGTCCCCGAAGGCCGACAGGTGTTTCCTGAACTCACGGTTCGTCAGAATCTGGAGATCGGGGCCTACGCCCGTACGGGTATCGATCTTGAGAAGGAAGTCGAGGCCATGTTCCAGCGCTTCCCACGACTGAGGGAGCGCAGCGCCCAGCGTGCCGGTCTCCTTTCCGGCGGCGAACAGCAGATGCTCGCCGTGGCGCGGGGCTTGCTCACCGGTCCGCGCGTGCTGATGCTCGACGAGCCGTCGCTGGGTCTGGCACCGCTGGTGGTCGACGAACTCTTTGCATCATTCGAGGAACTTCGCGCGGAAGGCATGACGCTGATGGTCGTTGACCAGATGGCCGGTCAGGCGCTTGCCCTCGCCGACAGGGCATACTTGTTGGAAACAGGCTCCATCGTGAAGAGCGGCCCTGCCTCGATCATCGCGCAGGACCCGTCGCTCGAAGCCGCTTATCTGGGAGGCGAGGCAGAGGGTACCCAGGCGAAGGCAGCAATGTCATAGGGATGCATTGCGAGACGAAACTGTCAGTCCCTAGACTTCCCAGACTTGCGGGCGCAATGCGCCCGCATTTTTTTACCGTGATGCCACCCGCGCGGCTCAGATCGCGTCCGTCGGGATCCATACTCTTTTGCGGTGAGCGACGGGATTGCTGTCTGCCGCCAGTCGAGGCACGGTAGCATCGCCAGACGGTATTGCCTGATCCAAAGCCGCCGGGCGAATTGGGTGTACAGTGGTGCGTGGGCGGTGACTCATTCCGGTATGTGACAGGATGCATGCATGACAGAGGACGCGGCACGTCATGTTGTCATTGTTGGTGCGGGTTTCGGCGGCCTTGAGGTGGTCCGTCATCTCGTGGGAGCGAACGTCCGTATCACCGTCATCGATCGCCGTAACTATCACCTGTTTCAACCATTGCTTTACCAGGTAGCGACGGCATCACTGGCCACCTCTGAAATTGCCTGGCCGATCAGATCCCTTGTTCGCGGATACAAGAGTGTCACGACACTGCTCGGCGATGTTGTCGGGATCGATGCCAACGAGCGGAAGGTCCTGTTGGCTGACGGTACGGACGTTCCTTTCGATAGTCTCGTTCTGGCAACAGGCGCGCGACATGCTTACTTCGGCCATGATGAGTGGGAGCCGTTCGCTCCCGGCCTGAAAACCATCGAAGATGCCACGGCGATCAGACGAAGAATTTTGCTGGCTTTCGAACGGGCCGAATTGGCGGCGAATAAAGCTGATCGCGATAAGCTCCTGACATTTGTCGTCATTGGCGGTGGTCCGACGGGTGTGGAGCTGGCCGGTACGATCGCCGAGCTTGCGAGAGATACCTTGCGTCATGACTTCCGTAATTTTGACACGCGCGAGGCGCGCGTCATTCTGATCGAGGCTGGTCCCCGCATACTTTCGGGCTTTCGCGAAAGCCTCTCGGCTTATGCTCAGAAAGCCCTGACAAATCTCGGTGTCGAGGTCAGGCTTGGGCAGGCGGTCTCCAGATGTACTGCGGAAGGCGTGGAGGTCGGTGACCAGCGCCTTTCAGCCCATACCGTGCTTTGGGCTGCGGGCGTTGCCGCATCGTCGGCAGCCCGGTGGCTCGATGTGCCTGCCGATCGGGCCGGACGAATTCTCGTCCGTCCGGATCTCACGGTTCCGGGGTATGCGGACATCTTTGCGATTGGCGATACTGCTCATGTCGAGATGCCGGATGGGAAACTGGTGCCCGGCATTGCACCGGCGGCGAAGCAGGAAGGGCGCTACGTCGCAAAGACAATCCGGGCCCGGCTCGAAGGAACGAGTCTGTCGTCGCCGTTCAGCTATGTTGATGCCGGAAGCCTTGCGACAATTGGAAAGCGTGCGGCTGTGGTCGACTTTGGATGGCTCAGACTGACCGGCCGCCTTGCCTGGTGGCTATGGGGATTTGCTCATATCTACTTTTTGATCGGCCTGCGTCATCGGCTTGCAGTCGCATTAAGCTGGCTTTGGATTTACTTCACGGGCCAGCGCAGCGCCCGGCTTATTACGCAGGGTAAAGCCGGGGCAGGGGGTGTGCCGACATGAGGTGCGAAGGCGTCCCCGGCGACCTGTTGCGCCGCACGATCTAGATGTCGTTGGCCTGCACGTTGAGATGACTGACCGAGACCTCGATCCCGCCGTCATTGCGCAGGATCTGGAGTGAGACATTGTCGTCGTAACGATAAAGCGCGAAATCGAGCAGGCTGTCTCCCAGTTCAAGATTTCGCAGGATCAGCATGTCGAGAAACGGCGGCAGCATCGGGTCAATCAGGCGGATGCGGTTGTACTCAGGCTCGCATTGCAGGCCAAGGCAAGCCTGAAGCATCGCGAATGGCGCACCGCTTGCCCATGCCTGCGGCGAACAGGCGACTGGATATAAAGTCGGGGCCTGGCGTTTCTGTCGGCGAAATCCGCAGAACAACTCCGGAAGCCGCCGTAAATCCATATAGGACGCTGCGCCGCTAATTCCCTCGAAAACGCGGCAGGCTTCCGTCTTGAAGCCATATCGCGCCATGCCGACGGCGATCAGGGAGTTGTCGTGCGGCCAGATCGACCCGTTATGGTAGGACATTGGATTATAGCGACTCTCGCCTGCGGCAACGGTGCGGATGCCCCAGCCGGAGAAAAATCGCGGCGACATCAATCCCTGAACGACCCGCTTTGCGCGCTCAGGGGACGCGAGGCCACCGAATAGCACCTGGCCGGCATTTGAGGTCGATACCGCGCAAGGAACGCCATCACCGTCAAGCGCAATTGCATAGGTGCCGATATCTTCGCACCAGAATGCCTCTTCAAAGCGGATTGCCAGCGTCTCTGCCTGTTGTTCGAGGCGGTCGGCTTCGTCGGAAAACCCAAGAAGACGGGCCGCTTTCGCGATCGAACGCCGGGCCGCATAAACGTAGGCCTGAACTTCGGCGAGAGCGATCGATCCTTCCGCCAGCCGGCCATCGGAATGGAATACGGAGTCGTATGAATCCTTCCAGCCCTGGTTGGCGAGGCCATCGCTGTTGTTGCGCGAGTGCCGTAGGAAGCCGTTGTCATCGGCAACCGAATGGTCATCGATCCACTTGATCGCAGCTCGGATGTTCGGCCACAACTGTCGGACTGTCTCGATATCGCCCGTGCGCTGAAGATATTCGCCGGCGAGCAGAACGAACAGCGGAGTTGAATCGACGCTGCCATAGTAAAGCCCGAAAGGCACCTCGCGCAGTCGCGCCATCTCACCGTTGCGCATTTCGTGAAGGATTTTTCCGGGCTCCGCATCGTTTAATGGGTCGATTGATTGTGCCTGGAATGCAGCAAGGCGCGTCAGCACGCCATGCGCCAGCCGCGGTTTGCACCACAGCATCTGCAACGCGGTGATAAGGCCGTCACGGCCGAATGTCGTCGAGTACCAGGGGATGCCGGCATAAGGATAGGCGCCCTCATCGGTCTCTGTCGTGAGCATCCTGAGATCGTAGAGTGACCGTTCGAGAATCTGGTTGAATACGTCGCTCGATGTACCAATAGAAATCGCGTTTTCCCGGCTGTTACGCCGCGCGCGGGACGCAAGCGCCATTCCTTTCAGGAAATGGGGTGCTTCATCGCCTGCTTTTCCATCGCACTTTACGACCACAAACAGCGATCTGCGCTCGCGCGGGGCGAGCGTCAGGCTGTACCGCACGTCGTGGCTGGTGATTTGATCAGGTTGCGGATCGAAGTGAAGCGACGTGGTGCGTTCAACATTGTCGATTCCGTCATAGGAGAACACCACGTCCTGGTCGCTAATGACGGCGGCGCGGGAGATTCCGCGGCGAGCCCGGCGCATGCCTCTGACTTCGAAGATGTCGGCAAAATCATTCGCGAAGGCGAGTGAAAGCGAGAGCGTCGCGCGCTGGTTGCCGTGGTTGCGTAGACGGAAGCGCGTATAGAAATGATCCTCCCAGATAAAACTGGTACGGACGATATGAATGGTGTCTTTCGGAAGGATCAGGCGGTCCCTGACGTAAGTATCGGGATTGGTCAGGTCGACGCTGAGCACTGCGTTATCGTCGCGAACATTGGATCCGAGCAATAGAGGCTCCAGATCGTTGATCGTGAATTCAAAGCGCGACAAATACCTGGTGTCGTTGTTGAAAATACCATCCGGATCGCCGGTGGAGGCGCCGATATCGCCATGGCTGTCGACCACGGCGAAGGTGTCATTGGCCTTCAGCGTGCGACGCGGCCGCTCGGTCGAACCGATAGCCGGGATATAGAATGGAGTTTCCTGAGGAGGTGTGATGCTTCGCACCGCAGGGGAAGGGATGACCAAGAGACCACCTTTCGGAATGCGATCTGACCTGTCGCGATGTTAGACGCGTGAAGCGTGGTTCGGTTCCATCATGAAATCCATTCCTTTAGTGCTGGGAGTGATGTCGATATTGCACTCGTTGGCAGGAGAGTCTGCCTCATGGTCGCCCCGTTCTTTGTGGAACCTCGGTCGAGGGCCGGTTACCGCCATCATCCACGCGGCGCGCCAATCACGGTGTCGCCAGATAGCACGGAAAATTCGCGCTTTGATTCAAAGAGAAAGGGATTTCTGATGCCCGATCACGAGAACCGGAGGCGCAAGGGTGCGTCATTGTTCGCTGCGCTGGCAATGGGCGTGATGATTTCGGCGGCTCTTGCTCAATCCGCATCGGCGTTGAATGTCGACCGTGCTGTCCGCCTTGGTCGCCATTTTGCACAGGCGGATATAAAGCCCGCGGTGGCTCCTTCACCGGCCAATCCGCCAGCGTCGCCATCTCCTGCGTCATCAACGCCGTCTGGCACGCCTGCGCCCGCAACCCCTGCGCCGCAACAGCCGGCGGCGAAAGCGCCGACGACGGAAACCCCGGCGGTTGTGATGAACGGGCAGCAGGTTGTCAGTGTTCTCGGCAAAAAGGTTCGCGGGGCGGATGGCGCCGACATGGGCCGAATCGTCGATATCGTTGCCGACAAATCGGGCCAGTTACGTGCCGCGATCATCGATTTTGGCGGGTTCCTTGGCGTCGGGAGTCGCCAGATCGCCGTTGACTGGAACGCAATTCGCTTTCCGCCGGATGGAAAAACCGATTTTGTGGAAGTCGATCTGACGCGGGATCAACTGCGCGTGGCGCCGGTTTACAAGCCGGGCGAGCAGATCGTTGTCCTGGGTCAGCCCAAATCGACTGTCGGCGTGCGCGCGCCACAGGCGGGGGTGGGAGGTGCGGACCCGGCAAAAATTCCGCCGTCCAAATAGCAACGAGCCGATGGCATCGGAATGGACGATAGAAGCAATGCCGGGCTACGCGACATCGCGATTGCTGAAGATGGTGCGAAAGAACGAAGCGCATCATCCAGGAGCAGGCGCGGTCTCGACTGGTTTGTTTTCTTTGTAGCTGATGTCCAGACGGGCTTCGGCCCTTTCGTTGCGGTTTACCTGACGGCACAGAAATGGACTCAGACCGACATCGGGTTGATCCTGACCGTTGGCGGGCTGATTTCCCTGTTTGGGCAAATCCCCGGCGGGGCAATCCTTGATGCCATGCGCTCGCCGCGGCTGGCGGCGGCGGTCTCGGTGGTCCTTATTGGCATCAGCGCCCTGATTCTTGCGCTCTGGCCGATATTTCCTGCCGTTCTTGCCTCACGCGTTCTGCAAGCCAGCGCAAGTTGCATCCTGGGACCGGCAATCGCGGCGCTTAGCCTTGGCCTGGTGCGGAGGAACGAAATCGGCGAACGGCTCGGCCGCAACGGCTCGTTTGCATCAGTCGGGACCGGTCTCGCAGCCGCAGGCATGGGGGCCTGCGGTTACTACATTTCAAACCAGGCGGTGTTCTTCGTTACAGCGGCCTTCGTCGTTCCGGCGATGATCTCGTTGCTGCAGATCAGCCGTCGCGACATTGATGCTGATCGCGCCCACGGCGGGACGAAGGCGCAGCCGCTGACCCTGGCTGCGGTCAAAAGCCTGTTGACCAATCGCACTCTGGCGATTTTCGCGCTCTGCGTGCTGCTGTTTCATCTAGCCAACGCCGCCATGCTGCCGCTGGTCGCCAGCATGCTGACATTGCAGTCGAGCGAGTCGTCGTCGGCCCTGATCGCGGTTGCGATGGTGGTGCCACAGTTCATTGTTGCGATTCTATCACCGACGGTGGGACGCAAGGCCCAACAGTGGGGACGGCGGCCGCTTTTGCTGATCGGGTTCTCGGCATTGGTGATCAGGGGAGTTCTGTTCGCTGCGGTCACTCCCTCGGAACTCATCGTTGCCGTTCAAATTCTCGACGGCATTTCAGCCGCCACTCTTGGCGTGCTGGTTCCGTTGTCGATCGCCGATATCACCAGGAACTCAGGACGCTTCAACCTGACGCAAGGGCTGGTTGGATGCGCCATGGGAATTGGCGCATCCATCAGCACGACGCTGGCGGGAATTCTGTCGGACAGGTTCAGCAGTTCCTTCACGTTTCTCGTGCTTGGCGCCATTGCCGCCATCGGTCTGGCGGCGGTATGGAGGCTGATGCCCGAGACACGGCCTGCGCCGGATGGCAGTTGATCTGCTCAGCCGGCAACAAGACGCGGCTTTGGCTTGGTCGTGCTCTGGGCGCACACGCGTTCGTAGGCCTTCAGATAGTCGCTCGCCATTCGGGTTGCAGTGAACCTCTGTTCGAATCGCTCCCGGATAACATTTCGCGACAGCATCGAGATATTCTTCACGGCGGCGATGGCGCTCGTTTCATCCTCAACGACGAATCCGGTCACGCCGTCCTCGACGATTTCCGGCGCTGCGCCTCGATTATACGCGATCACCGGCGTGCCACAGGCCATGGCTTCGATCATGACCAGTCCGAACGGCTCTGGCCAGTCGATAGGCACGATGAGCGCGATTGCGCCGCTCAGGAACTTGGATTTCTGGTCGTCCGAAATCTCGCCAATGAAGTCGACGTGGGGTTTGTCGATGAGACGGCGGATATGGTCATTAAAATAGTCCTGATCTGCAGGGTCGACCTTGGCCGCAATTCGAAGCGGAAGGCCACAGCGTTCTGCAATGTTGATGGCGCGATCGACCCGCTTCTCCGGCGAGATGCGGCCGAGAAATGCCAGATAGGACGGCGTCTCGGGTTCGGGGCGCAGCAGATTGACCGGCAAGCCGTGATACACGGTATCGATCCAGCGGGCCTTATGGATCGGGCGCCGTTGTGAATTCGAGATCGAGACCAGCGGAATCGATGAGAACGTCTCGAACATCGGCTGATGTTCGGGCAAATCCAGCCTGCCATGCAAAGTCGTCAGAAAGGGTATGCTCTGGCGAGACATCACTGAGAACGGATAGTAGTCGAGATGGAAATGCATGATGTCGAAATCTTCGGCACGACGGCAAACCTGTTCGATCATCGTCATGTGCAGGGCATTCGGATCGCGCACCGAGCCGTCGAGGCGCAAAGCCCGAGGCCACATCGGTGAAAGCGTTGCTTTCGTTTCGGAATCCCCACTGGCAAACAACGTCACATCGTGACCGAGCGAGACCAGTTCTTCAGTCAGCCAGGAAATGACGCGCTCCGTCCCGCCATAGAGCTTGGGCGGCACGGCTTCGGTCAGGGGTGAAATCTGCGCGATACGCATAATGTTGCCTCCGTTGTGGCAGCCAAGAGACATCTTCCATGTGCCACAGGATCGCCCATTAGCTTTGGAAGTGTCCGGTTTCGAGAGGGCAGGGTGAAGGAACTCAACCGTTCCTTTGTCGCTTGACAACAAGCCAAGCTCATCGCCGTTCCACCGTGTCCGATCGATCTCATCGGTCGACTTGATCGAATGCTCCTGGGGTTTTTTGATGAAAGAGTTGAGCGATTTCGCAGACCATCCCGGGGCATTTTTGCTTCGCTATCTTGTCTACCGGAAACTCTCCCATGCTCTGATACTCGGCGCCGTCGTCGCTGCGGTGGCGTGCTCGGTCAGCACTCAGTATGGGGTCAAGCTTCTGGTTGATGCGCTTTCTGCCGGGCCGGGCAGTGGCGCACCATGGACAGCCTTCGTGGTTCTCGTGTCGCTGATCGCAGCCGACAATCTGCTGTGGCGTGTCGCGAGCTGGACGGCGAGCTATACGTTTGTCCATGTGACCGGGGATGTGCGGCGCGATCTGTTCAGGCACATCACGCAGCATTCTCACCACTATTTCTCGGATCGGCTGCCCGGCGTTTTGACCAGCCGCGTGACCGCGACGTCGAATGCGGTTTTCACCATCGAGAACATGTTTTTCTGGAATGTGTTGCCGCCTTGTCTCGCCACCATCGCGGCGATCGGATTCCTTGCTACAGTCAATTGGGCGATGGCGGTCAGCCTGCTGGCGATTGGCAGCGTGATTGTTGTGGTGATGTTCAGATTCGCTGCGCGCGGCCGCCCGTTACATCATGACTTCGCAGAGAAGGCTGCCGATGTGGACGGCGAGATGGTCGATGTCGTCAGCAACATGGCGCTCGTGAAGGCATTCTGCGGGATGATGCGCGAGCATTTCCGATTCGATCAGACGGTCGATCGCGAACTGCACGCGCGTCGGCGCAGTCTGCAATATCTGGAGAAATTGCGGCTTGGTCATGCTCTGATCACCGTGGTTCTGACACTGCTCATGCTCGGTTGGGCCATTCACCTGTGGCAGCGGGGAGAGGTCTCGACCGGCGATGTCGTTCTGGTCTGCACGCTGGGCATCTCTGTCCTGAGCGCAACTCGCGATCTCGCCGTGGCTTTGGTCGATGTCGTTCAACATCTGGCGCGCCTGACGGAATCTCTCGCGACGCTTCTCGTCCCGCACGACTTGCGCGATGATCCCAAGGCCACCCGGCTGGTTCACACCGGCGCAGAGGTTACGTTTGAAAATGTGCGATTCGCCTATCCCGGCGGGCGTCAGGTGTTTGACCGCCTCAATCTCGAGATCCGTCCGGGGGAACGCGTCGGCCTGATCGGCCCATCCGGTGGCGGAAAGTCAACGCTCGTCACTCTGCTGCAGCGATTCTATGATGTCGATCACGGCCGCATCCTGATCGATGGGCAGGATATATCCCGCGTGACCCAGCACAGTCTGCGAGAGGCGATCGCCACGGTTCCGCAGGACACCGCGCTGTTCAATCGATCCTTGCTGGAAAATCTGCGCTACGGATGCCCGGAGGCTTCCGATGAAGATGTGGCGCGCGCCGCGTTCGATGCACGTTGTTCGTCGTTCATCGCAGACCTGCCGGATGGTCTCGATACGATCGTCGGCGATCGGGGATTCAAATTGTCCGGTGGACAGCGGCAGCGGATATCGATTGCGCGAGCCTTCCTGAAAGACGCGCCCATTCTTCTTCTCGATGAAGCCACCTCCGCGCTTGATACCGAGGCCGAGGAAGAAATTCGCGAAACCCTTTCGCGACTGATGCAGGGTCGAACCGTCATTGCCATCGCGCATCGCCTGTCCACGCTGCGCAACTTCGACCGCATTCTCGTAATGAGTGAAGGCCGGCTGATTGAAGACGGCCCGCCGGAAATCTTGCTCAAACGCAAGGGCGCGTACCGGCAGATGATGGACCGGGAGGTTCGTCGGCTCGGCACGCACGCGGCGTGAGGAGACCGCCCTGCGCCTCACAGGCGATGGTCAATCCGGCCCATCGCGCGCCGGATTGATCAAGCGACGTCTGACTTCCTTCCGAGAAGGTTAAACGCAACGGACCGATGCGGCGAAGGCATCGCTTCCGGCGCGCCCGCGTGGCTACATTTGAAAAACGTTTCATATTGCAACGATTCCAATTTGAAGGAGGAATAAGCTTGGTCGCGTGAGCCGGCCAATCAAGAGCGCCGTAAGCGCCTGATGGAGGAAATCACTGTGAATCAGGCACTGGCTTGGGACAGTCTCGTTGCGCAGCGCATCATCGAAGAGAAGCGAGCGCTGCCAGGGGCAATGCTGCCCATCCTGCATGAACTGCAGGAGACTTTCGGTTACATCGACAGGGAAGCGGAAGTGCTGATCGCAGAGGCGTTGAACGTCTCGCGCGCCGAAGTCCATGGCGTTGTGACCTTTTATCCTGATTTCCGCCAGCAGGCGCCAGCGACCCATAGCCTGAGGCTATGTCGCGCAGAGGCATGTCAGTCGCGAGGTGGCGACGGCCTCGCCGCGCGCGCAGCCGCAGCTCTCGGTCTCGATTTCGGAGAGACCACAGCCGATGGACGGGTTCATTTGGAAGCGGTTTACTGCCTCGGACTTTGTTCGGTCGCACCATCGGCGATGCTCGATGGCAAAGTTGTTGGCCGTCTTGACGAGAAAAAGCTCGACGGCCTTCTGGCGCGGGTGGAGCGTTGACCATGCGCCTTTTTATTCCAGGCGACGCTGCTGCCGTTGCGCTCGATGCCGATGCTGTCGCCGAAGCCATCGAGGCGTCCGCTGTTCGTCGCAAGATCGATATCGAAATCGTTCGAAACGGTTCGCGCGGACTGCATTGGCTGGAGCCGCTGGTTGAGGTTTCCACAGACCGCGGTCGGGTCGCCTACGGACCGGTAGCCGTGTCCGATGTCGAAGGAGTTCTCGACGCCATAGTTGCGGACAAGCCGCATCCCTTGTCGGTTGGAGATCCTGAAGAGATTCCGTTTCTCAAGAATCAAACCCGCCTGACCTTTGCCCGTTGCGGCATCGTAGATCCTGCGTCGCTCGAGGATTATCGTGGTCATGGCGGCTATCAGGGGTTGGCGGCGGCTCTGAGGATCGGTCCAGCGGCAACTGTCGAGGCCGTCACGAAATCTGGTCTGCGCGGGCGCGGTGGTGCCGGCTTTCCGACAGGCATCAAGTGGCAGACTGTCGCGGCAACGGCGGCCGATCAGAAGTATATCGTTTGCAATGCCGACGAAGGTGACAGCGGCACCTTTGCCGACCGCATGATCATGGAGGGCGATCCCTTCGTCCTGATCGAGGGGATGACGATTGCGGGAATCGCAGTCGGAGCCACGCAAGGCTACATCTACGTGCGCTCGGAATATCCGCACGCAATTATCGCGCTGGAGAAAGCGCTGGAAGCAGCCCGGCGCGGCGGAATGCTGGGTCGTGGTATCGCTGGGACAAGGCATTGCTTCGATATCGACGTGAGGATGGGGGCGGGTGCTTACGTCTGCGGTGAGGAAACCTCACTGCTGGATAGTCTCGAGGGCAAGCGCGGTTTGGTGCGCGCCAAGCCACCGCTGCCTGCGCACAAGGGCCTGTTTGGCTGTCCGACCGTCATTAACAATGTGCTGTCGCTGGCGACCGTGCCGATCATTCTCTACAAGGGCGCGGAGTTCTATCGCGATTTCGGCATGGGCAGATCGCGTGGCACCATGCCGATTCAACTTGCAGGCAACGTCAAGCATGCAGGCCTTTATGAGGTAGCATTCGGCGTCACCCTCGGCGATCTGGTCGAGAAGATCGGTGGCGGCACCGCGAGCGGTCGCCCGGTTCGCGCGGTTCAGGTCGGCGGCCCGCTCGGAGCTTACTTCCCTCCGGACCTGTTCGATACGCCGTTCGACTACGAAGCGTTCGCCGCGCGCGATGGCCTGATTGGCCATGGCGGAATCGTGGTGTTCGACGACACCGTCGATATGGCGAGACAGGCCCGTTTCGCGATGGAGTTCTGTGCGGTCGAATCGTGCGGCAAGTGTACGCCATGTCGCATCGGCTCGACGCGGGGCGTCGAAGTGATCGACAAGATCATCAAGAATGACAATCGCGCCGCCAACACGCAGCTGCTCCAAGATCTCTGCAATACGATGAAGTTTGGCTCACTCTGTGCGCTCGGAGGCTTTACGCCATATCCGGTGATGAGTGCACTCACTCATTTTCCTGAAGATTTCGGCGCGACGCCGCCGAAGCGCCAGGCTGCGGAATAAGGACACCGATCATGTCGCTGGTTCATGAAATCGACTACGGCACGCCGCGTTCCAAATCGGAAAAGCAGATCACTCTGACCATCGATGGCCAGCAGGTGACAGTGCCCGAAGGCACCTCAGTGATGCGCGCCGCCATGGAGACGGGCACGCAGATTCCGAAGCTGTGCGCAACCGACATGGTGGATGCCTTCGGGTCATGCCGGCTTTGTGTCGTCGAGATCGAGGGCCGAGCCGGTACGCCGGCGTCGTGCACCACGCCCGTCGCGGACGGCATGGTGGTCAAGACCCAGACTGACCGGCTGCACCGGCTGCGCAAAGGCGTGATGGAGCTCTATATTTCCGACCATCCGCTTGACTGCCTGACCTGCTCGGCGAACGGCGACTGCGAACTGCAGGACATGGCGGGTGCTGTCGGTCTGCGGGACGTGCGTTACGGCTATCAGGGCGAGAACCACGTCTTTGCCAAAAGCGGTGACGTGGCCAACGCGAACTGGTTGCCGCAAGACGAGTCGAATCCCTATTTCACCTACGATCCTTCAAAATGCATCGTCTGCTCCCGCTGTGTGCGAGCCTGCGAGGAAGTGCAGGGGACTTTCGCGCTGACGATCGCCGGCCGCGGCTTCGATAGCCGTGTTTCGCCGGGCATGGAGGAGAGCTTCCTCGGCTCGGAATGCGTCTCGTGCGGCGCCTGCGTTCAGGCCTGTCCGACGGCGACGCTCAACGAGAAGAAAGTCATTGAGATCGGCAAGCCCGAGCATTCCGTCGTCACCACGTGCGCCTATTGCGGTGTCGGCTGCTCTTTCAAGGCCGAGATGCGCGGTGAAGAGCTCGTGCGCATGGTGCCTTACAAGGACGGCGAGGCGAACCACGGGCACTCCTGCGTGAAGGGCCGCTTTGCCTGGGGATATGCGACCCACAAGGAGCGCATCCTGAAGCCCATGATTCGCAAGAAGGTAACCGATCCCTGGAAGGAAGTGAGCTGGGAGGAGGCGATCGATTATGCCGCATCCGAGTTCAAGCGCATCCAGAGCACGTATGGCCGCGGCGCCGTCGGCGGCATCACATCGTCGCGCTGCACGAATGAAGAGACGTTTCTCGTTCAGAAACTGATACGTGCTGGTTTTGGCAACAACAACGTCGATACCTGCGCCCGCGTCTGTCATTCGCCGACGGGATACGGCCTTGGCCAGACCTTCGGGACCTCAGCGGGTACCCAGAACTTTGATTCCGTTGAAGAGAGCGACGTTATTATCGTCATCGGCGCCAATCCTGCCTCGGCACACCCGGTGTTCGCGTCGCGCATGAAGAAGCGGCTGCGTCAGGGCGCCAAACTGATTGTCATCGATCCGCGCCGCACCGAAATGGTCAAGTCGGCGCATATCGACGCGGAATATCATCTGCCGTTGCTCCCGGGCACAAACGTTGCCGTGCTGACCGCGCTGGCGCACGTCATCGTCACGGAGGGGCTGGCCAACGAGAAGTTTATCCGCGAGCGGTGCGATTGGGACGAATATCTGCATTGGGCCGAATTCGTATCCCTCCCGCAGCACAGCCCCGAGGCGATCGCGGCGACATCCGGCGTGCCGGCGGAACTCATTCGCGGCGCGGCTCGGCTTTACGCGACCGGCGGAAACGGAGCGATCTATTACGGCCTTGGCGTCACCGAGCATAGCCAGGGTTCGACCGCTGTCATGGCGATCGCCAATCTCTCCATGGTGACCGGAAATATCGGTCGTCCCGGCGTCGGGGTAAATCCGCTGCGCGGCCAGAATAACGTGCAGGGTTCGTGCGACATGGGCTCGTTCCCGCATGAACTGGCCGGTTATCGGCATATCTCCCTCGACGAGCCGCGTCAGCTCTTCGAGAAGGATTGGGGCGTGGTGCTCGATAAGGAGCCCGGCCTGCGCATCAACAACATGCTGGATGCGGCGGTCGATGGAAGCTTCAAGGGAATCTACATCCAGGGCGAGGACATCCTTCAGTCTGATCCGGACACCAGGCATGTCTCGGCAGGTCTTGAAGCGATGGAATGCGTCGTGGTGCAGGACCTGTTTCTCAACGAAACAGCCCGCTTTGCTCATGTCTTCCTACCGGGTTCGACCTTCCTGGAGAAGAACGGTACCTTCACCAATGCAGAGCGCCGTATTCAGCTCGTGCGCAAGGTGATGACGCCGAAGAATGGCTATGAAGACTGGGAAATCACCGTCATGCTCTCGAACGCCTTGGGGTACGAGATGCAGTACGATCATCCGTCACAGATTATGGATGAGATCGCCCGACTGACGCCGGGCTTCGCCAACGTATCGTTCAAGATGCTTGAAGAACGCGGTTCGGTTCAGTGGCCGTGCAACGACAAGGCGCCGCAGGGGTCGCCGATCATGCACGTCGACAGTTTCGTTCGCGGCAAGGGCAGGTTTATCATCACCGAGTATGTCGCGACCGATGAAAAGGTCGGCCCGCGGTTCCCGCTGCTGCTCACCACCGGCCGCATTCTGTCGCAATACAACGTTGGCGCACAGACTCGTCGCACCGCGAATTCGATGTGGCATGCCGAGGACGTGCTCGAAATCCACCCGCAGGATGCGGAGGATCGGGGCGTGCGCGACGGCGACTGGGTCCGTCTTGCAAGCCGTGCCGGCGAAACGACGCTGCGAGCGCAGATTACCGACCGCGTCGCGCCGGGCGTCGTTTATACGACCTTCCATCATCCCGATACCCAGGCCAACGTGATCACGACCGACTACTCGGACTGGGCGACAAACTGTCCGGAATACAAATGCACGGCGGTGCAGGTCTCGCCATCGAACGGGCGATCGGGCTGGCAGGAAAACTACAGCGCATTCTCCGATCTTAGCCGACGCATTGAGCCGAGCGAGGCGGCTGAGTGAGGTGCTGAGCCCGTTTCACAATGTTCGCCGGACGGCCTGGCGCGATAGTGCGATCGAACCCGGCGAGCGGGCGATTCCGGAGGAGATGGCGATTGCGCTGTCTTATAATGGATCGACTTATGCCGTGATGATGGCGACGCCGCGGGACCTTGAGGATTTTGCCGTCGGGTTCAGCCTTACCGAGCGGATCGTCGCTTCCCCGGGTGACATCGAAAGCTTTGAGGTCATTGAGCAGGATTTGGGTGTTGAGCTGCGGATGTGGCTCAGCACACCCCGCGCCGCCGCCTTGAGTGAGCGCCGCCGGTTCATGGCGGGGCCGACCGGCTGCGGCCTGTGCGGAATCGATTCCTTGAGCGAAGCGATGCGATTGCCGCCCCCGATTTCCGATGGCGTCGGTTTTTCCGCCGGACAAGTCATGGCTGCGGTGGACAGCGTCGCCGACGGCCAATGGCTTAACCAGCAGACGCGCGCGGTTCACGGTGCGGCTTTCTGGACGCCTGCAGTGGGTCTCGTTGCAATCCGCGAGGATGTCGGACGCCACAATGCGCTCGACAAGCTCACCGGCGCCCTTGCGCGAGCGGAGAAATCGGGAGAGGGCGGGATCGCTGTGATCACCAGCCGGGTGTCGGTTGAATTAATTCAGAAAGCTGCAATCGCGAAGTTTCCGGTTCTGGTCGCGGTCTCGGCGCCGACCGCGCTTGCCGTGCGCATGGCGGATGCAGCCGGGATCACGCTCGCTGCCGTCGCACGCAAGGATGGATTCGAAATCTTTTCTCATTCCCGTCGCATCAGAGGGAGCTAGCTCCATGTCGTCGCCGGACAAACTCGTCCACATGGCAAACCAGATCGGAAAGTTTTTCGCCAGCCAGGATCAGGCAAAGGCGCCGGCCGCGATTGCCGAACATCTTCGCAAATTCTGGGATCCGCGCATGCGCGCGCAGATATGCGCGCATCTCGAGAAGGGCGGAGAGGGACTCGATCCGTTGCCGCGCGCGGCCATTGAAAGTCTGGTGAAGTCCAGCGCGCCAGCCGCATGAGACGTCAATGAAAGTCATCGGTCTGGCGGGATGGAGCGGCGCGGGCAAGACCTCGCTGATATCGAAGCTGTTGCCTGCGCTGGTCGCGCAAGGATTGCGGGTATCAACGATCAAGCACGCCCACCATGCGTTCGATCTCGACAAACCTGGAAAAGATTCCTGGGTTCACCGTCAATCCGGGGCAAGCGAAGTGTTGATCGCGTCCGGGCGGCGCTGGGCGCTCATGCACGAATTGCGTGACGAGGCGGAGCCTGCCCTTCTGGACCTGCTGGACAGGCTCGCGCGCACCGATCTGGTGCTGGTGGAAGGCTTCAAGTCAGAACCTTATCCGAAGATCGAAATCCACCGCGTGGCGAACGGCAAGCCGGCTCTTTTTCCGCATGATCCGTGTATCGTTGGCCTTGTCACCGATGGCGCGGTCGCATCGGAAATTCCGACGGCTGGTCTCAATGACGTTCGGGCAATCACGGCGATGGTTTTGCGGCTGGCCGTGGAGCGCGATGTTTTGCGCAAGTCTATCGCAACGAGCCGTAGTGTCGCGGCCGATACAAAAGCCATATGGCAACAGACGGCCGATTCTGACGCCATGTCCGAAGTCGATCCCGCCTTGTAGGTTTCCGGAGATCAGCAACCGGCTTCGAAGGCGATTGCGTGCAAGCGGCTTGGTGCCGCAGCAGGTCGGCAGAAAAACCAGTCTCCCGCGAAAAGACAGCGGTTTTGGCTAGCGGCGATGGGCCGTGCCAGGTCGATCCGAAGGGCCAAGCGCAGGCCGGTTCCTGTTCCGGGTGGACAGCGGATTCTAATCCCAATTATCAGGAATTACCGTCGGCGGCCAATCTGTGCGGATGGGGGTGGCCCCCATTGACGGTCCTGTTCGTTCCGTGGCAATAATTCATAAATGTGAACGCTCATCGTAAATCTGTACGTCCTCGAAAAGCTTTGGGCGTGCAGGACAAGATCAGACAACAGGGGAGGATCAAGGTGGTGGCTATGCGTCGGATGATGGCTGTAATTGCCGTACTAGCAGTTTCGTCGAGCGTTGCGAGGGCCGCGGAGCCGGTCAAGTTGCGCGTTGCCGATTCCTTTCCGAAGGGCCACTACCTCGTCAAGCTGATCCTCGAGCCGTGGATGGAAGAAGTCCGGAAGCGCACGAACAATGCCGTGACGTTCGAGCACTACCCGGCACAGCAGTTGGGCAAGGCCTCCGATATGCTGAAGCTGACGCAGACCGGCGTCGCTGACATCGGTTACGTGGCTCCCGCATACGCCGCCGACAAGATGCCGGTATCGGAAGTGGCGATGCTGCCCGGCGCTTTCGATCACTCGTGCTACGGAACGCTGGCTTACTGGAAGTCGGCACGCAGCGGTGTCATCGCCGATCAGGACTACGCAAAGAACAAGATCCGCCTGTTGCTGGCCGTGGCTCTGCCGCAGTATCGCATTTTCACGATCAAGGCTCCGGTCAACAATGCCGCCGATGTGCACGGTCTGAAACTGCGCTCGACGGGCGGCGCGCAGGACCTGACGCTGCGTGCTCTTGACGCTGTGCCAGTTCGTATGGCGGCGCCGGATGCTTATGAATCTCTGTCGCGCGGCACTCTGGATGGTCTGCTCTTCCCGCTCGAGAGCGTCGTTGCGTATGGCGCCGACAAGCTCGTGAAGTACGGGACCAATGGCGTCGGATTCGGCAGCTTCATCGTTGCCTATTCCATCAGCGATGCGGCGTGGAAGAAGCTGACGCCCGAAGTTCAGAAGGCAATGGTGGACGTGGCCGAGGAAATCGTTCCGACCGCCTGCAAGCATGTCCAGGATGCGGACGAGGCCACCAAGAAGAAGCTGATCGCCAACGGCGTGAAGTTCGAAGAAATCCAGCCGGACGCGCGTGCCAAGTTCCAGGATCTTCTCAAGGGTGTCGCCAAGAGCTGGGCCGAAGGGCTGGATGCGCGTGGCAAGCGCGGAAGTGACGCGCTGAAGGAATATGACGGGCTGGTTGCAGCCGCGGCAGCCGGCAAGTAATTCTCCAGCCGCCTGACAATTCATCGCTGACAAGGTCGCGCCGCAGGGCGCGACCGGGGAGGAAGCGTGATCAACGGACTCTTTAAAGCGCTCGGAACCGCCGAGAAAATCGGTTCGTTCATCGGTGCGGTGTTCATGTTTCTCATCATGATCATCGTCTTCAGCGATGTGGTGATGCGCTATGTGTTCAATAGCCCGTTCTCTTGGGCGTATGACCTCATTGCACTTTATCTGATGGCAGGTGTGTTCTTCCTGATCCTGTCCGAAGCGTATGCTTCGAACGCGCATGTGAATGTCGATATTCTCCAGCAGAAGCTTCCGGCGTCGGGCATTCGTTTGGCGGAAGTGGTCACCTGCGCGGTCGGCATTGTCGTCTTTTCGCTGATCACATGGTTCGGCTGGCAGCGAGCCGTCGAGAGCTATAAGGCAGCGGACGTGATGGCCGGCGCCATTCCGTGGCCGATGTGGCCGTCGATCGGGCTGGTACCCATCGGCGCGGGTCTGTTGACGCTCCGCCTCGCGCTGCACCTCGTTGCGCATATCCTCTCGTTGCTCACGGGCAGGGACTTCATTCCGTTGCCGACATCTCACATTGATTCCGAAGCGGAAACCTTCGAATGACCGTCGCTCTCTGTCTTGCCGTCTTGTTTGGCCTGCTCGCGCTGGGCACGCCGGTTGGTTTTGCCATGGCCGGCGCGGGTTCGCTCGGTTTGTATCTGCTAGGCGGCATGCCCGTGCTCGCCGGCATTTTGCAGACCGCGCCGCTATCCGCGGTGACGTCCTACGAACTCATCACCATCCCGATGTTTCTGCTGATGGCAGAACTGGTGTTGATGAGCGGGATTGCCGACGATCTGTTTCGCGCGACGGCGGCCTGGGTTGGCCGCATTCCCGGTGGTCTCGGCATGGCTACCGCATTGGCCGGCGCCGGGTTTGGCGCGATCTGCGGTACGTCGACGGCATCGGCGGCGACACTCTCCTCGACCAGCCTTCCTGCGATGCTCAAGCAGGGTTATGAACCGCGTATGGCGGCGGGCGTGGTTGCGATTTCCGGCACGCTCGCGATGCTGATTCCGCCTTCGGTGGCGCTGGTGATCTATGGCCTGCTTGCCGAAGTGAATATCGGTGCGTTGCTGGTTGGCGGCGTCATTCCCGGCCTTCTGGTCACGGCGACCATTATGCTGACCGTATGGTTCCTGGCCTGGCAGGATCCGTCGCGCGCGCCGGCTGGAGAGCGCGTGTCGATGGCTGAGAAACTGAAGATGCTGCGCATCGTCGGCCCGATGCTGTTGTTGTTCGGCATGGTTACCGGAGTGATCTACACCGGCGTGGCGACTCCAACCGAAGCCTCCGCTCTTGGTGCGTTCTGCGCATTCTGCCTCACGATCTGGATGGGGAAGATGACGCGGCAGGGCCTGTTCCGGGCGCTGGTGCGCGCGGCTCACGGCACCTGCATGATTTCGATGATTCTGCTGGGCGCATACATCTTCGGATACTTTTTCACGCTTGCTCAGGTGACGCAGGATCTCGTCGCGTGGGTCGGCAGCCTTGAGGTGTCGCGGTGGGTGATCATAGCGCTGATCCTGTGCGGCTACATCGTGCTCGGCTCGTTTATGGATCAGATCGCGATCCTGGTTCTCACCGTTCCGATCGTTCTGCCGCTCATCAAGTCGCTCGGATTCGATCCGCTCTGGTTCGGTGTTGTCAAGATCGTGACGGCCGAAGTCGGCATGATCACGCCGCCTGTCGGCCTGAACTGTTACGTCGTGGCGCGATATTCGGGGCGACCGGTGGCGGAGGTCTTCCACGGCACTCTGCCGCATTTCTTCGCCCACATATTGGCAATCGCCATTCTGGTGGCATGGCCGCAGATCATTCTCTGGCTGCCGATGAAGATGGGTTACTGAGCGTGTTGATCACGCAACAACAAGAATTCTGCAAACAAGGGAGAGTTTGATCATGACGAAGGCGAATGGAGCCGTGATTGCTGCCGCGACTGTCGCGGCGTTGGTATCGGGCGCGGGCGCGGCGTCCGCTCAGCAGAAGATCACGCTGCGCCTCGCGGATAGCCTGCCGCATGGCCATGTCATTCACGAGCTGGTCGGAAAGCCATTTATGGAGCTGGTGACCAAGGCAACGAATGGCCAGGTTACATTCCAGCATTTCCCGTCAGAGCAGTTGGGCAAAGCCAAAGACATGGCGCAGCTCACGATCGCCGGCGTTGCTGACGTCGCCTACGTCGTTCCGTCCTATTCGTCTGATAAATATCCGCTGACCGCAGTCGCGGAACTCCCCGGCATTTTCCAGACCCAGTGCCAAGGCTCGCTCGCTTTCTATAAGCTCTCCCACAACGGCGGCATCCTCGAGACCAAGGAATTCAAGCCCAATGGGCTGCATCCGCTGGTGACGATCGCCCTGCCGGCCTATCAGATTCTTCTCTCCAACCAGCGCCAGGTTGCAAAGGCCAGCGATCTCGAAGGTCTGAAGATTCGCACCGCCGGCGGCGCCATGGACCTGATGATGCGCTCCATCAAGGGTGTTCCGGTCCGTATGGCTGCGCCCGAAATTTATGAATCGATGACACGCGGCACGCTCGATGGTGTCGTGCTCTCTTACCAGAGCGCAGCATCCTACGATCTTGGGAAGCTGCTGAAGTCCGGCACTTCCGGCATGAATTTCGGCACCGCCCTGATCACCTATTCGATCGGTGATACCAAGTGGAAGTCTCTGCCCGAGAACGTTCGGAAGGTTCTGACCGAGGTTGGAGAGCAGACCACGCGCGAAGGCTGCAAACGCTTCGAGGAAGGTGAAAAGGCCGCCGCGGCAAAGGTGCAGAGCCAGGGCATGTCGGTGATCAAGTTCGGCGATGCGGACAACAAGGAATTCTCCGCCGCATTCGCTCATGTGGCCGAGACGTGGGCCAAGGATACCGACAAGCGCGGCAAGCCGGGCAGTGAGGTGTTGAAGGCCTTCACCGCAGCGGTGGCCGAGAGCAAGTGAGCGACGGCAACACGAACCGACCCCAGACCTCCGCCAATGCGCCGAAAGGCCCGTTGGCGGGGGTCAGGGTGATTGATCTGACCAGCGTCATGATGGGGCCTTATGCCACCATGATTCTGGGAGACTACGGGGCTGACGTCATCAAGGTCGAGAGTCCCGAAGGCGACGTGATGCGTTACGCCGCTCCCATGCGCAGCCCGCGGATGGGAGCGATGTACCTTCAGGGCAACCGGAACAAGCGCTCGATCGTCCTAGACCTGAAAAAGCCGCGCGGCCGAGAGGCTTTGCTGCGACTGTCCGGCACCGCCGACGTCTTCGTCCACAATGTGCGACCTGCCGCGATGCGGCGGTTGAAGCTCGGTCCGGACGATTTGCTTGGGATCAATCCACGGCTTGTCTACGTCGCGCTGCACGGTTTCGGTGAAACAGGGCCCTACGCCGGCCGGCCCGCCTATGACGATCTGATACAGGGACTGACCGCGCTTCCGGCTCTGGTGGGCAAGATCACGGGCGAGCCACGTTATTCGCCGGCGACGATAGCCGATCGTATCGTCGGACTGAACGCGACCCATGCGATCCTTGCCGGCTTGCTTCACCGTGACCGGACAGGAGAAGGGCAGGCGATCGAAATTCCGATGTTCGAGACAATGGCTCAGTTCGTGCTGGGCGATCATATGGCCGGACGCAGTTACGATCCGCCGATCGGCCCGCCGGGATATTCCAGACTGCTTGCACCGGATCGTCGCCCCTACCGCACGCGAGATGGATACATCTGCGCGTTGATCTATACGGACAAGCATTGGAACGCATTTTTTCACGCGATCGGCGAGACCGACAGCGACCAGCGCGATCCTCGCTTCCGGGATATGTCAGCGCGAACGCGAAACTATGATCATGTCTACAAATGGCTCGCGGATCTGATCGAGACTCGTACGACCGAAGAATGGATGCAGCTGTTTGAGGAAGCCGACATTCCGTGCGGGCCGATGCATGATCTCGATAGCCTGATCGACGATCCGCACCTGTCGTCGGTTGGATTCTTCAAGGAGATTGATCATCCGACGGAAGGACCGCTGCGCGTTGCGGGTCCCGCGGCGCACTGGAGCCGTACGCCTTCGTCTGTTCGCAGCCATCCACCGCTGCTCGGTGAGCACAGCGATGACATTCTGCGCGAAGCAGGTTTTAGCGACGGCGATATCGACGCCCTTGCGAACGAGGGCGCGATGGTCCGCTATTCCGGCTAAAAAGAACGGCCCGGCGTAGAAGCCGGGCCGTTTTGTATTCGCGAGTTACACCGCGTTCAGGCTTTGGGATTTACCAGCGCGAGTATCTTTTCAGCGGCGCGCAGGTGCGGCTTGTCGATCATCTTGCCATCGATCTTGACGACGCCTGAGTTCGGGTTGTCTTCGAACGCCTTGGTAATCTGCCGGGCCCAGGTGACTTCTTCGTCGGTGGGCGTGAGTGCAGCATTCACCACGTCAACATGCTTTGGATGGATGACGGCCTTTGCGAGAAAGCCATCACGCCGGGCGGCAACGGCTTCATCCTTGAGCGCGGCAAGGTCGTCGATATCGGTCGCGATGGTGTCGATCGCAACCACACCCGTCGCCGCGGCGCTGATCAGGCAGAGATCGCGCGCCAGCAGAAACGGACTATGATAGCGTCCGTCGGTGCGGTTACGCGACGAGCCGAGCGAGGCAGCGAGATCTTCTGCCCCCCACATCATGCCCCATAGCCGCGAACTTGCGCCCTCGTAGTTGTGCAGCTTGAGCACGGCCTGGGCGGTTTCGGTCGCGACGACAATGACACGGGTCGACTCCGCTTCGATTCCCGATGCGGCCTCAAAGGCGTCGAGATAGAGCGCGAGGCGATTGAGGTCGGCAGCGCCGGCGCATTTCGGCAGGACGATGCCGTCTGGCCGTCCGGGCATCACGGCAGCCAGGTCGGCCAGCGTCAAACCGGTATCGAGCGCGTTGACGCGAACGTAGAGCTTCTGCCCGGCCTTGCGGGCATCGAGCATGCCGCGGGTGATGGTTCGGGCTGGAGCCTTCTGGTCGGGTGCAACCGAATCCTCAAGGTCGAGAATCAGGGCATCCGCGGCGGTTTTCTTGGCGCTCTCGAATTTGCGGGCACTGTCGCCCGGAACGAACAGGAATGATCGCATCGGCTCAGGCCTTCGGCTTGCAATGCATCAGGCCGGTGCGCCGGCAACTGGCCACGACTTCGCCGCGCTGGTTGGTCGCGGTGTGTTCGAATTCGACGATGCCTTGATTGGGGCGGGATTTGCTGAGACGCTTGGAAAGAATTTTGGTGTGCGCCTTCAGCGTATCGCCGTGGAAAACCGGCTTGGGGAACATGACGTCGGTCATGCCGAGATTTCCGATCGTGGTGCCGAGCGTGGTGTCATAGACGCTCATGCCGATCATGATTCCGAGGGTATAGAGGCTGTTGAAGAGGCGCTGTCCGAACTCGGTTTTTTCGGAGAAATGGGCGTCGAGATGCAGTGGCTGCGGATTGAGCGTCAGCAGGCTGAACATCGTATTGTCCATCTCTGTAACGGTACGGCTGAACTCATGATGGAATTCCTGGCCGACGGTGAATTCTTCGAAGTAGAGACCTGCCATGAGTGGTTCCTTTCCTTTAGCTCTGGATGATTGTTCGTTATCTGACGATTCCGGCTTGCCGGAGCGACGCGACGCGTTCGCTGTCGAGATTCCAAGCCGTGAGCAACTCGCCGATGTCGCCTTCGCATTGCCTTGAGCTTCGCGGGAGTGGCGGTGATGTGCGGCTGAAACGGGGCCCGGGCGCCGGTTGCACCACTCCGTCGATTTCGACAAAGGTTTGCCGGGTCTTGTTGTGGGGATGGGCGGGAGCTTCCTGCGCCGAAAGCACCGGCGCGAAGCAGGCGTCGCTGCCCTCCAGAAGATCGCACCAATCCTGCCGCGGGCGCTGCGCGAACTTTGCCGCGAGCATGTCCCTTGCTTTTGGCCACTGTTGGCGATCATTCACGTCCGGAAACTCGTCGGGAGCGATCCCGAGGCGTTCGAGCATGATTGTACGAAATTTGTCCTCGATTGGGGCGACGGCAACATACTCACCGTCGGCGCAGCGATACACGTCGTAGTGCGGAGCGCCGGAATCGAGCAGGTTCGTGCCGCGCTGAGAGCCATGTATGCCCGCGCCGATCATCCCGAACAGCGAGGTCATGAGTGTCGCTGCGCCATCGACCATAGCGGCATCAACAACCTGACCGCGGCCCGAGCGCTGCCGCTCCACGAGCGCGCACATCATGCCAAAGGCGAGATAGAGCGCGCCACCCCCGAAATCTCCGACCAGATTGAGCGGCGGGGTCGGCGGTCCACCGGCGCGCCCAATCGCATGAAGTGCGCCGGTCAGGGCGATGTAGTTCAGGTCGTGGCCGGCAGTTGGCGCGAGCGGTCCCTCTTGTCCCCAGCCCGTCACCCGGCCAAAGACCAGGCGCGGATTGCGCTTGAGGCACTCATCCGGTCCAAGTCCGATCCGCTCCATGACTCCAGGGCGAAATCCTTCGATCAGCCCGTCCGCCGATGCGACGAGATCGAGTGCGCAGGCAACACCGTCGGGATGTTTGAGGTCAATGGCAACAGTCTGTCTGCCGCGTGCCAGCAGGTCGAACTGCTTCGGCTTTTGGATGCCGAGGCCGCTCGGTTGCAGCCGGTCGATCCGGATCACGTCGGCTCCGAGGTCTGCGAGCAGCATGGCGGTCATCGGCGCGGGGCCGATGCCTCCGAATTCAACGATACGGATGCCATGAAGCGGCCCCTGCGCGGCCGGAGCGCTGGCGGTCCCATCCGCTGTGTTCGTCGTTCGGGTCATGGCTGTCGCTCCTGCATAAAGGCCGCTCGACTCAAGTTTTCCCGATGCTCCGGGGCGGCGACGGCGATCATCCGACGGGCCCGTTCGCGCAGGCTGCAGCCGGCCAGTTCGGCGACACCCCATTCGGTAACGATGGCATCGACATCACCGCGTGCGGTCGTGACCGTCTCTACATGCGGAACGATGCGGCTTTGCCCATTGGATGTCGCTGGCAGGGCAATGATCGCCCGGCCGCCGGGCGATGCGTTCGCACCGCGCACGAAATCGACCTGACCGCCGATTGCGCCGATGGCAACGCCATTGAGCGTCTCGGAGTTGACGCTGCCGTCCAGCCCGACTTGCAGGGCGGAATTGAGGGCGACCAGCTTATTGATCCGCGCCAAGACACCGGCGGCGTGAGTGTAGGATGCAGGGCGTACTTCGACCGCGTTGTTATGATGTGCGAAGTCGTAGAGACGCGAGGTTCCGATCAACTGATTTGTAATAGTGACGCCCGTGTCGATACCTTTGCCGGCGTTGGTCACCACGCCGTGCTCGATCAGGTCGACGACGGCGTCGTTGATGAGTCCGGAATGGATACCGAGATTTCGAAGATGCGACAGGCAGGACAGGATGGCATCGGGAACCTTGCCGACTCCAAATTGCAACGTCGCACCGTCCGGAATCAGGCTGGCCGCATGCATCGCAATTTTGCGCGACGTTTCATCGACGGAAGCAGAGGGCAGTTCGACGGGACGATGCCGTGCCTTGACGCAAATGTGCAAGGGAATGTCGAGCGGCCATTCGGCTCCGAAGGTCCACGGTGCATCCGGATTGATTTCGGCAATAACAATACGGGCGTGCCGCGCCGCTTCGAGAACGTAGTCGTTCGACAGGCTCGCGCTCAATCCGCGATCCGGGCTTCGCGATGAAAGCTGGATGAGGACCACATCGGCACGCTGCCGACCGGCGGCGAAGTCGGCGCAAAACGCACTGTAGTTGCTGGTGATAATATCAAGGCGACCGGCCTTGGCCAGCGCGCGGGCATTCCCGATCACGCCATAGCTCAGGAAGCCGATCCCGTCGGTCTTCTCGGGCGCGAAAGTGCCGGTAAAGACCGGGCCCACCATCATGGAGAATGGCGGAAGCCGATCCTTTTGCGCGACGATCGCTTCGGTCAGCGTGCGCGGTTCGGCGGTTGCCTGACCGCACACCACGACGTCGCCGGCCTTGATAAGACCGGCGAAGTCAAGTTCGTCTGCCGAGAGCGCATCGGCCATGGCAATGCCCGTGAGCACCGAGGCGATCAGTACGACTTGGGCAAGCCAAGCACCCGCTCGGCGATGAAGCTGAGGATGAGTTGGGGGCTGATCGGCGCAATACGGGGAATCATGACCTCGCGCAGATAGCGCTCGACGTGAAACTCCTTCGCATAACCAAATCCGCCGTGGGTCATCACAGCCTGTTCACAGGCCTGGAATCCCGCTTCGCCAGCGAGATACTTCGCCGCATTGGCGGCCGCGCCGCTGGGCAGGCCCTTGTCGTACTGCCAGGCTGCCGACAGTGTCATCATCCAGGCCGCCTCGAGCTCCATCCAGTTCTTCGCCAGCGGATGCTGGATCGCCTGGTTTTTGCCGATCGGCCGATTAAAGACGATGCGTGACTTCGCATAGTCAGCCGCGCGCGACAGCGCGAGCTTGCCAAGACCGACGGCTTCGGCAGCGATCAACACACGCTCGGGGTTCATGCCGTGGAGAATGTATTCGAAACCGCGGCCTTCCTCGCCGATGCGATCTTCCATCGGGATTTCGAAATCCTCGAAGAACAACTCGTTGGAGTCGACGATCTTGCGACCCATCTTCTCGATCTCATGCACCTTGATGCGCTTGCGATCGAAATCGGTGTAGAACAAGCTGAGGCCGTGGGTCGGATTCTTGACCTCTTCAAGCGGCGTGGTGCGCGCAAGCAGCAGAATCTTGTGAGCGACTTGTGCGGTCGAAATCCAGACCTTCTGCCCGTTGACGATGTATCGGTCGTTTTTCGCTTCCGCCCGGGTTTTGAGCTGGGTGGTGTTCAACCCGGTGTTGGGTTCGGTCACCGCGAAGCAGGCTTTCTCACGACCTTCGATCATCGGCGGCAGCATGCGCTTGCGCTGTTCGTCGGTGCCGAACACCACGACGGGATTCAACCCGAACACGTTGATGTGGACGGCCGACGCGCCCGACATACCGGCTCCGGACTCGGCAATGGTGCGCATCATGATCGCAGCTTCGACGACGCCCAGCCCCGAGCCGCCATATTCCTCGGGGATGCAGATGCCGAGCCATCCTGCGTCCGCCATCGCCTTGTGGAAGTCGTGCGGGAAGCCGCCCTCGCGATCCTTCTTCAACCAGTAAGCATCATCGAAATTCGCGCAGATTTTCTGGATCGCGTCGCGAATGGCTTCCTGGTTCTCGGTCAGTGCAAAATCCATCGTTCAATCCTGATTGTTGTCGTTGTCGGAAGTTGTTGTGCGAACCACGCCATCGTTGACGAGCCGGGTGATTTCTTCATCGCCGAAGCCGATTTCGCGGAGAATTTCGCGGCTGTGCTGGCCGAGGTTTGGAGCAAGGCGCGAAGGTTGCGCGGGGGTGTCGGACCACGTGGTCGCGACGCGCATGCTGCGGATAGCGCCCTCGCTGGGATGTTCGGCAAGCGGAAAGAAGTTTGTTTTGACCAGATGCGGATCTTCGAGAATGCTCAGGAGGTCATGGACCGGCATCGATGGAATGTCTCCATCGTTGAGCAGTTGCATCCATTCCGCAGTGGTTTTGGTGGTGAAGATGCGCCCCAGTTCGGCGTAGACCTTGTCGATATTGGCGAGCCGCCCTGCGAATGTCGCGAAGACGGGATCGCTACGCAGGTCCTGACGCCCACTGACGTCAAAGAAGCTGTTCCACTGCTTGTCATTGTAGACGATGACGCTGATGTAACCGTCGCTGGTGCGGTAGGGGCGGCGATCCGGCGACATCTGCCGGGCATACCCGCCCTGATCCAGCGGAGGTTCGAATGTCAGGCCGCCGAGATGGTCGCCCATCACGAAGCCGACCATTGTCTCGAACATCGGAATATCGACGCGCTGACCGCGGCCGGTGCGGTCGCGATGAAGCAGGCTTGCGAGGATTGCGCCGACAGCGGACAGACCGACCACGCGGTCGGCGAGGGCGGTCGGCACATAGCGTGGAGTGCCATCGCCGGAGCGGGCGATCAGGTGGGAAAGTCCGGATCCGCCCTGGAGCAGATCGTCATAGGCAGGCTTGGCTGCATAAGGGCCTTCCTGGCCGAACCCGAACATGCCGGCGTAGACGATCCGCGGATTCACCGCAGCGACGCTGTCATAATCCAGCTTGAGCCGGGCCATGGCCTGCGGGCGCACGTTATAGACCAGAACATCGGCCGAGGCGGCCAGTCGCAGCAATGCGTCGCGCCCCGCGGGAGTCTTGAGATCCAGTGCGATGCTGCGCTTGCTGCGGTTGGCATTGAGGTAGATCGGTCCCATCCCGGGATTCCGCACGGGCCCGATCTGGCGGGTGATATCGCCATCCGGAGACTCAACCTTGATGACGTCCGCACCGTAGTCGCCGAGCATTTGCGTCGCATACGGCCCCATCAAGACCGAAGTCATATCGACGATCTTGATGCCGTTCAGTGGTCCCATTTTGGAAAATGCCTCTGCGCGAAGTGATGAACTGGCAGCGTTGCGGGCGCATGATGCTGACAGCGGTGGGCCGTAGTGTGGCTCGATAATCCGGGGCAACCTAGCCAGCTTCCCACTCTTCTGCAATTCAGAAAAAGGAAATATGTTCATATATATGAACATGGAGCTTTGCCGTCAGGGCATGGCTAATTATGCCCGGAAACAGCGAAAGCGCCGGTTCGACAGCGTTTTCGCCCAGAGCAGGGATGTGGAAAAGAGCGCGGTCGGTTGCTGCACAACCGGTTGGGGGCAAGTCAGATGGGATCATGGACGAGACGGCAGGCTAGGCCGCGGGTGTCCAATGATCAGTCCCTCTCGGACGCCGGCCGACGGGCTTTCCCCGCGGGTTTTGGGTGTCGCGGTTTCGCTTCGGCAACAAACGGGCGATAGCCCATCAGTCGGGAAATTTCCAAACCGGCGTCATGGGCCATCGCGCTGAATTCTTCGACGCGCTCACGGGCGCGATCGGTCGGCGCGGCAAGCCCGACCGCCGCGACCAGCGCTCCCGAACTGTCGAAGATCGGCGCTGCGAAACCGGATACGTTCATAGTGCCCTGATCGGCGGTGGCAGCGACATGCGTACGCCGGACGTCTTCGAGAATCTCCCGCAAGCGCGCGCGCCGCACTTCCGAAAATGGCGTGTGCTTCACCATTTTGACTGTACGCATATATTCGTTCAGCCAATGATCGACCTGAAACGCCAGCAAGACGCGCCCGACCGCGGACCACAGGAGTGGACGCGAGTCACCGACTGTCGCGGTGAACCGAAGCGCCGTCGGGCTCTCAATCTTCTCGACGTAGATGGCCGATTTCTTGTCGGTGGACATCACGGCCAGCACAGACGTTTCCTGGGTGGTGTCGACCAGCCGGCGCATGATCGGGCGGGCCAGATCGGCAAAGCTGAGAAAGCGGCGGGCGGCGATGATGGCGCTGGCCATGCCGTAAGCTTCGGGCCCGAGCTGATAAAGCCCGTTTACGAACGTCAGATGATTGCTTGCCAGCAGGCCGCGCAGCAGGTTGAGCAGGCTGCTTTTCGGAACGCCAATGCTTTCACTGAGGGTCGCCAGCGAAGCGCCGGTCGGACGCGAACATAAATCGTCGAATATCTGCACGACGCGCGTCACCGAACGTGGCGCTCCCGCTGCGAGATCGGGATTGCCTTTTGTCCCGCCCGACGTTGGAGTCGTCATGTCCATTGTTCCTGCAGCCGTCCGTGCGACTCAACCCCTGATACTCCGTCCATGAATTGCACGCGGAGTAGGGGTGGTCAACATTGTGAACATTATACCAATTTCTGAATATCGGAAATCGGAAGCTGTCCGGTTCCGCACGATTTATCTTTTAACAGCCACCGGGGCCTGCGAGCGGTATGGATTGCGATCGGATTGGACCTCAAATGCCCGGCGGTGTGGCATGGACCAATCGTTCGGCCCGGCCGGCCGACAGCGATGTTACAGCTTTGCGGATCGGCGAGAGAGGCTCCTTCCTTAAGTCAAAATCGAATTGCCGACCCGTGAGTCGAGCGACTATAAGGTGTTGAAAAGGGGACCCTATGGCTCGATGGAATAATGCAGTCGCGAGCGCGACCGAACTCAAGAAACTGAGGGAGGATGCTCTCTATCGCGAGGCCGCGAAGGCGTTTCGCAAAAACGGCTACCACGGCACCGCGCTCGAGGACATTGCCGAGGGTCTTGGGATCAGCAAGCCGACCCTCTACCACTACGTCAAGAACAAGCGCGATCTTTTGTATCAGTGCCATCTGGCGGCCGCCGATCAGGCGATCTCGACGGTGTGTCATGACGCCAGTCTCAACGGCCTTGAACGCCTGCGGCGCACGATCTCGAATTACGTCCAGTCCATGATTGGGGAGAATAGTTACAGCGTTGTCATTCTTGAGGAAAAATCGCTTACCCCGGTTCAGCTCACGAAGGTGATTCATGAGCGAGACAAGTTTGAGGGGGCGTTGATCGAAATGGTTCTGAAAGGGCAGGCAGAGGGTCTCATTCTGCCGGGCGAGGCGCGCTTCGCCGTTTTTAATGTCCTTGGCGCTGTGAACTGGGTGACCAAGTGGTATCGGCCCGGCGGCGCGTGGACGGTCGAGGAAGTCGGTGAGGGAATCGCGGGCTTTGTCTGCCGCGGCCTCGCCGCGCCAGGCGTTGGTCCGATACCGGGCAGTCGCCTTTTCACTCCAGCAAGCTAGGTGCTCTGGCCGTCGGCCCGCGCCAGGCGGGCTGTTTTGTCGCGTGTATTTCTCGACTTTAAAGTCGATAAGCCGTTTTTAAAGTTGACAGGCAGGCCGCCATCCTCAAGATGCGTCCGATTTTGACCGGGGCGTAATGTGACGACTGTGACTGCCAAACCAAGCTCTCAGCGGGGTGACCTGCTCAGCGCCGAAGCGATTTCCAAGAGATTTGGCGGTGTCCAGGCGCTCAAGGACGTGTCATTCGCCATCGGCCGGAACGAAGTTGTCGGCCTGATCGGGCCGAATGGGTCGGGGAAATCGACCTGTGTGAACTTGCTGTCCGGCCTTCTGCCGGTCAGCGGAGGGCAGGTCCGCTTCAAGGGCGAGGTCATCACCGGCCGCGCCATTTACGATGTGGTAGCCCGAGGGCTGGCGCGCACATTCCAGGCGACCCAGGTCTTTCCCGAGTACACCGCGCGCCAGAATGTGCTGATCGGTTGTCATTCGCTGTTCAAGGCTGGCGCAATCGGCGCCATCTCGCGCGCCGCGCATGCCATCAGCGAGCATCGTGAAATTACGGCGCAGGCTGACGAGGTGCTGGATTTCGTTGGCCTTGGTGAGCGCAAGGATCAGATCGCCGCGACATTGTCAGCCGCCGAGCAGCGTCTGCTGATGATCGCAGTTGCGCTGGCGGCGAAGCCCGATCTCGTCCTGCTCGACGAGCCTGCCGCCGGCATGGTAGCCGGCGAACGCCGTGCGCTGGCGCGCATCATCCGGGATCTGCCGCAGCGTGGCATCAGCGCGCTGGTGATCGAGCATCACATGGGTCTGATCATGGAAGTGTGCGATCGCATCGTCGTGCTCAACTTCGGGCAGAAGATCGCCGAGGGGACGCCCGCCGAAATCCGCGCGAACCAGACCGTCATCGACGCTTATCTGGGACACCGCGATCATGCTTGAAGTCAGTAATCTGCGGATCGGCTACGGGTTGGCCGAGGTCGTTCATGGCGTGTCGTTCGACGTGAAGGCCGGTGAATGCGTTTCGCTGATCGGACCGAACGGCGCTGGAAAGTCCACGATCCTGAAGGCGATCTGCGGTCTGCTGCCTGCGATGGGTGGCGAAATCCGCTTCGAGGGCCAATCGATCCTCGGCTTGCCCGGGCATCGCGTGGCGCATCGCGGAATCTCGATGTGTCCGGAAGGCCGCCAGATGTTTCCGGAAATGACAGTTCTGGAAAATCTGCAACTCGGTGCCTATTCGCGGCGGCGCGAAGCCATCAAGGGCGACATCGATGAGATGATGACGTTGTTTCCGCGGCTGCGGGAGCGGGCGGGCCAGTTGGCTGGCACGCTATCGGGCGGCGAGCAGGAGATGGTGGCCATCGCTCGTGCACTGATGGCGCGGCCGAAACTCTGCATATTCGATGAGCCCTCGCTCGGCATTGCACCGCGCGTGGTCGATGAAATCGAGCAGACGTTGCTCGCGATCAAGGCGCGCGGCGTCACCATTCTGTTGGTCGAGCAGTCGGTGTCGATGGCGTTGCGTGTCGCGGATCGGGCCTACGTGCTCGAGGCGGGTTTGATCGTGCTGGAGGGGCCGTCTGCGGACCTCGCCAGGAACGAGGGCGTGCAAAACGCCTACCTCGGTTACTGAGATTTTCACGGGAGGAATATAATGAAGAGGTTTCTGAAACTTTCGATCGCGGCGGCGATGCTTGCGGCTGCGCCTGCTATCGCAGCAGAGAAGACGCTGTCCGTCGGCTACAGCGACGCGCTCAGCGGTGGCGGCGCGGTTTACGGTGTGCCACAGAAGAAGGCGATCGACCTCGCGATTGAGGAAATCAACAGCGCAGGCGGCATCAAGGTCGGCGCCGATAACTACAAGATCAAGACCATCGAATACGACGACAAGGCCGACTCGACCGAAGCGGCTAACGTTGCTCGCAAGCTGATCGACCGCGACGGCGTGCAGTTCATTCTGGGCTATTGCTGTTCCGCGTCGGGTGGTGCGATGGCCTCCTTCATCGGCAAGGAAGATGTGATCGTTCTGGTCGGCACCGCCGGCGCCCGCTCGATCACCTCGCTCGGCAACAAGAACGTTTTCCGCACCCGCCCGCCGGGTGACTATACCGGCGCGGCTGCTGGCCGTTTTATTGTCCAGCAAGGCGTGAAGACGCTCGGCATCCTTGGCGTGCGCGACGTTGCCTTGTTCACCCAGTATCGCGACGCGCTGATCAAGGCTTTCGAGGAAGCAGGCGGCAAGGTCGTTGCTGTCGAAACCTTCGGCGGTCACGATCGTGACATGACGGCTCAGCTCACCAAGCTGCGCGGTCTCAATCCCGATGCGCTGTTCATTTCGGGGTACGTCGAGCAAGTCGCGTTCAGCCATCGTCAGGCTGCCGAACTCGGCATCAAGGTCAAGCGCTTCGGCTTTTCGGGCGGTAGCCCCGAACAGTTCTTGAAGGTTGCGACTAACGAGCAGATGGAAGGCGTGTGGGATCTGCTGGCGATCGAGTTCAACGCGGACATTCTCGGCCCAAAAGCCAAGGCGTTCGTTGAGCATTACAAGAAAAAGTATGGCGAGAACCCCACGCCGAACACGGCCTATGCTTATGACCAGGTGTATGTGCTGCGCGACGCACTGCAGGCTGCCGGCACGGTCACCGACCTGAAGAAGATTCAGGACACCCTGCGCAAGCTGCCGGTCCCGAAGGAAGCCCTGCTCAAGTATCTGCCGATCGACGGCAAGATGTTCGACGGCAAGGGCCAGGCTTACATCTCGAACGGTGCATTTCAGTGGACCAATGGCAACTGGAAGTTCGTAACGGAGCTTCCCTCTGATGCCGTTGCATACTCAAACTTCCTCAAGACGGTTCGTGATTAACACGCCGACCGACCGGCCTGCGCAAGCAGGCCGGTCAGGAATCCTGTCATGATCATCGATTTCCTTCAGCAGATCTTCAACGGCCTTGTCGTCGGCAGCATCTACACGCTGATCGCACTCGGCCTGACGACGATCTTCGGCATTCTGGGTATCGCGCATTTCGCGCATGGCAGCGTCGCCATGTTCGGCGGCTATCTCGTCTTCTTCCTCATTTCCACTCTGGGGATCGGGCTTCTGCCGTCCTTTATTCTTGCGATGCTGTGCGGCGCGCTGCTCGGCGTCGTGCTGGAACGGGTGGCTTACTACCCGGTGAGAAATGCGCCCCCGATCAACTCGTTCATCATCGCGCTTGGCCTCACGCTGATTATCGAAAAAACCAATCTGCTGGCCTTTGGCGTCGATCAGGTGATTGTTCCGACGCCGTTCAGCCGCGTGTTCTCTGTCGGCGGCGTCACCATGCCGGAGTTGCGCATCTATGTTCTGCTTACGGCGGCCGTGCTGGTCAGTGGTATGACGCTGCTGATCCAGCGCACCTGGATCGGCAAGGCGGTTCGCGCGGTCGCGCAAAATCGCTCAGCGGCGGTGCTGATGGGCATCAACGTCAATTCTGTCTCGATGTTCGTGTTTGCGCTGAGTTCGGCGCTCGGTGTCGCCGCCGGTGTCCTGATCGGCGCGCTGTTCGCGGTGGCGCCCGGTGTCAGCGAAGGATTGGTGGTCAAGGGCTTTGCGGTTCTCATTCTCGGCGGCCTCGGCTCCATCCCCGGCGCGATCGTCGGTGGCATGGTGCTCGGCGTGACCGAGGCGTTCGCGGCTGCGTTCATCTCGTCCGGCTACAAGGATGTGATTTCGTTTCTGCTGATGATCGCTGTGCTGCTGGTACGGCCCGAGGGCCTGATGCGCGGGAAGGCCCGATAATGTGGAGAGCTCTGGCTATTGCAGGTCTTGTCGCCGCGGCGATCATCTTTCCGATGGTCGTCACGGTGAACTACTTTCTGCATCTCGCAATCCTCGCGTTGATCTTTGTCATGGTGGCACAGGGTGCCAACATCATTCAGGGTTACACCGGCTACGTCTCGATCGCGCAGGGCGCGTTCATGGGCATCGGCGCTTATTCGTCCGCTCTGCTGAGTATGCGGCTTGGGCTTCCGGTGTGGGCATCGATGGTCATTGCGCCGCTGATCACGGCCGTTGCCGCCGTGATCGCGGGCTATCCCTCGCTTCGCGTAAAGGGTCATTATTTTGCGATCGTGACGCTCGCGATGAACATGGTGGTGTTCATTGTCCTGGTGAACTGGATTTCGCTGACCAAGGGCGAGCCGGGATTGCCCAGCATTCCTTCGCCTGAGCCGATCAATCTTGGATTCATTGAATTCGCATTCGAGAAGCGGCGGCCCTATTACTATCTCACGCTGACCATGCTGCTCGCGGTGATGACCATCGTGACACTCGTCGTGCGATCGCGCATCGGTCAGGTGCTTCAGGCGATCCGTCAGAACGAGGTCTTCGCCGAAGCCGCAGGCATCGCATGCTGGAAGTACAAGCTGTTTGCCTTTGTGTTCAGCGCCTCGCTGGCCGGGCTCGCCGGCGCGCTGTATGCGCATTACATGGGCTTCATCAACCCAACGCCATTCTCGGCGGAAGCCTCGCTCAACGCCATCCTTGCGGTTATTCTTGGCGGAAGCGGCACGCTGACCGGACCGCTCGTCGGCGGTGCATTGACGGTGCTGTTGCCAGAAATGCTGCGCGTGGCGGAAGTCTACCGCTTGATCGCCTATGGTTTGATCCTCATTCTGGTGGTGATTTTCCTTCCGCGCGGTCTCGTGCCGGCGGTTGCAGGTCTTGGAGCCAGGCTGCGCGGGAATAAGCCGGAGAAGGATGCCGCATGAAAATGCATCTGGCGAACTTTGTCCGCTTCAACGCGCGCATGCATCCCGATGCCGTCGCGGTGAAGGCAAGCGGCGAGTCCATCACCTATCGCCAGCTTGATCGGCGTGCCGCAGGCTGTGCGTCCGCGCTCCGTGACCTTGGCATTCAAGCCGGGGATCGCGTACTGTTCATTCTTCCAAACAGCATGCGCTGGGTGGTGCTCTATCAGGGCATCATGCAGTCCGGCGCGATACCTGTTCCGGTGAATCCGTTGCTTGCGGGGCGAGAGCTCGCCGGAATCGTCGAGGATTGCGATCCGAAGCTGGTGCTCGCAGGGGGCAAGGCAACTGCCGATCTTCAGGCCGAGCTAAGCGGCATTGTGCTCCATGATCTCGATAGTGTGCCGATCACGCTCGATGAGGCTGAGCCCGCACCGCTTCCGCAGGCGAAGGCCGATGACGTTGCGGTTATTCTTTACTCGTCTGGCTCTACCGGAACGCCCAAGGGTATCGAACTGACGCACGGCGGCATCTTCTGGAATGTTCAGGCGTTCGCGTTCGATCTTCTGAAGCTATCGGAAAGCGACCGTTGTCTGACTGCGCTTCCGCTCAGTCACGTCTTCGGCCACACCTGTGTGTTCTCGACCTTCCTGTTCGCTGGCGCGCAAATCGTCTTGCCGGATCGTTTCGACGCCTCGGCATTTCTCAAGACCATTCACGACGAGAAGATCACCGTCTTCATGGGCGTTCCGACGATGTACTGGACGCTGCTGAAGGAGGAGCTTCCGGTGCACTATGATCTGTCGTCATGGAAAGCGTGCGTCGCGGGCGGGCAGGCGTTGCCGGAAGACGTCCATCGCCGGTTCGAGGAAAAATTCAACGTCCGGATTTCGGAAGGCTTCGGCATGACCGAAGCCAGCCCGTCGATCGCCAATTGCCGGCTGTGGAATGCGCCACGCAAGCTCGGTTCTGCGGGGCAGCCACTGTTCGGTGTCGAGCTGCGCATCGTCGACGATGACGGGCAGGATGTGCCGGTTGGCGAGCGCGGCGAGATTGCAATCTCAAGCCCGGGGCTCGCGCGCGGCTATTTCCGTCAGCCGGAACTGACTGCGAGAGCGTTCCGCGACGGTTGGCTCTATTCCGGCGACATCGGCTATCTCGATGAGGACGGATTCCTCTATGTGGTCGATCGCAAGAAGGAGATGATCATCACCGGCGGGTACAACGTTTATCCGCGTGAGATCGAAGAGATCGCTCACGGTGTCGAGGGTATTTTCGAAGCCGCCGCAATCGGCGTGCCGGATGAGCGGCTCGGTGAGCGCATCGTCGCGTTCGTGGTGCCACTGCCGGGCACCGGCGTTTCCGATCAGGATTTCCTCGCTCACTGCAACAGCAAGTTGGCCCGCTACAAGGTGCCGCGCGAAGTGCGTTTTGTCGACATGTTGCCGCGCAACGCGACCGGCAAGATTGATCGCATTAAATTGCGCGCCATGGGTGCGACCCCGGTCGTGGAGAAAAGCGCATGAACATGGACGAGTTCCGACGTCTTCTCACCGAATTTACGCTGGCGGCCGAAGCCGCGGACGGCGAACGTTTCGCGCGGTGCTTTACCGAAGACGGCGTCTATTACGACTACATCTACGGCGCGCATCGCGGCCGCGAGGAAATCGCCCACATGCTGGAGCAATTGTTCCGGCGCGATGCGGGCGACGACTATCGATGGGAGATGTTCGATCCGGTATTCGATGGCCAGATGGGTTATGCGTGGTCGCTGTCGAGCTTCACGTCGCTCGTGCCGCAATTCAAGGGCCAGTTCGTGGTTATCGACGGCATGAGCCGCTTTGTGGTGTGCGACGGGCTATTTAGCGAATACCGGGAGTCGGTGAACGGCGGTGTCGCCATGCAACAGCTCGGCGTCGAGCCTGAGCGGATGTCGAAAATCTTCAAACGCTGGGGTGGCTGGCTGAAGGAGCGGCCGGAAACGGTCGACTATCTGGCGCGTCCGCGCGCGCTCGACGGCAAGATGCCGTCGCAGGATCGATAAGGAAACGAGCATGAGTTATCAGCACATCCTCTATGAGGTTGACGCCAGGATCGCGACGATCACCCTCAATCGCCCGGACCGAATGAACGCGTGGACCGCGATCATGGAGCGGGAGGTGCGACAGGCGATGGATGCGGCGGCGGCGGATGAGGGTGTGCGTGCCATCATTCTGACCGGGGCCGGTCGGGCATTCTGCGCCGGCGCGGACATGGACGATCTGAAGACCCTTGATCCGAATGACATCCGCAGCGACGAATGGATGAAGCCGTTCGACATGAACCGTCGGCCGGACTGGCAGACGCGCTATTCGTTCTATCCGGCAATCCCGAAGCCGGTCATCGGCATGCTGAACGGCCCTGCTGCCGGCATCGGCCTGGTTCATGCACTGTATTGCGACGTGCGTTTCGCTGCGGACAATACCGTTTTCACCACGTCGTTCTCCCGGCGCGGGTTGATTGCCGAACATGGTCTGAGCTGGATGTTGCCGAGAATTGTCGGTCACGCCAATGCGCTGGACCTGTTGATGTCCGCGCGCCGCGTGTCGAGCGCGGAAGCGTTCCAGATCGGTCTGGTCAATCGTTTGTATCCGGCGACTGAGCTGCGTGAAAAGACGATGGAATATGCGCGCGATATGGTCGATTTCGTTTCGCCGCGTGCCCTCGGAGTCATCAAGCGTCAGGTTTACGAGGTGCCGTTCCAGACTCTGGCGGAGGCCACGATAGACGCCAATCGCGAGATGGCGCTGGCGGCGCAAAGCGACGATTTCCGCGAAGGCGTCGCGAGCTTCCTCGAGAAGCGTCCTCCGCGCTTCACGGGCAAGTAAATCGGCTTCATCGATGGCGACATTATTTTTACCGGAAGAGGACGCCTTTCGCTCGGACGTGCGTTCCTTCATCTCCGAGAAATTGCCCGCGGAACTGCGGGATCGCATGCTCTCGGGTGGTCGTCCGACCCGCGAAGACAAGGTGGCGTGGACCCGCATCCTCCATGAACGCGGCTGGGGCGGCTACTCATGGCCGCAGGAATTTGGTGGCCCGGGATTCACGCCGGTGCAGCGTTACATTTTCGAGGACGAGGCCTGGCAGGCTGGCGCGCCGGAAGTCGTGCCGTTCGGCATGAAGATGGTTGCGCCTGTCATCATGAAGTTTGGCACGGCCGCGCAGAAAGAGTTCTTCCTGCCGCGCATCGCGTCTCTCGAACACTACTGGTGCCAGGGCTATTCCGAGCCGGGATCGGGATCGGATCTCGCATCGCTTAAAACGCGCGCGGTGCGTGAAGGCGATCATTACATCGTCAACGGCCAGAAAATCTGGACGACCGAGGCGCATGACGCAGACTGGATTTTCTGTCTGGTTCGCACTTCGAGCGAAGGACGCAAACAGGACGGCATCAGCTTCCTGCTGATCGACATGAAGACGCCGGGCATCACGGTTCGTCCGATCATCACTTTCGACGGGTATCACGAGATTAACGAAACGTGGTTCGAGAATGTTCGCGTTCCGGCCGAGAACCTTGTTGGCGAAGAAGGGCAGGGCTGGACCTGTGCCAAGTATCTGCTCGAGAAGGAGCGGCTGAATTTCGGCGGCATGGGCTTCTGCAAGCGTGAGCTGACCCGGCTCAAGCGATTGGCGGGGGAGGGTGCGCTCGCCGAGAAGCGTCCGCTCGACAATCCGCTGTTCAAGGCGCGTCTGAACGCGCTCGAAATGCGGATCCACGCCACAGACCTCACCAATCTGCGATTTCTGCGCGCCGAACAGCGTGGCGAGGCTGTCGGTTTGCCCGCGCCTTACCTGAAGGTGCTGAGTTCTCATCTGCAGCAGGATGTTCTCGAACTGCAGATGCGGATGCTGGGGCCGGACGCATTACCCGTCAGCCTGGCCGGCGGCGGCAATCAGCCGCTCGACGCGATCTCCGAATACGCCAACGTCGCGCCGACTTACTGCAACTATCGCAAGACGACGATCTATGCCGGTTCGAACGAGATCCAGCGCAATATCGCCGCCAAGACTCTTCTGGGCTGAACCGCATGTCCGATCTGATTTTTGTTCCGCGCGAAGAGCATGGGCTGCTCGCCGACACGCTCGACCGGTTGCTGCCGGAACCGTCGTCGGCACCCAAAGACTGGAAAGACCTGTGGGTCGATCTGGCGCAGTCGGGTGCATTGGCGGTCGGCTTGCCGGAAGACGAAGGCGGACTGAACGACGCACGCGCCGTGAATGTTGTCGCCGAACAACTTGGCTTGCATGGTGCGGTATCGCCCTTCGTCGGCTCGTCCGGGGTGGTTGCGCGATTGCTGACCAAATCTTCCGCCGCCGATTCAAGCGCCGATCTGAGAGCTGCGCTGGTTGACGGAAGCGCTGTCGCCACCGTCGCGCTGGTGTCGGATCGCCCGTTGAATCTCGGCGAGGCGGGCGGCCGGTACACGCTCGATGGCGTGCGCAGGCTGGTGCCGTTCGGTGCGGAGGCTGATCATATACTTGTGGAGGGCGCGTCGTCGAACGACTCGCGCGTACTCGCTCTTGTGCCGAAGTCCGCATACCGCGTCGAGCGCGCGGTGGTTGGAATCGATGGCTGTCCCTATGCGGATATCGTGTTCTCCGGCAGCGTGATTGGTCATGAACAGGTGCTCGGTACGGGCGCCGAGGCCGAACGGTTGTGGGGATGGTGCCGCGATGCTTACCTCACGGCGCTTTGCGCTGACGCGCTGGGGGCGATGGCGACGCTGGTTCAGATGACCGGAGACTATCTCAAGGTGCGCCAGCAATTCGGCGCGCGCCTGTCATCCTATCAGGTGTTGCAGCATCGCTTCGTCGATATGGACATGGCGCTCACCGAGTCCCGGACAGTTGCCGAATGGGCGGCGGGGCTATTGGACGCCGGTCATGAGGATGAGCGGCGCGTCGCGGTGACCACGGCACATTTTGTCGTCGTGCGTTCGGCGACAAAGATTTCGCAGGACAGCGTGCAGCTCCATGGTGGAATCGGAATGGCGCAGGAGACCCCGGTTGGGCGCTATTTCAAGCGCTTGCAGACATTGCCTCTACTTTTTGGCGATGAGGACGCAGCGATGACAACATATACCAGCGCGGCCTGATCAGGCAGCAATCACTCGACTGCTTTGTCCGCTGCCTTCTCGGCTTCTCTGTCGACCTGTTTGACGTGCCGATGCCGGGGTTTCTCGGTTGCGGCGCGCTGTTCGCATTTGGTGCGGATTTCGTCGAGTTCTTCGTCGGTCAGATGTTCGATTCCGACGAAAGAATTCCGCGCGCGTCCCACTCGTATGAGTTCGTCCAGCTTGGCCTGAATGGCGGCGCTGTCCCGGTTCTGTGAGTTCTGAATCAGGAAGACCATGAGGAACGTCACGATGGTCGTTCCGGTGTTGATGACCAGTTGCCATGTATCCGAGTAGTGAAAAATCGGTCCCGAGATCGCCCATATGAGGACGATGCTGGCCGCAATCATGAAGGTCAGCGCCCGGCCTGCCGCCTGTGATGTGCGGTTGGCGATTTCGGCGAACACGTGGTTGGCTCTGCGACCGCCCGAGCCCTTATGCCCATCGTCCACGACCACATCCTCACAAAATGGGCCGCACCGAATAAGCAGGTCCCTGGCGCGGGCCTGTTGGCTGCGGCGTAAGTTGTCCGATTGAGTTCCCCGAGCAAACGCTAATCGTCGATATTGGTTCCATGACTGTTTGGGTCGCGCCGTCAGCAGCGGCGTACCTCTCCGGTTCAGGGTTCAACGATCGCGAATGACGGGGAGAAGGTGTCGAACAAGGACAGCAACTCGAGTAGTCTGCCTGCATTGCCTTCAACCTTGATCTGACCGCCGGCGGCAGCCTCCGGAAACGTCGTCTGCTGCAGCATGATAGCATTGAGCGTTTTCCGCGTCAGCGTCAGCGTTGCATCGGCGTTTGGAATTGCCTGTCGCATACGGTGCGTCAGGGCTGCATTCTCGAGGTTGAGCACAATGGTCTCGGCGGTATCGGTGAAGACCCAGTTCAGCACCATCCGTTTCCCTTGAGCCCTGGGTCCGTTGAGGCGGATCGCGAGCAGGTCGAAAAACACGTCCACGGGCAGGGCTGCCAGTACGTCCGGCGGCACGCCCACACGGCCCGCCATCTTCGGTGGCCCGTTGCGGAGTTCATGCGCGGCAAAAAGATACGAGTTGCGCCAGGTTGCGGCTTCGGACAGATATCCGAGCTGCTCGTAGGCATCGGCGGCGAGGCTGCGCGCGTCGGTGTTTGACGGATCGGCAAATACCAGATGATTGGCGATTTCCGCGACCCAGCGATATTCACCGGCCTTGAAATCGGCCTGAGCCCTGGCGAGGGCCGCGGCGAACCCGCCCATATACTCGATATACTTTTTCGCCGCGGCGGATGGCTGCAAGGGATCGAGATGAGCCGGGTTGCCGTCGTACCAGCCGAGATATTTCTGGTAGATCGCCTTGGCGTTGTGTCGCACGGTGCCGTAGTAGCCGCGCAGAGCCCACTCGTTTGCGAGACTGTCCGGTAACTCGATCATTTCGGCGATTTCATTCGGCGTGTGGCCGAGGTTGATCAGGCGAAGCGTCTGGTCGTGGACGTATTTGTAGAGATCGCGCTGCTTGCTGAGATACGTGGCGATCTCATCCTTGCCCCACACCGGCCAGTGATGCTGGCCGATCAGGACATCCGAGCGATCGCCGAATGTTGCCAGCGCGATGTCGATATAGCGCGCCCATGCGCGTGAATCGCGCACCTCAGCGCCACGGAAGGGCAGCAGATTGTGGAAGTTATGGACCGCGTTTTCCGCCATATTGAGGCAGTTGAACGCCGGATAGAACATGTGCATTTCCGCCGGCGCTTCGCTGTCCGGAGCCATCAGGAAAACGATCTCGATGCCGTCGATGGTTCGCGTTTCCATGTCGTGCGAGATGAGGTCGGTCGGCGCGATCAAAGTCACGGAGCCGTGCGATAACGTCTTGCCGAGACCGGCATCGACCTGGCCGCGGACGCCTTTGGGCAGGAGGCCTCCAAACTGATACTGCGCGCGGCGCACCATGGCGGTTCCCGCCAGTACGTTCTCCTGTGCGATAGCTTCCACGAATCCTTCCGGTGCGACCACCGGCACGCGGCCGCTTGCGACATCGTCTGCGCTGACGACGCCTTTGACGCCGCCCCAATGATCGGTGTGCGAATGAGTATAGAGCACAGCGGCCACGGGCCGCTTTCCGCGATGGGTAAAGTAAAGTTCGAGTCCGGCGCGGGCGGTTTCCGCAGAGACCAGCGGGTCGATGACAATGACGCCGGTTTTGCCTTCGATCAGCGTCATGTTCGAAATGTCGAACCCACGGATCTGATAGATGCCGGGCGTCACCTCGAACAGGCCATGCCGACAGTTGAGCTGGGCCTGTCGCCACAGGCTGGGATGAACGCTGCCGGGAGCCGTCTCCTCATTGAGAAAGCTGTAATCGGCCATGCTCCAGACCGGGCGGCCCGCCTCGTTGCGGATCGTGGCGTCGGGCAGGGTGCCGAGAAATCCTCGCTCTGCGTCAGTAAAGTCCTGACGGTTGGCGAAGGGGAGTTGAGTGAGAGCGGAGGCGTTGTCGGCGGCTACGCTGGGTTCGGCATTCTTCTGCATGATTGTCTCCCGGATCGTCTTGGAGCGCGACTTTGGAATTTATTGTCGTGCCATCTCGGCTGCGCCCACGGCGTCGCCATCGAGTTTCTGATCGTCGTGCATCGTGACGTTGACGCGCAGAAGTTTGCCGGTGAACTCAAACGGCGCCGCATAGTCCGACACCGGGCTGCCGCGATCACGGCCAATGTCGAGTCCCGACCAAGAAATCAGATTGTGAAAGCCGAACTGGGTCTGCATTGAACCTGCCGGCTCGCCATCGATCGTCAGGCGATACTCGCTGACGCCGGTGCGAGCGCCGAGAGCCGGAGGCGTTGTACGCCGCAGTCGCTCGACATGAACGCCGAAGCGATGAGGGCCAGCGGCGATTTCGCGATCCGACGTGACGATGTGATGGTGTCCGCCGATATTCAGATCGTGCACAAGCCGCCGATTCTTGATGTAGAGGCTGTACCCGGACGTCGCATCGCCATGAGAGATCAATACGCCTTCGACATTCGGATCCTCGAGTTCGACGTGTGCCTCGATGGTATAACTGCGGCTGCGGACGTCGGGGGCGACATCGGTGGGAACGTGGCCCATTCCGTTATGAAAGACGAAATTGCGGCGTGCGCCATGAAAGCGGGCGGCGTTCTCGGCAAATCGTGGCCCGAACCGGTCGTCGAGCGGAAGCACGTTGTGGGCTTTCGCTTCTCTCCACCAGATTTCGATCAGTTTGGCGAGGCGCTCCGGCTCGCGTTCCGCGAGGTCGTCAACTTCGGAAAAGTCGCGATCGAGATGATAAAGCTCCCATTTGTCGGCGTCGAACGGCGAGCCCGGCGCGTGATAGGAAACAGCCTTCCATCCGTCGTGCCAGAGGCCGCGATGGCCGAACATCTCGAAGTATTGGGGCTTGGTCCGGACGATTGCGGCCGGATCAGTAAAGGTGCCGGCGAAGCTCTGGCCCTCGAGCGGCATTTGCGCGTGACCGCCGATCACCCCCGGCGCCTCGATGCCGATGACCTCGAGTAGCGTCGGCACCAGGTCGACGGCATGGAGGAATTGATGGCGCAGTTCGCCACGCGCGGCGATGCCTTTCGGCCATGAAAGCACCAGCGGATCGCGAATGCCGCCGCCATGGGTGTTCTGCTTGTAGCGCCGCAGCGGCGCATTCGATGCCATGGCCCAGCCATGAGGAAAATTCGAATGGGTATCTGGTCCGCCTATATCGTCGAGGCGTTGCAGCTTTTCCGGCATCGGCTCGGGCCGGAAATTATAGGGACCCATTGCGTTGATCATTCCCAGCGGCCCGCCTTCCTGGCTTGCGCCGTTGTCGGACAGGACGAGGATAAGCGTGTTCTCACGGCAGCCGGTCCGCTCAAGGAAATCGATGAGACGTGCGAGGTGCTGGTCGGCATGATCGAGCATTCCGGCGAATGCCGACTGCAGCCGGGTGAAGACCTGCCGTTCTTCCGGTCCGTGTGCATCCCACGCCTTCACGCCATCATTGCGCGGCGGCATTTGGGTTTCTTCGGGAACAAGTCCCATAGCCTTCTGGCGCGTCATGCGCTTATCGCGCTCGATGTCCCAGCCGTGCGCGAACGTCGCGTCGTAACCCTTGATGAGATCGGCCGGGGCCTGATGCGGTGCGTGGCAGGCGCCGAACGCGAGCCATGTCAGCCACGGTAGATCGGGCCGGTCAGCCATATGATCTGCAATGAAACGGATCGATTGATCGACGAGATCGGCGGTGAGATGGTAGCCGGTTTCGAAGGTGCCGGGCGGTTCGATCTGGGAATTGTCGGAGACAAGTTCCGGCGCGTACTGATCGGTTTCCGCGTCCATGAAGCCGTAGAACCGGTCGAAACCGCGACCCAGTGGCCATCCGTCATAAGGTCCGGTCGCGCCGCTTTCTGTCAGCGGCGTGACGTGCCACTTGCCCACCATGTAACTGCGATAGGCATGCGGCTTGAGCATTTCGGCAAGCGTTCCGGCTTCTTTAGCGATCTTGCCGCGATAGCCTGGATAACCGCTGTCGAAATTGGCGAGACATCCGACGCCGACCGAATGATGATTGCGGCCGGTGAGGAGGGCGGCGCGTGTGGTCGAGCACATGGCCGTGGTGTGGAAGCCGCTATAGCGCAATCCTTCGGATGCCAGCCGGTCGATCGTCGGCGTGCGGATTGGCGATCCGTAGCAGCCAAAATCCGAGAATCCGACGTCGTCGAACAGTACGACAAGGATGTTAGGTGCGCCCGGTCGCGGTTTCGCTTCCGCGGGCCACCACGGCTTGGAATCCGCGACGGTGGTTCCGATGGTGCCGCCAAAGGGCGCCGTTTTGCCTGTGCTCACCTTGTTTCTTCCTCCCGCAGGACCGCGGTTGAATCGCGGTTCCAATGATCTGGCGCCGGGGCACCACAGCTCTTGCTTAAAAAGATAACCAGAATTATCATTATGGATAATCCGGACCCGAACGCAATGGCCATGACGCTCGAATTTTCCCTGATCGACGATTTGCCCGGTGTGACGCCCTCGCGCCAGAAGCGCAGCCGCGAAACTACAGCGGCACTGTTGCGCGCCGGGGAGATGATGCTGCGCAAGCACAGTCTCGACGAGCTTTCCATCGAAGCGCTTTGCGCGGAGGTCGGCGCAACGGTCGGCGCGTTCTACAGTCGCTTCGAAAGCAAGGAAGTCTATTTCAACGCGCTGCTTGAACTGGCCGCGCGCGACAGCGAGGTGAACCTGTCCCACATGCAGGATGCGTCATTGGGGCAGGCGAGTCTCGATAAGCTCTGCACTATGATGGTGAGCGAGATCGCGCAGTGGATGCGCAATCATGAAGGGGTCGTGCGCGCGGCCCTGCAACACAATGACACGCATCCGGTGCGCTGGACCCGATTCAAGGAGCTTGGACGCGAGACGGTGGTGCGCGCGACGCCACTGTTCCTGAAAGCCATGGGCAATGGGCGGCGTGCCGCGAAGGTCCGGACCATCGGCTTCGGATTTCAGGTGGTTTTCGGAACGCTCATCAACGCTGTGCTGAACGATCCAGGGCCATTATCCATCGCTGATTCAGAAATGGCGGCGCGGCTGGGTCGCTGTCTTTTCCAGCAGATCGAAGCCGAGATGCAGTCGCCATCCATGAGCGGCGCCGCTGTCACGAAAAGGACGAAACGAAAATAGCCGGCGAGTTCCGTATGGCAAACGGGCGACGAGCTACAGGAATAAAAGACAAAAACAAAAACGAAAAAATTCGGGGAAACGTATAAAATAGGGAGGAACCATGGGCGATCGCAAAGTTGAACCCGGTTCGTGGCTGGTCGTTGGTCTGTTGTTTTTCTTCATGCTGATCAACTTCGCCGACAAGGCTGTGATTGGTCTTGCCGCCGTTCCGATCATGGATGATCTCAAGCTGACACCCAGCCAGTTCGGGCTGGTGGGCTCGAGCTTCTTCCTGTTGTTCGCGCTCTCGTCAGTCATTGTGGGCTTCATCTGCAATCATGTGCAGACCCGCTGGGTGCTCATGGTGATGGGACTGGTATGGGCCCTGGTGCAGTTTCCAATGGTCGGACCGGTCAGTTTCACCACGCTGATCATATGCCGCATCATTCTCGGTGCCGGAGAAGGGCCGGCGTATCCGGTGGCCCTTCATGCCACCTACAAATGGTTTCCCAACGAACTCCGTACGCTGCCGACCGCAGTCGTATCTCAGGGGGCCGGCATCGGCATCATGGTCGCGTTGCCGCTGCTCAATCTGATTATCGTCAGATATTCCTGGCATTGGGCTTTTGCCGCGCTCGGCATTGCCGGCCTGGTGTGGACGCTGGCCTGGGCGATCTGGGGGCGAGAAGGCAAGCTGATGCAGCCGGTTGCGACGCTGGCGGCGGATGACCGGATTCCGTACGGCCGCCTGCTGTCCTGCCCAACAGTGATCGCAAGCTGGTGCGCCTTCTTCGGAGCCTACTGGGCGCTTTCGCTCAGCCTGTCATGGCAGGGCGCTTACTTTGTGAAGGGGCTTGGCTTTGCGCAAAATGCGGTTGGGCTTTTGACTGCATTCACGGCAGGGCTTGGTGTGGTCATCGTACTTTCGCTGGGTTGGTATTCGCAGAAGCTGATGGCGCAGGGCGTCTCCAGTCGGCTGGCTCGTGGATGTCTCGGCGGCGGGTGCGTCGCGCTCGGCGGTGTTGCGCTCGCAGCTTTGCCATTGATCGACAATATTCCGCTGAAAGTTTTCGTCGGCTCTTTGGGCATGTCGCTGCCTTCGATCATCTACGTTATTTCTCATGCCGTCGTGAGCGAGATCACGCCGGCAAGCCAGCGTGGTGCGCTGCTGGCGATCGGCAATGCCATCGGCACCATGGCGGGGCTACTCGCACCCTATGTCATGGGGAGCATGGTGCAGAATGCCGCCGTGCCGCTCGACGGTTTCCATGATGGCTTTGTGATCTGCGGCATCGTGATGCTGATGGGAGGAGTCATCGGCATGGTCTTTATGCGCCCCGAGCGTGATGCCCAGCGCCTTGTTGGGGGAAGTGCAGCGGCCGGGCAGGCCGCGTTGGCCAAAAGCTGATGGTCGCCGGGCAGATGATGATCGCGTGAGGCTGAACATGGACGCTTCGGAAGATCGATCCCTTGCTACATTGCGGGAGACGTTTCGTCGTCAGGTCGAGCTGACGCGCAATATGGCTCCTTCGTCCCTCGCCGAGAGGCTTGATCGTCTGAGGCGCCTGCGCGACCTCGTCGCGCGAAACGAGACGCGCATCGCATCGGAGATTTCGGCGGACTTTGGCCATCGATCGCCAATCGAAACGACAGTTGCCGAGACCCTGTTCGTGATGTCGGAAATCCGGCATGCCGAAAAGCATCTCAAGGCCTGGATGGCGCCGAAACGCGTCGCGACGCAGCTTCAGTTTTGGCCTGCTCGCAATCGCCTGATTCCGCAGCCGCTCGGTGTCGTTGGCATCATCGCGCCGTGGAACTATCCGCTGCAGTTGATCCTGGCGCCGGCGGTGGCCGCCCTCGCGGCCGGCAACCGCGTGATGGTCAAGCCGAGCGAACTGGTACCACGCTTCAGTTTGCTGTTGCGCGAGATCATCGAGGCGGAATTTGATTCCGCGGAAATTTATGTCGCGAATGCCGATGAAAATACCGCGAAGACATTTTCATCCTTGCCGTTCGATCACCTGATCTTCACAGGCTCGACGCGTGTGGGACGAATAGTCGCCGAGGCAGCCGGTCGTAATCTTACTCCGATTACTCTTGAGCTTGGCGGCAAGTCTCCTGCGATTGTCGATCGTTCCGCGGACATGGCCGAAGCCGCTGAGCGTATCGCCTACGGCAAGCTGTTGAATGCGGGGCAGACCTGCATCGCTCCCGATTATGCACTGGTGCCATCTCCACGGATTGATACGTTCGCCGACAGCGTTCACGCCCGGATGATCGCGATGTATGGCCGCGATCCCGGCAATCCGGATTACACATCGATCATTTCCGACCGCCACTATGCGCAGCTGGAAGGGCTTGTTGCCGACGCCGCCTCACGGGGAGCGCGGATCGTGCAGTCTGCCGATCCCGCCGATTTTTCCTGGAAGTCGCAGCGGAAGTTTCCGCCGACGCTGATCGTCGGGGCTTCGACAGATATGGCCGTCATGAAAGAAGAGATTTTCGGTCCTGTCCTGCCGGTGATGCCATGCGATAGCGCCGATGAGGCAATCGCCCGCGTCAACAGTCGTGACCGGCCGCTCGCTTTGTACTGGTTTGGAAATGATACCACGGCGCGCGACGAGATTCTGTCGCGAACCATTGCGGGCGGCGTCACTATCAACGACTGCCTGTTTCATTTCACCCAGCTCAATCAACCAATGGGGGGAGTCGGTGCGTCCGGCTCAGGTGCTTATCACGGCGAATGGGGCTTCCGCACACTAAGCAAGATGAAGCCGGTGTTTTACCGGTCGCGGTTCAATCGGTTCGCTGACCTGTATCCGCCGTATGGCAAAAAGATTGCGCGCCTTCAGAAGATGCTGCGGCTGTTGTCCTGACCTGTCGGGACGAAAATCGGGGACGAGAATTGTGACGGATACATTTGATTTTGTCGTAGTCGGGGGCGGTTCGGGAGGTTGCACCGTTGCGAGCCGCTTGTCCGAAGATGGCCGCTCATCGGTGGCGTTGCTGGAAGCGGGCGGAACGGGCGACAACTGGGTCGTGACGACGCCGGGTGCGCTGGTCCTGATGGTGTCGCGCAAGGTCAACAACTGGGCATTTCAAACCGTGCCGCAGCCTGGCCTTGGCGGCCGGCGAGGGTATCAACCGCGCGGCAAATGTCTTGGCGGGTCATCGGCAATCAACGCGATGGTTTATATCCGCGGCCATCGCGCCGATTACGATCATTGGGCGTCGCTCGGCAATGACGGCTGGTCTTTTGATGACGTACTGCCGTACTTCAAGCGGTCGGAAAATAACGCCGAACTCGACGGTGCCTACCATGGCAAGGATGGGCCGTTGCATGTGGGCCGCCTGCGTTCGGACAATCCTGTTCACGATGTTTTCTTGCAGGCCGCGCGCGAAGCGCAGTTTCCTCTCCGCGAGGATTTCAATGGCGACGAGCAGGAGGGCCTCGGCGTCTACCAGGTCACCCAGAAAGACGGCGAAAGATGGAGTGCGGCGCGGGGCTACATTCATCCCTTCATCGGGACGAGGCCTAACCTTCATGTCGAAACGGGCGCGTATGCGACACGCATCCTGTTCGACGGCGCCCGTGCGATCGGCGTGGAATATCGCCGGGGCAACGAGGTGCGGCAGGTTCATGCCCGTCGCGAGGTCATTCTGGCGCTCGGCGCGTTTCAGACGCCGCAACTTCTGATGCTGTCCGGCATCGGGGATGCAGCCTCGCTCCGGCGTCACGACATCGCGGTGCGTCGTCATCTGCCGGGAGTGGGGCAGAATCTCCAGGATCATCCCGATTTTGTTTTCGCCTTTGCATCTCAATATCCGCATTTCACGGGGTTGTCGGCGGCGGGTATCGGACGGATTCTGAAAGGAATAGGGCAGTATCGCCGCGAACGTCGGGGGCCGATGACATCGAATATCGCCGAATGCGGCGGCTTTCTCAAAACGCGGCCCGATCTGGATGTGCCCGATATTCAATTGCATTTCTGCGTGGCTGCGGTGAACGATCATGGTCGCAAGCCGCGCTGGGGCACGGGTTTCTCATGCCACGTCTGCCTGTTGCGGCCGGCCAGCCGGGGGAGTGTCTGGCTGCAGAGCGCTGATCCGCTGCAGCCGCCGGCAATTGATCCGAACTTCCTCGGCGAAGATGAGGATATGGACGCGATGGTCGCCGGGTTCAAAACGACCCGGCGTCTGCTGGAAGCTCCAGCGCTCCGAGCGCTCCAGGACGCGGACCTCTTCACGAGCGAGGTCCGCAGCGACGACGATATCCGCGCGATCCTGCGCGCCCGTGTCGACACGGTCTATCATCCGGTCGGCACCTGCAAGATGGGACGTGACGATGCGACCGCGGTGGTCGATCCGCAGTTGAGGGTGCATGGCATTGGATCGTTGCGGATCGCCGATGCCTCCGTCATGCCGACCCTGATTGGCGGCAACACCAATGCACCGACCATTATGATCGGAGAAAAAGCAGCGGATATGATCCGGGCGACAGGATAGACCAGCCAGCTTGTTTCACGGCACTGCTCCCGCTACCTTGATGGTTCGCGGAAACAGATAGCTGAGCCGGATGAGACCCAGATTAGCCGATGTGGCACGAATGGCGGGCGTGGATATTTCCACGGCGTCGCGTGTTCTTCGTGGCGAGACCAATCAGCGCATCCGCGCCGAGACTCGCGAGCGGATACTGGAGAGCGCGAGACAACTCGATTATTCGCCGAATACGCTGGCACAGGGCCTGCGGACGTCGCGCAGCCGCACACTCGGGCTGATCGTTCCGCAGCTCGATAATCCGGTATTTGCGGCCGCCATTCACGGCGCGGAAAGGTCGGCGTCGAAGCGCGGCTATTCTCTTCTGATCGCCCACCGCGAGTCCGGAGCGACCGATGCAGTCTATCAGCGGTTGTCTCACGGCAACCGGGTCGATGGTTTGCTCGTTGCGAGCCTCGATGATGACAATCTGCTTCGCGACGAACTGGAATCGACGCATGTTCCGTTCGTGCTTCTAAATCGTCAGTTGCCGGGAAGCCCTTATTGCGTTGTGCTCGACAGCCGTGCGGCGGCGGCAATCGCCGTCGACCATCTGGCGTCGATGGGGCATCGGCGTATCGCGCATCTCTCCGGCCGGCCCGGGGGCTTCAATGCCGGCGAACGTCTTGCGGGGTATCGGGAAGGGCTGGCTCGCCACGGGATTCCGTTCGATCCCGAACTGGTCGCGGTCGCAGGCTACACCGCGCAGGGTGGCGCGGATGCGATGCGCCATCTGCTTGCGCAAAAGCCGACAGCGGTTCTCGGTGCGACGCTGGTGACGGCAGCCGGCGCGATGGCAGTGTTGCACGAAGCCGGCTTTCAGATTCCTCGCGACGTTTCGGTGATGGGTCTGCATGATGCATCCGTCGCCACCATGCTCTATCCGCAACTGACGTCTGTCAAAATGCCGACCGAACTGATGGGCGAGATCGCCTGCGATCTTTTGATGGATCTCGTCAGCGGCGAAACGCCGAAGCCGGTCGCGCCGCTCGCGCCCGATGGCCTGGTCGTCCGCGCTTCCACAGGCCCAGCACCGCTCTAAATTTTAACTTGACGCCATGTGAAGTTTATAAGACGTTTGAACAAACGATTGCGCAAACTTTTGTTCAATCACCAAAACGAGTGGCCAGGGAGTGCGTCCAGTGAGCGTGACGGGTTTGGCCTCGATGAAGGGGCTGTCATGACCGCAAGCACCATCGCGGCAGTGCGCGATGCAGATCATATCGATGAGTCTCTTGCTGAGGCGTTCGGGGCTATTGTCGGGCCGGCGAACGTCCTGACCTCGTTTGATGACCGGTTGAAATATTCTCGCGACCGTTTGCCTTTCGCGGTCTTTCGGGAGCGTGCAGGCGAACTGGCTGGCGCCATGCCACGGCTTGTGGTTCGTCCGGCCAGCCAGGATGAAATCGAGCGTGTTCTGAAGCTTGCGAATGAGCGCAAGATTCCTGTTATTCCGTATGGCAACGGCTCGGGCGTGCTTGGCGGCGCTATTCCGCTGGGTGGCGAGGTCATGCTGGACGTGCGGCGGCTCGATAAAATCCTGTCGATCAACCCCACAGATGCAATCGTCACCGTTCAGTGTGGCATGAATGGCGCCGAGTTCGAGCAGCAGCTCAACAAAGCCGGTTACACGTGCGGACATTTGCCGCAGTCGATCGAGATTTCGACGGTTGGCGGCTGGCTGGCATGTCGCGGCGGCGGTCAGGCGTCGAGCCGCTACGGCAAGATCGAAGACATCGTCGTCGGTCTCAAGGCCGTGCTGCCCGACGGCACTCCGCTTGAGGTTCGCCCGGTCGCGCGCCGCGCAGTCGGCCCGTCAATCCGCGATCTGATGGTCGGCAGCGAAGGGGTGTTCGGCGTCATCACCGAGGCGACGCTTCGAATCTGGAAAAAGGCTGAAATCGAACGCGGTGTCGTGCTGGCGTTTCCAACCTTGCAGGCGGCGCTGGATAGCGCGCGCCTGATCATGCAAGCGGAGCTGCGGCCAACCATCGTCCGCCTCTACGATCGTGTTGAAAGCGATGAGCGCACCAAGGACATTTCTCTGTTCAGGACCAAGCCCTATCTCGCGGTCATGGCGTTCAGCGGCAGTGAACCGATGATCTCGGTCGAGCAGGAAGCCGCCTTGAAGATTGCGCGTTCGCAGGGTGGCGAGGTGGCCCCGGACGGGCCATACCATCACTGGAAGGAAAACCGCTACGTCGCCTATTCGCAGAAGTGGCACGACGCCGGTTACTTCAATGACACAATCGAGGTAACGGCCAACTGGTCGGCGATCCCCGCGATGTACGAGGCGATCGCGACTGCGGTACGCAAGATTCACTCGGGCGCGCATTTCGGTGCCCACTGGTCGCACGTCTATCCCGAGGGGGCGTGCCAATACATGACGGTGCGTTTGCCGCCGATGGCCGACGATGCAGCGCTGCCGATTCATGAGCGGATGTGGAGTGCGGTGGAGGGGCTGACTCTCGATCACGGCGGCTCGATTTCCCACCATCATGGCGTCGGACTGTTTCGCAACCCGTGGATGAAGCGCGAACTGGGTTCCGGTCTCGACGTTCTGCAGAAAATCAAGGACGTTCTCGATCCGGACAATCTGCTCAATCCCGGAAAAATCGGTCTGCGCCCCCGCGACAACGCGAAAGACATTCGCCGTGACTGACAGGGCGCAATGCCATGTCGGAACAGGGGAGGGCAGACATGGTGACGTCTGATCCGCTTCTCGTTGGCATCGACCTTGGCGCCGGCTCGCTGAAGGTCAGCATCATCAAGGGTGACGGAACGCTGGTGTGCGAAGCCTCGGCGTCGGTTGCGACGTCGGCGCCGTATCCCGGCTGGAGCGAGCAGGATCCGCAGGATTGGTGGGCGGCGGCGTGCGATGCCGTGCGCCGCACTCTGGTCTTGTCCGGCCGCCCAGCCACGGACATCGCAGCGATCTCGTTCTCCGCGGGTGCGCACACGCAGGTGTTGGAGGATGCCGATGGCCGCGTGATCCGGCCCGCGATTCTCTGGAACGATCAACGCAGCCGGAATGAAACGCAGGAGCTGCGTGACAGGGCCGACGCCCGCATTCTCGAGATAGGCGCCAACCGCGCAAATCCGACCTGGACGCTGCCGCAGATGCTGTGGCTGCGCAAGAATGAACCGGACTCCTTCAAGCGCGTGAAGCGGCTTTATGTCGCCAAGGACTGGTTGCGCGCGCAGTTCACCGAGACATGGGAAACCGACACGATCGATGCACTCGGCACGCTGATGATCGACGCCAAGACGGCGCAATGGTCGAAAGAGCTATGCGATCTGATCGGTTGGCCGATGGACACGTTGCCGCCAATCGTGAAGCCCAGCACAGTCGTTGGCACAGTGACGGCCAAGGCAGCGCAGGCAACGGGCCTCGCCGAAGGTACATTGGTGGTCTGCGGCACGTCGGATACCGCTGCGGAAACCTTTGGTGCCGGCATGGTACGTGAAGGCATCGGTGTCGTGAAGCTGGCGACGGCTGCGACCGTGAACGTCCTGTCGACGCAGCCGCGGCCCGATTTCTCGCTGATCAACTATTATCATGTCGTGCCGGAACATTGGTACGTTATCGCGGCGACGAATTCGTGCGCATCTGCGCACAAATGGCTGCGCGATACTTTCTTCCGCCGCGACGGTGAGGATGGCAGCGCAGTGTTCGATAGCATGGATGCGAAGGCATCCGCAGTCGCGCCCGGCGCGGAAGGTCTGTTCTTCCATCCCTATCTCAATGGCGAGCGTAGTCCTTACTGGGATCCGCTGTTGCGCGCGGATTTTGTCGGCGCGGGTTTCAATCATGGCGCCGGGCATTTTGTGCGCGCGCTCTATGAAGGCGTGGCCTATTCGCTGAAAGATTGCCTCGAGGTGATGAAGTCCAAGGGGCTTGGCTTCACCACGGCGCGGCTAACCGGCGGTGGCGCGCGTAGCGCGCTGTGGCGACAGATCGTAGCCGATGTTTTGGATATCACCGTTGAACTTCCGGCGGTGGCGGATGCCTCGTTTGGCGCCGCTCTGCTGGCGGGCGTCGGCATCGGCTTGTTCAAGGACGAGCGCGCGGCGGCGGATGTCGTGAAGATTGTTTCGCGGGTGACGCCTGATCCGGCGCGGGTTGCGGTCTATCGGGAGGGCTTTCCGATCTATCGCGATATTCAGGCTGCCCTCGCGCCGATCAATCATCGCATTCATGCGTTCGTAGCCAATCAAGGCAATTAATTCATGTCAGAGATCAGGCTCGAAAAAGTTCGCAAGGCTTACGGTCCGGTGGTCGCCGTCCATGGTGTCGACCTGACGATTCGTGACGGCGAATTCATTGTGTTCCTCGGCCCCTCGGGCTGCGGCAAGTCCACCACACTGCGGATGCTGGCGGGGCTGGAGGAAATCACCTCCGGCAAAATCTCCATCGGCAATCGCGACGTGACCAGGCTGGAGCCGAAAGATCGCAACATCGCGATGGTGTTCCAGAATTATGCGCTCTATCCGCACAAGACGATCTACGACAATCTCGCGTTCGGATTGCGGATGCGCAAGATGGACGCGGCCGAGATCGATCAACGGGTGCAGCGCGCCGCGAAGATGCTGGGCCTCGACGAGTTTCTGAAGCGCAAGCCGAAGCAGCTCTCCGGCGGCCAGATGCAGCGTGTGGCGCTCGGCCGTGCGCTGGTGCGCGACCCGGAAGTGTTCCTGCTCGACGAGCCGCTGTCGAACCTCGACGCCAAGCTGCGCGTTCGCATGCGCGAGGAAATCGCGCGCCTGCATCAGGAGGTCGGCACCAGCATGGTGTACGTGACCCATGATCAGGTCGAGGCGATGACGCTGGCCAACCGCATCGTCATCATGCGGGATGGCCATGTGCAGCAGGTCGGCGCGCCGCTCGAAGTTTACGACAGGCCGGTCAATCTGTTCGTCGCCGGGTTCATCGGTTCACCGGAAATGAATCTGATCGAGGGGCTCACTTCGAACGGTGTGTTCCGCGCCGGAGACTTCCAGCTTGCCTTGCCGCCGGAGTGGCAGGGGCGCGACGAGGAAGTCGTGCTCGGCATCCGCCCCGAACACATCAGTTTAGGTGACGGTTCGGACCCTCACACGTTCAAGGTCAGCGTGGTCGAGCAGCTCGGCGCGCAGACGCTTGGAGTCGGTGAAATCAGCGGGGCACGTTTGCGTATCCTCACTGATCGCGTCGATCACTGGAAGGTCGGCGAGCGTATTCCTGTCCGGTTGCAGTCCGGGCGGCTCCATCTTTTTTCGAAGTCCACGGGTCAGCGCATCGACGCGCGAAACTAGAAACGGACATATCAACAGGAGGCAATTGCCGTGACGAACAGGAAATTGGGCAAGGATGGAGCGATGCGGATGGACCGCCGCACCCTGATCAAGGGAGCTGGCGCGGTGGGCGCCGGATTGGCGACCGGCACGCTGGGCGCGCCGGCGGTCTGGGGGCAGGGCAAGAAGACGATCCGTTTCCTGAACACCGAGACTTCGATCGACAGCATCCGCGCGCTGAAGGTCGCCTGCGCCGAGTACGAGAAGCAATTCGGGACCAAGGTGATTGTCGACTCGGTGCCGCTCGATGGTGCCTTCACCAAGGTCACGACTTCGCTGCGCGGCGGCCAGCCTTATGACATCGCCACTTTCGCGTTCGTCGGCCACGTTCTGCTGCTGCAGGCCGAGGGCCATCTCATGCCGCTCACCGAGTTGACCAGCAAGCACAAGTGGGGCGAGAAGATCCTCTTCCCGATCAAGAACGATGTGTACTGGTATCCCTACGACTACAACCTCGCGTGGATCTACTACCGCAAGGATCTCTACGAAAAGAAGGGATTGAGCGTGCCCAAGACCTGGGCCGATATGCTCAAGAACTCCCAGGCGCTCAACGCGGACGGCCGTTCCGGTTCGCTGTTCCCGATCGGCAGCAACGGTGCGACGAACTGGCTGTCGCCGGGCTTCATGTGGGCTGAAGGCGTCAAACTGTTCGACGACAAATGGAACGTGACCCTCGACAACGCCGACACTGCGCCGAAAGTCGCGCGTTATCTCGATTTCTTCGCTGAACTCTACAAGACCATGCCGTCAGGCACGAGCCAGGCAAGCTTCGGTGAGGTGCTGTCGAACTTCGCGTCCGACAAGGTTGGGCATTCGGCTTATGCCGGCCGCATGATCGAGGCGCTGGAACGCACCTCGCCGGCGCTCGCCACCCAGTATGGCATGACGCCGTACATGGACAGTGCGGGCAAGGCAAAGGCGGTCAACCACGGCTACGATGGTTGGGTTGTCCTGAAGACGCCGAATTCCGACGAGTCGATGAAGTTCATGAAGTGGTTCACCGAGAACCAGTACATTAACTTCCTGCACACCGCGCCGTTGCACTTCCAGCCGCCGCGTCTGGACGTTTACGACGATCCGCGCTGGCGCGCGCATCCGTTGATCGAGAAGCACAAGGACGCCATCGAGACGATGCGCAGTTTCATCACCGACAAGTCGATCATTCTTACCTCGGTCGATACCGAAGGTCCGGCCCCGGATCTGCGTCCCGGCAAGGTGTTCGAAGCGTTCGTGATCCCGGAGATGCTGCAGAACCGCATCCTCAAGAACATGCCGGCGGCAGACTGTGTAAAGGCGGCCGGTGAAAAGATGCGCAAGGTCATCGCGTAAACCACGCGGCAACCGAACGCCTGGCCGGATCGCTCCGGCCAGGCTTTGTTGCAAGGGGCAGTCTTGAGTTCAAAAGCGACAATATACACCTTTCTGGTGGCCGGACTGCTCGTGACGCTCGCGTTGATCGTGGCGCCGGTGGTCTATGCGATCAGCCTGAGTTTCTACAAACTCGACTCGTTCGTCGGTGATCCGACATGGGTTGGGCTCGATAATTACATCGCCGTGGTCAAGCTGCCGGAGTTCTGGCAGGCGCTGTGGAACGGTATGATCTATTCGTTCGGCTCCATCGTACTGCAGGTGGTGCTGGGCATCGGCTTTGCCCTGATTCTCAACGAGACCTTTCCCGGTCGCAATTTCGTTCGCGGGCTGTCGATTCTGCCTTATCTTTTGCCGACCGTCGTTGTCGTCCTGACCTTCAAGTGGATGGTCGATGGCAGTATCGGCATCATTACGAAGGCTGTCGAAGCAATAGGGCTGCCGCCGATCAACTGGTTCGAAAGTCCCGGTGCGGCGATGACGTCGGTTATCCTGGTCAGCGTCTGGATGTGGACGCCGTTTGTTACGACCTGCTTTCTCGCCGCGCTTCAGACCGTACCAACCTCGCTTTATGAAGCGGCGAAAGTGGATGGCACGACAGCGATCCAGCGCTTCTTCCACATCACTCTGCCGATGCTGAAGCCGATCCTGACGGTGGTGGTGCTGCTGCGCGCGATCTGGATGTTCAACAAGTTCGACGTGATCTGGTTGCTGACGCAAGGCGGGCCGGTCGGTTCAACCGAGCATCTGGCGATCCTGTCCTATCGCCGGGCCTTCAGCCTGTTCGATATTGGCGGCGGTGCTGCGATCGCGACGATCTCGTTCGCGATTCTGTCGGTCGCCGTCTTCATCTATTTCCGGATTTTCCCGCTGGAGGACGATTGATGGCCGTCGCCCGCCGCTCGCTCCCCGCGCGCCTTGGAATCTACACCGCCGCGATCGTCATCGCGATCTATTCGGCGTTTCCGATCTACTGGATGGTGGTGTCGAGCCTGCGCGAGCCGACCAGCCTGCTCACCCGCGTGTCGGTTCTCCCGGGACCGTTCACACTGGAATACTATCGCAACCTTCTCGAACTGACGGACTATCCCACGCATTTCGTCAACAGCGTGATCGTTGCGGTGATCACCGTCGCGGTCACAATGGTGTTTTCGGTGATGATCGCCTATGCGGTCACGCGCCAGCGCATCCGCGGCAAGAAACTGATCGTCGGCGCGATGCTTTACGCCTACATGTTCCCGCCGCTGTTGATCGCTATCCCGATGTTTACGATCTTCGCACGGCTCGGACTGAGCGACACTCTTACCGGTTTGATCGCATCGCACCTCACTCTGACGCTGCCGCTCGGTGTCTGGTTCCTGTGGGGCTTCTTCAAGAGCATGCCGTTCGAACTGGAAGAGGCCGCCATGGTGGACGGCTGCACCCGGCTCGGCGCGTTCCTGCGTGTGGTTCTGCCGTTGTCGCTGCCCGGGCTGATCACGGTCGCGATCTTCTCGTTCCTGTTGTCGTGGACCGACTACACGTTCGCGCTGATCATGATCGGGAGTGACGCCAATAAGACTTTGCCCGTGGGCCTTGCGTCCATGGTCGGCTCGTTCGATCTGCGCTGGGGCGAGATCATGGCGGGGTCGACGTTGATTGCGTTACCGTTGTTCGCTGCTTTCGCGATGTTGACGCAGTATTTCATTCAGGGCCTCGGTGCCGGCGCGGTTAAGGGGTAAGAGACGACATGGATCTGGGTTTGAAGGGCAAGGCGGCTCTCGTCACCGGCGCGGCGCGCGGTATCGGCAAGGCGGAGGCTTTGGCGCTCGCTGCCGAGGGGTGTGCCATCGCGATCAACGACATCGATCGCGACGCGGCGGAGGCGACGGCGTCCGAGCTGCGGGCATCCGGCACCAGGGCCGTTGTCTGTATTGGCGACGTGTCGGAAGAGGCCGGCGCGGAGGCGGTTGTCCGCGAGGCGCACGCTGGTCTCGGCCATCTCGATATTCTGGTCAACAATGCCGGCGCAGGTGGCCGTTATCTCGGCCGCAATGCGGAGGACATGTCGATCGATGACTGGGACATCATTGTCCGCACTCACCTGCGCAGCACGTTTCTGTGCAGCAAATTCGCGGTGCCGTTGATGCGCGAGAACGGCTTTGGCCGTATCGTCAATACGTCGTCGATGAACGTCACCGGCGGCGGTCGCCCCGGCGTCACCAACTATTCGGCGGCAAAGGCCGGTGTGATTGGATTTACACGCACGCTGGCGAAAGAGGTCGGCAGCGCCGGTATCACCGTCAATGCGATTGCGCCAGGTTATGTCGAGACGGCATTGATTGCAGGTTTTTCGCCGGAGAAGCGGGCCGTGATCGCCGGCCAGAATCCACTGGGGCGTTTCTGCCAGCCGGAAGAAGTCGGTGCACTGATCGCATTCCTGTGTTCGACTCAGGCGGCGTTCATCAATGGCGCGTTGATCTGCATGGATGGCGGCAAGCGTGATTTCTTCTGGGGGGATCAATGACGCTTCGGGCTTTTGGCGCGCCGCATCGCTACGTCCAGGGTCCCGACGCCCTGAACGAACTGGCCGCGCTGGTGGCGCTCTACGGCCGCCGGCCTTTCGTCATTGCGGATGTCGCCGTGATGGCGTCGCTACGGGATCGGCTCAGGGACATTCTTGGCGAGGCTGTGAGCTTCGCCGAGTTCTCCGGCGAATGCTCCGCCAGCCAGATCGACGCCATGACGAGCCGGATTGCGGCCGCTGGAAGTGACGTCATTATCGCGATCGGTGGTGGTAAGGCGATCGATACGGCGAAGGGCGCGCGGATCAAGAATGGCGGCGCGTTGATCGTCGTGCCGACGGTTGCGTCCAACGATGCGCCGACCAGCCGGCTCGCGATCGTCTACACGGACGATCACGTTCTGAGCGAGGTTCGGCTGATGCCGACCAATCCCGACGCCGTGGTGGTGGACACCGCGATCATCGCTCGCGCGCCGCGCCGGTTTTTCGTCGCGGGGATCGGCGATGCGCTGACCAAGAAGTTCGAGGTCGATCAGTGCGACCAGTCTGGCGGTCTCAATTTCTACAAGGCGCGCCCAACAGGGTTGGCTGTATCGATCGCCGACCAATGTTATCGGACCGTGCGCCGCGATGCCATTGCCGCACTTGAGGCGGTGGACCGCAAAGAACCGAACGAGGCGTTTGAAAACGTCGTTGAAGCAACCATTCTGCTGAGCGGTCTCGGTTTTGAAAGCGGGGGTCTGTCGATCGCTCACTCGTTGACGCGGGGATTCTCGGCGATCCCGTCGCTGAATGGTGCGCTTCACGGGGAGCAGGTGGCGTTCGGTTTGCTGGCTCAATTGTGCCTGGAGGGACGGTCCGCGGAATTCCTCGCTGACATGGTGGAATTCTTCCGCGCGGTGGATTTGCCGACAAACTTGAAAGGTCTCGGGTTTTCGGGCGACGAGCAGCAGGCTATTCACACTATCGCCGAGCGCTCGATTGCCGAGGCGCCCTACCTGAAACAGTTCGTGGGCGAGGTGAGCGTTCGGACGCTGAGCGCCGCGCTCGACAAGGCAAGCCGTCTTTAAGCCTCGCGGCGAGGAGAGCTTTTATTCGACACCCCTTTGGGGTCTCGATTATCGTCCCAATTGTGTCCGTCTCCCAATTCTGGCAGTTATCGGCCAAAGACTACCTTGGGAGCGAACGAAATGGCCGAAGTTGAGAGCGGAGCGGCGCTACGTCGCAACACTATCGCCGATGCGGTGCGGCGCGCGGCGCGGAAGTTCGGGGCGCGCACCGCGCTGACATTCGCCGATCGGCGCTGGACTTATACCGACCTCGACGCGGCAGCCGGGCGGGTCGCGCAAGCTCTGATCGATCGCGGCCTTAAGAAGGGCGATCGGATCGCGGCGTACGCACGCAATTCCGATACGTATCTGCTGCTCTGGCTTGCCTGTACACGCGCCGGCTTCGTGCATGTCCCGATCAACTACGCGCTGACCGCCGGCGAATTGCGCTACATCCTCGGTCAATCGGGCGCTAAGGCGCTGATCTATGATCCGGCACTGTCCGCAACCGTCGATCAGATTCGCGGCGACAATTCGATTTCGCTTTTCGGCTGTTTTTCGGACGCCAGGGAGGACGAGCTCGATGTACTGAAGGTCGCGCGCGATGCCGGCGCGCCGCGCCTCGATGAATGTCTGGCCGCCGACACCGATCTGGCGCAGTTCCTGTATACGTCGGGCACCACGGCTGCGCCAAAAGGGGCCGCCATGACGCATCGCGCATTCATGTCGGAATATGCGGCCTGCATCATTGAACTGGAGATGAGCGGGGCGGATGTCGCGCTTGCGGCGCTCCCGCTTTACCACTCGGCGCAGATGCATTGCTTCTCGATGCCGCAGCTTTTGATGGGTGCGACCACGCACCTGATCGACTCGCCTGTTCCGGAAACGGTGTTGCGCCTGATCGAGGAGCACCGGATTACGTCGTTCTTCGCGCCGCCGACCGTGTGGGTCAGTCTGCTGCGTCATCCCGATTTCGCAACCCGTCGGCTTTCATCGCTCAAGAATGTCTATTACGGCGCGTCGATCATGCCGGTCCCAGTTTTGCAGGAACTGCGGCAACGTTTGACCGGCAGTCGGCCTTTCAATTGTTATGGCCAAAGCGAGATTGCGCCGCTCGCCACCGTCCTGCGGCCGGAAGAGCATGACGCGCGGCCGGCCTCCGCTGGTCGTCCGATTTTCGGCGTGGAGACCCGTGTCGTCGATCCTGAGATGAATGATGCCGCCCCGGGCGTTCAGGGCGAGATCGTGCATCGTTCGCCGCAGCTCTTGATGGAATACTGGGACAAGCCCGAGGAGACCCGGGAGGCTTTCGAGGGGGGCTGGTTCCACTCCGGCGATGTGGGCTACTTTGACGAGGAAGGCTATCTGTTCGTCGTCGACCGGATGAAGGACATCATCAAGAGCGGCGGCGTGGTCGTCGCGGGCCGCGAGGTCGAAGACGTCCTGTTCAAACATCCTTCAGTGTCGGAAGTCGCGGTCGTCGGCTTGCCCGATCCCAAATGGATCGAGGCCGTTACGGCGGTTGTTGTCTTGCGGGCCGGTCATCAGGCCGACGAAGCATCGCTGCTCGCACATGCTCGCGAACATCTGGCGCCGTTCAAAATTCCGAAGCGTTTTATTTTCACGGAGACGCTGCCGCGCAACACGGCAGGCAAGGTCCTCAAGCGCGAATTGCGCACGGTCTATGCCGATCAGGCCTAGCCGCCGATTGCGCCGGACGGGACGTTACGAAGCCTCGGCCTCGGTGTCGTAATGATCGGTGAACGGCAGCGCCTTGAGGTCATCGGCCTCTCCGCGAAGATCGGAGAGGGCCGCGATGGCGCGGTCGCGATCCTCGTGCAGCAGCCGGCTCAGGTTTGCTACGGCAGCGTCCGCGTCGCGCTTGCGGATGGCATCGAGCGTCGCGCTCATCAGATCGGCGCTGAGGCGGCGTATGTCGCGCGTTCGATAGTCGAGCGGTGCCTTCCAGATCGTGGTCCAGACGGTTTGGTTGGCGAGATCGGTCAGCAGTTCGACGAGCAACTCGTTTCCCGATCCGCGCGCAATCGTCTTTACGGCGCGCGTGGTGATCCGCGCAAAGCCCAGCGGGTCGTTGACGTCGACCATGTTCTCCATCTCGACGCATCGCCGGGCCAGCGTGTCCACGTAGCTTTCGATGGGGGAGGTCGCCATGGTGCGGACCGCCAGCATCGACAGGGCCGTGCGGACGTTGAACAGATCGGCGATCGATTTTAGCGACAGCGGTCGAACGTAGGCTCCCCGCCGTGGCAGCAGGTCCACCAGCCGTCGTCGCTCAAGAATGCGGATGGCCTCACGGATCGGGCCGCGACTGACGCCGAAGGTCTGCGCGAGATCGAGCTCGACCAGACGCTCACCGGCCTTGCGGCGGCCGGTGATGATTTCCGCGCCGAGTTCTTCCGCGACCTGCTCCGGAATCGTGCGGGGCGCAAAGCTTCTGCCGCGGTCGCTGTCTTCGTCGGTCATCGGCTTCCGGAAGGTCGGGGCCATGACTCTGCTCCTGATCTTTCACTGTGAGCGTGGATTCAGCGCGACTTTTAGTCTGAAAGTCAATTGTTGACAATTGACCAAAGGTCGACTTTCATGCCGTTCACGATCTTTGCGGCAAGGGAAATGGCCCGGTCGCGAAATAAAATTATGCGAAGGGCCGTAAAGGCTCCGTAACAAGGTGACAAAACCCGGCACGAAGATCGGGTCCGGTCAGGGAAGGAACAAACTGATGGGGGTGACCCGTTCAGCACGATTCTTCACAGACGTCCTGCGCCCCAGGCTGCGTTGCGGAGGAAGCGTCATTTTGCGTGCGGCACGTCCGGCGGCGCGCCCTCGACGTTCTGCATCGAAACCTCTCACGAGCCGAGAGGGCGCATGAGTTCGTCCAATCCGCCGCAAGATCTTGAGGCCACGACTGCGCTTCTGGACGTTCGCAACCTGTCGCTGTCGTTTGCGACGGCAGACGGCGATTTGCCGATCATCCGCGAAGTGAATTTCTCGGTTGCGCGCGGTGAGCGCGTGGGGATCGTCGGAGAAAGCGGCTGCGGAAAAACCGTGACGGGCCTGTCGCTGCTCCGGTTGCTTCCGCCGCAATCGGCGCGGCTTTCCGGTCAGATCCTGTTCGAAGGCCGCGACCTCGCCAGTCTGTCGGCGCGAGAGATGCGTTCCGTGCGCGGCCGCGACATCGCGATGATCTTCCAGGAACCGATGAGTGCGCTCGATCCGGTCTTCACCGTAGGGGATCAGATCAGCGAAGCCTATCGGACGCATTTTCCGGTTAGCCGTGCGGAAGGCCGGGAGCGTGCCATTGCGGCCCTGGCCGAGGTCGGCATTCCGGCGCCGGAGCGGCGCTGTGATGAGTATCCGCATCAGTTGTCGGGCGGCATGCGTCAGCGCGTGATGATCGCGATGGCGCTGATCTGCGAACCCAAGCTCCTTATCGCCGACGAGCCGACAACCGCGCTCGACGTCACCGTCCAGTCCCAGATCACCGACCTGCTGCGCGCCTTGAGCGAGCGGACCGGGACGGCGCTGCTGTTCATCACCCACGATCTCGGCGTGGTGGCCGAAACCTGCACGCGCATGATCACGATGTATGCCGGAGAAGTCGTCGAGGATTCACCGGTGGACGATGTCCTTCTACGGCCGCGCCATCCGTATACGTCCGGGCTGCTGCGCTCTCTGCCGAGCCTGAGTCCGCGCCGAAGCGCTCTTCCCTCGATTCCCGGGCGGGTACCGTCGCCCGGCGCGATGCCGGCCGGTTGCCGTTTTCAGCCACGCTGTTCTCACGCAATCGACGCGTGCCGGGAGCGCCAGCCGATGATCGAGCTGGCGCCGTCGCGCAGGGCGAACTGTTGTCGTGCCGCAGCCATGACCTTGCCGGGAGCCGTCAACTGATGGAACAGGTTCGCGGATCGCAATTTGAGGCAGAGCGGCAGTCCGGCGCGCAAGCTCCGGTTCTGTCGGTGAAGAATCTGCGCATCCTGTTTCCGACGCGCGATGGCCGCGAGACCGTCAAGGCAGTCGATGGAATCGATTTCGACGTCCATCCCGGCGAGACCCTCGGTATCATCGGTGAATCAGGCTCGGGAAAGACCACGCTCGGTCGCGCTCTGGTGTCGCTGCTTCAGCCAACAGAGGGCACGATCCTTCAGGACGGCGTAAACCCGGCCACGCTCAGTCGTGCGCAATTGCGCCGGCATCGGCGGGACTATCAGATCGTATTTCAGGATCCGAACGCCGCGCTCAATCCACGCATGACGATTCTCGATAGCGTGATCGAGCCGGCTGAGGTGGCCGGGGAGGGGAACGATTCATCCCGCCGCAAGGCCGGCCTCGCGGCGCTCGCGCGCGTCGGATTGCCATCGGAAATGGCCGATCGCTATCCGCATCAATTGTCGGGCGGACAGAAACAGCGCGTCAACATCGCGCGGGTACTGATGCTCCGGCCCAAAGTGATCGTCTGTGATGAGGTTGTCGCGGCGCTGGACGTTTCGATTCGCGGCGACGTGCTTAATCTGTTCGCCGACCTGCAGCGCGAGTTCGGTCTGACGTATGTGTTCATTACCCACGATATTTCGGTGGTATCCCACATCTCGGATCGCATCGCGGTGACGTATCTCGGCAGGCTGATGGAGCTTGGCCCCGCCGAAGATGTGATCGATGCACCCATGCATCCGTACACGCAGGCCTTGCTGTCCGCCGAGCCCATCCCGTTGCCATCGACGATGCGGACCAGCCGCCGGGTCGTGCTGGAAGGGGAAATTCCGAGCCCGGTGTCGCCGCCGTCAGGCTGCCGTTTCCGCACCCGTTGTCCGATTGCACAGCCGCGCTGTGCCGATGAAGTGCCGGAATGGCGCGAGTTGAAGCCCGCCCACTGGGTCGCCTGCCATTTCGCTGCGGAGAATCGCGCAGAGCACAGCAATCTCGAGATCGCACTACACATAAAACAGGGAGGATAGAATGACGGAAACGATCCGGACGCGAGGTACCTTGAGCCGGCGCGACTTGCTGGCGTTGGCTGGCGGCGTTGCGCTTTCAAGCACGACAGGAATGTCGGCCTTCGCGCAAGCGGCTGCCAAGAAGGGAGGCGTGCTTCGCCTGGCCGCTCCAGCCAATCCGTCCTCGCTCGATCCCACCACCGGCGGCGCCGGGTCTGATCACACCATTCTCTGGACCATGTACGACACGCTGGTGGAATGGGACTACGACACGCTGAAGCCAAAGCCGGGCATCGCGAAATGGTCCTATCCCAATCCGAAGACGATGATCCTCGATATCTCAAAGGACATCAAATTCCACGACGGCACGCCGCTCGATGCCGAGGCAGTCAAGTTCAACCTTGATCGTAACCGGTCGGACCAGCGTTCGAACATCAAGGCCGATCTCACGAGCGTTGAATCGGTCGAAGTCACCGGTCCGCTGCAAGTGACGTTGAAGCTGAAGAATCCCGACACGGCTCTGCCGGCAATTCTATCGGACCGCGCCGGCATGATGGTTTCGCCGACCAATATCAAGGCGCTCGGCAACGATACCAACCGCAAGCCGGTCGGCGCCGGCCCGTGGAAGTTCGTGAGCTGGGCGGATAACCAGAGCATCGTTCTCACGCGCAACGAACACTACTGGAAGCCCGGCCGGCCATATCTCGACGGCATCGAGTTTTCGATCATTCCCGAACTCGCCACCGGATTGCGCTCTGTGGTTGCCGGCGAGAACGACATGGCGTTTTCGTTGCCTGCCCGCCTCAAGCCGGTGATCGATCGCGCGAAGAACCTGGAGACCGTGACCGGGCCAACGCTGTATTGCGTCCAGCTCTACTTCAACTATGGCCGTGCGCCGCTTAACAACGTCAAGGTTCGTCAGGCGATCAACTTCGCCGTCGACCGCAATGCGTTCGTCAAGGCGACGATGAATGGCCTTGGCGAGCCGGCGACCATGACTCTGCCGAGCACTCACTGGGCTTATGACAAGTCCGTGTCGACGCTGTATCCGCATAATCCGGACAAGGCGCGCAAGCTGCTGGCCGAGGCAGGCTTCAAGGACGGCATCGATCTGACCATCGGCGGCTATATGGATCAGGATTCGGTTCGCCGCAGCGAGGTGCTCCAGGCTCAGCTCGGTCAGGCCGGGATTCGCCTGAAGTTCACGCGCGGAACCATCGCGGAGATCAGCGCGCAGTTCTTCGCAACTGAAAAGAAGTTCGACGTTCTGCTGTCAGCCTGGACCGGCCGCCCCGATCCGAGCATGACCTATGCGCTCGGTTTCGACAAAGGCGCCTACTACAATGCCAGCCGCGAAGCCGATCCGGAACTGGTCAAGCTGATCCAGCAGAGCCGTGAAAGCGAGGATCTGAAGGAGCGAGCGGCTGTATTCGCCAAGATCCAGCGGTTCACCATGGAGAATGCGCTCTCCGCGCCGCTCGCGTTCCAGTACGAACTCGACGCGCTGGCGAAGAAGGTGAAGGGCTACAAGCCGAACCTTCTGGGCAAGCCGAAATACGAGAACATCTCTTTCGGCTGACGAAAATGCCGGCGTCATCTTTGCGATGACGCCAGCGCTCGCGGTTCAATCCGACGGTGCTCGATCCATGTCTATCGCAACCAAGCGTAATGTCATTTCTCGCCGCCTGCTTCAGGCGATTCCAGTGATCGTCCTTGCCACGTTCATTGTGTTCGGTCTGCTGAAGCTGGTCCCCGGCGATATCGCGTATACGCTGGCGGGCGACAATGCGTCGGACGAGCGTATCGCGGAGATACGCGGTATCTACGGGCTCGATCAGCCATTTCTGGTTCAGTACGGGGCGTGGTTGTGGAAAGCGGTTCATGGCGATCTGTCCGCCTCGCTGGTGTCCGCGGAACCTGTCCTGACGTCGATCGAGCGCTGCCTGCCTCACACATTGCTGATCGTTGCGCTTGCGATGACGCTGGCGCTGGCCATCGGCATTCCGCTCGGCATCGCCGCGGCGAGCAAGCCCGGATCGTGGCTCGACAGCTTCGTCATGGCGATCGCCTCCCTCGGAGTCGCCGTGCCGAATTTCTGGCTCGGCATGCTGATGGTGGCCTTCTTCTCGCTCAGCCTCAACTGGTTGCCGGCGACCGGCGCGGTGCCGTTATCGGAGAATCCATGGGAGGCGCTCAGTCACGCGATCCTGCCCGCCTGCGCGCTTGCCTCGGGCGGTATCGCCGAAGTCGCGCGGCAGCTGCGATCATCGCTGGTTGAAATCCTGTCATCGCAGCAGGTCCGCACGCTTCACGCCAAGGGTGTATCGCCTTCGTCGATCCTGTGGCGGCACGGTCTGAAGAACGTCAGCGTCAATCTGCTCACGGTTATCAGCCTGCTGGCGAACCGCATGCTGGCGGCGACGGTGGTTGTCGAGGCCGTGTTCGCTATCCCCGGTATGGGCAGCCTGATCGTCAATGGCGCGATCCATCGCGATTTTCCGGTCGTCCAGGGGGTTGTCTTCGTCATGGTGCTGATTGTCGTCACGCTCAATCTCGTGACGGACGTTCTTTACAGCGTACTCGATCCGAGGATTGCCTGACATGACCGACGCAGTCATTACGCATGGTCAAAGGCTCGGGTGGAGCACGAAGTTCTGGCGATGGTTCAGGTCCGATATCCGCGGCGCCTTGAGCCTGTCGTTCCTGTTGGTGCTGGTCGTCATTTCGATTCTCGGACCGTGGATATCGCCCTATTCACCGATCACCCAGGATTTCAACGTCACGCTGGCGCCGATGTCGGTGGAGCATTGGCTCGGCGCGGACGATCTTGGGCGCGATACCCTGAGCCGGCTGATCTATGGCGGTATGGCGTCGCTGTATGCGAGCTTTCTGGCGGTTGCGGTTGCCATCGTCATCGGCGTGCCGGTCGGGCTGCTGGCGGGTTACATGGGCGGCTGGGTCGATGAGATCATCAGCCGGATTATCGACAGCTTCCTGTCGTTCCCGGCCATCGTGCTCGCCATCGCGGTGACCGGTGCGCTCGGCATCGGTCTCACGAACGGGATGATCTCGGTCGGTATCGTGTTCGCGCCGCAACTGGCGCGGCTTGTGCGCGCTCGCACGCTGGTGGTGCGCCACGAGCTTTACGTCGATGCCGCGCGCTGTTTCGGTGTCTCCACCGGCCGCATTCTGTGGCGGCATGTTCTGCCCAATACCATTCAGCCGGTCATCGTTCAGGTCACGCTGCTGCTTGCCGGCGCGTTGCTCGCCGAGGCCAGCCTCAGCTTCCTCGGCCTCGGAATCCAGCCGCCCAATGCGAGTTGGGGAGCGATGCTGGCCCGCGCCTATCAGAACATGGAGATCGCACCGGAGCAGATGTATCCGCCGGGCCTCGCGATCCTTTTCACCGCACTCGCATTCAATACCCTTGGTGAGTCGCTGCGCGTCGCGCTCGATCCCACCATGAAGCGCCGCTAGCCCTGAAGGAAACAAGAATGGCCGCCGCCATCAATGAAAGCGAATATCTCGATCACCTCCGCGCGCTTTGGAAAAAGGCATGGCCGAAGGGAATCCCGTCGACCCCGCAATATCCTCATGGCGAGATAGCGTTGAGTGAGTATCTGCGAGCCTGGGCGAAGAAGCAGCCTGAGCACCCCGCGGTGATCTTCTACGGCAATGTGCTGACTTATGCCGAACTCGATCGTCAGAGTGATCGCTTTGCAGCGCTGCTATCGTCGAAAGGTGTGCGCAAGGGCGACCGGGTCGCGGTGTTTCTTCCGAACTGTCCGCAGTTTCACATTGTTTTCTTCGGCATCCTCAAGCTCGGCGCCATTCATGTTCCGGTCAGTCCGTTGTCTCGGGCGTTCGAGCTTGAGTATGAGCTGAACGACACTGATGCCGAAGTCATCGTCGCGCTGGATCAGCTGATCGAGACGGTCAATCAGGTGAAGGACAAGACCAGGCTGCGCGAGGTCATGGTCACGAGCTTCGCCGAGGTGATTCCGGATAACCCGACCATCCCTGTGCCGGACTCTGTGAACCTGCCGCGCATTCCCGTTTCGGATGCGACCGATTTGCTCCCCGCGATAGCTGCGATGGGGGAGGTAGCTCCGCTGCCACCAGCGAAGCTCGATGATATTGCGGCGCTCAATTACACCGGCGGCACCACGGGGATGCCGAAGGGCTGCGTGCATACCCAGGGCGACATGGTCTATACGGCCGCCGCCAACTACGGCATCGCGCTCGATATCAACAATGACAGCGTTTTCCTGTCCTTCTTTCCGGAGTTCTGGATTGCAGGCGAAAATCTTGGCCTGATCTTCCCGCTGTTTGCAGGGGCGACCCTGGTGCTGTTGACGCGCTGGGACCCGATGGGCGTTCTTGCCGCGATCGACAAATATAAAGTCACCATCATGGCCATGCCGGTGGATGGAGCCGTCGAACTGATGGACCACCCGCGCTTCAAGCAATACAGCCTGGCGTCGTTGAAGCAGGTTCGCGTGGTGTCGTTCGTCAAGAAACTTAACCCCGATTATCGCGGCCGCTGGAAGCAACTGACCGGAACGACGCTGGCCGAGAGCGCGTGGGGCATGACCGAAACCCACACCTCGAACACCTTCACCACGGGTTTCCAGGACAATGACTTCGATCTGACGTCGCAGCCGATTTTCGTCGGGCTTCCGGTGCCGGGCGCGGAGTTCAAGATCACCGATTTCGAGACCGGCGAGATCGTCCCGATCGGGAGCGAGGGCGAAATCCGGGTGCGGACGCCGTCTCTGTTGAAGAGTTACTGGAATAAGCCGGAGGCAACGGCGGAAGCACTGGTCGATGGCTGGTTGCGGACCGGCGACATCGGCGTGGTTGATAATGATGGATTCCTGCACTTCCTCGGCCGTCGCAAGGAGATGCTGAAAGTCAAAGGCATGAGCGTTTTCCCGCCGGAGATCGAGGCATTGCTCGGTCAGCACCCTGCGGTGCTCGGCTCCGGGGTTGTCGGACGCGAGGATGCCGACAAGGGGCAGGTCCCGGTCGCCTTCATTCAGTTGAAGCCGGAAGCCAGAGGGCGAACCACGCCGGAGGAGATCCAGGCGTGGTGCAAGGAGCGGATGGCCGTCTACAAGGTCCCCGAAGTCAGGATCGTTGAAGCCTTGCCGATGACCGCCACCGGAAAGGTCAAGAAGCAGGAGCTGAACGTGTCGGCGGCCTGACCAACCCACACGTCCATCTCCGTATTGTTGTGTTCCGTATCGGAAAGAAAAGATGTCCTTTCGCAAACTGCTGATCGCTAATCGCGGCGAAATCGCCATACGCATCGCGCGGGCCGCTGCCGAAGAGGGATTGACCTCTGTTGCGATCTATCCCGCCGATGATGCGCTTTCCCTGCATGTCCGCAGCGCCGACGAGGCGCGCGAGATTCCGGGGCGTGGCGCGCGGGCCTATCTGGATATTGAAGGCGTGGTGGCGGCGGCGAAGGCCGCGGGCTGCGATGCGCTGCATCCCGGTTATGGCTTTCTCAGCGAGAACGCCGATCTGGCGCGCCGTTGCGCGGAAGAAGGTATCGTTTTCGTCGGGCCGAATCCGGCGGCGCTGAAATTGTTCGGTGACAAGGTTGAGGCCAAGGCGCTGGCGAAGCGTTGCGGAGTTCCGATCATCGAGGGCACTGTCGGCCCGACCACGCTGGATGAGGCGAAAGCTTTCTTCGCATCGCTGGGCAAGGGCGGTGCCGTGATGATCAAGGCGATGGCCGGTGGCGGCGGCCGCGGCATGCGTATCGTCGAGGATGCCGCCAGGCTGGAGGACGCCTATGCGCGTTGCCAGTCCGAGGCCAAGGCGGCGTTCGGAAGCGATGGCGTCTATGTCGAGCGGCTGATCCGCAAGGCGCGGCACATTGAAGTGCAGATCATCGGCGACAGGCACGGCGCGGTCAGCCATCTGTGGGAACGCGAATGCACGATCCAGCGTCGTAATCAGAAGCTGATCGAGGTCGCGCCGAGTCCCTCTCTTAATGACGAGCTGCGCGGGCGGATCGTCGATGCGGCCAAGCAGCTTGCCGGCGCCGCGCACTATGACAGCCTCGGCACGTTCGAGTTTCTTGTCGATGGCGAGTCGGCCGAAGACGAAACCGCTTTTGCTTTCATCGAGGCCAATCCGCGGCTTCAGGTCGAGCATACCGTGACGGAAGAAGTGCTGGGCGTCGACCTTGTCCGGTCGCAGCTCGCAGTCGCGGCAGGCGCGACGCTGGAGTCGTTGGGGCTAACGCAAGCGACGGTGCCCGCGCCGCGTGGCTATGCCATGCAGCTTCGCGTCAATATGGAGGTGATGGACGAAAAAGGGCAGACCAAGCCAACCGGTGGCGTGCTGGCGGTTTTCGATCCGCCGTCGGGTCCGGGCGTTCGCATCGATACGTTCGGCTATTCGGGATACAAGACCAGCGCCGCATTCGACTCTTTGCTGGCCAAGGTGATCGTGCATGCGCCGATGGCGCGCTGGGCAGATGTTGTCGCCAAGGGCTCGCGCACCTTGCGTGAGTTCCGTATCGATGGCGTCGCCACCAACATCCCGTTTCTTCAGGCGGTGCTGGCGCACTCTGATTTTGCGGCGAACCGGATCAGCACGAACTTTGTTGATACCCACGTGGCTGAACTTGTGGGCGCCGCCAGAGAGACCGCGCGGCCCCTGTTCTTTGACGATCAGGGCAAGGCAGGAAGCCACGCTGAGGCGGCGAAGACGACCGGCCCCATCGTAGGCCCGGCAGGATCCGACCCTGTTGCCGCGCCATTGCAGGGCACGATCGTGGTGATCGAAGTCGCCGAAGGCGATCTGGTTCGCGCCGGTCAACAGATCGCCGTCATCGAATCCATGAAGATGGAGCACTTGGTGGCTGCCCCGCATGGCGGGCGGGTCACGAAGGTCGCTGCTGAAGCCGGCGCGACCTTGATGCAAGGCGAGGCCATCGTGTATCTCGAGCCCGCGGAGGTCGATAGTCATTCCGTGGAGGAGGAGGCGGATATCGATCTCGATCATATCCGTCCCGATCTCGCCGAGAGTATCGCCCGTCATGCCAACACGTTGGATGAAAACCGTCCGGCGTCGGTCGAGCGTCGGCGCAAAACCAACCAGCGCACGGCGCGCGAGAATATCGCCCAACTGGTCGATGACGGTTCATTCGTCGAATACGGATCGCTGGCGATCGCCGCACAGCGCCGTCGCCGACCGCTTGACGATCTGATCAAGAATACTCCGGCTGATGGTCTCATTACAGGCGTTGCGACCGTCAACGCCGACAAGTTCGGGGCCCACGATGCGCGATGCATGGTGATTTCCTACGATTACACGGTGCTGGCCGGCACCCAGGGCCACATGAACCACAAGAAGATCGATCGCATGCTTGGCCTTGCCGAGCAGTGGCGGATGCCGGTGGTGTTTTATGGCGAAGGCGGCGGCGGCCGTCCCGGTGACACTGATCGTCTTGGAATGACCGGCCTTGATGGCCCGTCGTTCGTGCAGTTCGCCAAGCTGTCCGGTCTTGTCCCGGTTGTCGGCGTGGTGTCCGGCTATTGCTTTGCGGGCAATGCGGCGATGCTCGGTTGCTGCGATGTGATCATCGCGACCAAGAACGCGTCGATCGGCATGGGCGGCCCGGCGATGATCGAGGGCGGCGGACTTGGCGTTTATCATCCGGCGGAGGTTGGCCCGGTCTCGTTCCAGTCGCCGAATGGCGTCGTCGACATCCTGGTCGAGGACGAGGAAGAGGCAACGGCGGCCGCACAGAAGTATCTGTCCTATTTCCAGGGCGCTGTTGCAGACTGGAAGGCGTCGGACCAGCGTCTGTTGCGCCGCGCGATTCCGGAAAACCGGCTGCGGGTCTATGACATTCGCAATGTTATCGATCTGCTGGCGGACGAAGGCTCGGTGCTCGAAATCCGCCGTGACTTCGGCGTCGGCATGATCACGGCCTTCATTCGTATCGAAGGCAAACCGTTCGGCCTGATCGCCAATAACCCGAAGCATCTCGGCGGCGCGATCGATGCCAACGCCGGTGACAAGGCGGCGCGTTTCATGCAGCTTTGCGATGCTTACGATATTCCGATCGTCTCGCTGTGCGACACGCCGGGTTTCATGGTCGGCCCGGAAGCGGAGAAAACCGCGATCGTTCGTCACGTCTCGCGGATGTTCGTCACTGGCGCGAGCCTCACGGTGCCGCTGTTCGGCGTCGTCCTGCGCAAGGGCTATGGTCTCGGCGCGCAGTCGATGATCGGCGGCGGATTCCACGCCTCGTTCTTCACTGTGGCCTGGCCGACCGGCGAGTTCGGCGGCATGGGGCTGGAGGGGTATGTCCGGCTCGGCTTCCGCAAGGAGATGGAAGCGATCGCCGATCCGGCGGAGCGCGAGGCGTATTTCCAGGACAAGGTCGCGCAGCTCTACGCGAACGGCAAGGCGGTCTCGATTGCGTCCGTTCTCGAAATTGATGAGGTGATCGACCCCGCCGAAACGCGCAACTGGATCATGGCGGGCCTCCGTTCGGTGCCGGAGCCTGCGGTGCGGACGCATCGTAAACGCCCCTGCATCGACACCTGGTAGTCGCGGCCTCTGGCTCTTCCGTGCTTGTGCGCTATGCTGTCGGGAGGCGGCGTGCTCTACGAGCCGGAGCAGGGGAGAAGCGATAAATGACCGGGGGCGCATTGGCTCTGTTGATCCAGGGCGGAGGCGACAACTGGCAGCCACGATTGTGGAAAGAGCGGTTCGAATCTGCCTGTCCCGGGCGGCGCGTCGTGCTGTGTCCGGATGACGCAATCGATCCTGCCGACATCCACTATGCCGCGGTGTGGAAACCACCAGCCGGCGCTCTCTCGGCGTTCCCGAATTTGCGCGTGATCTTCAATCTCGGCGCTGGCGTCGATGCGCTGATGGCGGACAGGACATTGCCCGACGTGCCGGTGGTCCGTGTCGCCGTCGACGATCTGACAGGCCGCATGACGGAATACGTCGTTCTTCATGTGCTGATGCATCATCGGCAACAACTGTATCTGTCGAATTGTCAGCGCGAGCGGCAATGGGCGCCGAAGGCACAGTGGGCTGCGGGGGACATCCGCGTCGGGATTCTCGGGCTCGGAACACTGGGCCTTGATGCGGCCGGCGTCCTTCATCGCCTGGGTTTCAACGTTGCGGGCTGGAGCGGAAGTCCAAAGTCTCTCGATGGCATCGAAAGCTTCCATGGGCCGGAGGGTCTCGCGTCATTTCTCAAGCGTACCAACATCCTTGTTTGCCTGCTTCCGTTGACGCCAGATACCCGCCATTTGCTCAACAGGCGGATGTTCGAACGGCTCGATCGCACCAGCCCGCTGGGTGCGCCCGTGCTGATCAATGCCGGTCGCGGCGGTCTGCAGGTCGAGGCTGACATTCTCGCGTGCCTCGACGATGGGACGCTTGGCGGGGTTTCGCTCGATGTGTTCGAAACCGAACCACTGCCGGCCGACAGTCCGCTTTGGCGGCATCCGCAGGTGATCGTGACCCCGCACAATGCTGCCGATACCGATCCGGAGGAAATTTCGAAGTACGTCGCGGATCAGATCGTGCGCTTCGAAGCCGGAGATCGGCTGAAGCACGTTGTGAATCGGACACGCGGTTACTGACCAGCCGGATGACGGTCGCAACCTGCGCCGCCACTCCGTCGTCTGTCGTTTTTACGAGCGCAGAATAGATGCGTTCTAGTCTCGAACGTCTCTAAAAGGCCCCTGGTGATATTGAGCGCGGGCGCCCGGTTCGCCTAGTTTTCCGGCCGGACAACGCTCGACGCCAATGCCGCATATTTACGATCGAATCTTCGAGAACTACCTGATCCTCGACGGGTCCGGCCGCCCCGTGCAGGATACGCTTTCCCAGCATGCGCAGTGGCTGGAGACGCCCGGCTGCGTCTTTCAGCGTAACGATTTTCATGTTCCCTGCGATGTGAAGACGTCGGGCATTCTCAAGCCCGGTCTTTTTCTTTCGATCGTGCTTGAAGGCGACGGAACAGGTGCGCTCTCCGACGGCACGGCAAACTTCCGTTATTCCCAGAACCAGATGACGGCTCTCGCGCTCCGGGACCCGGTTTCGTGGGACGGCGATGCCGCGAGCGGCACGCATATGCGTGCCGCCAGTTTGGCGTTTCCTTATGCGTCGATCGTTCAACTCGGCCTCGAAGGGATTTTCCTCGATCTGTTCGAGACATCGGGCCGTTCCGTTGCTTATGTCACCATGAAAGCGCCGCCCCGGCTTCAGGCGATTGCCCTTGAGATGCTGTCGCCGACGATTCAGGATCGGGAAGGGCATCTGCTATTGGCCGCGCAGGCCACTGAAATTCTGGCGCGCTCGATATTTGCACTGAAGAATCATACCAGCGTCGATGGCGCGCTGGATCAGAAGCGTGTGCGGCTTCAGGCAGTCAAGGATATGGTCGACGCGGATTTGCGCTATCCATGGAGCATTGCGGAACTGGCTCGCCGTGCAGGCCTAAGCCGTCGATCGTTCAACATCCGCTTTCGCGCGGCCTACGGGATGAGCGCGATCGACTATCTGCGGGTCAGTCGCCTCGATGCGGCAAAGGAAGCGCTGGTATATCGCCAGTTCTCCGTCGCGGAAGCCGCCTATCATGTCGGCTATTCGAGCCCCGCCAACTTCGCCACGGCATTTCGGAAGCGGTTCGGCTTCGCGCCGAGCCGATGCCGGGCACAAAGAGCCTCCTGATTTAGAACGAATCCAAATCGAAAAGCCGACTGCATGCATCGGCCGCGTCCGCGCGTCGCACGCCGACAGGTTTTCAGCTCACATTCGAAGTCCTCAACGCGACATCAAAGATGTTTTGCGCAACCGCAAAGGCGTTCCGCATTCAAATCTGCTTTGTCCCAAACGATCAGAACACCAAGAAACGGGGATTCTTGAATGACGAGGCGGGGGCTTTCGGGCTGGACTTTGCGCGCTGCAATGAACGCGGCGCTCGGTGCTGCGGCAGTTGTTTGCTTTTATCCGGCCGTGCCAGCGATGGCGCAATCCAGCCAGGCATCGGAGCAGGCAGCGCCGCTTCCTGAAGTGCGGGTGACTGCGCGCCGTCGCCCGGCAGCGCGGCCCGCCCGTGTCGCACCTGCTCCGCAGGTCACGCCCAATCCCGCGCCGCAGGTTACCGAAAGCGCCACGGGGCCGGTCCGGGGTTACACGGCAAGCCGGAGCGCCACCGCGAGCAAGACCGACACGCTATTGATCGATACGCCGCAATCCATCTCGGTCGTAACCCAGGATCAGGTCGCAGCGCAGGGTGCGCAGAGCGTGCAGGATGCACTTGAGTATACGCCTGGCGTTTCGCTTCAGTCCTACGGCGCCAATGCATTCTTCGACGGCATGAAAATTCGCGGATTTGATGCTCCGCGCTATCTGGATGGTCTTCGCCTGCCGGCGGACAGCACGACATTTGCGATGCCGAAGATCGAGACCTACGGCCTCGAACGGCTCGAAGTCTTGAAGGGCCCATCATCTGGTCTTTATGGCCAGACCGATCCCGGCGGCTTGGTCAACATGGTCAGCAAGCGCCCGACCGCCACGCCGCACTATAATGTCGAAGGCGTGTTCGGCTCGTTCAACCGCGTTCAGGGCGCCTTCGACATTGGCGGCCCGATCGACAAGAACGGCGAGTTTCTCTATCGCATCGTCGGTCTCGGACGAAAGAGCGATACGCAGACCGACTTCATGCAGGACAACAAGCTGTTTATCGCGCCGAGCTTCACATGGCGACCGAACAACGATACCAGCTTCACGATCCTGGCCCAGTATCAGAAGATCGACAACAAGGGCTACCAGCAATATGTCCCCGGTCAGGTGTCGTTCCTGCCGAATCCAAACGGTCATGTTCCCTACAGCCGCTATATCGGCGAGCCGGGCCTCGATGGATACAAGCTGGAGCAAGCGTCGATCGGCTATGAATTCCTGCACCGCTTCGACAACAATCTCCAGTTCCGGCAGAACGTGCGTTACATGGAAGTGACCAATGACCTCGCGAGCGTTCGCTCGGAAGGCATGTTCTCTCCGATATTCCCGCCGACGCCTGCATCGACGAGCAATTCGCTGGTGGCGCGGACTTATAACTATGTGTGGGCCGAGGCAAAAAACCTGACCATCGATAACCAGCTTCAGGCTGATTTTCGAACTGGCCCCTTGACCCATAAAGTGCTTGTGGGATTCGATTATCTCAACCAGACCGGCAGCACGGATTATCGCACAGCAGGCATTGCGCCGATCGATGCCTACAATCCTGTGTATGGAGCGGCTGTCCCCGCCGCGAGCACTCTGACCCCATTCATCCTGAGCGATTCAAAGATCAATCAGGCGGGCATCTACTTGCAGGATCAGGTCAAGCTCGATCGCTGGACGTTGTCGCTGACCGGCCGTCAGGACTTCGTCAATACCCGGTTGACCAGCTATGCATCGTGGCCGCCCAAGGGGGTGTACCAGCGCAGCGATTCAGCGCAAACCGGTCGTGTCGGCCTCAACTATCTGTTCGATGGCGGCCTGTCGCCATACGTCAGCTATTCGACATCCTTTGTGCCGAATACGGGAGCCGGCCTGGACGGGCAGCCGTTCAAGCCGACGACTGGCGAAGGGAAAGAACTCGGCATCAAGTACATGCCGCCCGGCACCAACCTGATGTTCACAGCCGCGATATTCGAGATCAATCAGAACGATGTGCTGACGGCGAACCCGCTGAATCCGTTCGTGTACGTTCAGACCGATGCGGCCCGGGTCCGCGGGTTCGAATTCGAGGCGAAGGGCAACCTTACGCGTGAACTCGAGTTCGTTGCGGCCTTCACCCATATGGATCCCAGAGTAACCCAGAGCATTGCGGGCTACGCCGGGAAAAATCTTCAGGCTGTGCCGGCTGATCAGGCGTCGCTGTGGGCGAAGTACACCTGGTTCGACGGACCGCTCGCCGGTCTCGGTGTCGGCGCGGGCGTCCGCTATGTCGGGGAAAGCTATGGCGATTCGTTCAACACGTTCGTTATCCCGAGCTACACGCTGGTCGACGCGAGTCTGAGCTACGATCTTGCTTACGCGCGCCCCGACCTGAAGGGATGGAAAGCCCAGGTCAACGTCAAGAATTTGACCGATCGTTACTACGTCGCGTCTTGTCTGACTGGGCTTGCGTATTGCGGCCTCGGGACCGGAAGAACCGTTCTCGGTTCGCTGAAGTATAGCTGGAACTAGGGAGAGTTGCCTTGGCGGCAGGGACGGTATCACTGCGGCGATGGGGATGGGTGCATAAATGGTCGAGCATCATCTGCACCGTCTTCATGCTGATGCTTTGCATCACCGGCCTGCCGCTGGTATTCCATCACGAGATCGACCATCTGCTCCATGAAGAGGTCGAGGCGGCGGCTGTTCCTCCGGGAACGCCGCTTGCCAGCCTTGATGCCGTGGTCGCGAGCACGCTGAAGCATGAGCCCGGCCATGTGGCTCACTTCCTGATCTGGGACGACGACGATCCAAACTCGTTGATGGTCAGCATCGGCCCGTCGATCGACGCCAATCCCGCCAACAACAGGATCGCGCGGATCGATGCGCATACCGCTGCTTATCTGGACGCGCCCGATGTGACCAGGCGCTTCACCTACATCATGCTGAAGCTGCATACCGATATGTTTGCGGGTCTTCCCGGCAAGCTCTTTCTTGGATTCATGGGAATTCTGTTCTGCGTGGCGATTGTCTCGGGGATCGTCGTTTATGCGCCATCGATGCGGAAGCTCAAGTTCGGCACTTATCGCCGCGAGCGGGTGCGGGTTGTCCGTTGGCTCGATATTCACAACCTGACCGGCATTCTGCTGGTGGTCTGGATGCTGGTGGTCGGCTTTACCGGTGTGATCAACACCTGGGCCGATCTGGTGATCAAGGCGTGGCAGTACGGGCAACTCGCCGAGATGACCGCGCAGTACAAGGACAAGCCGATACCGGAAAATCCCTCGTCGATCGATGCGGCGGTGCGCGTCGCGCAGCAGGCAGAGCCGGACATGAAACCGGCATTCGTCGCGTTTCCCGGAACGCTTTTCAGCAGCAAGACGCATTATGCGGTGTTCATGCGCGGCAACACGCCATTGACGTCCAAGTTGTTGAAGCCTGCGCTGATCGATGCCGAGACCGGCAAGCTGACCGACAGCAGGCCAATGCCATGGTATGTCGCAACGCTGCTGGTGTCGCAGCCGCTGCATTTCGGCGACTATGGCGGCATGCCGCTCAAGATCATCTGGGCGGTGCTCGATATCATCACTATCGCGGTTCTGGTCACGGGTCTTTATCTCTGGCTGCGCCGTCGCAAGTCGGGCATCAGCATCGAGCGGGCCGTGGCTGGTTCGGTCGGGCCTGCCGAACAGCCGGTGTTTACGTCATGACAGTGCGTTCGCGACGGCAGACGCTTGGGCAGATCTTCGCCGCGCCAATGGTGATCGGCGCACTGAGCGTGGTCGGGCTGATCTCCGCGCTGGTCGGAGACGGTGTCTGGGATGGCCTGTCGTGGCTGACGCTTGGCGTTCCGGTTGTGCTATGCGCGTATTTCACATTGCGGCCCCGCAGCTGACCTAAATCTGATTGCAGAAATTTGTCCTGTTCGCACTTGGCGATCTTGCCGGAGCGCTCTTTGTTTTGCCGGCAGACAGGCCACAACGGCATGGTTATGATGCGGCCCGTGAGTTGTGGGGAGATGTCGATGGATTCCATGTTTGACCTGAGCAATCGCGTTGCCGTTGTCACCGGCGGCAATGGCGGGATCGGTTTGGGGATGGCGCAGGCGCTGGCCGGACACGGCTGCGCGGTGTCGATCTGGGGACGCAACGCCGAGAAAAATGCGGCGGCGGAAGCATCCATCAAGAAAGCCGGTGGGCGTGTGCAGACACTGGTGTGCGATGTCTCCGATCGCGGGCAGGCCGACGCCGCGGCCAGAGCAACACTCGACCAGTTCGGCCGGATCGACGGCTGCTTCGCCAATGCCGGAATTGGCGGTGGAGGGCGCCACGCTTTTATCGACCGCACGCCTGAAGACTGGCGGCGCATGTTTTCGGTCAACCTTGACGGCGTGTTTCACGCGCTTCAGCCAATCGCACGTCATATGGTCGAGCGCGCCGCGAAGGGTGACGCATTCGGGCGGCTGGTGGCCACGTCCAGCATGGCAACGCTGTTCGGTACGGCGCGCAACGAGCACTATGCGGCGTCGAAAGCCGCGGTGAACTCGGTTATTCAGGCGCTGGCCGTGGAACATGCCCGCTATGGCATTACGGCCAACGCGATCCTGCCCGGCTGGGTCGATACCGAGATGACGGAAGGCCTGCAGGCGAATGACAAGTTCATGGCCGCGGCCGTGCCGCGCATTCCCGTGCGCCGTTTTGCCAGACCGGAGGATTTCGGCGGCATCGCCGTCTACTTGATGAGCACGGCATCCGCCTATCACACCGCGGACTGCATCGTCATCGACGGCGGTTACAGCGCATTCTAAATCGCGTCAGTCGCTGCGGTCCTTCATGCTGGCCGCCAGCAACTGGGCGATCCGCGCGGTCGACGGCGAGGGGCTGCGCGATGCCAGCTGGACCAGGGTGACCTGCGTCGCTTCGAGCCGTTTATCGCGAAGCGGAACGGCGACCAGCGTTCCGGCGATCAACTCCGGCATGGCCGCTTCGCGCGGCAGGAATGTGCCAAACCCGGTTTGCGCGACGATAGCGCGCGCGAACGCCAGTGAATTGGTTTCGGTGCATAGTTCGAGGCGAACATTCGCCTGAGCGCAGACCCGGTCGAGTTCCTGACGGATGCCGAAGGATGGATCGGGCAGCACGACGCGCAGCCCATCGAGATCTTTCACCGTGCAATGACCGAGGCGGGCCATGGCGTGCTGCGGCGCCACCATCAGATACAGCGATTGCCGCATGCGCGCCAATTCAATCAGATCGCGCCGAGGCGCGCGGCCGAACACCAGACCCAGATCGACCTCGTGACGGCTGATCATGTCGGCGACGTCGCGCGATCCGACAGCGGTGACGGAGGTCGTGATGCCCGGATATTCCCGGGCGAGAAAGGCGATGAAGTCGGAGAGGAAACTCGCCAGCAGGCCTTCGACCGTCGCGATCTTGACGTGCCCGCGCTGGACAGAACCGAATTCCTCAACCTGTGTTCGGATGCGCTCGAGCTGGGTCTGGTTCTCGACGGCATAACGATAGAGCAGGTGACCCGCGTCGGTCAGGCTCATGCCGCGCGCGCCGCGCTCGAACAGTTTCGCGGACAGCGTATCCTCGAGTCCCTGAATCTGCCGGCTGATGGCGCTGGGTGCGATGCGAAGCGACTCTGCTGCCTGTTTGATCGATCCGCGCGCGGTGACTTCCCGGAAATACCGGATCGCGGTCGATTCAATCATGAATTTCAGCCCCTTGGCGCTGCGGAAGGTAAGATTAAAAAGTGATCGCTGCGATGCACAACGTTCTAATTATCAGATCGCCTGCTTCGAATTTCAACGCTTTTATTCGATTTTCGGATTTGACATGATTTCGCCGCAAGCAATGCGCCGACAAGGATGGAGGATACCGAAGATGACCCGTTTTCTGCCCCGTTATGCGCGTCTATCAAGTTCGCTTCTGGTTGCGGCGGGCTTGGCGTTGTCCGCGTCCGCCGCTCTCGCGCAGGATGTCATCAAGTTCGGCGCGCCGCTGCCGCTGACCGGCCCGCTGGCGCCGGAGGCCATCAAGCAGCAGCAGGGCTATGACCTGTGGGCCGAGCAGGTCAACAAGGCCGGCGGCATCGCGGTCGGTGGCAAGAAATACAAGGTCGAGATCGTTTACTCGGACTACCAGTCGAACACGCCGCGCGCGGTGCAGGCCACCGAACAGATGATCACCCAGAATGGCGTGAACTTCATGTTCAGCCCGTTCGGCTCCGGCGCGGCCAAGGCCGCCAGCAGCGTGTCCGAGCGCTACAAGATGCCGACCATCGCCTCGACCGCGTCGTCGGCTCAGGTTTACGACCAGGGCTACAAGTATCTGTTCGGCACCTTCACTCCCAATGACACGCTGACCACGCCGCTGACCAAGATCGTCAAGGCGAAGGCGCCCAACGTGAAGAAGGTCGCGATTCTCGCGCGCAACGATCTGTTCCCGCTGGCGATCGCGCAGGAAATGGAGAAGTCGGCGAAGGCGAACGGCTTCGAGGTCGTCTACTTCGAGAAGTATGCGATCGGCACCCTCGATCACTCCGCGACGCTGTCGCAGATCAAGGCGCAGTCGCCGCAGTGGATTTTCGTCACCGGCTACATCAACGACCTGCTGCTGGTCCGCAAGCAGATGACCGACCAGCAGATCAAGGCCGATGTGGTGTCGATGATCGCCGGCCCGGCCTATCAGGAGTTCATCGACGCGGCTGGTCCGTCAGGCGAGAACATCACCAGCGCGGCGTGGTGGCATCCGGCTGCTCACTACAATGGCAAGGACATTTTCGGCACCACCGCGAACTACGTGAAGCTGTTCCGCGAGAAGTACAAGTCGGAGCCCGACTATGCGCAGGCCTCGGCGTCGGTTTCCGGTGCGCTGTTCCAGATGGCGATCGAAAAGGCCGGCTCGCTCGACAAGGAGAAGGTGCGCGACGCACTGGCTGCGACCGACGTCATGACCTTCTGGGGCCCGGTCAAGTTCGGCCCGACCGGCCAGATCAATTCGCTTGAACCGCCGGTATTCCAGCTTCAGGGCGGCAAGGCCGTGGTGCTGTCTCCCGACATCATCAAGCAGGGCGAATTCAAGCTCGGCGTGAACTGACCCACCGAACGGACTGAAGGCGAGAACCCGAAATGTTTGCGGCCCAGATTTTGATCAATGCCTTGGTGCTGGGCTGTTTGTACGCATGCATCGCAATCGGGTTCTCGCTGGTCTGGGGCGTCCTGAACGTCATCAACCTGATCCACGGCTCGTTCATCGTGCTGGGTGCCTACCTGGCATGGGGCCTGTACCAGAGCTTGCATATCTCGCCCTGGTACGCGCTCCTGATCGCCGCGCCATTGTTCTTCGTTTTCGGCTACGCCATCCAGCGTCTTATCCTGAACAGGGTGATCACCGCGCCGGTGCTGGTAACGCTGACGCTCACGTTCGGGCTCGACCTGATCCTGAACAATGCGATGATCTACTTCTTCAAGGCCGACTACCGGAAGCTGACGCTGACTCCGCCGATGGGATCGATTTCAGTTTTCGATGTCGTCGTGCCGGTCGATCGTCTGATTGCGACCGTCGCAGCGCTGGCGTTGACCGGTGTGCTCTATCTCATCCTGCGTCGGCTGCGGGTCGGACGCGCGATCGTCGCTGTCCGGCTTGATCGCGATGCTGCGGTGCTGATGGGCGTCGATGTCAACTCGATCTATGCGACCGCATTCGGGCTCGGCGCAGCTCTGGCGGGGTGCGCTGGCGTGCTGATGGCGCTGATCTTCCCGATTTCGCCGCTGACCTCCACGGCCTATCTCGGCAAGGCTTTCGTGGTCTGCGTGCTGGGCGGTCTCGGCAGTGTCTCCGGTGCACTCGCCGGAGGAATCCTGCTGGCGCTGATCGAAGGTGTCGGCTCGGCGATGATCGGACCGGCGCATGCGACGACGCTGTCGTTCGTGCTGCTTATCATATTCCTGATTTTGAGGCCCCAGGGCCTGCTCGGCCGGAAGGGTTTCGAATGAGCCGCGCAAATCTCTTTCTGCTGGCGCTGATCGCTTGTATCGCAGCGCTGCCGCTGTTCGGCGGGCCGTATGCGCTTCGCCTCGGCACCATCGCCTGTATGTATGCGATCCTGGCGTTGTCCTGGAACGTCGTCGGCGGTTTCGCCGGCTATCCATCGTTCGCGACCGCGGCCTTCTTCGGCCTTGGCGCCTATATCGCCGGCGTGCTGCTCGCGCGCGGTATGCCGCTGGCGGCCGCGGTTCCGATTGCAGGCATCGGATCGTTTTTGGTGGCGGCCGTGCTCGGCGCGGCGCTGCTCAGGTTGCGTGGGCATTATTTCGCAATTGCCAGCCTGTCGCTGATCGAAGTGTTCCGTGAACTCGTCAACAATGCCACCGATCTGACCGGCGGCGGAATGGGCCTCAACATTCCGCTCACGGCCAGCGCCGGAATCATGGGCGATGCGACGTTCTTCTTTTACGCGATGTGGGGGCTGTTGCTCGCCACCGCGGTGATGGTGATGGTGGTGTCGGTCTCGAAGCTCGGCTTCGGTCTGTCCTGCATCATGCAGAACGAGACCGCCGCCAACATGGTCGGTCTCAATACCACGCTCTACAAGAGTGTCGCTTTCGGCCTGTCGGCCTGTTTTGTCGGCGGGGCGGGCGGCATTTATGCCGCGTGGGTCCATTACATCGACCCGTCGGATGTGTTCGACATTCTCTATTCGGTCAAACCGATCGTCATGGCGTTGATCGGCGGCCTTGGATCGCCGCTCGGGGTGACGATCGGCGCGTTCGTCTATCTCGGGCTCGAGGAAGTGGTCTGGCGCAACTACATCCAGATCCACAGCGCTGTCCTTGGCGTGCTGATAGTCCTGCTGCTGTTGTTCCTGCCGCATGGCTTGATGTCGCTGCGCCGAAAAACTTTGTTCCGGAGGACGAAGAATGTCTGAGATTCTTCGCCTGCAATCGGTCTCGCGCCGTTTCAGCGGTCTTCAGGCGCTGCGCGACGTCTCGCTGACCGTCAACAAGGGTGAGGTGATCGGCCTTATCGGGCCGAACGGCGCCGGCAAGACGACACTGGTCAACGTGGTGACCGGCGTCACGCCGGCGAGTTCCGGCACCGTGACGTTCGACGGGCAGGACATCACAAAGGTCAAGACCTATCAGTCGGCGCGGCTCGGCCTGTCTCGCACCTTCCAGATCGTTCAGCCGTTTGCCGAGTTCAGCGCGCTCGATAACGTGGCTGCGGCGGCGCTGTTCTCACAACCGGGCGAGAGCCTGAAGTCCGCGCGCGATGAGGCGCGGCGGCATCTCGCGTTTGTCGGGCTCGAGGCGCAGTCCGGACAACCGGCCGCGACACTGACGCTGGCCATGCGCAAGCGGCTGGAGCTGGCGAAGGCGCTGGCGATGCGGCCCAAGCTTCTGTTTCTCGACGAAGTGAACGCCGGCCTCAACAGCGCCGAAGTCGAGCGCGCCACGCAATTGATCCATCAACTGGCGGCGGACGGCATCACCATCGTCATGATCGAGCATCTCATGAAAGTCGTGCTCAACGTCTGTTCGCGGATCGTGGTGCTACACAACGGGCAGTTGATCGCCGATGGTCAGCCGCGCGACGTGATGACCAATCCGGCGGTGATCGAGGCCTATCTGGGCCAGCAATATGCGCAGAGGACCGGCGTCCATGGCTGATGCTTCGATCGTCGAACTGAAGGGGTTGCGCGCCGGTTACGGCGAAGTACAGGTGCTGTGGGGCATCGACCTTGCCGTGCGCAAGGGTGAGATCACGGCGCTGATCGGCTCAAATGGGGCCGGCAAGACCACCCTGATGCGAGCGTTGTCGGGTCTGATCCCGGTGCAGTCGGGATCGTACCTGTCCGAGGGCGAGGATCTGTCGAAAGCGACCGCGGCAACCATCCTGTCCCACGGCATTGTCCATGTGCCGGAAGGGCGACGGCTGTTCGGCGCCATGAGCGTCGAGGACAATCTGCTCATGGGCGCCTATTCACGCCACGTGTCGTCGGCCGAACTCAAGCGTGATATCGACCGGGTCTACACGACATTTCCGAAGCTTTTCGAGCGCCGCAATCAGGCGTCAGCCACGCTGTCCGGAGGCGAACAGCAGATGTGCGCTATCGGCCGCGGTCTGATGAGCGCGCCTACGCTGCTGATGATCGACGAGCTATCGCTCGGCCTGTCTCCATTGCTGGTCGAGCAGCTTGTCGCGGCACTGCGGACGCTCAACGCGGAGGGCATGTCGATCCTGCTTGTCGAACAGGACGTCATCACCGCGCTCGACCTGTGTCATTCCGCGTTTGTCATGGACATGGGCCGCATCGTCCGGTCCGGCTCAGGACAGGATCTTCTTGCCGATCCGATCATCGGTGAAGCTTATCTGGGCGTGTTGAAGGGCTAGTCCCGGCACGCCTCATCATTCCCCAAGACCGAAAGAGGTATAGCGTCATCATGACCGAGACTGTTGAAGCGCGTGACGGTGGCTACAGGTTCATCCCGGGCGTCAGTCAATACTCCGCGGGTGTTGGAGCCTTGCCGGGTTTCAGCATCGAGCGGGTGCGGTTTGCCAATCCTGTTCCGCTGAAGGAGGGTTTCGAGCGCGCTGCCGAGATCATCAAGGCGGCGGGCCGTCCGCTCACGTCGTTCTGCGCCTGCGAGCTGCGCTCGCCTGCGCCGTTCACCGAAAGCGGGTTCAAGAGCTTCAATAGCGAATACACCCAGTTTCTCGACCAGTGGGGCATTCTGAAGGGCGGCGCCAATCCTGTCGCGCGCAGTAACGTGTGCCCGAAGGTCAATCCGCCGCCGGTGCCGAGCTTCTACGCGTTCTCTTACACCGTCGTCGCCCCGAATGCGCCGGAGTCATTCGTTGTCGCAGGCAGCGGTGAGGCGCCGGAAGGCAAGGGAGACTATCGCGACCATGCTATCCGTCTCGGTGACATCAGCCCCGAGGCAATGGTCGAAAAGGCCCGCTGGGTACTGGGTGAGATGGAACGGCGCATGGCTGCGTTCGGCGGTGACTGGAGCAAGCTGACGGGCGTTCAGCTCTACACCGTGCACGACATTTTCCCGTTCCTGGAAGCCGAACTCGCCAAGCGCGGCGTGTTTCGTCACGGCCTGACCTGGCACTTCAACCGGCCGCCGGTGGTCGATCTGGAATACGAGATGGATTGCCGCCGCATCTTTAACGAGCGCGTGGTCGAAGCCTGATCCTCAGCCATATAAATGTGATGAACGGGGCGGATATGCAGTTGCATGTCCGCCCTCTTGTTTCTGGGATCACGCAGCCGCAGTTCGTACGGGCCGGCCTTCGATGGGGTAGGCGGGATCATTGAAGCCCGGCGTCGATGGGTGGCCGGTGGTCACAAGACTGTCGATCAGCGCTTCGTCTTCCGCAGTGAAACGGTAGTCGAGCGCTTTCATGTACTGGTCCCATTGTTCCTCGGTGCGCGGGCCTGCGATGACGCCGCTGACAAATCGATTGTTGAGCACCCACGCCACCGCGAATTGCCCCGCGGTGATGCCGCGCGCCTCGGCATGCTTGCGGACGGTCTGGGCAAGCTGCAACGATTCCGGACGCCATTCGGTCTGCATCATGCGGGTGTCGTTACGCGCGGCACGGGTGCCTTGTTCGGGACGGCTGTCCGGTGTGTATTTTCCGGTCAGCACGCCGCGCGCCAGCGGGCTGTAAGGCACGACGCCGAGGCCATAGTAATTGCACGCCGGCAGTTGTTCGATCTCCGGCATACGGTTCATGGCATTGTAATAGGGCTGGCTGACCACCGGGCGATCAATGCCGAGCCGATCGCAGATGTTGCAGATTTCCGCGATGCGCCAGGCGCGATAGTTCGAAACGCCGAAGTAGCGCACCTTGCCGTCGCGGATCAGTTGCGCCATCGCGCGTACGGTCTCCTCGAGCGGAGTGCCGTGGTCTTCCTTGTGCAGGTAGTAGATGTCGAGATAGTCGGTGCCGAGTCGCCGCAGGCTGTCCTCGGCGGCCTGCAGGAGCCATTTACGGGACAGGCCGCGCTGGTTGACGCCGTCGCCCATCGGGTTCGCTGCCTTGGTCGCCAGAATCCAGTCGTTCCGGTCTTTTTTGATCGCGCGTCCGACGATGGATTCCGATCCTCCCTTGGAATAGGCGTCCGCGGTATCGATGAAGTTGATCCCGGCATCCTTGGCCTTGGCGATGATCGTACCCGACGTCACTTCGTCAGTTGCGTCGCCGAACATCATGGTGCCGAGGCACAGGGGTGAGATTTTCAGGCCGCTACGGCCGAGGCTGCGGTAGTCCATTGTTGTTTCCTTTTTGATGCGGTCGGGCCGGACCGGGCGCGATCTTCATTGACATCGCCGCCCGCCGCAATAGCTTGCGGGTGCTTTCGGTTCCGATGAGCGCAAGGATCAGACAATGACAAAAGGCCTGCGAAAGGGTCTCACCAGCTACGGCGATGCAGGGTTCTCGCTGTTCCTGCGCAAGGCGTTCATCAAGGCGATGGGCTTTTCGGACGATGCACTAAATCGCCCCATTGTCGGCATTACCAATACCTACAGCGACTACAACCCGTGCCACGGCAACGCCCCGGTTCTGATCGAGGCGGTTAAACGCGGGGTGATGCTGGCGGGCGCGATGCCGATGGTGTTTCCCACCATTTCGATCGGTGAGAGCTTCGCCCATCCGACCTCGATGTATCTGCGCAATTTGATGGCGATGGATACCGAGGAGATGATCCGCGCCCAGCCCATGGATGCGATCGTTGTGATCGGCGGCTGCGACAAGACGCTGCCGGCGCAGATCATGGCGGCGGTCAGCGCCAATCTGCCGACGGTGGTGGTGCCGGTCGGGCCGATGGTGGTCGGCCATCACAAGGGCGAGGTACTCGGCGCCTGCACCGATTGCCGCCGGTTGTGGAGCGCGTATCGCGCCGGTGAGATCGACGAGCAGGAAATCGCCGACGTCAACGGACGCTTGGCGCCATCGGTCGGCACCTGCATGGTGATGGGCACCGCAAGCACGATGGCCTGCATCACCGAAACGCTTGGCCTGTCGCTGCCGATGAGCGCGACCATTCCCGCGCCCCATGCCGAACGCGTGCGCAGCGCCGAAGCCAGCGGCCGGCGAGCGGCGGAAATGGCGGTCGCTGGCGGGCCGACGCCGAATGAACTGCTGACGCCGGCTGCATTCCGGAATGCGCAGGTGGTGCTGCAGGCGATTGGCGGTTCGACCAATGGCCTCATTCATCTCACTGCCATCGCCAATCGCACCCCGCATCGCATCGACCTCGACGCCTTCGATGAACTCGGGCGCAAGGTGCCGGTGCTGGTCGATCTCAAGCCGTCAGGCCTGCACTACATGGAGCACTTCCATCATGCCGGCGGCGTGCCCAAGCTCATGAAGCAGTTAGGCGATTTGATCGACCTCGACGCGAAAACAATCGCGGGCGACACGTTGCGCGAGGTGGTGAACAATGCCGAAGATGTGCCGGGACAGGATGTGATCCGCCCGCGCGACAACCCGATCAACGCCGAGGGCGGCATGGCGGTGTTGCGCGGCAATCTCGCGCCGCGCGGCGCGGTGATCAAGCAATCCGCCGCGAGCCCGAAACTGATGCAGCATACCGGCCGCGCCGTGGTGTTCGAGTCGGTGGAAGATATGACGTTGCGGATCGACGATCCCGCGCTCGATGTCAGGGCCGATGACGTGTTGGTGTTGCGGAACGCCGGGCCGAAAGGTGCGCCGGGGATGCCGGAAGCGGGCTATCTGCCGATCCCGATGAAGCTCGCGCGCACCGGCGTGAAAGACATGGTGCGAATTTCCGATGCGCGGATGAGCGGCACCGCGTTCGGCACCATCGTCCTGCACATCACGCCGGAATCGGCGGTGGGCGGCCCGCTGGCGCTGGTGCGAACCGGCGACCGGATTCGTCTTGACGTTGCGAAGCGCCGTATCGATCTGCTGGTGGATGATGCCGAACTCGAACGCCGCCGCAGGGCCATCGTGGAGTCGGGGCGGCCCGAATGGGCGGCACGCGGCTACGCGCGGCTATTCCACGACGCGATCACGCAGGCTGACGACGGCTGCGACTTCGATTTCATGCGCGGCGACGGGAAGCGATAAGCGCCGCCTCCGGTCAGGCGCGCTCTT
>JBQCHK010000030.1:0-178079 GCA_051954725.1 Afipia sp. | reverse complement strand
CGGCGTCCTTATACGGAGCGCAGATGAGCGCCATGGACAAAGCCACGCGCAACGCCGGCGAGATGATCCCCAAGCAGACATTGACGTACAACCGCACCCGCCAGGCGATGATCACGAAGGAACTGATCGAGATCATCTCCGGCGCGGAAGCACTCTAACCGCCTGATCTATACGGCCGGCGGGCGCTCTCCGCCGGCTGCCGCAACATCCGAATGCGCTAGTCCCGAGGTTCCGCCATGGCCAAAGCCGCTACCAAGACCACCAAGACGAAGACCGCCGAGAAGCCCGCCAACACCGGTACCGGCCGGGTCGCCCAGGTCATCGGCGCGGTCGTCGACGTGCAGTTCGACGGCGAGCTGCCGGAGATCCTGAACGCCCTCGAGACCGAGAACCTCGGCAACCGCCTGGTGCTCGAAGTCGCCCAGCACCTCGGCGAGAACACCGTTCGCACCATCGCGATGGACTCGACCGAAGGTCTGGTTCGCGGCCAGTCCGTGACCGACACCGGCGCCCCGATCGCGGTTCCGGTCGGCGAGGAGACGCTTGGCCGAATCATGAACGTCATCGGCGAGCCGGTCGACGAAGCCGGCCCGATCCTGACCACCGCCACCCGCGGCATCCACCAGCCGGCCCCGGCCTATTCGGAGCAGTCGACCGAGGCGCAGATCCTCGTCACCGGCATCAAGGTCGTCGACCTGCTGGCTCCCTACGCCAAGGGCGGCAAGATCGGCCTGTTCGGCGGCGCCGGCGTCGGCAAGACCGTGCTGATCATGGAGCTGATCAACAACGTCGCGAAGGCCCACGGCGGCTACTCGGTGTTCGCCGGCGTCGGCGAGCGCACCCGCGAGGGCAACGACCTCTATCACGAGATGATCGAGTCGGGCGTCAACAAGGACCCGAAGAAGAACAACGGCTCGACCGCCGGCTCCAAGTGCGCGCTGGTGTACGGCCAGATGAACGAGCCGCCGGGCGCCCGCGCCCGCGTCGGCCTCTCGGGCCTGACCGTCGCCGAGCACTTCCGCGATCAAGGCCAGGACGTGCTGTTCTTCGTCGACAACATCTTCCGCTTCACGCAGGCGGGTTCGGAAGTGTCGGCGCTGCTCGGCCGTATTCCTTCGGCGGTGGGTTATCAGCCGACGCTCGCGACCGACATGGGCGCGCTGCAGGAGCGCATCACCACCACCACCAAGGGATCGATCACTTCGGTGCAGGCGATCTACGTTCCGGCGGACGACTTGACCGACCCGGCGCCGGCGACCTCGTTCGCCCACTTGGACGCGACCACGGTGCTCAACCGCGCTATCTCCGAAAAGGGCATCTATCCGGCGGTGGACCCGCTCGACTCGACCTCGCGCATGCTTTCGCCGCTCGTCGTCGGTGAGGAGCACTATCAGACCGCGCGGCAGGTGCAGCAGATCCTTCAGCGCTACAAGTCGCTGCAGGACATCATCGCCATTCTCGGCATGGACGAACTGTCCGAAGAGGACAAGCTGACAGTGGCTCGCGCCCGCAAGATCGAGCGCTTCCTGTCGCAACCGTTCCACGTCGCGGAAATCTTCACCGGCTCGCCGGGCAAGTTCGTCGACCTCGCCGACACCATCAAGGGCTTCAAGGGCCTTTGCGAAGGCAAGTACGACCATCTGCCGGAAGCGGCGTTCTACATGGTCGGCACCATCGAAGAAGCCGTCGAGAAGGGCAAGAAGCTCGCTGCGGAAGCTGCGTAAGCAACATTCCACGACAGAGAAAGCACCATGGCTACCTTTCACTTCGATCTCGTGTCGCCGGAAAAGATCGCCTTCTCGGGTGAAGTCGAGCAGGTCGATGTGCCCGGCGTCGAGGGTGACTTCGGCATATTGGCCGGCCATTCGCCGCTGGTCGCGAGCGTGCGTCCCGGGATCCTGACGCTCACCGTCGGCGGCAGGCACGAGAAGATCATCGTGCTGGGCGGCCTCGCGGAAGTGTCCGAGAAGGGCCTCACCGTACTCGCCGATACCGCGACGTCGCTTGCCGAACTCGATCGCGTGGCATTCGCCAGGCAGATCGAGGAGATGGAAGAGAAGCTCAAGGACGAAGAGCCCGGCAACGCGCTCGATCGCGCCATCACGCGGCTCGACCACTACAAGGCGATCCAGCAGTACGTCACCTCAACGGCAATGCACTGAGCGCCGTCTGGATGAATTAAAAAAGCCCCGCTTCGGCGGGGCTTTTTCTTGCCAGGATGAGATGCCTCATTTCGCCGCGAACTGTGCGAATTCCTGCACCACCCGCTCGTAGACCGGCCGTTTGAACGGCACCACCAGTTCGGGCAGATTCTGCATCGGCTCCCAGCGCCACTTGATGAATTCCGGCTTGTGCCCGGCCGGTGAGGCGACGTCGATCTCGCTGTCCCTCCCGGTAAAGCGCATGGCGTACCAGCGCTGCTTCTGTCCGCGATAGCGCCCCTTCCAGGCGCGCCCCGCGACTGTGCGCGGGATATCGTAGGTCAGCCAATCAGAAACTTCGGCGAGTTTCTCCACCGAGCGGACATTGGTTTCCTCGTATAGTTCGCGCTTGGCCGCTTCCCATGTGTCTTCGCCGTTGTCGACGCCGCCCTGCGGCATCTGCCAGACATGAGTCTCGTCGACATGTTCGATGCCACCGGCGCGCCGGCCGATGAAGACCAGCCCCTCGGGATTGATCAGCATCATGCCGACACAGGTCCGATAGGGAAGATCTTCGTAACGCGTCATGTCTTCAAACCCTGATCCGGCGTGTCAGATTCGATGGCGTGCCGCGGCGCCGGAGCCTGCGGGCTTGGGAGGAGCGGGCGCGAGGGCCGCTCAGTTCGATTTTGGTTTCATCATCACGGTTGTCAACGGCACCAGCAGCAGGCCACGGCTTTCGAGACCCTTCGCCCAGGCCGCGATATGGCTGATTGACACCGGGAGAGCCGATGCAACGCCGACCGCCTTGCCGCGTTCGCGCGCGATGTTTTCCAGCGTGCCCAGCGCCTTGTCGATTTCGGCTGCAGTCGGCACCGTGTCGATGATCGCGTCGGCCTTGGCGAACGGCACGGTCTGCGCGTCCGCCAGCGGGCCCGCGACGCTGCGCGGCGCTGCGCCATCATCAAGCCAGGCCAGTCCGCGCTTGGCTGCTTCCTTGATGATCGGCTGCATCGCGGCGTCGGTCACCACGAAGCGCGAGCCCATGAAATTGGCAAGACCGACATAGCCCTGGAAGCGGCTCATATGCCAGGCGAGGCGATCGACGTTCTGCTCAGGCGTCTGGGTCGTCAGCAGCGTCTGCGGGCCTGGATCGTTATCGGGATAGTTGAACGGCTCCATCGGCACCTGCAGCAACACTTCGTGCTTTTGCGCGCGGGCGCGTTCGACCAGTGTTCCAGGCTCCGAGCCGTAAGGCGTGAAAGCGAGCGTCACCTCCGCAGGCAATTTGGTGATTGCATCGGTCGTTTTGGCCGCCCCGACGCCAAGCCCGGTGATGACGATCGCAATGCTCGGCATGGTCGCGGCCCGCGCGCGCTCAAGATCGGTTCCGGACGCGTAGGCTTGATAAGGTTTCAAGCCGCCGGCGGCGATCGGGATCATGCCGTAACGCGATTTTTCGAGCAGCTTCGGATTGATTCCCGACGGCGAAGACGGCGGCGGTGTCGTGGCAGCGGGTTCGTGTGAATCTTGTGCCGGCGCGTTTTCACCGATGACCATGTCGTGACGCTTGCCGCTGGAGCCGTCGATGATCGTGACGGTGCGCTGCCCATGACTGGTGTCGGTCAACGTCGCGGAGGCTGGTGGTGTTTCGCCGGTCGAGGGCTTGGCGGGTTTTTCGGCGGGAAGCGTTGCCGGATCGTAGGCGACCTTGGCGATCGGCTCTCCGCCAAGCGGATCGCGATGGAATAATGCGAAGCCCGCGAAAGTCAGCAGGAACAGGACGAGAATAGTCGCAATCGCCTGCGGCGCCGTAAACGGCAGGCGAATTCGCCGCTTGCGCGGGCGGTCCTGTCCAAGCGGTGCGCTGAGATCGTCCGTGGTCAAGGCCTCAGTCTCGCGAATCAATCACGCGAATCCTACCACGGCGGGTCAAGGTCCCGATCCGAAAGGCGGCTTCCACCGGTTCCGCGCGCATTAAAAAAGGGCGGCCCAACGGGCCGCCCTTGATGAGAGAGAGGAACCTGCAGGCTCAGTTGGCCTTGGCCTTGTCCTTCTCGGCAGGTGCCGGAGTCGTGGTGTTCGAGGCATTGTGCTTGATGCCGTGCAGCAGGTCATCGGCGGCCTTGAGCGCCTTGTCGTCCTTGGCATCCGGCGGCACGTAGGACTGCGAGCCGGTTTCTTCCTGACCCTCGGCCTTGAGATGGCCGCGCAGCGAGGCTTCGCCCTTGGTGTCGGTGCGGGCCTTCAGATCTTCCGGCACGTCCTGCAGCACCTCGATGTCCGGCGTGATGCCCTTGGCCTGGATCGACTTGCCCGACGGCGTGAAGTAACGCGCCGTGGTCAGGCGCAGCGCGCCGTTGCCCGAACCCAGCGGGATGATCGTCTGCACCGATCCCTTGCCGAACGAGCGCGTGCCGATCAGCGTGGCGCGCTTGTGGTCCTGCAGCGCGCCGGCGACGATCTCGGAGGCCGAGGCCGAGCCGCCGTTGATCAGGACGATCACCGGCTTGCCCTTGGCGAGATCGCCCGGCTTGGCGGTGCGGCGCTGGGTTTCCTCGGCGTTGCGGCCGCGAGTCGAAACGATCTCGCCGCGATCGAGGAACGCATCTGAAACCGAAACGGCTTCTTCAAGCAGTCCGCCCGGGTTGTTGCGCAGATCGAGAATGTAGCCCTTCACCTTGTCGGGGCCGATCTGTTGCGTGAGATTGGCCATCTCGCGCTTCAGGCCCTCGGTGGTCTGCTCGTTGAACGAGGTGATGCGGATGTAGGCGATGTCGCCGCTCTCGACACGGGCGCGCACCGCACGGACGCGGATGTTGTCGCGCGTCAGCGTGACTTCGATGGGCTTGTCCTGGCCCTTGCGGACGATCTTGAGCTTGATCTTGGTGTTGACCGGACCGCGCATCTTGTCGACGGCCTGGTTGAGCGTGAGGCCCTGAACCGGTTCGTCATCGAGAGTTGTAATGATGTCGTTGGCCATGATGCCGGCGCGCGAGGCGGGCGTGTCGTCGATCGGCGACACCACCTTGATCAGGCCGTCTTCCATGGTGACTTCGATGCCGAGCCCGCCGAACTCGCCGCGGGTCTGCACCTGCATATCCTTGAAGCTCTTCGCATCCATGTAGCTCGAATGCGGATCGAGGCCGGTGAGCATGCCGCTGATGGCCGACTCGATGAGCTTCTTGTCGTCGGGCTTCTCGACGTAGTCGGCGCGGACCCGGTCGAAGACGTCGCCGAACAGGTTAAGCTGGCGATAGGTGTCGGCGGCTGCCGCGCGGGCCGTCGATCCCATCAGCGTGGCGCGCGGTTGGGTCAGGAACAGCGTCGCCGCAGCGCCTGCCGCTGCGCTGAGGAGAATGAGAGAAGTCTTGCGCATCATCCGCGAACCTTTTCGCCTTTACCTGCGGCCCACCATGGGCCTGGATCGATTGGAGTCCCGTCCTTACGGAACTCGACATACAGCACGGGCTGGCTCGAAGGTGCCGCCAGAATTGAAGCCACCTGGGACTGTGATCCCATCGTCGCGACCGGCTCTCCCGTCAGAACGAACTGGCCAATATTGACCGAAATACGTTCCATCCCGGCGATGAGCACATGATACCCGCCGCCCGCATTGAGGATCAAGAGTTGACCGTAGCTCCGGAACGGGCCGGCATACACAACCCAGCCGTCACACGGGGTTGTGACCTGCGCCCCGGGCCGGGTAGCGATCGAAATGCCCTTTTCCTGGCCTCCATTACCGTCCGGGGTGCCATAGTTCCGGAGCCGCGTGCCGTTAACCGGAAGCGGTAAAAGCCGCTTCGCGGAGGCGAAAGCGATGGCTGGGCTGAGCCGTCCGGGGTCCTTGAGGGCCTGCAGATTCGGTTTGCCGTCCGGTGCGCCTTTCGCCTGCGCAGCTGCCGCTGCTTTTGCGGCGCTTTTGAGGTCGGCCTCCATTTTGGCGATCAGTTCCTGCAGGCCATCGACCTGCCGCGACAGGCGGACGGCCCGCTGCCGTTCCGCCTCCATGTCTTTCTCGGCCTGGCTCTGGTTTTTCTGCCGCTCGTCGATCAGGGCGGCGAGGCGAGTGCGATCCTCGTTGAGCTTGTCGCGATCCTGCGCGAGCTGATTGCGCTGTTCGGTGATGTTCTTTCGCAGCGTGATCAATTCTCCGAGGTCGCTCGCGAGCTGGTGCGCCCGTGCCCGCATTTCAGGCACCGCCGCGCCGAGCAGCATCGCCGTGCGCAACGATTCGAGCGCATCCTCGGGGCGGACCAGAAGGGCCGGAGGGGCGCGACGTCCGGCGCGCTGAAGCGCGGCCAGCACTTCGGAAATTTCGTCGCGGCGCGTATCGAGCGAAACGCGGATCTGCGCCTCGCGGGCATCGAGCGGCCGCAACCGGCCCTCCGTGTCGGTGATCTGATCCTCGATGTCGCGCACTCGTGCGGCACTATCGATCAGTTGCTGATTGAGCTTGGTGCGATCCTGACCGATCGCCGCGATTTCGGCCTTGAGCCGGGTCTGCGCCTCGATGGCCTTCTGTTGCTGGGCGCGAATGTCTTCCAGTTCCTGTTCGCGCTTCTTGATCGCGTCCTGATCGGGCGCGTTGACTTGCGTGGGTGCAGGGGGCGGAGCCTGCGCGCGGGCGTCACGATGCAGGCCGCCGGCGCAGGACAGCGTCAGCGCGAGCGCAAGCGCGCGGCCCTGCTTCAGGCTGCGTGTGGTGGCGCCGGGTGTCGATGTCGCGCGGGTCACGGTAACGACGGCTCTGTGCCTCGGGATGCGGAGCGTGGACGACGCATTCTATACACGATGATAGGGATGCCCGGACAGAATCGTCGCGGCGCGGTAAATCTGTTCAAGCAGCATGACCCGAACCATCTGATGCGGCCAGGTCGCCTTGCCGAAGGCGATGCGCAACTTGGCGTTACGCTGCAAATCCGGCGAAAGTCCGTCGGCGCCGCCGATGACGAAGGCCGTTGCCGGGATCGATTCGTCGCGCCAGCGGCCAAGGCGCCGCGCGAAAGTGGCGCTGTCGATGTTGTCGCCGCGCTCGTCCAGCGTGACCAGAATCGATTTCTCCGGAAGCAGCGCGGTGATCGCGACAGCTTCCTCGGCAATCCGGGTCGCGGTATCGCGGCTGCGGCTTTCGGGAATGTCGTGAACGTCGAGGCCGCGAAAGCCGAGCTTGCGGCCGATGTCGTCGAACCGCACGCGATAACGCTCGGCGAGTTCGCGCTCCGGGCCTTGCTTCAGGCGGCCGATGGCAATGACGGTCAGGCGCATGACATGCTGTCGATCATGACAAACCGTCTATCACGCCGGCGCGCATTGCGATACGCGCCGCTGTCAGGCCATGGCGTTGTGCCGGTCAGCGTTTCTTGGCTGCCGGCTTCTCGGAGGTCCACATCTTCTCGAGATTGTAGAACTCGCGCACCTCGGGTCTGAACACGTGAACGACCACGTCGCCGGAGTCGATCAGCACCCAGTCACAATTGGTCAGACCTTCGATGTGTGGGCTTTCGATCCCGCTCTCCTTGAGACTCTTGGCGACATTCTCCGCGATCGCGCCGACATGACGGTTCGCTCGCCCGGAGGTGACGACCATGTAGTCGGTGATCGAGGATTTGCCGCGAAGGTCGATGGTGACCGTTTCTTCCGCCTTCATGTCATCAAGGCGAGAGAGGATCAGGTTCAGCGTCTCGTCGGCGTCAGGCCGCGCCTTCAAGACAGCGATGGGCGTGGAGGTTTCTCCGGCCCGGGACAATACAGATGCGGTCAGGGACCACTCCTTTCACTGTATCGCGAGCACCGAATCCGGTGCCCGACTAAGATAATACGCATGTGGGGTTAATCGTTTCAATGTTCCAGTGCCTCAGGCTCGCCAGCTTCCGTCCGGGTTCCGCAACCCGGTCGAGGACAGGTCGGATTTCAGGCCGGTCAGAAAGGTCCAGGCCGGCGGTTGCCGGGCTGCGAGGCCGCCGGCGCTGGTTTCGGGAATCCGGTCATGCGCCAATGCCTGCGCAGCGGGCGAGGCCAGGCCGCGAAAACTGTCAGGGGGGCGGTCGATCACGGCGATGGGCAGCAGCGCGGCGATGCCCTGCCAGTTTTTCCAGCGATGGAACTGCGCGAGGTTGTCGGCGCCCATGATCCATACGAAGTGTGCGCCGGCACAGCGGCGCCGCAGATAGACGATCGTATCGTATGTATAGCGTGTGCCGATGACAGCTTCGAGACAGCTCACGTCGATGCGCGGATGGTTTGCTGTCTTGCGGGCCGCGGTCATGCGCTCGTCGAGCGACTGCAGGGCGCGGCCCTGCTTGAGCGGATTGCCCGGGGTTACCAGCCACCACACGCGATCGAGCCTGAGGCGCTTCATCGCGAACAAGCTGATGGCGCGATGGGCCGGGTGCGGCGGATTGAACGATCCGCCGAGCAGCCCGATCCGCATGCCGTCGGTGTAAAACGGAATGGCGTGAGACAGCGTAGCCGTGTCGGATGTCACGGACGGGTCTGCCCCGTGCCGTGGACGCGATATTTGAAGCTGGTCAATTGATCGACGCCGACCGGTCCGCGTGCGTGGAACTTGCCGGTGGCAATTCCGATCTCGGCACCGAAACCAAATTCGCCGCCATCGGCGAACTGGGTCGAGGCGTTATGCAGCACGATCGCGGCATCGACTTCGTTGAGGAATTTTGTCGCGACGCTTTCGTCTTCGGTGATCACGGCCTCGGTGTGATGCGAGCCGTATTTCTCGATATGCGCAATGGCATCGTCAACGCCATTGACGACCCGCGCCGCGATGATTGCGTCTTCGTATTCGGTGGCCCAATCCTCATCGGTCGCGGGCTTTACCCGTGCATCGGCGCGCTGCACCTCGGCATCGCCGCGCACCTCGCAGCCGGCATCGAGCAGCATCGTCACCAGCGGCTTGAGCTGCGCGTCGGCGGCGCTTCTGTCGACGAGAAGAGTCTCGGCGGCGCCGCAGACGCCGGGGCGGCGCATCTTGGCGTTGAGCACGATGGTTTTCGCCATGTCGGGCTTGGCGGCCTTGTCGACATAGACGTGGTTGACGCCTTCGAGATGAGCGAATACCGGCACGCGCGCTTCAGCCTCGACACGGGCGACGAGGCTCTTGCCGCCGCGGGGCACGATCACATCGACACCGCCATTGAGTCCGGTCAGCAGCAGGCCGACGGCCTCGCGGTCGCGCGTCGGCACCAGCGTGATGGCTTCCTCGGGCAGCCCCACCTTGCGCAGGCCTTCGACCAGGCACTCATGAATCGCGCAGCACGAACGGAAGCTGTCGGAGCCGCCACGCAGGATCACGGCATTGCCGGATTTCAGGCACAGCGCACCGGCGTCGGCGAGCACGTTGGGACGGCTTTCGAAAATCACGGCGACAACGCCGAGCGGCACCCGGACGCGCTCGATGGTCATGCCGTTGGGGCGCTGCCATGTCTCGGTGACTTTGCCGACCGGATCGGCGATGCCGCGGATCACATCGATGCCGTCGGCCATGGCGGCAACGCGCGCTTCGTTAAGCGCGAGGCGATCGACGAAGGCGGCGGTCGCGCCGGAAGCCTTGGCCTCGGCGACATCTTCGGCGTTGGCGGTGAGGATCGCGGGAACCGCAGCGCGGATCGCATCGGCCATCGCGGCGAGCGCGGCGTTCTTCTGGTCGGTCGAGGCGAGCGCCAGCATGCGCGCGGCGCGGCGGGCGCCGGCGGCCAGCTCGGTCATCAGCGCCGGCAGGTCCGGCGTGGCGTTCACGGCCTTGAGAGAAGCGGTCATGGGTCTGATCTGGTGGTTCAGGGTACTTAAGGCGATGCCCTAGCACATATATTTCACTGCGACGAGGCTTGCGGAACATGGCTGTCCGGCGCGGGCCTCGGCCATTGGCCGAACGCCCGGCCGGTAGGCCAATGGCCGAGCATCATGGGGCGTCGGGAGTGCCGCGCGATCCGACCACAAGGTCGTCGCGATGGATCATTTCGGCGCGGCCTGGGACGCCCAGAATGGTGGCGGCCTCGGACGAGGAATGGCCTTTGATCTTTTCGGCGTTCTCGGCGTCGTAGGCGACGAGGCCGCGACCGATCTCGTGACCATCGGGGCCACGTACCACCACGGCGTCGCCGCGCGCGAACTGGCCTTCGACCCGTGCCACGCCGGCCGGCAGCAGGCTTTTGCCCGCCCGCAGCGCTTTCACCGCCCCGGCATCGATGAACAGTGTGCCCTTCGGCTCCAGTGATCCGGCGATCCAGCGCTTGCGCGCGGTCACTGGATTGGCCGGTGTGAGGAACCAGGTGCAGCGTCCGCCGTCGGCGATGGTCCTGAGCGGATGCTCGATCTTGCCTGACGCGATCAGCATATGCGTGCCGGACGAGGTGGCGATTTTCGCCGCTTCGATCTTGGTGCGCATGCCGCCGCGCGACAGTTCAGATTCGGCCGCGCCCGCCATCGCCTCGATGTCGGCGGTGACCTGCTCGACGACAGGGATGAGCTTCGCATTGGGATTGGCGCCGGGAGGCGCAGTGTAGAGCCCGTCGATATCGGACAGCAGAACCAGCAGGTCGGCGCTGGTCATGGTGGCGACGCGGGCGGCGAGACGATCGTTGTCGCCGTAACGGATTTCGTTGGTCGCGACCGTGTCGTTCTCATTGATCACCGGCACGGCGCGCCATTCGAGCAGCTTGCCGATGGTCGAGCGCGCGTTGAGATAACGGCGGCGCTCCTCGGTATCCTGCAGCGTCACCAGAATCTGCCCGGTGCCGATGCCGTGCGCGCCGAGCACCTCCGACCAGATGCGCGCCAGTTCGATCTGGCCGACGGCGGCAGCGGCCTGGCTTTCTTCAAGCTTGAGCGTGCCGCGCGGCAGCTTGAGGCGGCTGCGACCGAGCGCGATGGAGCCGGACGACACGATGAGGACATCCTTGCCCTGCTTGTGGAGCGCGGCGACGTCCGCGGCGAGCGCGGACAGCCACGCGGCTTTGACTTCGCCCGCGGTGGAATCGATCAGCAGGGCCGAACCGACCTTGACGACGATGCGGCGGAAATCGTTGAGCTTGGGATGGGACATGACGGTGAAAGGCTAAAAGGGAAATTCTTCGAACGGGGCGGCAATCAGTTGCCGAGCGGCGACCACGACTTGACCGGCTCTTCCGGCTCCGGCTCGTCCGGCGTCGCTTTTTTGGCCTTGTCGGAAACCGGAGCTTCGTCGATCACCTCTGCCAGCGCGCGCAAGGCCTCGGTCACGCCTTCGCCGGTAACGCCCGAGAGCAGCAGCGGGGTCTTCTTCGCCGCGCGCTTCAGCCGTGCCTTCTGGTCCTTGAGATGTTCGGGCGACACCGCGTCGATCTTGTTGAGCGCGACGATCTCGATCTTGTCGGTGAGGTCGTGCTCGTAGGCTTCGAGTTCGTGGCGCACGGTTTTGTAGGCCTTGCCGGCGTGTTCGCAGGTCGCATCAACAAGGTGCAGCAACACGCGGCAGCGCTCGACATGGCCGAGGAAGCGGTCGCCGAGGCCGGCGCCTTCATGCGCGCCCTCGATCAGGCCGGGAATGTCGGCCAGCACGAATTCGCGACCATCGACCGACACGACGCCGAGCTGCGGGTGCAGCGTGGTGAAAGGATAATCCGCGATCTTCGGCTTGGCGGCGCTCACAGCGGACAGGAACGTGGATTTGCCGGCGTTAGGCAGGCCGACCAGCCCGGCATCGGCGATCAGCTTCATGCGCAGCCAGACCCAGCGTTCCTCGCCGGGCTGCCCCGGGTTGGCATGGCGCGGGGCGCGGTTGGTCGAGCTCTTGAAATGGGCATTGCCGAAGCCGCCATTGCCGCCCTTGGCCAGCACGAACTTTTCGCCGAGTTTGGTGAAATCGTGCAGCAGGGTTTCGCGGTCCTCGTCGAAGATCTGGGTGCCGACCGGCACCTTGAGAACGATGTTCTTGCCGTTGGCGCCATGGCGGTCGCTGCCCATGCCATGAACGCCCTTCGGCGCCTTGAAATGCTGCTGGTAGCGATAGTCGATCAGCGTATTGAGGCCGTCGACGGCCTCGACGATGACGTCGCCGCCCCGTCCGCCGTTGCCGCCATTCGGTCCGCCGAACTCAATGAACTTCTCGCGGCGAAATGCCACGCAGCCGTTTCCGCCGTCGCCGGAGCGGACATAGACCTTTGCTTCATCGAGGAATTTCATGGGTTATCCGTATCGTAGGGGGGTCTGTGCGGCAACCGATTCATGCGCGGCGAGCGCGTTCAAGCCGCATCCGTGGCGGTTGCTGAACCCCGCCGCACCGCCTAATCAGGGGCTTGATCGCCGATTTCGTCGAATTCGCGACAGGCGCGGCGACAACGGTTGACCATGTTTGCGAAAATCTCCGCCGACGCGAACAACGCCTCGGCCCGGCTGGCGGGCATCGGGCTGATGCTGCTTGGCGTCTGGCTGTATTCCTTCGGCGATGCGCTCGGCAAGCATCTGGTCGCGACCTATGCGGTCGGCCAGCTTCTGCTGCTGCGCTCGGTCGCCTCGCTGACCCTGATGGCGCCAGTGATCTGGCGCCATCGCGCTTCGTTCCGTGGGCTCGAGCGGCCCTGGCTCCAGCTCATCCGCGTGACGGTATCGAGCATGGAGGTCGCGGCGTTCTTCTGGGCGTCGGTCTATCTGCCGCTCGCCGACATCATCACCTTCTATCTGGCGTCCCCGATCTTCGTCACCGCCGGGTCCGCGATTTTCCTGAAGGAGCAGGTCGGCTGGCGGCGCTGGACCGCAGTCGGCGTCGGATTCTGCGGCGTGCTCATCGCCTTGCAGCCATCGTCGCAATCGCTGAGCTGGCCCGCCCTGATCGCGCTGACCGGCAGCGCTTCGTTCGCTGCGCTGATGCTGATCACCCGCTCACTCCGCCGCACCCCCGACGTGGTGCTGGCGTCGAGCCAGTTCGTGAGCACGCTGGTTCTCGGCGCGATGCTGGCGCCGTTCGGCTGGATCACGCCCGCGCCGCAGGATTTCGGCCTGTTCATGCTGGCGGGCTGCATCTCGATCGGCGCGCTTCTGAGCGTCAACCGGTCGCTGATCCTGGCTCCCGCAAGTGTGGTCGTGCCCTACCAGTAGTCCATGATCATCTGGGCGGTGATGTTCGGCTACGTGGTGTTCGGCGATGTGCCCTCGCTGGCGACGCTGATTGGCGCCGCCATCATTATCGGCGCGGGCTTCTATATCTTCCTGCGCGAACGGGCGGTCCAGCGCGCCGAGCCGCCGGTGGTGCCTCCGCCGGCCTGAGATGGGGCTTGTGCGCGGACGGTGGTTGTGCGGTTGCCGGCGCCTTTCTAGAAACAGTGGCATCCCGCGCGCGATTCGCGCCACCCCGCCATGGCCCTTTGCCGATGATAACGAAGCTTCGCTCTCTCATCGGCGCCAAATCGCAATCCTCTGCCCTTGCCGGCATCCTGTTCATGCTGGGCAGCGTGACGATCTTTTCGCTCGCCAATGCCTTCAGCAAGGTGATGGTCGCGACCTATCCGCCGGCGCAGGTCTTCTTCGTTCGCGGGTTCGGGGCGCTGGCGGTGCTGTTGCCGTTGCTGGCGCAGAACAACTTCGCCGCGGTGCGCACCGCGCGCCGTCCGGCGTTGCAGGCATTGCGGATGGCGCTGTCGGTCTCCGACGGGATGCTGTTTTTCACGGCGATCAAATATATTCCGCTGGCCGACGCCACGACCTGCTATCTCGCCGCGCCGATTTTCGTCACGGCATTCTCCGCGATCATCCTGCGCGAACAGGTCGGCTGGCGGCGCTGGAGTGCGGTGGTTGTCGGGTTTATCGGCGTTCTGATCGCGCTGCAGCCGACCGGTGCGTCATTCTCCTGGCCGGCGCTGATCGCGCTGTGCGGCTGCCTGTGCCAGTCGATGTTCATGATCGTCACGCGCTATGTGCGGGGCACCTCCGGCATTTTTCTTGCGACGACTCAAGTTGCCGGATCGTTTTTGTTCGGCGGTTTTCTGTCCACCTTCGTGTTCGTGACCCCGACCTGGCTGATCGCGGCGTTGCTGATCGTCAGCGGCATCGTGAACGTGGGCGGTGTGATGTGCCTCAATCGCGCGCTGACGCTGGCGCCGGCGAGCGTGGTGGCGCCATTTCAGTACACGATGATCGTATGGGCGATTGTGCTGGGGCTCCTGGTGTTCGGCGATGTGCCGTCGGTCAACACCATGACGGGCGCGGCGATCGTGGCCTCGGCTGGCATCTACATCTTCCTGCGCGAGCGCACGGTGATGCGCCGCGAGCCGGAGCCGAACCCGCCGACCGTGGTGTGATCGGCGGGCTCGTAGGTGGTGTCATGCGCCGCGGCGTGTGACGCTGCTCCAGGTCTTCAGCGACGCCCACACGCCACGCTCGAGCTTGAAGCAGTCGACCGGGGTCGACGAGCCGAGCGCCATGAAGCGATGCAGTTCGACGCCGGTCCACTGAAAGCCGCACTTCTCGAGCACATGGCGCGACGCCGGGTTCAACACCCGCGCGCCCGAGTGGATGCGGTCGATGGCGAATTCCTCGAACGCATAATCGATCAGCGCGCGCGCGGTCTCGGTCGCAAAGCCCTTGCCCCAGTGGTCGACGCCAAAGCAATAGCCGAGTTCCGGCACGTCGCTGTCGTTCGCCCAGTCGAGGCTCGCCATGCCGATGGGCGCGCGATCGTGTTCGACCAGAAACGATGTTCTGCGGCCGACATTGGCGAACGTGGTGACGAAGCGGATGGCATCTTCGAGCGAGTAGGGGTGCGGCACCCGGCGCAGGTTGATGGACACGCGCTTGTCGCTGACGATGGCGGCGATGTCTTTTACGTCCGCGAGGGTCGGCGCCCGCAAGGTCAGCCGCTTGGTCTCGAGGACGACAGTACTGCCGCCGTGCAGGTCCTGGGTGGTGGGAATTTCCTGTAACATCGAAGGCTCCTTCTCGTATCCGCCCCGAAGCAGCGAATACGCAAATGAAAAGGGGAGGCCGGTTTCCCGTCTCCCCTAGAGCCTTCTCGCGCTCTGCCGGTTCAACAGGGACCGGCAGACTTGAGTTTGTCTACCGTCTATTCAGCCGCTGCCGCCATCGGAATGACGGAAATGAAGGTGCGGCCGTTGGCTTTCGCACGGAATTCGACGCGGCCTTCTACCTTCGCAAAAAGGGTATGGTCCGTGCCCATGCCGACGTTAAGGCCGGGATGCCAGGTGGTGCCGCGCTGACGCGCAATGATGTTGCCCGGAATCACGTGCTGACCGCCGAACGCCTTGATGCCAAGGCGCTTGCCTGCCGAGTCGCGTCCGTTGCGCGAGGAACCGCCTGCTTTTTTGTGAGCCATGGCTCGTCTCCAGTCTTCGCCTAATGTCTAACCCGATTCCCTGACGGAATCATTTCACTTTTTGTCACTCTTTGCCTTCGGCGCCGCTTTTTTCGCGGGAGCCTTTGCAGCCGTCGCCGCCTTCTTCGCAGCGGGCTTCTTGGCAGGAGCCTTCTTGGCCGGCGCGTCGCCGTCTGCGGGCGCTGCCTCGACCTTCTTTTCCTTCTTCGGCCGCGGCCCCACGGTGGGCGCCTTGCCGTCGGTCAGGATCTCGGTCACGCGGATCACCGTGATCTCGTCGCGGTAGCCGCGCTTGCGCTTCGAATTCTTGCGGCGGCGCTTCTTGAAGGCGATGACCTTCGGGCCGCGCTTGTGGTCGAGCACTTCGGCCGCCACCGACGCGCCAGAAACGAACGGCGCACCGAGGACCGGCGTATCGCCGCCCACCACCAGAACTTCACCAAGCTGCACGATCGTGCCGACATCGCCGGCGATCTTGCCAATCTCAAGTACATCATCCGGAACGACGCGGAACTGCCGGCCGCCGGTTTTGATGACTGCGAACATCGTTCTATTCCTTCGTGTTCGATCCCGGCTCTCGCACCATCAGGTTCGGGCCGGCTTCTTGTTCAGTCGCTATGGGTTCAATTGCGGGCCATGGCCACGCAAAAACAAACGGCGCGAGATGGTCCCCGCGCCGGGTGCAGGACTTATAGCCGCGCTGACCCCGGAGTCAAGGCAAACGGGCCCGGAATCGCGGCTAAATCGCGCAAAAACCGGCCATTTTCCGCGTTCGGGCCACCTTGGCCTTGCCCTGGCCATGCAACCATCGGGTTCCCCGGCCGTTGTCTGCCGACGATCTATCCGGCAGTTCAGGCAAGGGGCCGCTCTACATGGCTGAAGAAACAGTGACGACCGCGGGCATCGGGAACCATGGCGCATCCCGGCTGCCGTCGGTCGACATCGACAGTTACAACATCGAAATCAAGGACGAGGACGGCTTTCTCGGCGATCGCGCCAGCAAGGGGGCGTTTCAGGCCATTCTCGACAAATGGCGCAAGCCGTTGCGCAAGACCGGCGAGGATCCGTTCGAGGGGCAGGCCACCGAAGACATCAGCAAAAAGACCTTGGATGCGATGCTGGTCGGCGATGACGTCGAGGCCTCCGCGGTGGTGCACAGCGCGATCGAAGAATTCGCCCAGGAACTGGCCTATGTCACCCGGCGCTTTCTCAAGACCAAGGCGTGGGACAAGACCGAGGCGATCGTGGTCGGCGGCGGCTTCCGCCAGAGCAGGATTGGCGAACTGGCGATCGCGCGGGCCGACATCATCCTCAAGGTCGAAGGTTTCAAGATCGACATGGTGCCGATCCGTTTTCATCCTGACGAGGCCGGCCTGATCGGCTGCGCGCATCTTGCGCCATCATGGATCTTCGAAGCCCATGACAGCCTGCTCGCGGTCGATATCGGCGGCACCAACATTCGCTGCGGCGTGGTCGAAACTCGCCAGAAAAAAGCGCCGGATCTGTCGAAGGCGCAGGTCTGGAAATCGAAGCTGTGGCGCCATGCCGACGATGACCCCAGCCGCGAAAATGCAGTGAAAAAGCTCTCGGGAATGCTGAAGGATTTCATCAAGGAGGCGGAAGCGGAGGGGCTTAAGCTTGCGCCGTTCATCGGCGTGTCGTGCCCCGGCGTGATCAAGGCCGACGGATCGATCGAGAAGGGCGCGCAGAATCTTCCCGGCAACTGGGAGAGTAGCAAGTTCAATCTTCCTGACAGCCTGGTAGAGGCGATCCCGTCGATTGGCGAGCACGACACGGTGGTGCTGATGCACAATGACGGCGTGGTGCAGGGCCTGAGCGAAATTCCCTACATGCAGGAGCGCAAGCGCTGGGGCATCCTCACGATCGGCACGGGTCTCGGCAACGCGCGCTTCACCATGCGGGCCTCGAAGAAGGAGAAGCCGAAAGAAAAGGACAAGGAAAAAGAAAAGAAGAAGGAAAAGGCGTAAGCCGGCGACCGTCGGGCGACCAAAGTCTGTCGCAGGAAATGCGCTCGTTGCGGAGGCTTGTCTGCGGGCCCGACGCTGGCGGTTATGGTTCAGCAGGGGAGGCAGCCTGGCGCGGGAGGTAGTCTTGCGCGGCGGCTTCGGCCTTCGATGCTATCGCTCAGGGACTTGGGACCTGCGGCCCGGTGCCGGGACCCCGCCGGACGTCTGACCGGCGGGGGCGCATTCGAGGAGCGCGGGGTGGCGAGGAGACCGGACGATTCGCGAGCCGGTGCTTCACGCCGGCGCTGCTGTGGAGATGGGATCCGCCGATCGGGCACAAAAAGAGCGATCTTTTCGGAAGATTCCGGTCCTTCGCGCCGGTGCCTTGTGTCTCCGGCAAACCTCGCTTAGAACACGGCCGCAACCCGGCGGCCCGACCGCCGTCTCGGCGCCTGGAGAGGTGGCAGAGTGGTTGAATGCACCGCACTCGAAATGCGGCATAGGCGCAAGTCTATCGGGGGTTCGAATCCCTCCCTCTCCGCCATAAGGCCTGCAAACATCTGATTTCCTTGAGATGTTGTGCCTCGCTGATTGATCTGCTCCGGCGGTTTGGATCGGCGGGAAGACATGGTCGCAATCAAACGACAAACTGAGATGTTGAAATCAGGGGGCGGAGCGACGCTGTCGCCAGGAGCGCTCCTGCGCTAACTGCGCGCCGCGACAGCCACGGCTGCGGTTCTGTTCTCGACGCCGAGCTTGGCGTAGATCTGCTCCAGATGTTTGTCCACCGTTCGCGGGCTAAGGCCGAGAATCTGTGCGATGTCGCGATTGGCCTTGCCCTTGCTCAGCCACGACAGCACTTCGCTCTCGCGGCGGGTGAGGCCAAGTCTTCTGCTGAAATCCTTCGGCGCGTCCGCATCGGACTTCTGCACGAACTGAAGAACAAACTCGCCGTTGCGGAACATGCCAAGATACTGAAGCTCGAACTCCCCGTGATAGGTGACGGGAGGCGGTGTCGCGCCCAGATGGGCGCGTTGATCGGAGACTTGCTTGAGCCACGGAAGCCACGATGGCGGCAGCGGGGTTGCCTTGTCCGATCTGCCTCCGGGCGCATATTTCCCGAGCAGGCTCTGCGCCTGCGGGGACGACCAGATCACCTCGCCGCGCTGATTGACCGCGAATGAATGATGCCCCGACGCATCCATGGCGGCGCGTGCGCTCTGCGTCAGGCGCGCATTGGCGAGATGGACTTTGATGCGCGCCAGCATCTCGGCGACAACGATAGGCTTGGTGACGTAGTCGACGCCGCCGGCTTCGAGGCCGCGAACGATATGTTCGGTTTCGGCAAGTCCCGTCATGAAAATGACGGGCACGTCGGCCAGGCGCGGATCATGCTTCAGGCGACGGCAGGTTTCGAACCCGTCGAGTCCCGGCATCACGGCGTCGAGCAGGATCACGTCGGGCGTCATGCGTTCGGCGATGCGCATGGCGGATGCGCCGTCTAGCGCCACCATCACGGTCATGGCCGCCGCGTCGAGCGCATCGGTCAGCATGCGCAGGGTTTCGGGGGAATCGTCGACTACGAGGACAACGTTTCCAGTCGGTTCATTCGTCATGAAGTTCAAAGATGCGAAGGGTTGCAAAATACTGGTTGAAATCGAATCTGTCGATGAGGACGCGCATGCGCGCGACGAACGTGGCGAGCTCCGGGCGCGTTGCATCGATCTGATCCAGCTTTCTCTGGATCGCCTTGACGTGGCCAAGCTGGGCAAGATCCCTCAGTTCTTCGACGTCCGCCGTGGAGGGGCGAGCATTGCCGAGCGGCGGCATCGCCACACGCTGCGGATTGTCGCGCGTCTGCTCCCATTCGATCTTGAGCAACTGGCCGATATGCTCCAGCAGTCGTGGAACATCGATAGGCTTCATCATGTAGCCGTCATGGTAGGTCTGAGAGAGAGGCCGGCCGTGCGCTTCGACAGCACTGGCCGAGATCATGAGAATTCGTGCCCGATGATAACCTGCATCCCGGAGCGCCTGAGCCAGCGTCCAGCCGTCCGTGCCGGTCATCGATATATCGAGGATGAAAAGGTCTGGCTCGCAATGTCGAGCCAGTTCAAGGCACGACGCCGCATCGCTGGCGCTGAGAAGGATGAATCCCAAAGGCGCCAGCACGTCGTGGATCAGTTCGCGATGTGCCGGGTTGTCGTCGGTCACGATGACGGTTTTGCGCGCTCCGGCATAACCGGTCACCCGGCCGGAAATTGGAGCCACCCGGGTCGGGTTGGTGACTTCCGACAGCAGCAGCTTGACGCGAAATGCGCTGCCGATCCCTACGGTGCTCGTCACCTGAATGTCGCCGCCCATCACGCCCGCAAGAAGCCTCGAAATCGTAAGACCGAGTCCGGTGCCGGTGTGAGGTTGCGAACTGCTCAGGGCGCCACGCTCGAACGGTGCGAAAATCCGCTCCAGATCGCTTGCCGGAATTCCCGGACCGGTATCGACGATTTCGAATTCGGCGACCGGGCTTCGGTAGCGCACGATGAATCGGACGCTGCCTTGGTCGGTAAACTTGATCGCGTTCGACAGCAGGTTGATCAGGATCTGCCGCAATCGCTTTTCGTCGGCATGCACCAAAGGCGGAAGGTTGTTGGGCTTGTCAAAAATGAAATCGATGTTCTTGGCAGCGGCCTGAACACGAAACATCCCGACGATATGATCGAGAAAGTCTCCAAGTAGGACTTCGTCGCGTGACAGGAACAGACGCCCTGCTTCGATCTTGGAGATGTCGAGGATTCCGTCGATCAGCCCGGAGAGATGATCAGCGCTGCGACGCATGACCCGAATCTGGTCGAGCGATTTGCCCGGCAATGCAGAATCCTGCTCGAGCAATTGCGCGTAACCGCTGATGGCGTTGAGCGGCGAGCGCAGTTCGTGGCTGAGTCCGACCACGTATCGGCTCTTGGCGAGATTCGCGGACTCCGCCGCCTCCTTCGCCCGCTGCAATTCTGCGTCGGTGCGCTTGTGCGCGTCGATTTCCTGAATGAGAAGGCTGGTCTGTCGTCGTGTTTCGTCTTCCGCAGCGCGGCGGCTTTGCCGGGCCAGAACGAACAGCCACGCCACCACGCCGATGATGATGACGAGCGCAAAAAACACCTTCCATAGCGTGTCCCACAGCAGACTGTTGTCGGCAGGAACGACCACGGATGTCTGCAGGTATATCAAGATCAGCGTCAGACCGACCAGACTCGCTGCGCTAAGAAACACCAGCAGATAATGTCCGACCTGCGAGTTGACGTAGGCCTGAGCGGAAACCGGCAGGCTCTTCCTGAGCGCCTCGCCGATCTGTTCGCGGACGCCCGCATGCGGCTTGCAGAGATCGTGACAGCGGGCGTCGAGCGAGCAGCACAGGGAGCAGATCGGCCCCGCATACGCCGGGCACGAGGCCATGTCTTCCGGTTCGAACGCATGTTCACAGATACAACACTGAATTTGGGAAACGTTCTGCCAGCTACGCTTGGGCTTTCGCGCGATATAGTATTTGCCATCCGTCAGCCATGCGATCAGCGGTGCGGCCACAAACGCCGTCATCAGCGCAACGAACGGAGACAGCGCTTTTGCGGTCGTGCCGAACAGGCCGTAGAAGGCGCTGATCGAGACCAGCGCTGCGATAGCCATGGAGCCGACGCCAACCGGATTGATGTCGTAGAGATGGGCGCGCTTGAAATCCATCATGGGCGGTCGCAGCCCGAGCGGCCGGTTGATCACGAGATCCGCAACCAGGGCGCCGACCCAGGCGATCGCGACATTTGAATAAAGCGCGAGTGTCTGCTCCAGCGCCTTGTAGACTCCGATTTCCATGAGCAGAACGGCGACGATCACATTGAACACCAGCCAGACCACGCGCCCCGGATGGCTGTGCGTGAGTCGTGAGAAGAAGTTCGACCACGCGATCGAGCCGGCATAGGCATTGGTCACGTTGATTTTCAGCTGGGACAGAATGACGAAGGTGCCGGTCAGCGCCAGCGCGAGATCGGGTTGCGACAGCACATACTGAAACGCGGCAAGATACATCTGGGTGGGTTCCGCCGCGTGTTCGGCGGGGACGTTATGACTAAGCGCGAAGAACGCGAGGAATGAACCCGCGAGCAGCTTCAATGCGCCGAGAACGATCCATCCCGGGCCGGCGCTGAGAAGCGCGATCCACCACGCGGTTCGCGAGGTCCGGCGGTCGCGTGGAAGAAATCTCAGGAAGTCGACCTGCTCGCCAATCTGCGCCACCAGGGAGAAAACCACCGAGGCCGCCGTGCCGAACATGAGAAGATCGAGATGACCCGGCACCCCGCCGTGGTCTCCCGTGAACTGTGTCCACGCCGCGAACGACTCGCGGTTTTTCAGCGCGATCGCCGCGAACGGCAGAATGTGAAGGATGATCCAGAGCGGCTGTGTCCAGAGCTGAAACCGGCTGATCAGGGTGATGCCGTGAGTGACCAGCGGGATGATGACGACGGCGCTGACGAGATAACCGATGGGACGCGGAATGCCGAAGCACAGTTCCAGCGCCATCGCGAGGATCACGGCCTCGATAGCGAAGAAGATGAACGTGAAGGACGCGTAGATCAGCGATGTGATCGTCGAGCCGATGTATCCAAAGCCGGCTCCTCGGGTCAGAAGATCGATATCGACGCCGGATTTGGCCGCGTGATAGGCGATCGGCAGACCGCAGGCGAAAATGATGATGCTGACGACGATGATCGCGGCGGCGGCATTGGTCATGCCGTAGTTGAGCGTGATGGTGCCGCCAATCGCTTCGAGCGCAAGAAATGAAATTGCGCCCAATGCGGTATTCGCCACCCGGGCGGCGGACCAGCGTCGCGCGCTCTTCGCCGTGAACCTGAGTGCGTAGTCTTCCAGGGTCTGGTTGGCGACCCACTGATTATACTGCCGTCTGACCCGGTCTATCTGCTGCCGTTCGGCCAACCGACCAACTCCGATGCTCCCTGTCTGGAAACTACGTCGCGATTTTGCGGTGCAGTATACGCGATCTTGCGTATGCGTGCAGCGCACAATTCTAGGCATCCTCCGCTTCATCATTGAGCACTCGTGGCAAACACAGCGGGGTATCCATGTCAGACGAGAACAAGCCGACCCTTCAGTCTCCCCTCCGGCGCAAACTCTTGATGGGAATGGCGGCGCTGCCGGCGCTGTCCTTGCTTCCGGCGCCGGTGCTGGCCGACACGCCGCCGACGTCGGCTGTCAACACCACTGGACTTGCCGTCACCGACAGCGAAGTCACGGTCGGCATCCTTCATTCGGTCACGGGGACCATGGCGATCTCGGAAACCGGTTCGGTCGAGGCCGAGAAGCTGGCGATCGACCAGATCAATGCCGCAGGCGGCGTGCTGGGGCGCAAGATCAAGTTCATCCAGGAAGATGGCGCCAGCGACTGGCCGACCTTCGCCGAGAAAGCGAAGAAGCTGCTTGTCAACGACAAGTGCGCCGCCGTGTTCGGCTGCTGGACATCGGCATCGCGCAAGGCGGTGCTGCCGGTGTTCGAGCAGTACAACGGCATGCTGTACTATCCGACTTTCTATGAAGGTCTCGAGCAGTCGAAGAATGTCATCTACACCGGACAGGAGGCGACACAGCAGATCATCGCCGGCCTCGACTGGGTCAACAAGACCAAGGGTGCCAAGAGCTTCTATCTGCTCGGCTCCGACTACATCTGGCCGCGCACCTCGAACAAGATCGCGCGCAAGCACATCGAAAATCATCTCAAGGACTGCAAGGTGGTCGGCGAGGAGTATTTCCCGCTCGGTCACACCCAGTTCAACTCGGTCATCAACAAGATCAAGCTGAAGAAGCCCGACGTGATCTACGCGATCATCGTCGGCGGCTCGAACGTCGCCTTCTACAAGCAGCTCAAGGCCGCCGGCATCGATTTGTCGAAGCAGACGCTGTTGACGATCTCCGTGACCGAGGACGAAATCGACGGTATCGGCGGCGAGAACATCGCGGGTGCTTTTGCCTGCATGAAGTACTTCCAGTCGCTCGACAATCCGAACAACAAGGCGTTCGTCGAGGCGTTCCACAAGATGTGGGGACCGAAGACGGTGATTGGCGACGTGACGCAGGCGGCCTATCTCGGCCCGCATTTGTGGAAGCTCACGGTCGAGAAGGCGGGATCATTCGACATTGACAAGGTCGCGGCGGCATCGCCCGGCGTCGAGTTCAAGGGTGCGCCGGAAGGCTACGTCCGCATCCACGAGAATCACCATTTGTGGTCGAAGACCCGCGTCGGTCGCGCCAAGACCGACGGCCAGTTCGAACTGATCTATGAGACCGCCGATCTGGTCGAGCCCAATCCATTCCCGAAGGGCTACCAGTAAGCGTCACGGCGGCGCCACGCGTTTACTCCAGTTGCGCGTGGCGCCATCGATGGCCGGCGATCGCCGGATTTTTCCCAAGCAGCCATCAGGAGAGCCGGATGTTCGGCGACTATTCCATCGGTGATCTGAGCTCGATCTTCGTGATGCAGGGCTTCGCAGGACTGATCCTGTTCTCCGTGTTCGTGCTGATGGCGCTGGGGCTGGCCATCATCTTCGGCCAGATGGGCGTCATCAACATGGCCCACGGCGAATTCATGATCCTCGGCGCTTACGTGACGTGGATGACATCGACATTCTTTCAGGCTCATTTGCCAGCCCTCTTCTCCGGATACTTCTTCATCGCGATGATCCTCGCGTTCCTGGCGTCTGGTGCGCTGGGAATGCTGGTGGAATGGGCGCTGATACGACATCTCTACAAGCGGCCGCTCGACACGCTGCTCGCGACCTGGGGTCTCAGCCTGATCCTGCAACAGGCGTATCGCTCGATTTTCGGCGCGCGCGAGGTCGGCGTCGAGCTTCCGGAATGGATGATGGGGTCGTGGCAGGCGACCGACACGATCCAGATCCCGATCAACGGCATGTTCGTGATGGTGCTCACGATCCTGATCACCATCGCCGTCGCCTACATTCTCTACAAGTCGCGCTGGGGCAAGCAGGTCCGCGCCGTGGTGCAGAACCGCGTCATGGCGGGCGCTGTCGGCATCAATACGGAAAAAGTCGATCGCTACACCTTTGCGCTGGGCTGCGGCATCGCCGGCGTTGCGGGCAGCGCTTTCACGATGATCGGGTCGACGGGGCCGACGTCGGGGCAGCTTTATATCGTCGATACATTCCTGGTCGTGGTGTTTGGTGGCGCAGCCAGCCTGGTCGGCACGATCGCATCCGCCTTCACGATCTCGCAGGCTCGCTCGACGCTCGAGTTCTTCCTCTCCGGTTCGATGGCGCAGGTCATCACGCTGCTTGCGATCGTCGGCATCCTCATGCTGCGGCCGCAGGGATTGTTCGCTCTCAAGGTTCGCAAATAACGGGTGATGGCCATGACCGACAATCCACGCTTCTTCAGCCGCTCGGAGTTGATTGGGTTTCTTGTGCTTGCCGCGTTGCTGGTGGTCGTGCTGCCGCTGACGCTGGACGGCTTCCGCCTGAATCTTGTCGCGAAGTATTTAACCTATGCGTTTGTCGCGCTCGGCCTGGTGCTGTGCTGGGGGTACGGCGGCATTCTCAGTCTGGGTCAGGGCGTATTCTTCGGCCTCGGCGGCTACTGCATGGCGATGTTTCTCAAGCTGGAGGCATCCAGCGTCGCCAATACCAAGATCCAGTCGACGCCCGGCATTCCGGACTTCATGGACTGGAATCAGCTCACGCAGCTTCCGTTCTTCTGGCAGCCGTTTCACAGCCTGACCTTTACGATCATCGCGATACTGGTCGTACCGGCGGTGTTCGCCTTCATCATCGGCGCGGCGATGTTCAAGCGGCGCGTCGGCGGCGTCTACTTCGCGATCATCACCCAGGCGATTGCGGCCATCCTGACCATCCTGATCATCGGACAGCAGGGCTACACCGGCGGCGTCAACGGCATCACCGATCTGCGGACGCTGAAAGGCTGGGACATCCGCACCGACGACGCCAAGTTCATCCTTTATTTCGTCGAGGTCGCGTGCCTGCTGGGTTGTGTCGGCATCGCGCAGTACATCCGCCATTCCAAGCTCGGGCGAATTCTGGTCGCGATGCGCGAGAAGGAGGACCGGGTTCGTTTCTCCGGCTATAGCGTGGCCAACTTCAAGATCTTTGCGTTCTGCATCGCCGCCGTGTTCGCGGCCATCGGCGGCGCCATGTTCACACTCGAAGTCGGGTTCATGTCGCCGTCATTCGTCGGCATCGTGCCCTCGATCGAAATGGTGATCTACACCGCGGTCGGCGGACGGCTTTCGATCTTCGGCGCGGTGTACGGCACGCTGCTGGTGAACTTCGCCAAAACCAGTCTGTCGGAATCGTTTCCCGAACTGTGGCTGTTCGGTCTTGGCGCGCTGTTCATCGCCGTCGTTCTCGTCTTCCCCAACGGACTTGCCGGTATCTGGCGCGACCATATCCAGACGCGTTTCGATCGCCTGCTGGCCGGAACCAAGCGGAAGGGGGGAGGCCTTGCGGACCCGCCGGTCGCCAACGGCGCACCCGCAGAATAGGAGCGAGCCATGCTGATCGGTCATCAACCCAAAGACTTCCTGCTCGCGGTCGAGGCGCTGACGGTTTCCTTCGATGGCTTCAAGGCGGTCAACGACCTGTCGTTCTATGTCGATGAGAACGAGATCCGCGTCATTATCGGCCCCAACGGCGCCGGCAAGACGACGGTGCTGGATCTGATCTGCGGCAAGACAAAAGCGACGTCAGGCTCGATCCAGTTTCGCGGCAAGGAGCTGACCAGGCTCAAGGAAAACCAGATCGTTCAGGCCGGCATCGGCCGCAAGTTCCAGACGCCGTCGATCTATGAAGACCTTACGGTCTTCGAGAACCTGGAAATTTCATTCCCGCGCGGCCGCACTGTGTTCGGCGCACTGACCTTCCAGCGCGACAAGACAGTGCGCGAGCGGGTCGAGGAGGTGGCGGAGATGATCTTCCTCAAGGATCGGCTCGATACGGACGCGGATCTGCTTAGTCATGGCCAGAAGCAATGGCTCGAGATCGGCATGCTGCTGATTCAAGACCCTGAGCTTCTGATGCTCGATGAGCCGGTCGCCGGGATGAGCGTGAGCGAGCGGATCAAGACGGCTGAATTGCTCAATCGCATTATCAAGGACCGCTCGGTGCTGGTGATCGAGCACGACATGAAGTTCGTCGAGGACATCGCTCACAAGGTGACCGTGCTGCATCAGGGCCAGATCTTGTCCGAAGGTTCGATGGAGACGGTCAAGACTGATCCAAAAGTCATCGAAGTCTATCTCGGCCACTGAACAGGAGAGCCTGTGATGCTCGCAATTCAGGAACTGCATGTCGCCTATGGCCAGAGCGAAGTCCTTCATGGCCTGAACGTCTCGGTCGCGCCCAACGAGATCGTTGCGATCATGGGTCGCAACGGCATGGGCAAGACGACGCTGATGAAGTCCCTGATGGGGATCGTGCCCGCCAGGAGCGGCTCCGTCAGAATGGGAGAGGTCGAGGTCACGGGACTCAAGAGCTATGAGCGGGTGGCCAAGGGTCTCGCTTACGTGCCGCAGGGGCGCATGATCTTCTCGTCGATGACGGTGAAGGAGAATATCGAAACCGGCCTCGTGACGTCAGGCGACAGCGAGGTTCCGGCCGATATCTACGAACTGTTTCCCGTCTTGCTCGAAATGAAGGGGCGTCGCGGCGGAAATCTCTCCGGCGGGCAGCAACAGCAACTCGCGATTGCGCGGGCGCTGGCGACCAAGCCGAAGGTGCTGCTGCTCGATGAGCCGACCGAAGGCATTCAGCCCTCGATCATCCGCGACATGGCCCGCACGCTGAAGCGAATCCGTGATGAGCGCGGTCTGTCCATCGTCGTGTCCGAACAGGTGCTGAGCTTCGCGCTCGATATCGCCGATCGTGTTCTGGTTATCGAGAACGGTGAGATCGTCCGCGACGATCCGCGCGCGAGCGTCGACGAGGCCCAAGTCGCGAAATTCCTGTCCGTCTAACTGCATGTCATGCACAAAGGGAGTTCTAGATGCCTGAGACACTGGTGAAGGTCGATCTGACCAAATCTGCATACGACAACGATAAGGTTCACAATCGCTGGCATCCGGATATTCCCATCGTCGAATGGGTTAATCCCGGCGACGACTTCATTCTCGAGACCTACGACTGGACCGGCGGATTCATCAAGAACAACGATTCCGCCGATGACGTGCGTGACATCGATCTCACCACGGTCCACTTCCTGTCGGGGCCGATCGGCGTCAAGGGCGCGGAGCCGGGCGATCTTCTGGTCGTGGACCTGCTCGACATCGGGCCGATGAAGGAAAGCCTGTGGGGCTTCAACGGATTTTTCTCGAAGCAGAACGGCGGCGGCTTTCTGACCGAGCATTTTCCGCAGGCGCAGAAATCGATCTGGGATATCAAGGGTCTTTATACCTCGTCGCGGCATGTGCCCGGCGTCAACTTCGCGGGCCTGATCCACCCCGGTTTGATCGGGTGCCTTCCCGATCCAAAAATGCTGTCGATGTGGAACGAGCGTGAGAACGCGCTGATCGCGACGAACCCGACGCGTGTGCCGCCGCTCGCCAATCCGCCGTTCGCCAGCACGGCTCATGCCGGCCGAGCGGCCGGAGACGTCAAGTCGAAGATCCAGGCGGAAGGCGCGCGCACCGTGCCGCCGCGCGAGCACGGCGGCAACTGCGATATCAAGGACCTGTCACGCGGCTCGAAGATCTACTTCCCGGTCTATGTCCCGGGCGCCGGTCTTTCCATGGGCGACCTCCATTTCAGCCAGGGCGATGGCGAGATCACCTTTTGCGGTGCGATCGAAATGGCCGGCTGGACCCATCTGCGCGTCGACCTCATCAAGGGCGGCATGGCGAAGTACGGCATCAAGAATCCGATCTTCCGGCCGTCTCCGATCACGCCGAACTACAAGGATTACCTGATCTTCGAGGGCATCTCGGTCGATGAATCCGGCACGCAGCACTATCTGGATGTGCATGTCGCTTACCGGCAGGCCTGTCTGAACGCCATCGAGTACCTGAAGAAGTTCGGCTATTCCGGCGCGCAGGCGTATTCGATCCTGGGCGTCGCGCCGGTTCAGGGCCATATCTCCGGCGTTGTCGATATTCCAAATGCGTGCGCGACGCTCTATCTGCCAACCGAGATTTTCGATTTCGATATCATGCCGTCGGCAGCGGGCCCGATTAAACACATCAAGGGCGGCATCGACATGCCGTTGTCTCCTGACAAGTGATCTCCCTGCGCGAACGACGTGGGACGGTGCGTATCCGCCGCCCCACGTCATTTTCCTGATCCCGCGAGGACAACATGCCGGTCTACGAATATCTCTGCGAGGGCTGCGGCCCGTTCACCAATATGCGTCCGATGTCGGAATTCGAGGAGCCGGACAGCTGCCCGGATTGCGGAAGCGTGTCGCCGCGAGTCATTCTCACGGCACCCCGGTTCTCCTGTATCTCGGCGGACAAGAAGGCCGCTCATTCGGTCAACGAGCGCAGCGCGCATGCGCCGAAAACTCTCGATCAGTACAAGGCATCGCATGGGCCGGGCTGCGGCTGCTGTTCCGGCAAGCCGTCGCGTTTGATGACCAAAACAAAGAGTGGTTCGAAGGGCTTCCCAACCGCACGCCCCTGGATGATCAGCCACTAAGTTTTTCCCGGCACAAAGTCTTCTCACCTCAGGGGTGCCGTCGAACGTCGGGTTGCTCATCGCGAATGTCGTTTGCGAAATCGCAGAAGCAGGGAAAACCGATAGCGCGGTGGTGAAGGTCCCTGCGCCGCGCAAGCTGGTTCCCCGCGAACGTTGCGCCACAACATTGCGCCAAAGCAAAGTCGCAGGGACCGGCCCTGACCTTGTTGCCGGTGAGAGGCCGCAAAGGTTTGCGCTTCCCCGGTGTGCTCGCGAACAGCCCTGTGATCGATTTTCCCAAAATTGTCCCGGACAGTTTGTCCGCGGCTATCGGGACAACCTGTCCATGACCATCAGGTAAACTCGTCCAAGCCGTTGATAACGCTTGGCCTCACAAGTGGTATGGGCGTTGCTGCGAATGCTTGAGAGCTGCCGGCCGCCCGGACGAGGAGGCGAGAGCACCATGGCGTTTGCTCGCCCCGCGAATAACTGCGCCGGCTCCAGTCGGGATGAACGCCGTGCCGCAACACGCCGACCGGACCGTGACGGAGTTCTGCATCAGGGTCGCGCGTCGGTGCCGAAGTCGTCCCGGTTGCAGGAGGGGTGTCCGACACAATCGGGGGTAGATGCCTAAAAGGGGCCTCTTGCTCATGCCCTTCGACGTACCGAGATCAAACAGCGTGACAACACAAAGCAGGGAGCGCGACCGTGGGAAAAGTCATTGGAATCGATCTTGGCACGACCAACTCGTGCGTTGCGATCATGGACGGCAAGAACCCGCGCATTATCGAGAATGCGGAAGGAATGCGCACCACGCCCTCCATCGTGGCGTTTACCAGCGATGGCGAGCGCCTCGTCGGGCAGCCCGCACGGCGGCAGGCAGTGACCAACCCGACGAGCACCATCTTCGCGGTGAAGCGGTTGATCGGGCGTCGCTATGACGATCCGACCGTTGAGAAAGATCAGAAGCTGGTCCCCTACAAGATCGTCAAAGCCTCGAACGGCGATGCGTGGGTCGAGGCCGGCGGAAAGTCTTATTCGCCGTCGCAGATCTCGGCCTTCATTCTGCAGAAGATGAAGGAAACAGCCGAAGCAAACCTCGGTGAGAAAATCGAGCAGGCCGTCATTACCGTCCCGGCCTACTTCAATGACGCGCAGCGGCAGGCAACGAAGGACGCAGGCAAGATTGCCGGGCTGGAAGTGCTGCGGATCATCAATGAACCGACCGCGGCGGCGCTGGCTTACGGCCTTGAAAAGAAGAAGCAGAGCAAGATCGCGGTCTACGATCTCGGCGGCGGCACTTTCGACATCTCCATTCTCGACATTGGCGATGGCGTATTCGAGGTCAAGGCCACCAACGGCGATACCTTCCTTGGAGGTGAAGACTTCGACATGCGGCTGGTGAACTATCTCGCCGATGAGTTTCAGAAGGAACAGGGCATCGATCTTCGCAAGGACAATCTGGCCTTGCAGCGACTGAAAGAAGCCGCGGAAAAAGCCAAGATCGAATTGTCGACGATCACGCAGACTGAAATCAATCTCCCGTTCATCACGGCGGACGCGGCCGGCCCGAAGCATCTTCAGGTCAAGCTGACGCGCGCGAAATTCGAGTCTCTGGTCGACGATCTCGTGCAGCGAACCATCGAGCCCTGCCGCAACGCGCTCAAGGACGCCGGACTGACGGCGAGGGACATCAACGAGGTGGTGCTGGTCGGCGGCATGACGCGAATGCCGAAGATCCAGGAAATCGTCCAGAAGATTTTCGACAAGGAGCCGCACAAGGGCGTCAATCCGGATGAAGTGGTTGCGGTCGGGGCGGCGATTCAGGCCGGCGTGCTGCAGGGTGATGTCAAGGACGTGCTGCTGCTCGACGTCACGCCGTTGTCGCTCGGTCTTGAGACGCTGGGCGGTGTCTTTACCCGCTTGATCGAGCGCAACACCACGGTGCCTGCCAAGAAGAGCCAGGTGTTCTCGACGGCGGAAGATAACCAGGGCGCGGTCACCATTCGTGTCTTCCAGGGCGAACGCGAGATGGCCGCGGACAACAAATTGCTGGGCCAGTTCGATCTGATGGGCATTCCGCCGGCGCCGCGGGGGATGCCGCAGATCGAAGTGACGTTCGATATCGACGCAAACGGCATCGTCAATGTGTCGGCGAAAGACAAGGGGACCGGAAAGGAGCAGCGCATCCAGATTCAGGCTTCCGGCGGTCTCTCCGAAGCCGACATCGAGCGCATGGTGAAGGATGCGGAAGCACACGCAGCCGAGGACAAGAAACGCAAGGCTGCCGTCGAGGTCAAAAATTCGGCCGAGGCATTCCTGCACGAGACGGAACGAACGCTGACCGAACACGGCAGTAAGCTGTCCGACACGGATCGTCGTGCGATCGAGAATGCAATGGCTGATTTGCGCGAGGCGGTGAAGGGAGACGATGCAGATCTGATCACCGCCAAAGCAGGTGCCCTGCAGCAGGCGTCCACCAAACTCGGAGAGGCCGTGTATGCGCAGGCTCAGACCGGAGCAGGCTCCGCACCGAAGTCGGGTGACGAGAATATCGTCGACGCCGAATTCACCGAGATCGACGATGACAGCAAGAAGAAATCCGGGTGATCTCCACCAGAGTGAGGATGAACTCCAAGGCAAGGTGATATGCGATGGCGTTCCGCGCTGTGATGTGGTTTCGCCGTCGCGATCACGGGGAGATGTAAAATGGCATCAGGTCATGGCGGCAGTGGGCAACTGGACGACGGCAAGCCGCGTCTGAACGAGGACGACATGGCGCGGGCGGAGCTTGGGCCGAGAGGTGTGCCCGGCAAATCGGACACCGCGAGGATGACGCCGCAGCAGGAAAAGAACATGCCCAAATACGTTGATCCGGGGCATGTAGAATAGGGCGCATCGGCAAGGTGAGGGCGGCTCGGTTGCTGCCTGCGTCAGGCTTCGATCGATGGCGCTTGCCCTGATCGCATCGATGCCGCCCCATCGCGTGACAAGCATCAGTTTGGATTGCGTGCCATTGGTGGCCGTGTGCATCCCGTCGGGCGAAGGCCTCGCTCCGGGAGTGGCATTGGCGCGTCGCTGGCGGCGAATGGATATTGCAACTTCTGCAATCTTGAGTCCTGATGATCACAGGCGAACCTAACTTCCGGCGGAGTGGATCGTGAAAAGTCCGTACGAGATTCTCGGTGTTGCCCCGACGGCTTCCGCGGCAGAGATTCAGAAGGCCTATCGCAAGCTGGCGAAGAAGCTGCATCCGGATTTGAATCCCGGCGACAAGTCGGCCGAAGACAAGTTCAAGGAAGTTTCCGGCGCGTACGATCTACTCAGCGATGCGGAAAAGCGCACGCGCTTCGACAATGGGGAGATCGATGCCAGCGGCGCGGAGCGGCCGCAGCATCAGTATTATCGGGATTTCGCCACCGCCGATGACGGCCACCCCTATACGAGTAACGCGGGATTTGCCGATTTCATGGATTCGGACGATGCGCTGGCCGAGCTTTTGCGGCGGAGCCAGCATGCCCGCGCCAACCGGCGCGGAGAAGATATGCACTATCGGCTTCCGATCGATTTCGTCGAATCGATCACAGGCGCGAGCAAGCGCCTGACGTTGCCGGATGGCGGGACGCTCGACGTGAAAATTCCTCCCGGTCTGGTCGACGGGCAAACCCTTCGCCTCAAGGGCAAGGGTGCGCCGGGCGCGGGAAAGGGCGGACCCGGCGATGCCCTGATCGAGGTGGAGGTGATGCCCGATCCTCGCTTTACCCGCGATGGTGATGACATCTCGCTGGAGGTGCCGGTTTCGCTCTCCGAGGCAGTGCTCGGAGAGAAGATTCGCGTTCCGACGCCGACGGGCGACGTCACCATGTCGGTGCCAAAGGGCTCGAACACCGGGACCACTCTGCGCCTCAAAGGCAAGGGCGCACCCCGGCGCGGGGGAGGTCATGGCGATGAGTTTGTCAAGCTGAAGGTTGTGTTACCCAGACCCCCGGATGCCGAGCTTGAGGCATTCGTGTCGAACTGGGCCAAAGGCAAGGAATTCAACCCGCGCGAAGGGACGGCATCATGAACATGAACAGGCAGGACTTCCTTGCCCATTCCGGGCTTCAGGTGCAGACGCTGGAGTTCTGGCTCGAGCAACAATGGATCATTCCGGAGCAGACCGCCGCAGGCGCCGCCTATTCGGACAGGGATGTGGCGCGGGCGCATCTCATCCAGGATCTGCAGGCGGATCTCGGAGTGAATGACGAAGGCATCGATGTGATCCTCCATCTGATGGATCAGATCCATGGGCTGCGCAGCGCGCTCGCGCATCTGCACCTCAATGCCTCGACGAGTTCCGACTAGGTTTGTTTCACATCGAAGGCTCAGGAGGTCGGGATGGTCAACAAACTCTCGCAGCCGGGACACGGCGAGATCGACGCTCTCGTCCTGCAGGCTCTGGTCCGCAAGCTGGTTGAGAAGAAGGTTCTTTCGCCGGATGACGTGCGTGCCCTTCTGTTCGAGGCGGCCACGCGTCTCGACCTCGTTGGCAGCGAGCAGACCCCGCAGACAGCCCGGATCATCGTCGAGGAAGATCTGGCGCCGGTGTTTCTCGGCGAGGATCAGTCACGATGACCGACAGGGCGGACGCGAGGGGTGAAGGGGTTATGAATGCCGGTCGAAGCCGGTGAAGTCGGAATCGATGCTGCATTTGGACCATGGTTGGCTCAGGCGTCGTTCTGGTCGTCGATGACGAGCCGGGCATACGCAATTTCCTGGTCAAGATTCGCGGCCCGCGCTGCAAGGTGATCAATGAGGCCGCGGATACCAAGGAGGCATGCCGCAAGAGAGCCGACAGCCTGTCGATTCTCACCAAAAATTGCTCTCTCAATTACTTGATATTGCTCCCGTCGTGGATTGGCATGTCTGTTGCTCAGGCCCAGTAGCCGCGATCGCCATGATTGCAATCCGCGATCTCAACCGGAGGTGTCGCCATGTCGCGCCACAATGAGATGCCGCCCGTCCCGCCAGCGAATCGGACCAACAAGGGTGTTGGGGGAAAGCCGGAGGTCAAGAAAGACACGTCGCCCAGGACCAGGGTGAACAATGCGGCAGAGCAGGGCGAAACCGCCAATATCCGGCAGAACACCACCAATGCGGGATCTTACCACGGCCGCCGCGTCAAGTAGGCGAACCTCGCCGGGTCTTCGCATGGTGTCGCGTGCGGGCAATTCGCGTGGCGCAATCCGGATCGCCGCACGGGCGAGGTGATTGTGATGACTGTCGTATCATCCGCGCGGCTGTCCAGCGACATGCAGCGATTTTCGGATCAGCTTATCGATCGGGCTGGCATCGTGCCTCAGGCACAGGACAGGCCGCTGGATGCCGACGATCTGCTATTTTATCTCAGCGAAACGTCGATGCCGATGGCGTCTTTTATGCGTCAGCATGGCCTGTTCATGGATGCCGATGGCCTGCACTTCGACCTGTCGCAATTCGGCGCTATTCGGGAGGTTGCTGAAAAAGTCATCGCCGAACGCGAAGCCGGCAATCTCGATGGCGTATGGAAACAGTTCGATTTGTCGGAGGACGAGGATGTCGATAACGACGGCGGTTATATCCTGACGGCCCTTGCTGCGTTGGAGATCATGTATCGCTCTTCCCAACAGAAAGGGGGCAAATGATTCAAACTGGTGGCTTCGCCCTCGTGATTTGGTTCGCGTGCCGGGTGTCGATGGTGAGGCGAAGAAGCGCCCGGCTGTCTGGACAGTTTGTCCATTCCTGCTTCGACAATCTGTCCGTTGAAGGCGTGTGTCGTTGTGTAACTGATGGATGCCGCTCCATCTTCGAACGGGCACATCTGTTGCTCGGGATATTTGTGCAGCAATCGCATCTACGACCGACCACGATAAGGGGTTTGTCACGCGACTGCATTACAGCCTGTTAGAGCGAGAGCTTTTCAGAAAGTGACATGAGAATGCGTACTGTATCGATTGGGGCAAAAGGCCGGTTTGTGCTCGATGTGATGCCGCAACATCTGGCTAGTCAGTTCAAGGATCCGATGTTGCCGCCGGTGCTGGCGACGCCGGTCATGATTCTGGCGATGGAGAACGCGGCGCTGAATGCCATCCGCGGCTGTCTGGAGCCGGGTGAAAGCGCGGTCGGAACGATGGTCGATGTTCAGCATCTTGCGGCAACTCCGGTTGGACAGCACGTGACGGCGGAGGCCGAGGTTATCGAGGTCGACGGGCGGCGGATTGTTTTCGCGGTAACCGCTCATGACGAAACCGAAGAGATCGGCAAGGGCACCCATGAGCGAATGGTCGTGGACCTTGCCCGGCTGGCCGAACGCCTCGCGGCGAAGAGCGAACAAGCGCGGGCGCGGCAAGAAGCCCGAAAATAGCGACGTGGCTGGGGCACCGAAACCGTTCAGGACGCAGCCTGCGTTGTTCATCAAGGAGCGCCCCATGTCCGACACCTTCTCGAACCGGCGTGGCACGCGATTGCAGCGGATCCTGCCGCCGGCCTGTCAGTCGCGTCATCTGGATGATTTGGACGCTTGAGGCGTCGATACTGCTTGCCGGGCCGCGTTCGTGCCGCCAGAATTGCCATGCGAGTGATTGATGAGTTTATTGCGTTACGTCAAACGGGTCTGAGAGGAGTAGGGGTGACATCTGCCGTTCCGCAACCGGTCGTCGCCCAGCTTACGCGGGCCGCCATATTTCTCGTTGTGACCGTCAATCCCGGGAAAGAGAGCGAGGCCGCGGTACAGTCTCTGTGCGGCGACCTTGCCGCGTTGCTGCGCGCAGTTGGCTTTCGTGATCTCGAGGGCCGCTTGTCGTGTGTCATGGCATTCGGCTCCGATGCGTGGGATCGGCTTTTCGGCGCGCCGAGGCCGAAGGATCTGCATCCATTTCGCGAAATACGCGGTGTCCATCACGCGGTCTCGACTCCCGGCGACATTCTTTTTCACATCCGCTCGGTTCGCATGGATTTGTGCTTTGAGCTTGCGACGCAGATCATGGCGCGCCTTGGCCGCGCCGTTGCCACGGTAGACGAGGTTCATGGGTTCAATTTCTTCGACGATCGCGATCTGATCGGTTTTGTCGACGGCACCGAGAACCCCGTCGAACAGGCCGCCATCAACGCCACCATCATCGGGGATGAAGATGCTGCCTTCGCGGGGGGAAGTTACGTCATCGTCCAGAAGTATCTCCATGATCTCGACGGATGGAATGAGCTGCCCGTCGAAAAGCAGGAAAAGATCATCGGCAGGAAGAAATTGTCCGATATCGAGCTCGACGATTCGGTCAAGCCAACCTCGGCGCACAATGCGTTGACCACGATCATCGAAAACGGTGAGCAGCTCGAAATCGTCCGCGACAACATGCCCTTTGGCGAAGTCGGAAAGGGCGAGTTCGGCACCTATTTCATCGGGTACGCACGATCGCCACACCGGATCGAGCAGATGCTCGAGAACATGTTCGTTGGTCGTCCGCCGGGAAACTACGACCGGCTGCTCGATTTCAGCCGCGCGATCACAGGCACGCTGTTCTTCGTTCCTCCGGCAACGTTTCTCGACAATGTCGCGCCGGGGAACGTGGCGTCATCGGTTGATGCCGAGATGGAAACGGCGGGGGAAACTTCACCGCTCTCATCTGCGCGCGATGGGTCACTCGGCATTGGTTCTCTGAAAAACGAGGCATGACATGAATAATCTCCATCGCGAACTCGCTCCTGTCTCCGACCAGGCCTGGGCCCAGATCGAGCAAGAAGCCTCGCGCACGCTCAAGCGCCATCTGGCCGCGCGTCGCGTGGTGGATGTTCCGGAGCCCAAGGGTCTCGATCTCTCGGCGGTCGGCACCGGCCATCTTCATCAGATCCAGGCTCCCGGCGAGGGAATTCATGCGGCGCAGCGCGAAGCGAAATCCATTGTTGAACTGCGCGTTCCATTCGAGTTGACGCGGCAGGCGATTGACGACGTCGAGCGCGGTGCGACCGACTCCGACTGGTCGCCGCTCAAGGAAGCCGCGCGCAAGATCGCGTTTGCCGAAGACCGCGCCGTGTTCGATGGATACGCCGCTGCTGGAATTCAAGGCATTCGCGAGGGCAGCAGCAATCCCGGAGTCGTTCTGCCGTCGAATGTCCGGGGTTATTCCGGCGCCGTCGCGCAGGCGGTGAGCCAGTTGCGGCTTGCCGGAGTGAATGGTCCCTACGCTCTTGTGCTCGGCGCGGATGCCTACACCGCGGCCAGCGGCGGTAGCGACGAGGGTTATCCGGTGTTCCATCACATCGAGCGCGTGGTGGATGGCGGCATCATCTGGGCGCCTGCCATCAAGGGCGGCTTTGTGCTTTCGACCCGAACCGGCGATTTCGAACTGGATATTGGTCAGGACATTTCCATCGGATATGCGAGCCATTCGGCCACGACCGTCGAGCTGTATTTCATGGAGACCTTCACGTTCAGGCTGCTGACGACTGAAGCGGCGGTCGTGCTTTCCCCGGACGGGCGATAGGAACCCCCGAACTTTCTGGATGCGCTGTTCATGGTCAGATCACCGCTTCCTGCTTCGCATATCCGGTTGAAGCGCGCCTATGAGCCGGCAGATGCCGGCGATGGTGTGCGGCTTCTGGTCGACCGGCTCTGGCCGCGCGGCGTGAGCAAGGAGAGAGCGGCCCTCGACGACTGGCTGAAAGACATCGCGCCGAGCACGGAGCTGCGGCAGTGGTTTGGTCATGACCCAGACCGGTGGCCGGAATTTCAGCGCCGTTACAGGGCCGAATTGCGGGAGCATGCGGAAGAGTTGAATCGTATCCGCGCAATGGCGAGGACGCACACGGTCACCCTCGTCTATAGCGCGCATGACGAAGAGCATAACGATGCGGTTGTGCTGAGAGGCGTTCTTCTTCGAAAAGCGGAAACATCGCGCGATGGCTAGACGTTTCAGGATCGGCGATCATGTGACCTGGAACTCCGAGGCCGGCCGGGTGTCGGGCACGATCATCGCCATCCACACCAGTGACTTCAACTACAAGGGGTATGTGCATCACGCCTCGGCGGACGATCCCCAGTACGAAATCAGGAGTGACAAGACCGACCATATCGCAGCCCACAAGGGCAGCGCGCTCGATCATGCGTGACCCTCAAACGGGCTTTTCGCGGACGGGTGCGGGCTGGACAACCTGCAATAAAAAAGGCCCCGGAAAACCGGGGCCTTTCGATGTCTCAGAGCGATCGCTCAGTACTTGGCGACAACCGGGCCACCCCAGTTGAAGTGATAGTTGACGCCGACCTTCACAGTGTGGCTGTCGTCCTTGTAGGACAGCGCATCGGTGCCGGCGCGGAGGGTCACGTTGGTGGTGCCGAAGTTGTAGTACTGGTACTCGACCTTGGCCGACCAGGCCGGGGCGAACATGTACTCAAGGCCGCCGCCGACGGTCCAACCGGTCGATTCACGATCGGTCGCGGCCGGCTGGAAACCGGCGGTTGCGCCGATGCTGTCATCGCGGAACGCGACACCGCCCTTGGCGTAGATCATGCCCGGGCCCCAGGTGTAGCCGAGACGGCCGGTCACCGAAGCCAGCCAGTCCGACTTGCTGCGGAGCACGTCGCCGGTCGCGGTGTCGGTGAAGGTGCGGTCATTGCTGGACAGCGCGCTGATCTGGCCTTCGATACCCAGAACCCAGTTCGGAGCGAACTGGTAGTCGGCGCCGAGCTGGCCACCGCCCATGAACGCTGCGTCCCGCTTGCTGCCGACCAGGGTGCCGAGCGTGGTCGCGAATCCGTCGTCACCGCCGAACGCTGCGCCGAGGTGGCCGCCGAGGTAGAAGCCGGTCCAGTTGTAGATCGGCGCATACACCGGGGCCGGAGCCTTGGTGTAGGTGCGGGCCGGCAGGTCGGCGGCGAAAGATGAGGTCGCCGTCAGAGCGGCGGCGGCAAAAGTCAGTGCGGCAAGACGAATACGCATTGGAAACTCCCCAAGTTGATGACGTGAGTCCTAAAGCCCGTAAGTGAATCAGAAATAAACAACTCGGCCGGTGGTTTCGCTTCGTCCTGCCGGGAAAGCCGTTTCCCTTTCGACGTTGCAATTGGGACACACACGGGGCGACAGACCCCCTCTGGAATGTTGATTCCAGGGGGCTTTCAACCGGCGGAGCCGGTGCGGCCGGAATAACGTGGTTAAAGCATCGTTACCGGGCTCAGGGAGGGCGCGTGGCGGCGGAGCCCCTTGTTAGCGGGACGACCGGCTGGCCGGCTCGCCGCCCGAGACCAGCAGCACCGAGACGTCGGACCTTTGCAGGATGGCCGAAGCCACCCCGCCAAAATTCAAGGTATCGCTGCGAATGCGGTCGGCGCCCATCACTATCAGGTTCGAACGGGACCGCAGGACTTCGCGCAGGATTGCCTGTTCCGGCACCGCGTTGGCCTGGATCGAGGTGACGACATCGACGCCATACCGGCTGGCGAGAGAAACGATGTCTTTCAGGATGCTTTCTTCCTGAAACAGCGATGCGCCGGTCGCGGTGCGATAGCCGCCGCTGTCCCGCGTGGTCGAGACATAAAGTGCATGGAGCGACCAGCCGCTGGCGCGCGCCAGCGCGATCGCGACTTCGGCGCCGCGCCGCGACACTTCGCTGCCCGAAACCGGCACGAGAATCCGGAACGAACTGCTCTGCGGGCGATCGATGTGCTCGGCCTTGGCTTCCACCAGCGCGAGCGGTCCTTCGAAGCCGGCCGCTGCCTCGTTGATCTCCCGGTTGAACTCGCCGTTTTCGGTCATGGTCGAGGCCAGCCCGACCAGAAGCAGGTCGAAGCCTTTGCGCGCTTCATCGGCCACCGCCTCCCGCGCATCCTTTTGACTATCGTGCGTGGTGACGTCCACCTTGCGGGTATCGGTTTCCGGATCGGCGTCGGATGCCGCCTTTGCGGCTTTCTTCACTGCCGCCTCGTGGGTCTCTTCCTTGTCGATTTCGTTCTCGGGCGTCGCGCCGAGATTGAGCACAGTGATCGGCACGCCGCGCCCGCCCGCCAGCAGGCCGGCGATTGTCGCCGCGAACTTGGCGTTGGCGCTGCCGTCGACCGCGAGCAGCATGCGTTCGAGATTGGCGACAAAGCCGTTCTCCTCGCTCTCTTCGCGTTCGAGGCGGGCCTTTTCCTTTTCGTCGAATGGGAGGCGCGCCAGCGCGGCGCGGAGCATCGGCGGCATGGCCATGGTGGTGACGACCGCCATGGTGACGATCATCGAGAACATGTCCTGGCTGAGAACGCCCATCGACAGGCCGATAGTGGCGATCACCACTTCGGTTGAACCGCGTGCATTCATGCCGCTGGCGAGCGCCAGCGATTCACGGCCGCTGAGGCCGCCGACGGTGCCGCCGATCAGTGCGCCGCCGAACTTGCCGACGCTGGCGATCAGGATCAGCCCGCCGGTGAGAAGGAGAAGATGAGGGTCCTTCAGCACGGTGAGGTCGGCGCTCAGCCCGGCGAGACCGAAAAACACCGGCATGAACAGGCTGGTGATCAATCCACGTAGCCGCTCGTCGATCTGGCGGGTGAGGATCGGCGACTGCCCGACGAGAACGCCGGCAACGAACGCGCCGAGAACGGTGTGCACGCCGATGAGATGCGTGATCGCGGCCATCGCGCTCATCAGCAGCAGGATCACGGTGATCACCGCGCCGGAACTCACCAGCGTGTCGTTGGCCCAGCGGATAATCTGGAACACGAAACGGCGGCCGATCGTGAAGCTCACCGCCAGGAACACCAGTGTGCCGAGGATCGCCCGTGCGAGAGAGGGAATATCGATCGTGCCTTGCGATGCAAGGCTGAAGATCACCGCGATCATGATCCAGCCGAGCGTATCGTCGATGATCGCGGTGGCGACGATGATCTGCCCGACATCTCGGCGCATGAAGTTCATTTCGCGAACCACGACGGCAACGATCTTTACCGACGAGATCGACAGGGCGGTTCCAAGAAACAGGGATGCGACGAAGCGCGCTTCGGGATGCGGCAACAGGCGTTCCGGCAGAAACTCGCCAAGGGTGAAACCGCAGGCGAAGGGAACGACGATGCCGGCGATGGAGACCACGGCGGCGGCGCGCCCGACCTTGCGCACCAGCTTGAGGTCGGTCTCCATGCCGGTCAGCAGCAGCAGGAGGAGGATGCCGAACTGGGCGATGCCGCTGATCATCGCCTTCTGTTCGGGAATGGCCGGAAACACGATGCTATGCGCTTCGGGCCAGACCCAGCCGAACAGGGAGGGGCCGAGGATCAGCCCGCCGAGCAGTTCGCCGATGACGGACGGCTGGCCGATACGTTGCATGATCTCGCCAAGCCCGCGCCCGACCAGCACCAGCAACGCGATCTGGATCAGCAGAATGTACTCGGATGGCGCGTGAGCTGCGCCACCCTCCGCGGCCTGAGCGGCGGATGCGGTCATCAACGGGAGCATAAACGCGCCAAGCGCGGGAACTGCTATCCACGACAGCAGCCCGTGCGATCGTGGCGCGCGACATTGGTGTGCGTTTCTCAACTCCATGCAGAGTCTTTCTTATCCGCACTTGTCGCAAACAGAAAGCCTTGCGGCCGGAGATCCTCGGCCGTCAGTGCAGTCAGTCGGTGATAACCATGGCCCAGAACATCCGGTAGGGCGATCCGGGATTTCTCACCGAAGCGACGCCGACTTTGCGCGCGCCGGGCATCAGAAGATTTTCGCGATGGCCCGGGCTGTCCTCCCATTGCTTCATGGTTTCTCGGAAGGTGAGGAAGCCGGCAGCGAGATTCTCCGCGGCCTTGCCGTCGCGCAGCTCGCCGATACGCGAGACGAAGCTGCCGGCGACGAAGTGGCTGATCTTGCCGGTGGCCGACATCGCCTGCGCCTGCCGGAGCGCAATGGCGGCAAGATGCGCGTCGGCCTTGACAGCGGACTGGCCATGAGCGCGGCGATAGCGGGTGATCTGGCTGGCGTAGTCGTCTGCCGAAGCGGACGCGACAAAGCCAAGCAGGCAGGCAGCGATCAGGGCAATGCGAATCATCATTCGGTCTCCCGCAGGGATGAAACAGATTCGGAGGCCTTGCGCAGAAAGGCGATCAGCAGGTCGCCGACGGCCTGCGGCTGTTCCTGCTGCACCCAGTGTCCCGCACCATCGACAAGGTGGCATCCGATCATCTGCGTGCAGGCGCGTGTCTGCATCGCTTCGAAGGTCCCCGGATTCTGATAGGTTCCCCAGTCGCTGCGACCCGCGATGAAGCATGACGGCACGTCGATGGTGCGGCCCGAGAACAGTTGAAGCTCGCTTTGAAACGCAGGGCTGGTGGCGCAGCGATACCATTGCAGGCCGCCCTGAAATCCGGTGCGGCCATATTCGGTGCTGTAGACGCGAAGCTCATCATCCGGCAGCCAGCGGCAGGCGGCGACCTGTTCGGCCGACGGCATTTCGGCCGCAACAGTCTCCGCCATGCCTTTGTCGCGATCCATCACGTAATACTCGGGCAGCTTGGCGAGTTCGTCCGCCGACCAGGCTTTGAGGCGGTAAGGGCGGTTGGCAGGCCAGTCCGCACTCTTGACGTGATAATAGGCGCGCAGGAATGCATGAACGCCTTGTGGCGCGTGCCACATGTCATCGTTGGCTTCGCGGGTCGAATAGAACCATTGATAGTGCTTGCGTGGCCGTGCCAGCGCTGCGAGGTCGGTATGGACCCGATCGGGTGCGGCAGGTTTACTGCGCGCATTCGCGGTATCGAACGGCAATGCCGGCGGGCCGGCGAACGGCGCGCTCATCAGCGCGACGGTGCGAAACACATCGGGCCGTACGAGCGCGCACCACGCCGCGACCGGCGAGCCGAAGTCGTGACCGACGACGGCGGCAACCGATCGAATGCCGAGCGCCGACACCAAACCAAGCGCATCGCGCACCAGATTCAACATCCGGAACGAGCGGAGATCGCCGTCATAGTCGGCATCCCATCCCGTGGTGCGTCCATAGCCACGCTGATCGGGCGCGATGACGTAATAGCCGGCGTCCGCCAGCGGCAGCATCACCTTGCGCCAGCTATAGGCCAGTTCGGGAAAGCCGTGCAGCAGCAGGATGCAGGGGCGGCCTGGATCGCCGGCCTCGAGCATATGCATGGTGAGGCCATTGACCGCCGGGATCATCCGCGCGCGGATGCCTGCGGGTAGAGGAAGGTCGAGTGTGTTTTGCCCCATGCGCCCTTGATGAATTACCGAGAACCTTGATCGCGGCAATTTTCACACACGCGAAGGCGGGTGTCGATCCCGGTCGGCGGCGAAAGAGGTTGCGTACAGAGTGAGCGATGCTGGCCGTGCAGCGCGGCCAGCATCGTCTCAAGCCAGACTATGGCTGGATCGCATCATGATCCTGCATGCTCGTGCCTTGCCGTCACGTCGCCGCCGGCTCTTTTCGAAACAGCACGTAGAGTGCGGGCAACACCAGGAGAGTCAGCACAGTTGACGAAATGATGCCGCCAATCACCACCGTGGCGAGCGGACGCTGAACCTCTGCGCCCGCGCCGGTGGCCAGCGCCATTGGCACAAAGCCGAGCGAGGCGACCAGCGCCGTCATCAGGACCGGCCGCAGTCGCGTCAGTGCGCCGTCACGCACGGCCTCGATCAGCGGGTTGCCTTCCGCGCGCAATCGCTGGATGAAGGCAATGATGACAAGGCCGTTGAGCACCGCGACGCCCGACAGGGCGATGAAGCCGACGCCGGCGCTGATCGACAACGGCAATCCGCGCAGCAGCAGCGCGGCGATGCCGCCGGTCAATGCGAGCGGCACGCCGCTGAACACCAGCAGCGCGTCGGCCGCCGAGCCGAGGCTCATGAATAGCAGCATGAACACCAGTAGCAGGGCGACAGGCACCACAATGGTCAGGCGTTCGGTCGCGGAAACCAGTTGTTCGAACTGGCCGCCCCAGCCGATCCAGTACCCGGCCGGCAGCTTCACCTTGTCGGCCACCGCCTGCTGTGCCTCGGCCACGAACGAACCAAGGTCTCGCTCGCGGACGTTTGCGGTGACGACGATGCGGCGCTTGCCGTTCTCACGGCTGATCTGGTTCGGTCCCGGCGTCGCATCGACCGCCGCAACGGATGACAGCGGCACGTAGCGGATTTGCGTTTGCGGAGTGCCGCGCAGAGCGGTGCGGATCGCGCCGACGCTGGCGTCTTCAGCCGGGGGCAGGGGAATCGGCGTGGCGCGGATCGCGTCCAGATTCTCGCGAAGGTTTTCAGGCAGGCGCACCACGATATCGAAGCGGCGATCGCCCTCGAACAGCTTGCCCGCGCTCTTGCCGCCCACGGCGATCTCGACGACGTTCTGCACGTCGGCGACGCTGAGGCCATAGCGCGACAACGCCTGGCGGTCGAGCTTGATCGTGAGAATCGGAAGCCCGGCGACCTGTTCGGTCTTGACGTCGGTCGCGCCGCGGATGCCAGCGATGGCGGTTTGCACCTGACGAGCGACCTGTTGCAGCAGATCAAGGTCGTCGCCGAAAATCTTAACACCAACGTCGCTGCGCACCCCCGAGATCAGCTCGTTGACGCGAAGCTGGATCGGTTGAGAGATTTCGTAGTTGCTGCCGGGAATCTCCTTCGCGGCGTGCTCGATCTCTTCGACCAGGTCGGACTTCGAACGCGACGGGTCCGGCCATTCGGCGCGTGGCTTCAGCATCACGTAGCCGTCGGAGATCGATGGCGGCATCGGGTCGGTCGCGACTTCGGCGGTGCCGGTGCGTGCGAAGAAGTCCTTCACTTCAGGAATCTGCTTCACGCGCCGCTCCAGCGCCTTTTGCATGTCGAGCGATTGCGTCAGGCTGGTGCCGGGAATCCGGATGGCTGCGACGGCGACATCGCCTTCATCGAGGCTCGGAATGAACTCGCCGCCCATTCGGGTCGCGGCGAAACAGCTCGCGACCACCACAATGGCGGCGATCAGCGCCACCGATCGGCGAAAGCGGATCGCACCGGTGAGCAGCGGCGCGTAAATCCGCCTTGCGCCGCGCATGATCATGTTCTCATGCTCGGAGACCTTGCCGGTCACGAACAGCGCGACCGCGGCGGGCACGAAGGTAATCGAGCACAACGATGCGCCGACGAGCGCCATCAGCACCGTCAGGGCCATCGGCGTGAACATCTTGCCTTCGACGCCGGTCAGCGTCAGCACGGGCAGATAGACCACTGCAATTATGAGCGTGCCGAACAGGCTTGGCCGGATCACCTCGCGCGCGCCGGCAAGGATGGTGGCCGATCTTTCCTGCAATGTCAGCAATCGTCCGCGCCGCGCCTGTTCCTGCGCGAGCAGCCGCAGGCAGTTCTCGACGATGATCACGGCGCCATCGATGATAATGCCGAAGTCGATCGCGCCAAGGCTCATGAGGTTGGCGCTGACTCTGGCTTCCACCATGCCGGTGATGGTGAACAGCATGGCGAGTGGAATCACCAGCGCCGTGATGATCGCCGCGCGGATATTGCCGAGGATCAGGAACAGCACCGCGATCACCAGCAGCGCACCCTCGATGAGGTTCTTCTGCACGGTCGCGATGGTCGCTTCGACCAGCGTGGTGCGATCATAGACTGTTCGGGTGATGACGCCGTCGGGCAGCGATTTGGCGATGCTGCCGAGCTTGTCGGCGACGCGCTGCGCCACGGTGCGGCTGTTTTCTCCGATCAGCAGCATTGCGGTGCCGAGCACGGTCTCCTCGCCATTCATGGTCGCGGCGCCGGTGCGAAGGTCGCGGCCTTCCCGGACCATGGCGACGTCGCGAATGCGCACCGGCACACCGCCCCGCGAGCCGATGACGATGTCGCGGATTTCGTCGAGCGTTTTCACCTGTCCCGGCGTGCGCACGAGGTACTGCTCACCGTTGCGTTCGATGTAGCCGGCGCCGACGTTGGCGTTGTTCGCGGCAAGCGCGGTCATTACATCGCGGAAGCCGAGGCGGTAGGCCATCAGGCGGCCGGGGTCGGGCAGTACATGAAACTGGCGCTCGTAGCCGCCGATCGAGTTGACCTCGATGACGCCGGGCACGGTGCGCAGTTGCGGCTTGATGATCCAGTCCTGGATGGTCCGCAGGTCGCTCGGCGAGAAAGCCTCGCCGTCCGGCTTCCTGGCGCCGTCCTTTGTCTCGACGGTGTAGAGGAATATCTCGCCAAGGCCGGTCGAGATCGGCCCCATGGCGGTTTCGACGCCCGGAGGGAGCTGGTCCTTGACCTGCTGGATGCGCTCGTTGACGAGTTGGCGCGCGAAATAGATGTCAGTGCCGTCGTCGAACACGACTGTGACCTGGCTCAGGCCGTAACGCGACAGCGAGCGGGTGTGGTCGAGCTTCGGCAGGCCGCCCATCGCGGTTTCGATCGGGAAGGTGATGCGCTGTTCGACCTCGAGCGGAGAATATCCGCGGGCGATGGTGTTGATCTGGACCTGCACGTTGGTGATGTCGGGCACGGCATCGATCGGCAGACGGGTGAAGTTCCACGCGCCGAAGGCCGCCACGCCGAGCGTGGCGAGGATCACCAGCCAGCGCTGGCGGATCGAGAAGGACAGGATGGCGTCGATCATGGCGCGCACCTCGGGCGAACGATTTGTGGCCTGGCGGCTTGCGGCTTAGTGACCATGTTCCGCCTCGCCTTTGCCGATCTCGGCCTTGACCACGAAGCTGTTCTCGGCGGCGTAACGCTCGCCGGGCTCGAGCCCCGCCTTTACTTCGGCGTGGCGTGAATCCATCTCGCCGATCTCGACGGGCCGCGCTTCGATCTTGTCGCCTTCGCGCACGAACACGACGGTACGATTCTCCAGCGTCTGGATCGCTTCGACGCGCACCGCGACCGGAACCTCACGCTTGGCCAGCACCAGGCGCGCGGTGACGAACAGGCCGGGCCGCAGCCGCCCGTCGGCGTTCGATAGCACCACGCGGGCCAGCGCGGTCTGGGTGTCGCGTGCGCCGATGGGGGACAGGTAGGATACTGTCGCCTTGATCTCGCCGCCGCCGTCGTCGGGATCGATCAGCACTTCGTCGCCAAGCCGGACGCGCTTGATATCCTGCCGATACACCGTCAGGTCGATCCAGATGGTCGACAGGTCGGCCACCACAAAGGCCGGTTTCTGTTCGGAGACGTACTCGCCGAGCGAAATCTGGCGATCGATGACGGTGCCGCTGATCGGAGCCTTGAGTTCGTAGGCGGTCAGGCTCTGGTTGCTTTCGACCGAGGCGAGGCGTTCGTCCTTCGCGACGGTGTCACCAATCCGCTTGCGGATGTCGCGCACGATGCCGGGAAAGCGCGGCGTCACCTGGACGACGCTTTCCTGGTTGGCACGCAGTTCGCCGTTGAGTTGAAGTGTGTCGCTCAGCACCGCACTCGCCGCCTCGCGCATCACCACGCCGGCGGCCGCCAGCTTGACATCGGTGATCACGATGCGGTCGCCGCCATGCTCGTCCTGCGGCGCGCGGCCTTCGGTTTCGTCATGGGCATGGCCGGACGGTTCGGGTGCCGGAGGCGATGGCGCGACTATTCTGAAACCGAGTCCGGCGATCGCGACCAGCGCCAGCGTCGCGACAATGAACTTGAACGGCATTTTCATCGCGCGCTCCTCTGCGCCAGGGAGAACGGATGACCGACCAGACCCTCGATCGTCGCCACGGCGACATGGAAGTTTTGGAGGGCTTCCTGCTCGCGCAGTTGCGCCTGCGCGAGCGAGGATTGGGCGTCGAGCACTTCGAGCAGGCTGTAGCGGCCCTGACCGTAGCCTTCGAAGATCGCGCGGGTGGCATCGCGCGCTCGCGGAATCGCGGAATCGCGCAGGATCGCCAGTTCGCGCAGCGATCCCTGAAGCGAGTCGTATGCGCGCCCGGCCACCACGATCAGCGCAGCGCGGCTGGCGGCGCGCTCGGCGCGCACCTTGGCGAGATTTTCCTGCGCCGAAAGAATGTTGCCCCGGTTCTGGTCGAACACCGGAATCGGGATCGAAACGCCGAGGCGCACCGCATCGTCGCCCGTGTCATTATAATGACGCCAGCCAGCGGTGAGCCGGACGTCGGGGTAGGGCTTCAGCCGGGCGAGCAGCAGCTCGGCATTGCGTTGCGCGTAGATCGCGGTCCACTTCACGAGCTGCGGGTTGGCATCGATCGCGGCGATCACCGATGCAAACGCAGGCGGCCGGCCGGTGACGTTGAATCGTCCGTTGACCGCCGAGAACCGCGGGGTGGTATCGCCCATCAGCACCGCAAGATCGCGACGCGCGCTCGCCAACGCGGCGCGGGCGCGCTCGCGATCAGCCTTGACCAGATCGGATGCCACCTGTGTGCGTCCGGTTTCCGCCACCGAGGAAGCACCGGCGTCGACCCGGCGTTGCAGCAGCGGCGTCAACTGGTCGATGGCCTTGACCTGTTCGTCGAGAATCTGGATGCGCCGCTGGGCGCCGAGCACGCCGATGAAAGCGGTCGCGGTTTCCGACAGCACCTCGAGCCGCACCGCCTTGCGCTGGATCGTCGAGGTGTCGAGCGCCGCCTGCCCGGCGGCGATGCGGGCATCGCGTTTGCCGAACAGTTCAAAAAGCTGGCTGATCTGCAGCGTGCTTTCGGCCGAGCGTGTGCCGCGATAGGGCCCTGAGCCGAACGAATTGTCCTGCTCGAACGACAATTCGGGATTGGGCAGCGCGCCGGCCTGTATGCGTTGGCCTGACGCGATGCCGACATCGCGTTCCGCCGCCGTCAGGCGCGGATTGGCGGCAAGAGCCCGTTGCAACGCGGAGTGCAGCGACAATGTTTGCGAGTGGGAGAACCCGGCCAGCCATGGGCTGACCAGCCAGACCGACGCGCATGCAATGCGCGCGGCGATGCCTTTGATGGACATGACAATAACCTGACAGACGATGATAAGGGCGCGTGGACGCGCCCGGCGATCATGTTCAGGTCAGAAGCTTGGGCGGCGGCGTGTCGATGCTCGGCGCGACGCTGGCGACATGTCTGTGCACCGTCGAGGGGCGGTTCTCCGCCGGTGCTGCGCGCGTGGCAAACAACACAGGTGCGGGAATCGTGACCGAGAAGCAGGCGTGGCAATGATGGCCGGCCGTCACAGCGTGGCCGGAATGGTGACTGTCCGTCGTCACCGGCATCGAGATCGCGGTGAGGTCGGAGGCCGGCGCAACGGCGTCGAGATGGCACGCGCCATGCAGCGCGCCTGTGAAAAGGTAGGCCAGCAACACGCACAGCACCGCGATCCCGCGCAAGCTGCGCAGGCGAGAAATCGGAAACTGGCTTGACGTGGCGATCACGGACAATCCTGAAAACGGTGAGCGCTGCCTAGCACGCCATGCGCGGCAAGTCGACGTTACAACGTAACGCCGGACATGGACCTCATGCCGCAGGCTTTGTCACCGCTCATGTGGCGATGGATTTGGTTTGCTGTTTGCGGCTGGCGCGCCATTCCTCGAACCGCTGTACCACCACGAAGAAGGCCGGCACGAACAGCACCGCGAGGCAGGTCGACGCCAGCATGCCGCTGAACACCGTGATGCCAATGGATTTGCGGGCGCTGGCGCCGGCGCCGGTCGCAAAAACCAGTGGCGCCACACCGAGGATGAAGGCAAAGGATGTCATCAGGATCGGACGGAAACGGGCGCGAGCAGCCTCTACGGCGGATTCGATCAGCGGGTGGCCGTCGCGCACGCGATACTCGCGCGCCACCTCGACGATCAGAATGGCGTTCTTCGCCGACAGTGCAATCAGCAGGATCAATCCAATCTGGACATACAGATTGTTGTCGATTTTGAGTCCGGTCAGCACCGACATCGGGCCAAGCAGGGAGAGTGGCACAGCGAGGAGGACGGCGATCGGCGTGTACCAGCTCTCGTACTGTCCGGCGAGGACCAGATAGACCAGGATCATCGCCAGACCGAACACAAAATAAATCTGATTGCTGACGGCTTTCTCCTGATAGGACATCGCGGTCCATTCATATCCCGTGCCGGGCGGCAGCGTCTTGGCGGCGACCTGCTCCATCAGCGCTATCGACTGGCCGGAGCTGAAGCCCTGCGCCGGCAGTCCGATGATCGTCGACGACGGATAGAGATTATACAGGCTGATCAGCGACGGCCCGACTGTCGGTGTGATTTTCGCCACCGTGCCGAGCGGAATCATGTCGCCCTGCTGGTTGCGCACCATGAGGTTCTCGATGTCGCGCGGACGCAGGCGGAATTTCGCGTCGGCCTGCGCATAGATCTGGAATGTTCGTCCGAATTTGTTGAACTGGCTGACGAAGGTCGATCCGAGATACGCCGATAGCGCGGAGAACACCTGGTCGGTTGAGACGTGCAGCGTCTGGATCTTGACCCGATCCACTTCGACATTGAATTGCGGCACCATCGAGCGGAACGGCGAACTCACCCGCTGCAGCGAGCTTTGGGTCTGGGCGTTGGCGACAATTGCATTGGTCACCGCCTGCAGCTTGTTGAAATCGGAACTGCCGTCGCGCAGCTCGACCTGCATCGCAAAGCCGGCGGAATTGCCGATGCCCTGAATCGGCGGCGGCGGAAGCACGGCGATCCGCGCGTCGGCGATCGCCGCAAGCGATTGATTGAGTCCGACCACGAGAGAACGCAAATCCTCTCCGGCGCCGCGCTCGCTCCAGTCCTTCAGCACCAGATAGGCAACGCCCGCATTGGCAAGGCTGGCGCTGTTGTCGAGCGCGGAGATGCCGGAGATGGCGAGGACATGGGCGACGCCGGGAGTCTTTCCCGAAATCGTGCTGACCTGATCCATCACCTTCTGAGTGCGATCCAGAGATGCGCCATCGGGCAACTGAACCGCAGCCAGCAGGTAGCCCTGATCCTCGATCGGCAGAAAGCCGGTCGGCACGCGCGAGAGGCCATAGATGCCGACACCGATCAGGATCAGCGCCGCGATTACCGACAGGCCGCTGTGGGCGACGAGGCGGCCGATCAGCCGCGTGTACCAGCCTTCGACCAGGCTATAGGCGGAGTTGAATCCGCGATAAAACCAGTTGCGCTGATCTGGCGGCACCGGCTGGCGCAGCCACAACGCGCATTGCGTCGGCTTCAGCGTCGCGGCGTTGATGGCGCTGATCAGCGCGGTGGCCGCGATGACCAGTGCGAACTGCGCATAGATTCTCCCTGTCAGGCCGGGCAGAAATGCCGCAGGCAAAAACACCGAGACCAGCACCAGCGTGATGCCGATGATCGGCGCGAACAGCTGGTCCATCGCGGCGATTGCCGCCTGAGGCCCCGTCATACCCCGCTCGATGTTGTGGGCGGCGCCTTCGACTACGACGATGGCATCGTCCACCACGATGCCGATGGCAAGGATAATCGCGAACAGCGTCGACAGGTTGACGGAGAATCCCAGGGCCGCCATGGCGGCGAATGCGCCGATGATGGTTACCGGCACGGTCGTCGCGGGCACCAGCATGGCGCGCCAGTCCTGCAGGAAGACTAGAATGACGATCAGCACCAGCAGGGCTGCCTCGAACAAGGTCTTGTACACCTCGTGGATGGAGGCATTGACGAAAGTGGTGGTATCGAAGGGTATGTCGTAGCTGACGCCCTGCGGGAATCCCTTGGCGAGTTCAGCCATCTTCTTCCTGACCTCGCCGGCGACGTTCAGCGCGTTCGCGCCCGGCGACTGGAAGACGCCAATGCCGGTTGCCGGCCGTCGATCGAGCGAAAACGCCTGGCTGTAGGTCTGTGCGCCAAGCTCGACGCGGCCGACGTCGCGCAGACGGGTCACGTCTCCGGCATTGCCCGTCTTGACGATGATGTTGGCGAACTGGTCGACATCATCGAACCGCCCGTTGACGTTCAGCGTGTACTGAAAGGCCTGCCCGGCGGGCGTCGGCGGCATGCCGACCTGGCCGGCGGTCACTTGCTGGCTTTGCTGCTGCACTGACTGAACGACATCCTGCGGCATCAGTCCGCGTGCCTGCAGTTTGTCCGGATCGAGCCATAACCGCATCGAATATTGTCCGGCGCCGAACACCGTGACGTTGCCGACGCCCGGCAGACGCGACAGTTCGTCCTTCAGGTTGATGGTCGCGTAGTTGCTGAGATAGAGGCTGTCGCGGCTGGCGTCGGCGGACGTCAGGGTGACGAACAGCAGGATCGCCGTCGAGCGCTTCTGCACCGTCACGCCCTGCGTCTGCACCGCCTGCGGCAACGACGACAGCGCGCTCGAGACCCGGTTCTGCACCAGCACCTGCGCGAAGTTGAGATCGGTGCCGATCTTGAAGGTGACGGTCAGCGTATAGCTGCCATCGGCGCCGCTGTAGGACTGCATGTAAAGCATGTCCTCGACGCCGTTGACCTGCTGCTCGATCGGCAGTGCGACGGTATCGACGACAGTTTTCGAACTGGCTCCGGGATAGCGCGTCGTGACCTGCACGGTGGGGGGAACGACATCGGGATATTGCGCGACCGGCAATTGCAGCAGCGCCACCGCGCCGATGATGACCATCAGGATCGCAATAACGTTGGCGAGAACGGGACGCTCGATAAAAAATTTTGAAATCATGCGCGATTCCTATTCGGCTGACGCGCGTGGCTGCTCAATCTTTTGAATCTGAGGATTGACCTTCTGGCCCGGAATGGCCCGCAGAACGCCGGCGACCACAATCCTGTCATCCGGGCCGAGGCCTTTTTCGATGACCCGCAAGCTGCCCTCGATCGGTCCGATCTCGACCTTGCGTTGCTCGACGACATTGTCCTTGTTCACCACAAGCACGTATGGGCCGCCCTGATCGCTTCCGAGGGCGACATCGGGGACCAGGAATGCCTTGACCGATTCCTCGACCGGCACGCGCACGCGCACGAAGTAACCCGGCAGCAGCACGCGCTTGTCGTTGGGGATGACGCCGCGCACCGCGAGCGTTCCGGTGGACTGGTTGAGGGTGGGTGCGGCGTAGTCGAGCTTGCCCACATGCGGATAGCCGTTCTCCGTCTGCAGGCCGATTTCCACCGGGACTTTCTGCAGGTCTTCGGGAGTCAAACCTTTCTTCGCGGCCTCGGCGCGAATGCGCAGCACGTCCTGCTCGCCGACGGTGAAGTTCACGTAGATCGGATTGAGCTGGACGATGGTCGCAAGCTGGGTGGGCGACGTGACGCCGACCAGTTCGCCGACGGACGCCTGATGCGCCGATACGACGCCATCAAAGGGCGCCTTGACGTTGGTGTAGCCGTAGTTGACCGCTGCGATCTTGGTGCTGACCTGCGCCTGCTGCAGGTTGGATTGCGCACTGTCGCGCGCCGCGCTGGCCTGCTCGAACGTGGCTTGCGACGCGAATTGTTTGGATGCGAGATCCGACTGGCGCTTGAACTCCGCATCCGACTGTTTCAGCAGCGCCTGAAGCCCGGCTTCGGAAGCCTGCGCCTGATCGAGTTTCAGCTTGTAGGTTTCCGGCTCGATCGTGAATAGCGTCGTGCCTTCTTTGACGAATGCGCCGTCCTTGTAATTGATCGATTCCAGAACGCCCTGTACGCGCGCGACCAGATCGACCGATTTGATCGGCGCGGTGTTGCCCGTGGCGTCGAGATACCGGGTAATGTCTTTCTGGATCGGCGGTGCGACATCGACGACCGGGGCGGGCGGCGGAACGAATGTGTTCTGGTCACATCCGGCGACCAGAACCGTGGCCGTAACTGTAGCGATGATGCACGGGCCGCTCCGGCACGAAGAACCAAGTCGCGAACGATTGGACTTCATTCCCATCCCCCTGACGATCGGTCTCGGCAAGCAGGCACCTGATCGAATGCTAGCACACATTCCTGTTGCCAGAATATTCAAAAGCGCGCAGTCTTTGCCGCCCGATTGAGGTCTCTGCTCGTCACTGCTTGATTGAATTCGCTGCTGACACGTCTGAAAAGGCTATGGAGATCGAAATGACCAACGGCATTTCTCGCCGCATCGCGGCGCATTTCCTGTTCATCGCAACTGGTTTGACTGTCCTCGCAATCCCCGCATTCTCGCAACAGCCCACCACGGCGCAGCGCAATGCGATCCGCGAATCCTGCCGGTCCGACTACGAGGCGCATTGCGCGAGCGTGCCGACCGGCGGCATGCCCGCATTGAAGTGCCTGCAAGGCAATATGGCGAGTCTGTCGCCGGCCTGTCAGAAGGCTGTCGGCGCGGTTGGAAAGTCGTCCGCGGCTCCAGCGGCGGCTCCCGCCAAGGCGGCGACCACAGCTGCCCCTGCAGCGGTGCAACCCGCGCCTCCGGCCGCGGCGCAGGCTCCTGCTGCCAAACCTGCGACCGTCGGTGCCGTGCCGGCTGCGCCGCCGCCGCCGGCCCGGGCCCTGTCGCCACGGCAGGAAATCGCCCTCGTCCGCACCGCATGCGGCAGCGACTTCCGCGCCTATTGCGGGAATGTCCGGCTTGGCGGTGGCCGAGCCGTGGCGTGCTTGCGCGCGAACGCGGCGTCGCTGTCGTCAGGCTGTCAGAGCGCTTTGCTCGGCGCGCGCGGCGCGCGATGAACTCGCCGGGTCGCGTGCGCTAGCGAGGATTTCAGGAAAAAGCGTTGATCGGAGGAATGTGATGACTGGCTTGCCGAAGCGTGCCCTCCGGATCGCGGCGGGGCTGGCTTTTCTTGTGACTGCGAGCGCCGTTGCACCGGCTGTCGCGCAGGACGGCTGGGTGACGCTGTTCGATGGCAAGGATCTCGATCAGTGGAATCAGGTCGGCGGATCCAACTGGCATGTCGCCGACGGCGATATCGTGGCCGATCAGATGGCGGACAAGAAAGTCGCCGGCTATCTGGTGAGCAAGAAATCGTACAAGGATTTCGTGGCGCGGATTGAATTCTGGCCGAGTCACGATGCCAACAGCGGCATTTACTTCCGTTGCCTCGATCCGAAAGTGATCACCGATCGCACCTGCTACGAGGCCAACATCTTCGATGAGCGCGCCGACCCCAGTTACGGCACCGGCGCCATTACGCGCTATGTCGAAGTCGATCCGATGCCGAAGGCCGGCGAAAAGTGGAATACTTTTGAAATCACCGTCAAAGGCCGTGACGTTACTGTGGTGCTCAACGGCAAGGAGACCGCCAAGCTGCGCAATGGAATGTTCGACTCGGGGCCGATCGCCCTGCAGCATGGCGCGGGCACCATCAAGTTTCGCAAGGTGCAGGTCAAGGAACTCTGAGGCCTTGCAGCGGCATGGCGACGCGCGATGACATGATCCGCAGCAGGGGCGGAGCCATTGCGCGTTCGCCGACGGCTTGTGTGTCCGACCGATTCAGGCGAGCCGCGCCCAGTCGGCAGCTTCAAGCGCATAGGGAGCGAACAGGAAGTCGCGGATCGCCACGATGCGGTCGTCCTGCCAGTCGAGCAGGACGAAATGCGCGGGCTTGTCGGTCGCCCCGGCGCTATCGAATGCCAGCATCGCCAGTCGCCCCTCGATCGTTCCGAGAGCAAAGCGCCATTTCGTTTCCTCGGCATACCGGGTGAAGTAACGGTTGACGTTCTCGCGGCCCTCGAGCTTGAGCCGGTTGACCAGTTCGAGCTTCACCTCATCCGCGAGCATGGCGCGGATCGCATCGAAGTCGCCGTTCTGAAACAGGCGGACATAGGCCGCCATTTTCTGCCGGGTGGCTTCCGATGTCAGGGGCAGCCGCAGGTCGTCCGGCTGTCGCGCGAGGTGCCTCAGCGCCACCCGCCCGCGCTGGAGTGCCGATTTGGCCGCGGCCGGCGTGCATTCGGCAATGGTAGCGATCTCTTCGATCGAGTGGCCGAGAACGTCCTTGAGGATCACGGCGCAGCGCTGCAGCTCGGGAAGCTGCAGGAAGGTCTGAAAGCCGACCGCGATGATGTCGGTTTCGGGCAGCGGTGCATCTTCCATGTCTTCGGTCAGCGGGACGATGTTCTGTCGGGCGCGCCGGCGGAGAAAATCCAGACTGGTATGATGCGCGATGCGAAGCAGCCAGGCTTCGGGATGGTCGACGACCGTGCCTTCCGCCCGCGCACGGAGGGCTTTGATCAACGTATCCTGCAATACATCCTCGCCATCCATGGATGAGCCGACCATGCGCGCGCAATAGCGGTGTAGCCTCGGCCGGAACGTTTGCAGACGATTCCCGAATTCTTCTTCGTTCATGTCGTGGGTTTCATGGATTTTTCGACTGTTAGTCCATAAACGGCTGGAGCGATAGCGGATTGCTCCGGCCTTGCTTAGCGAGCGTCGCTGAAGACCGTTTCGCCCATCATCGAATCGAGCGTCGCGATCTCGAGGATTTGCGGGAAATAGGCTTTCATCCGTGGATCGTTGCGCATCGCGTCGATAGCGGCCGCCGTCTCCCATTCGGAATAGATGATGACGCTGGCGCCGTCCTTCGTGGCGATCAGCCGGGTTGCTCTCCAGCCGTCGAGCGTGCCGATCACGGTTTCGATGTTCCGTTGCAGCAGCGCGACCAGCGCGGCCTGCTTGCCGGATTTAGCCTTGAGCGCGTTGATCAGAATGGCGGGTTTGGCGGTCATTGGCGGGTCTCCTTCTGCATGAGCCACCCCAGGGACGAACCGGGAAGCCAGAACGGATCGCAAAGCGGAAAATTTTTTGCAGGTCTGTCCGATGCAAGGGCTGCCGGGTCGATCCCGGTCCTTCGTGCCGCACTGTTTCGCTGGATGGAGAACCCCAGCAGGTCCGTTCGTATTGGCTGGCGGTCAGCCGTTTTCGCAAGCGCGGGCCGGCATCGAACGCAAATTTGTACGCATGGCGGCTTGCAAAGCCCGATGAGTTAAAATACTTGTAGTACACCAGTGAAATACTAATAAGGGGGCGGCCTTTGGACACCCGCAGTTCAACGCGTGTCGATAGCGACGTGCTCGTCGTCGGGGGAGGGGCTGCCGGAGTTGCCGCAGCCATCGCCGCAGCCCGCCAGGGGCTGAGTGTAACTCTCGTCGAACGTTACGGTTTTTGTGGCGGAGGCGCGGTCGCCGGGTTGTCCGGCACGGTCTGCGGCCTTTACGAGGCGACGGACAATATCGCCGCCGGGCCGAAGCAGGTGGTGTTCGGTTTCGCCGATGAATTCTGCCGCCGTCTCGAGGCCATGGGCGGCCTTGCCGAACCGGTGCTTTACGGAAAGACCTGGGCGCGGGTCCATGACCCGCTGGTCTGGCGCGAAGCCGCCGACACCATGCTGCGTGAAGCAGGTGTTCGCATCATCTTTCATGCCGTCGCGACCGGCGCGCATATGAATGGCGACAAGGTCGAAGGCCTGAACATCTGGACCAAGCAGGGTCCGGTCGATGCGCGCGCCAAGATCGTGATCGACGCCAGCGGCGACGCTGACGTCGTCGCCATGGCCGGTTTGCCGAACTTCGTCGGCGACAACGGCAAGGTGCAGAACCCGACCATGATCTTCCGGATCATGGGCGTCGATGTCGATCGCTTCATCGCCGAGTACGGCGCCGATACGATCATGCCGGAAAAGATCTCCGCCATGATCCGCGCCAAGCACAACGCGGGAGACTATAAGCTGCCGCGCGCCAAGATCTGGCTGTTCGCCACCACGCGGCCCAACGAACTGCTCTGTAACTGCACCCGTGTGATCGGACCGGACGGCCGCGAACTCAATACGCTGTTCCATCAGGATTTCACCGACGCGGAAATCGAGGGGCGACTGCAGGCGCGGGAATACGCGCGTTTCTTCCACGACAATCTGGTCGGCTGCGAGGAGTCGTTCCTCAACGACACCGGCGTACAGGTCGGAGTGCGGCAGACCCGTCAGGTGTCCGGGATCAAGCGGCTGATGAACTCCGATGTCGTTCAAGGCACGAAGTTCGCCGACGGCATTGCCGTTTCACCCTGGCCGATCGAACTCCACGCGGGCGAGAAGCCCAAGGTCGAATGGCTGCTCAATGACTATTACGAAGTGCCCTATGGTTGCTTCGTGCCGGAGCGCGGCGAAGGGCTTCTGGTCGCCGGCCGCTGTCTGTCCGCGGAGCACGAGGCTGTCGCCTCGGCCCGTGTGACCGCTCAATGCTTCGCCTATGGGCACGCGATCGGCCATGCAGCGGTGATGGCGGTTCGCAACAACCTCGCGCCGCGCGATATCGACGGCCGCGACGTCCGGGCCGCGGTCAATGCCGACGGCGCGCGCCTCGACTGACTGGAGCACCATCAATGATTACGTCTGACATCAAGGGCGCGACGGCTGTCGTCACGATCAACCGGCCGGAGCGGCGCAACGCCCTCGGGTCGCAGCTCATGCACGATCTCGGCGCCGCCCTGGCCGCTGCGGAGCATAACGACGCGGTCAGCGCCGTGGTGTTGACCGGCGCGCCGCCGGCATTTTGCGCCGGTAGCGACCTTAAAGAGCTGGCCGGGCTGTCGATTGCCGAAATGTGCAGGCACGAATCCGAAACCGCTGCGTTCGCGCGCGCCATCGGCTATCGCGCCAAGCCGGTGATCGCGGCCGTCGAAGGCTATGCGCTTGGCGGCGGGTTCATTCTGGCGGCGTCGTGCGACATCGTCGTCAGCGCGTCGAACACGCGCTGGCATCTGCCGGAAGCGCCGAACGGCTGGCTGCCGCCATGGGGATTGATGGCGCTGCTGGCGCGGGTCGGCCCGGTCCGCGCGCGGCGCCTGACCTGGGGCGCGGCGCCGATCGATGCGATCGAAGCTGCGCGCATCGGCCTCGTCGATGATGTCGCCGAACCCGGCTGTGCGCTGTCCGATGCGATGGACGTTGCGGCCGGTCTCGCGGCGGTGCCGCGTGAGGCCATCGCTTCCACCAAGCGCTTCTTCGAGCCCTTCATCATGGCCGACGCCGAGCGGCTCGATGAAGTCGCCTCGCGGGAGTTCGCCCTCAACTGCGAGACGCCAAGCTCTCGCAAAACCTTCGAACGTTTTACGGTGAAATCGTGAGCAAGATCGTCGATGCCGCGACAGCGGTTGCTTCCATCCAGGATGGCTCCACGGTGGGTTGCGTCGGAGTCATCGGGTGGGTGACGCCCGATACGCTGCTGAAAGCGCTGGGCGACAGGTATCGCAATGGCGGCAGCCCGAAGAACCTGACCTTCTACTTCCCGGTCGGCACCGGCGATGCGCAAGGTATCAAGGGCATGGACCATGTTGCGCAGGAAGGCCTGATGAAGCGCATGGTCGGCGGATCTTATATCAATCCGGTCGATCCGGTCACCGGCAAGCGGCCCGAACTGATGCGCCTGATCCGTGAAAACAGGATCGAGGCCTATTCCTGGCCGATCGGCGCGACCATGCACTGGCTTCGCGAGGTGGCGCGGCGCAGCCCCGGATACATGACGCAGATCGGGCTTGGCACCTACATCGATCCCGACAATGGCGGCGGGCGGTTCACCGAACGGGCCCATGACGATCTTGTCCGCAAGATCGATTTCGAAGGCCAGCAATATCTGTTCTATCCCACCTGGAAGCTCGACACCGTTTTCATCTACGCATCGTCTTCCGACGAGGAGGGCAATCTGTCTTTCGAGAATGAAGCCCTGGTGTCGTCGAATATCGCATTGGTCCTCGCGGCGAAGGCTCATGGCGGCCGTGTCATCGCGCAGGTGCGCCGTTCGGTGCCTTATGGCGAGCGGCCGGCCTCCGAGGTCCGGATTCCGGGCATGTTCGTGGATGCGGTTGTCGTCGATCCGGCGATGATGATGACAACCGACGTCAAGTTCGATGCCGCCTTCTTCGGTGGCCAGCGCAAACCGCTGGCGCAGCTTCCGCCCATTTCCCTGTCCGCCGACAAGGTGGTGGCGATGCGGGCTGCGAAGGAAGTGCGCAAGCGTGAACTGTCGATCTTCGGCTTCGGTGCCGCGGCGGATGTGCCGCTGGTGATGGCGGAGCAGGGAATTTTCGAGAACGACGGCCTGAAGGACTACTGGTTCACTACCGAGCACGGTTCTTATGGCGGGATCGTCATGTCGGGCTGGCAGTTCTCCGCCAATCTCAATCCCGACGCGATTCTCGACGGCGTCTACCAGTTCGATGCGATCGATGGAGGACTGTGCCGCTTCGCGGCGCTCGCCTTCGCGCAGTTCGATCAGGGCGGTCTGGTCAATGTGTCGAAGTTCGGCGTCGCCAATCCGGGCGCGGGCGGATTCATCGATATCGCCCAGAGCGCGGAGCGGCTGGTGTTCACCGGCACCTTCACAACCGGGGGGCTCGATGTGGCCTTCGAGGGCGGCAAACTAAAGATCGTCAGGGAAGGCAAGGTGCGCAAGTTCGCCAAGCAGGTCGAGCACATCACCTACGCCGTGACCGACGGCGTCAAGCGCGGGCAGACGGCACGTGTGATTACCGAGCGCGCGGTGTTCGAGGTCGTTCCCGAAGGCCTGATCCTGACCGAGGTCGCGCCCGGGATCGATGTGCGCCGCGACGTGCTCGACCAGATGGAGTTCGCGCCGTGGAAGGTGGCGGATCGTCTGACGACGATGGATCCGGAGTTTTTCGTCGAAACGAACAGCCGGATCGCCGAAAAGGCCAGTTGAGGTCCGCCTGGCGGCAGGGGCGTCGGTTCAGGATCGCGAACCGACGCTAACCTCGAAAATCTTCCGGGTGTAGTTCTCGATCCGGTCCATCAGGGACGTTACGTTGGCGAGCGCCTTCTTTTCATCCTGCCGCGCGACGGCACGGGCGCGTTCGGCATGAAGGTGGCCCATCGCGCCGAGATTCTGCAGATCGGATTCATAGCGATAGTAGAAGCGGCGTGACATCGCGTGAAGCGGCGAGATCGAGCGCGCCGCGAACGGATTTCCCGCCGCCTTGGCGATCAGGCCGTTGGCCTTGAACACTTCGATCAGATACTTCTCCAGGTTGCCTTTCTGACCGGCAATGTCGATTTCGTCGGCGATGGCGAGCAGACGCTCGCGATCCGCAGCCATGATGCGTCGCGCCGCGCGTGTCGAGATGAAAATCTCGAGCTCGCGCCGGAATTCGATCACGAGCAACTGCTCGTGGGTGTTGATCTCGGTGATCATCAGGCCGTGGCGCGGCAAAATACTCACCAGATAATCCGCCTGCAGACGCTTGACGGCCTCGCGCACCGGCGTGCGGCCGATCCCGATCTTCTCGGCAAGACTTTCCTCGGACCAATGGCTGCCGGGCGGCAGTTGCAAGGTCACGATCATCTCCTCGAGCCGCCGATGCGCGGTATCGGCTTGCGATTCGGGAGGAGAGATCATCTCGGCCTTCTTGGCCTCAGCCTTTTTAGCCATCTGAAAAGTAGAACCTTTGCGAGAGTAAGATAGCGAGCCACCCGGCGCCCGGGTACGAATATCCACGGCGCCGCCCGGGACACAAGCACCCGGTTCGAATGATCAGTTGATGCGTACCTATACCTTAGTGGGCATTGCCGCATCGCGGTGAACGACGACTCCGGATTTCATTCCGCCTCCGCGCAGCCCTTCCTTGTCCGAGAAACCCGCGACGGGCTTCTGATAGCGGGTTGACGAAACTTTTGTAAGATATTACTAGTACGTCACTCGAATAATACAAATATTAAAAGGGAGGAGTTGTGGAAATGCTCGGGACGAAAAGAGCTTTGTTTGCAGGGGCGTTGGCCGCTGGGCTGATGCTGGGGCAGGCCGCCAAGGCCGATAACGTCGTCAAGATCGGACAGATCGAGGCGCTGACCGGCGCCACGGCGACCTACGGATGGATGTCGGCGCAAGGCACCAAGGTTGCGGTCGAGGAGATCAACGCCAAGGGTGGCTTCAAGGTCGGCGACAAGACCTACAAGCTCGAACTGCTGCAGATGGACACGCGCGGCGAGCCGCGTGAGGCCACCGTTCAGTTCCGCAAGATGATGGAAGACAAGGTCCACTTCGTGTTCGGGCCGTTCCTCACCAACGTGTTCAATGCGATCGAGCCGATCGCCAACCAGAACAACGGCAAGTTTCTGCTGTTCGCCGGTGCGACCTCCGCGCACAACGCGCTCGGCAAGCCGGATCATGATTATCTGCTGCGCACCTGGAACTGGGATGCGGGCCCGTCCGGCTTCGGCAAGCTGATGGTCGACTACCTGAAGAAGCTCAACACCAAGAAGGTGGCGATGCTTTTCCAGAACGATGCGTTCGGCAAGACCGCCGTCGACATCTACACCAAGCTGTTCAAGGACGCCGGCATTGAGTTGCAGGTCGAATTGTTCGAGCCCGGCACCAAGGACTTCAGCGCTGCGCTCGCCAAGCTCGCCGCAGGCAAGCCCGACATTCTGTTCCCCGGCTATTCGGATGCCGTTCTTTACGACATCGTCAGGCAGTCGACCGAGTCCGGCTTCGGCAATCGCTTCTTCCTCGTGCGCGGTTCGATCGGCCCTGCGCTGAAGAACAAGGACGCGATCGAGGATTACATCGCTTACGTTCCGAAGTATTTCGAAGCCGCGGAAAAGACCGAACCGAAGGTCAAGGCGTTCATCGAAAGCTACAAGAAGATCTTCAAGCGCGACTTCCCCTATGATCAAGCGCCGCTGTGCTCGTCGTCCTGCTACGACCACGTCTACATGCTGGTCGAAGCCATGCAGAAGGCCGGCACCGTCGACGACGTGGGCAAGATTCGCGCGGCTCTCATGAGCATGACCCATGATGGTCTGTGGAAGATCAAGTACGACAAGACCGGCGAAGCCGTGTTCGGGTTCGACGTGATCCATGTCCGTAAGGGCGGCAAGATCGAAACCGTCCAGTACGACCCGACCAAGGATTAATTCCTGATCGCTGCGCTCCGGCCTCGCCGGGGCGCCACTTCCAGGGCGGCCCTTCCATCAATTGGAAGGGCGTCCTCCAGGTGTGTCTTATCAACGGACATCATTTCAATGACGCAGCTAGTCATCGGGCAACTGCTCAACGGCGTGATCGTGGGTTCGCTCTACGGAATCATCGCGTTGGGCGTGACCCTCACATTCGGGCTGACCGGCATCGTGAACTTCGCGCTCGGCGCGTTCATGATGCTTGGTGCCTACGCGACGTGGTATCTCTACGACGTCATCGGCTTTCCTTATCCGATTGCGGTGGTCGGCGCGGTCATCGTCGTCAGCATCGTGGGATATATCTCGGACATTTCGCTATTCCGCTTTACCCGCGGCAATCTGGTCAACGGTCTGCTGGTGTCGATCGGCATGATCTCGGTGTTCGAGGCGCTGGTGCTGGCCGCGTTCACGACGACGCCGAAGGATCTCACCTACGTGCTGCCGGGCGCGTTGCATGTTGCCGGCGTCGTATTGCCGAAGATCAAGGTGGCGGTGTGCGCCGTCTTCCTTGCGGTGATCTTCGGCACTTATCTGGCGCTCACGCGCACCTGGCTGGGCCGTGCCGCGTTCGCGTATGCCCAGAACCCGGAAGCCGCGGCGTTGATGGGCATCCGCACCGGACGGCTGCAGACCATCGTGGTGGTGTACTCGACCGCGCTCGCGGGTCTCGGCGGAGGTCTCTATGCCAGCATGTATTCGATCGAGCCGACGATCGGCTCCGCCTACATTCTCAAGGCCGTGGAAGCCGCGATTCTCGCCGGCGTCGGCAGCGTCATTGGCGCGCTCGGTGGTGGCGTCATCCTTGGCGTCAGCGAGAACATCGGCTCGGTGTTCTTCCCGTCGGCGTTCCGGGATGCGTATGGCCTTGTGTTCCTGATCGCAATTCTTCTTGTCCGCCCGGGCGGCCTGTTCGGAGATCGGCCATGAAGTACGCCATCGCAGCGGGATTGCTGCTCGCTCTCGTCGCACCAGCCGCCATTCACAGCGACTCGGTCCTGGCCATTGCCATCTATGGCTTCATGGCGGCATCGCTCGCCGTCAGCTTCAACCTGATCTTCGGGTTCACCGGTCAGCTCTCGATGTTTCACGCCGCCTCGTTCGGCGTGTCCGCCTACATCGTCACCATCCTGGTGACGACCTACAAGTGGAACTTCTGGCTGGCGATCGTGCCCGCGCTTATCGTGGTGATGATCCTCGCGTTGATCGTGGGCACCATCTGCTTCCGCTTCAAGCTCAAGGAATTCTACTTCGCCGTCGTCACCATGGCGTTCTCGGAAGTGCTGCGGCTGATCACCCTGAACTGGAACAGCGTTACCAACGGTTCGCTGGGCATCACGGTGGTCGACAAGCCAAGCATCTGGACGCCGTCCGGCAGCATGGCGATCTCCGGAGGTATGGCGTGGTACTACCTGACGCTGGCATTGCTGGTCATCGTCTACTTCGTCTGCCATCGCATTCTGGCGTCGTGGATCGGCCGCTGCCTCGCAGCGATCCGCCTGAACGACCAGCTTGGCGAAACGCTCGGTATCGACGTCTTCAAGTACAAGCTGTTGAGTTTCGCTGTCGGAAGCGGACTGGCCGGACTGGTCGGAGCATTCTACGGCTTCTACTCGGGCTTCGTCGAGCCGCACTACTTCTCGATCCCGCTCGGCCTCGACATCATCGCGATGGTTCTGCTCGGCGGCGTCAACTCGCTGATCGGGCCGGTGATCGGCGCTCTTGTCCTCACCGCCTTGCCGCATGTGATCGAACTGAGCGCGGAGCTTCGCATCGCGCTGTACGGCTCCATCCTTATCTTTGTCATCCTGGTGATGCCGAAGGGCATTGTCGGCCTACTGACGAGCAGAAAACATGCTGCTTGATATCCAGAAACTGACCAAACGCTTCGGCGGATTGACGGCTGTCTCCAGCGTATCGTTCGGAATCGAGCGGGGCGAGATCATCGGTATTTTCGGGCCCAACGGCTCCGGGAAGACGACCACGCTCAGCCTGATCGCAGGAATCCTGAAGCCGACCAGCGGTGCGATCCTCTGGAAGGGCAGGGACATCAGCGACCTGACGCCATTCGAGGTGGCCCAGCAGGGATTGGTGAAAACCTTCCAGAACCCGCAGCTGTTTCCTGAACTGACGGTCGCCCAGCACATGCGGATCGCCTGTCATCTGCATGTGAAGCGGGCTCTCGGCGCCGGGCGGTTGCGTACGCTGTTCAGCGGCATGCCTGAAGAACTGGAGCGCACTCTGGAGCACAAGATCAGCCAGATGCTCGAACTGTGCCGGCTCACCGGTCAGCGCAACGACGAGGCCGGTGCGCTGTCGTACGGCGGCGAGAAGATGCTCGGCGTGGCGATGGGGATGGTCTGCGATCCTGAGTTGCTGCTGCTGGACGAGCCAGCCTCCGGCCTCGGGCACGACGAGATCACCAATCTCGATGCCGTGCTGCGCGATCTGAAATCGCACGGCGTGACGCTGTGCATCATCGATCACAAGGTCGGCTTCCTCGGCCGCCTCGCCGATCGGTCGATCGCGCTCCATCATGGCGCTGTCATCGCGACCGGAAAGACCGAAGACGTCCTCGCCAACGAAGCTGTCGTGGCAGCCTATCTGGGCAAGAAACATGCTTGATGTATCGAACCTCAACGTCAGCTACGGCAAGCAGAAGGTTCTGCGCGACGTGGCGTTCCGGCTCGACAAGGGCGAAGTGGTGACGCTGATCGGCTCCAACGCCGCCGGCAAATCGACCACTTTGCGGACGCTTGCGGGCTTGAAGAAATCCGATTCCGGCTCGATCAAGTTCGAGGGCAAGGACATCGTTACGTTGCCGACGGTTGATCGCGTCAAGGCGGGTCTCGTGCTGGTGCCGGAAGGGCGCCAGATTTTCCCGCGCCTGACGGTTCACGAGAATCTTCTGATGGGCGCCTATCACCGTGCCGATCGTGACGATCTCGACGACGATCTCGAGCGCATTTTCGTGATGTTTCCCAGGCTTCGCGAGCGCCGCGATCAGCGCGCGGGGTCGATGTCGGGCGGTGAGCAGCAGATGCTGGCGATCGGCCGCGGGCTGATGTCGCGTCCGGCGCTGATGCTGCTCGATGAGCCGACGCTCGGTCTGGCCCCGATCATCATCGAGGAGCTGGGGCAGATCGTCCGCGATCTCGCGCGTGAAGGACTGACCATTCTTCTTGCCGAACAGAATGCGGTGATGGCGCTCGGCTGTGCCGACCGCGCCTACGTTCTGCAATCCGGCAAGATCGTGACGTCCGGTAGTGCCAAGGATCTCTCCGAGACCACCGAGGTCAAGCAGATGTATCTCGGCGCGTAACTTGGGTGTCAGGTGGATCGGTTATGAGTAGCGACAACGACACGGTGAAGATCGAGAGGCAGGGCGGCGTCGCCATCGTCACCTTGCTGCGCTCGGCGCGCCGCAATTCGATGGATCAGGCGCTGGTCGACGGCGTCAAGGCTGCGCTTCTCAAGCTCGATCGCGAGGACGATGTCGGCGCGATTGTTCTCGCGGGTGCGGCGCCGGGATTCTGCGCCGGCAGCGATCTTAAGTTCATCGGCGGGCTGGACCTCGACGCCATGGGCCGTTTCGAACAGGAGTGCGGCGACCTTGGCCGCCTGATCGGCTTTCTCGGCAAGCCGGTCGTCGCCGCGGTCGAGATGTTTGCAGTCGGTGGCGGCTTTACCCTCGCAACCTGCTGCGATGTCGTCGTCGCAGGCAAAAGCTCGGCCTGGAGTCTTCCAGAAGTGCCGCACGGCTGGCTGACTCCCTGGGGCATCAAGTCTCTGGTCGCGCGAGTCGGTCTGGTGAAAGCGCGGCTGCTGTGTTTCTGCCTCGAGCCGCTGACGGCGGACGATGCGCGCGCCATCGGCGTTGTCGACTATTGCTGCGAGGATGGCGAAGCGCTGGCGACCGCTATCGGTGTCGCGCAGAAGATCGCGAAACTGCCGCGCCCGGCGGTAGCTGCCACCAAGCGCTTCTTCTCGAATTACCTCATGGAAGACGCCGAGGCGATGGATTTCGAAGCCAACCGGCTGTTCCTCGCCAATTGCCGCGAGACCGCGGCGCAGGCGACGTTGGACAAATTCCGGCAGCGCTGACTGCCTCACTCAGATCTGGTGTAGTTAAGGAGCGGCGAGATGCTTCTCGATCTCAATGAAGACGAAACCCTGCTGAAGAACGGCCTCGAGCAATTCGCGAACGGCTCGCTGCGCTCGAAGATCAAGCAATTCGCCGATAATCACGAATTCCCGACCGATCTGGTGAAGGAATTCCTGTCACTTGGTTTCATGGGAACGGCTTACGATCCGGAGTACGGCGGCGGTGGCCTTGGGACGCGGGGCGCGGCGATTGTCGCCGAGACGCTGGCGCGCGCGGAGCCCGGGTTCGCCGCGATTTATCTGTGCAACAGCGCGCCGATGACGGTGATTGCCCGCTATGGGTCTGACGAACTCAAGAGGAAATGGCTCGAACCGCTTTGCCGTGGCGATTTCATCGCCTCCTTCGGCGTCTCGGAGCCGAGCGGCGGATCGGACGTCGCCAGCACCAGGATGCGCGCGGTGGAAGACGGCGATTCCTACGTCCTCACAGGATCCAAGGTGTTCTCCACCAATGCCGGCACGCCGCTGCATGGCGTTTCGACCTTCGTTGCGATGACCGATCCCGAACTCGGCGCCAGGGGGCTTTCGACATTCGTCGTGCCGGTCGGCACGCCGGGATTCAAAGTCGGCAAGGCGGGCCGGAAGATCGGCTGGCGCATTGCCGATTCCGTCGAGCTTTATCTCGACGAGTGCCGGGTGCCGAAAGCCAACATGGTCGGCAATCGCGGCGACGGCCTGAAGCAGATCCTGACGACGCTCAGCATCGGCCGCATTCTGGTCGGCGCCACGGCGCTCGGTCTGGCGCGCAAGGCGGTCGATCTTGCGAAGACCTACGGCGCGAGCCGCAAGGTGGGCGGCGTGCCGATCTTCCAGAACCAGGGGCTCACGTTCCCGCTCGCCGACACCCTGACCAACATCCATGCGTCCGAACTCATGATCCGCAATGCGGCGTGCCTTGCGGACTCGGATCGGCCGTTCCGCCTCGAGACCTCGATGGCCAAATTGTTCGCCACCGAGATGGCGAGCGAGGCTGCCGATATCGCCCTGCAGGTTCATGGCGGTTACGGCGTGTTCGAGGAATTCGATGTATCGAGCCTTCCCGGCGAGGCGCGGGTGTTGCGGATTCTCGAAGGCACCAGCGAGATTCAGCGTCTGGTGATCGGCCGCGAACTGTCCGCATAAAAGGTCTTGCCGCAGCCGGCGATGAGAAAACCTGCAAGCTTGCCGGGCTGCATCGCGTATGGGATACCTGATCAGGTCATCTGATCAGGGAGTCGCGCCATTTTCAGGGCGCTGGCGCAAAGCGATTGTCAGGCTCGCGGACAACAAAGGAAAAGGGCCGGACGCCGCGTGCGGCCGAAAAGTCGGCGTCCGCACGCCGTCGCGCCGCTGCTCCCGATGGAGCCGGCGACCTGACGTTGACCGATCTGGCCTACGCGCAGCTTGAAGAAATGATCGTGACGCTGCAGTTGCCGCCCGGCGCGGTGCTGTCCGAACTGGTGCTGTCCAAGCGCCTCGATATCGGGCGGACACCGATCCGCGAGGCGCTTCAGCGCCTGTCACGTGACGGCCTCGTCAATATTCTGCCGCGCCGGGGCATTCTGGTGTCCGAGATCAATGTGCGGGTCCAGCTTCGCCTGCTGGAAGTGCGGCGCGAACTCGAGCGGTTGATGGCGCGCGGCGCGGCGGAGCGCGCCACAGAAGACGAGCGGCAGCAGTTCTTCGCCATTGCCGAGGGGATGCGCGAGGCCGCCGAGCGCGCTGACGATCTCGCTTTCATGCGCTTTGACCAGCAGCTTAACACGCTGATCTCAGCTGCGGCACGGAATGAGTTTGCCAGCCGCTCAATGGGTCTGATGCACGGCCTCTCACGCCGCTTCTGGTATCAGCACTATCGCGAAACGGCCGACCTGCCGCGCGCCGCGCGGTTGCATGCGGAGGTGGCGGAAGCCATCGCGCGCCGCGATCCCGAAAAGGCAGCGTCCGCGTCGGACCGGCTGATCGAATACATCGAGAATTTCGCTCGCGCGACGCTTTGACGTCGCCCGGTTCTAGAACTCGATGACGGTGCGGATCGTCTTTCCTGCCCGCAACTGGTCGAACCCGTCGTTGATGTCATCGAGGCCGATACGATTGGTGATCAGCTCGTCGAGCTTGAGGCGCCCGTCGAGATAGGCGCGCGCGAGCATGGGAAAATCACGGCGCGGCCGCGCGCCGCCGTAACTCGATCGGCGCAGGCGTTTCTCGCCCATCAGCGAACCCCAGCGGAAGCTGACGTCTTTGGTGACGTCGATCTTGCCGAGCCAGATCACCTGACCGCCAGGCCGCACGGCCTCGGTGGTTTGACGGAACGCGACCGGATGCCCTGCAGATTCCAGAACCACATCGGCGCCGCGGCCTTGGGTCACCGACTTCGCGACCTCGACAGGATCCTCCGTGCTGGCATTGACAGTGTGCGTAGCGCCGAGACGTCGGGCGAGCGCGAGCTTGTCGTCGTTGAGATCGACCGCGATGACATGCTCCGCGCCGGCCATGACTGCGCCCTGGATCGCGGCGAGCCCCACCGCGCCGCAGCCGATCACCAGAACCGTGTCGCCGTGACGAATGTCGGCCACGTTGAGCGCGGCGCCGACGCCGGTCATCACGCCGCAGCCGATCAGGCACGATCGGTCAAAGGGGATATCCTTCGGCACGACGATCGCCTGCTGCGCCGGCAGAACGCAATATTCGGCGAACGCGCCGAGGAACATCAGGTGGGTCAGGGCCTGGCCGGACGACAGGGTCGCCTTGGAGTGCCCGTCAAAATGAACGCCTTTGGGGCCTTCGCCGAGATAGGTTTCGCACAGGATCGGCTGGTCGCGGTCGCAGTGAAAGCAGTGGCCGCAATTCGGATTCCACGACAGCACCACATGATCGCCGACGCGCACGTTGCTGACCGCGCTTCCGACCTCTTCCACGATTCCCGACGCCTCATGGCCGAGAATCATCGGCAGCGGATAGCGCAACGATCCATCGATGACTTCGAGATCGGTATGGCACAGGCTGGCGGCGCGCATCCGCACCACGACGTCGCCCGGCGAGGGCGCGGAGGCGGCGATACGTTCGATCGATAGCGGCGTCCCGCTCTGGTGAAGGACGGCCGCGCGAAACTGCAATGCCATGCGATGAAAACCTCAGGCCGTGATGAGCTACGCGTGCGAGCCGAGCGCGCGAACCGCGTCGTCAAGGTCGGCGGAGGTCAGTTCCCACTCGTTGTCGAAATTGGCGACGATGCGTTGCATGAACGGCTTGTGCAGGGCCTTGGCTTTGGCCGCGTCGCGCAGATGATCGTAAAGAAGAGCGAACGCCAGTTGCGCCGGCTCCGGCCCCTCATAGCTCCATTCGAACCCGTGCTCGGTCAGCCGCAACTGATCGTAGTAAGGTGAAAGGGGCTGGCCGTCGGCCTCAACGGAAATTCCGTCGATGGTCCGGTCGCCAATGTAGTGAGTCATCTTTATCTCCGTGGCGCTGGGCCGGATCGCTGTAAACATCAGGCGTGAGGCTTGGTGGTCTTGATGTCTTTCTTCATGACCTCGGGGAAGACCCACATCGCGATGGTCGCGAAAACGCCGAGAAAGGCCACGGCGTAGCTCGGGCCGGTCTGTCCCAGATGAACCATGAAGAAATAGCCCGCCGCCGCGGTTCCGAGGCAGCCGAGCGAGAGCAGGAACTTGATGTGATGTGGCATTGCGACCTCCGCGATTCACATACGGATGAGATTTCGGTTTACGACAGCAGCGCTTTGATCGGGCTCTGGCCCACAGACACCAGCAGGGCGAGCGCAACCGCCAGCGTCACGCCGGTCGCCGTCAGTCCGGCCCAGCCATTGCGCCAGCGCGCCGGAATGGCCTGAAACAATTCCGGCAGGAACAGGAACAGGATTCCGCCGACGATCACCACGCTGGTCCAGCGCAGTTCGGCGGCGCCGAACAGGCATGTGCCCACCAGCAATGCGAGCCACAACGCCGTGCTGCCGAGAACGAATGTCGGCGGCGCGGGCTGGCTGTCATCGGTCCGGCTTCCAAGCGGATACATGCCCGCGAGTTGAAGGAAGCTGAGGCAGCAGATGCTCCAGAACAGTGCGAACCAGCACAAAGCGAGAGCATTGGGTTCGATCTGGGTCATGAGGCGGCTCCGGGAGAAAAGTCCGGCTGCCCGAATGGAGCAGCCGGACTGTCGAAACTATTCGGCGGGCACGGATGTCGGCTGAACCCGCGGGGTGCGCGCGGTTCGCCGCATGTCGGTTTTCACGAACCGCGTGCTGTAGCCGTTGAAGATGTGGCCGAGCAGTCCGCGGTTGAGATCCGACGTGCCGAACAGATAGTCCATGACCGGGAACGTCAGGTTCATGTTGCGCTCCATCATGATCGATTGATCATGGTGCGCGGTGTGATGCCGGCGGATCGTGTTGACGAACGGCATGGTGCGCACGAACCAGTTCTCCTCGACGTGACAGCAGAAATGCATGAACTCGTAGAGGAGATACATCGACGTGGTCGTGGTGATCAGCAGCCAGCCGACATTGGGAGAGATCACATATCCCGCCACGATCGCCGCCGGAATCGACATGAAGGTGAAGACGACGAGGGCGTAAGGCGGGAAGAACGTCACGCGCCAGTCGTGATGATCGGCGAATCGCATCTCTTCCTGGGTGAAGAACTGATGATGCATCAGCGTGTGGCGGCTGTAGACCGCGCGCAGCAACGGCACGTTCGACGGCCGGTGCATGACGTAGCGATGGACCGCCCATTCGAAGTAGTTGGCGATCAGGAACACCGCGGGGACCGTCAGCCATTCCCACCACCGCACGTCATGGACGTTGGCGATGTAGACGTACAGCGCGGTGAACCCAATGGTGTAGATCAGGAGGACATGGAGCCAGCCATTGTACCAGCCCGCGACCCGCTCGCGGTAGTTCGCCCGATATTTGCGCTGTCGTTCGTTCATGGGAGTCAGGGACAATTCCATTGCAGCCTCCTGTATTCCGCGACTGTCCAATCTAACATATCAGTGACATATTAATGGCTGGGACCGGGGAAGGCAACAGCGGAAAGCGCGGAAATCGCCGGAAACATGACAGGCGGTTCCGGCGACGGATTCAGCTGACGTTTGGAGTTCGTCGGGTGAATTGAGGTTCAGGCAGGAGCGCACACGGCGGCACCCTCGGGCATGCCCGAAGTGAACGAGGCCGCTCGCGACGGCCTTGGTGGCGGAGTTTGAAGATGCTCAGCGCAAGGACGATCATGCCCGGTAATAAAAGCGCCGCGAACGATCAGCCAGCCAATGGGCGTTCGCTTACGGCATCGCGTCGCGGTTTGCGGGCAGCAATGGGCCTGATGACCGGCACATCAAAGATTTGCGGCGTCTGGTGTTGAGGCCGCGGACGGGGCGGCACGGCATCAGGAGATTGGCAGCCACTTCTTCAAGCGCAGCAGTGGCGGGATTATTCCTGATGCATTGTCATGGCGGAGAGAGCGTCCAACGGGATGACCTCAAAGGTAGGTCACATCGGTTCGCCTGAGTTCGGCAATGCCCGCCATTATTGACGAATGCTTGGTGCTCCTATCCGCCTCGAACCGCTCTCGGTCGCCGACGGTTACTCACGATGTATGGGCTGGCGTATGGGCTTCGCCGGCGATCTGCTGCGCATCAGTCGTCCGATACAGACAGTCCGGCGAGAAGCGGAGCATACGCGGCGAGCCTGCGGGATATGAACTCCGTGAAGAGCCGTACGCGCTTCGTCTTACGTGTCTCCCCCTGTGTGAGTAGCCAAACCGTTCCGTACATGTGCAGGTCGGTGCCCGGCACCCTTGCCAGCAGGGGATCGGCATCTCCGACGAAGCACGGCAACGTCGTGATCCCAAGCCCTTGCCGTACAGCAGCGATCTGCGCCCCGGCGTCCATGGTCCTGAACGGAACCCCGGTGGTGCGAACCTCACCCTCGCTGGCCCAATCTGGAATTCCATGAGCGCTTATAACGATCCACCGGATGGGATCAGGCGCACCCGCACGCCACGTAGCTAGTCGATCGCGGGACATGTAGATGCCGCCGAACAATTCCGGTCCCTTTAGTCCGTGAAGATTGAGCGGCAGGGTTTTGCGGTCGTAGACGACGCGGATCGCGACGTCGGCCTCTCGGTTGGTCAGATTTGCCAGCTCGCCGGACGACAAGATGTCCATCTCGATGTCCGCATGCAGACGCGCGAAATCGGAGAAGTCCGGCATGAGCAGATGTGTCGTGAGGGGCGGCGCCAACGTCACCCGCAGAAGTCCACGCACGCTCTGATCGCGCCCGAAGACGCGCGTCTCCAGCAGGTGCGACGACGCTTCCATCTGGTCCGCGAACTCGAGGACCTCCTCGCCCGCAGCCGTCAGGCGGTAGCCCGAAGGCAGCTTTTCGAACATGTGCACCCCGAGGCGTTCCTCGAGCTGGGCGATGCGTCGCAGCACGGTCGCGTGGTTCACGCCGAGGCGCTCGGCGGCAGCCCGCACCGAGCCTCCACGCGCGACGGCGAGAAAATAGCGAACGTCATCCCAGTCGATCATGGTGCAATCCCGCACCGCGCGGTGCGCCTTCCAAAGCCTGTATCTAACACATGGAACAGCAGTACGGGCGATCATCACAGCTTAGGTCGACGACCACAGTCCAATTCCGAAGAATGGACACCGATCGTCTTGGCCGACGTCGCTCGTCCAGCCGGATCGATTTTGCACCACCGATGTGCGCGCTTCCGTACTCAACAACGGACGCCGGTGGGTCCATTTCGAGGTCCTCGGGAGCAGATGCTGTCCCGACACCACGAAGGGAAAAGTCATGGGTAAGCTGGACGGTAAGGTTGCAGTCATCACGGGTGGATCGAGCGGTATGGCGCTAGCGAGCGCCAAGCGGTTCGTTGAAGAAGGCGCCTATGTTTTCATCACGGGCCGGAGGCAGGAGGCGCTCGACGAGGCCGTCAAGCTGATCGGCCGGAACGTGACCGGCGTGCGCGGCGACGCGGCCAATCTCAACGACCTCGACCGTCTGTTCGACACGGTCAAGCGGGAAAAGGGCAAGATCGACATCCTGTACGCGAGCGCCGGCACGGGCGAAGCCGCCCCACTGGGCGAGATTACCGAGCGGCATTTCGATGCGGCTTTCGGCCTGAATGCGCGCGGCACGCTGTTTACGGTGCAGAAAGCGCTGCCGCTGTTCAACGATGGCGGATCGATCTTCATGACCGGGTCGGTTGCCTCGATCAAAGGTTTTCCCGGTTACAGCGTCTATGCGGCGAGCAAGGCGACGCTGCACGCATTCGCACGCGGGTGGCTCAACGAACTCAAGGGCAGGAATATCCGGGTGAACGTGCTGCACCCGGGGCCCATCGCCACACCGATGCAGGACCAGGTCCTCACCGAGGAAGCGAAGCAGATGTTCGAATCCCTGATCCCGCGGGGAAAGATGGGTCGTCCTGAGGAAATTGCGACGGCAGCGCTGTTTCTTGCTTCAGACGATTCGAGCTTCGTGAATGGGCTGGAGTTGTCTGTCGACGGAGGCTTCTCGGCCATCTGAAATCGCGCCGGATCGCAGGAAGTGGCTGATCAGCGGGAACTAGCATGTCCACGGTGGAGCGACTTCCGCTTGACGGTCAGCAGGGTCGTACGGAAATCGTTCACGACGGGACGTCTACGCAAAGGTCGTCACACAGCAAAACGAATACCCCAGCGCCGTTGAAGCCGGGAATCAATATCAACACAGATCGGAGAAGCCTTATGAGCTACGCAATTGTAGGATTCGGTAAAGTAGGTCAGGCGCTCGCCCGCGCCTTCGCCCGTAAAAACATCGACGTGACCGTTGCGAGTCGCCGACCGCCCGAGGCGTTGGCGCCTCAGGCTCGGGCGATCGGCCCCACGGTCCTCGCCAAGTCGCTGCAGAATGCAGTCGAGGCCGACACCCTCATGCTGGCAGTCCCGTTCTGGGAGCATCGCGAAGTAGCGAAGGCCCTGCCGAACTGGGAAGGCAGGACGGTCATCGACGCCACAAACACGTTTGGAGTTCTCCCAGAAGAACTGGACGGTCTCCCGTCCTCCGCTTTCGTCGCGAAGGCGTTCACCGGAGCCAAGCTCGTCAAAGGTTTCAATCACCTGGCTGCGGCCATTCTGGCCGCCGATCCGGTCGTCGAGGGTGGCCACCGGGTCGTCTTTCTGTCGAGCGATGAAGAGGACGCGATCGCTCCCGTCGCGGCCTTGGCCAAACAACTCGGGTTCGCACCTGTCAAGCTGGGAAAGCTCAACGAGGGTGGCGCGCTGATGCACGCACGCGACCGCACTTGGGGCCAGCTCATCTTCCAGGATTTGTTCAAGAAGGAGCAGTAATCGATGTACGACCGTGTGATTTGGCCTGAGCAGTACGGTCCGAAAACGTCGGCCATTTATGCGCTGAACGACATCGACGTGAGGGCGTCTCCTGAAGTGGTATGGAGGCTGCTGGTCGACGCCGAGAACTGGTCGACCTACTTCCCTCCCGAAGACCAGGTCAAGATCCTGAGCGGTGAAAGGGAACTGGCGCGTGGGACGAAATACAGCCGGGTGACGGTTGGATTCCCAACGCTGCCTTTGTCGAGATGCTGTCGGTACTCGACGGGTAACAATCTGCGCTTTCAGCCTAGGTGAGTGGATCGATCACCTTGTTCACTATAGTTTGGAGATGAAATATCATGAATATCGAACTCACGGGCCGCAAGGCGATTGTCACCGGATCCACCGCCGGTATTGGCCGCGCGACTGCGGAAGAGTTGGCCCGCGCCAGCGCATCAGTCGTCGTCAGCGGCCGTACAGAAGCCCGAGTTGACGAGGCCGTGCGGCAGATGCGGCAGGCCTTTCCCGGCAGCGACATCTCCGGCGTCGCTGCCGATCTTGCGACAGCGGCGGGCACCGCGTCCTTGATCGCGCAGGTGCCGGACGCCGACATCCTTGTGAACAATGTCGGCACGGCTCGCATCCGAGGCTACAACGGCGTCGAGGATATCGCAAATATCCCCGACGAGGACTGGCTTGACCTCTTCCAGTTGAACGTAATGAGTGGCGTGCGCGTAACCCGTCATTACCTCCCGCGGATGGTGGCGAAAGGCTGGGGCCGCGTCGTGTTTGTAAGCAGCGAGTCCGCAGTCAACATCCCCAAGGAAATGCTTGACTACGGCATGACTAAGACAGCTCAACTCGCAGTCTCGCGCGGCCTTGCCGAGGCCGTCGCGGGCACGGGCGTCACCGTCAACGCCGTTCTGCCGGGACCCACCCGCTCTGAGATCCTAAGCGACTTCATGGCAAAGCAGGCTGACGCAAACGGCATCACGCAGCAAGAAGCCGAGCAGGGCTTCCTGAAGGCGATGCGGCCGACCACCCTCATCCAACGCTTCGCGACCACCGTTGAGGTAGCCAACATGATCATCTACGTTTGCTCGGAGCAAGCTTCGGCGACAACCGGTGCGGCTTTACGGGTGGATGGCGGCGTGGTTCGTTTCGTCGCGTAGCTCGCATCGTCCGTCGCGCTTCTTCGGAAATTGCCATCGGAACGCTTGTTCTAGCTGTCTCATGCGCGGTGCGAGGACAAATTGCGCTTGTGGCGATCTGGTCTGGCGCGACGTTTCATCAACGCATTTATGGGCGTGTGGCTACTAGCGCTGATCGGCGCAGTCATCACCTTGCTGAGAGTCTAGCCAAGAGGCCAAACCTGCAGTTTGAGATCCGCCTAGTTCAGCTCAAAAGTCGCGTTTGAAGTTGTCGGCTCTTCGTTCTGAGGCGACATAATAGAAATAGCAGCAGCGATATGCGTCCCTGAACGTGCTGATGCTGCAATGCACCGACGCGACATTGGCTTAGATCTGTTGATTTGACGCAGTGATAGCGGCAGAATGTCCAGCAACTATTAGCGCTTGGAATTCGGACTGCCCACGCTAGCGTGGAAATGCCCAGAGAGAGAACCGCGCCGGCTGGGTGCGTGCGTCCAATCAAAGGGATGATAATCATGGGTCGATGGTTTGCGGAGAAACTTCAGCAATGGCTGATCTTGGTGCTTGGAGTTGTGGTGATTGGCGGCAGCATTGCGATCGGCGCGCTGTTTCAGCCGGCCTCCGGCCCGGCTCCATCGACCGAGGTGGCGGCCACGCAGAGTGATGCAGCCGCACCGACGGCAGCGCCGCAAGCCGTCCCACCCGCTCCTGCTCCATCGCCGACAGCCAACGCAGCACCAAAGGCAGCACCATCTGCGGCCCCGGCGGCACCCGCCAGCACAAACGCGAAGGCTACGCCCAAGGACAACAACAAGGCTGCCGCCAAAGCAGAATCCAAGTCGGAATCCAAGGTAGGGTCCAAGACAGAGCCCAAGGCACCTGCCACCAAGGCCAACAATGCGCCTGCTCCACAGGTGACGCAGGCGGCTCCGCCGATGACCCACAACCATGCAGCGGCCGCGCCGGCGCCGACCCCCGGGCAATCCGCTCCACCCGCAGCAACGCCCGCGGCGTTGACCGGCGATGCTGCGGCAGGTCGTCAGGTTTTCCGCAAATGCCAGGCCTGCCATTCACTTGAAGCCGGCAAGAACGGGCTTGGACCGTCGCTGGCGGGCATCGTCGGCGAGAAAGCCGCCGCCGTTCCGGGCTACAATTTTTCGCCCGCGATGAAGGCGAGCAACCTGACCTGGGACGAGGCGACGCTCGATGCCTATCTCGCCGACCCGCAGAAAGTGGTGCCGGGCAACAAGATGCCTTTCCCTGGCCTGAAGACAGAACGCGAGCGTAGCGCGGTGATCGCGCTCCTCGCCGCCAACTCCAAGAGCGGTGGCGCACCTGCCGCGGTGGCACCTGCGGCGCAGAAGGCTGCAACCGCTCCCCCGAACGCGGCTGCCGCGCCGGCGCCTGCTCCGGCGACGGCAACACCACCGGCCTCGGCCGTGCCGGGGTCGAACTATGTGCCGGGGCTGCGCTATACGTTGCGTTCCGGCATCGCCGAGGGCCGCATGGTCTTCGTCGGTGTCGGCGGCTCGATCGATGCTCAGATCAATCCCCTGCTGTCGGCCGCAGAAGGACAGGTCGTCCAGATCACGTTGATCAACGGTGAAGGCGCCGAGCACGATATCGTATTCGCCGATCAGGGGCCGGCGGGAAGCTCGTCGCACATCGTCGGGAAAGGCGCGAGCACGAGCATCGCGTTCGTTGCCTCGAAAGCCGGCGACTATCTTTATTATTGCAGCGTGCCGGGACATCGCCTCGCCGGTATGGAAGGCAAATTCCTGATCACGCCACAGCCGCCGCCGCAGACCGTGGTCGAGGCTGATATTTCGCAGAAGCCCACCGACGTTCCCGCGCCGATCGGCAAGCGCGGACCGCAGACGGTGCGGGTCGATCTCGTCGCCGTCGAGCTTGAAGCCCGACTCGCCGAAGGCACGACGTTCGGCTACTGGACCTTCAACGGCAAGGTGCCGGGCCCGATGCTGCGCGTCCGCGTCGGCGACACCGTCGATGTCCACCTGAAGAACGCCGATGGCAGCTCGATGCTGCACTCGGTCGATTTCCACGCGGCGACCGGCCCGGGTGGCGGCGCCGCATCGACGCAGACCAATCCCGGCGAGGAGAAGAGCTTTAAGTTCAAGGCGCTGACACCGGGCCTGTTCGTCTATCACTGCGCCACGCCGATGGTCGCCCATCACATCGCCAACGGCATGTACGGACTCATCCTGGTTGAACCCGAGGGCGGCCTGCCGCCGGTCGATCGCGAATACTACGTGATGCAGGGCGAGATCTACACCGACGGCGCATTCGGCCAGCACGGCAGCCAAGAGTTCAACGTCGAGAAACTGCTGAACGAGCGGCCGGAATATTTCGTCTTCAACGGATCGGTGGGAGCGCTATCCAAGTTCCATCCGATGCAGGCGAAGGTGGGCGAGACCGTCCGCATCTACTTCGGTGTCGGCGGACCCAACTTCACCTCGTCGTTCCATGTCATCGGCGAGATCTTCGACAAGGTCTACAATCTCGGCGGCGTGATTAGCGAGCCGCTTCACGGCATCCAGACCGTGCTTGTGCCGGCCGGCGGCGCGGTGATTACCGAGTTCAAGGTCGACGTTCCGGGCAATTACACGCTTGTCGACCATGCACTGGCGCGGGCCGAACGCGGGCTGGTCGGGATGCTTCATGTCGAGGGACCGGAGAATACCGAGATCTTCGACGGCAAGATCGAGCCGGGATCGGGGCACTAAAGACCGATTCCAACGGACCGAATGTACAAGAATAGGCCGTTTCAATGGGGCGTATTGCATATCGCTAAGACGACGAGGGAAAACCATGGCAGTTCATCATGCGGAGCCCGAAGAGGTCGTGAACCTGCAGCCGCTAGGGAGTGCCTTACAGCACGCGAAAACGACCGCCATCGTCAAATCCAAGACATTCGAAGCCGTTCGATTAATTGTCCATGAGGGAATGAATATCGCGGATCATCAAGTCGATGGCCCGATCATGCTGCACTGTCTGGAAGGCCACGTTAAGTTAGGACTGCGCGAATCCGCTGTGGAACTATGTGCTCATCAATGGATCTATCTAGAGGGCGGTACTATGCATTCTGTAACGGGCATTCAGGATTCATCTCTTTTATTGACCATTCTGTTTCAGTGAGGAATTTCAAGCTGACGGCGGCGCCAAGCGTGAGGCGCGTCCAGCCTTTCGAGTATCGGATCGCGGCTTCCGCCGAGAACGACTCTCCGGCCTTGCCGGGCTCATGAAAATTGCTAGTGAGCGCCGTCCATACCGCCGATCAAACCCGCTGGCCTGCGCCCAAGCTGACCTGCACCCCTGAAACGCCCCCGATTTTAAGTGAGGATCTCTGTTCTCCATCGAGGAGACAGACGATGCGTAAAAGCAGGTTCACCGAAGAGCAGATCATCAAGGTCTTGAAGGAGCATGCCGCCGGTGTTTCGGCGGGCGATCTATGCCGCAAGCACGGCGTCAGCGATGCCACCTTTTACAAGTGGCGCTCACGCTACGGCGGCATGGAGATCTCCGAGGCACGGAAGCTGAAGGCGCTGGAGGAGGAGAACCGCAAGCTCAAGAAGCTGCTGGCGGAGTCGATGCTGGAAGTGTCGACACTGAAGGAGATGCTCGGAAAAAACTTCTGACGCCCAGCTTGCGGAGACGTGCTGTGACCTGGGCGATCAGTGAGAGGAGCTACTCGCAGCGACGGGCCTGCGATCTGGTCGGCTTGTATCCGAAAACCTATCGCTACGCGTCCACACGGCCGGACGACGGCCCGCTGCGGACCCAGCTGAAGGAATTGGCTTCGCAACGTCGCCGCTTCGGCTATCGCCGTCTGGGCTTGCTGTTGGCCCGGCAAGGAGTCCGGATCAACCACAAGAAGCTGTATCGGCTCTAACCGCTGCTAGTTCTGACTTGAACGAAACCTCACTACAATTATCGAAACATCGCAGCCCGTCATCTGAACCTTGGACTCTATATGAGCCAAAGGTTCGGCGCTGGTTTCGATGGTTCAGATCAAGGTTCTCACGTCTCTCAAGGTCAAACAACTCAACGAGCCGGGTCTGTATTCCGATGGCTTGGGCCTTTACCTTCAAGTCCGATCTGAAACCAATAAGAGCTGGATCTTTCGATATCGCGCTGGCAGTAGGCTCCGTGACATGGGCCTGGGTCCACTGCATACGGTGTCGCTTGCCGAGGCGCGGGAGAAAGCCGCAGCTTGCCGCGCGATGCGGCTGAATGGGCTTGATCCACTTGATGAGCGCCGCAAGGTGGCGGTCACCAGCAGGCCCGAAGCGCCGACTGCGGCTACCTTCGAGGAGTGTGCCGAGGCTTACATCGCCGACCAGCGGTCGAGCTGGAAGAACGGTAAGCACGCCGAGCAGTGGGTCTCGACGCTACGGACCTATGCCTATCCGATTTTCAAGAAGCGGCCGGTCGCAGAGATCGATGTTCATTTGGTCTTGAAGGTACTGAAGCCGATCTGGAATAACAAGAACGAGACCGCCTCACGGGTGCGCGGGCGGATCGAACGTGTCCTGGATTGGGCGCGAGTCAAGCAATACCGTCAGGGAGACAATCCGGCCATCTGGCATGGCCATCTCGAATTCATGCTGCCGAGGCCATCCAAGGTCGCGTCGGTCAACCATCACGCTGCAATGACGATTGCCGAGACCCCGAGCTTCGTGAAGATTCTTCAAAGCCACGACACAGTGACGGCCCGGGCATTCGAGTTCTGCATCCTCACGGCGACCCGGACCAATGAAACGATCGGCATGCAGTGGGATGAGATCGACGAGGAAACAGCGATCTGGACCATCCCCGGCGCCCGAATGAAGGCGGGCCGCGATCATCGCGTACCGCTGTCGGAACGAGCGAAGGCGATTCTAGCCGAAATGCATGCGATCCGGATCAGTGACTTTGTGTTTCCCGGACGGAAGGCCGATCGCCCCCTAAGCAACATGGCTTTTCTGGAAATGCTTCGCCGGCTCAATCGCACCGACATCACCGCACATGGTTTCCGCTCGACGTTCCGCGACTGGGCGGCCGAGAAAACGGATTTCCAGAGCGAAGTTGTGGAAATGGCGCTGGCCCACACGATCTCTAACAAGGTCGAGGCCGCCTATCGCCGCGGCGATCTTCTCCAAAAGCGGCGTGACCTGGCTGAGGCTTGGGCGCACTTTTGCTGCTCGGCGATCGCGACAGACCATGAACGCTCGGACAATGAGCTGTCGTCAACATGACCGCCGCGCGTCGCGCCGGTTCATCGCCTCTATATCCGCCTGCCAGCAAGGTGCTGGCGCAATTTTCGGAGAACTCAATGTCGGACTTCAGTACTCAGGGCCCGCGCGGCGCGATGTCAGTCAACGAATTTGCCGTTTGGGCCGGCATCGGCCGCACCACGGCCTGGAAAGAGATCAGGGAGGGGCGTCTTCGCGCCGTGAAAGTAAGTGCGCGGACGATCGTTCGGTTCAACGACGCCCACACTTGGCTCTCGAATTGCCGGCCAGTAGAAATCGGTATTCATGGCATCACGTAAATAACTGGAAACTGAAACTCTTTCAGAAATCAGAAGCGGCTTGATACCAAAATGTCGTCTCAGCGCTTCCAAAGTTTCAGCCAAAGACATGGCCGCACCCTAAGGCGCGGCCATGTCAGGGGTGCTTAGATCTGAAGACTTTTGTGCAGCTCCTCCCGGCGCTCATCCTCAAGGCGGCGGCGCCAGTCATTCATTTCGTGACCGCGATACAAATCATCGAAGTCCGCAGTGATCAGCCTGGAGCGAAATCCGTCCTTTTGCTGCGCGCCTTTGCCAATGTTGTGAGACACACCGGCCAAATGCCGCAACGGAATTGGCAAGCTTTTTCGAAAAGGTCGTGGTTTGAGAAGGTCTCGTAAAACGGGGGTGCCGATAATAACTCCGTTTTCGCGGCAGCATACTTTGATTTCTGGGTGAAGTTGTTTCGACAAATACCGAAACCAGCTCCAGACCCGCTTCACGGCAGAATCCTCGATCTTCGCGTAGCTTCGGACCAGTCGAAAAGCTTTCCAAGGAAAGTGCTTGCCGATGTCGCGGACAAGACATTGCCGCGACCACTCACGGAACTCCTTGCTCAGTCGTGGCGGTACGTTGAGCAGCACATGAGAATGAAAGCCACGATTCGGCGAGCTTTCGTGAACCCAAGCGTATCGGAGTTCAGTACCTTCATGCCGAGCATTTGCACTAAACCGACTGCGCGGCTTGGTGCCGACGCGCAACCATTTTTGAGCCTTGTGGAGATACCGTCCAAGAACGGCATCACCCTCTTTCTCAGTCAGACCCATCTGTGACCAGAGAATGATGACGTGTGTGTTCAATACAACGCCGTCTTTCCACATCGCGTAAGCGATTGCGTCATACAGCTTGAAAACCTCGTCAGTATTCAAAAAGCTGCGAACCCTAACCTGTTGCGGCGCCTGTTCAGGCGGTCGGAACGGATTCACCATCGCCCGACGCGGGCGATACTCCGGCGGCGAGAGGAACGGCCCGATAAAATGAGGCCAGATCTCGTGCCCATGCCCGTAGGCCATCAGGTACTTGCCGAGTTCGTCATAGGGCATAACCGGCAGGGGGCGCTCCGCCTTCGCTGGCGGGTTTGACGGTTGGGAATGATTGTCGATCGGATAATCATCCTCTGGGTCAAACACCCTCGGCTTCGGATTGGGGCGACGATACCGGACCCGCCGGAAGCCAGGACGATCCGGCCGACGGGTCCGCGGAAGCGGTTTCGGCGGTGGCAACAAGGAATCCATAATACCCGCATGCTGATTGCGGGCAGTTGTAGCCGCCCCAATGGTTTTCATTGTCTCCGGATTCTCAAAATGAACAAAGCCACTTTCTATAACGCTGCGGGCGCGATCTTCCGGAGGCATGGATTTAAGCCATTCGGCGAGTTCATCTTTCTCTTTCGCCATTTTACTTCTCCACGCCGCACGAAGAAGTGGTCGGAGCCGGGTCATGTTCGCCCGGGGTGGTGTCAGCGTCAGGCGCTGCAGTCAGCATCGCCTGTTCGTCATCGAACGCCATAAACAAATTGGGCCGCAATTCGGGCGGAGCGCGATAGTGTTTGGTCGAGCGCTTGCGCTTCGGCTTCTGGTCTTTGAGTTCAGCCAGCCGGACATTGACGTTGCGGCCCCAGGTGCCGGCTTCAGCGACGTCGACTGAGCAAGCCAAAGCAACCGCGACCGGATTGGCCGGGTCCAGCGCTTCGCAATAGAACAAGGCGAGCGCCCGACGTGAAAGATCGTTGATCTTCGCGATATCGGTCAACGGCATATTGGGGGAGAGTTTGAGATAAGGCTGAGCAGTCTGGGTGGACATGGGCGTCCAACTCCTTCGTAACTGAGGCAGCCAAAAGCGGCTCCCTTTCGTGCGGAGTTGTCGATCCAGTCGGCGGTGCTCCGCCTAGCTCAACATGTGACAAAAATTTTCGCGCGCAAGCAATCTGCTATGCATTTTCGCGTATCAGGCCATGTTTAATCAATGGGCGAAAACACTATAACTCTGGCCCCAAAATAGCTCGTGCGATGCTGTCGATCGGCTAGTAATCGAGCGATATTCTTCTGTAGCCCCCTCCAACACCGGATACATCCGGTGTCATCCACCCACCACCTCCTCCGATAACCTACCTAACTCCCACTACCCCTACTACTACTCACCCTACCTGCTCTCCAGGTAACCTCACTGCCAGTGATATCTCCCGCTATTCCGGCAGCATCAATCTTCGATCGCAACCCTGCATATCTTCAAGCGGGGTAAACATCCGACCGCCCACTCCGAATCTCTCGTGTCCCATCACCGAGAGACTTCATGCAAACCACAGCCAGCTCCATCGCCGGAGCGCCCCTTCCGCGCGCGCCACTCGTTTCGGACGAGACCCTTCGTCAGCACGATTGTCTGCTTCAGACCGACACGCGCTTCCGCCGCGCCGCCCGCCTACTGCAGCATCTTTGGCTGCGTGACCATGGCATCGCCACCGGCGTTCATGTCCGTGGACATGGGGCTGGTACCATCACCACGAACCTTGGTTCGATCCTCGACCCCGCCGCCGCCCGGGCCGGCTTGAACTTCCTGACCCCGGCCATTCATCGCCTCGTACGCCACGAACTGCTGATGCGAGAAGAGGGCGCCGCTATCGATGAGGACCGGCTGTTCGGCAACGCCCTTTCGTCGATGCCCCTCCTTTTTAATGTTTTCGGCCCCATGGTCCTCGATCTCGACCTCGCCACCGCCGTCTTTCGTCAGATGCTTCCCGAGTTCGTCCATCAGGTGACCGGATTCGCCTTTGAGCACTCGCCCGGTCGCCGCCAGGGGCGCTTCCTGAATGATGGTACGGCCTTCGACCTCGCCGTTCGTGTCGTCACGCCTGATGGCGAAGATGCCACTGTCCTGATCGAGCTAAAATATTCAGAAGGGATGGACGGGCCCGCAGCTCGGCTACGCGACCGCTATGATGAAGTCTCCCGCGCCGCCGGTCTCTTCGTCAATCCCGACGGGGCGTTGCTGCGTACTTTGGCGCTCGAACAGTTTTGGCGCGAGCACATGCTTGCCCAATTGATGGTCGATCAAGGCATCACGCCGCGTGCCATGTTCGTCGCCATCGGCCCTCGCCTCAATCGCCGCGCCATGGCCGCCTGTCGTGTTTACGAGAGCGAACTGATCCCGGGGGATGATCAAGACGCCAACCGCATTCGTTTCCAGGGCCTAACTCTTGAGGCCGTCATCGAGGCTTTGGCTACGGCCGGCGCCGAGTCCATCGCGAGCGAGCTCTGGCGCCGCTACCTCGATTTCGAGCGCATTTATCGCGTCTCCATGGAGTTCGTCGAGAGCGACTCCGGCGACGGAAATCCTTCATCGCTGCCGGCACCTGAGCCTGCGGCGATCCCGGGCGGGACTGAATCTAAGCGGAAGACCACTCGGAAGGTGGTCGGCAGCGTCGCCGCAAATCGTCGAAGAACAAAAGCTTCCGCCGACGTTACCCCAATGGTGGCACCATGACGGATTTGCTGACGGTCGCTGACCGAGTTGCGCTTCTGGTCAATGCTCTGCATCCGGACGTTGACCACCCGCCCGTGGCTAAGTTGTTCACGCCAGACGGCGCCGCCACCTGGCTAATCAGCGAAGTCGATCCTGATGATCCGGATCGGTTGTTCGGTCTGTGCGATCTCGGCCTCGGCTGCCCCGAATTGGGCTACATCAGCCTGTCCGAGATCCGTGCAGTGCGGGGTAAGCTCGGTCTGCCGGTTGAGCGCGATCAGCACTTCGTTGCAGATAGGCCGCTTTCGATCTATGCGGAAGAGGCACGCACTAAAGGACGTATCGACGTCTGATTCCGGCGGCGATGCTTCCTGCCAAACGATCAGTTCGTATCGGTATGTAGATGCGCGCACGAGGTCGGCTTGACTATATCCTTCCGTTAATTGAGCAAGGCAGGAGGGCCAATGCCTGACTGTCTCAAGATCTGAAGGATATCTCCATGGATATGTCTATCGAACAGGCCCACGTTCTCAAGACCGAACTGCACTTTCATGCTTTGCGCCTGCAACAAGCACAAGCAGACATGCAGGTTCTGCTTAGTTCGCATAAGCTTCTTTTTCAGCTTCTTCCAGAGCAGACGAGTTGGGTTGAGCAGAACTGTCAGTCCATCATGCGCGTTGAGTACGACATCGTTACTCTCAAGGCCGAAGTCGGTCATACCCAGCAGATGATCGACATCCTCGACGAGGTGCTTTTCGATTACGACCTTACGCCCTGCTCGAACAATCTCGGATCCAGCACTTCCGAGTGATAGTTCAAAAGCATGAGGCTTTTTCTTGATGGCCGCGCAGTAAACTGCGCAGCCATCAATTTTCATCGGTTTCGGACGTACTGGATTTCCGAGATGGCACTCTTTCGAAACTTCTATCGCTGCTATCGCTGTCGCCACGAATGGACCGATCTCTGGCCGGCAACCTGTGATGATGATTGCCCGAATTGCGGCGCTCGGCACGTTTCGCCCGAGCGCAGCGAAGATGCCTAATATCATCCGCTTTGAGCTGGCCTTCGCGCTGATCACATGAACTGACCGCCGCGCTTCGGATGTCGCCTTCATGAATGCGCTAAACTGAGACGCCGCGCTCGGCGGGACAATTTCGCAGGGTAGATTCGATCCTTCGACGACGCCCTCCAGGTCATTGATATTCTTCAATGTTATGGTCGAAGGCACCAGCATTCCTTCCGAGAACGGATTGTTACGCTTCCAAAATCGACGGAAATCGCGCCGCATAGATTTGTCAGCCACGACGACCCGTTACTAGTCTCCACCGGGCCAGCTTTTAAAGCTGCCGGATGTCGCCGCGGCCTTCTAATCGAAAGGACACTCTGAGTTCTATATCTGGATGCGTGCCGATGTCGGCAGGCTCCATTGAGGCGAACGAGCCTTTAAAGAGTGACTAGTCATGAACAAAGCTTGGGAACGTACCGCAAAAATTCGAGAAGCGTTGTTGGCCCATCGCTTGCGCCTGGAACAAGCCAAAGCCAGTGTTCAGGTGGTCCCTTCTTCGATTGAGTACCTCGCGTCGCTCGTTCTTACATTTGAATGCAGCAGGGCGCCGGACGAGCAACTGAAGTGTGCCGAGCAGCGCCTCGACGAACTGTTCGAGTATCTTTCCGACACTCGGCAGGCGGCGGAGGAACTCGTCGATCAGATCAACTCGTTGATTGAAGGTGCGGAACTAGTCCACGATCGCGTCGAGGACGTTATGGCTGCTGAGCCCTTGGAAGATCCTGTTGTAATTCAGTGAACCACAGACAACGAGAGCTCATTTATCGACGGCGATAGCGACGGTGCATCGAAAGGAGACATTTGCAGCTCGAATGTCACGCGTTTCGCAAACGGAAGTACCTAGGCGCGAGCTTCAGGCACTTCCGCGGCTAGTGCTCCTTCGATGCCGGATTGTGTAGCGACAGCTTCCGGCACGAACTCCGCGGCAACTGCCGCAGGCGCCTCATTGGGCACAGCCTCTGCTTCCTCTGGTCCCATCATCATCTCGTAATGCGCACCATGGTTGGTGGACTGGAAAATCTGCTTGAAGACCGCCAGATAGCGCCCGACTGTCGTATCATCGGCTGCGACATAGAGGTCGTCCGCGAAGTTATGCGATCCGTCGTTGATCCATGAAAACAGCGACGCGCAGATTTGCTGGTCGCGTCCCTCGAACATCGCGATGACGGCATCCTTGTCCATGTTGCCGAGGATAGTGAAGTAGTGCTCCAAGATTCGTCGCAGAACGTTCTGGATCGTCAGGTTTGAGCGGTTCGGGTTCCTGACCTCGGCCCAGAGCAATTCGTATGAGGTGCGGATCGGGTTCTTCTCATGCTTTTCGATGATCGTGGCGTTTCCGGCTTTACGGATGACCCAGAACGTCTCGTGCGTGCGGCGTTGCCCCTGCTGCCGTTTCGCGTCGAATGACACTTCCTTGTGGAAGTAGATGTTGTGGGTCAGGACAAAGACCTGTTTCACGCGCCCGTTGCCGTCCACGGCTTCAGCCAAGACGCGTTTGATGAGCGCGCTGACGATAAAGAGCACGCCGCTGTCGAGACTCGACACTGGATCGTCGAAGACGACGATGCGATCGACGTTCACGCCGCTTGCGGACGTGCTGCCGCGGATCAAATGATAGAAGTACAGAAAGCTAATGAAACTGCGTTCCCCTTCGCTGAGAGTTTCCCGCGCGTCGCTGCCGTCGCCACGGACAATGGCGTAGAACTGCTGCTTATCGCCGGCTGTAGTAAGCCTGAAGCTGGTAAAGCCGAAGGACGCGAGAGTTGCGTTGATCTCGGTCACGGTGGGCTGAACGCTGGTCACCTGCTTTTCAAGGTCGGCCAATGTTGCTTGCGCCGCAATCAGGGCCTGGGTCTTAGTCTCGATACCTGCCGATATTCCCGTGATGGCACTGTCGAGATTGCTATTGGCGGTGATGTATTGCCCGATGACATCCTTCTGATGGTCGGTCAGGCATTTCCAGATTTCTGCGGTGAGCGTCTTGCGCTCGAAGGCAAGGTTGTCGACCAGGGCATTGTGCTTCGCGATCTCGCAGTTCGCCTGCTCAATGATGGCAGCCACGGCGGCCAGGGGCGCCGCGAGCGGTTCCAACTTCACCGTCGTGCTGGGCTCCTTTCTCTTACGTTCGATATGCCCCTTGTTGAGGGTGATGAGCGTGCGCAGCCGATCGGACAAGGGCCGGAGCTTCTCTACGTCGATGTGCGGGCTCCCTGATGCGAGGGCTGCATCGACCGTGGCGAGGGTTGCGTCGGCAAAAGCGCGATAGGCTTCCTCGGCGCGCGCGATCGCCGCGATGTCGGCGAGGTATGCTTCGTCGAAGAATGCGTTCAGCTTGGCGAGCAGTTCCTCGTGAAGCGGCTTCTGGCAGAACGGGCACGGCGAGCCTGACCCTTCGGTGTAGCGGAGTCCCTGGCGGACCCAATCGCTGTTACCGAGGCGGCGAATGAGTGCTCCGATATCGATGTCCTCTTTGCCGACCACCTTCTTCGCGAGCACGGGCTCCTGCTCGATATCGAGCAGGTCCCGTCCGTCGATCGTTGGCACCGTGGCGAGTCGGGCGACCCCTTCGGCGAATAGCGTTCGGGCACGGGCTTTCAGATGGTCGATCGGTTGAACCTCCGCCTGATTGCCCTCGGCCTCTTCGAGAACCCTGTCGCAGAATTTCGTGCGTGAATTACGCAAGCCTACGAATGCGCCTTGGAAGTGGGGATCATGCGCAGTCTTGATTTTCCAGCATTGCTCTTCGAACGCATTGCGCAGGTCGCGCAATTCGGCCCGCTTGCCGGTAGAGTGATCTGGAGCGCCGAGGGTTGTCTTCAGGTTGCCTATCTGGGTTTCAATGTCTGCGACCTTAGTGCGGGCTTCCTCGATCTTTTCGAGGGTATCAGCTTCGACCACTCCGAGGGTGAATATGCCGCGCATTTGCGGGGCGAAATTTCGATCAACGAAGTCGCTGTTGTAGACGAGCGTTTCAAGGGGGCGAGCACCGCGCCAGCTCACGGCGCAACTTGGCTGTAAACTCGGGTCAGCTATAACCCGAGAGATCGTCGTCTTACCTGATCCGTTTGTGCCGAACAGAAAATTGATCTGGCGCAGCCCATGGAGACGCTGTTGGTCCTCCCCATAGGTCGCAACTTTGGCAATGCTGACTTCTTCAAGCATCGTATTCCCCCAGATGGCGCCATTGTTGTTTACTTATTGCCAGGCCCGAGGGTGATTGAGCGCCAATGCAGTAGGAAAATCAATTGCCTCTTGCGCTAGTAGCGCAGCGCAAGCGGCAATCAACGGCGTATCATGCAAACTCCGCGCGCGCCATCGAATGCACTGTCAAAACCGCAAGCGACGCGTATTTGTTATCTACGATGGGCGCCGCTTCTCGCTTCATCGCCAGAGGCCATTCTGAGGTGCTTTCTGTGCGGGAAATGGCGGTATCTGACGTTCTTATATAAGGCAGATTTTGGAGAACTTGGCGCACCGCACCGCGTGAAGGTGACAACTATGTTCACGCTATAGGCCCTATAAAGTAAGACTAAACCATCGTCGGATTTTGCTGAATAAAGCCAGAAGTCCGTCAGAGGTTCGTGGCACGTTCAGCTTCTCCGCCGCCCAGCCAGAGGCTGATCCTGTCGATGCATTTTGCGGTTCTCCCTGTAGTCATAATAGCTATAATAGCTCCAATGGGGAGGCCGGCAAATGCAACGGATGTCTGCACGCGACGCAAAGAATGGCTTCGGTCGCCTGATCGATTTAGCGCGTGCCGAACCGATTGCGATCGAAAAACACGGCAGGGCAGTCGTAGTTGTGGTCGCGTTCGAGGAATATGAGCGCCTGGCGGGAAGCGAAGGCACTGACAATAAGCGCCCGAAGGGCCAGCGCCACCCGCTGAAGGATGGACCATGACGTTGACTGCTTACCATGCCAAATACTTTGCCCACGACCTGACCCGCCGAGCCGCCACTGGTTTGGATCGGCTTTCAATGTCGCTCTTCGACGCAGCTGTCGATCTGAACCCTCACCAGATCGAGGCGGCGTTGTTCGCGCTTGAATCGCCACTTTCAAAGGGCGTCTTGCTCGCTGACGAGGTCGGCCTGGGCAAGACAATAGAGGCGGGAATTGTCCTCTGCCAATTCTGGGCCGAGCGAAAGCGGCGTTTGCTGGTCATCTGCCCGGCTTCGCTCAGGAAGCAATGGGCATTGGAGCTTTCCGACAAGTTTAATCTTCCATCCCGAGTTCTGGATGCGAAGACCTACCGGGATGAACTCCGACTCGGCGGTGCGCCGCTAAACGAGAGGCGTGTTCTCATCGTCTCGTTCAACTATGCCAGCTCTTTGCGTGAAGAAATCAAAGCGATCGCGTGGGATCTGGTTGTCATCGACGAAGCTCATAAACTCCGGAACGCCTACCGTCCTAGCAACAAGGTCGGTCAGGGTATCCGCTGGGCCACAGACGATTGCCGGAAGTTGTTGTTGACGGCGACGCCGCTACAGAACTCGCTGGTTGAGCTCTACGGACTTTCGACGCTCATCGATGATCACCTGTTCGGCGACATCAATGCGTTCCGGGCGCGTTATGCCAGCGCCGGAAGCAGCTTGACGGACTTGCGGCAAAGGCTTGCCACGTTCTGCAAGAGGACGCTGCGCAATCAGGTCGTTGAGTATGTTCGTTACACCGAGCGTCGAGCCATCACGCGCCCGTTCACTTCGAGCGACGCCGAGCATTCGCTGTATGAGGCGGTTTCGGCCTTCTTGCAGCGCCCCAGCAGCTACGCACTCCCACAGCGCCAGAGACACCTTACGGCTCTTATCCTGAGAAAGCTGTTGGCTTCGTCGTCACTGGCCATCGCCGGTACGCTCGACACCTTGCGCGCGAGATTGGAAACGCTCCGCGACGAGCAGATCAAGGACGATCCTGAACTTGCCGAACGGCTTATCGAAGCCGAAGAGATCGAAGACGAGCTGCTTGACGACATTCTCGCAGATGACGCCGATCCCGATTCATTGGAACCCGTTGCCGGGCCGATTGATCGGGCGAAGCTCAAGGATGAAATCGAGCTCTTGGAGCGCCTGAGTGCGCGGGCGCGGAGTATTCCCGTCGACACCAAGACCGAGACGCTTCTCATGGCTCTCGACATTGGCTTTGCGCAGATGGCTGAAACAGGCGCTGCGCGTAAAGCCGTCCTTTTCACCGAATCCCGCAGGACGCAGGAATATCTCAAGAGCTTCCTGGAAAGCCACGGCTACAAGGACAAGGTCGTCGTCTTCAATGGGACCAACACAGGTCCGGAAGCGACGCAGATCTATGAAGCCTGGCTTGCAAAGAACAGGCTAACCGGCCGTTCGTCGGGTTCGCGCGCCATTGATGTGCGCGCCGCATTGGTCGAGCACTTTCGCGATAATGCGACGATCCTGCTCGCGACCGAAGCAGCAGCCGAGGGCGTGAACCTTCAGTTCTGCTCGCTGGTCGTCAACTACGATTTGCCCTGGAACCCGCAGAGGATCGAACAGCGGATCGGTCGATGCCATCGCTATGGGCAGAAGCACGACGTCGTCGTGATCAATTTCCTGAACGAGCGCAACGAGGCTGATCGCCGTGTCCTCGAACTGCTCGGCGAAAAGTTCAACCTCTTCAATGGTGTCTTCGGTGCATCGGACGACGTGCTGGGCAGTATCGAGTCCGGGGTCGATTTCGAGAAGCGCATCCTGGCGATCTATCAGGAATGCCGGAACCCGGTTGAGATTGAAGCGGCATTCCAGAAACTCCAGGCGGAGATGGACGAGAGCATCCGTGCCCGCATGGATGATACACGCCGCAAGCTCTTCGAGCGCTTCGATGAGGATGTTCACCAGCGGCTGCGAATTCGGCTAGCCGATGCCAAGGCCCAACTCGACCGGATCAGCCAGCGTTTCTGGTCGCTGACGCGATTCATTCTGGCTGATCGTGCCCGCTTCGATGACGATGCGCTTGCGTTCGATCTCGATGTCCCGCCGAGCCCCGAGATTTCGCCGGGCCGCTATCACCTCATTTCGAAGTCTCAGCCGGAGCCGGGACATGACCGTAGCGAGGAACCGAGCCGCTTCCTCTATCGACTGTCGCACCCTCTCGGAGAGAGGGTGGTTCAAGGCGGAAAATCGCTCGAAGCGCCCGCGGCAGTCATCACATTTGACATCACGAACCACGCCACGCGCCTTCACGTCGTCGAAGCTCTTCGCGGCAAGGCCGGCCATCTCGTTCTGACGCGATTGCAGATCGAGTCCTATGAGCGGGAGGAGTATCTCCTGTTCTCCGGCTTCGACGACGATGGCGCGACGCTGGATCAGGAAACCATGGAGAAGCTTTTCGGCTGCGCCGGGCATGCCGACGCACCGACGGTTATCCCCGACGCAGTCGCCAAACGGCTTGAGGCCGAAGCGCAGCGCCACGCCAAGGCAACGATCAGCCTCTCTCTTGAGCAGAACAGCGCTCACTTCAACCAGGCGCGTGAGAAGCTCGAAAAATGGGCCGACGACATGGTGCTTTCGGCCGAGAAGGCGCTGGCCGACACCAAGGAGCAGATCAAGGTGCTGCGCCGCCAGGCGCGTCAGGCCGTGACGCTTGAGGAGCAGCACTCTATCCAGGAGAAAATCCAGAAGCTGGAGCGCCAGCAGCGCCGCCAGCGGCAGGAGATTTTCACGGTGGAGGACGAGATCATGGAGAAGCGGGATACGCTCATCGATCAGCTTGAGCGCCGGCTTGCCCAGCGGACCGAGACAGAGGCCCTATTCACCATCCGGTGGCGGGTCGTTTGATCCGCCGCAAATGCAATTTGATCAAGAAACGAGACGCGTATGAGCCAGAAATTCGAGAAGCTGAAAACCCTGCTGAAGGAGCTGTTTCAGCTCGATCAGCCCGACCTCGATTTCGGCCTCTACCGCATCATGCATGCCAAGAGCGCTGAGGTGACGCAGTTCCTCGACAAGGATCTGCTGCCGCAGGTGAAACAAGCGTTCGGCCTCTACAAGACGGCCGACAAGGCAGAGTTGGAAAAGGAGCTTCAGAAGGTCATCGCGGGCATTCAGGCAGCGGACATGGACCCTGAGCAGTCTCCGAAGGTCAAGGAGCTACGCTCCAAGCTCGCCAACGACGCGGTCGATATTGGCGGGCTTGAGAACGAGGTCTACGACCACCTATTCAGCTTCTTCCGCCGCTATTACTCGGAGGGCGACTTCCTGGCCAAGCGCGTCTATCGGCCGGGGGTTTACGCGATCCCTTATGAAGGTGAGGAAGTCAAACTCCACTGGGCTAATCGCGACCAGTATTACATCAAGACCAGTGAGTACCTGCGGGACTATGCCTTCCGGCTTAGACCGGACGATGCGGCCAAGCCCATGCGCGTGCATTTCCAACTAGTGGATGCCGCCGAGGGCGAGCACGGCAACGTTAAGGCGGCCGAGGGCAAGGATCGCGTCTTCATCTTGGCGAACGACGATTTCATCACCGAGCAAGACGGCGATCTGGTCCTGCGCTTTGCCTATCGGCCGGCAACGTTGACCGACTGGCCGGAAGGGGATCGGGAGGGCAAGAAGAAACCTCCGGCGCAGAAGGACCTCACGGCTTCAGCCGTCAGTAGCATTCTGGCGGTCACCGATGCCGCCTTCGCCTCGTGGATTGCGGAACTTGCCAAGCCGCATGTGAACCTGAACGGCGAAGCGCCCGGCCATTCCCGCCTCGAAGGGCATTTGAAGCGCTACACCGCCCGCAATACCTTCGATTATTTCGTCCACAAGGACCTTGGCGGCTTCCTGCGCCGGGAGCTGGATTTTTACGTCAAGAACGAGGTGATGCATCTCGACGACATCGAGAGTGACGCTGCGCCGCGCGTCGAACAGTATCTATCGAAGATCAAGGTGATTAGGCGGATCGCCGGCAAGATCATCGATTTCCTCGCCCAGCTTGAGGACTTCCAGAGAAAGCTGTGGCTGAAGAAGAAATTCGTTGTCGAGACGCAATACTGCATCACGCTGGATCGGATTCCGGAAGAGTTTTATCCGGAGATCGCCGCCAACGAGGCGCAACGCGAGGAGTGGGTTAGGCTGTTTGCTATCGATGAGATTAGTGGGGATTTGACGACACCTGCCTACAGCGCGCCGCTTTCTGTCGAGTTTCTGAAGGCACACCAGACACTTCTCGTGGACACAGCAAATTTCGAACAGAGCTTTGTCGATCGCATTCTATCAACGATCGATGATATCGATGACCAAATAGATGGCCTCATCACTCAAGGCGACAACTATCAAGCGCTTTCACTATTGAGGGGGTGCTACCAAGGGCGCTTGAAGAGCATATACATCGACCCACCTTACAATACTGACGCTGGTCCGATTGACTATAAGAACGGCTATAGAAGTTCATCGTGGATGACTTTGATCGCTGATCGCCTGAGCGTTTCGCGTAGCTTCCTTGCTGACGACGGGGTTCTCTGCGTTACGATCGATGACTATCAAGTTCATGAACTAGCTAGCCTTCTTGACGAGGAGTTTGGCAAGGAAAAGCACCTCGGAACGGCGCTAATACGGAATAACCCATCAGGTCGATCAACCGTTCGAGGGCTCTCTATATGCCATGAGTACGCGTTCTTTTATGCAAGTGGCGATGCTAACCTTGAGCGCTTTCCTAGAACTGAGAAGCAGCTTGAGCGCTTCTCGCAGGAGGACAATGAGTATGTAGACTGGCGGAATTTCCGCAAAGATGGAGGCGCCGTAACTCATCGCGCAGAACGACCGAAACAGTTTTATCCGATCTACGTTAAAAACTCTGATCGATCGCTCCGTATTCCTGAGATGTCCTGGGATAAGGCAGCCAGGAAATGGGAAATACTAGAGCCGCATAATGAAGGGGAAACCGTTGTCTGGCCGATAGATGAAAAGAAGCAAGACCGGGTCTGGAGCTTCAATCATGTTTCGGCGCTAGAACACATTGATGATCTCGAGGCGCGCATTGGTCGGGATGGAAGCCTCCAGATTCATCGCCGTCATCGTCCTTCAGACGGAGTACTTCCTCGATCATGGTGGGACAAAAAGACCTATGCCGCTCGCGAGTATGGCAGTGCAGCGCTAACCCAATTATTTGGCGGCGCGCCATTTTCATTCGCAAAATCACCTTTTGCGGTGCAGGACAGCATCTGGGCCTCTGGGCTTTCGTCTGGGTCGGAGGCCACAGTTCTGGACTATTTTGCAGGCTCTGGGACTACGGGCCATGCGGTAATTAACTTAAATCGCGAAGATGGCGGCCAACGGAAGTTCATCCTCATCGAGATGGGCAGTTACTTTGACACGGTCCTTTTACCGCGAATAAAGAAAGTCGTTTTCGCTTCCGAATGGAAAGATGGAAAGCCGTCACGTCCTATAACTCAGGAAGAGGCGGAGCGTGGACCGCACGTCCTGAAAGTCGTTCGTCTCGAATCCTACGAAGACGCCCTGAACAATCTAGTCCCGCGTCGCACGGCAAAGCAGGATGATCTGCTGGCGTCCGCCGAAGCGCAGGGCGCCGATCGTCTCAAGGAGCAATATCTGCTCCGCTACATGCTCGACGTGGAGACGCGCGGCAGTCAATCACTTCTGAACGTCAAGGCTTTTGCCGACCCGACCGCCTACAAGCTTAAGGTCAAGCGTCCGGGATCGGATGAAAGCCGGGAGGTGAATGTCGACCTGGCGGAGACGTTCAACTGGCTGATCGGCCTCACCGTGCGGGGCATCGCAGCCCCGCAGGCCTTCACGACCGAGTTCGAGCGCGACACCGAGGGACGGCTCACCATCAAGGGGCGCTTGCGCCAGGATGCGGCCGGCCGATGGTGGTTCCGCACCGTGACAGGCACCACACCGGACGGGCGCCGTGCGCTGATCATCTGGCGTAAGCTCACCGGCAATCCGGAGCAGGACAATCTCGTGCTCGACACCTGGTTCACGCGCGCCGGCTATTCCGCCAAGGACAGCGAGTTTGGCCTGATCTACGTCAACGGCGACAACAATCTGGAGAACCTGAAGGCTGCCGATGACACGTGGAAGGTCCGCCTGATCGAAGAGGACTTCCACCGGCTGATGTTCGACACGGAGGGCCTGTGATGCCGCGCGGCCGCCCCCGCAATTCCGCTGCCGCTGCAGCCGCACCTGCCACACCGCGCCGCCGTGCGAACGGCCGACCGCAGGTTCCGTTCGTTCACAAGCTAGTTCTGAACCAGTGGCTGCTCTCGCTGTTCGACGTGAAGCGCTTCGAGCAGCTGGCGGAGCATCTGCGCAACGAGAAGCTGGAAGGCATGGACGAGAACAACATCCATCACTTCCACCACGCCCTTACGGCGCAGCTTTTCAACCTGACCAAGCTGCCCACCGAATTGCTGCTGGAGTACGACCAGAACATCGTCAAGCACACTCAGCGCTTGAACGAACGCCGCATCACGCGCGGCGAAGCGCCGATCGTCTGGAAGTATTTCCAGTACCTGACGCTGCTTTTCACCGAGATCTATCTTGATCGCTATTTCGGCGATCCGAGCGCGCTCTTGAAGGCGATCAATGAACAGGTCGCCGCGTGCAATGCCGACAAGCCGGAGGCGGACCACATTGCGCCGTTCAAGGACGACGGCGAGGCGTGGTCACAGATCAACAAGATCGCCTATTGGAGCGCGACGGGCAGCGGCAAGACGCTGCTGATGCACGCGAATATCCTGCAATACCAATTCTATCTGGACAAGCATGGCCGACGCCGCGAATTGAACCGGATCATCCTGCTCACACCGAACGAGGGATTGAGCCAGCAGCATTTGCGGGAGTTCGAGGCGGCGGGCCTCCCGGCCGAGCTGTTCCAGAAGGACGGCACCGGGCTCTTCGCCGGGCAGCGGATCGAGATCCTCGACATCCACAAGCTCAAGGACGAAATGGGCGACAAGACCATCGCCATCGACGCCTTCGAGGGGAACAACCTCGTGCTGGTCGACGAGGGGCACCGCGGCGCATCGGGCGGCGAAGAAGGCGCCTGGATGCGCTTCCGCAACGCGCTCTGCGAAAAGGGATTCTCGTTCGAATACTCCGCCACTTTCGGGCAGGCGGTGAAGGGCAATCGGGCGCTCACCGACACCTACGCAAAGAGCATCCTGTTCGATTACTCATACCGCTATTTCTACGGCGACGGGTTCGGGAAGGACTACCAGATCCTCAACCTCGACGAGGGCACGCAGGCGAACCATCTCGACGCCTATCTGGTCGCGTGCCTTTTGGCGTTCTTTCAGCAGCAGCGGCTCTTCATGGAGCAGGGCTTCGCGTTCCGCCCGTTCAACATTGACAAGCCGCTCTGGATTTTTGTCGGTGGCAGCGTAACGAAAACGCTGGCCTCACGAGATGCCTCCGACATCATCGAGATTCTGAAGTTTCTCTCCCGCTACGTATCCAATCGCTCTGCAAGCATTGAGCGCATCGAGCGCGTCCTCAATCAGGGCCTTGTCACCGCCGGGGGCACGAACCTATTCGCAGGTCGCTATACCTATCTGAACACGCTCGGCCTCTCTGCCGCGCAGGTGTTCGACGAAACGCTCGCGATCCTGTTCAACGCCGCAGGTGGCGGCGCTCTCCATGTCGAGAACCTGAAGGGCGCAACCGGCGAGATCGCGCTGCGTGTCGGCGACAACGAACCCTTCGGCGTGATCAACGTCGGCGACGACGCGAAGCTGGTCAAACTGTGTGAAGACAATGGGATCGCGACCCAGGACAGCGAGTTCGCCGGCTCGCTCTTCCATGGGATCAACACGCCGCAGTCGACCGTGAACCTCTTGATCGGTTCGAAGAAGTTCACCGAGGGCTGGAACAGCTGGCGGGTGAGCACCATGGGCCTGATGAATGTCGGCCAGACCGAAGGCTCCCAGATCATCCAGCTCTTTGGCCGCGGTGTCCGGCTCAACGGCTATGGCTCTAGCCTGAAGCGCAGCGGCAAGGCGCAATTGCCCGATGACATCGAGCGCCCAAAGCATATCGGAGTGCTGGAAACCCTCTCTATCTTCGGCATTCGAGCGGACTACATGGCCCAGTTCCGTGACTTCCTCGAAGAGGAAGGGCTGCCGGTCAACGACGACCGCATCGAGTTCATGCTGCCGACCATCAAGAACCTGGGAACCCAGAAGCTCAAGATGATCCGTCTGAAGAACACGATCAACGGCGTCAGCACCGAGTTCGGCGACGCGTTCCGGCGGTTGGGGCCAATTCCCACGCTGTCGAGGCCCGATCCGGCCAAGGAAGAGGCGACCGCGTACCTTCAGAAGAACCAAGTCGTCCTGAACTGGTATCCGAAGATACAGGCCATGAAATCGGGCGGTGTCTCCGGCGGCGACGTCGAGGCAGCACCGAACCAGGCCCATCTGAACGCTAGGCACATCGCGTTCCTCGACCTCGACCGGCTCTATTTCGAGCTTGAGCGGTTCAAGGCCGAGCGCGGCTGGTACAATCTCAATCTTTCAGCAGGTGGCATTGCCGATCTGCTTGGCGATCAGAGCTGGTATCAGCTGCTGATCCCGGCCGAAGAGCTGGCGTGCGACTCCTTCGAGAAAGTCCGACTTTGGGAAGAGATCGCCCTGTCCCTGCTGAAAAAGTTCACCGAGCGCTACTACACGTTCCGCAAACGTGAATGGGAGTTGCCGCATCTCGAGTTTCAGGAGCTGGCGGAGAACGATCCCAACTTCCCCAAGGGCCGAGATGAAGACGGCGAAGGTTACTACCGCATCCTCCTCGACCGGTCGCAGGAAGAGATTGTTACGAAGCTCACGGAGCTGAAGGACCTGATCGAGAAAGGCGATCTGAAGCCGTGGGAATTCAGCGGCATGAAGGCGATCTGGTTCGGGCGGCATCTCTATGAGCCGCTTCTGTATCTCGATCAGAACATTGTCGAGGTCAGTCCGGTTCCGCTCAACAAGGGCGAGCGAAATCTGGTTGAGGACGTGAAGTCATTTCATGACGGCACGCCAGCGTTTTTCGCTGACAAAGAGCTCTATCTGCTGCGCAATTTGAGTAAGGGTCGCGGCGTTGGCTTTTTCGAAGCCGGCAACTTTCATCCGGATTTCATCCTCTGGCTAATTTCGGGCGGCAAGCAGTTCATTGCCTTTGTCGATCCTAAAGGCATTCGGAACATCGGGTTCAACGATCCCAAGATTCAGTTCTTTCAGACCATCAAGGATATTGAACGCCGCCTTGGCGAACCGTCTGTCGCGCTAAGCAGCTTCATCGTTTCAAACACTCCGTCGCATGTAATGCGACTGCTCTGGGCAGTCGACAAGCCGGCAATGGAGGCGCGGAACATCCTCTTTCAAGAGGAAGACAAGACGACCTACGTAGGCAAGATGATGCAGAGAATAGCGTCGGTATCGACGGGTCCAGCCTGATTATCATTACCGGGCGGTTCTTTTGAGGACATTGATTAGGTCCGCCCAGCGATCGGCTTGAGGGGCATGTCCGTCATAAAAGCCCATATGCAGGGTCTGAGTAGCTTACAGATAGATCCGTCGACCGTGTGAGATATGAAGTTTTCGCCGCCAAACGCCGCCCTTTCTACGTTTCTTAACATACAGGCTATCTTCCACCGTTTGTACCTGCGTAATTTCGGCGGCTATATTGAGTTCGCCTTGGGTCAAGAGCGGACATTAGCTTTGTACGGGCTCAACGGTTAGCAGCTTAAGTTCGGCAGGTAGATTTTGCGGCCAAGGCACGTGCTGCAACATATTGATACACAGGATTTTTGATTCCGACCTTAGGCCGCGCCGTTCCAAAAAGCTCAAGTTGAGCTTCCAAAACCGGCGCCAAACGCCCCGGCTTCGGCCTGGCTCATTCGGCGGCCAGCGTCAGAACCTATCAATATATCGAATGCGTCAGTGCTGCAGAAGCTTCGTCAATGGCAGTGACAATGCATCGGCTATCCGCGCCATGACCAGGAGGCTTGGATTGCGCTTTCCTCGCTCGATGCCGCCGACATAGGTGAGGTCGATCTTGGCCTCGAAGGCTAGGGCCTCCTGAGTCAGACCCCTTTGCTGTCGGGCTTTCCGTACATTTTCGCCAAAAATTGTGCGCCAGTCTCGCATTGCGAGATTGAGCGCTTTCGGGCATATAGTCTCTAGGGAATATAGTCCCTATTGGTTGATTTGCCGCCGGAAGCGAAGGTTCAAAGTCTCAAGTTCTCAGGCGGCAATCTGAATTTGTTGAAGAGTTTGGTCGAGGGGCGAATGCTTAGACAAACATGGCGATGGGCGCTGATCGTTGTCGGCGCCGTGTTTCTATATCTGCAGGGCTATCGACACCTTGGCGGCGAAAACGGGCCAGTCGTCATGACAGCTTTGGTGATTGCGGCCATTGGTGGTGGCCTTATTTTGTTCGAACGGCGGGGGCGCTGGAAATGACGAATGCTGTTGAACCGAGCGCTTCTCAACCGGCGCTAAGTGCCAAGTCGCTCGTGTTGACCGTATATATCCTTTACGCGATCGGCTTCTTTACCGGTCTTACCGCTCTGATCGGTGTAATCATCGCACACGTCAAAGCGTCAACTGCGGACGAAGTCAGTCGCAGCCATTTCCGCTTCCAAATACGCACGTTCTGGGTGGGATTGCTGCTTCTGCTTACCGGTAGCTTCTTACTGTATTTCGTCGTTGGCATCCCGATCCTGCTGCTGTGGCTCGTCTGGACGATCGTTCGGATCATCAAAGGTCTGGTAGTCCTCAACGATGGTCGCCCAATCGCCAATCCGACCTCATGGCTATTTGGATAGGTGATGATCACCGGATCTTCTAGAACTACTGAGGCGATACCGGTCCGTGAATATCATTGTCTATTATCGAACTCGGCCGAGCGAGCTTTCCCAATCGGAACGCGCGCTCGCCGAACAGCATGAGTCGGTGCAAAGCTGGCTGGCAAACCGCACAACTTCAGTCATCAAGGAATACGCGGAAGCGGAAGGCGGCGAGTCTGACAGACCGCAACTCCGGCGGGCGATCGAGGCATGCCGACTGACCGGAGCAACGCTGCTTATTGCGCGAACTGAGGCAATTGGTGCCGGAAAGCCTTTTCTACCCCGGATCACCACCGTCCCGGTGATTGTCGTTCCTCAACCAGATAGACCCATCGGCTATAGCCGGCCTGCGTCTGTCGTAGCGCCATGTGGTCTATCGCTGCATTTCGATGCCAACGCGGGAAGCGCGGGTCAGCCGGTCTACGTGTGCAACAGAACCGGCGTGACGCTGGAAGACGTTACGATCCGAATCTCGGCGACCACTGCCCATGAGTTTGAAGACGTCGAAGTCAAACCTGACGGCTCACGGCATCTTGTGTCCAAGCAATATGATATGCCGACGCAAAGGATCATGGTCCAACGCCTGGCGGCAGGCAGCGAAGCTCTGATCACCGACTACGATCCGATGATCGACGGTGATCTATTCCTGCTCTTTGACGTCTCGTATCGAGATGCAGCCGGCCTTGAACAGCGCTCACGTGCCGGTGTTGGCACAAGCGGTCCAGACGGTCCCTACGTTGAATTCAGGGCAAGCGAGTAAGAGACTCGGTGACTGATCACGAGATAAGCGCTATTCACACGGGTATGGGCTGAAGTATGGGTCGAAACGAAGCTCAACAGTCAAGTATTTGAATTGAAAGATGATTTGCGCCTTCTATGGCGGAGAGAGCGGGATTCGAACCCGCGATACGGTTTCCCGTATACACACTTTCCAGGCGTGCGCCTTCAACCACTCGGCCACCTCTCCGTGGCGCCTGTCATGACGGCGGACGGCAGATTTTGCAAGGGGGGAGGCCGCCATTCGGCCGATTTCCGCAACCAAATGAAAAATCTGGCGTTTTGCGCGTGATCGGGCGGCGGCAGCGGCCTTCGAATGGCCTGGACTTCACAGCGCCGGACCCAAGCTGCGCCCGGCGGGCGGCAGGGCCTCCGGTCGATTCATGGGTCAATGCAGGGCGGTGCTTCCCGCGCCGAGTTGGCGAAACAGCAGATCGCTGGGCTTGCGGCCGCTGATCGAGCTCCAGCTAAACCGGCTGGCGGGCTTTTCGGTCGCCGCGTGGGCCTTCTCGAGTTCCTCGACGAAACTGGCGAACCAGTGCTGGATGTTGCCGGCGCGCAGCTTTTCCATCATCGCTTCCCAGCGCATCCGCCGCTCGGGCGCCGGCATCGCCAGCGCGGTGGCGAGCGTGCGCGCCATGCCATCGATGTCGTGCGGATTGACCTGCAGCGCGGTGTCGAGCTCCTTCGCGGCGCCGGCGAATTTCGACAGGACCAGTACGCCCGGATCGATCGGGTTCTGCGCAGCCACATATTCCTTGGCGACGAGGTTCATGCCGTCGTGCAGCGGCGTCACCACGCCGACCTGCGCGGAGCGATAGAAACCCGCCAGCACCGTCTGGCTGAAGCCCTTGGTGAGATAGCGGATCGGCGTCCAGTCGACTTCGCCGTGGCGTCCATTCACTTCGGTGACGAGACGTGAAAGATCGTCCTGCAGGTTGCCGTAGGCCTCGATCGTCTCGCGCGAGGGCGTCGCGATCTGGAGCAGCGATACCGAGCGCTTGAGCGAGGGCCGCATTTCGAACAGGCGGTCGAAGGCGCGGATGCGGTTGACGAGGCCCTTGGAGTAATCGACGCGATCGACGCCGATCGCCAGGCGCTCGCCATGCAGGCTCTTACGCAGGCGCGAGACGTCCGGATGCGAGGCCGCGCGCACCGCATGCGCGACGAAACCATCGACATCGATGCCGATCGGGAACGCGGCGAGTCTCGACATGCCATGGCGCGAGGTGACGACGCCGTTCTCGACATGCAGGCCGAGATCGGAGCGCAGGTAGTCGGCGAAATGTTCGCAGTCGTCCTCGGTCTGGAATCCGATAAGGTTGTAGGCGAGCATCGCCTCGATCAGTTCGCGATGATGCGGCACGCCGGCGATCACATTGCGGCTCGGCCACGGCGTATGAAGGAAAAAGCCGATCGGATTCCTGACGCCGAGTTCGCGCAGTTCCGCGCCGAGCGACAGGAAGTGATAATCCTGAATCCAGAACGCGGCCGTGGGCTTGCGGAAGCGCATCAGCGCCCGCGCCATGAATGTATTCACTTCGCGATATGATTCATAATCGTCCTGGGTGGCGCGGATGAGGTCCGTGCGCGAGTGCAGCGCGGGCCACAACGCGGAATTGGCGAAACCCTCATAATAGCCGCCGTAATGTGCGGCCGGCAGATCCAGCATCGCTATCGCGCCGGTGCCGAGAGATTGAATTTCAGCAAAGGAATCCTTGAGTGCGCCATCGCGCACGCGGCCACTCGATCCAACCCAGATCGCACCGGATTTCTCGACCACCGGCAAAAGCGCTGCCGCAAGACCTCCCGTCATCGGTTCGTTTGGCTTTGCGCGAGCCACACGATTTGAAACGACAACAAGATCCACAGGGGTCCTCCTTTAGCTCTGCGCCACCGCAAAACTAAACGCCTGTTCATCAATATGGTTCCACGACACTATTTGCTCGAAATCAAGCCAAAATTCGCGGCACATTTCGTGCGGAACCCAGTTCCGATTTTTACGTCCTTGATTTCATTGTTTTTTGCAGATGAAAATTTCGCCACATCAGCTGCGCCAGTAACGATCTTCCCAGCTGCGCGACAGCTTCATACCGGTGAGAATCAATCCCGCCATTGAATAGGTCTGTGGGAAGTTCCCAAACAGCGCGCCGGTGCGCGGATCGACATCCTCGGAGAGCAGGCCGTAGCGATTGCGATGGGCAAGCGCATCGATAAAGAGTTCGCGCGCTTCGTCGCGGCGCCCTTGCGCCCACCATGCATCGATCAGCCAGAAGCGGCAGATCATGAAGGCGGTGACCGGCAAGCCGAAATCATCTTCTGCGGCGTAGCGCATCATGTGCTTTTCGCGCAGCAGTTCGCGCTCCATCGCCGCGACCGTTTTCACGAAGCGCGGATCGTCGACTTCGCAGACGCCGAGTTCGGGCAGCAGCAACACGCTAGCATCGAGATCGGTGGAGCCGAACGCGGCGGTAAACGCCTCGCGTTCCGGGTTCCACGCCTTGGTCATCAGCTCCTCGTGAATCGGATCGGCGATCGAATTCCAGTAAGCGGCGCGATCGCCAAGGCCAAGCCGGGCCGCGATCGAGGCGAGGCGGTTGATGCCGGCCCAGCACATCGCCGCCGAATGGGTGTGGACGCGCTGGCGGCCGCGATACTCCCAGATGCCGGCGTCCGGCTGCAGGGCCACCGCGGCGGCTTTCTCGCCGAGGTCTTCGAGCAGGCGGAACAGTTTCTCGCCGCCCGGGCGCGGCAGACGGCGATCGAAGAACAGCGGCAGCGCTGCGAGAATGATGCTGCCATACGTGTCGTGCTGGATCTGATCGGCGGCGGCGTTGCCGATCCGCACCGGCCCGTCACCGCGATAGCCCTTGAGGTGCTCGGCGATCCATTCGTCGAGCGACAGGTTCGGCACCACGCTGTAGACCGGCTTCAGCACGCCTTCGACATTGGCGGCAAGCGACAGCGTATAGCCGATGAAATCTTCCATGGTCTGGGTGGCGCCGACGCGGTTCAGCGCCTTCACCACAAAATAGGCGTCGCGCAGCCAGCAGAACCGATAATCCCAGTTGCGGCCGGAGCCGGGTGCTTCGGGAATCGAGGTGGTGTGCGCGGCGATGACTCCGCCGGTCTCCTCGAAATTCGACAGCTTGAGCGTGATCGCGGCGCGGATGATCGCTTCCTGGAAATCATAGGAGATGTAAAGCCGGCGCACCCAGTCGGACCAGTAATGCCGAGTCTGTTCGGCGAACGAATGCGCGGTGGCGGCGAGGTCGCCGGAAAACCCTTCATCGTTGCCGAACACCATGTGCACCGGGCGGGTCAGCACGAACGGTGCTTCGTTTTCGATCATCGCCAGCGGCGCGTCGGTGGTGACGCGCATGACCGGCTCATCCTCGTAAAAGCGGATGTGGTTGCTGCCGATCGAATAGCGCTTGGCCGGCTTGCCGTAGGAATGCGTCGGGCGAACGCGGATGGTGATGCGCGGCAGGCCGGCGATCGGCTCGATGACCCGGAACAGTTGCGGCGGGCGAAACATGCGGCCGAACTGGCGAAAACGCGGCGCGAAATCGGTAATGCGCACCGCGTTGCCGCGATCGTCGGACAGTACGGTGGAAACGATGGCGGTGTTGCGCTCGTAGTCGGACTCATAGTGCGTCATGCCGTCGAGCACGACGTCGCTGAATCCCTTCTCCTCCTCGCCCGCGAGCAGGCGCGAGAACACCGGGTCGGCGTCGAAACGCGGGAAGCACCACCACACCAGTCGCGCGGTTGGATCGACCAGCGCCGCCGTGCGGCAGTTGCCGATCACTGCGAGGTCGAGGCCGTGGTCGATGGGAGGTGTGCTCATGAAACGTGAACCTTGCTGTCGTCGAGAAGATGGGTCAACCATGTGCGCACGTCGTTCGGCGCATCGAAATGTCCGTCGACGCCTTGCGCCTTGCGGCCGACCGAGAACGACAGCCCGTCCATTCCCGGCATGATCGCGAACACGCTTTCGTCGGTGACGTCGTCGCCGAGGAAAACCGGCCGGCGGCCGAGGAACGGCGGATGTTTCATCAGTTCGATCACGCCGGTCGCCTTGGTGAAGCCCGCGTGCTTGATCTCGCAGACGAACTTGCCGGGCAGAACCTCGACCGGCGCGTCCGGCAGGTCGGCGCGAATGGCGGAGACCGCTTCGTAAATCGTGCGCTCGAACTGCGGCGCGCGGCGATAATGCAGCGCCAGCGAATAGCCCTTGTCCTCGAGCAGGATGCCGGGACTGAGTTCGGCGATCGCCGCGAAGCGGCGCTTGAGGTCCTTGTCCATCGGCGGCGCGTGGCTGGCGACCGCTTCGCTGTCCGCGGCCAGCCGCATCTCCGCGCCATGGCCGCCGACCCCGGGCAGGCGCATCGGCGCGAAAATCGAATCGATGTCGCTCAGCGACCGTCCGCTGACCACGGCGAGCGCGCCGGATGTGCGCTGGTGCAGGCCGCGCAGCGCGCGCGCCAGTTCCGGCGGCACCACGACGGCGTCCGGCGTCGGCGCAAGGTCGAGCAGCGTGCCGTCGATGTCGAGCAGCAGCGCGCAGCGCGAGAGTTTCGGGGCGAGAGCAATCGGCACCGGCACGGCGTCGTCTCCGCGCGCCGGTTGCGAGGGCAGTTTGCCAGTCAGGTCGGTCATTGTCTTCTACTCCATCGCGGCCAGGGGCCGCGCGATCGTTTCAAGTGGTTTGCGTTCGGCCGGCACGCAGAATTTCCACGCCACGACAGCGGCGATAATCATCAGTGCCGCGCCGAGGCAATAGCCGGCGAACACACTGTTGCGTGAGCCGGTATCGATCAGCGCGCCGAACAGCGTCGGCCCCACCACGCCGCCGATGCCGGTGCCGATCGCATAGAACAATGCAATCGCCAGTGCGCGGACCTCGAGCGGAAAGGTCTCGCTCACGGTGAGATACGCAGCGCTTGCGGCCGGCGAGGCGAAAAAGAAAATCACCATCCAGGCGAATGTCTGCTCCCGCGCGCTCAGTGCGCCGATCGAGAACAGATAGCCCGACAGCGCCAGAAGAAGTCCCGACGCGCCATAGGTGAGTGCGATCATCGTGCGCCGGCCGATGGTGTCGAACAGCCTGCCGAGCAACAGCGGTCCGAGAAAATTCCCGGCGGCGAAGGGAAGAATGTACCAGCCGATGTGGTCGGCAGCGATGCCGAAGAAATCGGTCAATACCAAGGCATAGGTGAAGAAGATCGCATTGTAGAAAAACGCCTGCGCGCTCATCAGCGTGAGTCCGACCAGCGCGCGGCTGCGATAGTTGTGCAGCAGCGTCGATGCCACCTCGCGGAGCGGGGTGTGGTCGCGCGTCCGCAACTTCATCCTTGGCGCTTCGCGCGGCGGCGTGTGGTTGCGCGCCGACCGCTCGATATTTGCGACGATGTCGTGTGCCTCCTCGGGCCGTCCGTGGATCATCAGCCAGCGCGGGCTTTCGGGAATCCAGAGCCGCATCACGAACACGACGAGGCCGAGCGCAGCGCCGACCAGGAAGGCGAGCCGCCAGCCAAGTTCGGGATCGATGAAGGCAGGATCGAGCAGCACGATGGCGCTGATCGCGCCGAGGGCCGCGCCGATCCAGAAGCTGCCGTTGATCACCAGATCGGTCCAGCCGCGATAATGCGCCGGCACCAGTTCCTGGATTGTCGAATTGATCGCGGTGTATTCACCGCCGATGCCCGCGCCGGTGAGAAAGCGAAACAGTGCATAGCTGCCGACGCTCCATGACAGCGCGGTGGCTGCCGTCGCTACCAGATAGAGCGTCAGGGTGATGAAGAACAGTTTGCGCCGTCCGATGCGGTCGGTGAGCCAGCCGAAGCCGAGCGCGCCGAGCACGGCGCCGAGAAGATAGGCGCTGTTGGCGAAGCCGACATCGAGATTGGAAAACTGCAAGGTCGGCGAGTTCTTCAATGCACCGGACAGCGCGCCCGCGAGCGTCACCTCAAGGCCGTCGAGAATCCAGGTGATGCCGAGCGCGAGGACGACGCGGGTATGGAACGCACCCCACGGCAGGGCATCCAGACGCGCCGGAATGTCGGTGGTGATCACAGCGGTCGGGGTGGCGACGGTCAAAATTCCCCCGCGGACTTCGCGTATCCGGATTGCGGACAAGCGACATCCTCATTCCATCGCTGGAATGGGACGCCTCTCGGCGACGCAGCGGAATCCGTCGACCCCGCGCCCTATGACAACCGCGGGGAGCGGGCAAAGTTCCCGTCGGGTTCCATGGCTGTGCGGAACCGTTGGGCCGGGCCTTAGGCAATTGGTCTCACTGATAAAATCAGTGGCCGCTCGGCATAGACGCGTGTCCCGGGCGCGATGCAGCGTGCAACGCTGCTTCGCAGACCCGGGATCGTTACGAATTCAGGATTTGGAACGGCCCGGATCGGCAGCGCCATAGCGCGTCGAAGACGCGCGTGAACGCGCTTATGTTTCGCGCTCCGCCGCATCCGGGCACGGATCAGGCTTCACGCCGCTTTCGCGGGCGGCGCCAGATCCTTGAAGTCCGGCGACAGCCGCAGCTTGGGCTCGGTCATGGTCTGCAGCTTCTCCAGCGTCATGCCGGGGATCATCTCGACCACATACAGCCCGTCCGGTTTCACATCGATCACCGCGTAATTGGTGTAGATGCGCTTGACCACGCCCGGCGCGGTGAGCGGATAGGTGCACTGCTTCTTGATGCGCGGCTCGCCCTTCTTGGATACATGCTCCATCAGCACGCGGATTTCCTTGGCGCCGACCGCAAGATCCATCGCGCCGCCGACACCCGGCGGAAACTCGGAATCTTCCGTGGTCCAGTTGGCAAGGTCGCCGTTCTCCGCGACTTCGAACGCGCCGAGCAGGCTGACGTCGAGATGGCCGCCGCGGATCATCAGGAACGCATCGGCGTGATGGACGTAGCAGCCGCCGGTGACCAGCGTGGTCAGGTTCTTGCCGGCGTCGATCAGTTCCTCATCTTCCTCGCCGGGCTTGGGCGCGCCGCCGAGGCCGAGCACGCCGTTCTCGCTGTGGAAGATCACCTCGCGCTCGCGCGGCACGAAGCTCGCGGTCAGGGTCGGGATGCCGATGCCGAGATTGACGTATGCGCCTTCAGGGAGATCCTGCGCCGCGCGCCATGCCATCTGTTCGCGGGTCAACGGGGTCATGCTGCGGCTCCTGCTTGCTGGGGGGCGACCACGACGAAACGGTCGACGAAAATTCCGGGTGTCATGATTCCTTCGGGATCGAGCGCGCCGAGGTCGACGACCTCCTCCACCTCGACCACGGTGAGATCGGCGGCCATTGCCGAGATCGGATTGAAGTTGCGCGCCGACTTCCGGTAGATCAGGTTGCCCCAGCGATCGGCCTTCGCGGCCTTGACCAGCGCGATGTCGCCCTTCAGCGGCTTTTCGAACACGTGCAGCTTGCCGTCGATCATGCGCTGCTCCTTGCCCTCGGCAAGCTTGGTGCCCGCCGAGACCGGGGAGAAGAAACCGCCGAGACCGGCGGCGGCGCAGCGCATCCGCTCGCTGATCGTGCCCTGCGGCACCAGTTCGAGTTCGAGCGACTTGGCGCGATAGGCTTTGAGGAAGGCGCTGTAGTCGCCCGAGCGCGGATAGGAGCAGATCACCTTGCGCACACGGCCTGAATTGATCAGCCGTGCCAGGCCGTAATCGCCGTTGCCGGAGTTGTTGGATACGATGGTCAGCTCACGCGCGCCCTGATCGTGCAGGGCGTCGAGCAGGTTGTCGGCAATGCCGACGGCGCCGAAGCCGGGCACCAGTACGGTTGCGCCATCGCGCACCCCGGCCACGGCATCGGCCGTTGTTTTCACACGCTTGTCGATCACGTCGGGAATCCTCGAGGTTCGTTCTGCTTTTTGGGCCGTGAGGCCTGCGCGGACATTAAGCCGGAAAGGCGCGGGCGATCAAACCGTTCGCCCCCCGAATAGAACGCATCAGCCATTCCCATTTCGCAAATGCGAAAACGCGCGGCCCCATGTCGCGGGCCGACGTCGATACCGCTGTGACCTCAGGTCACGCGCTGATGATGGGCCGATGACAGATGCGACGAAATTCTTTGTTGCAAAGTTTGGAACTCGGGCCGTTAATTAGAACAATTAAAAAATATCCTCAGGAGGTTAAGCGTGCCCACAGTCAAGTTGACGGTAAATGGCAAGGCGGTCTCCGCCGATGTCGAAGATCGCACCCTTCTCGTTCATTTGCTGCGCGACCATCTCGGGCTGACCGGGACCCATGTGGGTTGCGACACCAGCCAGTGCGGCGCCTGCACCGTTCATATCGACGGTCGCGCGGTGAAATCCTGCACCGTCATGGTCGGGCAGGCGAATGGCGCCAGCGTCGTCACCATCGAAGGCATCGCCCGGGGCGATCAGTTGCATCCGATGCAGGAAGCATTTCGCGACAATCATGGCCTGCAGTGCGGGTTCTGCACGCCGGGCATGATCATGTCGGCCATCGACATGGTCCAGCGCCATGGCGGCCAGCTTGACGAGACGACGGTGCGTCAGGAGCTGGAAGGCAACATCTGCCGCTGCACCGGCTACCACAACATCGTGAAGTCGGTGCTCGATGCCGCCGGCCGCATGAAGGTGGCCGCCGCCGCCGAGTGACGCGGCGTTTCGATCAGCGAAATTCAACACGCGGGCTTTCGATGGAAACCGCGGCTTACATGCTCCGGCAGGGAGATCATCATTATGGGCGTTGAAGGAATTGGCGCACGGGTTGCGCGCAAGGAAGACAAGCGTTTCATCACCGGCAAGGGCCGTTATGTCGACGACATCCGTCCGCAGGGCCTGACCTATGCGGCGTTCGTCCGCAGCCCCCATGCCCACGCGAAAATCACGAAGATCGACGCCTCCGCCGCCAAGGCGATGCCGGGCGTGGTCGATGTGCTGACCGGCCAGCAACTGGTGGACGACAAGATCGGCAATCTGATCTGCGGCTGGATGATCCATTCCAAGGACGGCACCCCGATGAAGATGGGCGCGTGGCCGGCCATGGCGCCGGAGACCGTGCGCTTCGTCGGGCAGGCGGTGGCGGTGGTGATCGCGGAGACGCGCAATCAGGCGCGCGACGCGGCCGAAGCGGTCAACGTCACCTACGAGGAACTGCCGGCGGCCGCCAGCATCGAGGCGGCGATTGCGTCCGGCGCGCCGCAGCTTCACCCCGAGGCGCCGGGCAACGTCATCTACGACTGGACCATCGGCGACGAGGCGGCCACCGATGCCGCGTTCAAGGGCGCGGCCAATGTCGTCGCCATGGACATCACCAACAACCGCCTGGTGCCGAACGCGATGGAGCCGCGCGCCGCGATCGCAGAGTACGATCCGGCCGAGGAGCATTTCACGCTTCACACCACCTCGCAGAATCCGCACGTCGCCCGCCTCGTGCTGTCGGCGTTCTACAACATCGCGCCCGAGAACAAGCTGCGGGTGATCGCGCCGGATGTCGGCGGCGGATTCGGCTCCAAGATCTTCATCTATCCGGAAGAAATGGTGGCGCTGTGGGCGTCGAAGAAAGTCGAGCGTCCGGTGAAGTGGACCGGCGATCGCACCGAAGCGTTCCTCACCGATGCCCATGGCCGCGATCACGTCACCAAGGCCGAGATGGCGTTCGACAAGGACAACAGGATCACCGGCCTGCGGGTGAAGACCTACGCCAATTTCGGCGCCTATATGTCGCTGTTCTCGTCGTCGGTGCCGACCTATCTCTACGCGACGCTGCTGTCGGGCCAGTACAACATCCCGAACATTTTCGCGGAGGTCATCGGAGTCTACACCAACACCACGCCGGTGGACGCCTATCGCGGCGCGGGCCGCCCCGAAGCCAGCTTCGTGGTCGAGCGGATGATGGAAACTGCGGCGCGGCAGCTGAAGGTCGATCCCGCCGAATTGCGGCGCAAGAACTTCATCACCCAGTTTCCGCACCAGACCCCGGTGATCATGGCCTATGACATCGGCGACTTTAACGCCTCGCTCGATGCGGCAATGAAAGCCATCGACTATGCCGGCTTCGCCGCGCGTCGCGAGAAGGCGAAGAAAGAGGGCAAGCTGCGGGGCATCGGCCTGTCCTGCTATATCGAGGCCTGCGGCATCGCGCCCTCGAAGGCTGTCGGTAGTTTGGGGGCTGGCGTTGGCCTGTGGGAATCGGCCGAAGTACGGGTCAATCCGGTCGGCACCATCGAAATCCTGACCGGCTCGCACAGCCATGGTCAGGGTCATGAGACGACCTTCGCGCAGGTGGTCGCCGATCGTCTCGGCATTCCGATCTCGCAGGTGTCGATCATTCATGGCGACACCGACAAGGTGCAGTTCGGCATGGGCACCTACGGTTCGCGCTCCGGCGCGGTCGGCCTGTCCGCCATCGTGAAAGCGATGGAGAAGGTCGAGGCCAAGGCGAAGAAGATCGCCGCCCATCAGCTCGAGGCGTCGGAAAGCGACATCGTCATCGAGAACGGCGAGTTCAAGGTGACCGGCACCGACAAGTCGATCGCGCTGCCGATGGTGGCGCTCGCCGCCTACACCGCGCACAACCTGCCGGACGGCATGGAGCCGGGCCTCAAGGAAGGCGCGTTCTACGATCCGACCAACTTCACCTTCCCGGCAGGGGCTTACATCTGCGAAGTCGAGGTCGATGCCGGCACCGGCAAGACCGATTTCGTCAACTTCGTCGCGGCGGATGACTTCGGGCGGCTCATCAACCCGATGGTGGTGGAAGGCCAGGTCCATGGCGGCCTGACGCAGGGCATCGGGCAGGCGCTGCTCGAGCAGGCGGTCTACGATCAGAACGGCCAGCTCCTCACCGCGTCCTACATGGACTACGCCATGCCGCGCGCCGAGGACGTGCCGTCCTACAACCTGTCGCACACCACGACGCTGTGTCCGGGCAATCCGCTGGGCATCAAGGGTTGCGGCGAAGCCGGCGCGATCGGTGCGTCGGCCGCGGTGATCAACGCGATCACCGATGCGATCAGCAACAACAAGCTCGAAATGCCTGCCTCGCCGAGCCGGGTGTGGCACGCGATCCATCAGCGGCAGGCCGCCGAGTAACGACAAGGACGAGGAGAGCGATCATGTATCAGACCACGTATCATCGTCCGTCCAGCGTCGAGGATGCCGTCGCCCTGTTCAAGAAGGGCTCGGACTCGAAATATCTCGCCGGCGGTCACACCCTGATCCCGGTGATGAAGCAGCGGCTGGCGCAGCCGTCCGATGTTATCGACCTCGCGCGGATTCCGGCGCTGGTCGGCGTCGCCATCGTCGGCGATGCCCTCGTCGTCAGGGCGGCGACGACCTATTACGACATCATGAGCCATGCGGACGTGAAGAAGACGATCCCCGCGCTCGTCCATCTGACGTCGGTACTCGGCGATCCGCAGGTTCGCCATCGCGGCACCATCGGCGGGTCGATCGCCAACAACGATCCGGCGGCGGATTATCCCGCAGCGCTGGTGGCGCTTGGCGCCACGGTGAAAACCAACAAGCGCAGCATCGCCGCCGATGATTTCTTCCAGGGCCTGTTCACCACGGCGCTGGAGGATGGCGAGATCATCACCGAGGTCTCGTTCCCGATCCCGGCCAAGGCGGGTTACGCCAAGATGCGTCATCCGGCGTCGCGCTTCGCGCTCACCGGCGTGTTCGTCGCGAAAACCAGGTCGGGCGATGTCCGCGTCGCCGCCACCGGCGCGTCGCAAAACGGCGTGATGCGGGTGCCGGATATCGAGAAGGCCCTCAAGGCCAACTGGTCGGCGGGCGCGATCGAGGGTGTCGCGATCTCGCCGGACGGCATGATCGCGGACATTCACGGCACGGCCGAGTATCGCGCCAACCTCGTCAGGGTGATGGCGCAGCGCGCGGTCGAGGCGGCAGGGTAAGATGACGCGCCTCATGGTGAGGAGGCGCGTCAGCGCCGTCCCGAACCATGAGGCAATGTCATCGCCGTGCACGGGACGCGGTGCGGCGTTCTTACGCCGCTCCGCTGATCCGGGGCCATTCCAGACTCGGCATTCTCGACGGTCCCGGGTCAGCAGCGCACCGCCATAGCGCGTCGAAGACGCGCGTGAACGCGCTGATGGCGGCTGCGCGGCATCGGGGACACACAGCCTCATCCTTCGAGACGCGGGCTGCGCCTGCTCCTCAGGTTGAGGATTGTTCGCCCGCTTGGTCGGAGACGGCAACGAAGCTCAACAAAAGGCCGTCCCCCGGGGCGGCTTTTCAGTTCGATGCCCCCGGACCCCATGCCGGGAACGCCGCTTTTGTCGAAAAACACCCGAGGAATAGATGGCAATTCGTCCCGCATTGCCCTAAAGCAGCGTCATTCCGATCACCTGTCGATCGCACTGCCGCGGCGTCCCAAAGGAAAGCCGCGCCTGACCCCGTTTCATGGTTCGACCGTTTCCATCGTTCGTTTCGCGCGAACCGTATGGCGGCGACCGCCACAAGGCCTGATCATCCGTGACCTTCCCGACCACCCGCCCGCCACTCGCCCGCGCTCTGGCTGAACGCAACTACAACGATCCGACACTGGTGCAGATGGCGGTGCTGGCGGAGGACGCCGCGCCGCGTGACCTGCTGGTGTCGGCGCAGACCGGTTCCGGCAAGACCGTCGCCTATGGCCTTGCGATCGCCGGCAACCTGCTCGGCGATGCCGACCGGCTCGCCAGAGCCGCCGAGCCGCTGGCGCTCATCGTTGCGCCGACGCGTGAACTCGCCTTGCAGGTGCATCGCGAATTGAGCTGGCTTTATCAATACGCGGGCGCGCGCGTGGTGTCGTGCGTCGGCGGCATGGACCCTCAGCGCGAGAAGCGCGAGCTTGAAGCCGGCGCGCATATCGTTGTCGGTACCCCGGGGCGGCTGTGCGACCATCTCCGGCGCGGGCGGCTGGACGTGTCGGCGCTGAAGGCAGTCGTGCTCGACGAAGCCGACGAAATGCTCGACATGGGCTTTCGCGAGGACATGGAGTTCATCCTCGAGACCACGCCGGAGACGCGCCGCACCCTGCTGTTCTCCGCCACCCTGCCGCGCGGCATCATCGCGCTGGCCAAGAACTACCAGCATGACGCCTTCCGCGTGGAAGTCACCGACGGCGAGGGCGGCCATGCCGACATCGATTACCGCGCCATTCGCATCGCCGCGCAGGACGTCGAGCACGCCGTCGTCAACGTGCTGCGCTACGTCGAATCGCCGACCGCGATCGTGTTCTGCAATACCCGCAGCGCGGTGAATCATCTGCAGACCGCATTGCTCGAGCGCGGTTTTTCGGTCGTCGCGCTGTCCGGCGAATTGACCCAGCATGAGCGCACCCAGGCGCTGCAATCGTTGCGCGACGGTCGCGCGCGGGTGTGTGTCGCCACCGACGTCGCGGCGCGGGGCATCGATCTGCCCTCGCTCGGTTTGGTGATCCATGCCGATCTGCCGAACGATCCCGAAGTGCTGCAACACCGCTCCGGCCGCACCGGCCGCGCCGGCAAGAAGGGCGTCAGCGTTCTGCTGGTGCCCCCGGCGCGCCGCCGCCGCGCCGAACTGCTGCTCGACATGGCCGGCATCGATGCCGAATGGACGGCGCCGCCGACGGTCGATGACATCCGCAAGCTCGATCAGCAGCGCATGATGCAGGATACGCTGTTCACCGAACCTTCGACCGAGGACGATCTGGCTTTGGCGCGGCTGCTGCTGGCGGAACGGTCCGCGGAGGAGATCGCCTCGGCGCTGGCGCGGCTCTATCGCGCACGGCTGCCGTCACCCGAGGATGTGCTGGATCCCGGCCAGAGCGGAAAACCGCGTGACGGTCGCGGCCCGAAAGACAAGCCGGCGCGCAGCGGCGCGATGGAGAATGGCGTCTGGTTTCGTGCCGCCATCGGGCGGCAGAAGAATGCCGAGGCTCGCTGGTTGCTGCCGATGATCTGCCGCCGCGGCGGCATCGGCAAGCAGGATGTCGGCGCGATCCGCATCTTTGATACCCACACCGAATTCCAGATTTCCGCGGAGGTGCTTGAGCGCTTTGCGGAAAAGGCCAAACGGCCCGACAAGGAAGACAACATCCGCATCGAGCCGCTGCGCGGAGCGCCGCAAGCCGCCGACCGGACCGAGCGCAAGCATTTGCGGGCGCGTAAATTCGACAAGACAAAGAAAGCGCCGTTCGAACCCAGCGACGACGCGCCTGCTGCCCGGCGCGAGAAGCCGAAATATTCTCCGCTCGATCCGCCGCACCAGCGCACGGACTATCCGGGCAAGCCGGACCGTGCGGGCAAGGAGCAGTTCGACAAACCGAAATTTGAAAAGCCAAAACCCGGCAAGCCTGAGTCCGGGAAGTCCAAATTTGGCACGCCGAAGTTTGAAAAGCGCAAATTCGACAAGCCGTTCGGCGGCAAGAAGCCCAAGGGCAAAAAGAGCAAAAAGCATCGCGGCTAGAGGCCGGTTCCGCGCGTTGTTTCCGCTCGCGCGCATACCCCTCATGGTGAGGAGGCGCTTTAGCGCCATCTCGAACCATGAGGCCGTGCTCACCTCTCCCGTAAACGGGGAGAGTCGGATCGCGCGAGCGATCCGGGTGAGGGGCATCGTGCGGCAACTACTGATTGTCATGCACAAATCGTCATGGCGGGCTTGTCCCGGCCATCCCGATTCAATGGACATGGTGCTCGCCTAAGCGAGATGCCCGGATCAAGTCCGGGCATGACACCGAATGTGCCGTGACGTGTTTTTGTCGCGATGGGCAACCGGTCAGACGGCGCTCGCCGCTTTCTTCACCCACACCTTGTTGTCGTGGAAGGCGGCGCCGCCGTGCGGGGCGACGGCCTGCGCGCCGGTGAGCTGGTTGATGCCGCGCCCGCCGATATGCGCCTTGTTGGGATGGATCGATTCGGCGATCAGCACCCCGCGCCGCACGCCGTCGAACAGCTTCGCGGTCAGCGTGGTTTCGCCGCGCGTGTTGCCCAGCGTCACCGCGTCACCCTCGGCGATGCCGAGCGGCGCGGCGTCATCGGGATGGATCATCACCGAAGGCTTGCCCTCGCGCGCCTGCGAGCCGGGGGTTTCGTTGAACGAGGTGTTGAGATAGCCGCGCGACGGGCTGGTGGCGAGGCGGAAGGGATGTTCGCTGTCGGCGTTCTCAATCACGTTCCAGTGGTCGGGCAATGACGGCATGTCCTGCCAGTCGCCCATCAGCGTGTTGACCGGCACCTTGACGTTGCCCCACGTCGCCTTGAAGTGGAATTTGCCGTCGGCGTGGGCGAAGCCGTCGAGATAATGCGAGGTACGGAAATCCGGCTGCAGGTCGCGCCAGATGTCGGCCTCGAGGCCTTCGATACCGCCATGGCGGCTCATCTGCAGCGTCTCGTCGATGATTTCGCGCGGCGTCATGCCGAAGGCGCGGTGCTGCGCGCCGACGCGCGGCGCCAGCGCCTGCAGCACCTCGTGATTGGATCGGCATTCGCCGGGCGGCTCGACCAGCTTGGCGCCGACCGAAATGTACTGGTGGCCGCCGCCGTAATAGAGATCGTCATGCTCGAGAAACATGGTCGCGGGCAGCACGATGTCCGCCATCTGCGCGGTCTCGGTCATGAACTGCTCGTGCACCGCGACAAACAGATCCTCGCGCGCGAACCCCTGATGCACCAGCTTCTGCTCGGGCGCGACGGTGTAGGGATTGGTGTTCTGGATCAGCATCGCCTTCACCGGCGGGCCGTTCTGCAGCGCCTCGGCGTCGCCGGTCAGGATGCGGCCGATCTTGGATTGATCGAGCGCGCGGGTCGACGCGTCGACATGATCGCGGCCCTCGATCAGGGTCTTGTCGAAGCCCCAGATCGCGCCGTTGTTGAAGAACGCGCCGCCGCCTTCGTACTGCCATGCGCCGGTGACGGCGGGGATGCACAGCGCGGCGTGCATCTGCGCTGCGCCGTTGCGGCTGCGGGTGAAGCCATAGCCGAGGCGGAAGAACGCGCGCGGGGTGTTGCCGACCGCATGGGCGAACGCCTCGATTTCCTCCACCGGCACGCCGCAGATCGCCGACGCCCATTCCGGCGTGCGCGTGGCCAGATGCGCTTCGAGTTCGTCCGGGCAGTCGGTGTATTTGTCGAGATAGGCGCGGTCGGCATAGCCATCGCGAAACAGCACGTGCATCACCGCGCAGGCGAATGCGCCGTCGGTGCCCGGCCGCAGGATGATCTTGATGTCCGCCTGCTTCATGGTGTCGTTGTCATAGACATCGATCGCCGCGATGCGTGCGCCGCGCTCCTTGCGGGCGCGGGTGGCGTGGGTCATCACGTTGACCTGGGTGTTCACCGGGTTGGTGCCCCAGATCACGATCAGGTCCGACTTCGCCATTTCGCGCGGATCGACGCCGGCGACCTTGCCGGTGCCCGCCGCGAAGCCGACCCAGGCGATGGTCGAGCAGATGGTGCTGTAGAAGCGCGAGTATTTCTTGACGTGCGACAGCCGGTTGATGCCGTCGCGCATCACCAGCCCCATGGTGCCGGCGTAGTAATAGGGCCACACCGATTGCGCGCCGAAGTCGCGCTCGGCGTCGTTGAAGCGGGTGGCGATCTCGTCCATCGCCTCGTCCCACGAGATTCGTTCGAACTGGCCGGAGCCCTTCGGGCCGGTGCGGCGCAGCGGGTGCAGCACGCGTTCGGGATGATGAATGCGTTCGGCGTAGCGCGCGACCTTCGCGCAGACCACGCCGGCGGTGTAGGTCTGCTGTTTCGAGCCGCGAATCCGGCCGATTTTCCCGTTTTCGATGACTTCGACATCGAGCCCGCAGGCCGACGGACAGTCATGGGGGCAGGTCGAATGGCGAATGTCGATCTTGAGCGGGCGGTTCATGGCCAAAAGATAACATAGAACGCCTGCGGCGATAGGCCTCTTTGCCCTGCCGTGTTCCCTGCACAAATCGATTATTCACTTCGGAAATTCCGATGTGTGGCGGAACGCTCACTGTTCTGTGGTGTTGGGACGTCACGACAAGGTGGAGAAATGCGATCATGACTCATTCAAAAATGAAGGTTTTCTGCGCGGTTGCGGCGATGGCGCTGGCGGCGCCGCTGGCGATCGCGCCTGCCGCCGCTCAGATGAAATCCGTGCCGGTGATCGGCGGCGGAGGGGGCGGAGCCCCCAAGCAGTTTACGGGCGGCGGAGGCGGCGCGCGCGGCGGTGGCGGTGGTGGCGTCGCGCGGCCCGGGCGAACGGGCGGAGGCGGCGGCAATTTCGCCGCCAGTCGCGGCATGCGGCCGGTTCCGGTGATCCCGGGCGGCAGCGGCAGCCGATGGGCCGGTAACGGCGGCGGCCGCTGGTATGGTGGCCATCATCACCGTCGCGGACGCGGATGGGGGCCGGGCATCGGCTTCGGGACGGGATTCGCGCTGGGCAGCGCGTATGGCGCCTATCCCTATTACAATGACTATTATTACGACGACGACAGCTACGCCTATTCGCCGGGCTATGTTGAGTCCGACGGGGTGTCAGCCGCCGACGTCGCTTACTGCAAGCAGCGGTTCAAGTCCTACAATGTGCGGACCGGAACCTATCTCGGCTACGACGGCCAGCGTCATCCCTGCCCGTAACGGGGCGAGCTGAACGCGACAATGAAAAGGCGCTGCATGATCGCAGCGCCTTTTTTCTGGCCTGCTTTTTCGGGTCTGCCTTCCGGCCTGCCCGCGTCTTGCACTTTCCGCCGCAGGGCGTAGACATGCCCGCCGCAAGAACAATTCACCGCGCAACTTCAAGGCCCGTCAGGAGCCAGCTTCCATGTCCGTCCGTATCGTCGATGTCCGCGAGGTCACCAAGCCGATCTCGTCCCCGATCCGCAACGCCTATATCGACTTCAGCAAGATGACGACCAGCCTCGTTGCGGTGGTCACCGACGTGAAGCGCGACGGCAAGACGGTGGTCGGTTACGGCTTCAATTCCAACGGACGTTACGGCCAGGGCGGCCTGATCCGCGAGCGCTTCGCGCCGCGCCTCCTGGAAGCCGATCCGAAAACTCTGCTCGATGCGAGCGGCGACAATCTCGACCCCGACAAGGTGTGGGCCGCGATGATGTCGAACGAAAAGCCCGGCGGCCATGGCGAGCGCTCGGTCGCGGTCGGCACCATCGACATGGCGGTGTGGGACGCGGTGGCGAAGATCGCGGGCAAGCCGCTGTTCCGTCTGCTCGCGGAGCGTCATAAGCGCGAGGCCGATCCGCGCGTGTTCGTCTATGCGGCGGGCGGCTACTATTATCCGGGCAAGGACAATTCGGCGCTGCGCGCCGAGATGCGCGGCTATCTCGACCGCGGCTACAGCGTGGTCAAGATGAAGATCGGCGGCGCGTCGCTGAGCGAGGATCGCGAACGCATCGAGGCGGTGCTGAAGGAGATCGGCGGACAGGCGCAGCTTGCGGTCGACGCCAATGGCCGCTTCGATCTCGAGACCGCCATCGCCTACGCCAAGATGCTGCGCGACTACCCGCTGTTCTGGTACGAGGAGGCGGGCGATCCGCTCGACTATTCGTTGCAGGCGGCGCTCGCCGAATTCTATCCGGGGCCGATGGCCACCGGCGAGAACCTGTTCAGCCATCAGGATGCGCGCAATCTCATCAAGTACGGCGGCATGCGTCCGGATCGCGACTGGCTGCAGTTCGACTGCGCGTTGTCCTACGGACTGTGCGAATATCAGCGCACGCTCAAGGTGCTCGAAACCCACGGCTGGTCGCCGTCGCGCTGCATTCCCCATGGCGGGCATCAGATGTCGCTGAACATCGCAGCGGGCCTCGGCCTCGGCGGCAACGAGAGCTATCCCGACCTGTTCCAGCCCAATGGCGGCTTCCCGGACGGCGTGCGCGTCGAAAAGGGCGTCATCACCATGCCGGAGCTGCCGGGCATCGGCTTCGAGGGCAAGTCCGATCTCTACAAGGAAATGAAGGCGCTGGCAGCCTGATGTCGCGGCCGGCGCGCCGGGTGCGGCGGATGTGTCCGGCCGCACCTTAAAACCCTTCTAAACTGAGCCAAATCAAGCGCCGTTGACTTGATTCACGTGCCCTCATCGGTCCACTTGATGATCGCACGGGGATTTCGCGACATGAGTGACGGCATCATCGACAACCTGACGCACAAGCTGCTTGGCGAGGCCAATCGCGGCTTCAGCGGCCTGATCGGCGCCATTGTCGTCGATGCCGACCACAACGGCGTGCCCGCCGCCGAAATCGAGCGCCGCCTGATCGAGCTCGGCTTCGTCGAGGGCGCGATGGTCGAAGTCCTGCACGAAGGTCCGGTCGGGCGCGACCCGATCGCGGTGCGGGTCAACAACACCACCATCGCGCTGCGCCGCCGCGAGGCCATGGCCATCCGCGTGACCTGATTTTGGACAGACGACATGACGATCGCGACTGAGCCGAGGGCATGGCGCTTCGCCCTGGTCGGCACGCCCAACAGCGGCAAGACGGCGCTGTTCAACGCGCTGACCGGCAGCCGGCAGAAGGTCGCGAATTATCCCGGCGTCACGGTCGAGCGCCGGGCGGGGCGGTTTCAGACCGCGTCGGGCCATCGCGTCGACCTGATCGATCTGCCCGGCACCTATTCGCTGCGTGGCCGCAGTCCCGACGAAGAAATCGCCCGCGATGTCGTGCTCGGCCGGCTCAAGGAGGAGCCCGCGCCGGACCTTCTGCTGTGCGTGGCCGACGCCACCAATCTGCGCGTCGCCTTCCGCCTCGTGCTCGAACTCAAGCGCGCCGGCCGGCCGATGCTGTTGGTCCTCAACATGATCGACATCGCGCGCCGCCGCGGCATCGAGATCGATCTCGACAAGCTGTCCGCCGAACTCGGCATTCCGGTGGTGACCGCGACCGCGGTGCGCCGCAACGGCATCGACGATCTGATGCACCGGCTCGACGAGGTCGCCGCCGGCCACGCCGGGAAGATCACCGACAGCACCTGGACGCCGCCGAGCGCCTCCGACCTGCGCGCCGCCCAGCGCGAAGCCGACCGCATCATCAAGGCGTCGATCAGCGAGGCGGCGCGGCCCGATACGCTGACCCGCCGCGTCGACGCGGTGCTGCTGCATCCGGTGGCCGGCCTCGTGATCCTGCTCGCGGTCCTGTTCGTCATGTTCCAGGCGGTGTTCGCCTGGGCGCAGCCGGTGATGGACCTGATCTCCGGCGCGTTCGACGCCCTCGGCGTCTATGTCCACAGTCTGTTGCCGAACGGTCTGCTGCAAAGCTTCATCCAGAACGGCGTGATCTCCGGCGTCGGCAGCGTGGTCGTGTTCCTGCCGCAGATCATGATCATGTTCCTGTTCATCCTGCTGCTCGAAGACCTCGGCTACATGGCGCGCGCCGCGTTCCTGATGGATCGCATCATGGGCGGCGCCGGGCTGCACGGCCGCGCGTTCATTCCGCTGCTGTCGAGCTTCGCCTGCGCGATTCCGGGAATCATGGCGACGCGGGTGATCGACAACCGGCGCGACCGGCTGACGACGATTCTCGTCGCGCCGCTGATGACCTGTTCTGCGCGCATTCCGGTCTACACGCTGCTGATCTCCGCCTTCATTCCGGATCAGAAGATTTACGGTTTCATCGGGCTCCAGGGCCTCGTGATGTTCGGGCTTTACGCCATCGGCATTTTCAGCGCGCTCGGCGTGTCGTTCGTCGCCAATCATTTCTTCTGGCGCGAGAGCGCGACGCCGCCGTTCATGCTCGAACTGCCGGACTACAAGCTGCCGCGCCTGCGCAGCGTGGCGATCGCGCTGTATTCCCGCGTCAAGGCGTTCCTCTATCGCGCCGGCACCACGATCTTTTCGATGATGGTGCTGATCTGGTTCCTCGCCTCGTTCCCGCAACCGCCGATCGGGGCGACAGAGCCCGCCATCGATTACAGCCTCGCCGCCATTCTCGGCCGCTGGATCGAGCCGCTGCTCGCCCCGGTGGGCTTCAACTGGCAGATCAGCGTCGCGCTGATTCCCGGCCTTGCCGCCCGCGAGGTCGCGGTTGCTTCGCTCGGCACCGTCTATGCGGTGGCCGGAGGCGGGGAGGCCGCCACCGAGATCGGCCAGAAGCTCGCCGCCGAATGGAGCCTTGCCACCGCGCTGGCGCTGATCGCGTGGTACATCTTCGCGCCGCAATGCGCGGCGACGCTGGCGGTGATCCGCCGCGAGACCGGCGGCTGGCGCTGGATGTTCATCACCTTCGGCTACATGCTGGCGCTGGCGTATCTGGCGGCCTTCATTACCTATCATGCAGCGGTGGCGCTCGGCTGGGGCTGAAGCTGCGCGCGCCGCATTTGCTTCTCAAGCCGCACCTTTGCGAGGCCTCGTCATGCCCACCCGTGCCCGTGTCGATGAATTCATTGCCGCCGTCGAAAGCGGCGACCATGCCGGCGCCATCGAGCGCTTCTACACCGAGGACGCCTCGATGCAGGAGAACGCCGCGCCGCCGCGCAGCGGCCGCGATCGCCTGGTGGCGCATGAGCGCGCCATTCTCGTCCGCATGAAAGAGGTGCGCTCGAAGGCGCTGCGCTCCGTGGTCGAGGGCGACAACGTCATGATCCACTGGATCTTCGACCTCATCGCCCATGACGGCGCGGTGCATCACGTCGATGAAATCGCCATGCAGGAATGGCGCGGCGACCGCATTGTCCGCGAGCGGTTCTTCTACGATCCCGGGAAGAAGGGGTGAGGGGCGCGGGGCACGTCTTCCCCACACACCGTATTGTCTCCTCATCCTGAGGAGGAGCAAAGCGGGTATCCTTCTCCCCTCTCCCCTTGTGGGAAAGGGGAAGAGCGCGCTGCACGTCGTGAGCGTCCACGCAACACCGCCATGTGCGTTCTGATCGCCCGCAACGGTGCCATGCCGTGCTCGGGCGCTGCCCACTATTGACGCCGCATCGCGCATCGGTCCCAATGCCGCCCGCGCGATTCCGGTGATGACATCAATGCAATAACAAGAGGATCGCGCGGGAGGATGCCGCGCATGACCGCACGCCATGCCAGTGCTGCGATCGACGAAACATCGATCAGATATTCCGGCTGGCCGGTGGTGGGCGTGTGCTTTCTGGTCGCGACGTTTGCGTGGAGCGCGGGCTTCTACGGGCAGGGCGTGTATCTTGCCGAACTGCAGCGTGTGCGCGGCTGGCCCGCCTCGCAGATCTCCACCGCCGCGACCTGCTACTATCTGTTCAGCTCGGTCCTTGTCGTGTTCGTCAGCGAGGCGATGCGCAAGCTCGGCCCGCGCCTGTGCCTCAGCCTCGGCGTGTGCGCGCTGGCCGCGGGCACCGCGTCGATGGCGTGGATCACCTCGCCGTCGCAGCTCTACGCCGCCTATGCGCTGATCGCCTTCGGCTGGGCCGGCACCAGCCTTGCCGCGATCAACAACACGCTCGGCCTGTGGTTCGACAAGAAGCGCGGTCTGGCGATCAGCCTCGCGCTCAACGGCGCGAGCTGCGGCGGCGTCATCGGCGTGCCGCTGATGGTCGGCGCGATCGGCGCCATGGGATTCGCCAATACCGTGATGACCGTCGCCGCCGTGATCCTGGTGCTGGCGCTTCCCGCCATCGCGCTGTGGGTCGGCCATCCGCCCGGGCGCGCCATGCCGCCAACCGACGCCTTCGACACCCGGCCCGCGCCGCAGGCGCAATCGGCCGGCGCGATCCGCGCCATGGCGTTCCGCAGCCTTTCGTTCTGGACCATCACGATTCCGTTCGCACTGGCGCTGGTGGCGCAGGTCGGATTCATCGTGCACCAGATCGCATTTCTCGATCCGCTGATCGGCCGTGCCCACGCCAGCATCGCGGTGTCGGTGATGTCGATCATGGCGGTGGTCGGACGGCTGATCTTCGGCGCGGTGGTGGACCGGCTCAACCAGCGCAAGGCCTCGGCCGCGTCGTTCGCCAGTCAGGCGCTGGCGCTGCTGGTCATGATCAACACCACCAACGAATATGCGCTGTTCGCGGCGAGCGCGCTGTTCGGCTTCTCGGTCGGCAATCTCATCACGTTGCCGTCGCTGATCATCCAGCGCGAATTCGACGCGCGCGCCTTCGGCGTGCTGGTCAGTCTCGTCACCGCGATCTGCCAGTTCACCTATGCGTTCGGTCCCGGCCTCGTCGGCCTGCTGCGCGATGCCTTCGGCAGCTACACCGTGCCGTTCGCCTTATGCATGGCGTTCGAACTCGCAGCCGCCGTCGTGGTGCTTTCGGGCGCGATCACGTCTCGCGCGCCCGCAACAGGTCGTCGAGATCGAGCCGGCGCGTGACCATCGCCAGCGTGCCGTCCGGCGCGCGGGGCCATTCGGCTTCCGGCCGGTCGCGATAGAGTTCAACGCCGTTGTCGTCGGGATCGCGCAAATACAGCGCTTCGCTGACGCCGTGATCGCTGGCGCCATCGAGCGCGATGCCGGCCGACAGCACGCGATGCAGCGCGTCCGCCAGCGCCGCGCGGGTCGGATAGAGGATCGCGGTGTGAAACAGACCGGTGGAGCCGGGCGGAGGCGGATGTCCACCATTGCTCTCCCAGGTGTTCAGCCCGATGTGGTGATGGTAGCCGCCGGCCGAGATAAACGCTGCCTGGCTCCCCATGCGCTGCATGATCTCGAAACCCAGCACGCCGTGATAGAAGGCCAGCGCGCGCTCGAGATCGGCGACTTTGAGATGGACATGGCCGATCCGCGTGCCCGCGACGATCGGTTTGAATGCGGACTGCGCGGCTGTATCGGTGGACATGACAGGCTCCGTGGGCAGGACGTTGAGAGCCATTTATGTCCGAAAGCGGCCTATGCAAGCTCGGGCGTCTCGCCCTCCGGCAGGTCGAATTCGAAGGTGTTGAGGGTCATCGACACCAGCGTGTAGTAGCCGAGCAGGCCGATCAGTTCGATCGTGCCGCGCTTGCCGAGCATCTCGATCGCCTTGTCGTACAGCGGCCTGGGCACAACCTTGTTTTCGTGCAGCGCTTCGCTGAACTCATAGATCAGTTGTGCTTTCGGATCGTCGAAGTCCGGCACATGGCGGTCGCGGATCGCGTCGATGATCGCCGGATCGAGCCCGGCGTCCAGCGCCATTTTCTTGTGGGCGTACCATTCGTACTGCGCGGTCCAGTAGCGCGCGGTGACGAGGATCGCGAGTTCGGACAGCAACGGGCCGAGCGAGGTGTCGTAGCGCAGGAACTGGCCGAGGCGCTGGGTGTGCCGCGCCATCTCGGGACTGTGAATCCATGCGCGCAGCGGCGGCGTTACGCGGCCGCGCTTGCCGGAGGCGCATTCATCGAAAATCGCCTGCTGGTCGGCGTTGATTTCGCCTGGCGAAAGAAAAATCGGGCGCATGGGATTTCCTCGTGTGTTTGAAACGTCAGGCAGCGCGTCAACGCGATCATAGCTTGCCGGTGGCGCTATGCCATCGGCTGATATTGAATTCCTTCCTGTCGCGGTTACAGTCGCCGGCGAAAGAGAGGCGCGATGCGACGCATGCGCCCTCTGCGAGGACAACGCGCAAGGACACGACACATGGCCGATCTGGAAAAATTCCGCGCCGAGACACGCGCATGGCTGGCGGAGAACTGCCCACCCGATATGCGCCAGCCGATGGTGAACGACGAAGACACCTTCTGGGGCGGGCGCAACGCCAGATTTTCATCGGACGCGCAGCGAGTGTGGTTCGAGCGCATGCGCGACAAGGGCTGGACCGTGCCGCACTGGCCGAAGGAATACGGCGGCGGCGGCCTCGGCCCCGACGAGGCGAAAGTTCTGCGCGAGGAAATGGCGGCAATCTCGGCGCGCCCGCCGCTGGTGTCGTTCGGTATTTCGATGCTCGGCCCGGCGCTGCTCAAATACGGCACCGACGAACAGAAGCGCGAGCATCTGCCCAAGATCACCGCAGGCCTGATCCGCTGGTGCCAGGGCTATTCCGAGCCGAACGCCGGTTCCGATCTCGCCTCGCTGCAGACCCGCGCCGAAAGCGACGGCGATGATTTCATCATCAACGGCCAGAAGATCTGGACGTCGTACGCCAACTTCGCGGACTGGATCTTCTGCCTGGTGCGCACCGATGCGAGCGCGAAGAAGCACGACGGCATCAGCTTCATCCTGTTCGACATGACCTCGAAGGGCGTTTCGACCAAGCCGATCCTGCTGATCTCCGGCAAGTCGCCGTTCTGCGAGACCTTCTTCGACAACGTGCGGGTGCCGAAGTCGCATGTGCTCGGCACGGTCAATCGCGGCTGGGATGTCGCGAAATATCTGCTTCAGCACGAGCGCGCGATGATCTCCGGCATCGGCGACCGCGGCGGCAACCGTCCGCTCGGGCAGGTCGCGGCGAATTCGATCGGCACCGACGAACAGGGCCGCCTCGAGGATCCGATGCTGCGCGGCCAGATTGCGTCGTTCGACATCGACGAGGCGGCGCTGCGTTGCGCAGCCGAGCGCGCGGTCGATCTGGCGAAATCGGGCCAGGGCCATCCGGCCTATTCGTCGGCGCTCAAATATTACGGCACCGAACTCAACAAGCGCCGCCATGAACTGTTGATGTCGTCCGGCGGCATCGATGCGCTGGAATGGGAAGGCGCGCGTTCGAAGGACGGCAGTGCCGCGCGCGCCTGGCTGCGCACCAAGGCCAACTCGATCGAAGGCGGCACCAGCGAAGTGATGCTCGGCATCGTCGCCAAGCGCATTCTCGATCTGCCGGGGGCGTAGGTTTCAAGAGCCTCATCCTGAGGAGCAGGCGCAGCCTGCGTCTCGAAGGATGAGAATACTCCGCCCTCATGGTTCGAGACGCGCGAAGACGCGCTCCTCATCATGAGGGTCGACTCACACAAGCGACACAACGACAAACAGATTTCAGGATTACTCCCATGGCGCTCGTCCTTACTGAAGAACAATCCATGCTGCGCGACAGCGCGCGGGGCCTGATCGGCGACAAAGCTCCGGTCAGTCACCTGCGCCATCTGCGCGACACCAAGGACGCCGACGGCTTTTCGCGCGACCTGTGGGCCGCGTTCGCGGAGATGGGTCTGTCCGGCCTGATCGTTCCCGAGGAGTTCGGCGGCAGCGGGCTCGGCTGCGTCGAAGCCGGCGTGGTGATGGAGGAAATCGGCCGCACGCTGATGCCGTCGCCGTTCCTGTCCACCGCCGTGGTGGCTGCGACCGCACTGTCGCGCGGCGGCAGCGCCGCTCAGAAGAAGGAATTCCTCGCCAGGATCGCGGGCGGCAAGCTGATCGCCTCGCTCGCCGTCGACGAAGGCGCCAAGCATCGCCCCAGCCACACGGCGATGCAGGCGGTGCGCTCCGGGAATGGGTTCAAATTGAACGGCGCCAAGGCACTGGTGGTCGATGGCCATGTCTCGGACCTTCTGATCGTCGCCGCGCGTTCGGCGGGCAAACCCGGCGAGCGCGAGGGGCTGACGCTGTTTCTGGTCGATCCCAAGGCCAAGGGCGTCGCCGTCGAACGCACGATGATGGTCGATGCCCACAACGCCGCCCGTATCGAGTTCGACAATGTCGAGGTCAATGCCGACAGCGTGCTCGGCGAAGTCGATCAGGGCGGCGCGCTGCTCGACGGCATTCTCCATGTCGGCCGCGCGGCGGTGGCCTCCGAAATGCTGGGCGCTGGCGAGGAAGCCTTTGCGCGCACCGTGACGTACCTGAAGGAGCGCAAGCAGTTCGGCAAACTGATCGGCGAGTTCCAGGCGTTGCAGCATCGCGCCGCGCATCTGTACTGCGAACTCGAAGTCACCCGCGCCGCGGTGATGAAGGCGCAGCAACTGCTCGACAGCGATTTCGAGCATGCCGGTCCGGCGGTCGCGGTCGCCAAGGCCAAGGCGGGCTCGACCACCACGCTGGCGGTGCAGGAAGCCGTTCAGATGCACGGCGGCATGGGCATGACCGACCAGTTCGACATCGGCTTTTTCATGAAGCGCGCGCGGGTGTGCCAGGAACTGTTCGGCGACACCAATTTCCATGCCGATCAGTTGGCGCGCTGGAAGAATTATTGAGCTTTGTTCGTGTCCCGGGCGCGATGCAGCGTGTCACGCTGCTTCGCAGAACCGGGCGTCGCGGACGCGGAGTTTGGAATGGCCCCGGATCAGCGGAGCGGCGTGAAGAACGTCGCACCGCGTCCGGGCACGCTCACCTCACACTCATTGTCGTCACCGGGCTTGTCCCGGTGACCCCGATCAGGTGGACACTGTGCGTCCCTAAGCGAGATGGCCGGGACAAGCCCGGCCATGACAGTTCTGCGGATACTGGTTGCTCAAGGCATTCCTCGTCCCGAGCGGTTCATTCGGGATGCTCAAAGGTGTCGGGCCTGTCCCGGCAATCCATCTCTATCGAAAAGGATGGATGCGCGGGTCGAGCCCGCGCATGACAATTCCGTGGTTGCTGATGGCACTCCTCATCCTGAGGAGCGCGCATCTTGCGCGCGTCTCGAAGGATGAGGCCGCGAGCGCCTTGGCCTCATGGTTCGAGACGGCGCTAAAGCGCCTCTTCGCCATGAGGGACTCATACCTTCGGCGAAACAGTCTTACCTGATCGGCGGGGCGTACTGGATGCCGCCGTCGCTCCACAGATGGTTGAGGCCGCGCGGAATCTTCAGCGGCGAGTTGGCGCCGACGTTGCGATCATAGACCTCGCCGTAATTGCCGACATGGCGGATGATGCGCGCGGCCCAGTCGCGGGTCAGGCCGAGTTCCTCGCCATAGGCGCCCTCGGTGCCGACAAGGCGCATCACGTCCGGCTTCTTGGACTTCATCGCCTCGTCGATGTTCTTCGAGGTCACGCCGAGCTCCTCGGCGTTGAGCATCGCATACACCGTCCATTTCACGATCAGGAGCCAGTCGTCGTCGCGCTGGCGCACCACGGGCGCGAGCGGCTCCTTGGAGATCACGTCCGGCAGGATGATGTGGTCGGCGGGCTGTCCGAGTTTCAGCCGCAGCGCATAGAGCTGCGAGATGTCGGCGGTCAGCGTGTCGCACTGGCCGCCTTCATAGGCCTTCAGCACGTCGTTGAGGCTGCCGAACTTCACTTCCTCGAACTTGATGTTGTTGGCGCGGAAGTAGTCGGCGAGATTGAGCTGTGTGGTGGTGTTGTTCTGCACGCAGACCTTGCTGCCGCTCAGAGCCAGCGCCGATTCGATGTTGCGCGAGCGCGGCACCATGAAGCCCTGGCCGTCATAATAGGAGACCGCCGCGAAATTCAGCCCGTAGTCGGTTTCGCGCGACATGCTCCAGGTCGAGTTGCGCGACAGGATATCGACCTTGCGGCTCTGCAATTCCTTGAAACGCTCGCTGGCGTCGAGCGGCACGAACGTCACCTTGTTGGGATCGTTGAAGATCGCCGCAGCCACCGCGCGGCAGATATCGACATCGAAGCCGCTCCATTTGCCCTGCGCGTCGGGATTCGAGAAGCCGGGCAGGCCGGTGTTGACGCCGCACAGCACGGCGTCGCGCCGCAATGTGCGCTTCAGCGTCCGCGTGTCGTAGCGCTCGTAGGTGATGGCGATGGCCGCGACGATCAGGGCGCAGATCAAGCCGAGCAGCAGCCCGGTCCGGAAAGTGCGGGGAATACGTTTGAACATGTTGGGTCTCGCTCAGGAAATGTGTGATGCGGAGCGGGAAGGCAAACGAAGCAGCGGAATCAGATTTGCGGCTTCTGCCGCACGATGACCTTGGTGCCGACCGGAATGCGGTTGTAGAGGTCGATGACGTCGGCGTTGACGAGACGGAAGCAGCCCGAGGACACGGCGCTGCCGATGGTCTGCGGCTGGTTGGTGCCGTGGATGCGATAGACGGTGTGGCCGAGATAGAGCGCGCGGGCGCCCATCGGATTGCCGGGGCCGCCGGCCATGAAGCGCGGCAGGTAGGGCTGGCGCGCGATCATCTCCGGCGGCGGCGTCCAGTCCGGCCATTCCGCCTTGCGCGAGATCGTCAGCAGGCCCTGCCACTGGAAGCCCTCGCGGCCGACCCCGATGCCGTAGCGGATGGCGCGGCCGCCGCCCTGCACGACATACAGATAACGCTCGTTGGTATTGACGATAATGGTGCCCGGCGCCTCGGTGGTGCGGAAATAGACAACCGTGCGCTGGAATTCCGGCGGCAGCTGTTCTTCGGCTTCGGTTGGCACATAGCCGGGCTGGTCGCTGAGCTGGGTGTTGTCGCGCTGCGCGAAGGCGGTGGGCGATGACATCGCCACGCTCGCCAGCACGGCCATCAGGCCGAAAAGCCGAAATCGCGCCAAACGGGACCGCGGCAAATAAGATCGCGCCGGATAAGATCGCGCCATGTGAACCCCCTCGGATTATGTCCGGTATCAAACATGACGTGCCGCAGGCTGGCAAGTCACGGTGGCGGGCAGGGGGCATGCCACATTTGAAGCATGCGAGATGTCCGGCGTGCGGTTTTCTCTGCCTGCGGGACGTATGAACAAGAAACGAGACGGAGGAACAACGAAATTACACTCGTGGCGCTGTTAGTGGAAACGCGCAATCAATGCGGCGCGATCCACAGCCGCAGGATGAACGACACCAGCGCGACGGTCCCGACGCCGAGCGCCCACAGCGCGACGAACCAGATAAGCCGCTTGCCGAGCGGCTGTTGCGGCGCGCGCGGCGGCATCAGTGATAGCCCGTATCGGGATCGACCTTGCCGCGAAACACCCAATAGGCCCATGCGGTGTAGGCCAGAATGACCGGGACCAGAATGGCGACGCCGACGATCATGAAATACAGACTCTTCTCCGGCGCGGCGGCCTGCCAGATGGTGACGCTTTTCGGCACGACGTGCGGCCACATGCTGACGCCAAGCCCGGCATAGGACAGCAGGAACAATCCCAGCGACAGGAAGAACGGCTGGTAGTCGAGCTTGTTGGCGATGGCGCGCAGCAGCAGCAGCGTCACCGCGGCCACCGCGATCGGGATCGGCGCGGTGAGCAGGATGTTGGGCCACTCAAACCAGCGCCGCCAGTATTCGTTCTCGAGGAACGGCGTCGCGGCACTGACGGCGACGATCGCGCCCAGCGTTGCGATCAACAGCCACAGGCTGAGGCGATAGGCCTGATCGCGCAACGCGCCGGTCGTCTTCATCACCAGCCAGGTGGCGCCGAGCAGGCCATAGCCGGCGACCAGCGCGAGGCCGGTGAGGATGCTGAACGGCGTCAGCCAGTCCCACCACCCGCCGGCATAATGGCGCCCTTCCACAGGCACGCCCTGCAGGATCGCGCCGAGCGCGATGCCCTGCGCCAGCGTCGCCACCAGGGAGCCGCCGGCGAAGGCGAAGTCCCAGTAGTTGCGCTCGCGCTGCGACCGCCAGCGGAATTCGAACGCGACGCCGCGAAACACAAGGCCGATCAGCATGGCGATGATCGGCACATAGAGCGCCGGCATCAGAATGGCGTAGGCGAGGGGGAACGCCGCGAACAGGCCGCCGCCGCCGAGCACCAGCCAGGTCTCGTTGCCGTCCCACACCGGCGCCACCGAATTCATCATCACGTCGCGGTCGCGCTTGTCGGGAAACAGCGGGAACAGCATGCCGAGCCCGAGATCGAAGCCGTCCATCACGACATACATGAACACCGCGAAGGCGATGATGAAAGCCCAGATGGTGGCGATATCGAACAGATGGTCCATCGGGTCCTCCTCGGGTCACCCGTGCCCGGGAGCCGGGGCGCCGGCCGCAGGCGTGATGCCGGAGGCGCGCGCCGGCATGTCGCTGCTCGGGCCTTCCTCGCCGTGATGCGGCGGATGCGCCATCAGATGCAGGATGTAGAACACGCCCATGCCGAACACGATGAAATAGACCACGACGAAGGCGAGCAGCGATGTCGCGACCGCAGGTGCATCGAGCGGCGACGCGGAATCGATGGTGCGCAACATGCCGTACACCGTCCACGGCTGTCGTCCGGCTTCGGTGGTGATCCAGCCGGCCAGCACGGCGACGAATCCGGCCGGGCCCATCGCCAGCGCGAAGCGATGCAGCCACGGCCAGTGATAAAGCTTGCCGCGCCAGCGCGCGAACAGGCTGAGCACGCCGATGCCCAGCATCAGGAAGCCGAGACCGACCATGACGCGGAACGACCAGAACACCAGCGGCACGTTGGGCCAGTCGGTGCGCTTGACGGTGTCGAGCCCGGCGAGCGGCGCATCGAGCGAGTGCTTGAGGATCAGCGACGAGGCTTTGGGAATTTCGATCGAATATTTGACGGTGGCGGCATCCTGATCGGGCCAGCCGAACAGGATCAGCGGCGCGCCGTCGGGATGACTCTGGAAGTGACCTTCCATCGCCATCACCTTGGCGGGCTGATGCTCGAGGGTGTTGAGGCCGTGCTGATCGCCGGCGAGAATCTGGATCGGCGCGACCAGCGCCGCCATCCACATCGCCATCGAGAACATCACACGCGGTCCCTCGCGGCTTGAATCGCGCAGCAGGTGCCATGCTCCGACCGCGCCGACCACGAAGGCGGTGGTGAGGTAGGCGGCGAGCACCATGTGCACGAGCCGATAGGGGAACGACGGATTGAAGATCAGCTTCCACCAGTCGGCGGGCACGAACTGCCCGGCGGAATTGACGGCGAAGCCGGCCGGCGTCTGCATCCACGAATTCGCCGACAGGATCCAGAACGCCGAGAACAGCGTGCCGATCGCCACCATCAGCGTTGCGGTGAAGTGCAGGCGCGGGCCGACGCGATTGAGGCCGAACAGCATGACGCCGAGAAAGCCCGCTTCAAGGAAGAACGCGGTCAGCACTTCGTAGGCCATCAGCGGGCCGATCACCGGCCCGGTCTTGTCGGAAAACACCGACCAGTTGGTGCCGAACTGATAGGCCATGACGATGCCGGAGACGACGCCCATGCCGAACGCGATGGCGAAAATTTTCAGCCAGTAATTGAACAGATTGAGAAACACCTCGCGCCCGGTCCACAGCCACAGCGCTTCAAGGACGGCGAGATAACTGGCGAGACCGATGGAGAAGGCGGGGAAGATGATGTGGAACGACACCGTGAACGCGAATTGCGCACGAGCCAGTTCAATGGCGCTGAAGCCGTCGAACATCGTGAGGGTCTCCGATGTGTCGTCTGTTACTCGGTATAACACGGCATCCACGGCATTCAAGTACCGCTGATGCTCGGTCGTGTTGAGTGTCGGCCGCGCGACGAATGTAATCTTTGTTCTGAAACAAACAACCGGAAGCTTGGCGATAGCGGGATCGGTCGCGTTTTCGGCCGGGGTGATGAGGGGCGCTCATCCACTATGCTGCGTCTCTTATGTGCGGGTGAGATGACGAGATAAGTGCCCCGGACGCTGCGCAGCGCGAGAGCGGTGCCCTGCTGATCCGGAGCCGTTCCAAACTCCGAATCTGGAACGGTCCCGGGTCTGCGAAGCCATAGCGCGTCGAAGACGCGCGTGAACGCGCTTTTGTCACGTTGCGTCGCGCCCGGGACACAAGGCTTCACCTCAATGATGCAAGCAGTCCGCAGTCCCTGAATGAGGGTCTATGCTGACATCGCCGTCAACTCGCCGCGTTCAGCAGCCTGCCGATGGTGCGGTCGATCTCGTCATAAGCGCCTTCCCCGGCGTGGGTGTAGACGATGTTGCCGCGCTGATCGACAATGTACTGCGCCGGCCAGTACTGATTGCGATAGGCGTTCCACGTCGCCGATCTGTTGTCCTGCGCCACCGGATAGGTGATGCCGTGACGCTTCAGCGCGGTCTGCACGTTGCTCGCCGAATGTTCGAACGGAAACTCCGGCGTATGCACGCCGACGATCACCAGTCCGCGATCCTTGTACTTTTCATAGAGCGATGTGACGTGCGGCAGCGTGTTGACGCAGTTGACGCAGCCATAGGTCCAGAAGTCGACGAGGACGACCTTGCCGCGCAGATCGCCGATGGTGAGCGGCTTGGAGTTGAACCATTTCGTGATGCCGGTGAAGTCGGGCGCGGGCTGCGTCGCTGCGGCGACGCGCAGCGCGGTCGCGGTGCTGTCGAGCTGATCGGCACGCGCGGGCAGAACCAGCATGCCGGCGGCGAGCGCGAATGCGGTCACGGTCTTGACCAGGGATGTCTTGATAAGAAACGTCATGGCATGTCTCCTTGGGTGAGCGGAATTTCTCAGAGGCCGAGCTGCGCTGACGGATAGAATTGCGTCAGCCACGCCACGGCGATGGTGTCGTATTGAAAGTAGGTCGCGACCGCGAAAGCGATGACCACGACGCCGAAGCCCTGTTGCAGTCGTGGCGCGATGGTCGCGATGCTGCGCACCCGAGTGGTCACGGTCTGTCCGCCATAGGCGATGACAAGCATCGGGATCGCGGCGCCGATGGCGTAGGCGACAAGCAGTGTCGAAGCCCATGCGGTGTCGCGCGAGGTCGCAACCAAAGTGAGGATCGAGCCGAGCACCGGACCAGCGCAGGGCGTCCAGACCAGACCCAGCGTCGCGCCGAGCACGAAGCCGCCGAGCAGGCCCTGATTGCCGGACGATGCGGCGCCGGCGAAATGCGGCAACCGTTGTGACAGCGCTTCGAACAGGCGCGGCCAGATCATCAGCAGGCCGAACAGGACGAGCAGCGCCGCACCGGCATTGCGCACGATGGTGGGATCGAAATCGAACAGCCGCGTCAGCGCCGCCAGCAGCAGCGCGACGGCCGCGAACGACAGCACGAAGCCGGCTGCGATCAGCGCGGGGCGGACCTTGCTGGTCTGGCCGACCGAAGCGCCGAGCAGGATCGGCAGCATCGGGAGGGTGCAGGGCGCGGCGACTGTGACGATGCCGGCGGCGAGAGCGAGAACGAGATTGAACATGAAACGCCCGATCGATGTGAGCGGCCCCGCGAGTTGCGGAACCGTTCGACAGTTCGATCAGCGCTGATTGTTCGTTACCGCGGGCATCTCACGTCTCGGTGAGGCGGGTGTGATGACGCCCCCTCATGGTGAGGAGGCACAACGCGCCGTCTCGAACCATGAGGGGTGACATGGAATGATGTGAGCACATCAGGTATGTGCCCCGGACGCTGCGAAGCAACGTTCCCCGGTGCATCGCGCCCGGGACACTGGCCTCATCCTGAGAGGCGCGCAAGAAAGGCGCGCTCCTCAGGATGAGGAATAACCCCAGCGCGCGTCGCGCGCCTCACCGCAGATGGAAGCTGAACGGCACCGGGAAGGTCATTGCCGACTGGGTGATCTCCGGCGGGAACGCCGGCAGCGGCTGGGCGCGGCGGATCGCGGCGACCGCTTCCTGATCGAGCGAAGGATGACCGGAGGATCGCGTCAGGCGCACGCTGGTGACGCTGCCGTTGCGGGTGACGGTGAACGTCACCATCGCGGTGCCTTCCTCATGCGCGGCGCGGGCGGAGCTCGGATATTGCTTGTAGCGCTGCAGATGCGCCGCCAGCCGCTGCCGGTACGACGGCATCGCGCGCGCAGCGGCGGCCGCGCCGGCGCGGGCCTCGCGCGCCTGATCCGCGCGGGTATGCGCCTTCGGCGCGGCGGTGGTGCGCGGCGCCGGCTTCTCGGACGGCTTCTTCGGCTTCTTCTTTTCGACCGGCTTCGGCTTCTCTTCCTTCTTCTCCTCGACCGGCTTCGGCTTTTCTTCCGGCGGCGCGACCACCTCGGGCTTTTCCTGCGGCGGGGTCGGCGCGATCTGTTCCTCGACCGGCTTGGGCTGTTCGGGTTCGGGCTCCGGCGCTTCGGCTTCCTGCATCTCCGGTCCGGGCGCGACGTCGAGCTCCTGCACCTGCGGCGCGGCGGAAACCGGCGCGAGGTCGATCGAGATCGCTTCCAGCGGCGCGCCGGGCGGCGGGCTGTCGGGATAGGTGTAGATGGCGGCGGCGATCACGGCGGCATGCAGGCCGACCACCAGCGCGGCGGCAACGCCCCAGCGCGTGATGTCGGTCCTGGTAATTCCGCCGCGAAGCGCCAGCGCGCTCATTTCGCCGCACCTGCCGCGGGTGTGCCGGCAGGAGCCGCGGCCGGCGGCGCGCTCGCCGCTTCAAGCCCGACCAGTGCGATCTTGAGATAGCCGGCGTTGCGCAACAGGTTCATCACGTCCATCAGGTCGCCATAGGGCACGACCTTGTCGGCACGGACGAAAATGCGCTCGTCCTTCTTGCCCTGGGTCACTTCGTCGAGGCGGGACGCGAACGCATCGCGCGGCACGATGTCCTCGCCGATGCCGAGCGACAGGTCCGGCTTCACGGTGACGAAGATCGGCTTGTCGGGGCGCGGCTGCTGCTGCGCGCTCGAGGCCGGAAGGTCGACGCCCATGTCCACGGTGGCGAGCGGCGCGGCGACCATGAAGATGATGAGCAGAACGAGGATCACGTCGATGAACGGCGTGACGTTGATTTCATGCGCCTCGACCAGATCGTCGTCGGCGCCGGCAATGTTGCCGCCGAGTTTCGCGCCCATGGTCTTACTCCGCGGCGCGCGACACGCCGCGCATCGAGCGGCGGCTCTGTTCGCGGCTGATCAGCAGCATGACCTGCGCCGAAGCATCGCCGAGCAGGCCGCGATAGCCCGCCACCATGCGCGCCAGATGGTTGTAGACGACCACAGCGGGGATCGCCGCGACGAGGCCCATCGCGGTCGCCAGCAGCGCTTCGGCGATGCCCGGCGCGACCACCGCGAGGTTGGTGGTGTGGGCCTGAGAAATGCCGATGAACGAATTCATGATGCCCCACACCGTGCCGAACAGGCCGACGAACGGAGCGGTGGCGCCGATGGTCGCGAGCACGCCGGTGCCGCGCGCGATGCGCCGCACCGCCGCCGCCTGAATGCGGTCGAGCCGCAGCGTCACGCGATCGGTGAAGCTGCCGTCGAACATGTCGGAGACTTCGGCTTCGCGCGCCGCGGCCTGAACCAGCCGCGCCACCGCGTCCTTGCCCTTGCCGGCGTCCTGGATCGCCTGCGCCAGCGACGGATCGTGTTCGAGCACGCGCAGGCGCTTCTTCACCTTGCGGGTCTCGCCGCGCAGCTCCAGCATCTTCGCCACGCAGATCGTCCACGTCACCAGCGAGGCGAAGGCGAGGCCGACCATCACCGCCTTCACGATGATGTCGGCGTTCATGAACATGCCCCACGGTGACAGGTCGTGCGGCAGCATGCTGTTCGGCGGCGGCAATTGCGCGGGCGTTGCGGTTGGAGCGGGCGCTGTCGTGGGCGTTGCCGTCGCTGATGGCGTCGTCGCCGTGGGAGCGGGCGTCATCGCACTTGGCATCGTACCTGGCGTCATCGCACCCGGCGTCATCGAATTCGGCGTTGCCGGAGTGGGGGTGATGGGCGCGGGTGTCGGTGTGATCGGAGCAGGCGTCGCGGCCGTGGGCGCGCTGGGCGCCGTCTGCGCCAGCGCCGGCGCACCCCACAGCGCAATCCCGGTGATCAGGGCCACCATGCGGGCGCGGTCGCGCAGGGCCGGGAAGATGGTGTGGCGCTTGGGTGCTGCTGTGGTCATGGCATTGATCCGATCAGATTATTCTGCGGGAGTGGTTTCGCCAGCGAGCGGCGTCGAAACGGTGTCGCGCCGCGCGGGGCCGGCATGAACCAGCGCGCGTTGCCGCCGCTGGCGCAGCCAGAGGATGATGCCGGTCACGCCGAGGATCGCGGGCATCACGCCGGACAGGAACACGATGAAGCGCCACACCTCGCCGGCGTGGCTGCCTTCATGCAGCCAGCGAATCCACGAGCCGATGCGGTCGCCCTTGAGCGGCTCGATCACCGAAACAGCGCCGGTCTTGTCGTTGACGCTGAGCGTTACCGGCTCGCTGCTGCCGGCATCGCGCATCTGCACCCGCCAGCCGTTCGATTGTCTGGTCGGATACATGATCGCCGCGACGTCGGCGTTGGGCCGCGCCTTGGCGATGGCGTAGATGTCGGAAGCGCTGCGCTCCGGCGTCACCGGAGTGCGGCCACGCTGCTGCGGCGTGACTTCGGCAACCGACGACAACAGCGCGCGGCCCTGCTGCGGCCACGCCAGATACATGCCGGTGAGCGACAGGAAGGCGAGCGGCAGGCAGATCCAGAACCCGGTCATGTGATGCAGGTTCGACGAGGTCGAGGGCTTGCGGCGCCATGCGAAGGCGCGCGCCCACTGGTTATGCCGCGGCCACCACAGATAAAGCCCGGTGAGCGAGAGCACGAGCATCGCCGCGCCGGTCCAGCCGACAATGCTGCGGCCGTAATTCGGAATGGTCAGGTTCTCATGGAAAATATGCATGAAGCCGAAGAACGACTCGCGGAAGTTCACTACCTTGATGACATGCGCGTCGTTGCGATCGACCAGCACGGTGAGAAACGCCGGGCGCTCGCCGCGCGCGGCCTGACCGCGCACCGAGACCGAGACCGGCACGCGGCTGTCTTCGGGGAAGCGGATCGCGGTGGGCTGGAATTTGTCGCCGGCAGCCTTGGTCGCGTTGGCAACGGCCGCGGCGATGTCGAGTTCGGCCGAGGTCGCCACCGCGCCGCGCGGCGTGTTCATCATGTCGCCGATGTCGTCATGATAGACGAGGATCGCCCCCGACAGCGCCACCGGCACCAGCAGCACGAACAGGCCGATGCCGAGCCACAGATGAATGTTGCGCCACAGGCGGGCCGCCCATCCACGACGGAAAAATACGGATGCCTGCGAGGATGAGGATGCGGTCATTGCTGCGGTTTGATTGTTAGACTGGTTCTAAGTTTGCGACTTTGGAGCGATTCTAAATCGCTTGGTCGCGCGGCCCGACATTGCCGTTCTTCTAGTCGCAGTAGGCGTAATGCCGCAATTCGGAATCGCCCAAATAGCGCAACATTGAAGAGGTTCTAAGTTCGGCCTCTTGCCCTGACCTTACCGATTTTTCACAACAGCGCCGCGAATTCGCCACGCAGATGAATGCGTGCGCGGGATTATGAACTCGGATTCAAGGGGCGTTGAAATGCGGCGGGGCAAGGTTTCAAAAAAGAACAAGAACACGAAGCTCAAGAGCGCCGCGCCCGAGAAGCAGTCCTCCACGCAGCCGGCATCCTTCGTTCGGTCCGCGATCCGCAAACCTGGCCCGGCGATGCTCAGCCTTGCCTCGGTGATGCTGGCGACCAGCGCGATGGCACAGGATGCCGGCGGCGCGTTGCCGACCATCGACGTGCAGGACACGGCCGGCGGCGGCTACCAGACCACGGATTCGCAGCTCACGCGCATTCCGACACCGTTGCGCGACACGCCGCAGACAGTCAACGTGGTGCCGAAGCAGGTGATCGAGGAACAGCGCATCACCAGCATGGAAGATGCGCTGCGCACGGTGCCGGGCATCACCTTCAATGCCGGTGAAGGCGGTCAGCAGGGCGACAGTCCCAACATTCGCGGCTTCGCCGCGCGCGGCGATATTTTCCGCGACGGCGTTCGCGATCCGGGCTGGTACACCCGCGATCTGTTCTCGAGCGATCGTGTCGAGGTCTACAAGGGACCGTCGGCGTTCGCGTTCGGTCGTGGTTCGACCGGCGGCGCCATCAACATCGTGTCGAAATTGCCGACGGCCGTGCCGTATCTCGAAGGCACCGTCACCGGCACCAGCGCCGGGGGCTACCGCGTCGAAGTAGATGCCAACGGCAAGAAGGATAACGTCTGGGGCCGCATCTCGGCGCTCTATCAGGATGTGCCGACGCCGGATCGCGACAACGTGTATGTGCGGCGCTGGGGCGTCGCGCCGTCGCTGAAAATCGATCTCAATGAAGATACACGCGTCTCGCTCAACTACATCTATCAGGGTGAGGAGAGCATTCCGGATTACGGCCGGCCCTATCTGCCGGGACCGGTCTACAACAAGGGAACCGGCGCGCTGACCAGCGGGGGTTATTACGGCAACGGTCAGGCGACGCCGCCGATCCCGGTGCCGCGCGGCAACTGGTACGGCGTGGTCTCGGGACCGCTCGCCGACATCGTGAAGACCGAAGCGCACACCTTGACCGGCAAGTTCGAGCACGACTTCACCAACGACCTGAAGTTCTCCAACACCACGCGCTATATCAGCGTCGATCGCTTCACGCGGACCACTGCGCCGCGCGGTTTGGCGCAGGCCGACAATACGACAGCGGTTACGCCCGGCTATCCGGCCGAGTCGATGACCATCGGCCGCCAGCACTTCCAGGTCGAGACCGACAATTCGCTGCTGGTCAACCAGACCGACTTGTCCGGCAAGTTCTACACCGGCTCATGGCTGCACACTTTCTCGTTCGGCGCCGAGCTCGCGCAGGAAAAGCGCAATCAGCAGCGGGCAAACGGAACATCCGCCAACAACCTGTGCGATCCGGCGATCTGCCGCACCAGCGCCTATTATCCGGTCGATACCGATTTCGGCGGTGTCTTCAACGGATGGAATCCGCCGAACGCAACCAAGTCGACCACGGCGGCGGCCTACGCCTTCGACCAGATCAAGATCAACGAGTACTTCGAACTGCTCGGCTCGATCCGGTTCGATAACTTCACCACCACTTACACCAACTATGCCCTGCCGCTGGCGACGCGCGATTCCAGCCGCACCGACAACATGACGAGCTGGCGCGTCGGCGGCGTCTTCCATCCGACCACGAATTCGAGCGTCTATGCGGCCTACGGCGTGTCGTATAATCCGTCGGCGGAATTCTCGACGCTGAGCGACGATCCGACCAGCACCTCGAGCTCGGCGCTGCCGCCGGAGAAAAATCGAACCATGGAAGTCGGTGCCAAGGCCGACTTTCTCAACAATCGCCTCAGCCTGACGGGCGCGATCTTCCGCATCGAAAAGACCAACATGCGGATTCCGATCGATCCGATCACCAACACCGTGCAGATCCTCGATGGTCAGGCGAGAGTCGACGGCATCGAGGTTGGCGCCGCCGGCAGCGTCACCGACAAGTGGTCGGTATTCGCGGGCTACAGCTATCTGAATTCGGAGATCACCAAGACCACCGACCTCAGCCAGCTCGGGCGCGAACTGGCGAGCACGCCGCACCACAACTTCACGCTGTGGTCGACCTACGCGATCGATCCGCAGTGGACCGTCGGCGGCGGCGCGATCTACCAGAGCGACGCATTCGTCAACACCACCAATACGTCCTACGTGCCGGCCTACTGGCGGTTCGATGCGATGCTGGCCTACAAGGTCACGCCGAACTCGACCCTGCAGCTCAACGTCTACAATCTCGGCGATGCTCTCTACTATGCCCAGTACTACGGCGGCCATGCGGTGCCGGCGTCGGGCCGTTATGCCTCGCTGTCGTACCGTTACCGCTTCGAGCCGCCCAAGGCCGTCAAGTACGACAAGTAACCTTCTTTGTCCGATCGGGGTTTTGGCGGTCCGCGACGTCTGATACCACAGCGTTGCGGACCGCAACCGTTCTGGAGACACCGCCATGATGCTGCACATCCCCAACGTGCTCACCCCCGAGCAGGTCGCGCGCTGCAAGGATGTGATGACGAAGGCGGCGTGGGTGGACGGCAACGTCACCGCCGGGCATCAGGCGGGCAAGGTCAAGAACAACCTGCAACTGCCCGAGGAGTCGGCGCAGGCGCGCGAGCTTGGCGACATGGTGCGCGGCGCGGTGATGCGCCATCCGATGTTCATGTCGGCGGTGCTGCCGCTGCAGCTCTATCCGCCGATGTTCAACCGCTACGACGCCGGCATGACCTTCGGCGCGCATATCGATAATTCGATCCGCACCCACCCGGTGCAGCCGGTGCGCATCCGCACCGACGTGTCGTCGACGCTGTTCATCTCCGCACCGGATGATTACGACGGCGGCGAGCTCGTGGTCGAGGACACCTATGGCAGCCATGCGGTCAAGCTGCCGGCCGGCGATCTGGTGATCTATCCGGCGACCAGCCTGCATCACGTGACGCCGATCACCCGCGGTTCGCGCATCGCCTCGTTTTTCTGGACCCAGAGCATGATCCGCGACGTCAGCCATCGCACCATGCTGTTCGATCTCGACATGGCGATCATCCAGCTCACGCAGGATGTGCCCGATCATCCCTCGCTGCCCGCCCTGACGGGCCACTATCACAACCTGCTGCGCCAGTGGGCGGAGGTGTAGACGGGCGATTGGCCTGCGGCCTCGTCGCGCCCTCGCGGCGTCGGCTCAGAACTCCCCGCGCAGGCGGCCCGAGAAGATCGACACCGGCCCGCGGTCGGCGTTGTAGGCCGGGTTCTGCACAAACTGGTAGTCGGCGGTCAGCGTGACGTGCCTGGTCAGCGCCAGCGCGTAATAGGCCTCGATGATGCTTTCCTCGCGATAGTTCAGCCGCCCGTCGCCGATCAGCGGGCCGAGGCCGCCCGCCGCGAGAAAGTCGCGATGGTCGCGCGACAGCGCGTTGACCGCGCCGCCGATGCCGATGGTGTCGTCGGGCCGGCCCCACGCGGCGCCCTTGAGCGAGGCGCCCAGCGACAGGCTGGCGTCGATGTCGGTGAAGGCCATGATCTCGGTCTTGCCGTCGTTCCAGCTCCAGCGCCCGAACAGGCCGAGGTCGTCGGTCACCGCCTGTTCGATGTTGAAGACGTAGCCGTATTTGGTGCGGCCCTTGCGGGTCTGCGCGATGTCGAGATTGAGCGCCGGATTGTCGAGGGTTTCTCGATAGCTTCCCGAGAACGCGCTGTTGAGCCAGGCGATGGTGCGGAATTTTCCGGGTTTGCCGAACAGCTCATAGCGCCGCTCGAGTTCGAGCGCGTAGGTGCCGCGCTGAAACACGCGCATATCGAAATTGTCGGAGTTGGATTCCGCGTCCATCAGGAAATAGCCGGCGCGAAGCGCCCATGACTTCTGGTTGAATTCGGCGCTCACGCCATAGGTCAGGCCGACCTTGTCCGCCGCATAGTCGAACGCGCCGGGCGCCCAGATCGCCCAGTTCATGAAATCCTTGCGCGGATCCTTTGCATAGGCGTTGTTGTCGAACACATCGAGCACCGCGAATTTGCCGGCCTGGATGGTGAGGCGCGAGATGTCGGCCTTGCCGCCCAACTGGTTGGGTCCGCTGTCCAGCGTTTCCTGCTCGCCGCCGAATCCGAAGGTCTGGCGCAGATACAAGCGCGACGGGTTGAAACGCGGCGCGGGGAAGTTGGACTTCTGCGCTTCGCCGCTGGAGAAGCCGGCGAGACCTGCGGTGTCGCTGAGGCCGAAGCCCTGCGCCAGTTCGGGATTGAAATAGGCCTCGCCGTCGTCCCACAGCCGCGCGTTGAGATAGAGGCTGTTGCTCCATGTCGCCTTGGCCTGCGCGCAGGGCGCCAGCGAATTGGCGCCGGAGTAGGGGGCGTGGAAGCTCGGATAACCCTGCGCCAGATAGGTCGACTGGCCGTAGATCTCCCACCTGTCCGAGCCGCTGATATTGTCGGTGCCTGTCGCCACGGGCCGCGCGCCGCCCAGCCAGTCGATCCTGCGGTTGAGGCCGAGCCGCACGGTCTGGAAGTCGAGCGTCGAGGTGGGGCGCGTGCCCGATCCGAGCGTGACGTCGGCGTCGTCGAAGCGGCTGTAGAGATATTCGAGCCGCGCGCTCCATTGCGGCGCGATGGCGTATTCGAATCCCGCGCCCGCCGCCCAGCCGAGACGGGTGTGGAGTTTTTTCTCGTCCTGTCCCGACGGCAGCGTGTTGAGAACGCGCCCGCCGCTCCATGCCAGCCCGCCGGTGGCGTAGATCATCCAGTCGGGCGCGGCATAGCCGATGCGGCCGCGCAGCGTGCCGACATAGTCCATCCGCTCGGTGAGGTCGGAATTGGCGGTGGTGACGTGCGAAGTATCGACGTTGGATTCGAGATAGCCCGGAAACGTCATATCGGCTTCGACGCCGAGCAGCATGCGTGACGGCAGCACGATGTTGTAGCCGGCCTGCACGCCGCCATTGACGCCGCCGTAGCGATGGGCGTCCGAAGTGGGCGCCGGGTCGAAAAGCGTCGCGCGTGAATCGCCGAAGCCGTAGCCCATATGCGCGCCGACATAGAGGCCGTTCCAGTCGAAGAGCGGCGCAACCGGCGCCGCCTTGACCATCGGCAGGTCGGCCGCATGCGCGGCGGTGCCGAGCGACAGGCCGCCGAGCAGCAGGCCGGCGCACAGGCGGCCCGGATTGCCGCGTCTGAAGCAGAACTTCCCCATGGCTCGCTCTACCGGAATTCCGGGCAAATCGCCGCAGCAGCGTGGCTTGTGACGGCGTTCGGGATGCGGCCCCGCCCGCGTCGCCATCGCTGATTTACCTGAATTTCCACCACGCCTCCGCCTTTTCCCAGCCCGTCCCAATCGCCCGCAACGAAATCCGAACACGGGATTGCTATTGCGAATGACTTGCATGTATCTTATTGCAAGTTATTCGCAACTGCAAACTCATCTCGGCGGTTTCTCATGGCATCGGTTTGTGACGGTCACACAACAACGGCTCGTTCGGTTCGCACGCTGGCCGCCGGGCTGTCATGGCTGATGGTTGCGGGCTTCGCCGAGGCGCGCGCCGACGATGCGGCGGCGCTCAGCCTCGACAGCGAGCATATGTTCGGTTTCACCGTCGGCTCGGACATTGGCCGCGCCGGCGACATCGAGATCGAGGCCGAAACCGACGCGGGCGCCGGCAAGCGCGCCGGGCGCTATGTCGCGGCGCTGAATTCCCTGCAGCTCAAATACACCTGGCTGGAGAATGTGCGGATCGCGCCGCATGTCGAGTTCGGCTTGCACGCGATCGATGCGGTGCCGGGCATGAGCGACGTCAGCCGCGGCTCGGTGGCGTCGGGCGGCGTCGAACTGAAATATCGCCTGCTCGATCGTGCCACGGCGCCGTTCGGCCTGACCTTCGGTCTCGATGCCTCGCTCGGCCGCATCGATGCCGCCACCGGCTTGCGCGCGCGCGACCAGGCGCTGGATCTCTCCGTGGCGCTCGATCGCGAGATCGTCGCCGACCGCCTGTTCGGCGCGCTCAACGTGGTCTACGCGCCGGGCTGGACCCGCGATTACGACACCGGCCTGCGAGGCCAGGCGGCGGCGCTTGAGGTGAGCGGCGCGCTGACGGGGCGGATTGCCGACGGCGTCTATGCAGGCGGTGAGGTCCGCTACGTGCGCGCCTATGACAGCGTTTCGCTGTCGGGCTTTGCCGGCGAGGCGGTGTTCGCCGGCCCCACTCTCTACGTGATGCTGTCGCCTCACGCCAACATGACGGTCGCCTGGAACATGCAGGTCGCCGGACAGGCGCAGGGCGAGGCCGGCCATCTCGACCTCACCAATTTCGAACGCCATCAACTGCGCGTGCGTTTCGGCATGGGATTCTGAGCAAAGGATTCCGAGCAAAAAGAAGACCCGCCCGGGGGGACGGCCGGGCGGGTCTGCCGATGCGCCGTGGATGAGGCGGCGCGCCGGACCAAGGTGCGGAGGATCAGTAGTCGCAGGCGCGGACGCGGCCGATGTAGTTGCCGTAGGCGTCGTACTGGCGGACCCAGCCGCAGCGGCGATAGGCATAGGCGTCGGCATACGCGCCGCTGGCGATGGCGGCGCCGACCAGCGCGCCGGTCGCGATGCCGAGGCCGATACCGACACCATGGTAGTGATGGCCGCCACCGGCCTGGGCCTGCTGGGTGGTGGCGGCAAGGCTGCCGCTCAGGGCAAGGCCGGCAACGGCGAACGCGGCGATTCTGGTCTTGATCGACATGACACTCTCCATCCTTGTTTCGGGCGGACATCGTGTCCGCATGTCTGTTGGTGGAGGGGGCGGGCCAATCGGTTCAAAGGCGGAATGAGATTTTTTCGGCGGGTGCTTCTTCCCTCTCCCCATAGCTCGTCGAAGACGAGCGTAACGCTCTCATGTGGGAGAGGGTGCTGAGCGGCGAAGCCGCGAAGCGGGTGAGGGGGAATCTCGCGTCGTCGGGACAATCCCCCTCACCCGGCTCAGTTTCGCTTCGCTCAACTTCGCCACCCTCTCCCACGAGGGGAGAGGGGAAGAAGAAATCGCTGCTTACGATGTCATGGCCGGACTCGGCCCGGCCATGACGGCTCTGTGCAGGATCGAGCAGGTATCGCGAAAAATCGCTCACCCCTTGGGGCGGTGCGTCAGCGCCTTGAGATCGAACTTGCGCATGTCGGCGAGCAGGTCGCAGAACGCGCGTGCGCCGTGGTCGAGTAACAGCTCACCCTTGTCCGCCGTGGCCTGCGTTGCATCGCCGACTGCGCCGCTGACGTGAAGGTCCTGCGCTGCCCAGGCGAACGGCGCCGGGCGATGCGCCGACAGCCAGCGGAAATCCTTGTCCATCGCGATGCTGGCCGGCCGGAAATCCGCGATCCTGTCCTTGCGCACATGCTGCGGATGCGCCGCGAGCATGATCGAGGTTTCGATCGCGCCGCCATGCACGCCGTGGCGTACTTCCTCGTCGGCGAACAATCCCTCCGGCATGCCGAAGCGATGCCAGCTTGTCGTCACCACCAGCATCTCGTGCTGTGCGCGCAGTTCCTGCGCGACCAGACTCATCGCCGCGCTGTTGCCGCCGTGGCTGGTCACCATCACCAGCTTGCGGACACCGGCGCGCGCCACGCTTTCGCCCAGCGCCATCCAGGTCCGGATCGCGACCTCGGGCGGCAGCGTCAGGGTGCCGCGATAGTCGGTGTGTTCGGTGGAGATGCCGACGGGCTGGACCGGCAGGAAGGTCGCCGGCAAATCCTGCGGCAGCATCGCATGCACACGCGCGAGGAAGGCTTCCGCGATCATCGTGTCGGTGCCGAGCGGCAAATGCGGGCCGTGCTGCTCTGTCGCCGCCAGCGGCAATACCGCGATCCAGTCCGCGCAGGTCGCGGGATCGATGTCCGGCCAGCGCAGCGCTGTCCAGTCGCGGGGAGGGATCGGACCTGTCATCACCAAGGACGTTTCATCGAGAGACGTTTCATTGAACCAAATTGCGGGGTAACGTGGGCGATCCCCACCGGCGGTGCTCGCAGAGCGGCGGACCGCGCCCCTTCGGCTCCTATCATGGGCCAGAATGATCGACGGAGTCCAATCATGACCCCAGCCCTTTTGCTGCGAGCGTTAACCGTGGGTGTCGTATGCGCGGCGCTCACCGTGCCGGCGCTGGCGCAGAAGGCGGAGGCCGCCAAGCCGCAGACCCTCGACAAGGTCTCGTTCGGCACCAACTGGGTGGCCGAAGGCGAGCACGGCGGGTTTTTTCAGGCGGTGGCCGACGGCACCTACAAGAGCTACGGCCTCGATGTGACGATCGTGCCCGGCGGGCCCAACGTCAACAACCGGGTGCTGCTGGTCGCGGGCAAGCTCGATTTCTTCATGAGCGCGAACAGCCTGCAATCGCTCGATGCGGTCGCCAACAAGGTGCCGGTGGTGGCGGTGGCCGCGATGTTCCAGAAGGACCCGCAGGTGTTTCTCGCGCATCCCGAGTCCAAGGTGAAGACGCTCGAGGACCTCAAGCCGCTGACGCTGTTCGTGTCGAAGGAGGGGATGCCGACCTACTTCCAGTGGCTGAAAAGCGAGTATCGTTTCAGCGAAGACAAGGTGAAGCCCTACACCTCCAACGCCCAGCCGTTCATCGCGGATAAAAACAGCGCGATGCAGGGCTACGTCACCTCAGAACCGTTCGCGGTGGAGAAGCAGGCCAAGTTCACGCCGACGGTGATCCTGCTCGCCGATTACGGCTTCAACGCCTATTCGACCCTGATCGAGACGCGGCAGAAACTCGCCGACGACAAGCCCGATCTGGTGCAGCGCTTCGTCGATGCCTCGATCATCGGCTGGTACCACTACATCTACGGCGACAACAAACCGGGCAACGACCTGATCAAGAAACTCAATCCGGATATGACCGACGATATTCTCGCGTATTGCGTCGCCCGGATGAAGGAATACGGGATCGTGGATTCCGGCGACGCGGTGAAGGACGGCATCGGCGCCATGAGCGACGATCGCATAGCCGATTTCTTCAGCAAGATGGTGCGCGCCGGCGTGGTCAAGCGCGATCTCGACTACCGCAAGGCCTACACGCTGCGCTTCGTCAACAAGGGCGTCGGTCTCGACCTGCGGCCGAACAAGTGACGGCCGCGCGGTGAGCGAAAGCCCGACCCTCGAATCCGACAGCGCGGCCACGCCATCGGGCGCGGCCGTCAGCCTGCGCGAGGTGACAAAGACCTACGACAACGGCGTCGCGGCGCTGGGGCCGATCGATCTTGACGTCCGGCGCGGCGAATTCGTCTCGCTGCTCGGTCCGTCCGGTTGCGGCAAGTCCACCGCGCTGCGGCTGATCGCGGGCCTCGCCGCGCCGACCTCGGGGCAGGTCGAAACATCGGCCAGCAATCACGGCGGCCATCGCATCGGCTTCGTGTTTCAGGAGCCGACCCTGATGCCGTGGGCGAGCGTGCGCGACAATGTGCGGCTGCCGTTCCGTATTTCCGGTGCGCGCACTGACGCCGATGCCCGCGTCGACGACGCGCTGGCGCAGGTCGGCCTCAGCGATTTCGCCGGGGTCTATCCGCGTGAACTGTCCGGCGGCATGAAGATGCGGGTGTCGCTGGCGCGGGCGCTCGCGCCCGATCCGGATATTCTTCTCATGGACGAGCCGTTCGCCGCGCTCGACGAGATCACCCGCTTCAGGCTCAACAACGACCTGCTCGCGCTGTGGCGCAAGCTGAAAAAGACAGTGATCTTCGTCACCCATTCGGTGTTCGAGTCGGTCTATCTGTCGCAGCGGGTCATCGTCATGACGCCGCGGCCGGGACGGATCAGTGCGGAATTCCGCATCGACGCGCCGGAGCCGCGCGGCGAGGACTTCCGCACCTCGGGTGAATACGCCGCGCAATGCCGCGACGTCTCCGCCGCGCTGGCCCAGGCCTCCGGCGACGGAGGCGAGCGATGAGCGCGCCCGGCACCGCCGCCAGAGCCGCGCGCGTCGTGCTGCCGCTCGCGATCCTCGCGGTGGTGCTCGCGCTGTGGGAAACGGCGGTGCGTATCAAAGGCATTCCGCCCTACATCCTGCCGGCGCCGAGCCTCATTCTGCAGACGCTGGTCAAGGACTGGAGCATCCTGTTCGCCTCGCTGCTGACGACGCTGCTCACCACGCTCGAAGGCTTCATCGCGGCGGCGGCCGGCGGCATCGCGCTGGCGCTGCTGTTCAGCCGTTCGAAATGGATCGAGTATTCCCTGTTGCCCTATGCGGTGATCCTGCAGGTCACGCCGGTGATCGCGATCGCGCCGCTGCTGCTGATCTACCTGCCGCAGCATGCGGCGGTGGTGGTGTGCGCATGGATCGTGGCGTTCTTTCCGGTGCTCGCCAACACCACGCTGGGGCTGAAATCCGTGGACCGCAATCTGGTCGGCCTGTTCCAGCTCTATGGCGCCTCGCGCAGCCAGACCCTGCGCTATCTCAAGCTGCCCTCGGCCTTGCCCTATATCCTCGGCGGCCTGCGGATCGCCGGCGGCCTGTCGCTGATCGGCGCGGTGGTCGCCGAAATCGCCGCAGGCTCGGCGGGCGCCGGTTCCGGCCTTGCCTACCGCATTGTCGAATCCGGCTACCGGCTCAACATCCCGCGCATGTTCGCGGCCCTGCTGCTGCTGTCCGTCGCCGGGATTGTGATTTATATGGTTCTCTCGCTGGCGTCGCATCTTGTGCTACGACGCTGGCACGAAAGTGCGCTTGGAAAGGATCTGTAATGGCTGCCAATAACGCTCAAGAAAAGATCGATGTGCTGATTTATGGTCCGTCCAAGGCGACCATCGACAACGGGTTCTCGCCGCAGTTCGCGCTGCACAAGGCCGAGAACCATCACGATCTCGACCGGCTGTCGAAGGACGTGCTCGGGCGCATTCGCGGCATCGCCATTTCCGGCCTCGTCAAGGCCGACAAGACCGCGCTGGCGCACTTTCCCAAGCTGGAGATCGTGTCGAGCTTCGGCGTCGGCTACGACCATGTCGATGCCGCCTATGCCCGCGATCACAACATCATCGTCACCAACACGCCGGACGTGCTCACGGAAGAAGTCGCCGACGTCGCGCTCGGCCTGCTGATCGCGACGCTGCGCGAGTTCGTCGCCGCCGACCGCTATCTGCGCGCCGGCAACTGGAGCAAGGGCGACTATCCTCTGAGCCGTGGCTCGCTGCGCGGCCGCACCGTTGGCATGGTCGGCATGGGCCGCATCGGCCAGGCGATCGCGCGCCGCCTCGAGGCTTCGCAGGTCAAGGTGGTCTATCACTCGCGCAATCCGGCCAAGGGCGTCAGCAACAAGCATTATCCGAGCCTGGTCGAGATGGCGAAGGACGTCGATACGCTGGTGGTCATCACGCCCGGCGGCGCCTCGACGGCGAAGATCGTCAATGCCGAGGTGATGAAGGCGCTCGGTCCCGAAGGCGTCATCGTCAACGTGGCGCGCGGATCGGTGATCGACGAGCCGGCGCTGATCGCGGCGCTCAGGGACGGCACCATCATGGCCGCCGGCCTCGACGTATTCGCCGCCGAGCCGAACGTGCCGGAGGAGCTGCGCACGCTGCAGAACGTGGTGCTGCTGCCGCATATCGGATCGGCGTCGGTCGCGACCCGCCGCGCGATGGAGCAACTGGTGGTCGACAATCTGAAACTGTGGTTCGACGGCAAGGCGCCGCTGACGCCGGTGGCCGAAACCCCGGTCAAGAACCGCTAGGATGTGACGCATGGCGTCCGGCCCTGTGACAGCAGCGCGGCGTTTGGCGGCACGGATCGTGGCCTGCACCATGCTGGCTGTCGTCGCGGGCTGGTCGCCGGCGCTCGCGCAGAGCGGCACGTCGCTGACCAGCGACATGGTCGGGCAGTGGGAGTTCGCAACCGCCGGCCGCGACAAGACCTGCGTGGTGACGCTGAAACGCGATGCCGTGCGGCACGGTCTCAATCTTGAAATCGAAAAAGGCTGCGCGGAGACATTGCCGTTCATGGGCCATGTCACGTCGTGGAGCGTGAAGGGGCTCGACATCGTCCGCCTGCAGGATGCCGAAGGCCAGCCGGTGATCGACATGACCGAGGTCGAGAGCGGCATCTTCGAGGGCGTGCGCCCGGGCGAGGGTGTCTATCTGTTGCAAAATCTCGAAGCCGCGCGCGCGATGTCGAAATCCACCGATCAGATGATCGGCGACTGGGCGATGATCCGCGGCAACGGCGATGCGATCTGCAGGCTGACCCTCACCAACACCGATGCCGGCGATGGCAATTTCGAGGTCTTCCTCAAGCCCCGCTGCGATGCGACCATCGCCGCCTTCAATCCGAAGCTGTGGCGTATCGAGCGCGGTGAAATGCTGCTGCTGTCGGCGAAGGGCGAGGTCTGGCGCTTCGAGGCCGACGACAACGCGCAATGGCGCCGCGTCCCCGACAGCGCCGATCCGCTGATCATGATGCGGCAGTAAGTAGTATCTTCCTTTTCCCTCCCCCTTGTGGGGAGGGTCGGCGAGCGAAGCGAAGCCGGGGTGGGGGTACTTCGTATTCGTCATGGTTGTTCAACCCCCACCCGGCGCATTGTTCGCTGCGCTCTCAATGCGCCACCCTCCCACAAGGGGGAGGGATGGGCCGCGCCGCCGCTCACATCAGCCGCAGCCCCTTGAGGCTTGCATGGCCGTTCTTGCCGACGATGATGTGATCGTGCACCGAAATGCCGAGCGGGCTCGAGATCGCGACGATCGATTTGGTCATCTGGATGTCGGCGGTGGATGGCGTCGGGTCGCCGGAGGGATGGTTGTGGACCAGAATGATCGCGGTGGCCGAGAGTTCGAGCGCGCGCTTGACCACTTCGCGCGGATAGACCGGAGTGTGATCGACGGTGCCCACCTGCTGCAGTTCGTCCGCGATGAGCTGATTGCGCTTGTCGAGGAACAGGATGCGGAACTGCTCCTTGTCGGCGAACGCCATGGCGGTGCGGCAGTAGTCGATCACCGCCGACCATGACGACAGTACGGTGCGCTCCTTGAGTTGCCCCTTGGCGACGCGGCTTGCGGTGGCGGCGATCAGTTTCAGTTCGGTGACGGCGGCATCGCCGAGGCCGCTGGTCTCGCGCAGGCGCGCCTCCGGTGCATGGACCACTTCGGCGAACGAACCGAAGCGATTGATCAGCGTTTTCGCCAGCGGCTTGACGTCGCGCCGCGGCAGCGCCCGGAACAGCACCAGTTCGAGCAGTTCGTAATCGGACAGCGCATCCGCGCCGGCGTCGCGGAAGCGGTCGCGCAACCGTTCGCGATGGCCGTGATAATGCGGCGCTTCGGAAAAACCGCGCGGTTCGCTGGAATCGTCGGACGACTCGGACATGGCAGCAACGTCGCTCGCGTGACCTCACAACCATGCCGCGCTGAATCCGATTTGCAAAGTGTCAAATTTTCCGATGGCAGGAGTTTTACAGCGTCTGGTTCTTCTTCAGGCCTTCATCTGAACGGGGAGAGGGGCCGCATCGAAATCGCGCTGATGCCGGTTGTCGATCACCGCGCATCATCGTGGAGTCTTCTCCTCTCCCACAAGGGGAGAGGGGAAGAAGCACGCAAGCGAAACTGTTCGAAAATTCTCATCCCTCATCCTTCGGGACGCGCGCGAAAGCGCGCTCCTCGGGATGAGGGGCGCGACAAAGCCGGTTTTGTTTTTCTAGTTCAGCCGCTCACGCCGCCTGGTACGGCGGCTTGTCGAGCTTGCCGGGCGACAGCGTGAAGATCTCGACGCCGGTTTCGGTGACGCCCACCGAGTGCTCGAACTGCGCCGACAGCGAGCGGTCGCGGGTCACCGCGGTCCAGCCGTCGGAGAGGATTTTGACGTGCGGCTTTCCGAGATTGATCATCGGCTCGATGGTGAAGAACATGCCGGGGCGCAGCACCACGCCTTCGCCCGGGCGGCCGATATGGATGATGTTCGGCTCGTCGTGGAACAGGCGGCCGAGGCCATGGCCGCAGAAATCGCGCACCACGCTCATCTGCTGCGGCTCGACGAAGCTCTGGATCGCATGGCCGATGTCGCCGGTGGTCGCGCCCGGTTTGACGGCCTCGATGCCGCGCATCATGGATTCGTAGGTCACGTCGATCAGCCGTTCGGCGCGGCGCGAAATTTCGCCGACCGCGTACATGCGGCTGGAGTCGCCGTACCAGCCGTCGACGATGAAGGTCACGTCGATGTTGACGATGTCGCCTTCCTTCAGCGCGCGGTCGCCCGGCATGCCGTGGCAGACCACATGGTTGATCGAGGTGCAGGTCGAATAGCGGTAGCCGCGATACATCAGCGTCGCCGGATAGGCGCCATGGCTGAATGCGAACTCGCGAACGAACTCGTCGATCCTGGAGGTCGGAAGGCCGGGCCGCACCAGCGCCGCGAGGTCGTCGAGGCATTGCGCCACCAGCGCGCCGGCCTTGCGCATCCCGGCGAAGGCGGCGGGGCCATGAAGCTTGATCTGGCCGGTCTTGCGCAGGGATGTACTGGTGGCTTCAACGTAACTCATGTCGGCTTTCGGGCTCGAGGGCGGGATATCAGGAAACTGGGCCTAATCTAATGGATCAGGGCGGTTGCGCAACCCGCCGGTCGGCGGGGCAGGCGTGCGCATGTCATGGCTCGACCGGAACGGGCCGGTCCAGCGCAATGCCGCGATGGGTCAGTTTGCAGGTCCAGGCCAGCGCTTCGACGCCGGCGGCGCGGGCCTTGTCGAAGGCGCGGCCATAGGCCGGATCGATGTCGCGGGCGAGCGAGAAGGTTGTGGCCGATCCGATCTGGATCACGAACAGCATCGCGGCCCGGTTCCCGGCCGCCACCATCGCCGCCAGCTCGCCGAGGTGCTTGGCGCCGCGCGCGGTCACCGAGTCGGGAAACTCGGCGTGGCCGGGCGCGCGCATCAGGTGGACATTCTTGACCTCGACATAGCAGGGCGGCCGTCCGTCCTGTTCCAGCAGGAAATCGATCCGCGAGCCGGCGCCGTATTTCACCTCGCGGCGAATAGTTCCGTAGCCGGTCAGTTCGGGAATGACGCCCGCCGCCAGCGCCGCCGCGACGATCGGGTTGGGATGCATGGTGTTGACGCCGACCAGTTCGGGGCCGTGGCCGAAATCGGCCTCGATCAGCTCCCACGACCACGGCAGTTTTCGCGCGGCGTTGGTCGATTTCGAGAGCCACACCCGCGCGCCCGGCGTCTGCAGGCCGGTCATCGCCCCGGGATTGGCGACATGGACGGTCGCCACGGTGCCATCGGCGAATTCGACGTCGGCAAGGAAGCGCTTGTAGCGCCGCAGCAGTGTCGCGGGCGTGAGGTCGCCGGAGAATGTCAGCACTCAGGTCGGCCCTTCGATGATGGTCTCGACCGGCAGCGCGCCGCCGCGCACCCGCAGTTCGCGCACCGGATAGGGCACGCGGATGTTGTTCTCCTTGAAGGCCTGCCACAGCGCCAGCATCACGTCGCTGCGCACGTTGTCCATGCCGGCATAGGGGTCGTCGATCCAGAAGGTCAGCGAGAACTTCATGCCGGCTTCGGCGAACTCGTTGAGCAGGCAGTTCGGCGGCTTCACCGCGCTGACCCGCGGCGTTCGGGTGGCGATGTCGATGGCGAGCTTGCGCACCAGATTGGGATCGGCGTCGTAGTTGGTGCTGAAGACGACCTTCACCAGCGTGTTCTTGTCGGTGTAGGTCCAGTTCACCACCTTCTGGGTGATCAGATCCTCATTGGGGATGAGGATTTCGCGGCCGTCGCCCGCCGCCACCGAGATGTAGCGGGTGTTCATCGTGCTGATGCGGCCGAAATTGTCGCCGATGGTGACGAGGTCGCCCGGCTTCACCGACTTGTCGGCGAGCAGGATGATGCCGCTGATGAAATTCGAGATGATCTTCTGCAGGCCGAAGCCGATGCCGACGCCGACCGCGCCGGAGAAAAAGGCAAAGGCCGACAGGTCGATGCCGACCGCCGCCATCACGATGGCGACGGCGACCACGATCAGCGACACCCGCATCAGCTTGATCAGCAGAACCTGAACCGAGGGCGTCAGGTCGCGGGCGCGCATGATGCGGCCTTGAAGGAAGTCGCCGGCGAGTCCGGCGATCCACAGCGCCGCCGCGAGGAAGACCGTGACCTTGATGACCAGGAGCGGCGTCAGGCGCAGCGAGCCGACCATGATCGCGACCGAGTCGAGCGCGGCGACCGCAGGCCCGAGCTGGCCGATGATGCTCAGCGCTGCGATGGTCCACGCCGCGATCGACACCACGCGGACGACGAAATCGTTGCGGATCAGGCTGGTGACGAGGCGGATGATCAGCCACGCGGTGGCGAGGCTGAACGCGGTCGCCAGCAGATAGCTCCGGCTCGGCCATGTGGTGTGGACCATGACCAGCCGGACGAGGCCGATCAGCACGGCAAAGAACAGGGTGCCGAGACTGCCGACCAGAACCCGGGTGAACAGCCGCGCCGGGGCGGGCCAGCCCATGCCGGGCGTTATGGTGTTGATCCGGGTCCGCGCCAGACTGGCCGCGCCGGTCGCGACTCCGGCGGCCGCCAGGATGATGCCGGCCTGGACATAGAACCAGGGCGCCGTGACCTCGGCTCCGACGGCGCGGGCGGCGGTGTTCAGAGCGGACAGGATGTCATCCCAGTTCATGGGTCGGTCTCTCGGGCGGGGGCGCTTCGCGCCTCAGCGCCGATCCTGCATGTGATTCGGGCTGCCGCAAGATTTCCATATTTCCAACATGACGAAATTGCATCCGGCAGCGACGTTTTGCAGCGGCTGTCGCCGGCTTGCGACGGTGCACAAATCGTTTGGCGATTGGGCGCTGCGACGATAAGCATGGAACTGCAGCTTTCGAGGTTCTCGACACACGCATGGCGTCTCTGGATGGAGTCAGTATAGCCGTTCTGTTCGGCGCCGTTCTGGTGATGGCGGGAATCCTGTCGAGCGTTCTGGCCCTGCGCTTCGGCGCGCCGCTGCTGCTGGTCTTCCTGTTCGTCGGCATGTTCGCCGGCGAGAGCGGTCCCGGCGGGCTTCATTTCGACGATGTGAGGATCGCCTATCTGGTCGGCTCGGTGTCGCTGGCCCTGATCCTATTCGACGGCGGCCTGAAGACCAAGTTTCAAAGCATTCGCGCGGTGCTCGGCCCATCGGTGATCCTCGCCACGGTTGGCGTGTTGCTGACCGCGCTGCTGACGGCTCCGGCGGCCAAATACATGCTCGGGATCGGCTGGACCGAAGCGCTGCTGGTCGGCGCCGTGGTGGGATCGACCGACGCTGCGGCGGTGTTTCTGCTCGTCCATGCGCAGGGGCTGCGTCTGCGCCCTCGTGTCGGCGCGACGCTGGAGGTTGAGTCCGGCACCAACGATCCGTTCGCGGTGTTCCTGACGCTGATGCTGGTCGAGCTGCTGTCGCTCGGGCACAGTTCCGGCGCACACGTTGTCTCCGAATTCCTCAGGGAAACCTCGCTCGGTGTTCTGGCCGGCATTGTCGGCGGCCGGCTGGTGGTGCTGGCGCTGAACCACATCGCATTGCCGCAGGGACTTCACGCGCCGTTCGTGACCACGGCGGCGGTGGTGATCTTCGGCTTCGCGCAGATTTTTCACGGATCGGGATTTCTGGCGGTCTATCTCGCCGGCCTTGTCGTCGGAAACCGGCCGACGCGCGCGCACAACTCGGTCCTGACGTTTCTCGACGCCGCGACCTGGCTCGCGCAGATCGTGATGTTCGTGCTGCTTGGTCTCCTGGTGTCGCCGCAGCGCCTGCTCAGTACTACGCTGCCGGCCATCGGCATTGCGCTGGTGCTGATGCTGGTGGCGCGGCCTGCCGCTGTTTTCCTGTGTCTTGCGCCGTTCCGTTTTCAATGGCGCGAGAAGATATTCGTGGCCTGGGTCGGACTGCGCGGCGCGGTGGCGATCTTTCTCGCATCGATCCCGCTGCTGCTCGAACTGCCCAACGCCGCGATTTACTTCGACGTCGCCTTTGTCGTTGTCATCATCTCGCTCCTGCTTCAGGGCTGGACACTTGGAACGGCGGCACGGCGTCTGCATGTAGCACTCCCACGCACCGACCGAGGGCCGCGCCGCATCGAACTTGATCTGCCCGGCCAGCTCGAACAACAGCTGGTCGGCTATTCGGTGCGCGCCAACAGCCTGTTCCTGAGGCGCAACCTGATTCCGTCCTGGTCGAAGCCGACGCTCGTCATCCGCGACGAAAAAATCCTGTCGCCCGAAGAAGCTGTGCCCTACGCGCAGGGCGACTACGTCTACCTGCTGGCGCCGCCCGAGCGCGCCGATGCGCTCGATCGCTTTTTCGTGGATACGCCGCCGCTGCCCGTGCCCGATCCGCATTTGCTGGGCGATTTCGTGGTTGCGGGCAACGTGACGCTGGGCGCGATCGCGGAAATCTATGGCGTCGAGATCAACCCTGCCGATTCGACGCGTTCGCTGGCGGACTATTTCGACATGCATCTCATCAGGGCGCCACGCGTCGGCGCCGAGGTGCCCCTGGGTTCGATCGTGCTGGTGGCGCGCAGCATCGGCGCCGGCCGCGTCAATGTCGTCGGTCTGCGGCTACCGGAAGACGAGACGCCGGAGAGCGCGCCGCCGACAAAGCGCGCCCTGCTGCGCAAGAGGGTCGCGAGCACCTGGAAACTGCTGGCGGGCGGCTAGGACAAGAGCGCATCGCTAGAGCGCGCGTGACGGAATCAGCAACGGGCCGTCCGGCGTCTCGACGCGATTGACGGAAATGCCGAACACGGCGGCGATACGCTCGGGCGTCAGCGCCAGCGTGGGCGTATCGTTGGCGACGATCCGTCCTTCGTTCATCAGCACCACCCGGTCGGCGAAGCGCATCGCCAGCGCCAGATCGTGGATGATCGCCAGCACCGCACCGCCGTCGTGGGCTACCTGCTGCAGCAGCTCCATCACGATCAACTGATTGCGCTCGTCGAGCGATGCCGTCGGCTCGTCGGCGATCAGGACCGGAGCTTCGGTCGCCAGCGCGCGCGCCATCGCAACCCGCGCCCGTTCGCCGCCGGACAGCGTGGTGACGGTGCGCGCGGCAAAATCCTCGATGCCGGTTGCCTCCATGGCGCGGTGGATCGCGGCGCGGTCTGTCGCGGATTGTTGAGAGAACGGATCGGCGTGAGGTTCGCGGCCGAGCGCAACGATGCTACGTACGCTCATCGGCCAATGGAATTGATGGCCCTGCGGCAGATAGGCGAGGGCGCGCGCGCGGGCGCGCGGCGTCATGGCCAAGAGATTCTGACCGTCGAAGCTGATTGCGCCGTCACAGGCGAGGACGCCGGCCATCGCCCGGGCCAGCGTCGTTTTCCCTGCGCCGTTCGGGCCGGCGAGCACGGTGAGTTCGCCGGTGTTGAGCGCCAAGGTCGCATCGCGGACGATGGTGCGCCGTCCGCGCGTCACGCTGATATGGCTGGCCGAAAGTCGCGGAGCGTTGTCGGGCTTCATTGCGAGCTGTCCTCCAGCACGCGACGCTCGCGGAAGATCATCGCCAGAAAGAACGGTACGCCGATCAACGCCGTCACCACGCCGATCTTGATTTCAACCGCTCCGGGCACGAGGCGCACGGCGATGTCTGCGGCGATCAGGAGCGCCGCCCCGGCGAGCGCGGACGGCAATAACACGCGCGCCGGATCAGAGCCGTAAAACCGGCGGACCAGATGCGGCGCGACCAGGCCGACGAACGAGATCGCCCCGGCCACGGCAACGGCGGCGCCGACGCCGAGTGCGACACCGATCACCACCATGATGCGCGTGCGCTCGACATTGACGCCGAGCGAGGCGGCAGCGTCTTCGCCGAGCGTCAGCGCGCGGAATGCGCCGGCATTGAGCGCAAGTACAATCCAGCTTGCGATCATGAAAGGCGACGCCAGCCAGACGTGCTCCATGCTCCGGTCACGCAGTGAGCCAAGCAGCCAGAATGCAATTTCGAGTGCGATATAAGGATTGGGCGCGAGGTTGATGATCAGCGCGATTGCGGCGCCCGCCAGCGAGGCGAGCGCGAGGCCCGCCAGCAATGTCACTGTGAGCGAGGCGCGGCGGCCCGCGATCGCGACCAGCGCGCCCACCGACAGCAGCGATCCCGCAATGCCGCCGAGCGGCACCGCCAGCGACAGGGCGCCGGCGAATCCGAACGCCATGATCGCGGCTGCTGCCGCGGCGCCGGCTTGCGGTGCGCCGAACAGCGACGGCTCGGCCAGCGGATTGCGCAGTAGGCCTTGCAGCGATGCGCCCGCAATTCCGAATGTTGCGCCGATCAGCGCGGCCAGCAGCGTCCGGGGTAGACGGATGTCGCGGACGATGATCGAGGCGACGCCCTGATCGGAAACGAGAGCGGAGAGAACAGTACGCAGCGGAAAACGCGCCGGGCCGGTCATCAGCGACAGCATGAGCAGCGCGATCACCAGAATGGTGAGCACTGCGGTCAGCCAGCGGCCCTGTGTATCGACGCCCATCGCGATCCGGTGTTGTGGCCACGGCGCAAGATCGCTGACGCGGCGCGAGGAGCGTGGCATAACAGGTCGTCATGATCCTGAAAACCACTATCGCGGCGATTGCCGGCCTGGCCGTTTTGTGCGCCGTTCACGGCCCTTGCGGAAGCGCACGCGCCGATGACGCGCCCGCAGCGGCCGCGCCGAAGCATATCGTGTCGTTCAATCTGTGCGCCGATCAGTTGCTGGTTGCGCTGGCTGATCCGGAGCAGATCGCCGGTCTGTCGCCCTACGCCGCCGATAGTGCGTTGTCGGTGGTTGCGAAAGAGGCCACGAGGTTTCCGCGTCTCGACTGGAATACCGAGTCCGTCGTCAACCTTTCCCCCGATCTGATCCTGTCCGGGCCGAGCGATCGGCCGACGCGCGCGATCCTGCGCGCCACCGGCTTGCGCGTGGTGGAGGTCGGCTTGATCAGCGATCTGGCCGCGGCGCGCCGGCAGGCACGCGACATCGGCGCGCTGATCGGTCATCCGGAACGGGGCGAAGCGCTCGCGCGCGCTCTTGCGGAGGCGGAGCGCGCGCTGGCCGCTGTTGCATTCAAGCCGCCGCGCACCGCCTCGGTGGTGCAGCGCGCGGGCTGGACCGAGGGGCCGCAAAGCCTGGTGTCGGCGATGCTCACGGTTGCCGGGTTGCGGCCGCCACCGGACGCGCCGGCGGGTTTCGGCGGCTACAGTTCGATGGAGCAATTGCTGGTCAATGGTCCCGACATTCTGGTGCTGCAGGATCCGCCGCGCCAAGCCGCCGATCAGGGCGCGTTGTTCATCACTCATCCGGCGCTGCTCGCGAAATACGGTCCGAAGCGTCGCATCGATATGCCGTCGCGTTATGCGCTGTGCGGCGGTCCGGCGCTGGTGCAGGGACTGAATTTCCTGCGGACGGCGATCGCTAGGCTCCGTTGAGCTGGCGCGAGAGAACCTCGGGGCCGCCGAAGGCTTCGACACGGCCACGCTTGAGAATGACCACGCGTCCTGCGAGCTGGCGCATTTCGTCCGCATCGTGGCTGACATAGACCATCGGCACACTGTCATCGTCGCGCAGCTTGATCAGATAGGGCAGGATTTCGGCCTTGCGGCTTTCATCGAGCGCACCGAGCGGCTCGTCGAGCAGCAGCAGGCGCGGCTTGCTCAGCAGCGCGCGGCCGAGCGCCACGCGCTGACGCTCGCCGCCGGAGAGTTGTCCGGAACGGCGGGCCAGCAGATCGCCGATGTCGAGCAGGCTGACGATGCGCTGGAAGTGAGCTTCGTCGCGCGCAAGGCCGTTCATGCGCCGGCCGTAGTCGAGGTTCTGCGCAACGCTGAGATGAGGAAAGAGGCGGGCTTCCTGAAAAACGTATCCGATGCGGCGCCGATGCGGCGGCACATGAATGCGCGCCGCAGTATCCTCCAGCGTCGTGCCATCGATGGCGATGGTGCCGCGGTCCGGGCGAACCAGTCCGGCGATCATGTTGACGACCGAGGTCTTGCCGGCACCGGAAGCGCCGAACAGGCCGGTGACGCGGCTGTCGCTTTCGAAAGAGACGTCGAGCGTGAAATCGCCGAGCTGCTTTGTGACCGTCATTGCGAGCATGTCAGTGTCCATGCAGGCGCTGGGTGGCGCGGCGAGCGAAGACTTCGGATGCGATCAGCGCGACTATGGCCAGAACTGCCGAAATGATGACGAGCCGGAGCGCAGCGGCGTCCCCATCCGGGGTCTGGATCAGCGCGTAGATCGCGGACGAAATCGTCTGGGTTTCACCCGGGATGTTGGAGACGAATGTGATGGTCGCGCCGAATTCGCCGAGCGCCTTGGCGAAGCCCATCACCATGCCGGCGAGAATGCCCGGCAGTGCCAGCGGCAGTGTCACGTTGAGAAAGACGCGCCACGGCGCGGCGCCGAGCGTGCTTGCCGCCTGCTCGAGCTTGCGGTCGATCGCTTCGATCGACAGCCGGATCGGCCGCACCAGCAGGGGAAACGACATGATGCCGCAGGCCAGCGCGGCGCCGGTCCAGCGAAAGGCGAGCACGATGCCGAGATGATCGGCGAGCCATTCGCCGATCAGGCCGCGCCGACCGAATGTCAGCAGCAGCAGATAGCCGGTGACGACTGGCGGCAAGACCAGGGGCAAATGAATCAACGCATCGAGCAGCGACTTGCCCCAGAAGTCGCGGCGCGCCAGCAGCCACGCCACCGCGACGCCGAACGGCGTGGCGATCAGCGTGGCGGCGACGGCGACGCGCAGCGAAAGCGCGATCGCCGTCCATTCGGCGGGCGAGATATCCAGCACGCGTTACGAGATCGGTTTGATCAGGAACGTGAAGCCGTACTTCTCGAAGATCGTCTTCGCCGCCGCCGAGCGCAGGAAAGCGAGATAGGCAGCGGTATCAGTGTTGGCATTCGCGGTTGCTGCGACGGGATAGATGATCGGCGGATGCGAGCCTTCGGGGAAACTGCCAAGGATCTTCACGCCGGGATCGACCTTGGCGTCGGTCTCGTACACGATGCCGAGCACGGCTTCGCCGCGCGACACCAGCGCCAGCGCGGCGCGGACGTTTTCGGCCATGGCGAGTTTGGGTTGCGTCGCTGGCCACGAGCCCAGCTTTTCCAGCGCGGCCTTGGCGTATTTGCCGGCCGGCACCGAGGTGACGTCGCCGACGGCAATCCGGCCGTCACCTGCGAGCTTGGCGAAGTCAAAGCCCTGCTTGATGTCCACCTTGTCGATCTTGGAGTCCTTCGGCGCAATCAGCACGATCTTGTTGCCGAGCAGGTTCACCCGTGTTGCTTCGTTGATCGATTTCTTTTTGATCGCATAGTCCATCCAGGCCAGATCGGCGGACACGAACACGTCGGCGGGCGCGGCCTGCTCGAGCTGCTTGGCCAGCACCGAGCTTGCGGCATAGCTCGCGACGATCTTGACGCCGGACTTTGCCGAATAGGCCGCATCGACCTCATCGAGTGCGTTCTTCATCGAGGCAGCCGCGAAAACCGTAATGGTTTTGGCATCGGCAGCGGCCGGTTTGGCATCCTTGGCATGAGCGGCAAGCGCCAGCGGCGCGAACGCCAGCGTGGCGGCAAGCAAAAAGCGGGAGAACAAATGCATAATGGCGCTCCAATAGCGAATGGTCGCGCGAGGCACGCGCGATCCGGCTTTCGAGAGATTGGCTTGGTACGACAGGCGGAAGCGCCGTTCCGTCGATCCGGCAGGCTTACGGCGTGCCGGAAAGGTCGTGCACGGTCACATTAGCAGGCACACAATCTGGGTAAAGACCCTTAAGGCGATCTGGTGGCGGGCATTACCGCGATGTGGATTTCATTTTTGGAAACGCCACTGACCTGCAGGATCACGGGGCTGGCCGTGAAGTCAAACTTCAGACTTTTGCGGACGCCCTCGCATCCCCTGACACCGCTGGAGCCTATCGGCTTCAGGTAAGCGTCGTTCTGAATGCCGTCGACCCAGGCATAATCCGAAAGCGTCACCGTATAGATTCCGGCTGTGGCAGGCGTGAACCGAATGAAGCCGGCGAAAGTACCCGGCCTCTGGTTGCGTTCGGACGCCTTCGGCAGTTTGGCGCTGTCCTGCGGAAGCAGGGTGAGGGCGACGGCCGCCGGTGTTGCTGCGGGTAATTCTGCGCCAGATTCCTGTTTCGGCAGATCGGGGGCTGACAGCGCCGCGCGTTCGCGCTCGATCGGCCAACTGAATTTGTCGCAGCCAACCGGATCGGCCGCGCGAGCCTGCGCGCCCATGGCGGCGAACAGGATGATTGCGAACAGCGGTCTCATGGTCAATCGACCGCGATCATGACATCGGATGCCTTGATCACCGCGTAGACGGAGCCATCGGCCTTGAGGCCAAGATCATCGACGGCCTCGTTGGTGATCGCGGCGGTCAGCACCTGTCCGTTGCCGATCTCGACCCGGACATGTGCCGTGGTCGCACCTTTGGTGACGCCGATAACCTTGCCCTTGATCTGATTGCGAGCGCTGATGCGCATAGCGGTTCTCCTGTCTCGCGCGGTTGGCGCGATGCCTTGCAGGTTGATGACGGAACCGCCGTCCCATGAATACAGGGCCGCGCTTACGGCGCTGGCCATCTTCGATCCTATCAGGATCGGGCACAGGTTCAAACGGAGTGCGCTACGGGGTCGCGGCAACCTGGCGGCAGGCGGCAGGCAGGTCGGCGAGCGTCAGCGGTGGCTTCGGCTTCGGGGGCTTGATTGGCGGCTTGGGATGCAGCACGGCATCGCTGAACCAGTAGGCAAGGTCACCGGCGCTGCAATGAGGATCGTTGTCGGGCGGTGTTTGAGGCGTGCAGTGCTGGCTGTCGGCGGGGCATTTGATGCGAATGTGGAAGTGATAGTTGTGTCCGTACATCGGCCGCACTTTCGACAGCCAGTGACGGTCGCCTTTGGCTTCGCGGCAGAGCGCTTTCTTGATCGCGGCGTTGACGAAGATGCGCTCGACCTGCGGCTCCTGCGCCGCGGCGCGGATCACGGCGAGATGCCGCGGCGTCCACGTCTTCGGATCGATGTCGAGGCGATTCTTCGCCACCATGTCGGTCGCCGACATCATCTCGCGCTCGTTGCGCGACAACAGCCGGTTCGGCATCGGCGTCAGCCAGATGTCGGCATCGAGACCGATCTGATGGCTGGCGTGTCCGGTCAGCATCGGCCCGCCACGCGGCTGCGACATGTCGCCGATCAACAGCCCCGGCCAGCCGGCAACCTTGTTGATCTTCGCCGACAACCGCTCCACCAGCGTGACGAGTTCGGGATTACCCCAGTTGCGATCGCGCGACAGCCGCATCACCTGCCATGTCGGCCCTGTGATCGGCAGCGCTTCTCCACCGGAGAGGCAGCCTTTGGCATAGAAGCCGATCGACTGCACCCCGAGAGGAGCGGGTGTGGTCTTGCGCCCGAAGATCTCTTTGGCGGCAAGATGAGGATCGTGAGGATTGGCAAGCGCTGGCAGCGGCTTCGGATTGAGCGAGCCGAGGGTCTGCGCACGTGCGCTCGTGTGTGTTCCGGCGACAGTCGCCGCCAGCGCCGTGGCGAGAATCATGCGGAGCAGCAGCATAGGCCGCTTATAACCCAGTGCGGCGATTCCGGCGAGACGGGTGCAATCACATCGGCGAATTTTACCGCGCCTTAACCGTGTTGCAATTTCGAGGTTCAATTGCACGTGTCTGACATCGCGACGGCCTTGCGCGACACGCATTGTCTTAACATGCGAAATCCGCGGACACTCTTTGTTTAGAGACTTGCCCGGATACTGCGCGCCGCAGAATGCGTTTGAGGTCAATGATGCCGAGAATTCGGCCAAAAACAAAAAAGGAACAGCGGCGGCGGAGAACCATATCGGCGCGAAGCCATCAAGCGGTGCCGAAGCTGCGCGACAAGACGGCAGCGATCGGCGAGATTGCGCGACGACGCACGGAGGCGGAAGCTGCCGTAGCGGAGGCGCGCAAGGCGCACGAACGACTCCGGGAAGCCATTGAGATTCTGCCCGAGGGCATTGTCTTCCTGGATTCCGAGGGCCGCTACGTTCTCTGGAACGCGAAGTACGCCGAGATCTATGACGCGACAGCCGATCTGTTCGAGCCCGGCGTTCGGCTCGAGGACACGCTCGCCGTAGGCGTCGCCCGAGGCGATTATCCCGATGCGATCGGGCGGGAAGAGCAATGGCTCGCGGAACGCATGGCGAAGATGCGCGAGCCAGCGTCCCGCCATGAGCAGGTGCTGGCAGATGGCCGATGCATCCTGATCGAGGAGCGCCAGACCAGGGACGGCGGCGTCATCGGCCTTCGGGTCGACATCACGGAGCTCAAGCAGCGCGAGGCATCCTTCCGTCTTCTTTTTGAGAGCAATCCCGTGCCGATGATCCTGTGCGCGCGCGACGATGCGCGGATCATCGAAGTCAATGCCGCTGCGATCGAGCATTACGGCTATGCGCGGTCCGATTTTGCGGCGCTAAAGCTACCCGATATTCAGGCGTTCGAGACAAAGACACCGTGGTCGGACGAGCAGAGCGACGACGAGCGCGCGGCTCGCATGTGGAAACATATCAAGGCCGACGGATCGCTCATCGACATGGCGATCTATACACGCGATCTCGTTTTCGAGGACAAGCCGGCCGTTCTCATGTCGTTGATCGACATTACCGAGCGGCGGCGTGCCGAAGCCCGGCTGGCGTTCATGGCACAGCATGACGGGCTGACGGGACTGCCCAATCGCATCCTGCTGCGCCGGCACCTTGACGATGCCCTCGCCATCGCGCGGCGGGGCGGCGAGCATGTCGCCGTGCTTTTCGTAGACCTCAATGGCTTTCGCGCCATCAACGACACGCTCGGCCATGCGATCGGCGACAAGTTGCTGAAAAGCGTGGCGCGGCGGCTGCGCTCCTCGGTGCAAGAGCCCGGCACAGTGGCGCGACTCGGCTCGGACGAGTTCGCCATCGTTCAGGCTTCCATCGCGCGGCCCGACGACGTCGCCTCGTTTGTCGAGCAGCTGATCCATGCGATCGGCACTCCTTACGTACTTGATGGCCATACCGTTCTGAGCAGTGCCAGCATTGGCATCGCGGTTGCGCCCGGCGATGGTGACGACGCCGAGAAGCTGCTCAAGAACGCAGACATGGCGCTGTCGCGCGCCAAGAGCGAGGGACACGCCAACTTCAGCTTCTTCGAAGCCGAGATGGATGCGCGGGCACAGAATCGCCGCTTGATCGAGATTGATCTGCGCGCGGCGATCGAGGGCGATGCTCTCGTGCCGCATTATCAGCCGTTGATCGATCTCAGGAGCGGCCGCATCACCGGCGTCGAGGCGCTGGTGCGCTGGCCGCATCCCGTGCGCGGCATGATCTCGCCCGCAGACTTCATTCCGGTGGCCGAAGAGACAGGCTTGATCAATGTGATCGGCGCGCTGATGCTTCGCCGGGCCTGCGCCGATGCCGCGCGCTGGCCGTCCGACGTCAGCGTTGCGGTCAACCTGTCGCCGCTGCAGTTCCGCACGGGGAATCTGCTGGCGATCGTGATGGACGCGCTGCGGCAATCGGGCCTGCCGCCGAAACGGCTTCAGCTGGAGATCACCGAAACGCTGCTGCTGGAAAAGAGCGATCAGGTGCTGGCGACGCTGCACGCGCTGCGCGCTCTGGGCGTGCGGATTTCGATGGACGATTTCGGCACCGGGTATTCATCGCTGAGCTATCTGCGCAGCTTCCCCTTCGACAAGATCAAGATCGACCGGTCGTTCGTGCGCGGCCTAGACTCAAATCCGGACGCGCAGGCGATCATGCGCGCGATCATTTCGCTGGGCGCCGGCCTCGGTGTCACCATCACCGCGGAAGGCGTCGAGACCGAGGCCGAGCTCAGCTACCTGCGCGCCGAAGGCTGTCATGAAGGCCAGGGCTTTCTGTTCAGCCGGCCGCGGCCGAATGCGGAGATCGCGCAGTTGCTGGCCGCTCAGGCAGGATACAGCTCCGGCTCGGACATGTGCCTTGCCGCAGGTTGATGTCGGCGGGCTCCGACGGAAAAATCGCCGCACCTTATAGTGGCGGCGATTTTGGTCTGTTCCGGGTGTGAATCACCAAATGGAAAAAGCGGACTGACGCTATTTGGTCTGGTCGTCCACGGTCGCGCCCGGCGCATTCTTCTGGATCGATTCGATCGCGCTCATGGCCGATGCTTTCTGCGCATATCCTTCCGATCCGAACATGTTTTCGCCGTTCGGCGCCTTGAAGCGGAAGCGGTACTCGCCAGCCTTGTCCTTGTAGACCTCGAATTTGTAAGCCATCAGATTCTCCGGATTGCGGGGCGTGATGCGCTGCGCGACTGCCAGCCCGGCAATGGTCTGTCCGGTTCCGGACCAAGTCAAGCCGGAATGAGCCGCGTGACGTCGCGGCATCGGGATACATTCTGCGGCCGGCTGCGGAGCGCGTGCGCGATGGCACGGTCGATCCGATACTCGCGAACTGAGCTGAACGTAATCAGCTATCCACCTTCAGTGCGGCAATGAAAGCTTCCTGCGGAATGTCGACCTTGCCGAACTGCCGCATCTTCTTCTTGCCTTCCTTCTGCTTCTCCAGAAGCTTGCGCTTGCGCGTGATGTCGCCGCCGTAGCACTTTGCGGTGACGTCCTTGCGCAGCGCGCGCACGGTTTCGCGTGCGATCACCTTGCCGCCGATCGCCGCCTGGATCGGGATCTGAAACATGTGCGGCGGGATCAGCTCTTTCATCTTTTCGACCATGGCGCGGCCGCGGCCTTCGGCGCGGGTCCGATGGACCAGCATCGACAGCGCATCCACCGGCTCGTTGTTGACGAGGATCTGCATCTTGACAAGGTCGGCCGCGCGATAGTCGGTGAGGTGGTAGTCGAACGAGGCGTAGCCCTTCGAGACCGATTTCAGGCGATCATAGAAGTCGAACACCACTTCATTGAGCGGCAGCTCGTATTTGACCATCGCGCGGGCGCCGACATAGGTCAGCTCCTTCTGGTTGCCACGGCGCTCCTGGCAAAGCTTGAGCACGCTGCCGAGATATTCGTCCGGCGTCAGGATCGTGGCCTCGATCCACGGCTCCTGAATTTCCGCGATCTTCACCACATCGGGCATGTCGATCGGATTGTGAATCTCGATCTCGGTGTCGTCGGTCAGGCGCATCTTGTAGATGACGCTCGGTGCGGTGGCGATCAGGTTGAGATTGAATTCGCGCGACAGCCGCTCCTGGATGATTTCCAGATGCAGCAGGCCGAGGAAGCCGCAGCGGAAGCCGAAGCCGAGGGCGGCGGAGGTTTCCATTTCGAAGGAGAAGCTGGCGTCGTTGAGCCGCAGCTTGCCCATGGCGCTGCGCAGAGTCTCGAAGTCGTCGGCATCGACCGGGAACAGGCCGCAGAACACCACCGGGATCGCCGGCTTGAAGCCCGGCAGCATCTCGCTGACCGGCTTCTTGTCGTCGGTGATGGTGTCGCCGACGCGGGTGTCGGCGACTTCCTTGATCGCGGCGGTGATGAAGCCGATCTCGCCGGGACCAAGCTCATCGACCTGCTGCATCTTCGGCGTGAAGAAACCGACGCGCTCGACATCGTAAGCGGCGCCCGTGCCCATCATGCGGATGCGCTGGCCCTTCTTCATCACGCCATCGACGACGCGGATGAGAACGACGACGCCGAGATAAACATCGTACCAGGAATCGACCAGCAGGGCCTTCAGCGTCGCGTCGCGGTCACCCTTCGGCGGAGGCAGGCGAGTGACGATGGCTTCGAGCACGTCGGGAATGCCGAGGCCGGTTTTGGCGGACACCATCACCGCGTCGGACGCGTCGATGCCGATGACGTCCTCGATCTGCTGCTTGACCTGTTCGGGTTCTGCGGCCGGCAGATCGACCTTGTTGAGGACCGGGACGATCTCGTGATCGTTGTCCAGCGCCTGATAAACGTTGGCGAGCGTCTGCGCTTCGACGCCCTGCGAAGCGTCGACCACCAGAAGCGAGCCCTCGCACGCGGCGAGCGAGCGCGACACTTCGTAGGCGAAGTCGACGTGGCCGGGCGTATCCATCAGGTTGAAGATGTAGTCCTTGCCGTCCTTGGCCTTGTAGTGCAGGCGAACGGTCTGGGCCTTGATGGTGATGCCGCGCTCGCGCTCGATGTCCATCGAATCGAGCACCTGCTCCTTCATCTCGCGGTCCTGCAGCCCGCCTGTGGTCTGGATCAGGCGGTCGGCCAGCGTCGATTTTCCATGGTCGATATGGGCGACGATGGAGAAGTTGCGGATGTTGGAAATGGCGCTCGTTGTCATGGCCGCGAGATAGCATCGGCGCTGCAGCACGGCAATGGAAATGGATCGTTCCGGGCGCAATTCCCGCTGAACCCGCAGGGATTTATGCCCTGTGTGGCGGGGCTGAGGGCGCCCTCAGGCTGGCGGGGATGTGTATTGCCGGTTGTGCCTCGGGCCTGCTAGCTACGCACCCATGTCAGACACATCCGCACTTGGCCCCAAACCCCGCACCGGTCTGAAATCGCGTCAGAAGGCGCGGCTGCGTCACGTGCCGGTGACCCGGCGGCTTGCCGCATGGATCGCGGCTCTCGCTCATGACGATCGCACCAGCCTCAACTTCGTAATCGGGTTCGCGTGCGTCCACGCGGTGCTCTGGACCATCATCCTCACCGCGCTGAAGGGCGCGCAGGATGTTCACATGGATGTTGCCGAGGCTTACGGCTGGGGGCAGAAGTTCCTGCTCGGCTACGGCAAGCACCCGCCGCTTTCGGGTTGGGTCGCTGGCGTCTGGTTCCGGATTTTTCCCGCCACCGACTGGGCCACCTATGCGCTGGCGATGACGGTGGCCGGCGTCGGGCTTGTGCTGTGCTGGCTGATCGCGATGCGGGTGGTCGATCATCGCCGCGCCATGTTCACCGTTGCGATGCTGGCGATCTATCCGATCTTCAACATCAAGGGCTACAAGTACAATGCCGACCTGCTGCAACTGGTGACGCTGCCGCTGGTGGTGCTGGCCTATCTCCATGCCTTCGACAAGCGCACGGTGCGTGCAGGCATCTGGCTCGGTCTTGCGGGCGCCGCCGCGGTGCTCACCAAATACTGGGTGCTGACGATGATCGGCGCGGTCGGCCTTGCGGCGCTGCTTCATCCGCAGCGGCTCGCCTTCCTGCGGTCTCCGGCGCCGTGGGTTGCCATCCTGACCATGTTGGTCGCGCTCACGCCGCATCTGTTGTGGCTCAAGCAGGTCGATTTCGTACCGCTCACTTATGCCGAGGATGTCTACGGGTCGCGGGAATTCTCGACATCGTTGCGACTGGTGATCGGCTATGTCGTGCACAATGCCGGGCTGCTGCTGGTCGCCGTCATCGCCGCTTACGTTGCGCTGACGTGGAAGCTGCAGTGGTGGAAATCGATTCGGGAAACAGGCTTTTTCCGTGAGGTCGTGGACTCCGCGAAACGGCCATGGATGCGCGGTCCGAACGCCGATGTCCGCCGCGCGCAGGCGCTCAATGTCTGGCTGATCCAGATCATCGTCGCACTGGGGCCGCCCATCGGGGCGCTGGTCTTCGGCATCTATATGAAGACCGACTGGGGAATCTCGCTGTTCTTTCTGGTGCCGCTGGCGCTGATCGCGATCCCGGCGCTGCGGGTGACGCAGATGGCGCTGATCCGGCTGCTGCTGATCTGGATGATTTTCACCTTCGCGATGCTTCTGCTTTCCCCGATCATCGCCGCGCAGCACATCCGTCAGCATGGCGATGCGGCGGCCCCGTTCCGGCCGCGCTCGGAGTTCGCGCTGCAACTGACCGAAGCCTGGCGAGCGCGCTTCAACACCCGTTGGCGGATCGTGGTCGCCAATACTCCCGCCGGGGAGCCGATGACGTTCTATAGCCCGGACCATCCGTTGACGTTCACGCCGGGCGAGTCGTGGTCGTCAGGACTGACCACGCGCGGCGATCTCGACAAATGGGGTTTTGTCGGCATCTGCGACACCACCGACCAGGAGCTTGCCAAGTGCGAGGCGTGGATGAAGCAGAATGCGTCCGACGCAGAACAACTCAGCATCACGGCGCGGCGCTATTTTCACGGCAAGGCCGGCCCGGCGGTACGCTGGAAAATCTGGATCAAGGGGCCACCGCGTCCGGAGGCGGATGAGGAGTGATTACTCCTCGCCGAACTTGCTTGCGACCAGTTCGGTGATGGCGTCGATCGCGGCCTGAGCTTCACGGCCCTTGGCCGAGACGGTAATCGACGTGCCGATGCCGGCGGCGAGCATCATCAGGCCCATGATCGAAGTGCCGCCGACGGTTTCGCCGTTGCGTGTCACCGTCATCTCCGCGTCGAACTTTTCGGCGGTCTGAACGAATTTGGCGGAGGCGCGTGCGTGCAGACCGCGCTTGTTGATGATAGGAAGCTCGCGGACGATCGCGCCGTCGGATGATGGTTTCTCGTCCAGCGCTTGCGTCATTTTCCGGCAAGGACCCGGCTGGCGATGGTGACGTATTTGCGCCCTGCTTCCTGTGCGGCGGCAATCGCTTCGGGCAGGGGTTTGTCGTCACGAACCTTGGCGAGCTTGACCAGCATCGGAAGGTTGATGCCGGCCAGCACCTCGACTTTGGGGCGGCTCATGCAGGAGATCGCCAGGTTCGACGGCGTGCCACCGAACATGTCGGTGAGAATGGCGACACCGTCACCGCTGTCGACCCGCTTGACGGCCTCAATAATATCGCTGCGACACAAATCGGCATCGTCCTCGGCGCCGATTGTGATCGCTTCGATTTGCTTTTGCGGACCCATGACGTGCTCAAGCGCTGCCTTGAACTCATCGGCAAGACGCCCGTGGGTCACCAGTACCAAACCAATCATCCAAGACTCCTCGCGGGCGCTTTTTTGATGCACCGCACGAAAGGGCCACATGTTGACCATCCAGAGCCTCGGCGCAAGAGGGCATCTTGGCGTTTGTCCCAGGGCCGGCAGTGGCTCCGCCGGTCCGCTCGATGGTTATGATGGGTCATATATGGTTACCAGACCCCTTCCGGCAATCCGCCGAACGCCGCAGGTCAGGAGCCAATGGCTGGTTGAGTGATCAGGGCTGCTGCTACCAGAGGGAGCGGGTCAAACCCGGCGGCGACGGGAATCCTCGCCAATTGGGAGCCGGACAGGGTCATTTTGAGCGATTCCGGCAGGGGCAACCGCTCCGCATCGGGGGCGGCGAGATCGACCACTAGTCCGATGGCGGCATACGGTACGAAGTCGCAGCGACGGATTCCGAGGCCCCGGATTTCGATCAGTCCGGCGAGTTCCATCACCGCGTGGACGGTGAGTTGTCCGCCGGTTTTCCCCAGTCGGACACGGTCGTCGCCAATGAGCGTGGCCGCAGGAATGACTCGTGCGCGACCGGCGAGAATCAGATCGAAGGCCAGTCTCGATTTGCCCGACCCCGACGGGCCGCGGATCAGCACTGCCGACTCGCCGACGCGCACCGCCGAGGCATGAATGGTCGCGCCATCCAGGTCTGTCATGTTGACGGCAGCCGGACCACGAACCGCGCGCCAGCGATTCTGGCGTCGCCTTCGGCATTGGTGGGGCCGGCACGGTTCTCAGCGCGGATGCGCCCGCCATGGGCTTCGATAATCTGCTTGGAGATCGACAGGCCGAGTCCCGAGTTCTGCCCGAAGCCCTGATGCGGCCGGTCGGTATAAAAACGCTCGAAGATCTTGTCGAATGCGCCGGGGCGGATGCCGGTGCCGTCGTCATCGACCGTAATCTCGATTTCATTTTTCACGCGGCGGCAGGTGACGCGGACTTCGCCGCCCGCTTCGGAGAACGATTGCGCATTGGAAAGCAGGTTGGCGATCACCTGACCAAGGCGTGAATCGTGACCGGGCACCGAGAAGTGGTCATTGGGCGCGCCTTCAAAGCGAACCTTCACTTTGACGTTGGTGCCGTGCTGGGTTTCGTTTGCAACCGACGTCAGCGTTTCGAGCAACCTGCGGATATCGACCGGCGCGGCATCCTGTCGTTGCAACTCGGCATCGAGGCGGCTCGCGTCGGAGATGTCGGAGATCAGGCGGTCGAGCCGCTTGACGTCGTGCTCGATCACCTCGAGCAGGCGGTTGCGGCTGGCTTCGGTTTTTGCAAGCGGCAGCGTCTCCACTGCGGAGCGCAGCGAGGTGAGGGGATTTTTCAGTTCGTGGGAGACGTCGGCGGCAAAAGTCTCGATCGCCTCGATGCGGTTGTAGAGCGCATCGGTCATCTCGCGCAGCGCGCCGGACAAGTGACCGATTTCGTCGCGGCGGCGAGTAAAATCGGGGATCTCGATGCGCGTCTTGATGCGGCGGCGAACGCGCTCCGCACCGTCGGCGAGCCGCCGCACCGGCCCCGCGATGGTGCTGGCCAGCAGCAGCGACAGCACGATCATGACCATCACGGCGACGCCGAACACCTTCAGAATCGCCAGCCGCTCCGCCGTCACCATCTGGTCGATGTCGTCGCCCTGGGTGGAGAGCATCAGCGAGCCGAAGATGGTGGCGCGCGGCCGCTCCACCGGAACCGCGACCGAGACGATGATTTCGCCGCGATCGTTAATCCGGACCATGCTGGACTTCTCGCCCTTGAGCGATTGCGCGACCTCCTGGTAACCGTTGCCGTTTTCAGGACCGAGTTCGCGGTAAAGCGGAAGATCGCCGCGATTGAGCCAGGTGCGGATCGCGATCGTGGTGCGTTCCAGGAAGCCCGGCTTGACTTCGGTCGGTGGCGGCAGTTCGAATCGGATGACGTCGCCGCGACGAAAAAGGCTGCGGCTGTCGAGGATCAGCACGCCGTCCCGGTCGTAGATGCGCGCGCGCGTCTTGGTCGGCGAGATCAGCCGCCGCAGCACCGGAGCGACGCGCTCGGGATTGATCGGGAAATCCAGCCCGGAAAATTCTTCGGGCGCTCCGTAGCTCTCGCCGGGCTTGAGATCGAGCAGGCGGTCGGGGTCGATGGTGATGGTGTTGGTTTCCACCGTCGCCGAAGCGGCGATGGCGCTTGCGATGATCTCGCCCTGCACCAGCAGGCTTTGCGCGCGCGCGTCGATCAGTCCGGCGCGGAATTGCGAGAGATACAGAATGCTGGCAGCCAGCGCGATCAGGCCCGCGAGATTCAACGACACGATGCGGCGGGTCAGGCTCGAAAAACTGAGCGTGAAAAGAAACTGCCCGGCGCGGCTCAGCCAGTCTCGCGGCCGCCACCGTGGCGTCGGCTCGACATGACCGGCAGGAGCTTCCGTCGCGGGGACCTGGGAGGTGTCCTCGGCATCCGGATTGAGGTCAGGCTGCGTTCGATCAAGCAATGACTGAAACTGCCCGGTTGTCGGTCCTACATTTCACCATCGTCATTCCCGCGCTCACACTTCGCGTTCACGCTGAGGATGCACCCGTGCCGACCAAAGTTTTCCAGTCGCGCCGGGAACGTCTGCCGCGGATTAGACCGCGCATCGGGAAATCCTTACCCCAAGCGTGGATCGGCTCGCAGGCTGCATACCCCGGAACGGCAGTTTATCAGGTTTCTTTGAACCGGTAACCCACGCCGTAGAGGGTTTCGATCATCTCGAAATCGTCGTCGACGACCTTGAACTTCTTGCGCAACCGCTTGATGTGGCTGTCGATGGTGCGATCGTCGACATAGACCTGATCGTCATAGGCGGCGTCCATCAGCGCGTTGCGGCTCTTGACCACGCCGGGACGCGTCGCGAGCGCCTGCAGGATCAGGAATTCCGTAACCGTCAGGGTGACCGGCTCGTTCTTCCAGGTGCAGGTGTGGCGCTCGGGGTCCATGCGCAGCAGACCGCGGTCGAGCGCCTTGGCGTCGGTCTCCTTGGGGGCTGCGGCCGGGTCTTTCGGGCAGGCGCGGCGCAACACCGCCTTGACGCGTTCTACGAGCAGCCGCTGCGAGAACGGCTTGCGGATAAAGTCGTCGGCCCCCATCTTGAGACCGAACAGTTCGTCGATCTCTTCGTCCTTGGAGGTGAGGAAAATAACGGGCAAGTCGGATTTCTGACGCAGCCTTCGCAGCGTCTCCATTCCGTCCATGCGCGGCATCTTGATGTCGAGGATCGCGAGATCGGGTTGACTGGTGCGGAAGCCGTCGAGCGCCGATGCACCGTCAGTGTAGGTCATGATGCGATAGCCTTCGGCTTCGAGCGCGATCGAGACCGATGTGAGAATGTTGCGGTCGTCATCGACCAAAGCGATTGTGGGCATATGCCTGCTTTCCGAAGCGGATGGCGAGAGGCGAACGATTCGACCGTCTGCCGTTGAAGTGGCCTTAAGAACGCAGTCAACGAGCAATGCAAGCTGGGCTGAAGTGTGACCGAGTTCCCGGAAAATGCGTAAAGGACGCCACTGTTCCGTGCTTGTTCAATCCCTTAATTTAGCCCGAGAGGGTGGTTTTTTCAAATGGAATTGAGGACTTAAGCTATGCAGCCGACAGCCAATTTCACCGCCTCGAAGCTCACCCGATCGCTGCTGCGCCGAAGCCGGCAGGGCGCGCTTGCGACCCTGATGACCGGCAGCGGCGACCCTTATTGCTCGCTCGTGAATGTCGCAAGCCATTATGATGGTTCGCCAATTCTCCTCATTTCGCGGCTTGCGGTGCATACCAAAAATATTATCGCCGATAACAGGGTGTCGTTGATGCTGGACGAGCGCGCCGAGGGCGATCCGCTGGAAGGCTCCCGCATCATGGTCGGCGGAACGGCCGAGGAAGCGGACGGGGAACTCAGGGCAACCCTGCGCCGGCGGTATCTGAACGCTCATCCGTCGGCGGAGTCATTCGCGGACTTCAAGGATTTCTCGTTCTTCCGGATTCGGCCGACCAATGTTCATCTCGTCGCCGGCTTCGGGCGGATCGTGGATCTCAAGCCCGAAAAGATTCTGACCAGCCTTGAGGGCGCGGACGCGCTGCTCGAGGCCGAACAGGGCGCGATCGATCATATCAACGCCGATCATCGCGATGCGCTGAATCTCTATGCGACGCGATTGCTTGGCGCCAAGGCCGCCGACTGGCGCTGCACGGGGTGCGATCCCGATGGCCTGGACATGAGTGCCGACGGTCATGACGCGCTGCGGCTGGATTTTCCGCGGCGGATTGTTACTCCAGCCGAGCTTCGGAGTGTTTTGAAGGAATTGGCGGATCAAGCCCGCGAAGCGAAGCAGACGTGATGAACGATCGCGCGGGTCATACGGGAGTTCGAGGAGGAATTCTCCGTGCGAGAAATAGGCGTGCGTAACGACGGCTTCGGCGCCGGAAAAAGCGGGCTGAAGAACGTCAAAGCCGTGTACTGGAATTTCGGCGCGCCGCAACTTTACGAGCATGCGCTGCGCAAGGGCGAAGCGATGGTGAACGCGGACGGCGCGTTATGCGCGGACACCGGCGTGTTCACGGGCCGCAGCCCGAAGGACAAGTTCACAGTTCGCGACGCAGTCACCGATAAAAAAGTCTGGTGGGATGGGAATCAGTCGATCACGCCGGGGCAATTCGCCGCGCTGCATGCCGATTTCCTAGATCACGCCGAAGGTATGACGCTTTTCGCGCAGGATCTCTATGGCGGCGCCGATCCGAACTTTCGCATCAAGACCCGCGTTTTCACGGAGCTGGCCTGGCATTCGCTTTTCATTCGCACGTTATTGCGTCGGCCGGAAACCTCGGAGCTTGCAAGCTTCGTTCCCGAATTGACCGTCATCGACCTGCCGAGCTTTCGCGCCGACCCCAAACGTCACGGTGTCCGCTCGGAGAATGTCGTGGCCCTCGATCTCGCCCGCGGAATCATTCTGATCGGCGGGTCTCGTTATGCGGGGGAAATGAAGAAGAGCATCTTCACCACACTGAATTACTTGCTGCCGGACAAAGGCGTGCTGCCGATGCATTGTTCGGCCAATGTCGGACCGAAGGGCGATTGCGCGATCTTCTTTGGCCTGTCCGGCACCGGCAAGACGACGCTGTCGGCGGATGCCTCGCGTACGTTGATCGGCGATGACGAGCATGGCTGGAGCCCGCGCGGCATCTTTAATTTCGAGGGCGGCTGCTACGCCAAGGTCATCAATTTGTCGCCGACGGCCGAGCCCGAGATCTACGCGACGATCACCCGTTTCGGCACGGTATTGGAAAACGTCGTGCTCGATCCGGTG